>NZ_JBGAGS010000035.1:0-67644 GCF_044226605.1 Prosthecobacter sp. | reverse complement strand
CTCGACACCCGCGCCTTTGGCGGCAGCGGCGCAGAATTGAAAATCCTCAATGCCAGCATGCCCTTCAGCGATGCCGAGCCCGCCATGAAATGGGACGGCGAGTGGCACATCACCATCGAGGTCTTTCGCGATCTCGGCGCTGCCTTCGGTGCCTGCCTGATCCTCATCTACGTGCTCATGGTGGGCTGGTTCCGCAGCTTCATCACGCCCGCGATCGTCATGGTGGCCATCCCGTTCTCGCTGGTGGGCATCCTGCCCGCGCACGGGTTCATGGACGCCTTCTTCACCGCCACGAGCATGATCGGCTTCATGGCAGGAGGTGGTATCGTGGTCCGCAATTCCATCATCCTCGTCGATTTCATCGAGCTGCGCATCCGGGAAGGAATGCCGCTGAGCGAGGCCGTGATCGACGCCGGTGCCGTCCGTTTCCGCCCCATGCTGCTCACGGCCATGGCGGTGGTGGTGGGTGCGGCTGTCATTCTTGCAGACCCCATCTTCCAAGGCCTCGCCATCGCCCTCATGGCCGGGGAGATTGCCAGCCTCTTCATCAGTCGCATGGCTGTGCCGGTGCTCTACTTCATGGCCAACAAGCATTCACATCCCGAATCTCCAACCCAAAACTAAACGACTATGAAACCAAACATTGGAACCGTAGACCGCGCATTGCGTGTCATTATCGGCCTGGGCCTCATCGCCAACGGCATCGTCAATCACAGCTGGATCGGCGCCATCGGTGCCGTGCCTCTTCTGACCGCCTTCGTGCGCTTCTGCCCGCTCTATGCGCCCTTCGGCATCAGCACCTGCGGCAAAAATGGCAGTGGCAAAGGCGGCTGCTGCGGTGGCGGCGGGTGCTGCGGATAAAGAACGTGCCTTAAAACGAAAAGCGGCATCCCGTTGCCAGGATGCCGCTAAAATTCGCTTGGGTGCCAGGGGCTAATTAGTAGCGACCACCGCCGCCGTAACCGCCGCCGCCGCCACCACCACCGTAGCCGCCACGGCCACCGCCTTTGCCGCCGTAGCCGCCACGGCCACCGCCGCCGCCACCATAGCCACCGGAAGGGCGTTCTTCCTTCGGACGCGCTTCATTGATGGCCAGATTGCGGCCGCCGTAATCCTGCCCGTTGAGGGCGGTCATGGCTGCATTCATGGCTTCAGGGGTGTCCATCGTCACAAAAGCAAAGCCGCGAGGGCGGCCGGAGTCGCGGTCCATGGGAAGATGGACGTCGGTCACGGTGCCGTATTCAGAGAAAAGCACACTCACATCGTCAGTGGTGGCGGAGAAGGGCAGGTTGCCCACATACATTTTGGTGTTCATATCGTTGTCTTGGTTTCAGCCAGCCTGCATGAGGCCTCACCAAGCTCCGAAATCGGATTTAAGAACACCAAAGAAACAACCTGATGAACGACTTAGCTTAGCCTTTATCAGGTTAACTTGCGATGACACCCTTCGCCTTCGTTGGAGGAATAGCAAACGTTAGTTTGGAATGTTTAAGAGACGAAAATTTCACCTGCATGCATGGGCTCAATGCATCTCCACATCGCACTGCCCCAGGCCGCCGCGGTAGTAGTTGAACTGCACGTTCGGGTGATCGGCCAGCAAAGACATCGGCACTGCTGCATCTGCCAGCCGCTTTGAAATCATGAGGGCGGTAAGGCGCTGGCCGAGAGGATTGTCGTGCTGTCCTGCATGCCAGATGCTGACCTTCTCCGCCATCCATGTTTCCTTGGGACCCACCGTGATCGCCTTCTGCGGCACCAGGGTTGTGTTGCCGCCGCCCGAGGTGCGCGCATTCTGCATGAGGGTGACAGGATGCAAATCCACCACACGCGTGGTCAGCTTGCGAAACTCCGCCGGAGGTGGAGGCTCGTTTTTATACTTTCCCGTTCGCTTTGGCGGATCATTGAAGGCCCAGTGCTTGATGTCCCCCTGCCCACCCTGCATCACCGCGCAGCGAATGCCGCTCTGCCAGCTCTTGATGTAGGCTGCGGTGTCCGCCTTGGGGAAATGCAGCTGCGAGTCGGGCATGCAGAGCTTCTTTTGCATGCGGTCAAAACACAGCTCGCGGTCTGCTCGTTCAAAGGAAAGCGGATGCTCCAGCGTCACCTCTTTCTTGGTGTTCTCGTCATACCATTCATCCATGCCCCAGAAGTGGCCGTCCTTGATGGAGATGCCGAGATCATTGATCAGCCGCGCCACCAGCGGAAGCTGCTCCGTGGGGCCGATGGGTCCGCAGATGCCTGCGGGATTGTCCGGCGTGGCCTGCTTCCATGCGTGGATGTATTCCAGCGCCTCCGCCAGGTAAAAATCCTCCAGCGTGTCAAACATCACCACCTTGAAACCAGGGCGGGAGAGCTGTCGCAGATCCCGCTCGGTAAGCCGTGCGGCATCGTTGATAAGGTCATCTTCCAACGTGGTGTAGTCCCACCACTCCGGTGCAATATGGCTGATTTTACGCGGCATGGGTTGATTGGGTTATTGGCGGATTGTCCAAGAAAACGCGAGTTTTGCCAAGCTCTCATCATGAGAGGCGAAGATTTTCTTCGCACCACTCTCCATGCACGCTACCTCCCTCCATGGACGAAATGCTCAACCACCCCGACCCCATGACCCGCCTGCGCTACGTCGTGCACCGCCTGCGCGCGCCCGGCGGCTGCCCCTGGGACATGGAGCAGACCCACGTGTCCCTGATCCCTCACGTTATAGAGGAAGCCTACGAAGTCGCGGACGCCATCCGCGGCGGAGACCCCGCCCAGATTTGCGATGAACTCGGCGACATCCTCCTCCAGCCCGTGCTGCATGCGGAAATTGCCAGCGAAACTGGAGCCTTTGATCTCGACAAGATGGCCCACGGTCTCACTGAAAAACTCATCCGCCGCCACCCGCACGTCTTTGGCGATACCAGCGCCGCCACCTCAGATGCCGTTTTGAAGCAATGGGACGCAATCAAACGCACCGAAAAAGGCACTGAGCACGAAGGCCTGCTTCACGGCACCGGCAACGGCCTGCCTGCCCTCATGCGCGCGCAGAAGCTGCAAAAGAAAGCCGCCCGCGTCGGCTTCGACTGGCCCGATGCCACCCCCGTCTTCGCCAAGATCCGCGAAGAGGCCGCCGAGCTCGAAGAAGCCATCGCGAACGGTGACAAAACCCACATGGAGGAAGAGCTGGGAGACCTCCTCTTCAGCGTGGTCAATCTCGCCCGCAAACTCGGCATCGAATCCGAGCCCGCCCTCGCTGCTGCCAACGAAAAATTCACCCGCCGCTTCCACGCCATGGAGGACCATCTGCGTGGGCAGGGACATGAGCTAGGAAAACTCTCCCTGGAGCAGATGGACGCAGCTTGGGACGACGTGAAGCACAGCGTTTGACAGCCGCATTTCGGAAAGCAACTTTGGCCCATGCACACTATCGAAATTGATGACGAAACTTACGCCAGCCTGGAAGTGCTGGCAAAGCGGGAGCATTCCAGCGTGAGCAGTGTGGTGAAGAGGGAGCTGCGCCGGCTGCCTGGTCTGCGGCAGCCTGCCCCGCCGGTGAAGCTTCCACATGGATATAAGATCTCCGTATCCCCCAGCGAGCAGTTCACCATGAAAGATGTCTATCGCATCGAAGATGAGAATGACATGCGGGGGCTGGCATGATCTGGCTGGTTGATGGCAATTTGCTCGCGGCGTATGTTCTCTCTGGACATCTGCACCATGCCCGTGCGGAACGTTGGTTTGATCAGCTCACGGATCGTTTTGCCACCTGTTCAGTGACCCAGGGAACACTGGTGAGGCTGAATATGTGCCTCGCCATCGACAAAAGCTCTGCGGCAGCCTGGCGTGCGCTTGAAGAAATTGAAGCCCATCCTTTGCACGACCACTGGTCTGACGATCTGCCCTATCGTGAAGTGCCGCATCGCCAGATTCAAGGTCACCGCCAAGTTACTGATGCCTGGCTGGTCGAACTGGCACGCCGCAACGGCGGCAAAGTGGCCACGCTTGACCAGGGAATGGTCGCGACTTATCCCAATGATGCCGTTTTGATCTGACTCGATGGATCTCGGTGATTTTTCATTTCCCAAACTCTGGGCGCAGGTGCGCACGAAATCATGGCTGTGGCTTTTCAGGCGGCAGCAGATTGAAGAAGGGGGGCGGCTGCTCAAGCATGGGGACATAGGGCTTGCTGGGGTGCATGTGTGTGCGGAGAACGAGGTGGAGATCATCGCGGGTGTCGGCACGGCTTTGTTCAATTCTGCCTCCGTCACGGCCCATCTGCGGCTGCGTGAGGATGGCAGCCTGACCATGACCTCCCACTGTACCTGCGCCGTGGGGACGCTCTGCCAGCACGCGGCGGCGCTGATGCTCATGCTTGATATTGAAGACGGGCGCAGGCGCATTGAGGGCATGGCGCGGGTGAGAGATAAAACGTCTGTCGCTGCTGAACCGGAGGCGCCGGCGAAGGAGGCGGAGATCGAACTCCCGCCTTCGGAACCGAAGCCCATCCTGCTGGTAAGGCGCATGATGGTGGAGATGCCGCAGATTACGGCCAAGAGGAACATCGGGGGATGGGAGCCGCGCAGTGTGGCCTTCATTCAACCTTGTGCGGAATATGACGACTGTCCGCTGCGTTTCGAGATGCTGGTGCGCAGCCCGGCACATCAGTGGAAGGATGAGAGCGGAGAGCGTTTCACCTTGGTGCGTAATTTGCGCTCGGAGCGCCTCTTTCTGACGGATCTTTCCACGCTGGGTTTCAAATCGTTCGCTGAAGCGCTTCCAGGTGCCAAGGCACCGGAATCGACGCTGGGATTCATGGCGGTGGCGGGAGATCAGGCTTTGTTCTGGTCGCAGTTTCTCAAGGATCAGGTGCCGAAGCTGCGGGAGAGTGGCTGGCGTGTGGAGGTGCCGGAGGATATTGGCTTTCATATTCATGAAGCGGATGAGGACGCGTGGTTCACGGACCTCTCGGGAGATCAGGGCGGGCGTGAGTGGTTCTCGCTGGACCTAGGAGTGGAGATTGAAGGACGGCGTATCTCGATGGTGCCGTTGCTGGTCGATTGCATCGATCAGGGACTTAATGCTGCTGTTTTGGAGAAGAATCTGGATCAGCGGTTTCTGCTGTCGCTTGGTGGTGATCACGGGGACGTGCTTTCCGTTCCTGCAAGCAGGCTCATCGTACTGCTGCGGTTCTTTGATGAACTGCTGGCGACGCGGCCGGTGAGGAAGGATGGCAAGCTGCAGCTCGACAAACTGCGTGCAGCGCAACTGGCGACGTTGGATGGCATGCCGATCCGTGCGCCGGCGGAGCTGGCTGCGCTGAGTCAGCAGCTGGGCAGTTTTAGGGAGATTGGGCTCATCACGCCGCCGGCGGGTTTGAAGGCAAGTTTGCGCGATTATCAGCGTGAGGGTGCATCATGGATGCAGTTTCTGCGTGAGTTTGGGCTGCATGGCATCCTGGCGGATGACATGGGGCTGGGAAAGACGCTGCAAACGCTGACGCATATCCTCATCGAGAAGGAGAGCGGAAGAATGAAGCATCCTTGTCTTATTGTGGCACCGACGAGCGTTTTGAGGAATTGGATCAATGAGTCGATCAAGTTTACGCCTTCATTGAGTTTGCTGTTGATGCACGGGCAGTCGCGTAAGAGTGACTTCAAGCATCTCAAGCAGTATGATCTGGTGGTCACGAGCTTTCCGCTGCTGGTGAAGGACGCAGAGGTGATGCAGGCGCAGGAGTGGCACATCGTGGCACTTGATGAGGCTCAAAATATCAAGAATCCGAAGAGCCTGGCTGCACAGACTTGCAGCGGGTTGAAAGCAAAGCACCGGTTGTGCCTGACGGGGACTCCCATGGAAAATCATCTCGGGGAGCTGTGGAGTTTGTTTAACTTCCTGATGCCGGGGCTGCTGAGTGATGCGGATACGTTTCGGCAGCACTATCGCAATCCCATTGAACGTGAGGCGGATGCGGAGAGGCAGAAGCAGCTGACGACGCGGATTCAGCCGCTGCTGCTGCGGAGAACGAAGGATGCGGTGGCGAAGGAACTGCCACCTAAGACGGAGATTTTGCACACGATCGAACTTGGAAAGGAACAGACGGACCTTTACGAGACGATTCGTGCCGCAATGGACAAGAGGGTGCGTGAGGCGATCGAGGTGAACGGGCTGGACCGGTCGCAGATTGTGGTACTGGATGCGCTTTTGAAGCTGCGGCAGGTGTGCTGCCATCCGCAATTGTTGAAGCAGGAAACCGCGAGATGTGTGTCGGATTCGGCAAAAACGGCGTATCTGATGGATGAAATGTTGCCGGAGCTGATTGAGGAGGGGCGGCGGATTTTGATCTTCTCCCAATTCACGGAGATGCTGGCCATCATTGAGGCGAGGCTGAAAAAGGATGGGGTGGGGTATGTGAAGCTGACGGGGAGCACGCGGGACCGGGAGACGCCGATCCAGGAGTTTCAGGCGGGGAAGGTGCCGGTGTTCTTGATCAGCCTGAAGGCGGGCGGGGCGGGGATCAATCTGACGACGGCGGATACCGTCATTCATTATGATCCGTGGTGGAATCCGGCGGCGGAGGCGCAGGCGAGTGACCGGGCGCATCGCATCGGGCAGAAGAATCCGGTGTTTGTGCACAAGTTGATCTGTGAGAACACGATCGAGGAGCGGATTCTGAGGATGCAGCAGCAGAAGGCGGCGCTGATGGAGAGTCTGCTGTCGGGACGTGCGGACAAGCTGCAACTGACGCAGGCGGATATTCAGGCGCTGTTTATGGCGGAGTGATGGCGGCGTCTGTGGTGGTTCACTTGGCCGGCTTGGCGGCGTCGCCTGATTTGTCTTGAGTGGCAGGGGGGGTGAATGATGAGATGGGCTGCATTTCTCCTTTGATGATTTGTTGGACCTGGGTTCGGATGTTTTGGTAGTCGGGGCGGTTGCGGTAGAAGCCGTAGGTGGCGTGGGAGCCGTTGGTCCAGTAGCCGTCTAGGTGGTACTGGCGTTCATTGGGGCCTATGGTTCCTAATTCCCGGGCGACGGCAGTGGCGGTGTCGTAGCTGCCGACGGAGTAGCGATGGTCCACGTCTTCGTCGCCGGTTCGAAGGATGAATTTCCAGGCGAGGGGGCGGTCGCCTTTGAGGTCGTAGTATTCGAGGACGAAGGCTCTGATTGTTCCGATCTGGAACTGGTCGCAGATGAAGAACTCTTTCTTTGAGAGTTCGGGGTGCTTTTTGGAGTCGCGTGCTTCGCGCAGCGCGGCGATCTCGGTGGTGGCGGCTTTGGTATCGCCAGCGCCCCAGTAGGCCTGGACGAGTTTCTCGCGGACGCGCCAGTCGGTGGGTTCGAGGGTGCGGAGGGTCTGCCAGTGTTTGATGGCTTCGGCGTAGTTGTCTTCGAGGTAGTTGAGAAGTCCGAGGTTGTAGAGGGCCGATTGGTCCGAGGGATCTTGCTTGAGGGCGGCGATCAGGTCTTCCTTGGTGGGTGGCTCGTCGGCGGCGAAGGTGGCGGTGGCGCTGAAGGTGGCGAACAAGATCAAGATGAGGATGGTCTTCATGCTTTGAGGGAGGGTTTGGGATTTTGTTCTGTTTTGTCTGTTGAGGAAGGCTAGCAAAGGGGCCGGTTTGTGCGCAAGAGGGTTGTGAGAGAGGGGATGACGGAGATCCGGAGTTTGAACGACGGATACTGAAGAGGATGGCCGAAAGAGGGAAAAGAGGGAAAAAAAGGGCTGAGTTTTGGAAGGGGTGAGAGCGAGGACTCAGGGGGACCGGACATTTTGAACCATGGAGCCAAGCAGCAGCGAGACGGACGGCTGAGGCAAATGGCGGAATGAAGGTAGAAAGATTAGGGGTAGAAAAATTTCAGAGAGTTCACCGCAAAGATTTGGAGAACGCTGAGAGGTGGCTGAGTGGGGGAGATGGGGCAGAAAGATTTTGGGCAGAAAAATTTTAGTTTCTGGGTGTCGTGATTTGGGTGCAGAGGGGAGATCGGTTGCTTGTTTTGAGCACAGAGGCACGATGATCACAGAGGATTAGGGGGCCGGAGTTGAGCCGGGGATGGCTCGGAATGAGCGGGTGTGGGAACGGTGTTGGAGAGGGCAGAGGGAAGTGGGTGGCGGAAATAGGGTAAAAAAATTAGGGGTAAAAAGATTTTAGTTTTTGGACCATGGCATCACAAGCCGGGCTGGGGTGGAGGGGTAATGAAGGTAGAAAAATTAGGGGTAGAAAAATTGCAGAGGTGGAGATGGGAATAGGCTGTGGGACGCGATTGCGGGGCGTGTTCGGGGGAGGCAGGGGACGAGAAAGGGCTGAGGGAGCTTGGGCCGAGTTGGAGAGGTGATGAGGGGGGATGTGGGGGGGTGAGGATGATTTATTCGGCGGGCTGAGGGGGAGGATGAGGAGGTGTTTTTTTACGCGCGGGGGTGGGGGGTGGGGCGATGTAGAGGGAGGATATGGACACATTTACTGCACCGATACCGCTGGCTGAGAATGTTTGGCTGATGGCTTATCCGCTGAAGCTGCTGGGGGCGGATTTGAGGAGGAATGTGACGGTGATCCGGCTGCGGTCGGGAAAGGTGGTGATTCATTCGACGGGGCCTTTTTCTGCGGAGGATGTGGCTGCAATTCGTGGGCTGGGGGAACCGGGGTGGCTGCTGGATGGGATTTTGAGGCATGACACTTTTGCGAAGGAGGGTCGGGCGGCGTTTCCGGGGATTCCTTATCTGGCACCGGAGGGGTTTTCGGAGGTGGTGGGATTTCCGACGGAGACGATCGTGCCTGCGCCTGTGGAGTGGGAGGGGGAACTGCTGGCGCTGGAGATCGAAGGTGCGCCGGTGGCGCGGGATACGGCGCTACTGCATGTTCCGTCTCGGACGCTGATCCTGACGGAGCTGGTGTTTAATTTTGGGGATGATGAGCCGCTGTGGACGGAGTTGCTGCTGCGCGTGGGCGTGGGCGGTGAGCATCATCCGGGGATGTCGCGGTTCGTGAAGGCGGGGGTGAAGGACAAGGCGGCGTTTGAGGGGTCGCTGGGGACGATCCTGGGATGGGATTTTGACCGGGTGATCGTGGGGCACGGGGATGTCATTGAGTCCGGTGGAAAGGCCAAACTGCGTGCGGCGCTGGTGGCGGCGGGATTTGAGCTTAAGGTGGACAGAGGGCGCTAGTTTTTGGCAAAGGAATGTAGGGCAACGTGAATGGCCGGAGACTTGGAAAACGGGGGGCGGCGGAAGGGGAGTGGTGGAGTGGGATGCCGGAATGCTGGTAAAAGATGGATGGTAAAAGATTTTAGAGAAGGGGAGATCGTCAGCGAAATGAGGTGGCGGGCGATGGAAGGATCGGCTCGTTTTTCTGACCACAGAGACACGATGATCACAGAGGATCAGAGGGCCGGAGTTGAATCACGGAGCCGAGCGATAGCGAACCGGAGCGCAGCGGAGATAGCCGAAGGCAAACAGACGAACGAAGTGAGCCTGGAGGGTGTGCGCAGCGAATCAATCCACGGAACCGAACCGAGTGAGGTGGACGTGGGGAGGGGACTGGTGGGGCAAGGAGCGCGCAGTCAACGCGGCGGCGGATTTGGAGGGCTGAGGAGAGGCTGAGAGGACGCTGATCGAGGATGATGCATCTGGTCGCCTGAAGAGGAGAATGGAAAGTGGATGAATTCGGAGCGTGCCCTAGGCCGGGCCGGAGTGAACGACGCCGCTGCCTGGCTGGGGATGGGCCGAAGCGGAGCGGTTATTCTGTCAATAATTTGCACCCTGCCCAAGTTCTCTTCGCGCTAATTCTTAAGGCACTTTCTTCTTGCCACCAGCTGTCTGGTGTGACAAATGCCTTTATGTCTTCTGAATCCACTGATAAGAGCAGCGATGATGTAAGTGTGAAGTCTAACTTCTTTTTTGTTGCTGAGGAATTAGATGAGTTTTCAATCGGCTTTCCTCCAAATGGAGGAAATGTGTGGGGGCGTCGGTTGAACTTTCGATGTTATCGTGGCTGGCTCCCTACGCCTCTCGATACGGGCTACAGCAAAGGGACTCGATTCAACTATGTTGAAAAGGAGAGCGCAGTTTATAAGTTCACGTATATCTTGGACTGCAAGATCGTTTATCCAACCGGCACACGCAGTAACATGTTGTTTGTTTACCTGTTCAAAAACAATGTTCAGGTCAGACTCGATTCACATCAAATTTTCTACACATCAAGCAGCAACCCGACACAGGTAGTGGGAGAAATTACGCTCACCATGAATGAAGCCGACGCTTTCGACATGAGGTTAACTCAAAAGACCATGATTAATGACATCAGAATCGCGGGCGTTTCGGGTATGAATCAACTATCGGCCGATCGAATCTAAGAAGCGTTATTTCACTGTTGCTTTGCAGCCCACCTCAGATTCGCTCATTATGCCGTTGTGGTGAACGGAATGACAGTTTGCGCAAAGAAGGATTAGATTGTCGAGTATGCTGTTTGATGGGTCTTCATCACCGTGATGAATCTGGTGGCCAGGTGTGTTCAGCTTTCTGCATTTAGGGTTCGCACAAGCGTAACCACATTGGGCGCGAACTTAATTCTCAAGTGTCTTGGAAATTGATTTACGTTTGCGCTTCAGGACTTACATAGAAACTCGTGGGGTCAACTCCGAAACCATGGAAGAGCTATCAACAGATCGTGCATACGCAAGATGCCCTGCCACCTTGAGACGGTCTTTCTCGTGTATTCGACCATTCTCCAACAAATGTTTAAATGCACGTATCCGGTTTCTGTAACCCTTAGTCAATCTTGGCTTGTCGTTGTGAACCAAGAGGCCATGAACCTTGAGGCGATTCGGACGCTTGGCAAGTCTCACTTTTTCCTCAGCTAACTTCCATCCTCGCGACTCAACAATCGATCGAACAATGGGCGCTATCTCTTCAGGAAACTCACCCGCTCCGGAAAATACCAAATCATCAGCATAACGTGTGTAGCACACATTGTGATTTCTGGCAATGGCAACCAAATCAGTGTCGGTCGATTTGAAAACCAGATTAGAAAGCACGGGGCTTGCAGGAGAACCTTGAGCGAGTCCGCCGTTGTAACAACAAAGTTTCGAAATTAGATCAGCTCCATGTTGAGAATAACCTATATCCAACAGGGCGCTGGCGACCATGTTTAGGTGAGTGCTTGGAAAAAAATTTTCAATATCGATCGAGTAAACCCAGTTGGCACCACAATGTGATTGGGCCGCATCAATTGCAGAACGCCCCTCCACGAAGCCGTAGACGCAGTCATGAAATTTAACCGCTTCGGACAAATAAAAGCCAAACCATTTTTGGATCACCTTGAGTGCAACTTTGGGCGCATTGATCGTACGCCGCTTTTTCCCTTTCGGTATGGTGAAGGTTCGATAATACTTCTCACTCCTTTGATGCAGGGCACCCAGAAATCTGGCGCTATATCCAAACAGGGTCGCCAAATAACGAATCGAAACGACAGGTGGGAGCTTTTGCTCACACAAGCGCCTGAATTCTTCCTCGTGAAGCCCCCGCAGTTCTTCCCTGAGGGCGCCGAGAAAATGTTCCGGCGTTGTGAACGAAATGAGAAATGGTGGCGGGTTCATTTGTTTAGCAAAGCTATGAGCTTTCGTGAGCTACGCCAGCTTCATGGCTGAAGCGACGAAGGAGCGCAAGCCATGAAGCTGGCGCCCTTCTGTGACTGACCTTCGCGAGTGAGCGTGATACACGCTCGCGCGACGAGCCGCCACCATTTCGGAAAAAAGTTTACCATTTTCGCCTCCCCAATGCAAGTGCTCTTTCGATGTCCGAACTTGTTCTTCCTCTTCCATGTGGAACTGTCGAGAGCGCCGCTTCGGTCAAACTGTAGTCTCCAGACACTTCTCGATGTACGAGGCCCTGCTTTCTCAATTTATCAAGCCTTCGTTGTAACCAACGAATATCAGGAACGGTTGATCCCGCCAAGACGAGCTGCTCTGCTAAGATCTCTCTGGTTACAGGTGCATGGACCTTTACTTTTCTTAAAATTGTTGGGCCGCTGGGAAGGCTGGCGCTTGCGCCATCATCCACGACAAAATCGGACACATTGTATAGTCCCATGAACGTTTGCACTGCAACCTTTACCTCCTCCAAGGTTGGATTTTCAACTTCGGGTGTCGATGGTTCAAGCCAAACGCAAACCGGCTTACTTCCTAGAGCTGATATGAATACTTCACGGTAACGACCTGGATATTTGAGGTCAAGTAGTTCAAAAAGAGCGGCTTCCATTGCCGTTGAACGTTGACCTGATTCTTCAATCCACTCGATTGCAATGCCCAGCTTGGATCGCAGATACCTTTGAAAATTCGTTAATTGTCTTTTGGATATATGACCCGGTTGTGCCAACGAAGATATCCTGTCGCTCGGGATGAAAACCGCAAAATCCACCGGGGGAGGACGATTGCCTCGAATGTCAGAAATGAAGTCGATATGTCTCTTCTTTAAAAACCTCATTAATTCGTTTCTTTTAGATGAGTCCAAGTTCTCCATAAACTCTCAAAATCGTTTTTGATTGAATGGTAACGCGATTTTCCCACTTACTTGCTGCTTCCAATGTAAAATTCCCAAGCTGTGTTTGCGGGCCTTTCTTTATCACCTTTGTTTCCGGTTCGTAATCAGCTAAACGTCTCGTCTCGCGAGCCGCAACTAGTAAGTTTGCCAGCTCTGATGCCGCAGAGGATGCAGCGCTAATTAGGCGAGTCCCTTCACTATGGGTAATTAAGGCGGTGCTTGTCGCTTTCTGAATTTCCGTGCGCAGGCGTCGGAGCACCGCGCTCCTCAGAATCCCTGGTATGGCTTGGTGAGCCGGAGTGGCCCATGAGGAATCGAGTGTTTTGAGAACATTTCGAATCGCCAAAAATGCAGCGTAGTAATATCGGTTGAATGCGCTGCGGCAGAACAAATCAAATTCTGCTGGATCCTGCCTAGAGAAAGCTTCAGCAGCGATGTAATCGCCGACAATTTTCATAGAACCTTTCCTCCAATGCCTGCTTGAGTTATCGACTTCAGACGGATCGTCCTGCCCCACCCTCCAAGAGTCGCTTCATATTTGACAGAGTTAGTAGTTTCCGTGGATTTCTTCATGAATTGGCTCATGAAAGCAAACGGACAAGCCCAAAGCAAGACATAGATCTAAGCAAGTGATCCAGATTCGCTGCATCCTTGCCGTGTGGAGGGATCAAATTGCTTGTAAGGCAAGTGGAGGAGAGGTTCGGTCCAAAATTTTACTTTGGTTGCTCTTAGATTGGAATGTGGGAGAAACTGGTGTGTAGCGATCTCAGACTATTAGGAAGCCTTGCTCGTCCATTTTGGCACCGGGAATGGAGGCGGTGAGGTGGGAGTCGGGGAGGAGGCTGCCGATGAGGACGCCTTCGGGAGTTGAGTCGATGGTGAGGCCGGGTAGGAGGCGGCCGAGGGTGTGGGGGCTTGGCCGAGTTGCTGGTCTTTGTCGGCTTTGGG
Source organism: Prosthecobacter sp. (assembly GCF_044226605.1). GTDB lineage: Bacteria > Verrucomicrobiota > Verrucomicrobiia > Verrucomicrobiales > Verrucomicrobiaceae > Prosthecobacter. The sequence goes on along the minus strand of NZ_JBGAGS010000035.1, from coordinate 54,191 downwards.
GAGGGGGGGATTGGGGACTTCGGTGGTGAGGAGGATGCCGGTGGAGGGGGGGGGGCGGTGAGGACGAGAGGAGTGGGATGAGCCGGAAGTCCAGACGAGGGAGGAGGAGTAAGAGTAGGAGGAAGAGGAGGATTTTCTGGAAGGGCAGACAGAACGGATTTGGAGGAGGCAGAGGAGGGGCTGGAGGGCGGCGATTGGAGGTGAACGTTCAAAACCGCACATCCCACCGAGAGGAGACGCGTTGCAACTCGACGAGGGCTTTGGCCTGTGTGGCAAGGACGGCTTCATAGCTGGTGCGGACCTCCTGGGCGGTGCGTTGGGCAATGAGAAGTTCGAGGAGGGTGGCCTGGCCTTTTTGATAGCTGGTGCGCCGGGCTTCGAGCACCAAGTTGGCCTTTTTGAGGATGCCGTTGCGGTAGCGGTCCACGCTGCTCACTGCGGCTCGGTAGAGGGTGAAAGCTTTCTGAACTTCCACCTTTACGCTCAGTTCGGCTGCCTCGACTTGTTTCTGCGCCTGAAGGGCTGCGAACTGTGCGTTTTGAATGGCGGCCTTGTTCTGGTTCCAGATCGGCAACGGGAAGGAAAAACTGATGACGAGGGAGTTGTTGGCGGGGGTGGGGGCTATGACATTCTGGGTGCTGCTAAGCTGGCTGACACCGAGACCGACGGAAAGATCTGGCACACGGTTGGCCTTTTCCAGTGAGATACGGCTCTGGGCTGCATCTGCCAGATGACGCAGTGCGACGAGATCCTGCCGTTCTTTGAGCGCATGGCTGGTGAGCGCCACGACGTCAAACGTGCGTCCCGATTGTTCGAGATCGCCGAGAGGAATCACGCGCAGCCATGCGCCTTCGACACCGAGAAAGCCTCCCATGGTCTGGACGGCGCTGTCCGCCTGTGCCTGAATATTGATCAACGAGGTTTGAAACTGTTCGGCCTCAATTTCGGTCTGCAGCACGTCTGCTTCGCCGATCTGGCCTGCTTTGAAGCGCTCAGCCTGGGCTTTGGCCAGCTGATTTATGTCGGCTGCGATTTCCCGGCTCTTTTCAGCGAGGCGTCTCTGAGAGAGCGCATCAACGAAAGCGGTGGAGGCATCTGACCTGAGCTGATTTAAAAAACCATCGAGTGTGGCGGATGCCGCCGCCCGGCTTTTTGTGGCAACGTCCGTGCGCCGCTTGCGCTTGCCGCCGAGTTCAAAGAGCTGATTGATGTTGCCGACGGTATTGCTTTGCAGCCGCTGACTGGCGGCGTAGGTGACATCACGCGAGAAGCCATAACCCAGAGTCGGATTAGGGATCTGGCGTGCGGCGGCGATCTGGGCGTCTGCCATCGAGACATTGTAGCGCTCTGCGGCGTAGCTGAGGTTGGATTCCAGAACGAGCTGAAGATAGGCATTGAGGGAGAGCGCCTTGGTGTGTGACGCATCCGGCATGGCCGAGCGAGACAGTGCAAGAAAAACGCAGAGAAGCAGGAGCAGTTTTTTCATGGCGGCATGAAGGATGATCAGTGGTGATCTGGGTGCGTTCCGGCATGCCCGTTTTTGCGAGCGGCCCTTTTTTCGATGACATAATAGGCGGCAGGAAGGACGAGCAGTGTCAGCAAGGTGGCGGTGATAAGGCCGCCTACGACCACCGTGGCCAGCGGGCGCTGCACATCGCTGCCGATCTGATGGGTGATGGCAGCGGGCAGCAGGCCGAGCGTGGCAACGACAGCGCTCATGAGAACCGGACGCAAACGTTCATGGGCACCCCGACGCACCGCTTCGGCGAGATTGTGCGGCTCCAGCCTGCACCATCGGTTGAGGTTGGCCAGCATGATCACGCCGTTTTCGACTGCGACTCCAAAGAGGGCGATGAAGCCGACGGCGCTGGAGACATTGAGCGTCATGTCCCGCAAATGGAGCGCGGCCAGACCGCCTAGCAGGGCCATGGGTACGGTAAGCATGATGATGGTGGCGTGGCGGGCGAGGCCGAAGTGGGCGTAGAGCAGCAGGTAGATCAGGGCGAGTGCTGCCGGCAGCACGAGGGCCATGCGCGCCTGGGCGCGCTGCTGGTTCTCAAACAGCCCCCCCCAGCGGATGCTGTATGCCTTGGGGTCGAATTTGACTTTCTCCGCCACAGCTTCCTGCGCTTCTTTGAGGAATGCGGAGAGATCGCGGCCACGCAGGTTCAGTTTGACGGTCAGATGACGTTTGCCCATCTCACGTGTGATCATGCATTCGCCCTTGGCCAGCTCGATTTTAGCCACGCTTGCGAGAGGCACAGGATTGCCCGTGCCGGTGTTGATCAGCAGGGCGCCGATTTTCTCCGGGCTGTTGCGAACTTCGACCGGAAAGCGCATGGCGATGTCATAGACGCGGTCTCCATCATACACATGAGCGGTAGCCTTGCCGCCGATGGGCCCTTCGATCAGGTCCACCAGATCAGAAACGTTCACGCCCAGCCGTGATGCAGCGGCGCGGTCATAGGTGATGCGCACCTGGGTCAGCGCAGGTTCCTGATCGATAGCGACGTCTGTCGAGCCGGGCACGGCGGTGATGACATTCTTGATTTCTTCCGTGATGCGCCGCGTTTCGGCGAAGTCATTTCCGTAAACCTTCACAACCAGCTCGCTGTGTGCGCCGGAAATTTTGTCATTCACTCCGTCGATCATCGGCTGGGCAAAGCCGATGGAGAGACCTGGCACCTTGGTAAGCCGTGCGCTGAGCCGTTCGATCAACGCCTGCTTGTCGCCGCCCCATTCATGATAGGGTTTGAGTCCGACATAGGATTCAATATGAGAGGTTGTCCATGGGTCGGTGCCTTCCTCATTGCGGCCGAGCTGGGAGACAACGTCTGTGATCTCGCCAAACTCTTTGACCGCCTTGCGGTACTCCCGAGTCAGCTCCATCGCCTTCGGCAATGAGATGCCCGAGGGCAGATTTACCTGCAACCAGAGCGAACCTTCATCCAAATAGGGAAGGAATTCACGGCCGACGGTCATTCCGAGAACAGCGGCGAGAATGATAGCCCCAATTCCCGGAGCCAGGGCCATGAGCGGGCGGGCGGTCAATTTTGCCAGCACGCTGGCATAGCGATCACTGAGCCAGTGAAAGACCGGGTTTTCGAAAGTCTTGCCTGGCTTGCGGTAAAGCAGATAGGCCAGAGCAGGAATGGCTGTGAGGGCAAAGACGAGCGCGCCCAGAACCGCGTAGCCGATGGTGAAGGCCATTGGGGTGAAGAGCTTGCGCTCCACGCGCTCGAAGGCAAAAAGAGGCAGATAAGCGGCGATGATGATCATGGACGCAAAGAACATGGGGCTGGCCACCTCGAAGGCCGCCTCGCGGGCATCCTGCATTGTCAGCGGAGCGTTTTCACGCTCGCGGCGGCTCAGGATCACCTCCATGAGCACGATGGAACCATTGACAATGATACCAAAGTCAATCGCGCCGAGAGAGAGCAGATTCGCGGGCACATTGGTGAACTGCATCATCAGGAAGGCGAACAGCAGCGAGAACGGAATGGTCAGCGCCACAAGCAAGGCTCCGCGAAGGCTGCCCAGGAACAGGATGAGAACGAAGGTGACGAGCACCATACCCTCCAGCAGCGTCTGCCCTACTGTGTGGAGCGTTGTTTCCACCAGGTCGGTGCGATCGAGATAAGGGACGACTTTCACGTCCGGGGGCAGGATGCCGTTGTTCAACTCCTCCACGGCCTGATGCAGACCCTCCAGGACACGTGAAGGATTTTCACCTTTCAAGAGCACGCAGATGCCGGAGACCACATCGTCATTGTCGTTTTTTCCCACCACTCCGGTGCGCTCCAGACCACCATAGCGGAGTTCTGCGACATCGCGCACGAGCACCGGCACGCCCTTGACAGAGGTGACCACCACACTGCCGAGATCTTCCAGTGTCTTGATGATGCCCAGGCCGCGCACGACAAAACCTTGCTCGCCGCGCACCATGATGCTGCCGCCGGCGGTGTTGCCGTTGGAGCTGACTGCATCCTGCACCTGATTGGGCGTGAGGTTGTGTGCACGGAGCTTGACCGGATCAAGCATGACCTGGAACTGTTTGGGTTCGCCGCCGAAGCTTGTTACATCGGCCACGCCAAAGACCTGCTTCAACCGCGGCTTGACCACCCAGTCTTGGAGCTCCTTGAGCGCAAATGCATTGCGCCAGGAGGATTCGACGGTGTATCGGTAGAATTCGCCCGTCGGTGAAGTCAGCGGATCAAGGCCCACTTCCGCACCCGGCGGCAGATTGGCTGCCATGTAACGCTCCTGAAGACGCTGGCGTGCCCAGTAGCTTTCAACCCCATCGCGGAACACCACGGTAATGAGTGAGAGCCCAAAGGCGCTCTTGGAGCGCATGATATGCATCCCAGGCGTTCCTGCCAGTTCACGCTCGATCGGGATCGTCACCTGCTGCTCAACTTCTTCGGCGGCATGTCCCGGATAAAGTGTGATCACCTGTGAGGTCGTGTCTCCGATGTCTGGATAGGCCTCCACCGCCAGCTGGTTCCAGCTGTAATAGCCTGCCGCTGAAACTGCGATCAGGAGACAAAACACCAGTGCCTGACGTTCCAGGCAAAATTTGACGAGCCTTTGGATCATTGGAAGAGCACGGCGTTCTGTTTCAGGATGAGCGCTCCTTCGCGGATGCCGCTGAGAATGATGACACGATCCGGCCCTGCATCCCCTCCCTTTATAACACTGCGACTCTCGAGCACGAACGGCTCCACCTGCTCAAACACAAACGCGTCCGGGCCGACCTGAAGAATGGCACTGGAAGGCAAAGTCAAGTTGCGCTCTGTCACTGCAAGCACGGTGACCGTGGCAAACATTCCGGGTTTCAGGCGTCCGTCAGGATTCGGCAGTTCCACCCGCATTGGCGCGACCCGAGTGTCCTCTGAGATGACATCTCCCAGATGCGCCACGACTCCTTTAAAAGTCTGTCCAGGGTATGACTCAAAGCTGGCCTCCACCGGCGCGTCCTGGTGAAACAAGACAAGGTCGCGCTCCGGCACATGGATGGTGAGCCACACCGTCGAAAGGTCTGCGACGGTGGCCAGTGGAGCGTTGTTATCATTGCGAACTTCGCCCATGCCTGCATTGACCGAGATGATCTTGCCGGACTGCGGTGCCAGTACCCGCAGCTTGCCGCCGGGAGTATCTTTTTCAGGATCATATCCCATCAGCTTCAGGACTTGGGTCGACGCATCCAAGTTTGCCTTTGCCGCATCGAAGGCGTCCTGTGCTTCATCCAGATCCTTTTGCGCCGCCACCTTGGCCGAAAGCAGCTGCAGCTGCCTTTTCAAACTGCGGTCAGCGAGATTGAGAGAGCTTTTGGCCTTCGCGTAATCGGCCTGTGCGGTCACGCAATCGGGTGCGCTGATGATTGCCACGGGCTGTCCTTCCGTCACATTGTCACCCAGGGTTACAAGAATCTTGACCAGCCTGCCAGCAACTGTCGGGAATACATGAGCCAGACGAACTGGGTCTGCCTCGATGGTGCCAGTGAACTGCCGACTGACCGTGCGCTCAGCCTTGGAGGCAGGTTCAAACTCCAGGCGTTTTCGCAGAGGTGAATTCTCCGGGATCGTGATGCGGTTTCCCGTCTTTTGGAAAAGGGAGCTTGTCGTCTCATGGGATTCGACCGCCTCTTTTTTGTGACAACTGACCTGTGACAAAGCCATCAACACGGCGAGCGACACGGGGAGACAGAACGTGAACGTGTGAATCTGCATGATAACACTTATAGGGCTGGAGCGCAGGCTACGCTAAGTTGGCTTTGTAATGTGTCGAGGAATGAACACAGTGCCTCCAAAATTGGCGGATTAATGCCTGCGGCGACCTTATTAATGTCCGCGAACTTTTACGAATCGGGCGGGGCAACCCGCGGCTCCCTAAATCATCAAGAAGCCCTGCTCGTCCATTTTGGCACCGGGGATGGTGGCGGTGAGGGGGGAGTCGGGGAGGAGGCTGGTGATGGTTACGCCTTCGGGAGTTGAGGCGATGGTGAGGCCGGGGAGGAGGCGGCCGAGGGTGTGGGGGGCTTGGCCGAGTTGCTGGTCTTTGTCTCCTTTGGGGAGGGGGGGATTGGGGACTTCGGTGGTGAGGAGGATGCCGGTGGAGGGGTCGAGGTAGCCACGGAGGGGGAGGGGGCCGGTGGGCGGTGAGCTGTTGGCGGTGGACGGTGAGCCATCGACGGTAGGCTGTGGGGGAGACGGAGCGGTAGCCGGAAGTGAGGGAGGAGGAGTAAGAGTAGGAGGAAGAGGAGGATTTGCCGGAAGGGGAGATGGGGAGGTGTCGAAGCAGAAGGAGAGGCGTTCTTGGCCGGTGAGTTGATTTAAGGTGTTGCGGGAGCAGAAGGCGACGATGTGGGTGGCGTGGGCTTCGGTGGGGTGGTCGATGAACTTGGTGCCGGGGATGACTTGGGTGAGGGCTTTGACGGTGCGGTGGATGATGGTGCCTTCGGGCTCGAGGCTAAGGAAGACGTCGCCGGGGTGGTGCCATTCGATTTCGGCGAGGCGGAGGGCGTTGGCGAAGGGGACTAGGTCGTGGGTTTCGGCGTGGAGCCAGCTTTTGCGCTTGAGGAAGGCTTCGCTGCTGAGGGCGAGCATGGCGTGGCGGACGACTTCTGCGGTGGCGGCGCGTGGGGCGAGGGGTTCGCCAAAATGGACTGCGACGGGGTAACGGAGGTGCTTGGGGCGTTTGGTGAAGAATTTGCCGCCCTGGAAGGAGAAGATGCTGCCGTAGAGGCCATCGAGATAAACGGGGACGACCTGGGCGTCTCCCTGCCTAGCCATGAGCTCGAAGCCTTTGCGAAGTTCATTGATCATGCCGTGGCGGGTGATCTGGCCTTCGGGGAAGAGGCAGACGATTTCGCCTTCTTTGAGGGCGGCGGCGACGGCGCGGATGGCGTCTTTGGCGCGGGTGGCGGAGATGGGGACGGTGCCGATGAGGCGCATGAGCCATTTGAGCCACCAGAGATTGTAGAGGGCGTCCCACATGACGAAGCGGACGGGGCGGCGGCCGGCGGTGGCGGCGCCGACGATGAGGGCATCGACGTAACTGACGTGATTGGGGAGGAGGAGGACGCCGCCGGTTTCGGGGATGCGATCGGCGTGGACGGGCTTCACTTTGTAAAGGAAGCGGACGGCAGCGAGCATGAGGAAGCGGACGAGATCCTGGGGGAGCAGCCGGGTGATGTAGATGGCGGCGAAGAAGGTGGGGATGGCGAGGAGGAGGAACTGGGTGGAGGCGCTCAGATTGGCGGCCTTCATGAGGGCGACGATGGCGACGGCGACGAGGGTGCCGAGGCAGTCCATGAGATTCATGCCGGCATGGATGCGGGCTTTTTCCTGCTTCTCTGCTTTGTCCTGGGCGAAGGCGTAGAGGGGGACCATGAAGCAGCCGCCGGCGGCTCCGGTGAAGATGATGCCGGCGTACATCCAACTGCTGCCGAGGGGGGCGAGGCCGGACCAGAGGAGGCCGGCGACGAGGCCGAAGCCGCCGAGTGGGATGAGGCCGAGCTCGATGCGATTGCGGGAGACGTGGGAGGCGAAGAAACTGCCGGAGATGACGCCGATGCCGAGGATGCCGGCGACTTTGGCGAGCTCCATGGGGCCATCGCCATGGCCGGTGTCGGGGTGGAGCTCCTTTGTTAACGTGACGAGGATGAAACTGAGGGCATTGGAGATAAACCAGAAGTAGGTGACGCCGAGGGCGGCGAGGCGGATGGAGCGGCGGCGAAAGACGATTTTGAGGCTCTCAAAATGCTCCCAGGCCATGCCTTTGCGCCAGTGGACCTCAGGGTGGGCGGGGGTGGTCTGGATGCAGATGGCGGCGATGAGCTCGACGATGCCGAGGATGCTGATGACGATGAGGGGATAGAGGGCGGAGCGCCAGGCATCGTGAGTCTTTTCATACTCGGTGCCATACCAGATGCCGCCGGCCCACATGCCGCCGAGGATGCCGGCGAGCATGGTGACCTGGAGCCAGCCGGAGACGCGCCCGAGGCGTCGGGAGCCGGCGAGCTCTTTCATGATGCCCATTTTGGCGGGGCTGAGGACGGCGGCCTGGACGGCGAGGACGAAGAAGCCGACGAGGGAGATTTCGAGGGAGCCGGGGACGCGCTGCATCCAGAGGGCGAGGGAGAGCCAGATGAAGCAGATGATTTGCATGACCTGCATCCAGACGATGACTTTGCGCTTGGAGAAGCGGTCTGACCAGTACCCGACTAGGGGGGCAAAGATCATGTAGGGGAGGGAGAAGATGGCGCCGAGCCAGAGCTCCATGTGGCGGCCGACCCAGGAGTCTTTGGCGATGATGATGGAGAGGGCGATCAGCAACATCTTGACGAAGTTGTCGCTGAAGGAGTTCATGGCCTGTACGAAGAGTACAAAGACGATGGACGCCCAGTTTCGGCGTGGCAGGTGGGGGAGGCTGTCGAGTGCGGCGGAGTCGGGCATTGGCGTCGTTCAATCGACAAAACGCTGTGCCAGCAGGATGTCTGCCGGGAACGTGATCTTGGGGTTGAGCTCGAAATTTTCGACGACGAAGACGGGGGCGCCGAGGTGCTGGACGGCGGAGACTTCGTCGGTGACGAGAAGGGAGTCGCGGAGGACGGCGTCGTAGGCGCTGACGAGGAGGGGGCGCTGGAAGACCTGGGGGGTCTCCATGATCCAGGCGTGGGCGCGATCGATGGAGTCGATGATGCGGCCGGTGGGATCGCAGCGTTTGAGGGTTTCGGTCATGGGCCGGGCGCAGGCGACGGCGGCCTGGGTGCGGGCGGCCTGGACGCAGCGAGTGATCTGAGCGACGGAGATGAGGGGGCGTGCGCCGTCGTGGACGGCGACGATGTCGCAGTCGGGGTGGAGGGCCTGGAGGCCGGCGTGGACGGAGAGGTGGCGCTCGGCGCCGCCGGTGATGATCTGGGTGATTTTGGTAAGGCTGGTGCTTGTGTCGGCGGTGCGCCAGGAGTCGATCTCGGGGCGGAGGGCGTCGCTGGTGACGACGATGATTTCATCGATGGCGTCGCAGGCCTGGAAGACGGCGAGGGTGCGGCGGAGGACGGGCTCTCCGGCGAGCGGGGCGAGGAGCTTGTTGAAGCCCATGCGCCGGCTGCTGCCTGCGGCAACGATGATGGCGGAGGTCATGCGGGGGGCGGTTCGCTGTTCTCGGTTCAGGGTTCGCTGTTTTGCGCGAAGTAGGTTTCCAGATTCCGGCTAAAGCCGGTACTACAATACTTGCGCTGGGTGGTTTGGAGGCTGGGGTGAGGCGGGACTGCCGGAACGGGCTGCCGCGAAGCGAACCCCAAACTTCTTACTCAGAGCAGAGCTGCGGAGCTGGGGGCCGCTTTTTAATTGAGGCGTTTGGCGACTTCAGTGGAGATGGATTTGCTGTCGGCACGGCCGGCGACGCGTTCCTGGAGGGCTTTCATGACGGCGCCCATGTCTTTTTTGGAGGTGGCGCCGAGTTCGGCGATGACGGTGTCCACGAGGGTGCCGAGCTCGGCTTCGCTCATGGCGGCGGGGAGGTATTTCTGGAGGACGACGATCTCGGCCTTGGCGGCTTCGACGGCTTCGGGGCGTCCGGCTTTTTCGGCACCGTCAACGGAGTCCTGGAGCTTTTTGATTTCTTTGCGGACGACGGCGATGGCGTCGGTGTCGCCGAGTTCGCCGTCAGCGCCGAGTTTTTCGATGGCGGCGTATTTGAGGGAGGACTTCAAATTGCGGATGACGTTGAGGGCCACGGTGTCCTTGGCACGCATGGCGTTTTTGAGGTCTTCGGAAATCTGGGTGATGAAGCTCATGGGAAAGGGGCTGGGAATGGGGTTGGGGAGGGAGGGGCGATCATGGCGGTGGCGGGGGGATTTGTCTAGATGCTAGATGCTGGATGCTGGATGCTGGATGCTGGGTGCTGGATGCTGGGTGGGCTCAAGACATGGGTAACACTTCTGGTTCAGGACATAGGTTACACATGCCGTGATTGAGGGATGGGACGGAGTGGAGGTAGAAAAATTAGGGTAGAAAAATTTTCCAGATGGGGAGATAGAGCGTTTGTTGGAGATAGGGGATGGGGGAGGGGATTAGGAAGGGACGAATGGGAATGGGGTTGGCAGTTTGGCGGGGGCGGTGCATGATCGGGCTGTGCAATTTCGACATTCCAAACACGACGTTTATATTCCTGACGAAACTCAAGCGGAGGCTGCGCTGAAGCGCGTGACGCATCTGGGGATTGTGTCGCATCAGGATGACTTGGAAATTGCGGCGTATCATGGGATCACGGAGTGCTTCAAGCAGAAGGAGCAGTGGTTTGGCGGCGTGGTGGTGACGGACGGAGCGGGGAGTCCGCGGAAGGGGCCGTATGAGAGCTACACGGATGAGGAGATGCAGAAGGTGCGCCTGATTGAACAGCGGAAGGCAGCGTATGTGGGAGAGTACAGCATCATGGTGCAGCTGGGGTATCCAAGCGATGACATCAAGAAGCCGCAGCACGCGCCGGCGGTGGAGGATTTGAAGTTTATCCTGGAGCAGGCGCAGCCGAAGATTTTGTACCTTCACAATCCCTGCGACCGGCATGACACGCATGTGGCGACGTTTTTGCGGTGCCTGGAGGCGATTCGTCAGCTGCCGATGGAGCAGCGGCCGGAGAAGGTGTATGGCTGCGAGGTGTGGCGGAAGCTGGACTGGCTGCTGCATGACGACAAGGTGATGCTGTGGGTGGACAAGCATCCGCACATGTTGCGGCCGCTGCTGGGGGTGTTTGACTCGCAGATCAGCGGCGGAAAGCGCTATGACCTGGCGGAGGAGGGGCTGCGGCACGCGAATGCGACGTATTTTGACTCCCACACGACGGACAAGACGAGCCTCTTAACTTTTGCGATGGATCTGACGCCGCTGACGAAGGATGACGAGATGTGCCCGATCGAGTATTCGGTGAACTATGTGAAGCGGCTGGAGACTGATGTGCATGACCGCCTGAAGAGGTTTATGTGAGGGTGGAGGGGAAGGGGGAAGTTTACGGTTGTTGGCTTTAGGGGAGGCGAGGGATTGGGGTGATTGCGGGGGCGCTGGGTTCATCTCGCGGAGCGAGATGAGCACTGTACGAAAAATGCCAGCCGGGAGCCGGCTGGCATTTGAAGAGGGGAGAGCTGGAGGAATCCGTTTATTTATTCCGCGAGCTTGGCGCTCTTGATGATGATGGGTTCGATCGGGACATCGCCGTGGGGGCCTTTGCGGCCGGTGGCGACGGTGGCCATGGAGTCGATGACTTCCATGCCTTTGGTGACTTTGCCGAAGACGCAGTAGCCCCAGCCGTCCTGGCCCGGGTAGTCGAGGAAGGAGTTGTCCTTGAGATTGATGAAGAACTGGGAGCTGGCGCTGTGGGGGTCCGAAGTACGGGCCATGGCGAGGGAGCCTTTGACGTTCTTGAGGCCGTTCTTGGCTTCGTTTTGGATCCGGGCGTCCGGCTCCTTCTGCTGCATGTCGGGGGTGAAGCCGCCGCCCTGGACCATGAAGTCAGGGATGACGCGGTGGAAGATGAGGCCGTCATAGAAGCCTTTCTTCACGTAGCTGACGAAATTGGCGACGGAGATCGGGGCCTTGGCGGCGTCGAGTTCGATTTCGATGGTGCCTTTGCTGGTCTCCATCACGACTTTTACGGGTTTGGCGTCACTCACGGTTTGTGCAGGGGATGTTCCGGTCAGACCAGCAAACGTAAGGACGAAGGCGGCAAGAGTCGGTGCGATTGATTTCATAGTGGGTTGGTAAGGACGGGGAATGAGCCACGAAGGGCTTGATTTGCAACGGTCAAAATGGGGGAAGAGAAGGACGGATTCCCAAACCTGCATTTAGAGCGAGCGGGTGCATCCATCGATCTTTTTAAGCGCCGATCTATTTTTTGGGGCGCGAATGCGCGTAGGCCTGCGCGGGCTCTTCGAACTGATAGCTGGTGGCTTTCTCGCCTTCATGCACCCGGAACCCACCATCGAGAATGATCGTGTCGTCTTCATTCAAGCCGGAGGTCACAACGAGGAGATCCTCCATTTCGTGAGTGACGGAGATTTTTTTCTGCCGGATGACGTGTTCCTTGTCCACCACGTAGACGAAGCGATTTCCCGAGATTTCAAAGGTGGCCCGCAGCGGAACGAGAAGAGTGTTTTTGAGAGTGTTTTGAATGCGGATGGTTCCGGACTGGCCGGGACGGAGCAGGCTCCTGGGATTGGGAAAAAGCGCGCGGAGAGGAACTGGGCCTGATGTTTTCTCGGCCGCCTGCTCGACGGGCATGAGGCTGCCGGTTTGGTCGAACAGCTTCCCATTCGACAGGATCAGCTTCACCTGCTGCGCTTTGTCGGCCGGAGCCGAGGTGGAATACTCTTGGTAGTGAGCCTCGGGCATTTGAAAGCCGGCCCATATCTGGCTGTTGTCTGTGAGCGTGGTGAGAGCCTCGTTCTTTTTCACAATGCTGCCTTTGCCCAGGCGGAGGCGGCCCACCTGACCGGCGAAGGGAGCGGTGACGGTCGTGATGCGTGGTGTTTCCTGTGCATCGGTGCGCTTCGGGTCGGGATTGCGCGCCTGGGGCAGGAGTTTGAACATGGCATCTCCTGGTTTCAGGCTCTGCCCTTCCTTCACGCTTACTTCCTCCATATAGCCACGATCCGGCGCCAGGATCTTGGTGGTTTGAATGGGGTGAATTTCGCAGACGTAAGTGTGTGTGATCACCGAGTCCCGCCTCAGGGGTTTGGTCAGCAGCAGGCCTGGCTGGTGACGACCGCAGGAAGCAGACACCACCACGGCCATGAGGCAGGAGGCCACACGGAGAGCACTCTTGAACGATGAAGCGTGAGTCCCGGGGGATTCTGCCTTGATGGCAGCGACTCCAAAATGCAGACGCGGAGCGGAGTGGTCTCGGTAACTCATAATCTCAAGATGCTAAGTGGATGTAGTTTAAAGTAAAACACGCAATGCGTGAAAGTTAGTCCGGAAGAATGATCGACGGTATAAAGCTAAGTCGGTGTCTAACTTGGCTAACATGAATAGGAAGGTAAGTTATGCGCCTATGATGAGTGTCTTGCCGAGCATTCGCTTCCCGGAGTTAGTTATTTGCGAGGAGGGGCGGGAGGCAGGGTCTCGGGTTCGCGGTCATGCAACTTCCTCCACGGTGCCGTAGACGGCGGTGGAGGGTGGAACGCGGAAGGGTTTGCCAGGCTGCGCGGCGAGAAGGGCTTTTCCCAGCGGGGAAAGCCAGCTGACAAAGCCGGGTTCGAGTGAGACTTCATCGACACCCACGATGCGCCATCGTTCCAATGTGCCATCTGGCCGGCGAATGCTGACGTGTGAACCGAAGACGATGGCATCGGTTCGGGCAGTGTGCTCAACGAGGGTGGCGGAGTCGAGGGCATGCTGCAGCGCGGTGATTTCAGCGGAGTGGCTGCCGGGATCGCGCTGCAGATCGTTGAGGCGGTAGCGCAGGCGCAGGGCGCCTTCAGCCGTCATGAGGTTCAGTGCTCCGGGAGGAAGACCGGAGGCGGGCCGCCGAAGCGCCTCGCGGTGCGGTTCGTCGATGTCTTCTTTCACGAATGCACGGCTCATGGAGGGAAAGGGCGGTGGGAGGAAGGTATGGTGGTCTTTGCCCAAACGCTATCGCATGGGAAGGGGCGGGCGCGTTTGAGGACATCACGGCCCAAACTAAAATCTTGCGACATCGGCCGGAGATTCAATGGCAACTCTTTGGGCAGGGAGGGTGCAGCCTGAAGACAACTCGGCCCGGAAGGACCCAACCAAAATCCTTCCGGGCCTTTAGGTGACCAAGGAGTCCCAACCATGAAGTGACTCCCCAGCTCGTTGTGTGTTTCCTCAGGCGAACCTGAGAAATGTCTATGAAGCTCTCGCCCCAACTGTTCTTTAGAAAGAGCAGGCGCTGGGCCAAGAAGTTCGGGAATATGATGGAAGCGTGAAGAATTTTTCGCGAATTCTCGGATGGGCGAAATGGAACGGAGGATGGCGGGGAGAATGCCGGTGTGTGAAAACAACTCGGCCCGGAAGGACCCAACCAAAATCCTTCCGGGCCTTTAGGTGACCAAGGAGTCCCAACCATGAAGCGACTCCCCAGCTCGTTGTGTGTTTCCTCAGGCGAACCTGAGAAATGTTTGTGAAGCTTGCGCCCCAACTGAGTTCTTGATAGAGCAGCCGCCGGGCCAAGTCGGTGCGGGAAATTTGGAAAATGAAAAATAGGCCGAAGCTTTTTTCAGGAGCTCGTGCCGCCGGAGAGATTTTGGATCACCGCGCCGAGGGGCTCGAAGAGTGTGGCGATGACGAGATGGCCGGTGATGAGAAGAAATGTGGTGAGCAGCAGGGTGGTCATCCATACCGTGCGTGCGCGCGTGGCCCGGAAGATCATGACGATGGCGAGGACGGCGAGGATCCACACTGTTATGAGCACGTCGTGAGACCATGTGATGACGAAGCGGGTCATGGGCGGCAGCTTGTCGAGCGAACCAAGCATGTCCGTGAAGATGCTCTGGAACGCGGGCGCTGACAGCAGGCCACGGGTGCAGTAATAGAGAGGCAGCAAATTTAATCCTGCGAATGCGCAGCGGATGCCGAATGCCCACTCTTTGAGTTCAGAGCGCAGGGCGTTGAGTTCTGCGGCGGTGGCCTCCGGGGAATCAGTCGGTGTCATGGAAGAGGGGTAGCGACTGCGTGGTCTTTCTGCCACGAGAAATCTGTGGTGTGGACGTGGGGATGCAAAGGGTGGGCAGAGCGCATGCTATGATGGCTTTGGATAGCCCCTCACCCGGCCTCTCCCCAGAGGCCGTTTTGGGCGTTGCGGTGTCACTGATGGGGAGAGGGGATTCGCTTTGTGGACGAACGATGTTTTGAAATTTCGCGGACGTGGCAGGGGACGGAGGTCCCCATGCCCTGAGATGCGGATTACTTCGGGAGGACGCGGACGATGAAGGCTTTCTTTTCGCCGAAGTATTTGGCGGCGACGCGCTGGATTTCCTTGGAGCTGATGTCGGCGATGATGGAGGGGAGTTTCTGGATGTGATCCCAGCCGAGGCCGTTGATTTCATTCCAAGCGCAGTTGTCGGCCATGCCGGGGTTTCCCTGCTGGGCGCGCAGGAGGGAGGAACGCCAGGTGACGCGGGCGCGGTCGATCTCGTCGGGATGGAGACCGTTGGTGGCAAGATCATTGATCTGGGCCATGAGCTCTTTTTCGGCGAGCTTCACTTTTTTGGGATCGGTGCCGACGTAGAAGTAAAAGGCGCCCGCGCCCATGGCGGCGAAGTTTTGCGCGCCGACATAGTAGGCGAGGCCAAGCTCTTCGCGGATGCGGTTGAAGAGGCGGCTGCCCATGTCGCTGCAGGCTTCGTCGATGAGATTGAGGGCGTGGACATCGCGGTCTTCGAGGCCGACGGTGCGGAAGCCGACGACGAGGACGGCCTGCTCTTTGTCGAGGTGCTCGGTCCAGGCGGCGGGCTTGGCACTGGCGTGGTATTCACGGCCGAGGGGGATCTGGCGATTGCCGCGCGGGAGTTTGGCGAAGGCTTTTTCGACCTGGGCTTTGACGGTGGCTGCTTTGACATCGCCAAAGACGGAGATGATGCCGTTGCCGGTGGTGAAACTGGCGTGCAGCATGGCGCGGCAGTCAGCGAGCTTCATGGCGCCGACAGTTTCTTCCGTGCCAAGCGCGGTGCGGTGGAAGGGCTGGCCGGCGAAGATCTCGCGGCGTGCCTTGCGCATGGCGACGGTGAGCGGATCCTCCTTTTCTTCGAGGATGCTGGCGATCTGGCGCTTCTTCACATCGGAAAGCTGGGCCTGCGGCAGCGCGGGATTGAGGATGAGATCGGCGATGAGATCGAGCGCATCTGTTTCATCCCCGGCCATGACATCGGCACCGATGATGTAGCGGTGAGCGTCCGCAGTGCAGATCAGGCTGCCTCCGCGATTTTCGAGTTCGGAAGCGATCTGGGCAGCGACACGTTTTTTGGTGCCTTTGAGCAGCATCTGAGCTGAGACCTGGGTGACGCCGGCGGAGACGTCTGTCTCAGCGAGGACGCCGGCAAGGAAATTGGTGCGGATGCTGATGAGAGGCAGGCGTGGATTTTCGCCCACGAGAAGGATGAGTCCGTTTTTGAGCTTGAAGCGCTGTGTTTCAGGACGCGCGGTGTCGGCGGCAGGCTTGACGGCGCTGGCGCTTTCGACATCGCTGCCCACGAGCACGGTGCTCATGGTGTCCGGGCGCAGGTAGCGGCGGGCGGCATCGCGAACGGTGTCCGGAGTGAGAGCGGAGATGGCATCCAGGAAATGGCGTTGATAGTCGAGCGAGCCCGAGATGAGCCAGCCATTTCCAAGGCTGCTGGCCTGGCCTTTGACAGTGCTGAGGGTGCGCATCTGGCTGCTGAGCGTGGCGCGCACGGCTTTGTCGAGCTCTGCACGGCCAGGGCCGGACTTTTGCATGAGTTCCACGACTTCGATCATGCCTTTGCGGAGTTTTTCGGCATCAGCGGGATTGCATTCCGCTTCGATATTGAACAGGCCGACTTCGGGGGCGCACCACGCTCCCGCCCAGACGTAGTGGGCGAGGCTGCGCTTTTCACGCAGCTCCTGGTAGAGGCGTGAGCTGCGGCCAGAGCCGAGGAGGAAGGCGAGCACGTCCAAGGCGGGCTTGTCCGGGTGATTTTCTCCGGGGATCTGCCAGCCAAGGGCGATACGGGTGAGTTCGGTGGCGAAATTCTTTGCGGCGTAGCGGGTGCCCTGCTGGCGTGGCTCCGGGGAGAGGAGCACGGGATCAAAGGCGCGGCGCTGCCAGTCGCCAAAATGGGTGCGCACGGTTTCGAGGACGGCTGCCGGGTCCACGTCTCCAGCGATGACTACAAAGGCGTTGTTCGGTACGTAATGGCGCTGGACGAAGCCGTGCACGTCTGCGCGGGAGATCTGATCAAAGACTTCGCGATGGCCGATGATGGGGTGGCGCAGGGGGTGCTGACGGAAGGCGGTGGCCTGCATCAGGTGCTGGATGGTGCTGCCGGGGTCGTCATTGTCCATGGCCATCTCGCGGCGGATGACTTCCTTTTCGCGGGTGAGTTCATCGGCGTCGAACTTGGAGTTGCGGATCATGTCCGCGAGGATGTCGAGATAGCCGCCGGTGTGTTCGGCGAGGCCGTCGATCCAATAGACGGTGCGATTGAAGGAGGTGTAGGCATTGACGTACCCGCCGAGAGCCTGAATGCCCTGGGAGATCTGTGCGGGGTCGCGTTTTTCGGTGCCTTTGAAGAGCATGTGCTCGACGCAGTGCGCGATGCCGGCGCCGGTGTGCTGCTCTTCATGCATGCTGCCGGCCTTGATCCAGACCTGTACGCTGACGAGGGGGTGGGCGTGGTCCTCCCGCACGATGACTTCCAATCCATTTGGAAGGGTGGTGACGCTGCCGTCCAAAGAGGGGACGGAGGGGGCGTTTGATTTGGGGGAAAGGGTGCGGGACAAAACTTTTTTCATGATGATTTACGTTCGCGCGACTCACGCTGCGAAGCGGGTAGAAAAGGGTTGGAGAAAGCGTGGGCGAAGTCGTAGCCGCCGGAGAAGTCTTCAATGCTGTCTCCGTCGTTTTTGCCGAAGTAGCCACACTCGATGAGATTGTAGACGATGATGCCCACGTCTTCGCCGCGCTGAAGGCCCCAGGTGTCCAGCACGATGGTGGACATGGGGCCATACTCTGAGAGGACGTGATCGCGGAAACCGGCGAGGAGCTCCTGCCCGCTGACGTGCTGATCTTCGGCGTTTTCGTCACGGAATTTTTTGGCGGCCATGTGCAGGGCATCGCGCACCAGCTCGTAGGCGGCCGGATGGTAGCGGGGGTCTTTTTGAATCGAGCGCCGGACGGCCTCGCCAAAGGTGATGGAAGTCATGGACGAAGGTACTTTGGAGGAGAAAGGGGGAGGTGGAAACTAGAATGACGGATGGCGGGCGTAGTGGTCGGGGACGAGTTCGAGTAGGAGGACGAATGAAGCGGTGCGCGAGCCGGGCTTATCGTTTTATTTGGCGATGGCGTCTTGGAGGAGGGACTCGAAGCGTTCGGCCATGCGGGTGGCGCTGAATTCCTGGCGGACTTTGGCGATGCCGTTTTTGGAGAATTTCTCGCGCAGCTCGCCGTCGTTGAGGAGGGATTCGAGATCGTCTGCGAGGGCCTTGGGGTCATCGGGTTTGCAGAGGAGGCCGCCTTCGGTGGCGGCGATGAGCTCGGGGAAAGCGCCGTGGTCTGGCTGGATGACAGGCACGCCGCTGGAGACGGCCTCGATGACGTAGAGGCCGAAGGCTTCCCCGTAGGTGGCGGGGACGGTGAAGACGGTGAGGTCGTGGAAGAAGTGGACCTTGTCTTTAAAGCTGATGTTGGGATGCCACTCGACGCGCTTGGTCAGGCCGGCGGCGTCGATTTTGGCCTGGAGGCCGGCGACGTATTTGTCATCGGCAGGTGTTTTGGCGCCGCCAATGCGGAGCTTGACCCGGGGAACGGAGCCGCGTTTGGCGAGGTCGATGAAGGCATCCACCAAGGTGGTGAGGCCCTTGCCGTGGATCATGCGGGCAAAGTAGCCGATGGTCGGCCAGTTGGGGTCCGGGGAGGAGGTGGTGAAGGCGGTGGTGTCGATGCCGTTTGGCAGAACGGTGATCTGATCGGCGCGGAGATCGAGACGCTGACGCATGTGGTCGGCGTAGAAGCGGCTGGGGGAGATGAAGAGGCGGACGCTGCGGGCATTGTGCCGCATGGCTTCCCAGCACTGCTCGCGATAGGGATCTGGCAGGGTATCCAGGAAGCTGTCCTCTCCCTGCAGGGAGCAGACGACGGGGACGCCGAGCTCTTTTTCGATGGAGGGAGCGAGGCCGATGAGGAGGCTGTTCGAGAGGGAGACGACGTCAAATTTTCCCTGGGTGCGGACCCAGGTGATCAGCTTCTGCCACTCACCCCACTGGCGGCCGTCGGTGCCGAGGAGGGCGCCGAGGGTCATCTCCCCGAGGACCTTGGGGCTGGTCATGCCCATGAAGCGGGAGGCGAAGCGGAGGTGGTTGGGCTTGTTGATCCATTTGTGGATGAAGCGGGGGAGCTTGTGAAACCAGGGGAGCTTCTGCTGGATAAAAAGGGAGATGCCGCCGATCTGGATGGGAAGCTCCTGCGAGCCGAATTCGCGGTCCGTGACCAAGGGGAGGTAGAGAGGGGCCATGAGAGCATCATGACCGCGGACGCGCAGGGCTTTGATGAGTGCGTGGTCACGCAGGCAGCTTCCGCAGTGGAAATTGCCGGTGCCGGGGGTGAGGTGCAGGATGCGCATGTGGAACGCGTGGAAAGGGGGCGATGACGGAACCGGAGTGTGGAGTTAGAGCAGAGTACGACGGGCGGGAGAGGAAGGAGACGAATGGACAGTTCCAAGTTCCTTTCAACGGGAATGGCCGCGAATCAGTGCGAATGTTTCATTCATAGGTGGAGATCACTAAGTTTGGATTTCTTATTCCACTCAAAATTTGCGGGTGTTTAAGTTTCATTTTCAATGAATTAAGTATCATTCTTGGGTGGCGTAAATAACGCTTGTCAAAGTACATCACCTGTAGTTTAGGCATATTGCCAATTATGATGTGGTACATAGCCTCGTTACTGATCGTGTCGTGCCCGAGAAAGGGGAGAATGCCAGCCTCTCTTTTTGGGACGCTCAGCCCAGCATCGGAGCCGTTGACTCCAGCTGCCACTGGTGGGCGAGAATGAGCAAGCACTCCTGGCCCCCTCATCTTTTCGAGATACTTCCTATGAAACTCAAATTGCTATTAACCAGTTCCGTGTGTGCCACGCTAGCAGTCGCACAAACAGTGCCGATTGTGATTCCAGGTGCTGATTTGCAAGCCAAGAACGACACCATCACATTGCCGGCTCAAGGCCGCGCGGCCACTGTTCATGCTCTTTGGTACCGACCAAAGACGTTCGAGGGTGGCACAAGCCCCGTTACGATTACTGTGGCCCCGAATGTCAGCGGGCAGGTTTCGGTTGGAATCATGGAATCCTACTCCGGTGGCACGGGGGATGATTGGCGGGCAGCGGCTTGGATCGCCTCGTTCTGCGCCTCGCAGATGACGGACCACATTGTCAGCGACCACACGTTTTTGATACAGACCGGCGGCCACATCGGCGGCCCTTCAGCTGGGATGCTTATGACGACGGCGATGGTAGCGCTGATTCGAGGAGATGCCATTCTGCCGGACGCGACCCTGACAGGTACTATCAATCCGGACGGATGCATCGGCCCGGTCGGCGGAATTACGCATAAGCTTGACGGTGCGAAAGAAAAGGGCATGAAGCGATTTGGTTTTCCGGTGGGACAGCGCCTTAGCAAGAATGAGAAGACAGGCGAGCTGGATGACCTCCACGAGAAAGCCGAAACACTGGGGATGCAGGCTGTGGAGGTGAAGGACATTTATGATGCCTACCTGTTAATGACGGGCAAGCCGCTGCCACGTCCTGCCGCAATAGAAAGCGGAAAGATGTCGCTGTCAGTGAGACTGGCTCTGCGGCTTCGCGGAACGGTTGACCGGCGCTTAGGAATCGCGCAGCAACGGGTGGACGCGCTGGACCGCAAGTTTCTAGGCGTGGCAAAAGCAATGGTGCCGAGCGAGGGGCGGATGACTCAGGCCGCGTTGCGTGAGGCGGAGGAGAAGTCCAAGAAATACCTGACGGAGCAGCGTCAAGTGCTTGTGCCGGCGCTGACCGCTCTGAAACTGGCGTCGAAGTTTGAGCAAGAGGGAGATCTGGTAATGGCGCTTTACTACGCTCAGATGGCGGACAGCCAGACGCGTGTAGACGAAGTTCTTTACGAGATGGCCGTGCATTTGCAGAAAGCTGACATCGACAACTACAAGTTCTCCATGAAGGACCAAGCCACGGCGACGGACAGCAGCCTCACATCGATGCGTCCATTGCTAAAATCCGGCCTCAGCCGCGCAACGGTGGGAGGTAGAATCGACGCGCTGCAGAGCTTCCTGAGCTATTGGGGCGCGCGCGCGGTCAGGATGACAAGCGACATCACTCTCGTCGAACTCGAGGAGGCGCAAAAGGAACTGGGAGCCTTGATCAAACGCCATGGACAGCTTGAAGCAGAGCTTCGTGGCAAAAAATCCCTGAGCGATGCCGAGAATATTGCGCTGGTCGCCAGCGCCGTGAAGGTTAATGAGGCGACTGAGGAATGCATCAGCCTCGCGAAGAACAGGTGCCGGCAGCTTGCCATGGCGCAGAGCATCTCGGAATGTTCCGCAGACTGGGCGAGTTTCGCCCAGGATGACGGCCCACCGGTGGTTGCCACAAGTCAGGAATTCTACGAACGGCTGGGCAGCGCATACAGTTCCGCGGCAGGCGCGGGGCTGAAGTGGTTCAAGGCCATGTTCGCCGAGGATTATGTGAAGGCGGTGACGGAGGAGCTTAACAGCCGGAGCAGCAGCGCGGTTTCCGCGGACAAAGTGCAGCGGCGTTTGCTGCTGCGTGAGCCAGAATGGGGTCCGGTAGACCGTGCGGCGTTATATTCAGAGTATTCCAGCAATCTTCGCGAAAAGGAAGCCATGCTGCCGCTCGACCAGCTGGCGAGCGGTCTCTATGCCTACCTCGGCTGCGCCTCGCTCATTAACAAGCAATACAATTTCAGCGGGGAGGCAGTACAGGGCGTGTCCCTTTGGTTGTCGAATCGCAAGGCGCTGAGCCACACGCTGAATTACGCCCGCGAGCGGGTGTTGGAGGAATGCGGACGGCTTGATCGCGAGATTGGTTACATCCCGGATTCCATCAAGGTCAATTACGAACTCGCCAACGCGCTGCGCGACGGAACGGACAGTGAACGGCTGGCCGCACTAAAAGCCTACTGGAAGTGCAATTTCCTGTGCGACATGGCCCGTCGCTTTGTCAATCCCACGAAAAATAAAACACAAAACTAACATCCTGAAGACATGAACCAGATGACTCGATCTTTTGCCGGTTTTTCCACTGCCATCGCTTTGTTCTTCACCACATCCTGTGCGGAACTACAGCAGGTGGCGAATGATCTTGGTGCTGGTGGCAGCATGGCTGCCGGAGCGGGAATAGGCGGACTTGTTGGTGGTCTCACCGGGGGTCACGGAAAGTTTTCTGGCAGAAACGCTGCCATTGGTGCTCTTGCTGGTGTCGCACTGGGACTGGCTTTTCACTACATTGCCAAGGCAAATGTGGAGCAGAAGCAAATCGCTGCTGACAAGGGCCGAAATGCTGTTGCCAATCGGACAGTGCGAAACAAGATTCAGAACGGGCAGGCTAGGAAAGCTGCGGTGGTGGTTCCTCCCAAAGATGGAAACAAGGGGGGCATCATGAAGGTGGATCCAAACACCGGCAAACCTGAGAGCGATAAAATTTACCAGCCCAAGGCAGGTAGCAGCTTGAGCACCGGGGATGTTATTAAACTGGATGGAACGCCCTGTGCGCTCTATGGCAGCTACTCGCAGGGCATGTAAGTGCCCTCGCGAGAGGGCGTTCAAGCGCTGAGGTGAACCATGGCGGATGCAGGATGTGCATAGCAAAGGTGGTAGAGATTGAATTCTGGATTCTCTGCTGCCTTTGCATTTCCGTTCCCTCGCTGTTGAATCGAAGGTTTATGCGGGTTTCAAATGTCATGGGTGCGGAGTAATCTTTCGTGCGATTTTTCGAAGAAAAATTTCAAAAAACGCGGATCGATGCAGTCATTTAAAGCGGCCCGAACTCTCAGCATGAAAAAGCCAGAACACCGAGGGGGGCGTTCTGGCTTTGGGGGCTTTGATGACTGGGTGAAATCAGGTCTCGGTGAGGCCGCGGGCCATGACGACTTTGCCGGTGCGGACGGTTTCGACGATTTCGAATTTGGTGAGGAGGCGGACGGCGGCGTCGAGCTTGTCGGTGTTGCCGCTGATGAGGGCGATAAGGCTGTCTTCCTGGAGGTCGACGGTCTTGCCATTGTAGTGCTCGATGATCTGGAGAATCTCGGTGCGCTCGGAGGCGGAGGCGGCGACTTTGATGAGGACCATTTCCTTGGCGACGGCGTCGCGGTCGGTGTGCTCGATGCAGTGGATGACGTCGATGAGCTTGCTGACCTGGAGGATGATCTGGCTGAGGCCTTCGGGATGACCGCTGATGCCGATGGTCATGCGGCTGAAGCGGGGATCGCGAGTCTGGGAGACGACGAGGGATTCAATATTGAACCCACGGCGGCTGAAGACGGAGCAGATGCGGCCAAGGACGCCAGGCTGGTTGTTCACCATGACGCTGAGCGTGTGAATATTGATGATGTCAGCCTGCGGAGCGGGCTTTTTGTCTGTGGTGGCGGGGATGCGGTCGCTCATGGGATGGATGATTGATGAGTTTTGATTTATGATTTGGAAAAGAGAGTGGCGTCTGCCGCGATGCGTGATTCGGCGATCTGGATGTAGCTGGCATCGCACTCGATGCCGAGCCACTGACGACCGAGGCGCTGGGCGGCGGAGGCGGTGGTGCCGGAGCCGATGAAGGGATCGAGGACGAGATCGCCAGCATCGGTGGAGCAGGCGACGAGTTTTTCGATGAGGCCGATGGGCTTCTGCGAGGGGTGGCCGCACTTCTCTTTGGAGGCGCCTTTGAGGCTGGGGATGCGGAGGATATTGGTGGCGTACTTGCCTTTTTCGAGGTGGGCCTTGCGGGCTTCCTTGTCCTTGTAGCGCTTGTCCTTGAGGTAGGTCTGGATGGTGGCGGCGTCGTAGGGAATGCGGACGGAGTCTTTGTTGAACTTCACGGAGTCACCTTTGCGCAGGACGAGGATCATTTCGTACTGCGGGGTGAAGCTGTCGCGGCGCTCGTCATAGCCCACGGCACGATCCCAGATGATGAGATCGTGAAACTGGTGCTGCTGACTGAGGCGGGACATGAGGTGGAGGAAGGTGTGCTCGCGCTTGCCTAGCTGGCCGAAGATGAAAGCGAGGCCGTCATCGCGGAGGACGCGCATGGATTCGCCCACCCAGGCATCGCACCAGGCGAGGTAGTCGGCGGGAGTTTTCCATTGGGTGTCCCAGGCTTCATCTTCGAGGACATTGAAATAAGGCGGGTCGGCGATGATGGACTGGGCGACGCTGGTGGGGAGCTTTTGGAGTTCCGTGACAGCGTCGCCGTGAATGATGCGGTTGGTTTGCATGTGGCAGTGCAAGCGGCTGGCTTGCAGGGGCGCAACCGGGACGGTCGCGCTACCCGGAGGCAACCGGGACGGTTGCGCTGCGGATTACGTGGAACCGGTGGGCTTGTCCATTTTCTGTTTCGGGGCCTCGATGAGCATGTCTTCGAGGGCGGCACCGGCGGGGATCATGGGGAAGACGTTTTCGGTCTTGATGCACTCGGCTTCGATGATGCAGGGGCCGTCATTGTAGTCGAGGGCCTGCTGGAGGATGCGCTCCACATCGGCAGGGCGGCGGATGTGCCAGCCTTTGATGCCGTAGGCTTCGCCGAGTTTGACGAAGTCAGGATTGCCGATGAGATCGACGCCGCTCTCGCGGTTTTCGAAGAAGAGCTCCTGCCACTGGCGGACCATGCCGAGGTAGCTGTTGTTGAGGACGAGGATCTTGATGGGGAGCTTGTGAATGGCGGCGGTGGCCAGTTCAAACAAGGTCATCTGGAAGCCGCCGTCGCCAGAGATGGAGACGACCGTCTTGTCCGGGCAGGCGAGCTGGGCGCCGATGGCGGCGGGGAAGCCGAAGCCCATGGTGCCGGCACCGCCGGAGCTGAGCCAGTGGTAGCTCTGGTCGTTCTTGTAGAACTGTGCGGCCCACATCTGGTGCTGACCGACGTCTGTGGAGACGATGGCCTTGCCCTTGGTGAGATTGTAGAGTTCATCGATGACCTGCTGCATGCGGAGGCCGCCCTGCTTCTTGTAGCCGAGGGGGTACTTCTTCTTGTAGCCATCGAGGTGGGCGAGCCAGTCTTCGGTGGGAAGCTTTTCGATGTGGGGGAGGAGGTCGCTGAGGGCGGCTTTGGCATCGCCTTTGATGGCGACGTCCACCTTGATCATCTTGTGGTGCTCGGCGGCGTCGATGTCGATGTGGATGAGTTTGGCGTTGCGGCCAAACATGGTTGGCTTGCCGATGATGCGGTCGTCAAAGCGGGAGCCGACATTGAAGATGAGGTCGGCTTCGACCATGGCCTTGTTGGCATAAGCGGTGCCGTGCATGCCGAGCATGCCGAGGGAGAGCGGGTGGGTCTCCGGGAAGACGCCCTTGCCCAGAAGGGTGGTGGTGACGGGGCAGCCGAGGGTTTCGGCGAGGGTGAGCAACTCCTTGTCGGCACGGGCGATCATGGCACCCTGGCCGGCGAGGATGACGGGGCGCTTGGCTCCGGCGATGAGGCGTGCGGCTTCTTTGATACCGGCCTGATCGATCTTGAAGTCGTTTTCAGGATTGTAGCCGGGGAGGTCCATTGGCTCGTCAAAGGTGCCGGTGAAGACGCCCTGGGAGATGTCCTTCGGGATATCGATGAGAACGGGGCCGGGGCGGCCGGTGGTGGCGATGTGGTAGGCCTCCTTGGCGATGCGAGGAAGGGAATTGGTGTTCTTGACCAGGTAGTTGTGCTTAACGACCGGGGCGGTGATGTTGAAGATGTCGGCTTCTTGGAAGGCGTCTTTGCCCAGCATCCAGCTGACGGTCTGGCCGCAAAGGACGATCATGGGGACGCTGTCCATCTGCGCGGTCATGAGGCCGGTGATGGTATTGCCTGCGCCAGGGCCGGAGGTGACGAGGACGACCGCCGGGCGGCCGGTGGCGCGGGCGTAGCCGTCGGCCATGTGAACGGCACCCTGCTCGTGACGGACGAGGATGAACTTCATGTCCGTCTTCACGGTCTGGAGGGCGTCGAAGATCGGGATGGCAGCGCCGCCCGAGTAACCGAAGACATACTCAACGCCGAGATCGGCGAGTGTTTTGATGAGGGCCTGTGCGCCGTCCATTTTTTGCTGGCTCATGATGGTTGGGGTGAAAATTGCGATTTGGAGGGTTAGAATGGGGTTGAATGAGGAAATTGCAATTTAAAATAAGGGTTTTTGAGGTGAAGGTGAGGATGTGAGAGGGTTTTGTGATTTGAAAATTGAGATTTGGAGGGGCGTTTTGGTGTGGTGGAGGTTGTGAAGGTTTGAAAATGTGGGTTGAGGGGTGTGGATGGGAGGCGGGAGCGCTAGTGGTCGAGGGTGTGTTGGGCGAGAGTGATTGACGATTGCTGAGCAATCGATTTTGGAAGTTGGATGAAGTGGAGAGGTGAGGGGGAGTTGGGGCGTTTGCGGTGAGATGAATAACCGACGTGAATTTTTGGGGGCTTCGGCTGCGGCGCTGGGAGCGGGGCTTTTTCCGCATGTGGCGAGGGCGGAGACGGGACCGAGGCTGAAGTTTGCGGTGATGGGGATCAACCATGAGCACATCTTCCGCATGGTGCAGGCGGTGCGGGACGGGGGCGGGGAACTGGCGATGATTTATGATCCGGATCCGGACCCGACGCATGGGGCGAAGTTTTTGAAGGAGAATGCGCAGGTGCCGAGAGCGCGGGAGGAGCGGGAGGTTTTTGAGAACAAGGGCATCTCGCTGGTGGTGAGTGATGCGATGCCGGCGAAACGGGCGCAGCTTTGCATTCGTGCCATGCGCGCGGGCAAGGATGTGCTGGCGGACAAGGGTGGGTTTTTGAATCTGGAAGATCTGGCGGAGGCGCGGCGCGTGCAGGCGGAGACGAAGAGGATCTACGCGATCTCTTATAATGAGCGGCTGCTGCTGCCGGTGAGTTTGAAGATCGATGAGCTGCTGGCTGCGGGGGAGATCGGGCGGGTATTCCAGATGTGGGGCTCAGGGCCGCATGGCCTGTACGGGCATGGGCCGCGCGAGCCGTGGTTCTGGCAGCGTGCGGCGCGTGGGGGGATTCTGGCGGATGTGGGCACGCATCAGGCGGACCAGTTCATCCACTATGTGGGCGCGGAGGAGGCGCGAGTGATGCAGGCGGAGGCGTCGAACAAGGAGACGCCGGATCATCCGGAGTTCGAGGATTACGGTCGTGTGTGGTTTCAGAGCAAGGGCGGCACAGGGGACGCGACGCTGCGGTTTACGAAGGAGAAGACAGCGGGCTTTGAGCTGCACCTGCATGGCACGGAGGGGCGCATGGAGGTGGTGAAGCATGCGGGGAAGATCACGGTGATCCGGCGCGATGGGGCGAAGCGTGAGTATGTGGTGCCGCAGAAGACCTGCCCGTGGGGACGTCAGATTGTGGATGATGTGCTGAACCGGACGGAGACGGCGAATCCGCAGGCTCACACGTTTCTGGCGAGTGAGCTGGCGGTGAGGGCGCAGATGATGGCGGTGAGGGGGAAGGGGAAGGTGTCGAACAGGGAGTGAGGGGGGATTGAGAAGCTGTGCGGACTTCGGACTTCTGGGTATCCGAAAAGAGGAAAATATGTCCATACCCGGATGGACATTTATGACCAGTAGGTTAGACATCAACGTCCATATCTCTTGGACGTACGCGTCCATCTAAGAATAGCCAGCCAATCGTAATAGCCACTTACAGTAAAGCCGTACAGCGAAAAGCAGCCGACGTTTTTTTAGAAAATTGCCACCGCGTGAAATGCAACGGAGTTTGCCAACATGAAATCGAGTGAAAGCAGCCAAGAAAAGTTCAGCTTTGAAAAGCGGTGGGCGAAGGAATTGAAGTCAGGCGGTTTTGTTCCTGTCAGCGCCTTCTTCCTCGAAAATTATCATCGCCTTCAGCCTTATGACCTGACCTATGGAGAAGCTATGTTCATAGTGCATATCATGCAGCATAAATGGGACGAAAAGGCACCTTTTCCAGGCTATAAAACAATTTCCAAGCGCATGCATGTGTCCCCTAAATCTGCACGACGCATGGCGGCCAGCCTTGAGAACAAGGGGTATCTCAAGAGGGAGATGAGAATAGGGACGACAAATCTTTTCCATCTCAAAGGACTGATGACGGCACTTGTCGCTCTCAAAAATGTTCAGGAAAAATCAAAGCCCGAAAAGGAGGATCAATAATCATGGCTTGGTTTCTATTCATGGATGAGACGGGACACGATCACAAGCAAATGCCTTATGAGGTCCGTGGAGGATTTGCTCTTCATGACGAGGCATTGTGGCCGCTGGTGAAAGATGCGCATGCCCTTGAGCTGGAGTGCTTCGGTGCTCGGTTGGAGGATTATAAGTCCGAAATTAAAGGCGAAAAACTTCTGAAAAGGGAGCGCTTCAAGCATGCTGCTCAAATGGAGGAGATAGCAGATACAGAGCGGCAGCAGCTTTGCCGCGCGTTGTTGCAGGGAGGGCTGGAAAAGCGTTCACCAACCAGAGCTCAATTGACGGCATATGGTCAGGCATCGCTAAAAATGGCTGAAGGCATCTTTAACCTATTGGAGAGGCACAAAGCTCGCATTTTTGCTACTGCTGTCCCCCGAGGCGCTGCAGCGCCGCCTTCATCCGTTGATCCCAAGATGGAGGTCATTTTGCGCAAAGATCACACATTTCTGCTGGAACGATTCTTTTACTTTTTGGAGAAGGAGCGTCAGATGGGAATTCTGGTAATGGATGAAGTCGAAAAGACCGAAGATCGGCGCTTTGTTTCCAAGCTGCATAGCTATTTCACAAAGACCAGCAATGGCCGAGAACGAGCTCGCTGGATCGTGCCTTCGCCCTTCTTCGTTTCATCAGATATGGCTTTGCCAGTGCAAATGGCGGATGTGGTGATCTACAGTTTGAACTGGGGTTTTCGGCATGCTGGGGATGGTATGACCGCACCTGTTAGGCAGGAAATCGCTGATCGATTTGCGCCTCGAATTGAGCGCCTCAAGTGGAAAGGATCTGGCTATGACAGATCTCGCGCATTCCCAAGTTTCGGTATCGTTTGTGTTCCTGATTTATTTACACGACGAGAATAAACAAAGAAGGAGACAATGCTTTTGAAGCCCCCGTTCCAGTGAAGGAAAAGGTTCTTCTTGGCCGAGTCTCCATCTACAATGAACCATGCCAGCAACCTGATTGCCACTTAAATTTGAATTTCTTCCTTTCGACTTAACCGCCATGGGAACCTGTTGGGACGCGGATTTTGAACGGACACCAGACTGAAGAGAAATGCCTGGATTATTGGGCCTGCTCGTTGAGATACTTTTCAATCCAAGTATAACCGTCGGGGCTGGGGGCTGAGGCATCACTGGCGTTGTTGGGATTGAGGGAGTGGGAGGTTTCCCAAGGGTCGGAGAGGCCGTCTTGGTCGGTGTCGATTTCGGTGGAGGTGGTTGTGGGATAGGTGGGGTGGCCGCCGACTTCGTCTTGGGAGGCGATGATTTGGCCGGTGCGGTTTTGGACGTCGGTGATGATGCGGGTGTCGGTGGGGTCGCGTTGGGGGAGAGTGGCACCGGCTTGTGCGAGGACGTGGGGGAGGGCGTCGGTGGCGGATTCGCTTTTGACGGGGGCCATGAGGAAAGGTTTTTCGCTGGCGGTAGAGGAGTCGAATTTGGCGCCGAGCCAGTTGTCTGCGGTGATCTCGGGGGAGGTGTCCATGATGTTGCCGGCGAGGTGGAGGGAGCGGGACAGGGCGACGGATTGGGCGGCGACGAAGTTGAGCGGTTTTTGCACGGTGGAGGGGCCGGGGCGGAGGTAGTTGCCGGTGTAGTTGAGCGCGGTGAAGTTGCCCTGGCCGGAGGTGTGGCCCCAGTTGTAGAGGACGTTGTTGCGGAAGTCGCAGCGGGTGCCGCCGGAGAGGAGGGGATTGCGGCTGCCATTGTGGGCGAGGAGGTTGTGATGCCAGGTGCAGCGCTCGCCGGTGAGGATGGTGGCCATGCTGTGGCGGTTGTAGTTGAGGCCTTCGGCGATGATGGACCACTGGATGGTGTAGCGGTCGCAGGAGCCGGTGACGGAGAGGCCTTCATCGCAACCCCAGTGGGCGGAGCAGTGGTCGATGATGAAGTTTTCGCTGTCGTAGATGCTGATGCAGTCGCCGCCGTCGTCGTAGTGCGAGGGCTGGGGGCCTTTGCCGTTTTGCACGCGGAGGTAGCGGAGGATGACATCGTGCGTGCCATTGACGACGAGGGCATCGGCATGGGTGGAGCTGTCGGTGCGGAGGCAGATACCAGAACCTGGTGCCGTCTGACCGGCGACGGTGACGAAGGGCTCGCGGATGATGAGGGCGGACTTCAATTGGATGACGCCGCCGACGCGGAAGAGGATGGTGCGCGGGCCTTTGGTCTCGAGGGCGGCGCGAAGGCTGCCGGGGCCGGAGTCTTCGAGGGTGGTGACGTAGATGACTTTGCCGCCGCGACCGCCGGGGGTGTAAGCGCCGTAGCCTTCGGCTCCGGGGAAGGCGAGGAGGCCTTTGGGCTCGAAGGGTTTTAATAAGGCAGTTTGTCGGCGCTTCATTTCGTGGAGGCCGGACTGCACGTCGTCTGCGGTGAAGGGGAAGGGATTGGCGGCTTGGCCGGTGGTGTGGGCGGTGCGGGTGCCGGTGGTGGAGATGAGGTGTGGCTGCGTGAGGGTGATGTCGGCTTTGCTGGCGCCGCCTTGGTAGGTAAGGATCCATTCATAGGACTGGCCGGCGAAGTCGGCGCGAATGGGGCTGCCTTCGGGGAGATCGGTGAAGGTGCCGTAGCAGGGTTTGCCGAGGCGGATGAGGGTGATGTCGCCGACGGGTGGTTTTTCGGTGAGGGCAATGTTGAGGTGGCAGGTGCTGCGGCATGCGGAGTCGACGAGGGAGATGGAGACAGGCTGCCACATGACGATGGGGGTGACGCCTTGGGAGTCGATGTCGTAGTCGAAGGAGATGGCGGAGCCTTTGGAATTGGCGTTGCGAACGCCGATCCAGAGGTAGTCGAGCACGGCGATGGGGCGGGCTTTGGAGCCGATGATGTGGAGGCGTGCGGTAGAGTTTTGTCCCCAGCCGAAAGTGAGGTGGCGGGTGAGGAGGCTGCCGCCGCTGATTTCGAGTTCGCCGGCAGGACCGGGTGCGGCGCCGGTGCCAAGATTGGCGGCACCGACGCAGATTTCGAGGGCGCGGAGATCGCCGCCGGTTTGCACGAGCTTGCCGGAGGTGCCGGTGGCTTCGCCGAGGAGGACGAGATTGGAGGCGGTGAACTGGCCGCTGCTCAGCGTGAGAGTGGAGTGAGCCTTGTGATAGGCGCCGATGTTCAAGCGGCTGAGGAGGATGTCGTCAGAGGAAAGGGTGACGTGGGAGTCGCTGCCTTCGATGGAGGCGGTGGATCCGGGGGCTGGGAGAGTGCCGCCCCAGTGGGAGGTGTCTGACCAGGAGGCGGTGCCTTTGGTCCAGAGAGGGGAGGCGGCGGGGGCGTGGAGGGACGTGAGGAGGAAGAGGATGAGGAGGCGGACGTGCATGAGAGGACCGTGGCGTGATGAGAGGGATGCGGGACTGAAAACTGGGAACTGAAAACTGAAAATTTTAAATTGGCCGGAGGCGCTGGATGGGATGAGGGCAGGTGGGGGCAGGCAGAGAAGGATGGTGAGCAGCTATGAACCAACGGATGGCGAGGCGGAGGAATTGCGGAGGGTTGGGAGCTTGAGGGACAGGAAGCAAGGCGGGGAAATGACGTGCGGTTTTGGAGTGGTATTTTGTGGTATCTTTGAACGTGGAATTTTTGCGGGCTGCGTTGATGGAAAGAGGTATGCGAAGTGTTTTGGCGTGACGTCTCTTTCGCAGGCGGGAGCAGGTGGGGTGAAAGGACGTGCTTGACCTGGCGAAAGCGGTGTCGTCGAGGCAGGCTTGCGCCGTGCCTCTAGGCCACCGCACTCCACGACGCTGGCGCGTTTCTTTTGAGGCCCTGTGGCTCCGAGGGCGGTCCGGTGTTCAAAAACACGATGGGTGATTCATCCGAGGCACCACCAGGCGAAAGCTGAGGCGGCGGTGACGAGAAGGAGAAGGCCCAGGCAGCCGAGGGTGTAATTTCGCCAGTCGCGGCGGCCTTCTCGCGCCAAGGGGGATTCGCCGAGGCGGGAGTTTTCGCCCATAGATTCGTCCAGGCTGAGGATGCCGAAGATGATGGTGATGACCGGCTCCGCGATGGCCAGCAGGATTTCAAACAGAGCAGCGAGGATGCCGAGCAGGGCTTCGATCATGGGGCAGCGGAATGGGTGCTCCAAGTGTGGGCGCGGCGGCGGCGGAGTCGATTACAATGAGGAGGGAGGGTTGGAGGGGAGCGGGGTGAGCAACAGACATGAGTGTCTCTCTTATTGCGTGCTTATGCCATGAGCCGTTGAAAACAGGTCTTTTAATCCAACCATGCTTTCACCACAGAGGCACGATGAACACAGAGAACCGGAGTTCAAAGCGGCTTGATCATGGGACGAAGATTAACCGTCATTCCTTACGTTCCCGGAGAATCTGCTCACAGCGTGTGGCATGGGCGATGTGGCTCGGTATTCCGATACCGAGTCGGTACCGTCGCGGTATCGGAATACCGCGCTACATCCCCGCGTGTCTCCACGTTGAGTTACTCGGAAGATTCCAGATCAGACCTACTTTGAACTTTTCGTGGTATTACTTCTTCACGCGGTAGAGATTTCCTTCGGTGCGGATGAGGAGATCGGAGCCGATGATGGCGTAGGAGGCGAGGGAGCGTTCGGCGAGGTCGTTTTGGGCGAGGACTTGGTAGGTCTTGCCGGGTTTGATGACGATGCCGAGGCCTTTTTCGTCCTGAAGGTAGAGCTTGCCATCGGCGGAGAGGATGGAGGCGGAGATGGGGCCGGTGCAGCGTTCGGAGTAATGCACGGTGCCGGTTTTGGCATCGGCACAGGTGAGGATGCCGTTGTCTGCGACGAAGTAGATCTCATCGCCAACGACGACCATGCTGGGATTGTGCGGGGCGGCTTTGTCGATGCGCCAGGCGAGGTTGGTGGCGGTGATGTCGCCTTTGGAGGAGGCGTCCACTTTGATGGCGTAGAGGACGGGTTTGTCGTAGCCACTGGAGAGGTAGATGATGCCGTGGGCGTAAATGGGGCGGGGAACGACGGAGTAGCCCTGGTCATAGTTGAAGTGCCAGATTTCGGTGCCGGTTTTAGGATCGAGGCCGTTCACGACGCCGCTGCCGGGGGTGACGAGCTGCTTCTGGCCGCCGACATCGATGATGAGCGGGGTGCAGAAGGAGAATTTCTTTTTGGCTTCGGACTGGCGGGCGAAGGCCCAGCGCTGTTTGCCGGTGGTTTTGTCGAGCGCGATGACTTTGGGGTCAGTCTCGGCATCGGCGGAGAAGATGAGGAGGTCTTCAAAGAGGACGGGGCTGCTGCCATTGCCGTGGACTGGTGAATACGCGAACTCCTGCGTGGCCCAGATGGTTTTGCCGGTGGCGGCTTCGAGGCAGGCGGTGCCGAGGTGGCCAAAGTGGACGTAGAGCTTGCCGTCTTCAAAGACGGTCGTTGGGCTGGCGTGGCTGTTTTTGCGGTGGGCGCGGGGGGATTTGGCGGTGAAGAGCTCGACATCCCAGACGGGCTTGCCGGTGGCGGCGTCCAAGGCAAGGGCATGCAGAGAGCGGTCCGACTTGGGATCTTCGACTCCTCCGATGGGGAGAGCGGAGGTGAGGAAGATGCGATCACCAATGACGACGGGGGATGACCAGCCGACGCCGGGGACGGGTGCCTTCCAAACGATGTGAGAGGTGGGGCTCCACTCCAGCGGGAGATTCTTGGCAGTAGACTGGCCCTGCGCACCTGCACCGCGGAACTCGGGCCAGTTGACCGAAGCCGGGGCGCTGGCCGTGGGAGCAGCGCTGACGCTGAGGAGAGAGGTGGAGAGAAGGAGGGTGGTGAGGGCGGTGGCGGAGCGCATGGGAAGGGAGAAGGTACGCGTGAAGAGTGGGAGCATTTGCAGTTTTTGCATGACGAAGTGTCGAAGAGTGAGAGCGTACGAAATGTCTGTGAAATCCATTGTGAAACAGGTGCTGGCTCTAGGTGCCGCGGTGCTGCTGCCTCTGGGGTTTACCCAGGAGACCGATCACAACAGCCGGGCAAGAAGAGACCGGTGGGAGTGGGCGGGGCTGCCTTTGACTTCATGGCAGACGAAAGAGAATCCTGAATTCCGCTGGGTGCGGGATGTGCTGAAACTGCCGCCTGATTATTTCGTGCAGGCTTCGGGGGCTTCCATCTTCGGATATACGATTGGGGCGCTGCCTTGCAAAATGCGGGAGACAAAGCTGTTCATGGAACTTTGGGAGAAAGTCTCAGCGGAGGAGAAGCCCGGGGTGCAGATCGAAGCTGTAAGATGCCTGGTGGAGCATGACTGGAGAGCGCGGGAGCAAATCATGGAAGAGGCTGCGAGGCGCTGGCGGAGGGCGTGACGCGGACGGTTCTATCGGTGCTTGAGTGGAAGAAGGGGCAATGAACGGGTTGGCGGGAGGTGCTTTTGAGGGCAGGAGGGCAGGCTCTGGCCGAAGGGCGATTGGAAGCTCTCGAAAGCGGTAGCTTCGATGCAGGCTTGCGCCGTGCATCTGCGCGACCGCACTCCAAAACGCTTCCGCGCCTCCTTACGCTCCCTCCGGAAGCGCGACGTACGGCTCTTCTTTGAGGACGACTTTTTTGGAGCCGCTGAGGAGTTTGATCCATTCGACGAGGCAGCCGAGGAAGATGATGGCGACGGCGGCGAGGAAGAAGGAGGTGACGACAGTGTCCACGGTGAAGTTGAACTGCTGGGCTGCCCAGGTTTTCATCTCGGCGGGGGTGCCGCCTTTGGCGAGTTTGTCTCCGTAGAGCTTGGCGCCGGAGATGAAGCCCATGCGAGCGTCTGGGTCGAAGAGCTTGATGTAGCCGGCGGTGAAGGTGGCGCTCATGAGGAAGATCAGGGGGATCACGGTCACGAGCATGTAGCGGGCCTTGCCCATCTTGATGAGGATGGTGGTGCCGAGGCAGAAGGCGATGACGGCGAGGAGCTGATTGGCGATGCCGAAGAGCGGCCAGAGGGTGTTGATGCCGCCAAGAGGATCTACCACGCCCTGGTAGAGGAAGTAGCCCCAGGCGGCGACGAGGAGGGCGCTGGCGAAGATGTTGGCGGGGAGGCTTCGGGTGTTGCCAAGGGGCTTCCAAATGCCGCCGAGGAAGTCCTGCAGGATGAAACGACCGACACGCGTGCCGGCATCGATGGTGGTCAGGATGAACAGTGCCTCAAACATGATGGCGAAGTGGTACCAGAAAGACATCCAGGCCGGGCCGAAGGCGCGGGAGAACATCTGCGCCATGCCGACGGCGAAGGTGGGAGCGCCGCCGACGCGGCCAAACATGGTCTTTTCGCCGATGTCGGCGGCGAGTTTGTCCATGCCTTCGACGGTGACGGGGAAGCCGGCAGTGGAGATGACTTCAACGACCTGGGCGGGTGCCATGGTTTTGTTGATGCCGGCATTGATGGCGAAGTATTCGCCTGGCAGAAGCGCGCTGGCGGCGACGAGGGCCATGAGGGCAACGAGCATCTCGGTGATCATGGCACCGTAGGCGACGCTGCGGATGTCGCTTTCGTTGTCGAGGAGCTTGGGGGTGGTGCCGGAGGAAATGAGGGCGTGGAAGCCGGAGATGGCACCGCAGGCGATGGTGATGAAGACGAAGGGGAAGACACTGCCGAGGAAGACGAGGCCGCTGCCATCGATGAACTTGGTGAGCTTGGGCATCTGCAGTTCCGGTGCGACCCAGATGACGACCACGGCGAGGACGGCGACGGTGCCGATCTTCATGAAGGTGCTCAAATAGTCGCGCGGGGCGAGGAGCATCCAGACGGGGAGCACGGAAGCGGCGAAACCGTAGATCATGATGGACCAAGCGATGGTCTCGCCTTTGTAGTCGAAGTAGTGCTCGATGCCCCACTGCTTGAGATTGCTGCCGGCCCAGACGCTGACGAGGAGGCCGATGATGCCGAAGATGGTGATGTTGCGCACGCTGACGCCAAAGATGGTGTGACCGAAGCCCATGATGAAGGCGAGCGGGATGGTCATGGCGATGGTGAAGAGGCCCCAGGGGCTCTCTGCGAGAGCCTTCACAACGACGAGGCCGAGCACAGCGAGAAGAATCGTCATGATGGCAAGGACGGAGATCATGGCGACGAGACCGACGACGGGATTGACCTCTTCTTTGAGCATCTGGCCGACGGATTTTCCGCCGCGGCGGATGGAGGCGAACATCACAATCGCATCATGGACGCCGCCGCCGAGGGTGGCTCCGATGAGGATCCAGAGCATGCCGGGGAGGTAGCCGAACTGGGCGGCGAGCACGGGGCCGACGAGAGGGCCGGGGCCGGCGATGGCGGCGAAGTGGTGACCGAAGACGACCCACTTATTGGTGGGGACGAAGTCCTTGCCGTCCTTGTGAGTGACGGAGGGCGGGGCGCGGTGGGCATCCAGCACCAGCACTTTGGTCATGAGCCACTTGCTGTAAAAGCGGTAGGCAACGGCGAAGGAGCAGACCCCGGCCACGATGAGCCACAAGGCATTGATCTTTTCCCCAGTATGGAAGGCGGAGAAGGCGACGGCACCGGCACCGAGGGCGGAGACGGCGATCCAGATGAGGACTTGAAGGGGCTTGGGCATGATGGGGGTGGGTAGTCCAGTTGCGGGGGGAACTGGATTTGGACAGGAATTTGAAAACTAAACGGAATCGGACGGGGATCAGTTGCGGCGCAACTGATCAACTTGCCGGAGCCAGTTGCGGCGCAACTGGACTACTTTTTGGCGGCGTCAGGCTTCGCAGGCTTGGGCGGCGGAGGAGCGACGTAGGGGGGATTGGTCATGGCGCCGGGGGCGGTTTCCTTGAGGTTCGGCGGGACGTCTGCTTTCACGTCGCCGAGGGCCCACTTGACGCCGCCGATGAGGATTTCCTGGAAGGTGGGATTGGTCCAGACGTCTTCGCGGTGGCCCATGGCGGTGTACCAGACGCGGCCGTCGCCTTCTTTTCGTGCCCAGGTGCTGGGATAGGCTGGGCGCTCGTATTCCTTGCCCTCCATGGCGGGGGCGTCGATGACGCTGAGGACGTGGATGTCTGGGCTGAAGTCCTTGAGGGAATACCACTCCTCCATGAAGCCGTAGGTGGGGCTGACTTTTTCGAAGCCGGGGAATTTGGGGTCGGTGACGGTGTTTTTGGCGTCCTGCTGCTTGCCGTGCTTGATGAATTCGGCGCCGAGGAAGTGGACGTAGGCGTCGGCTTTTTCGCCGTGGTTCAGGTAACGCTCTGGGCCTTTCTGCGATTCGTTGTCGGTGTGGAAGGTGTCGCTGGCGGAATGGGTGCCGATGAAGCCTTTGCCGCTCTTCACGTAGTCGAAGAGGGCCTGCTTGCCCTCCTTGCTCATGGGAGGGTTTTTGTCGGTGCCTTCGCTGCAGAGATCTCCGGTGGTGTAGAAGAAGACGGCGTCAAACTGGGCGAGGTATTCCTTGCTGAATTTGGAGCCGTCCTTGGAGAAGGTGAAGTCCCAGCCGTTTATTTCGCCGAGTTCGAGGAGGACTTTTTCGGCATGGCTGGGCTGGCCCTTTTTCCAGGAGATGACGCTGTGCTCGAAGCCGCTGGACTTGGTGAAGAAGAGGATCTTGTGCTTGGGAGCGGGGGCGGAAAAAGCCACGACGCAGGCGGCGACGGCCAGCATCAGAGGGGCGGCAAGTTTTTTGATCATGAGGGGCGGATTCTGGCGAGTTTTTGAAAACAAGGCAAGGCAGTGTTGCACGCCTTGTCATTTCCAACGGGCTGAATACGATGGCACGGATGATGCGCTTGCTTTTTCTTGTCATGTCCCTGTCCCTTTGCGTCCTGCTCTGCCAATGCGGCGGCGGGAGTGCGGGTGCGAGCTGGAACTACAAATACGCGCCGGGCAAGACGGCGGTGATCATCGGGGGGAAGGCGGTGCCGCCGGCCAATGCGCCTGCGGCGGTGCTGCGGGCGATCTCTGCCGGGAACCGGATCTGCACCAAACCGTATCGCCGCGGCGGTGGACATGCCCATTTTGAAGACAGCGCCTATGACTGCTCGGGGACGACCTCGTATGTGCTGCATGGGGCGGGGTTGCTGAATGCGCCATCAGTTTCCGGGGCCTTCCGAAACTTTGGCAGCAGCGGGCATGGCAAATGGATCACGGTCTATGCGCGCAAGGGGCATGTGTTTCTGGAAGTGGCGGGCCTGCGGCTGGACACCGGGTACAGCGATGCGGACAGCGACGGTCCGCGCTGGAGCAGCCGCTCGCGGCCGACGAAGGGATACACGATGCGTCATCCATCCGGCCTATGATCCCCGCTGAAGCCATCGTTTACCGACCGAACGTCGCGGCGATTTTGCAGCGGGAGGACGGCTGCATCTTTGTGGCGGAGCGGATCAACATCAAGAATGCGTGGCAGTTTCCGCAAGGCGGCGTGGATGAAGGGGAGGATGCGGAAACGGCGCTGTTTCGGGAGCTGGAGGAGGAGATCGGGGTGAAGCGTGAGATGCTGCAAATCCTGCAGCGGCGGGATGGCTACCGGTATGCGTTTGCAAAGGGGCGGCTGAAGTACGGCATCTATGGCGGGCAGGAGCAGGCGTACTTTCTGTGCCGGTTCAACGGGGCAGACACGGACTTTAATCTGGACGCGACGCACCGGGAGTTTGCAGGATTCAAGTGGATCAAGCCGACGGAGTTTCAGATGGAGTGGGTGCCGAAGTTTAAGCGGAAGGTGTACCGGCAGGTGATGCTGGATTTCTTTGGGGTGGAACTGGGGTAGGGGTAAAGGGCAGGAGACCAGCGGGACTTCCTGATGAGGGGGCTGCGGCGGTTTGGGAGTGCGGGGGATGGCGAGGGCGCTGGTCGACAGACAAGAGTGTCTGTCGTGCTAGTTCAGGCCGAAGCGGCGGAGGCCGCGGAGGGGAGGGGTGAACCAGTGCATCTTGGAATGGATGGCGGCTGGTGGGGGAGGGGTGTCGTCGGTGGCCTGAAGGACGAGAAGGGATATTTTGAAGCCGGAGGAGCCGTCCGCACGGCGCTGAGGGGAGATGGCGACGACGAGGCACTTGAGCATGACCCACTTGGAAGAGGTGGTGGTCATGGCGAGCATCTCTGGCGTGAGAGCGGAGCGCTTGATGCGTGCCTGGACTTCGGCGCCGATGTCAAAGGGCTGGCGGGACCAGAAGACGAGGCCGCAGGAAGTGATTTCGCAGAGTTCGACAACGGCCTGCCTGCCACCGCAGCACGATTGTTTTTCGTTCGCGGAGGTTCCCTGCTGATGCTGGCCGTGTTTAGCCATACGAGTCGCGGAGTGACCGCGAAAAGAGGCGCACGGAGCGGGGAAAGTCAAACGACGAAGGCGGGGAAGGTGAGGGGATAAAGATTTAGCGAGGGGCTAAATGCGGAACGACGAATGACGAATCGAGGTGCGCAGGCGCTTGAGGAACGATAGGGCTCAGGGCTGCCTTCGCTTCCGAAATGGCGTAAGCACTACGGGCGGAAGCGAAGGAGCGGGATGAGCTGACTCCAGAGGGAGGTTTACTCTTCGTCGGAGGAGTCGGAGGCGGCGCCGGAGGACTTGGAGGAGCCTTTTTCTGAAGCGCCGGCTTTTTCGGCCTGCTTGGCTTTCACGGCGGCTTCGATCTCGGCATAGACGGTGGCGTCGCTGCGAAGGACTTCCTTGGCGGCATCGCGACCCTGGGCGAGCTGGGTGCCTTTGTAGCTGATCCAGGAGCCGCGCTTTTGCAGGATTTCGAAGTCCATGGCGAGGTCGAGGAGGGAGCCGACATTGGAAATGCCCTCGTTGTACATGATGTCGAACTCGGCTTCGGTGTAGGGAGGGGCGAGCTTGTTTTTGACGACTTTGACCTTGGTGCGGTTGCCGGTGACGGTGCCGTCGGTGGTCTTGATGGCGCCGATGCGGCGGATGTCCACACGGACGCTGGCGTAGAACTTGAGGGCCTTGCCGCCAGGGGTGGTTTCGGGGTTGCCGAACATGACGCCGATCTTTTCACGGATCTGGTTGGTGAAGATACAGCAGGTGCGGGCCTTGGAGATGATGGCGGTGAGCTTTCTCAGGGCGGCGCTCATGAGGCGGGCCTGGGCGCCGACGGTGGAGTCGCCGATGTCGCCTTCGAGTTCCTGGCGGGTGACGAGGGCGGCCACGGAGTCGATGACGATGACGTCGAGGGCGTTGGAGCGGACGAGGGTTTCGCAGATGCGGAGGGCTTCTTCACCCGAGCTGGGCTGGGAGACGAGGAGTTCGTCCATCTTCACGCCAAGGCGGCGGGCGTAGGCGGGATCGAGGGCGTGTTCGACGTCGATGAAAGCGGCGAGACCGCCGGCTTTCTGCGCCTGGGCGATGACGGTGAGGGTGAGGGTGGTTTTACCGGAGGATTCCGGGCCATAGACTTCCACGATACGGCCGCGGGGGAAGCCGCCAGTGCCGAGCGCCTGGTCGATGAGGAGATTGCCGGTGGGGATGACGCTGATCTCAGACTTCACGCCTTCGCCGCCCATGCGGAGGATGGCGCCTTCGCCGTAGTCCTTTTGGATCTGCTGGATGGCGAGGTCGAGATTACGGCCGCGTGCCTCGGCGAGCTTGTCGACTTTCGGAGCGGAGGATTCAGCGGTTTCTTTGGGTGCGCGGGCCATAATTCAGGTGTGTTGTGTGGTAAAAAAAAGATGTTCGGCTGAACAGAAAACGCATTTTGGGCATGGTGTAAAGCGAATTCGACCTTTTCGGCGTAATACTTGGGTCGGAAAGGGGCAACAGAGAGGTGCGTGGACTCTCTTCCGTTCGGTGAGTCCGCAGGTTTGCGATGTTAGTTCCCCTCAAGGATGCGCGTCATGCCGCCGAAGTAGCCGGTCATCAGGGTGATGATGCGGTAGGAGACGTAGAGGACAGCGATGGCGTAGGCGATCTTTGGCAGCCACTGGGCAGCGCGCTGGACGGCGTCGCCGGCTTCGATGGTCTCTGCGGCAGCCCAGCGGTTCATTTCGTGATCGAGGGTTCCGGATTCTTCGGAAGTGGCAACGCCATGGACAAATATTTCGGGGAAGCCGTGAACGTCTGCCATGGCACCGGCGATGGTTTCGCCGGCCGCGATGCGCCGGGCCGCGTCCTGGGAAGCCTGGCGCAACATGCCGCTGTGGGAGGCGCCCCCGGCGAGCTGCATGCACTCCGTCATCCGCATGGAGGCGAGCAGGCTGGCGTGGAAGACCTGGGAGAAACGTGCGAGCGCCCAGTGCTGACGCACACTGCCGATGAGAGGGATGTGCCCCAGCCAGCGGTCCACCGGTGCAGATGCCGCGCCCAGGCGGGTGAGCCAGCGCCAGAGGAGAAAGAGGGAGAGCAGGATGAGCCAGAGGATGGCCAGAGGCATGAAGATCCCGCCGTAAGTCACCGGCTTGTCCTCCATGGTGGCGGTGACCATGGTGGGGAGTTCGGGCAGGATGATGCCGAGGTGGGCGAGCACGAGCGGATAAATCATGGCGCCGATTGCCTGCTTTACCGCCATGTGCCAGGCTTCGAAGTAGCGGGAGAGGTGGCTGAAGGCATCGCCCAGGCGGCCGCTGCGCTCGCCGGCATCGATGAGCGCAAACTCGAGCGTGTCTGAGAAGTCACCGCAATGCTCCGTGATGGAGGCGGCGACACTTTTGCCCTCCTTGAGGCCGAGCTGCAGGCCCTGCAGCCAGCTGCGGCGCGCATGAGAGGGCCGCTGCCTGAGCAGGAGATCGAGGGAGCGGTCGAGATGAAAGTTGGCCCCGACCAGCTTGGCCAGTTCGCGATAGAGCATGGCTTTTTCGGAAAGTTTCATCGACGGTGTGAAACTAAGGCCAGTGTGACTGCGGCGGCGAGTAAAAAACCTGCAAGAGAGCCGGCGAAACATGGGAGTGACACTCTTCTTGCTTCTCAGCGGCGTTTCACTGCCTATGGTCCGGCTTCCCTATGCCGCCACCGATTGCCAACGAAGGAACACCTGATCAGCACTGGATGCACATGGCCATTGAGCAGGCAAAGCTGGGGGCAGGGCTGACGAGTCCGAATCCTGCGGTGGGGGCGGTGATCGTGGCGCAGGAAAAAGTCATCGGGCGGGGGTATCACCACAAAGCGGGAGAGCCGCATGCAGAGGTGGAAGCCATCCGGGATGCGCAGAAAACGAATCCCGATCTGCTGCGTGGTGCGACGATCTACGTGACGCTGGAACCTTGCAGCACGCATGGGCGCACAGGCCCGTGCACGGAGGCCATCAAGGCGGCGGGCATCAAGCGCGTGGTCTTCGGCGCGCATGATCCCAATCCGAGCCATCTGGATCAGGCGCGCTGTATTTTGACGCAGGCGGGGATCGAAGTGACGTCCGGGGTGCTGGAGGCGGAGTGCCGGGAGATCATCCGGCCTTTTTCCAAATGGATCACCACCGGCATGCCGTATGTGATTGCGAAGGCTGGGCAGAGCCTGGACGGGCGCATCACGCGTCCGGCGGGAGAGAGCTCATGGATCACGAATGACGTGGCGCGTGCTCACGGGCGGCGGCTGCGCATGCGGGTGGACGCCATCCTCGTGGGTGCGGAGACGATCCGCCAAGACAACCCCCAGCTGACGCTGCGGGATGGCAGCGCTGGCAGTGGCAAGCTGC
The DNA here is from genome assembly GCF_044226605.1 of Prosthecobacter sp. Classification (GTDB taxonomy): domain Bacteria; phylum Verrucomicrobiota; class Verrucomicrobiia; order Verrucomicrobiales; family Verrucomicrobiaceae; genus Prosthecobacter. The sequence goes on along the minus strand of NZ_JBGAGS010000035.1, from coordinate 11,607 downwards.
AGCCCTGGCGCGTGGTGCTGACACGCAGCGGGAATCTGCCGCCGGACTCGCAGGTATTTACGGATGCGTTCAAGGACCGCACCTTGATCATGCAAGGCAAGAATCTGCCGGAAGTGCTGAAGGAGCTGGGAAAAAGGGGCGTGGTGTCCGTGCTGATCGAGGGTGGTGGCGTCATCCACGGACAGGCTTTTCGGGAGAAGCTTGTCGATGAGGTTTACTGGTACATCGCTCCGCGGCTCTGTGGTGGAGGGCAGCCGTCTTTGGCGGGGCTGGCGCTGCCTGTTTCGATCGAGCTGAGGGACATTACGATCAGCACGCTGGGAGACAACGTGTGCTTTCATGGGTTTCCAGTGTGGCCGGAGACGGGGCAGGGCTAAGAGCCTTCGGGGACGTGCAGCGGAGGATGTCGCTCAGTCCTTTTTCGTGGGCGCCTTCCCGGTGATCTTGGCGAAAAAGGTGTCGGCTTCGGGCGGCACGGGGACTGAGGCGGGGCGCTCATAGGCGAAGACAAAGAGCTTGTTTCCGACAAAGACGACACGGTGGTCCGTGATGCGCGTGCCGTCCTTGCTTTCGAGGACGTAGCGGCGGCCGTCGTGGCCGCCGATGAGGATTTTTTCTTCGCTCTTGAGGGTTCTGGGGTTGGCCTTTTGCATGCCGGTGAAGCCGGCATTGTAAGCGTGGTCGCGCTGCGGCCCGAGAGGGGTGCCAGGCATCACCACGCATTCGGCGAGGTAGGATTCGCCGTTTTGTTCAAGGGTGGCGCGTGACTCAACGATTTTGTTGCCCTCGGCGGTGACGGTTTCTTTCTTACCGAGCCAGGGCTGAGCGGGGAAGATGGTGCCGAGTTCCCAATCCGCGGGATGGTGCTCGGTGGGGTCCGCGTGGAGAGTGAGAGTGAGCAGGGGGATGAGGAGGAGACGTTTCATGGCGTGGAGGGAATGCGGTTAGAGAATCTTCAATTTGGAGTGGTGCAAGAGCGGAGAAGGGATGCCGGGAACTGGGTGACGGACAGGGGGCTATCGTGTTGCTTGCGTGCTGGGGCGTGGGTGATTTGAGAGAGGCGAGATGGGTACTTTGCTGTTTCGCTGGCGTGGCAGCGGGGGTATGCGTGGGGCTGCATGCCTGACACACCGACTCTCCGCCCTGCTGTTTTCTTTGATCGCGATGGCGTGGTCAATGTGTCGCCGGGGGAGGGATATGTGCTGAGCTGGGAGGAGTTTCATTTTGCGCCGGGCATCATTGAGGCGCTGGCGCTGTGCCGGGCGCATGGATATGCGACGGTGGTGGTGACGAGCCAGCAGGGAGTGGGCAAGGGGCTCATGACGCAGGAAGCGCTGGATGATCTGCATGCGCGGATGCAGGCGGAGCTGGAGCGGCATGGGGCTGCGTTTGACGGCATCTATGCCTGCACGCACCTGGCGGGAACGTGCACCTGCCGGAAGCCGAGTGCGGAGATGATTTTAACAGCGCGTGATGAGCACGGCATTGATCTCACGCGGAGCTGGCTGGTGGGGGATCATGACCGCGACATTCAAATGGCGATCAACGCGGGCGTGCCGAGGACGGTGCGCATTTTGAGCCATCACGAGCCGAAGGTGGTGGCGGATTTCACGCTGGCGGAGACGACGGAGCTGGCGGGGCTGCTGAGGGAGAGGCTTCCGAGGGTGTGAGGTTGGAGGGACCGGAACGTCAAAACTCCATTGCTAGGTGATCGACAATCTTTCGGGCTCACTGGCAGCATGGGCGTGCGTGATTGACGACCGATGAGCAATCGATTGCTGATTTTTGAATGGCAAGCTGCCACTCGATCAAGCGTCGCAATTAGCGCTTGGCCATGGCGGACTCGAGGGCCTTGCGGTAGTTCAAGACGGCATCGCCGATGGCGTTGGAGACTTGCTGGCGGTAGGTCTCTGAGGCGATGAGCTGGCACTCGGCACCGTTGGTGACGAAGCCGCCTTCGAAGAGGATGCCGGGGCGCTTGCAGCCGGTGAGGACGCTCCACTGGGCGCGCTTGATGCCGCGATCGACGAACTTGAATCGGCTGATGACGCTGGCGTGCACGGCCGTGGCGAGGGCGATGTTGGCGGAGTCCTGCTTGTTGCCGGTGACGCCGTTGATATTGTAACCACCGCCGCGGCTGATCGTGGCGGCGGCGCTCTGCGGGGTTAGGGCCCAGGTCTCGATGCCGGTGGCGGCGTTGTCGCTGGAGTTGAAGTGGAAGCTGAGGAAGATGCTCTTCGGGGTCTGATTGGCGATGGCGACGCGGCCACCGAGGGTGATGAAGGTGTCCGTGGCGCGGGTGAGGACGACCTTGAAACCGCGTTGCATGAGGGCGGTGCGGACAGACATGGCCATCTTCAGTGCGAAGTCTTTTTCGTAGCCGTAAACACCACGTGCGCCGGAGTCGTGGCCGCCATGGCCGGCATCGACGACGACGGTGTCGAAGTACTCGGCGTTTTGAATGTGGCTGGGGTAGAGGACGGGGTCGATGAGCTTGCAGAGATCGAGGCGGGAGAAAAGGACCTTGCCGTTGTGCTCCTGAACGGGGAAGCTGAGGATGAACTTGATGTTGTTGATGAGCATTTCCTGGGAGCCGATCTGGGCCTTAAGGATGAGCTTGGAGGAGCCGAGCCAGAAATGGGTGCCCTGGGTGCGGAAGGTGGTGAAACCGTAGACGGGATTGTAGAAATTGCGGATGCTCTCCGCAGTGACGTAGTCGCGACCGCCGATCTTGATGATTTCCCAGCCGCCATTGGCAGGCAGGACTTCAACGGATTTAGGTGCTGGCGTGCTGGATGCCTTGTCGTCGTCATCCTCTTTGAACTCGCCCTTCATCGGTGAGTTGCCGTCGCTCCGGGAGGCGGTTTTGGTGACATCCTTGACCGGTTCTTCCTTGGCCTTTGGCTGCTGCTTGGGCGTCTCGGTCTTGGCGGTGGTTTTGGCTGGCGTGGTCTTTTTGCCGACCTCCACCTTTTTGCCACCGGTGGTGGTAATGATGACGCGAGGGGCCTTGCCAGTTTCAGATTTGGAAGCAGTCTTTTCCGGTTCTGCCTTGGGCTTGGTCTTGGCAGCCGCGGGCTTGGGGGCCGGCTTTTTCTCGGGCTCAGGAGCGGGAGGGGGCGTTTCGGTCTTGCTGCCGCCCCCGAAAATCTTTTTGAAAAAGCCAGGCTTGGCATCCTCGGCGTGGGCGACGTCGAATGACGCCGAGGCCATGGAGAGGGCGAAAATGGCGATGAAGGCCTTGGAGATGGAGGGGTGCAGTCCGGGAGTCATGACGGGAATGACGAGGGATGTCGGGAAAAAGGCAGGTTCTTATACTCTGAGAGGCGGCGGAGCGCAAACGTTCTGACGCACAGAGTCGGGGGAGCTCAAAGTTTTGCCTAAAAACGGCAGAGGTGGTCAAAAGAGTGCCTCTTTAACGTTCCGAGGCAGGCTGCTTTCACCGGTGCTTGACGGGGAAGCCGCCTTGACCCATGTGACCACATCCACATGAGCAAAAAACCTGTTGTACTGATTATCCGCGATGGCTGGGGCATCAATCCCGGCGGTAAAGAGCAAGCCGTAGCCAATGGGGACGCCACCCTGCTGGCGCGTACGCCTTTCCATGACCACCTGTATGCCACCTACCCGCGCGGCACGGTGAGCGCGAGCGGCGAGGACGTGGGGCTGCCCGAGGGCCAGATGGGCAACAGCGAAGTGGGCCACCTGAACCTGGGCGCGGGTCGCGTGGTGTATCAGGACCTGACCCGGATCAACAAATGCATCCGCGACGGTGAACTGGCGAAAATGCCGGTGCTGGTGGAGGCGTTTGAGCAAGCCAGGGGCAAGCGGCTGCATTTTCTCGGCCTTATCAGCGATGGTGGAGTGCACTCGCATCAGGATCATCTGAAGGCGTTGTGCGATGCCGCGAAGGCGGCAGGCGTGACGGACCTGATGGTGCATGCGATCACGGACGGCCGTGACACCTCTCCGACGGGGGGCGCGGGCTACATGGCGAAGCTGGAAAAAGATCTGGCGCCGAGCGGAGCGAAGATCGCGACGGTGATCGGCCGCTACTATGCGATGGACCGTGACAAGCGCTGGGAGCGCAACAAGCTGGCGTGGGATGCGATCGTGCTGGGGCGTGGTGAAGTGCGCACGGACCTGCCGAGCGAAGCGGTGAAAGCGGCGTATCCGAAAGATCCGCGCGGCGATGAGTTCATGCAGCCGATGATTTTCTCGAATGCGAATGAGCAGCGCATCCGCGATGGCGATGTGATTCTGTGGTTCAACTTCCGTGCGGATCGCGCGCGGCAGTTGAGCGATGCTTTCCTGAAGGCGGACTTCAACGGGTTTGACCGCGAGGTGACACCGAAAACGGGCTACTACACGCTGACGGAATATGATGCGAACTACGCAGCGCTGGGCGCGAAGGTGATCTTTGGCACCGAGAGCCTGAACAACAACCTGGGCCAGGTGGTGGCCGCCGCCGGCCTGAAGCAGCTGCGTGCCGCTGAGACGGAGAAGTACCCCCATGTGACGTTCTTCTTTAACAGCGGCGTGGAAGAGCCGAATCCAGGTGAAGACCGCTATCTGGCGATCAGCCCGAAGGAAGTGCCGACGTACGACAAGAAGCCGCAGATGAGCGCGCCGGACCTCACGTTTGAAGTGATGCGCCGGCTGGAGAACTATGATCTCGTGATCATGAACTATGCGAACCCGGACATGGTGGGACATACTGGCGTGGTGGAAGCTGGGATCCACGCGTGCGAGACGATCGATCTGGGCGTGCGGATGATCGTGGAGAAGGTGCTGGAGCTTGGCGGCAAGCTTTTCATCACAGCGGATCACGGCAACTGCGAGACGATGCGGAATCCGGATGGCAGCCCGAACACGGCGCATACGACGAACTTGGTGCACGGCATCTATGTGGCGGCAGACGCGGGTGATTACACCGTGGCGAATGGCAAGCTGGCGGACATCGCTCCGACGCTGCTGGACATGCTCGGTGTGAAGCAGTCTGCGGAGATGACGGGGAAGAGTCTGCGGGTGAAGAAGTGAGCCAGAGCTGAGCATGTCTTTTCTGCTTTCAGAGAACCGGACCAACGACCTCCAGGGTTATTGGAAACGTTACGAGGAATATCTGAAAGCAGAGGGACATCGCATGCCGCCGGGGGCGCTGAAGCTGGCGCTGTCCCCGGACTGGTATGATTTTTCTGTTCATTCATGCCCGCACGATGCATGGCTGGAAGAGTGCCGGATTATCGAATCGGATCCTGCCGGGAAGGCACCTCGGTTCTGCCGCCTTGAGGTCAAACTGCTTGGTGCTTACCACGATGGCACGATTCGTCTTCGTTACCCTCGTCTGTTTGGCTACAGTTTCCAATCCTCCAAGTGCGAGCAAGGCATGAATGACTGGCTATACGATGAATTTCGCCTTTCAGAAAACGGGCGTCTTTTGCACGAGATCGAATGGGCCAACGGAGGACGCTGGCTGATCGAAGCCGACGACATCGAATTTGAATGGTGCTCGTTTAAAAAGGTGGAGGGATCGCCATGAACCTCCTTTTCATCTGCTCACGCAATCAATGGCGAAGCCCCACGGCGGAGAAGGTGTATCAAAACGATCCGCGGGTGGAGGCGCGGAGCGCGGGGGTCAGTGCGTCTGCGCGGAGGCGTGTGTCCGAAGATCTGCTAAAGTGGGCGGATGTGGTGCTGGTGATGGAGCATGGGCACAAGCGGCGGCTGGAGGAACTGTTTCCCGGGCTGGTGGGAGAACTGAGGATAGAGGTGCTGGATATCCCGGATGATTATCCGTTTATGGATGAGGAGCTGATGAGGGTGATAAAGGAGCGGGTGGAGCCTTTGCTGGGATAGAGTCGTGGGGGGCTTTGGATCGCTTTGGGTGAGGCGGAGCTTTTTCAGAGTGAGCTAAAGCTCACGAGTACTTTTGGCAGAGCTGCTGCCGGGGCGCGTGCTTGCCGAAGCTTGGCTGGAACTTCGACCGGGGAAAGTGGATGGTCCATTCATCGTCTATCACGTGCGGCCAGAGTGCTCTGGCCTGGCTTGATTGACGATTGTCGAGCAATCGATTTTTGATTGTCGAGGTATGAAGGGTAGCGCTGTGCTCATCATTACGGAGTGAGAGGGTGGAGACGCTGCTGGGATGAGATGCTCTCGAGATCTACCTTGCTTTGGGAGGGGCGGAGCTTCTCAAGAACGAGCTAAAGCTCTAGACTACTTTCTTCTGCGGCAGCAGTTCCCACAAGCCGACGACGTGTTCCCAGCGGCGGATGGCGGTGTCGATGAGGAAGACGAGGAGAAGAAGGATCAAAAGGGAAGGCCAGAGCTCTTCGTATTGGATGGCTTTGGTGGTTTCGAGGTTGGGGAGTTTCTTGGCGTCCGTGAGGTAGTCGCCACCGGTGATGTGGGCGGCTTCTTTGAGCAGGTCTTCATTCACGGTGCCGAGGCTGGCTTCGGTGGAGGGATTGTGAATGAGGCCGGTGGTGACCATCTCGGCGCCGACCTGGGCGCGGATGAGAAAGACGCCGGGCTGCGTGGGCTTGAAGTCGGCGACGTAGGCGCCGGGGGCGTCCTGGCGGAGGGCGAGCTTTTGCACGGCTTTCATGGGTGCGCCGAGGGCGTCTGCGGCGACGTGAAAGACTTCGGCGGAGACAGAGGCGTTGTTGGCACGGGTGCCGGCGTCGGAGAGGAGATCGACGCTGATGTGGGCGTCGTCTCCCTGCATCTGCGCGGAGAGATCCATGAGGCGGCCTTGCGGAGCGCGGGCGGTTTCACGGAGGATCTGGGACCAGAAGCGGCCATAGCCGGGCCAGCGGGCGATCCATAGTCCGGCCCAGCGGCTTTTGGCATCGGAGGTGAAGGCAGTGGCTTTGCCGAGTCCGAAGCGCCAGTGGGCGAGGAGGGGATCGCCGGTTTCGGTGACGAGGGGGACTTGGGCGGAGGTGCGGCGGGTGGTTTTGACGTAGCCGAGAAGGGTGGGGGAATCCCATTTTTCGAATCCGGCGAGGATGGGATCTTTTTCCCTCAGCTCGGGGGTGAAGGGTTCTTCGCGGATCATGCGGCCGGTGTGCATGAGGGTGTCCTGCGTGAAGATGCGGGTGATGCTGCTGGCATCCATGGTGGAGTAGGACTGGCCGCCGCCGCTGGAGGCGATGGCCTGGAGCAGCGCGACGTGCGAACCCTCGCCGATGGCGACGGTGGAGATGGTGAGGCCTTCATTGCGGCACTGGGTGGCGAGCTGCTCGTAACCGGCACCGGCGGTCTGGCCATCGGTGAGGATGATCATGTGCTTCACGCGGGCCTTGGTGCGTAGCAGGGCTTCGCGGGCGAGCTGGAAGGCGGGCTGCAGATTGGTGCCGCCGCCGGAGGCGATAGCGGCGATCTGACCGGACACGGCATTGGTGGAAGTTAGGCGCGTCATGGGGGCGACGACGTGGGCTTCGGAGTCGAAGGCCCAGACGCCGAGGGAGTCGCTGTGGCCAAGAACTTCCGCGGTGGCGATGGCGGCGCTTTTGGCCATCTCGAGTTTTTCGCCGGCCATGGAGCCCGAGCGGTCGAGCACGATGGCGACGGCGGCGCTTTGTTTTTCTTCTTCGTCGGGAGCCTTGAGGCGGACGGGCAGGACTTCCTCGATGGGTGTGCGGTAGTAGCCGCCGACGCCGAAGGAACCGGGGCCGCCGAGCATGATCAAACCGCCGCCGAGTTTATCGACGTAATCGCGCAATGAATTCATGAGCGGCTCGCCAAGCTGGTGGGCGGGGACATCGGAGAGGATGACGGCATCGTAACCGCCGAGCATTTCGAAGGTGATGGCGAGATTGCCAGGCTGGCGGAGGTCGAGCTCGATGCCTTCCTTTTCCATGGCCTGCATGAGGTAGCGGCCTTCAGCGGCGTCTGACTCGATGTAGAGGAGGCGCAGGCGGCCGCGGACATCGACGATGGCGAGGGCGCTGTCGTTGCCGGGGAGCGTGTCGCCTTGGATGCCTTCGAGGACGGCGCGGTACTGGAAGGTGTTGCGTGTGGAAGGCGTGCGATTGAAGACGATTTCCTGCGGACTGCCAGACTTGAGGGTGACGGCACGCTTCTCCACCTCGATGCCGTTCTCGTAAAGCTTCAGGGTGCCGGTGCCTTCGATGGTGCTTTCGAACGTGGCTTTGAGACTGAGGCTGGCACCTTCAAAAAGGCGGGTGCGATTGGGGGTGAGGGAGAGGAGGCGCGCGTCGGGGCGGCGGGGGCCGGAAACAGGGAGGGCGTGCAGCTTGATGCCGGAGACGGCGGCCTCGCGTGCGGCATCGAGCAGGCTGCCGCGAGTTTCGTGGCCGTCGCCAATTAGGAGGATGTTGCGGCTGGCTCCGGGTGGGAAGAGGGCTTCCGCGTATTCGATGGCGGCGGCGTAGTGGCTGTCGCCGCCGTGTTTTTTTTGCCAGGCGGATTGCATGGCGGCGGTGCTGCCTTCGGGAAGAAGGTCGGGCTGAGAGCCGAGCTGGACGACGAAGGAGTCGATGCTGCTGCCGAGTGCGGAGCGCACGCGGGTGGCTTCGGCGAGGGATTGGGTGAGGCCTTCCTCGCCCATGCTTTGGCTGGCATCGACAATGATTCCGAGGGCTTTGCGGCCGGTGTGGGTGACGCGCGCGGGCCCGGCGAGTGCGGCGATGGCCAGCATGACGCCGATGGCACGGGTGACGAGCAGCAGGCGCTTGCGCAGGCCGGACATGGGGTGCGACGAACGCGACTCGATCCACAGCAGCAGCGCGACTGCGGGGAGGATGAGCAGGAGGAGTTTTGGTGATTCCCAGTCCAAGGTCGCGGAGGATAGGCTGGCGGCGGGGCGGGGCAAGAGGTGTCCCGAAAAAAGGCGTGAAGTCATGCGGGCATTCTTGCCCGCTCTCGAGAGCACTCGCAGGGGGCAGGAGTGCCCCCGTTACTTCAGGGCGCTGCGGAGCGTGCTGAGGAGCTTGTCGATGTCTTCGGCGGTGTTGTAGCCGTGGACGGCGATGCGGATGCGGCCGACTTGGTGCATGACATGGATGTTTTGCGCGAGGAGGGCGTCGTTGATGGCCGTGGTGTTGGCGTGCGTGAAAGCGACAATCCCGCTGGAGCAGCCCGGCTGTTCGGCGCTGAGCGCAGTGATGCCGAGTTCTTTCAATCCGGCGTGAACACGGGCGACGAGAGGATCGGCATGGGCGATGATTTTGACCATGCCGACCTGCTCGAGGTAACGCAGGGAGGCATTCAAGGCGTAGAGTGCAGCGAAGCTGGGCATGCCGACGGAGAAGCTGAGCGCACCGGATTTGATGCGGGGATTTTCAAAGCGGTCCGCATCGAACGCATTGGCGATATGGTACCAGCCGCCGGCGGTGGTGGTGAGGCGTGCGGCGGATTTTTTGGGAATGCCGATGATGCCGCCGCCATGGATGCCGAGGGTCCACTTGTGGGTGCTGGAGATGAGGATGTCCGCGTCCTGGCAGTCGAGCGCGATGCGGCCGAGCGCCTGGGTGACATCGACGGCAAGGACGGCATTTGGTGCGAGGCTGCGGACCATGTCGCGGAGTTTGGCGAAGGGAATGCGGTGGCCGTTGTAGAAGCTCACGAGGCTGACCTGCACGAGGGCGGTGCGCTCATTGAGCAGACCGGCGAGATCGTCGAAACGCAAAGCGCCTTCGCGATTTTTCCACAGCTTGGTGACGGGGCGCGAGGCCGCAGGGGCGGTGAGCCATGGGGTGGCGCCAGCGGGGAAATCGAGATCGGTGACGACGACTTCGTTTTGGGGAGTGAGCTGAAGGGCGCTGGCGAGGAGATTGTAAGCTTCGGAACTGCAGGAGCAGAAGGAGACTTCATCGGTGGCGAGGCCGAGATGGCGGGCGGCGATCTCGCGGCATTCCTCCACACGTGGGAAGTGGAAATCACGACCGCGCATGCCCATGGACTTGTGGTGCATGTACTCGGCCACGGCTTCATTCACGCACAGGGGCGGGATGCTTTCGGCGGCGGTGTTGAGATAATGGATGCCTTTGAGGGTGGGGAAATCGGAGGCGCGGGAGGAGTCGGTAAGCATGCGGGGGAAGAAACGCAGCTTGCGCGGCTTTTCACGCTTGGGGAACGACGGAATTCACAACGTAGATTTGGAGAACGCAGAGGAGTATTCGAGAGAGCAAGCGCGGGGTGGCGCGTCCAGAGCCTGCTAAAGCAGGTACTACAATACTTATGTTGCGGTGCTCGTGGTCTGTGCCGCACGCTGAGCAACTCATGGCGAGATACGGTCTTGCACGAGGCTCAATGACCATGGGGCGTTTTTGGGTGGCCTCAGTTCTCCTGCTTCAGCGAAGGTGCGTTCTCTGGCAGCTTGATGGTGGGTTCGCCGCCGAGGTAGCCGAGGGAGGTGAGGAATTCGTCCATTTTTTGGGCGGTGACTTGCATCCAGGGAGCTTTGTTGAAGAAGCCGTGGGGCATGTCGGCGGCGGTCCACATTTCGGCGCGGAGGCCGAGGGCTTTGGCTTTGGTGATGTATTCATCTCCACCGGCTTTGAGTTTGTCGGCGGTGCCGAAGAAGAGGATGGCGGGAGGGGTGTCCTTGGTGAGGAAGCTGTTGGGGGTGATGGCTTCGGCCATTTCGAGGGTCATGGGGCCTTCGCCGGTGGTGCGCTCTTTGAAGAGGGTGGCGATGTTCATGGCGGGATTGAAGAGCACCATGGCGTTGGGTTTGGCGGAGACGGCTTTGTCGTCGGACTCGGCATCGTACGCGGAGGCGAGCGCGGTGCAGGCGGCGAGGTGGCCGCCTGCGGAGCCGCCACCGGCGATGATCTTGGCGGGATCGATGCCAAGCTCGGAGGCGTGGCCACGCACCCAGCGGATGGCGCTTTTCGCATCTTCGACGGCTTTGTCGGGAGCGGTTTTGTGGACGTTGAGAATGCGGTAGTCCGCGCTGATGGCGACGATGCCGCGGCTGGCGAGGTATTCGGACTGAGGGACGAACTGGAGGTAGGAGCCGCTCTTCCAGCCGCCGCCGAAGAAGAACACGGCGCAGGGACGGAGGGCGGTGGTTTGTGCGTCGCCTTTGGGCGAGAAGACGTGGAGCTTCAGCTCGCCCTGCGGGGTGGTTTTATAGACGATGTCCTTGGTCGCGACCTCGGTGGTGGTGAGCTTGATGAGGGGCTTGGTTTTGTCTTTGTCTTTGCCGGCTTTCTGGGCGTGCAGGGGCAGGGCGAGAGCGAGGAGGAGGAAGGGAAGGAGGCGCATGGTTGCGCGGGGAAACGATGAGGAGGGGGAGGATGTTTGCGGGAAATTATCCATGCCACCCGACTTCACACCGCAGAGACGGGAACGCCGCAGAGATTTTCCAGAGGAGTTCTGGAGAGCTCTGCGGCGCTCAGCATGTGAAGGGGCTTACTTCAGAGTCTGCAGCCAGGCGACGAGGTCGGCGAGGCCTTGGGGGCCGATGGCGCCGGCGAGGGCGGGGGGCATGAGAGAGAGTTTGAGTTCTTCCTTTTTGGTGATGCTGGATTTCTTCACGGGGGTGGAGGCGCCGCCGGCGATGCGGAGGGTGAGTTCGGTGTCGGTTTCGCTGACGATGTATCCGGTGATGGTCTGGCCTTCCTTGGTGGTGAT
>NZ_JBGAGS010000034.1:0-69606 GCF_044226605.1 Prosthecobacter sp. | reverse complement strand
CATTCGGATTTCCTCATTCTCCCCCCTTGCACCCCCCGTCCTTCTGGCTATGACCAACGTAGCAACCTTGATGAAGAAAGCCCTCCTCGCCCTCGAAGATGGCCGGGTGTTTGAAGGCACGGCGTTCGGCGCCGATGCCACGCACACCGGCGAAATCTGCTTTAACACCTCCATGAGCGGATATCAGGAGGTCCTGACCGATCCCTCCTATCGAGGCCAGATCGTCACGATGACCTACCCGATGATCGGGAATTACGGCGTGAATCCCCTCGATGTGGAGAGCGACCAGCCGCACGTGCGCGGCTTCGTCATCGAAGAGCTTTGCGAGGTGCCCAGCAACTGGCGCAGCACCCAGAGCCTGAACGATTATCTCAAGCAGTGGGGCATCCCCGGCATCCAGGGCGTGGACACCCGCGCTCTTACCGCCCACCTGCGCACCCGCGGCGCCATGCGGGCCGTCATCACCACCACCGCCACGGCGGAGGAGGCTGTGAAGCAGGCCGCCAGCAGCCCGGCCATGGAAGGCAGCGACTACGTCAAGGAAGTCACCACCAAGTCTTCCTATCTCTGGGACCCTGAAGGCACCGAAAGCGGTGACTGGGACATCCCCAGCCCGTCCCAAAACCGCGAACCCGGCGCCGATGGCGTGGTGCGCCACCCCCTTCCCGAGGCCAAGCACCACATCGTAGCCTATGACTACGGCGTGAAGCGCAACATCCTGCGCCGCCTGCGCCAGCAGGGCTTCCGCGTGGACGTCGTCCCCGCCACCACCAGCGCCAAGGACGTGCTCGCCCGCAATCCAGACGGCATCTTCCTCTCCAACGGCCCAGGCGATCCCGCCGCCCTCGACTACATCCACAAGGAAGTGAAGCAGCTCATCGGCAAGGCGCCCATCTTCGCCATCTGCCTCGGCCACCAGATCCTCGGCCATGCCTACGGCGGCAAGACCTTCAAGCTCAAGTTCGGCCATCGCGGCGGCAACCAGCCCGTAAAGGACCTGCGCAATGGCAAGGTGTCCATCACCAGCCAGAACCACGGCTTCGCCATCGATCCCTCCTCCCTGCCCAGCAACGTCGAGGTGACGCACATCAATCTCAACGACGGCACCGTGGAAGGCATGCGCCACCGCGAGGCCCCCGTCCTCAGCGTGCAATACCACCCCGAAGCCGCTCCCGGCCCGCATGACGCGAAGTATTTCTTCGCTGAGTTCGCGCGCATGATCGAGACGGGCAGGTAAAAGCGCGGTCAAAGGTCAGCGATCGCTCAAGTACCGTTCCGAACCGCCGATACGCCAGCGCCAGCCAGCGTAGCACAAGCCTCCGGCTTGTGTCTGGCATGTTGAACGCTTCGCCTCATTCCTTGCAGCACAAGCCTCTCCCTTTGTGTCATCGCCACCGCCTGCCCACGCGCTCGCAGCCGCATTGACAAACCGCGCCGCGCCTGCCGTAATGACCGGATGCGCTTCCTACGCCCCCTCCTGCTCGCCCTGACCTTGTCGGCAGCCGTGTGCTCCATCCCGCCCTCCCAGGCCGCAGGCAAAGGAGATGCAGCCACGCAAGCGCTCAACGATGCCAAGGACCTCACCCGCGCAGGCGAATACGAGGCCGCGCTGGAGCGCCACCAGTGGTATCACGCCAATGCCCTGAGCATCAGTCCCGCGCAATACGGCGTGCGCCTTTCCTTTGCCCTCACCTACTGGAAGCACCTGGGGGAAAAATACCCGCCCGCCATGGCCGCCCTCACCAAGCTGCGCGATGAGGGCACGCAGGCCGCGCTGGAGGGCAAAGCCAAGCCCGAACTCTTTCACGACGTCGTCTCCATCAACCGCACGCTCTCTGAAGACGCCGCGTCTGTAAAACTCTTCAAGACCCTCGATGAAAAGCAGCCCGACTTTGCCAAGCAGTGCTTCCGCTTCGTGCAGGACGCCCTGCTCTCCGCCGGCGAGATCGATCTCTTCGCCCGCCACTGCGGCGACACCGCCAAGTTTTTGCAGGGCAAACTCAAAGAGCACCAGCAACTGATGAAGGCCATTGCAAACAGCCCCGCCTCCGCCACCAGCCGCCAGCACTTTGAAAACAGGCTCGTCACCCTGACCCTCGCCCTCTCCGAACACGCCGCCGCCCAGGGAGATCCCAACCTCGCCGCGCACCTCAAACAGATGACCGCCGAAGTCATCGCCGACCCGCGTCTCACGAAGTAGGCATCTACTCGCCACCTCAGCGTGCCGTCGGCGCTTTCAGGCGCTCGATCAGATACGCCGCCACGTCCGCGTGCTTCACCTCGGGGGCACCGGGATAGACCAGCTCGCTGGGCACGCCGAGCTTGCGGCATTGCTCCTGAAGGCCCACGCCGAAGTTGGCGCTGTGCGCCGTGCTTTTCTCCGGCTGGCCCATGGCCGGCGGTGTGTTGTAAAACAGATACACCGGCGGATCATCCGCCGTCAGCAGCGCATACGGCGAGTACTCCGCGATCCACGGCAGGATCGTCTCTCGCTTGGCCAGAAACTCCGCATACGCGCTCTCATTGTTGCCGCCCTCGCCCTTGAAGCCAAAGGCGTGCGCCCCGTAGTTGTTGTTCGGAATCCACGCCCGCATCTGCTGCGGGTCCAGCGAAGTCTGCGCACGGATCACTGCCACGCACCACAGCCGCGTGGACTCCCGCGCCACAGGGTCCGCGCTCTTTGCATCCGCCATGTCCGGATGAAACGCCAGCCACAGCGAGCTGCACGACCCCGCCGAGCTCCCCGTCGCGCCGATGCGTGCCTTGTCGATGTTCCACTCCGCCGCCTTGCTGCGCACAAACTGCAACGCCCGCGCCGCATCATGCAGCGGCCCCTGCACCGGCGGCACCAGCCCGTCTGCCGCCGCCTCCGGCAGCAGCCGGTAGCCGATCGACACCACCGAGATCCCCGCATCCAGATAAGGCTGCTGCCCATTGAACCCATTCTTGTCCCCGTTCAGCCAGCCCCCGCCATGAATGAAAAACACCACCGGCGTCGGCGTGTCCGACTTCGCCTGGTAAAAGTCCAGCTTCTGCTTCGCATGCGTGCCGTATGAGACATCGGCATGGGTGGGTTTGAGGGGATCAGCGGCGCGTGATGCCGTCAGTAAACCCAGCTGTAAAACAAGGAGGAGAGCGGCAGCAGATTTCATTGCGGTGAAAAGGTAGGAACAGGGGGGATCTTTCGCGCACGTCTTTCGGAGCGCGGAATTTATTCCGCAGAAGGTCGCCACACCCAGAGGGCGAAAGTCCGCACTGTCCGTGGCAAACACGCTGACCTCCGGCGCAGACGGCCCCGCACAAAGAATTCGGAGCTGCATGTGTTTGCGGCATTATGCGGAATAAATTCCGCGCTTCAAAAACCTTACACCGCGATCTCCGCCTTGATCGCCGGATGCGGGTCGTAGCCTTCCAGCGTGAAGTCTTCGAACTTGAAGGCATCGATTTCGCGAATCGCAGGATTCAGCTTCATCACCGGCAGCGCACGGCACTCGCGGGTGAGCTGGAGTTTGGCCTGATCGAGGTGATTCTTGTAGAGATGCAGATCCCCAAAGGTGTGAACGAACTCACCGGGCTGAAGTTCGCACACCTGCGCGACCATCATCGTGAGAAGGGCGTAGCTGGCGATGTTGAAGGGCACGCCGAGGAAGAGATCGGCGCTGCGCTGGTAGAGCTGGCAGCTTAGCCGACCGCGATCGACGAAGAACTGAAACAGACAGTGGCAGGGTGGCAGTGCCATCTTTTCGATATGCGGCACGTTCCAGGCGCTGACGATGTGGCGGCGGCTGTACGGATTCGTTTTGATGCCCTGGATGAGACGGGTGATCTGGTCGTGCGTCTCGGCCTCCGGCGCGCCCTGCCAGCGACGCCATTGGGCGCCATAGACGGGGCCGAGGTCGCCGTTTTCATCGGCCCATTCGTCCCAGATGGTGACCTTGTTGTCCTGCAGGTACTTCACATTGGTGTCGCCTTTGAGAAACCACAGCAGCTCATGGATGATGGAGCGCAGGTGCAGCTTCTTGGTGGTGACGAGGGGGAAGGTGGTGCTGAGGTCGTAACGGCTCTGCTCGCCAAAGACGGAGTACGCACCCGTGCCCGTGCGGTCCTCACGGTAGCTTCCGTGTTCAAGCACTTTGCGCAGCAGGCGGTGGTATTCTTCCATCGCCAAGCCATAGCGGGGCGGGCGGAGAGTGCAATGGTTTCGGCAAGACGGAATGCGGGAGGGAAGGCCGCAAAAAAACGCAGAAAACACAAAAAGCCGGAGCTCTGTGCGGTCTATCCACTCACCCATTCATCGCTTTGCGCTTTTTTGCGCCCCTTTGTGGCCATCTGATTCTGCATCCTGAGTTGCAGCGCGGCCTCCCTGCCCCGATGATTCCCCCATGGCCGACCTGCCTGATGATCCTGCGCTACGCGCCCGCATGCAGAAACTCCGCATTCGTGAGGAGGATCTGGAGGAGTCGTTCATTCGCGGTGGCGGAGCGGGCGGGCAGAAAATCAACAAGACCAGCTCCACAGTCGTGCTGCGCCACGTCCCCAGCGGTATCGAGATCCGCTGCCAGCGCGAGCGCTCGCAGTCCCAGAACCGCCTCATCGCCCGCCAGGACCTCTGCGACCGCCTGGAGACCGCCTTTCAAACCGCCCAGCTCGAAATCCAAAACGACCGCGAAAAACTCCGCCGCCAGACCCGTGCGCGACCGCGTGGCCTGAAGCGACGGTTTGTGGCAGGCAAGCGGCACCGGGCAGGGATCAAAGAAGGGCGTGGCAAGGTGGGTGGGGACGAGTGAGCCGCGACTGACAGTGGTTGCGAATGTCTAGACGCTGCGTCCACGCCCGTAGTCCGGCTCGCGGCTGAAATGCATCACGGCAACCACTTCGACGCATTCGGGTTCCGGCAGATGATCGATCACCCCATAGGAGAACTGCTTCATGAGCTTGCGGCGGTATTTCTCGTCCAACCGCCTCCATGTTTCGGGATGTTTCCTGCAATCTTCCAGCGCGGCAGCGAGCCGTTGCTTGAACTCACGGGCCAGTTCCTTGCTGACACGCCGGTAATAGGCCCCGGCCTCGATGATTTCGATTCTAGCTTCGCTGGTGTAAATGAGGCGCATCAGGCGATGGCGGAATCCAGCTCTGCCATGACTTCCTCGTGGCTGTAGGAGCGGGTTTCACCGCGCTCACGACGTTGCACTCGGGCGTCCATTTCCTCGCGCCACTGCGGAGGCATCTCGTCGTCATCCTCCAGGCTCACCAGCAGACGCTCGGCGAGGTAGGAACGCTCAGGCCGTGGCATGGAGAGCACGCTTTGGAGAACGCTGGCGAGATCGAGGTCAGCCGTGGGCATGGGATGAGCTTAAAGGCTTCCGCGATTCTTTTCAACCGGGCAGCGCTCCCGCTCCCGGTTTTTGAAAGAATCCGCCTGCACCCAGTCACATCCCCCCTTGCCTCCCGCCCCACGCGAGGCATGATCCGCGCTCCCCACCATGAAAGCGCTCGTCCTTACCGCCCCCTCCGAGTTCAACTTTGACACCAGCTTCCCCGACCCCACGCCCGCCGCTGGCGAGGTGCTGGTGAAGGTGGCCGCCTGCGGCATCTGCGGCAGCGACATCCATGGCATGGACGGCCGCAGCGGCCGCCGCCAGATGCCCATCGTCATGGGTCATGAGGCAGCCGGTGAAATCATCGCCCTGGGCGAAGGCGTGGAAGGCTGGGCGCTCGGTGACCGCGTGACCTTTGACTCCACCGAATACTGCGGCGAGTGCGAGGAGTGCAAAGCCGGCTTCGTCAATCTCTGCCCCAACCGCAAGGTGCTCGGCGTCTCCCCCGGCGAATACCGCCGCCATGGCTGCTTCGCGGAAAAGATCGCGCTGCCAACCCGCATCCTCTACCGCATCCCCGACGAGCTTTCCTATGAGAAGGCCGCCTTTGCGGAGCCGGTCTCCATCGCCCTGCACGCGGTGAATCTGGCCGATGGCATCGAAGTGGGCGAAGCCTTTCAGGATGCCCACCACGAAGGCTGCGGCACTGATTGCGGGCACAATCACGGAGCCGAGGTGGAGGACAATACCGACGAAGGCGTTGGCGGCACCGCTGTGGTCGTGGGCGCAGGCTTGATCGGCCTGCTCGTCGTGCAGGCGCTCAAGGCACGCGGCTGGGAAAAAGTGATCGCCGTCGATCTCGACGACAGCCGTCTGGAACTCGCCCGCAAGCTGGGCGCCGAAGAAACCTTCAACGCCAAGCAGGAAGGCCTGGCCATGCACATCCGCAAGATCTGCGGTGGCGATGGTGCCGACGCGAGCTTTGAAGTCGTGGGCGCAGGCGCTCCGCTGGATCTCGCCATCCGCTGCGTGCGCAAAGGCGGCCAGATCGTCCTCATCGGCAATCTGCAGCCCAACACCCCCTTCCCTCTTCAGGAAGTCGTGACCCGTCAGCTCACCATCAAAGGCTCCTGCTCCTGCGCCGGCGAATACCCGGAAGCCATCCGCCGCATCCAGGACGGCAGCATCCAGGTCGAGCCTCTGCTCAGCGCCGTGGCCCCTCTGGCCGAAGGTGCCGGCTGGTTCAAGCGCCTCTACGACAACAAAGAGGGCCTGCTGAAGGTCGTTCTTCAACCCGCGTGAAGCGCGGCTTCCGTGCGAATGGCAAATGCAGAATAACGAATGTCGAATGAGGCCCGGCCTCTCCTGTTCACTTTCTCGTTCTGTCATTCGTCATTTCGCATTTGTCATCCGTCATTCTCTTCCATGATCCGCCTCTTCCTGCTCCTCTCGCTGCCTCTCTTCATTCTCGACCAGCTTTCCAAGAGCTGGATCGTGCAGCATTTCAGGCTCTATGAAACGGAGCAGGAGGTCATCCCAGGTGTCTTCTGGCTGCATCATGCGTCCAATACCGGCGTGGCCTTTGGCATGTTCAATGGCACTCAAAATGCCAACTACGTCTTCGCGGTCGTCTCGCTGTCCGCGCTGGTGTTCATCTATATCATGCATGGGAAGGGCCTCTTCCCCGGCAAGCTCAGCCGCACGGCCGTGGCGCTGCTGGTCTCCGGCATCTTCGGCAATCTCACCGACCGCCTCTTCCGCAATCACGACGGCGGCAAGCTTTTCGATGGCACTTTCTTCGACGGCTACGTCGTGGACTTCCTGCGCTTTGACTTCGGCTTCTGGCCCTTCCACCCCTGGCCCTCCTTCAATGTGGCTGACTCCTGCGTGGTGTGTGCCGCCATCCTGCTGGCGCTCGCGTCCTTCTTTGAGACACCGGGGAAGCCTGCGGAGAAAAGCAAAGACCAACCAGCGTGAGGAGCGGCGCGGAAGACGATGAGGCTTCCATGACCTGTTCGCATCATATGACCTATTGCTGAGACGCTCCCTTTCTGCCCGAGGCAGATTTGGAGTGCGGCTGCGCAGCGAGGAACGAGTGGAGCTGCCGCTTTCGAGCGTCTCGGGGCAGGCGTGAGGTCAGCGAGCCTGCGAGAGCCAGCGCGCTCCCGCTCTCGTGCACTCATGGTTAATCTCGGCTCTCATCTGGACGGCGGAAAGCGGTAGCTTCAGTCGTGCCTCCTTTCGCGACCGCACTCCAAATCTGTGCTGCTTTACGCGGGGCACTGCGAGGTACTTGCCTGCGCCACCCAGATCCTCCGAGAACTTTAAACCTGAAACTTTAAACTTCGAACTGGCCCTCTCGCTTCACTCCTTAGGCGGCTCAGACCAGCGGTAGATCCCATCATACCAGGAGAGGCTTCCCGGCGGTGTGGCTTTGCGTTTGATGTCCACCCAGAGGAAGCCGCCTTTGCGTTTCAGCGTCACGTTCACCTCTTTGGCGTCTTCCGGCACATCGCCTTCATTAAAGACGGCGCTCGCGGTGCTCTCTCCGTCTTTCTTTTTCACGGAGTCGGGCGGGATTCTTCCACTGAGGTCTCCGCCTTGGTTTTCATTCACGCGGGTGCAGCTCAGCGTCACATTTAGCCGGCCGTCCTTCATGCGGCGGATGCTCACGTGGCCGCCGAGGTTGTCATCGTATTCGCCATCCCAGTCACCCGCCTTCAGGCTGGGCATCTGCTGGGCAAAGGAATAGCCCATGGAGGTCACCTGGGCCAGTTTCAGCCAGTATTGAACATCCTTCTCGGGTGTCGGCGTGTCTTTGGCGGAGGGGAAAGGTTGCTTCACCTTGGGGGCTTCCGGCGGCTGGTAGGCGATCTTCATCCAGCGGCCCACCATCCCCGGCCAGCGCGATTTCCAGTCTGATGTAACCGTCTTGTCCACGGCAGGCCATGCATGCGCCGCTTCCTTCAGAGCGGCATTCATGCGGTCCTCTGCCGTTTGAAATTCCCTGCGCGCCAGTTGCAGGCGCTTCTCATCGCTCACACGCCGGAAGATCCCCAGCAGCCCGGCATCCTGCGGCATCTTCTGCCCCGGCTTGTAAAGCACTTCCACCTTGGACTCGCCCCCTTTCGCGATGAAAAACGTGCCCCGGTCCTGCCCCTCCTCCACCACAGCGGCAAAGGTGACGATGTTGTCCTTCCGAGTCCCCTGCCCCAGCCAGGTGGCGGTCGATCCCGGCTCGCTGGCAAAACGCATGATGACCTCCACACCCGTGGCCGAAGTATTTCGCAGCGTCAGGAAACGCATGCTCTCCTCATCATAGTAGTGAGCCACGGCCAGCGGCTCGGCAGCCGCCGCAGCAGGTGCTCCACTCAGAAGAAGAGCGAGCGCTGAGATGGAGAGTGGCAGCAGGCACAGGCGCAGAGGCAGGCGTGAATTCATAAGCAGGCACTCTCAAAGACGAAGTCGCATGCGCAAGAATTAGAAAAAGCTGTTTCGAGGGCCATCTCCATAACGATCATATCTGCAATCAGAGCTTCGAAAAAAGGCGTGATTTGGTCACTTTTCACGGATTTACAGACCTGAGAACCAATTTTTTCTCACTTTTATGGATCTAAGGCAATTTGTTAGAACACTGAATACCAATGTTTTAACAAATTTCCACCGCCTTGTTTTTATCAATTTTACAAATTTGTTATCAAAATCTGATATGGCTGTTGCACTTCTTATAATTTCTGTTATAAATACTAACAGAAACAAGAAACACACCAGCAGCCATGAAAACACTCATCCGCCTCGCTCTTACCGCCGCTCTCTTCGCCGCCGCTACCGCCGCGAAAGCTCAGAACGGTTATTCAGCTGCTGGTTACTATGCAGGCCCTCAGGCCCAGGCCGCTTACGCTCAGGAACAGGCCAACGCCCAGGCATGGGCCGCCTACAACGCTCAGCAGCAGGAATACGCCCGCGGATGGGCTGCCTACTACGCCGACCAGGCCGCCGCTCAGCAGCAGGCTGCCGCTGCCCAGCAGGCCGCCGCTCAGCGCTCCGCCGCCGCCGCTCCCCGCCACTCCACTGGCAATTCTCAGATCCGCTTTGACGGCCGCTTCGCTTCCGTCGGCCAGACCGCTCCTCAGGCCCTTCAGTTCGCCGTTTATGCTGCCAACACCCTGCAGAACAAGCCCTACGTCCTTGGCGCCGGCCATCGCAACATCGAAGACAGCGCTTATGACTGCAGCAGCAGCACTTCTTATGTCCTTATGAAGGCAGGATTGCTGAACCGTTGCCTGTCCAGCAAGGAGTTCGCCAACTACGGCGAAGCTGGCCCTGGCCGTTTCATCACCATCTGGGTGAAGCCTGGCGAACATGTTTTCATGACCATCTGCGGTCTTCGCATGGACACCTCCGGCCACGTCACTGGCGAAGGTCCCCGCTGGCGCACCCAGGGCCGCAACTATGCTGGCTTCTCCCCTCGCCATCCTTCGGGCTTTTAATTCTCATTTTTGCAACTCGATTCTCACACTCGTAAACAAAGCTTCATTCAAATCTGAAACTCACCGCCTAAATCCCCTCGAAATTCTCAAATCTACGAATCATATGAAAACGAACATCACCTCCTCCTCCACCGCCGCCTCCAAGGAAATCACCCTCGGCTGGACCTCGATGCCCACCTACGGTGAAGTGATGCCCCAGGTCGTTGGCACCGCCCACACCGACGTGAAGAGCAGCCTCAGCCTTGGCAGCAAGAGCGTGCTGAAGACCTTCTGGAGCACCCTCAGCAACCTCAAGTAATCCCCCTTTCACGCCCCGGACAGCAGACGGAACCGGGGCCGGCATGGAGCGAGGGCGCGCCCTTCGCCTTGCGCTCTGCATGGTCGCTGGTATGGCTTGTTTCTCCATCCACGCATGCAGGTCCTTCGCTCCATCGACGCCCTTTCCGCCCTTCCCGGCCCTCTGGCGCTTGCCGTCGGTGTTTTCGACGGCATCCACCTCGGCCATCAGGAGGTCATCCGCGCTGCCCAGGAGCACGCCACCCAGCATCACGGCACCGCCGTCGTCGTCACGTTTGATCCCCATCCGGCGCAGGTTCTGCGCCCGGCTGCGGCACCCAAGCTCCTCTGCGGCCCGCGCCACCAGCAGCTTATTCTGGCACAAACCGGAATCGGGTGCCTGCTCGCGTGCCCGTTTACCGCCGAGACCGCGAAGACCCCCGCGCGAGAGTTCATTCAGCAGCTCGTCAGCGCCGCCCGCCCGCTGGGCTGCATCTCCGTGGGCTACACCTGGAGCTTTGGGTACAAACGCGAGGGAGACATCCATCTCCTCATGGACATGGGGCAGCAGCACGACTTCGCCGTTTACGGGGTGCCGCCGTTAAAAATCGACGGCCAGGTGGTCAGCAGCACGCTCATTCGTGAGGCCATATCGCACGGAGATTTCACCACCGCCGCCACGCTGCTGGGCCGCAGCTACACCGTCTTTGGCACCGTGGTGGAGGGTAGAAAGCTCGGCCGCCAGCTCGGCTTTCCGACTGCCAATGTGGAGGTGGAAAACGAGCAGCTCCCGCCCCTGGGCGTGTATGCCGTGGAGGCGCGCATCGGTGCCCAATGGCACCCCGCCGTGGCCAATCTCGGCCGCCGCCCCACCGTCGCCGAAAACGCCGAGCCCACCCTCGAAGTCCACCTGCTGGACTGGAGCGGCGATCTCTATGGAAAAGACCTTGAAGTACGCTTCACCCGCCTGCTGAGGAACGAGATGAAGTTTAACGGCCTGGAAGAGCTCAAGGCGCAGATCTCACGCGATATTGTGGCGGCGCGTGGGTGAACGCGAAAGTGGCGCACTGCCTGGACGGAGGATGGTCGTGGCCGTAAGCCCGCCCGTCTGCAAGCGCGCTGCAAACTCCAGTGCGCACGGACCTCATGGCGGCAACGCGATTGGAAGTACGACAGACAGTCCTGTCTGTCGGTCAGCGGCACCGCAAACACATTGGACACTCGCCATACCCACAGCAGCCAACTTGGCGATGGCGTTAGATTATTCGATGACGAATGAGCCTGAGGGAGCGCTGGCCGACAGACAGGAACCGAAGCGCAGCGTAGGTAGCCAGCCGCAGGCTGCCCGAAGGGCGAACGAAGTGAGGCAATGTCTGTCGTGCCTTCTGCTTCGGCATGCAGGTGCGAACTCGGTGGTTTGTTTGGCCAAGGCCTGATCTCCTCATTTCAAACTCCGCAGCCAGGCCACGAGATCGAGCAGCTCCGCCTCGGGCATCGTTTGATCCAAGCCCTGGGGCATGAGACTGGTCGGCAGGGTGGTGTCTCCGGCGATGCTCTGGTGCGCAATCGTCTTCTCCTGACCGGCGATGTCCACCACGAGCAGGCCTTCGGCGGTGTGGGATTTGATCACGCCGAGCGTCTGCTGGCCGTCGCTGGTTTCGATGACATGGGCCTCGTAGTCACGTGCGAGGGTGTTGCTCGGGAACAGAATGCTTTCCAGCAGATCGCGCTCCGTGCGGATGGCGCCGATGTGGGAGAGATCGGGGCCGATGGGACGGCCTGCGGAGCCAATCTTGTGGCAGGCGATGCAGGTGCCCTTCCCCATCTCAAAGTTTTTCTGTCCATTCGCCGCATTGCCACTGGCAACGACCTTGTCCGCCAGCGGCCCAAGCTGCCGTTTCTTCGCTTCGGATGCGGCCACGGCCGCATTGTAAGCAGGCAGGATGACCGTTTCAAAAATCTCCGGCGGCAGGTCGCTGAAAGCGGTGCGGTACACGCTTTCCTGCTGGCTGGCGATGACGGGGTTTTTGGCCATCTCTGCGGCCAGCGCACGCCCCACTTCCAGGTCCTTCGATTTGCGCACGACGCCCAGCAGCGCTTTCAGCTCCACCGGCCCCAGCGTGGCAAACAAGGGCGCAAGTTCCAGCAACTGCGGCTTCTGCAGCGGTGCACTGGCGATCATGCCCGCCGCCTGAATCTTCGCGGCGGAGGAGGAGGCCGCATCGGCGAGCACGCCTTTCACCATGGTGAAGGTTTCGCCGGTGAGCTTCACGGACTTCGCAGCGTCCAGCGCCTTGAGGCGAAGGGCCAGCGGGCGCTTGGTGTCATTGGCGATGGCCTGAAGCGCGGCGTCGAAGTGCGGGGACTTGAGCTTCTTGATGGCATCGAAAACGAGCGGCGTGGGAGACTCGGCGAGGATGCGGTCGAGAGCAGGAAACCAGGCCTCGTTGCTGATGCCGCTGGTTTGAGTGGCCAGGATGGAGAGGGCGGTCGCACGGAAATCCGCCCCTTTCTCCGCCAGAAGCATGGTCACCAGATCCTGGGCAGACGCATCTCCCAGCGCGGGTGATGCCAGTCTGCGGGTCTTCGCCAGAAGCTGCTCCGTTTCTTTTGGAAGTGCGGCCAGAAGGGCATCTCCCAGGCCAGGCGCCGAGGAAGGAACGGCCTTGTACTTGGCGAGGTGTTGCTTCCAGTCTTCGGCCAGCTGCTCGCAGGCGATCTGACGCATCTGCGGATTCTGCTCCACCACAAAAAAAGCCGCGTCCACCTGCACGGCATGCCGGCTGGAAAAGGCCGCCTTGAAGATGCTCTTAAACATGTCGTTCTGAAGTCCGAGCATCTGGCCGATGCGCAGCACGCGCGCGAGGAAAACAGGTTTGCTGCCGTCTCCAAACATCTGGATCAGACGCGCCTTCTTTTCCTTGTCAGCAGCGTTTCGCCGCATGGCATCATACGTCATGACGTTATCCGTGAACCATCGCTCGGCCCGCGGACGGTTCACACGTGCGATCGCCGTGATGACGGCGTGCTCGAGGGAGGCATCCAGCGGATCTGCCAGCATGCGGTTCAGCTTCCTGCTGGTGGGCTCGTCCGCATGCTGAGCCTCGGCAATCGCCTGACAGGCACGAAGCTGCACCAGCGGATCACTTGCATCCAGGCTGGGCGCACTGGCTGCGGCTTGAGCCATTTGGAGAGGTTTCGCGGGAGCCTTCGGCTTGATCCGATACACCGCTCCAAGGAGATCTGACTTCGCCATCAAACTCGAAGGACACCCGATGCGGAACCAGCCGCCGGTGTCGAGGAGGAGGAGGGAGCCGTCGCGCGGGTCTTCCATCACATCGGTGAGGTGAATGTCGGGATTGTGCAGTTTGAGGAATTCATTTTCCACCGCCTTGTAGGTGCTGCCGCTGGGGGTCAGCTCCATGCGCACGAGGCGCTGGGTGTTGAAATGCGTCACCAGGAACTGCTGAGCGCCCGCGTTTGCGGACGGCCAGTTTTTCCAGAAGCAGGAGCCGCTGACGGCCACGTGGCCGAAGTTGTACATCACCGGCATGACTTCCAGCGTGCGCGGCAGATGCGCGATGGCCTTGAGCTGGTCGCCGCGCTCATACACGCCGCCGTAAAGCCAGTGCACGATGGTGTCTCCGCGTGGCTGGGTGTAGTACAAGTTCTGCACGCCGATGATGTCGCCATCGCGGGTGAAATCGACTTCCACGGGATTGTCACCGCAGCCGAGGGAATGCCAGGCCACGTCGCTGCCATCCGGCTTGCAGCTCCAGATGCCGCAGGCGAGCGATTCATCCACGGGCGTGCCGTCCTTCTGCGTGACCTTGTGGCCCTTGCGGCCGTGGCACCAGTAGAGGCGGCCATTGGGATGCAGGAAGGGACCGTGCACATCAGCAGCATTGCCGGTGTACTCAAAGCCGCCTACGATCATCTCGCGTTGATCGGCCACACCATCATTGTCCGTGTCCGTGAGTTTCCAGATGCCGGGTGGCGAGCCGACGTAGAGGCTGCCATTCAACCAGCATGCGCCCTGCGGAAAGGTCATCTTGTCGGCAAAGACAGTGCTCTTGTCGTAGCAGCCGTCCTTGTCCGTGTCTTCCAGCAGAAGGACGCGGTTGGGCGGATTGGCTTCCAGTTGCGCCTTGTTCCAGTTCACGCCCACGGCATCGCCCACGAAGAGGCGGCCTTTGTCATCGAGGCAGCCCATGATGGGGTGCGTGACCAGCGGCGAAGCGGCGGCCACTTCGAGCGTGTAGCCCTCCGGCAGATCGTGCTTCGGCAGAGCGAGGGTAGATTTCCCGGTGACGACGACGGGGCGTTTGCCGCTTTCGGGAATGGTGCTGCCCTTGTCCGGCGGAAGATCGGCGGAGAAGGCTGGTACGGCCAGGAGCAGGAGGAGAAAACGCGACGTCATGCGACTCATACGCGACTAAGACGCTGCTTATCTCCAAATGACTGCGCCTAATTGACAGCCCGTGCGCGGAGTGAGACCGGTACTCATGGAATTCAATCCCTACGCCGCGCCGCAGTCCCAGACTCTGCTCAATCCGGCCAAGAGCGAAGAGGAAACGCTGCGCGCCGAGCACATCAACACCGAGAGCACGATCCAGTCGGTGGGTGCGCTCATCATGCTGCCTGCGGCTGTGCTGCTGTATTTCGCCTGGATGATTTTGCAGAGAGGCCTCATGCACCAGCTGCCTGAGGGGATGCTGTTCCTCAGCATCGGCCTGGTGCTGGGAGTGGTGGGTTATGGCATGCGCAGCCTGCGGAGCTGGGCGCGGATTCCTGCCGTGCTGGTGAGCGCCTGCGGCCTCATCGCCTTTCCCATCGGCACATTGATCAGCATTTCTGTGCTGATCAAGCTGCTGGGCAAACAAGGAAAGCGGGTGATGACAGACGACTACCGCCGCATCGTGGCCCTGACACCCCACGTGAAGCTCAAGACGCCCGCCTCAGCCTGGATCCTCCTGGCGCTGCTGCTGGCGATCGTTGTGGTCTGCGTTTTGTTCGCAAGTCGGTAAAACAGAGAGGAGCGGCCGTTTTCTGCCAGAGTCCGGACAGACTTGTCCACACCCGGCGCGGCCCAAGTACGACAGGCACTCTTGCCTGTCGATCAGCGCTCACGCAGGGTGTCTCGTTAGCGAATGATCTGCCACAGCCGCCAAGCCAGACGCTGAGGGAAGGGCGTGGGTTCAGCGTGTGGCCAACACGCTGCGCACACGCCATACCCACAGCGGCCAGCACGGCGCGGTCTTGATCATTCGATGACGAATCATCCAGCGTGAGCGCTGACCGACAGACAGCAACCGTGTCAGTTGGCAGGTTGGAAGAGGGTTTGCCACGTTTGAGCAGGCCTCGGTCAAAGGTGCTGAGAATGGGATTGATGCTCACGCTGCGCACTACGGCCATGTAGAGCGCTCGGCGCACCTTTTTGCGCCCGCCCTGGATGTGGCGCTGGCCACGCATGGGGCCGCTATCATAGGGGTGTGAGGCGAGGCCTGCGAGGGAGGCGATGCGTGTGTTGTCGAGGCTGCCGAGTTCGGCCACCTCGGCGATGCCCTTCATCTGCTGGAGGCGCCGGGGCTTCTGTCGTGCGTGTTCATGGTCCAGCACCTTTTTGATGAAGTTCTACGATCTGCTTGCTCAAGCTTTGATCAGGGTTTCGGCCTGGGCAATGAGCTGCGAACAGGTCAGCTGCAGCAGCTGGGTATACAAGAGTGCCTGTCGCACCTCCAAACCGCCCGACTTCGAGGGCATTCGAACGCCGTGGTGTATGCGATGCGCTCGAAGACGGGCGGGCTGTCGCCATGGCCTTGCGGCGTCGGGGCAGCTCGCTGCGTGCGGGGTGGGGGTGAGATTTGTGCGGTTTACAGGCGCCGCACTTCCTGCACTTCCAGGCCGGTGAGCTTCCATTCGTCTTTCACCGGGGTGATGGTCACCCGTGCATTGTAGATGTTCACGCGCGGATGGCTGTGCCCCCAGTGGCCGACGATGCCGCGGGCATTCCAGTTGCAGTCCGCCACAAAGCCGGGGCCCTGGGGATTTTTCTCCACCTTGTCCACCGTGACGGCAAATTCCGCGATGGTCACCCGCGTGCCTTCGCGGCCATCCAGCGTGAGAGCCTGGATGGTCTCAAGGTAAAGCTTCCGCAGCAGCTCCCCGTCCACGCTGCGGGCCAGCACATCGTACACGTCTGACTCCACATGATGATCGAAGGCGCGGTACACATTGCGCAGCAGCGGGGAGACGATCTGCTGGGCCTCCGCCACCTGTGTGACAGTGGGAGTGGCGGATTTGGGATGGTAGGGCACGATGAGCAGCTGGCTCATGAGCACTCCGCCCAGCAGCCACACGGCGAAGTATGGCAGGCTCCCGCCGGGCAGCTTGTGGTCTTTGATCTTCAGGTAGATGTAAAACACGAGGCCGCCCAGCACCCAGACGATGCCCCCCATGGGCACGCGCACGGGGGCAGGCCGTGTGATCTGCGGCACCGCTACCAGCGGCGCGGGCCGTGTCATGCGCCCCAGATTGCGCCAGCGGTAGTTTTTGATGGCGGCATGGATTTCTCCTGTCTCAGTCTGGGGACCAAAGAAGACGCGCACCGGCAGCTTGGAAATGCCCTTGAACCAGCCTTTCCACGTGACGTTCAGTTCATCCGGCCCGGGCGGCGTGGCAAACTCCCACATCAGGCCCACCAGCGCCTGGTTCAGCGCCAGGGTTTCTCCCTCCTTCATGGGCAGCGTGTTTCC
The DNA here is from genome assembly GCF_044226605.1 of Prosthecobacter sp. Taxonomy (GTDB): domain Bacteria; phylum Verrucomicrobiota; class Verrucomicrobiia; order Verrucomicrobiales; family Verrucomicrobiaceae; genus Prosthecobacter. The sequence goes on along the minus strand of NZ_JBGAGS010000034.1, from coordinate 52,767 downwards.
GGGCAGCCCTTTGATCACCGTCACCAGCGGTTGGGGCACGGCCAGCGCCTGGTCTCCCGTGCTCAGCGAGCACCAGTCTCCTGCCTGGGCCGCGACTTTTTCGGAGATCTGTTTCTGCTGCTCGGGGGTGAGGGATTCCGGCAGCGGCACATCCGGACTCAGCCATGCGAGCACCGAGGCGGCGTCAAAGAGCGCTTCAAAGCGTGTTTGGTAGGGCTCAATGTAGAGATAGGTCTGCGCAATGGGGCCGGTGATAACCACCGAGGAACTCGTGGGCAGCGGCGGCGGAGCAGCAGGAGCGGAAGCACTGGTGGCGGGCGGAGGTGTCGGAACCGAGGCCGGCGTCAGCGGTGATGCGGGCGCCAAGGTGGATCCCGGTGTCAAAGTCGGTGGCGGCGTCAGCGCCGAGCCTGGGAGTGCAGCAGAGCCCGGCATCACAGTGGATCCCGGAGTCAAATTCACTGGCGGTGTCAGGGCCGCTCCCGGTGTCAAAGTCGGTGGCGTTGTGAGCGTGCCGCCCGCGCCCAAAGTGGCGCCCGGGGTCAGCGTGGAGCCCGAGGTGATGGTGGGTGGCGGGACCATGCCCGCAGACGGAGCCGCGCCGGGCAGCTGCGGGGACGCAGCGGCTGCGGGGGGCTGTCCGGCAGGCGGAACGAGCCCGCCTGGCAGGCCCGATTTTGGAAGCACGGAGGTGGGTGGAATGGCAGGCCCCAGCGAGGGCAGGGTCTGCAAAGGTTTCAGCGGTCCGATCTGGATCGTGTCCTGCGCCCGTCCTTCCACTGCCGCAGCCAGGCCCAAGGCCACGATGGCACTGCACCATTTCAAGGACAGGATTTGATTTGGCATGCGGCGGTGAAAAAAGGAAACAGGGTGCGAGGGAGTGCGGAGATCACAGCGTCCACGGCTTGCGCCATTCCTTGGAGAGCAGCTTCGATGCAGCGGCATTGTCGGCGATGGTTTCCGTCTTCGGATCCCACTTCAGACCCGTGCTGCCGCTGCGCAGCGCCACATTGGCCAGATGCGCGATGCTGATGCTGCGGTGCGAGACCTCGATGGGGGTGGCCGTGGGCTTGCCGTCGTAGATGCAGGAGAGGAAGTTGTCCGTGTGCTCCTTGCTTTCATAGAGGTGGATTTCATCCGGCCGTGTCTTTTCACGCAGGATGTCCGGGCTGCTGGCGGTGATCTTGCCGCGGTTCACGTAGATCCACTTGCCGCCCTCTCCTTCAAACAGCACGCCCACATGATCGAAGGGCTTCTTGGGCTTCTTGTCATCCGGGGTGGCCAGCGCGGCCTCCACTTCGGGCATGAGCTTGTGCGTCGGGCTGGCCACGTGCATGACCACGCCGTTTTCATACACGCATTCAAAGGAGAACTCGGTGGCGGTGTTGTACAGCGCCTTGGAGTCCATGGTGCCGCTGACGTTCCGCAGCTCCACGGGGCCGGTCATCTGCGTGCCCATGCCCCACTGCGCGATGTCGATGTGGTGCGCGCCGAAGTCGGTGATCATGCCGCCGGAGAAGTTGAAATTGTGCCGCCAGTTCAGCGGCAGAAGTGCCGGGCGGTAGTCGATGTGCTCCGCCGGGCCGAGCCACATCTCATAGTCAAAGTCGGGCGGCAGCGGTGCGGGATTGATCTGGTCTGCCATGCCGTTCCAGTTGCTATGGCCGCCGGGCAGGCCCACGCGCACGCGCTTGAGTTTGCCAATGCGCCCATTTTGAGTCATCTCGCAAGCCATGCGGAAGTACTGGTCGCTGCGCTGCTGGCTGCCGGTCTGCCAGGTCACGCCGGCCTTGGCCACTTCATCGCTCATGCGGCGGCCTTCGGCGATGTTGAGCGCGAGCGGCTTCTGCCCGTAGATGTGCTTCCCTTTGCGTGCGGCGTAGATGGCCATGTAGGCGTGCCAGTGGTCCGGTGTGGAGATCTGCACGGCGTCCAGGTCTTCCTTTTCCATCATCTCGCGGAAGTCCGCATAGGCGGCGCAGGCTTTCACCGGCTTGTTGGCAGACTGGGAGTAGTGCGCGTCGATGGTCTTCTTCCCTGCTTCACGACCGCCGGTCTTCTTGCCATCGTAGCCATAGTGGCCGTATTCCTTCATCGGGTCGGCCACGGCGACCACCTGGCACTTGTCGTTGTTAAGGAAAGTCGGCGTCCAGTCCGTGGCGATGGTGCCCCAGCCGATGGCTCCGACGGTGATGCGCTCTGAAGGCGCGGGGCGTCCCCCTTTTCCCAAGGCCGTGGCTGGAATGATGGTGGGAAACCCCAGGGCTGCGGCGCTGGTGGTCAGGAAACGACGGCGGGAAAAGGTGGGATGAACAGGAGCCATAAAGCATTAGCTTATAATCGGCTGCGCTCTCCGTGGCGAGAAAAGAAATCACAAAGACGCCCGTCCGGCGCAACCAGAAGTGGACAGCCCACGCCAGCCTCATCCATGTTAGCGAAATGAATTCCCCGAAGGCCATGCTGCAGCGCATTCTGCCGCCACTCGGCTCGGCGCTGCTGCTGGCCGCCGCGTTTCTGCCATTCAAGGCCAAAAGGCAGCGGCTGCGCGTGGTGCCGGGCGTGTGGCCCGCCGCCGAACCTGTGCTGCTGGCCAGCGACATGCGGCTGCTCCCGGAAGACCACTTTCAGGTCATCGAAATCCCCTGGGCCTCCGCCGTGGTGCGCGCATTCGGCAGCGGCGCGGCGGATGTGGCCGTGGTCTCCCTGGAAAGCATCATGCGCATGCAGGATGCCGGGCAGAAGCTGAAGGTGCTCACGGTGCTCAGCCAGTCCGCCGGCGCAGACGCCGTCCTCGTGCGGCCCGGCATCGCGCGGCTGGAGGATCTGAAGGGCAAGCGCGTCGGCGTGGAGCGCAGCGCCGGCATTTATCTTCTGATCAATGCGCTGGAAAGCGCCGGGCTGTCCCTGAAGGACATCGAGGCCGTTCCCATGTTTCAGTCGGAAATGGAGGCCGCCGTCCAGTCAGATCTGGTGGATGCCGTCGTGGCCACCGAGCCGTGGCTGGAAAAACTCTCCCACACCAGCAGCCTGCGCAGCGTGTATGACTCCACCCAGCTCAAGGTCCCCATCCTGCACCTGATCGTGGCCTCGGAGCGCTCCTGCACCGCCTCCCGGGAGGAACTGGTCTCCCTGCTCCGGGTTCAGGCGGACATGGCTGAAAAGTTCTGGGCGGGAAAACCCTTCCCGGGCATGGATGGCGCCCTGCGCCGTGAAAAGATGAACACCGAGGAGCTGGCTGCCTGCCTGCGCCACCTGCGCCCACTCAGCCAGGCGGAAAACTTGGAGCTGCTCAAAAAGCTGCCGCAGATGGCCTCCCAGGTGGGCGAGCAGATGATCCGTAACGGCATCATCACCAGCTTCCGGTCGGACAGTGACTGGATCAACCCCAGCCTCAGCGAGGAGGCCTTCCGTTGAACTGGTTTCGCTCCATCCAGAGCCGCATCACCGTCAGCGTGTGGTTGTTTGGCCTGGTGATCATTCTCTTCAACAACTGGCGCAACCAGCGCTGGCTGAAGGACCGCCACATCGACCGCATGAGCCAGGAGGCCATGGACACCGGCAGCCGCCTGGCCGGCCTGCTGCAGCACCTTTCCCGCCGGCAGCAGGAGCGCGCCGCGGAGCTGGAGATGGCCTACGTCTCCCTGTCTCCGGACGTGGACCTGGGCCTCGTCTGCAACAAGGAGGGCATCGTCAACTGCGCCACCCACATGCAGTGGTTTCACATGGACGTCCTGCAGACTCCGCTGGCGGAGGAATGGCGCAGGCATGCAGGGGTGCTCGCCACCATGGAGCCCGCGGTCGAGTGGGACGCAAAGAAAAAGAAGCTCCTCGTCTTCGTCCCCTTCTTTGAAACCTATGAAGCCACCAGCCGTGCGGCGGTGCTGATCCGCTATGACACCACCCTGGCGCTGGAGGAGGTGCGGGAGGACGCGTGGATCGAGTCCCTGCGGCAGACCGCCGTGCTGCTGGCCTCATGCCTGCTGCTGTGGTTTGTGCTGCACGAGCTGGTCATACTCCGGGTGCACCGCGTGGTGCAGATCCTGCGCTCCAGCTCCTCCGGCGAAGGCCCTCCGCGGGTGCTGCCCGGGAACGATGAACTTTCCCTCATTTCACGCGAATTTGCCCGCGCTCTGGACAATCTCCGCGAGGCTGAAAACATGGTGCTGGACGCCGCCGAGCAGGAGCGCCGGAAAATCGGCAGAGATCTGCACGATGACCTCTGCCAGCGCATCTCCGCCACCAAAATGAAGGCCGAGGTGATGCTCGGCATGCTGCCGGCAGGAGACAGCAGGATCAACAGCCTCGCCGAACAGGTCGCGGCGGAGCTGGCGGAGTCCACGGTGATCGCCCGCGGCATGGCCTGGGGTCTTTCCCCCGTGGGCATCGAAGGCCAGGGGCTGAAGGACGGGCTGGAAAACGTGCGCCGCTTCGCCGAGCAGTCGTACAAAGTCCGCTGCTCGCTGGACTATGCGGACATCAGCGCCCACCTCACCAACAGCGGGCAGGAGCTGCTCTTCCGCATCGCGCAGGAACTGGTCATCAATGCCTGCAAGCACTCCAAGCCAGACATCCTCACCATCACTCTGCGCATGGAGGGAGATCAGGTCGTGCTGAGCGTGATCCATGACGGCGCTCCTTTCTCCACCCCGGAGGAGACGAGCAGCCAGGGCATGGGACTTCACCTCATGGGCCAGCGGCTGCGCGCCCTCTCCGCCACGCTGGAGCGGACCGTGGAGCGTGGTGCGCGGGATTTCTCGGTTGCCATTGTGCGGATTCCTTCAAACAAACCCTGAACACGCTCTCCACCCCTCTAGGGGAAGAGTGCGCCCTTCCCCTTTCATAAGGATTATTCTCCATTGCCATTGTGCGCAAATTGTCAAACAGTCCCCAAATCTTGCCAGCCTGCGCACCGCCCCCGTGCCAATGAAAGCCTCCTCCCCCCCCGCCGCCATTCGAATCGCCATCGTGGATGACCACACCATGATGCGGGAGGGCTGGCGCCTCCTCATCGAGACCACCGACAATCTTGACTTCGCCTGGATGGCCGTGGACGCCGCCGACGCCCTGCGCAAAGTGGAGGCGGACACCCCGGACGTGCTGGTGGTGGACATCTCCTTGCCGGACCGTTCCGGGCTCGAGCTGATCAAAGACCTGCGCCTGCTGCGCCCGAAGCTGCCCATGGTGGCCATCTCCATGCATGATGAAAAGCTCTACGCGCAGCGTGCCCTGAAGGCCGGCGCGCGCGGCTACCTCATGAAGAGCGCCCCGCAGAAGGACTTTGAGGAGGCCCTGCACCGCGTGGCCGCAGGCGGCATCGCAGTCAGCAAAGAGATGTCCGAGGAAATCCTGCGCGCCTTCTCCTCCGGCAACACCGCTGAAGCCAAGGACTCCATCGCGGATCTCAGCGATCGTGAATTTGAAGTCTTCGTCCTCATCGGCCAGGGCAAAACCACCGGCCAGATCGCCGAGGCGCTCCACATCAGCAGCAAGACCGTGGACGTGCACAAGATGAACATCCGCACCAAGCTCGGCATGAGCGAAACCGGAGAGCTGGCCTACTTTGCCATTCGCTGGGCTGAAGGGCAGAAGACCGCGTGAGCTGGGCGCCTGCCTGGCGCTTCAACAATCAGTAGAGTTTCAACGCGTTTTAGCGCGAACCCCCTCTACCAGCCCATAAGCAGATAGCTCTGGGTGGTCTTCTGCGAGAGGACGGGTGAGGGGGCACAACAAGTTTCCGAGGCCTGCAGCGACCTGTCGCCATCTGCTTTCGGAGGCGGCATCCGCCAGCGCCTGCCCCGCACATTTCATCGTCGCCTGCAGCATCCCGGTTGCACCCGCTTCTGCGCTCCACATTTTCACCTTATCTGACATGTCGCGCATCCCGGAAGAAACCATCCAGCAGGTGATCGCCGCCACGGACATCGTGGCGCTGGTGGGCCGTTCCGTGAAGCTGAAAAAAGCAGGGACCAACTTCGTGGGTCTGTGCCCTTTTCACAACGAGAAGAGCCCCTCCTTCAACGTCAGCCCCTCGCGCAACACCTACCACTGCTTTGGCTGCGGCGCGGGCGGCACCGCCATCCGGTTCGTCATGGAGCATGACGGCCTCTCCTTTGTGGAAGCCGTCAAGCGCCTGGCAGACGCCGCCGGCATCCGCATCGAGGAGGAAGTGTGGGACGCCAATGCCGAGGCGGAGGCCAAGCACCGCAGCCTGCTGCTGCGCGCCCACCGGGAGATCGCCGAATGGTACCACCAGCTGCTGATGAAGCACCAGATCGCCGCACCCGCGCGCGCCTATCTGAAGTCCCGCGGCATCACCTCCGCCGTGGCGAAAAACTGGCAGATGGGATATGCGCCGGGCATCAGCGCCTTTTACCGAGAGTGGGCCGCCAAGGCCAGAATCCCCGAAAGCGTTTTGATTGAAGCAGGCCTCTACAAGCAAAGCGCGGAAGACTCCGGCCGCCGCGGGGCCTACCCGCACTTCCGCGACCGCCTCATGTTTCCCATCCGCAATGAACACGGAGACGTGATCGCCTTCAGCGGCCGCCTCATTGCGCCGAAGGAAAACACGGGAAAGTACGTCAACTCGCCGGAGACCCCGCTCTTCAGCAAGAGCAAGGTGCTCTTCGGATTTGACCGCAGCCGCACCGCCATCTCCAAGGCAGGCGAGGCCATCGTCTGCGAAGGTCAGATCGACATGATCATGATCTACGAGGCCGGGTTCAAAAACGTGGTGGCCGGCCAGGGCACCGCCTTCACCGAGCTGCACGCCAAGCTGCTCAAGCGCGTGTGCAATGAAGTCACGCTCTGCTACGACTCGGACAATGCGGGCTACGGGGCCGCTGAAAAGGCCTTCAAGATTCTCTCCCCCATCGGCCTCACGGTCAAGGTGGCCTCCCTTCCGCAGGGCGAGGACCCCGACTCGCTGCTGCGCAAGCAGGGCAACGAAGCACTGCAGAACGTGCTGGGAAATGCCACCGACTTCCTGGAGTACCAGATCCGCCGCCTGCGTGCCAGCGCCAAATCTGACAGCATGGTGGAGCGCGTGCGCATGGCCGAGCAGGTGGCCGCGGCCATCAGCATCTTCAGCGGCGTGGCGCAGCGCATCACCGCCGTCAACAAAGTGGCCAAACTCCTGGAGATCTCCGAGGCGCAGCTTTCCGCCATGGTGGAGCGCGCCGCCCGGGAAAGCAAAAACGGCAAGGACCCGCAGAAGCCCGCCGTCAATGTGGCCGACGAAGCGAAGAAGCTGCTCTCCTCCCAGCACAAGACCGCCCTGCACCTCTGCCAGATGGCGCTGAACGACGCCGAGGTGATGTACTGGCTGCGCGAGGCCGAACTGGAGGACCTGCTGCGTGAAGTGCCCGGCACCGACCTGCTCGCCCTGCTGGTGCACAGCCGCCATGATCCGCTGGATGAAAGCTCCCAGCTGGCCTTCATGGCCGGGCTCGACCGCCCGCAGGAGGCCGCCTTCGCCCAGCTCCAGGCCAGCCCGCGACCGCCCGGCGGCCCTAAAGATGCGCAGCTGGCCCTCTACACCCTGGAGGTGGCACGCCTGCAGAATCTCATCCAGAGCCTGCAGTCAAAACTCCGCCAGCCCGGCCTGCGGGAAGATGAAACCGCCAGCATCCAGATGAAGCTCGTGGAACTCAACGCCTTGCGCAAAGAATGCCTTGACCGTACCAAGCCGACCCCCGAATAGTTTCACCCCCCAAGACCGAGGCAGTTCCCGGACTCCAACTGAGGCTTGTATGGCCGTCTCCAAAAAACAAATCAACGGATCCCACTCCAGCGTCGCCGCCAAAAAGGCAGGCGAAGCCGTGCCTGCTGAAGACGCCGCCTCTGCTGCGCAGAAACGTGGCCGCGGCAGGCCCCGCATTCATCCGCCCAAAGACCAGCCCGTCTCACAAGTCGGTCCCGATGGCCAGCCCCTCAAGCGCCGTCGCGGCCGTCCGCCGAAAAACGGTTTCGCCGGCGGCATCTCCCAGTTTGCCAACACCACGCACGACGACATCCATTCTCCCGACGTCCAGGCACGGCTGCGCGACCTCATCCGCACCGCGCGCGAGCACGATCATCTGACCTGGGACGACATCAATGAAGCGCTGCCCGCAGGCTTCGTGACGCCCGATCTGATGGACGCCCTCATCACACGCCTGCGTGCGATGGAGATCAAGATCAGCGACGACGTGGATGGCATCGCTTCGAAATCCGCCGCGCGTGAGCGCATCGCCGCAGAGCGCGACGCCGCCGCCAAGCTGGATGTCTTTGACGATCCGGTGCGCATGTACCTCCGCCAGATGGGGCAGGTGCCCCTGCTCACCCGCGAGCAGGAGATCCACATCTCGAAGCGCATTGAGAAGGCGGACCTCAGCATGCGCCAGTGCCTGCACACCATCGGCTTCATCGGCCAGGCCTACCTGCAGTTTGCCGAAGCGCTGTGCAACGGCGTGGAACGCTTTGACCGCCTCGTGAGCGATCGCAAGGCGGATGAACGCGATGCTTATTTCAAACGCCTCAAGCCCCTGCTCGACCAGGCGCGCGAGACGCATGAAAAAACCAGCAAGGCCTTCAGCGCCCTCATCAATGCCGGCCCGCGCAAGAAAGCCTCCGCGCAGGAGGAATTTGAAACACTGCGCGCCGTCTTCTTCCGCACCTGCGAAAAGTTCTATTTCAAATCCAAGATCACCGAAGACTTCGTGACCCTGCTCCAGCAGCGCCTCGCGGACCTCGGCAATCTGGAGCGCAATCTCAGGGACCACCCGCGCAGCGATGCCGCCAAGGAAGCCATCAGCGCCTTTGAGCAGGAGTGCTGGATGACGGCCGCGGACTACCGCACCCTCATCACCGACACGCTCAAGCACGTCGCCGGCTCCACCCGCGCCAAGACCGAGATGATCGAGGCCAACCTGCGCCTCGTCATTTCCATCGCCAAGAAGTACACCAACCGCGGCCTCTCCTTCCTCGACCTCATCCAGGAAGGCAACATGGGCCTCATGCGTGCGGTGGAAAAATTTGAGTACCAGCGCGGCTACAAGTTCAGCACCTACGCCACCTGGTGGATCCGCCAGGCCATCACCCGCAGCATCGCCGATCAGGCTCGCACCATCCGCATCCCGGTGCACATGATCGAAACGATCAACAAGCTCATGCGCGTGCACAAGCAGCTGCTGCAGGAGCTGGGTCGCGATCCCACCCCGGAGGAAATCTCCGAGGAAATCCACCTCCCCGTCGAGCGTGTGAACGCCGTGCTGCGCCTGTCCCAGCAGCCCGTCTCCATGCAGGCAAAAGTCGGTGAAAGCGAAGGCGACACCGAATTCGGCGACTTCATCGAGGACAAGGAAGCGAGCAACCCCATGGAGCTCACCGCCATGCACCTGCTGCGCGACAAGCTCCGCGACGTGCTCGACACCCTGAACCCCCGCGAACGCGAAGTCCTCGAACAACGCTTCGGCCTCGGCGACGGCGCCGGCCGCACGCTGGAAGAAGTCGGCAAGCAGTTCCAGGTGACCCGCGAACGCATCCGGCAGATCGAAGCCAAAGCGCTGAGAAAACTCCGCCACCCCACCCGCATCCGCAAGCTCGGCGGGTTTTTTGGGGCGGGTTGATCTGAGGTGCGACAGACACTCCTGTCTGTCGATCAGCGTATGGCAACCACACTGAACCCACGCCCTTCCCTCAACCTCTGACCTGGCGGCTGTGGCACATCATTCGCCAACGAGACACCCTGCGTGAGCGCTGATCGACAGGCAAGAGTGCCCGTCGTACTTCCACTTCGGCTACGCCTCGCACACGCGAGCTGCCTGGACGTAAGACGGCGGTGGCGACAGCCCGCCCGTCTGCGAGCGCATCGCAAACACTCAAACTTACGCCCCCCCCCTCGAAGTCGGGCCGTTTGGCGGAGAACGCGGTGGACAATCAAACACCCTCGACGCCAAACACACCCGACCGACCTGCTGCAAAATCACCACCTCACCCCAACCTCACGTCTCCCCTCAACACTCCGCAAATACACATACCCCTCCACCGTCTGCTCCGCCCACTCGCCCTCGAGCGGCAGCGGCACGCGCTCGTACTCGCCGCCTTCGGTATCCTCCAGCACATCCAGATTGATTAGTCCGGCCTCATCCACGCTCCACACCTCTCCCTGGATCGAAAGCCCTCCCTCATCCGCGCGCACCATGCCCGGATACCCACCGAGATCATACATCCGATACGCCGGCGCCGTGCGCGCCTCGCTTACGAACTGCTGCTGCGATATCCAATGATGATTATCACCGCCGCGCTTTAGCGTCCCATACACAAACACCAGCGTCCTCGCATTCACAGCGCATCCTCCCGCTCATTCAGCCACGAAGCCAGGCTGTAACGCTTCTCGGTCAGTTCATTCGCACGCTCAATCATCGTCGCAGTCATCTCCTGCGTCACCCGCACATTGGTGGCCAGTTGCGCCGCCCAGCGCGGCCAGAACTCCTCCGCCAGCGTCACCTGCTGCACGCTGCCCTGATGCAGCAGGCCCAGCTTGCCCCGCCGCTGCCCTGCCCCGGCCACTTTCACCTGGCCGCGCACCACATCGTGCATCGCTGGAGCCACAAAGCAGAACGGGTTCTCGATCAAATCCTCCGGCCCCGCAAGCCGGCTGCCGTCATCCAGCGCCCGCGCCAGCGACTCATGCACCAGCCTGTAACTGTCCAGCGGATTCGTCTGCGACCACGGATGCACCGCGGGCACGATGACCGAGTACGTGTAGTCCGCATCATGCAGCACCACGCCCCCGCCCGTCCAGCGCCGCACAATCGGCCACTGCGGCAGCGTCCCCGCCAGCTTCGCCAAATTCTGCGCATACCCAATCGTCGCCGTCGGCTCTGTCCACCGGTACACCCTCAGCACCGGCACCTCGCTCAACTCCAGCCACGCCTGATCCGCCGCCATGTTCCAAGGGCCGTCATGCGGTGGTGCGTCAAGATGGAGGATGAGTTGGTCAAAGAGGGGCATGGCAGAATCCACCCCGCATCATGCGACAACTTCGCCAATCTCCAACGCGAATGCGCACGAATCACCGCGAATCTGCTCTTTCCGTTTTAGAAGGCACGGGGACGTACGTTTTGCCGCCGAGAGGCAAAGGTGAAGCGGTGGCAGAGACTGAATCCATTCACTGCTTTCTCTGCCTCTCTGCTCCTCTGCGGCAAAGACGAATGTCCCTTCAACTTCGCAGTGGCATGTCTCCAGACACACTTCACACTCCACGCCATGCGCCCAACCCGCCTCCTCGCCCTCGCATTTTCCCTGCTGTCCGTTTTCACCCACGCCGCAGACGACTACCAGCCCGGCCCCGACTCCAAGCCGCAGGATGGTGTGCCGAAGGGAGACGTGCTGAAATTCGAATTCAAGAACAGCAAGATCTTCCCCGGCACCGTGCGCGACTACTGGGTCTACGTGCCGAAGCAATACTCTCCCAACAAGCCTGCCTGCGTGCATGTGAACCAGGACGGCATCCAAAACCTCGCGCCGGTCGTCTTTGACAATCTCATCGCCAAAAAGGAGATTCCCGTGATCATCGGCGTTTTCGTCATGCACGGCCGCGTGCCTGCGGCCGATCCCGCCACACAGCTCGACCGTTTCAACCGCAGCGTGGAATACGACGGCCTGGGCGAGAACTACGCACGCTTCATCCTTGAGGAACTCCTGCCCGCCGTGGAAAAGATCACGCTGCCAGATGGCCGCGCCATCCGCCTCTCGCATGAGGGGAATGACCGCAGCATCGGCGGCAGCAGCAGCGGAGCCATCGCCGCCTTCACCGCCGCTTGGGAGCGGCCCGAGGCCTTCAGCCGCGTGTTCAGCAGCATCGGCACCTACGTCGACCAGCGCGGCGGCAATGACTATCCCGTGATGATTCGCAAAGCCGAACCGAAGGCCCTGCGCGTGTTTTTGCAAGACGGCAGCAACGATGCCAACGGCACCGGCGGAAACTGGTTCCTCGCCAATCAGGAAATGCTCTCCGCCTTTGAGTTCGCAGGCTATGAAGTGAACCACATCTGGGGCGAGGGCGGCCACAATGGCAAGCACGCCACCGCCATTTTCCCCGATGCCATGCGCTGGCTCTGGAAAGACTGGCCCAAGCCCGTGACCAAAGGCACCGGCTCCCGTGCCCCGGTCATGGAAGTGCTAGGTTCTGGTAGTGAATGGCAGCTCGTTGGCGAGGGCTACGGCTTCACCGAAGGCCCCGCCGCGAATGCGAAAGGCGAAGTCTTCTTCACCGACATCCCGAACAGCCGCATCCACAAGATCGGCCTCGATGGCAAGGTGAGCGTCTTCGCTGAAAACACCGGCAAGGCCAACGGCCTCATGTTTGGCCCCGATGGCCGCCTCTTCGCCTGCGCCAGCGGCAAGAAGCAGATCGTCTCCTACGATGAAGCCGGCAAGATGACCGTCATCGCAGAAGGCATCGACTCCAACGACCTCTGCATCGGCCTCAACGGCAATCTCTACGTCACCGACCCGCCCCACAAACAAATCTGGCTCATCAAACCCAATGGCGAAAAAAGCGTGGTTGATACCAATGACAAAACCGGCCTCGCCTTCCCCAATGGCATCCGCCTCACACCCGATCAAAGCCTCCTCCTCGTCGCCGACATGCGCGGCCAGTTCATCTGGAGCTACCACATTGAAGCCGACGGCACCCTCTCCGCCAAGCAGCCCTACCACCACCTCCGCATCTCCGACGGCGTGATGGAAAGCGGCGCCGATGGCATGACCCTCGACACGAAGGGCCGACTCTACGTCGCCACCCACGCCGGCATCCAGTTCTGCGACCAGGCCGGGCGCGTCAACGGCATCATCGCCAAACCGCAGCGCAAGTGGCTCGCCAACGTCGTCTTTGGCGGCGCCAACTTCGACGAACTCTACGCCTGCAGCTCCGATAAAATCTACAAACGCAAAACGCAGGTCAAAGGCGTCCGCTCCGCCGAGGCCACGATCAAGCCCGAGAAGCCGCGGCTGTAAAAAGCGCGCCCGCTGTCAGGAAGTACGACAGTCACTCCAGCAGCTGTGTTTTAAGCAAGGCTCATTTTTGGGTTTTTAATGGAGCTGTTCAGCAGCACCACAAGCTTTCGGGAGCAGGCCGCCAGCGCGACTTTGCCGGGCTTGCCAGCAGCGCGCAGCCGCTGGTAAAAGGCTTTGAGAAGAGTATTTTTGCGCACTGCTGAGAGGCATGCGAGGTAAAGCGTGCGACGCGCCGGGGCGCGACCTCCGCTGATATGGCGCTGGCCGCGCCAGCGGCCGCTGTCACGATTGAAAGGAGCCAGCCCTGCGAGCGCTGCGGCCTGGGCCCGGTTGAGGCTGCCAAGCTCCGGCATCTGCGCACACAGACTCAGGGCGCTGCGCCAGCCGACGCCCACCACTTTGTCGAGTCGTGCGGACTTCTCTGTCAGGGCGGCGCTGGCGGCGGCGGTTTTGCGCATGAGCTGCTCGATCTTGTCGATCTCAGAACTCAGGCAGGTGATGACACGGCGCGCCACGGCCTGCAGGCAGCGCTCGGTGGTTTGCAAAAGGCGTGTCTTGTGGCGCGCCCGCTCCTCAACCAGGCTGTCACGCTGTGCGACCAGAAGCGCCAGACGCTGGGTGGCGGCATCAGGCTGAGCAGTCGGCTGCGGGCGCATCACAGCGCCATATTGGGCGAGCATGGCAGAGTCAATGCGGTCAGTCTTGGCCAGGCGGTTTTTGGCGCGGGCAAAGTCGCGCACCAGACGCGGGTTGACCACGCTGAGGGTCACCTTGGCGCGGTGCATGGCATCAGCCAGGAGGCGCTCGTAGCCGCCGGTGGCCTCGCAGATAACATGGACCTTGGCTGCAGATGGATTTTTGGCAATGCGTTTGAGCAGCTGGCGGATACCGGCGGCGGTGTTGGCCACCGAGAAGGACTCGGTGAGAAAGTGGACGTCGAGGGAGTCTTTGGAGACATCAACGCCGAGGTGGACAATGTCAGGGGACATGGTGGAGGATGGGGGTGGAGTTGGTATTGGGGTGGATCAGCCTTGTTATTCGAACACCGTGCCATGTCGTGAGGCAGGGAGACGGGTTCAGGCAACTGTTCGATCTCAAACCGATGAGGCAGCACAAGACCAAGCTGGAGTTCGGACTCGCCGTGAGGCGGTGCAAAGACGCTGGCGGTCATTGTGCTGCCCGGCACCTGGGGGCGGCCGCCCCCAGGTGCCGAAAATCGGCCCCGCATCTTATGCAATGCAGCTCAATGCGGGAACCTGAAAACAACATACAAGACGGCCCGGCGCCTCCAGCAGATGAAGGGCCTCGCCGAACTGCCCGAACTCGGCAGCCTCGACAACGCCTCCCTCGCAGGCATCGCCCCACACCCTACGATAGCGGCCTCATGCGTGGCCAGCGCTACATCCAGGGCGGGCGCAAAAAGGTGCGCGGAGTGCTCTACATGGCCGTAGTGCGCAGCGTGAGCATCAATCCCATTCTCAACACCTTTGACCAAGGCCTGCTCAAACGTGGCAAACCCTTCAAGGTCGCCATCACCGCGGTCATGCGCAAAATGCTTTGCGTGCTCAACCGTTTGATCGCCGATCCTAACTTCCAACCCTGCCAACTGACACGGTTGCTGTCTGTCGATCAGCGCTCGGCAAACACACTGAGCATGCGCCACACCTTCAGCGGCATGCTTGGCGCTGTCTTGAATCATTCGATCACAAGAGAGCCCGCGTGAGCGCTGATCGACAGACAAGAAACGAAGCGCAGCGTAGGCAGCCAGCCGCAGGCTGCCCGAAGGGCGAACGAAGTGAGGCAATGTCTGTCGTACTTTTATGCAGCAGCCCGCTTCTGCAGCTCCACCACGGCATTGAGAATCTTCACGCGGTTCATCTCGTGCACTTCGAGCTTGGTGCCGATTTCGGGGACGAGGGTCACGGTGAGTTCGCCGCCGAGGTGTTCGCGGAATTCTTCGAGGCCTTCGAGGATGGCGGGCTCGCCAGAGCGGCCGGTGTTCATGAGATGCGGGGAGCTGGTGGCGAAGCCGATGCGCTCGATGAGCTTCAGCACGCGC
The DNA here is from genome assembly GCF_044226605.1 of Prosthecobacter sp. GTDB lineage: Bacteria > Verrucomicrobiota > Verrucomicrobiia > Verrucomicrobiales > Verrucomicrobiaceae > Prosthecobacter. The sequence continues at coordinate 37,709 of NZ_JBGAGS010000034.1, read as the reverse complement.
TCGCACGTGTCGGCGTCCAGGATGCCCTGCATGCGGGAATAGACGAGATCCACGGCCATGCCGATGGCGACGGCCTCGCCGTGGGAGACGGAGAATTTGGAGATCTGCTCGAGCTTGTGCGCGGCCCAGTGGCCGAAGTCCAGCGGGCGTGCGGAGCCGAGCTCAAAGGGATCGCCGCCGGTGGCGATGTGCTCCACGTGCAGCTCGGCGCTGCGCTGCACCACCTGCTCCAGCGCTTCCTGTTTGAGCGCGGCGAGGTCGTCGGCCATGGCTTCGATCTGCTCAAAGAAGGCGCGGTCACGGATGAGGGAGACTTTGATGGCCTCGATGATGCCGTTGCGGCGCTCGCGCTTGGGCAGGGACTCCAGGAAGAGGAAGTCATTCACCACGGCAAAGGGCACGGAGAAACTGCCCACCCAGTTCTTTTTGCCAAAGTAGTTCACGCCGTTCTTCACGCCCACGCCGCCGTCTCCCTGGCTGAGCGTGGTGGTGGGAAAGCGCACGTGGCGGATGCCGCGGTGCGCGGTGCTGGCGGCAAAGCAGACGAGATCCAGCGCGGCGCCGCCGCCGATGACGAAGACGTAGCTGTGGCGGTCCAGCGCGGCTTCATTGATGGCGTCCCAGCAGCACTCCACCAGGCGGAAGTCGTTTTTGCAGGGCTCGCCGGCGGGGATGACGATGGGATCGTCCACCATGGTGAAGGTGTCCGCATGCGCCTGGCCGTAGGCCATGATGTCGTCGATCAGGTCGCGGTTGGCGGTGGCCACGGCTTCATCCACGAAAACGAGCACGCGTGGCAGCTTGTGCGGCTGCTCCAGGCGGAGCAGATCGCGGATGGTGTTGTTTCTGGGCGCAAAGGCTTCTCGCGTAAACAAGATGCGATGGGTGTGCTCAAGCCTGATTTTTTTCTCGATCATTAACGGGGGGTCGATTCTGTCGCTCGGACCCACTTCAAGGTCAAAGGGAAAGGGCATACGGCGGCGGAATGCCCGTTCTAGCCTTTGAGGCTGCATTTCGCCCCGGCGGCGGCTTTTTGCCCGGCCTTTCTGGGTTGGCGGGGCGCTAAATGCCCCTCCTGTCCAGCACCCCAGGGAAATAGCCTGCTGGGGTGATTGAGAAGGCCACCCTCGAGATTCAACATGAGCGTGCCCACGAGCGCCCTGCCTTCCAACCCCTCGCAGTGAATTTCCCACCTCCGCTTCGATTCCTCATTCCAGCGCTGCTGCTGCTGCTCGGCATCGTTTCGACGTGGCTGGATTATGAACTGGATCTGGCGAACGATCTGGAGCGCGATTTCAATGATGTGTCCATCCAGGCGGAGGCCACGGGCGTGCGGCTCGCGGCGCTGGCGCGGCAGCACCTGGCGCTGGGGGAGATCAAGGCCCTGAGCGAGAGCCTTTCCGACTGGCAGCATGTGCCTTGGCTGAGCATCGCCGCCGTGGTGGATGCAAACGGCCGGGTGATGGCCTGCTCCTCCGCCCAGTGGGAGGGCAGGTCCGCGGAGGACACGCCTGCGGCCACGGCGTGGAAGCGGGCCAAGGAGAGCTCCGGCAAGATCATGGAGGCTCCCACGCTGGACGGCGGAGACGTGATCGTGCTGGCCGTCTTTCCCGTGGAAGTCTCTCCGCAGGGCCGGGAGAAGCTGCTGCTGGTGTATGACCGCGCCAATGCGGTGGCGCATGCGCACCAGGACGCACGCCAGCGCATCGCGTGGTCTGCGGCGGTGATCGCCCTCATGTGCCTGTGCCTGTGGGCCACGCTGCATTTCGGCGTGGCCAGGCGGCTGGAGCGGCTCGCGAGGTCTGTGCGTGAGTTTGGCGAAGGCCGCGTCCCCAGCATCGAGCCCGTGCACGGCGGGGACGAGGTGCATGAGCTTTCCCAGGCCTTCCGCAAGATGACGCAGAGCCTGGCGGACCGTGAGCGCGAGCGCAATGAGCTGGAGCGCGCGGTGATCGACTCCGCGGAGAACGAGCGCCGCCGCATCGGCCACGAGCTTCATGACGGCATCGGCCAGCAGCTCACCGCCGTGCTCATGGCCATGAATGGGCTGCATGCCGAGCTGCAGGCGCATGCGCCGGCCCATGCGGAGCACGCGCAGCATGCCAGCCAGAGCCTGAGCGAGACGCTGGCGGAGGTGCGCGCGCTTTCCCACGGGCTGGCCCCCGTGCCGCTGTGGGAGCAGGGGCTGGAGCATGCGCTGCAGGCGCTGGCAGACGCCACCACGCGCAGCTCCGGCGTGCGCTGCGTGTTTGAGTGCCCGGACCCCGTCAATGAGATCAGCGAGGCCACGGCGTGCAATCTCTACCGCATCGCCCAGGAGGCGGTGAACAATGCCCTGAAGCACGCGGACTCCGCAGAGATCCGCATCGGGCTGGAACGGCGGAAAAACTTCCTCGTGCTCGAGATAGATGACGATGGCTGCGGGCTGCCGGAGGCGCCTTTGGACGGCGGCGGCATCGGCTTCCGCATCATGCAGCACCGCACTGAAGTGATGGGTGGCCGGATGGAGCACGGTGCTCCGCCCGCCGGTGGCACGCGCATCGCCGTTTACATCCCCAATTCCCCATGAAAACCGACTCTGAAAGCACCAAGACCTGCCGCATCGCATTTGTGGATGACCACCCGGCCGTGATCAACGGCTACCGCTTCATCCTGCAGTCAGACCCGCGCTTTGAGATCTGCGGCATGGCCACCAATGAGGCGGACGCCATCACGCTGGTGAACCAGGAGAAGCCGGACCTGCTGATCACCGACCTGAACATGCCGGGGCGCGGCGGCCTGGAGCTGATCAAAGACCTCTGCGCGCTGCACCCCGGGCTCAAGATCATCGTCAGCTCCATGCACGATGAAATGCTCTGCGCCTCCCGCGCGCTGCGCGCCGGCGCCAGCGGCTACGTCAGCAAGGACAGCCCCGGCAATGCGCTGCTGGACGCCATTCACAAGGTGCTGGAGGGCGGCGTGTACGTGAGCTCCCGGCTGGCCGCCCACCTGGCAGCATCCTTCGCCACGCCGAGGCCGCGCGGGTCCAGCGAGTCTCCGCTGAAAAAACTCAGCGACCGCGAGTTTCAAATCTTTGAGCTGTTTGGCCGTGGCAAGACCGCCAAGGAGATCGCCGCGCAGCTGAACCTGAGCCCCAAGACCGTCTCGGTGCATCGGGATCACATCAAGGAGAAGATGGACTTCGTGACCAGCGCCGAGATGATCCGCCAGGCGGTGCGCTGGGTGGAGACCCAGCGGGACGTGCTGAAGTGACGCAGTGGCTCGGCAGGGCGCGGCGCGCGCTTTGCATGAAGTACGACAGACACTCTTGTCTGTCGGTCAGCGCTCTCGCAGGCTATGCTGGCTTTCGAATGTTCTCGGGCTTTCGCCAAGCAGGCTGCTGAGGATGTGGCGTGAGCTCCGTGTGTCTGCCACACGTCGATCGGCAGACAGGAGTGTCTGTCGTACTTTTCCGCGGGCATGCGTGGTGCGTGCGCTCACGTTCCATGTCGTGCCGACCTTTCTGCTCAAAACACTCCACACGCAGAAATCAAAAGCAGGTAGGCCCGGCACCTAACACCAAACGGCGCACATGCTGATGCCTCGGCTGCAATTGCACGAATGGTAGCGCATGCACCCAACGTTATGCTGCGGAGCCATGAAAGCGTGACCACCACGTCACCCGCGTCATGTTCCCAGGTTCGCGATTTTTCTCCAAAAACAGCAAGTCCGCACAAGCCCGCAAAAGCGAAAGTTTTGATCCAATTCTTTGATGGCTGGCGCCTGCCGAAATCATGAGAATGAGAGCAACCCCCAACCCCCGGTCATTTCGCCATGAACAGTCCCCGTCACATCGTCATTGCCGACAATCAGCCTGCCAGTCTTGCGGATTTTCGTGAGGCACTGGAAGCCCAGGCAGATCTCGTGCTCGCGGCTGCGGTGACCTCCGCTTCGGGCCTGTTCACTGCCGTGTCCCGGTACAAACCCGAGCTCCTCGTTCTCAGCCTTAGCATGCGGGAGCATCGCGTTTTGGAGCTGGTCAGAGATCTCACGGTTCTTTATCCTGACTTAAAGCTGCTCATCGTCGCGGGGCCGCAGCAGCAGCTGGAGGCAGGGCACGTCATGCGCTCCGGGGCGCACGGCTGCGTGCCGGCCAGCTGCAGCACCGCCGCGAAGCTCAGCGCCGTGCGGAAGGTGCTGGCGGGAGAGCACATCTTCGCCCTGCCACAGACCGCCGGCAGCTGGGACGTGCCGGCCTTTCCCCTCGCCGCGGCGGCGTATTGATAGGCAGCATGCCCAGCGAATGCGCACATAAAGGTGTTGCAGACGCAGCGGACGGTCCGTTTTATTGAGCGGACGCATGAAGAAGGAAGTCCTGAACCACCTTTGGAAGCTGGTCGCGCCGCATCGCCGCCGCTTTTTGCTGGTGGTGTTTATCACCCTGCTGAGCACCGGCGCGGGCCTGGTGGAGCCGCTCATCTATCGCGAGGCCATCAACGACATTGCCGGACTCTTCGTCAAACGCGCGCATGACAAGGCCAAGGTGGAGGCAGGCGAGGCCATCGAGACGGGGGACAGCCCGCTGGAGGACTACCTGCATGAAAAAATCCAGGCGGCACGCACCGCCGCGCCCGCCACCCCTGCCCCGCCGCAGCCTCCGGCGCTGAAGACGCACGAGAAGAAGCCGCACACCACCGCGCATGTGGCGGAGCGCACCCCGGGAGAGGCCGTGGACACTCTGCTCTACGCGGTGCTGCTCATGCTCGGCGTGAATGTGGCCAGCTACATCCTCTGGCTCTACGCGGAGAACAAAAAGGCGCAGCTGGACTGCGACATCGAGCAGGAGTTCATCCAGGGGGCCTTTGCGCATGTGCTGCGCCTGCCGCTGGGTTTTTTCGGCAAGCGCGCCCCGGCGGCCATCGCCAAGCAGATCGATCAAAGCGAGGAGGTCAGCGCCATCGTCGGCGCCTTCTCCCAGCAGATCCTGCCGGAGATCATCAGCCTCGTGGGCATCATGGCCATCATGTTCTACCAGAACATGACACTGGCGTTGATCGCCATCTCATTGATCCCCGTGTATCTCTTCATCGCCTGGCGCTCCTCGCAGAAGCTGGAGACCGGGCTCAACACCTACTACGAGCGCTGGGAGGACGTGAGCGCCCGCATCTCCACCGCGCTGGAGGGCATCAAGACCGTGAAGCTCAGCGGTGCCGAGGGGCGGGAGGTGCAGGAGTACCGTCGCATCTCCAGCTCCGCGTACAGCAACTACGTGGAGCGCAGCAAGCTCTCCAACAAGTTCGCCTTCTGGGAGGGCGTGCTCAGCCATCTGGCCACGGCCATGGTGCTGGGCTGCGGCGGCTACCTCGCGCTCATTCACAAGCTCACGCCTGGAGACGTGGTCATGTTCGTCGCCTATCTGGACCGCTTGTACTCCCCCATCGATGAATTGTGCAGCCTGTGGGTGAACACGCAGCAGCACGTCGCCTCCATCTCCCGCGCCTTCCGCCTGCTGGAAAACAACACCGGAGAGAAGACCGGAAAGCCCCTGCAGCTGGAGAGCGGCCGCGTGGAGTTCCGCGATGTCACCTTTGCGTATGTGCCGGACCATCAGGTGCTGAAGTCCATCTCCATGACCTTCGAGCCGGGAAAGATCACCGCCATCGTGGGAGGCAGCGGCGCGGGCAAAACCACGGCGGTGGATCTGCTGATGAAGCTGTATGAGCCGCAGCAGGGAGAGATTTTCATCGATGCCCAGGAGCTCGGCAAGCTGGACCCTTCCAGCGTACGCGGCGCCATCGGCATGGTGGCGGCGGACGGCGCCATTTTTCGCGGCACGCTCGCCTACAACCTGCGCTACAAGAGGCCCTCCGCCACGGATGCCGAAGTCATGAAGGTGGTGGAGCAGGCGGGCCTGAAAAACCTCCTCGACCGCCTGCCCAAAGGATTGCAGACGCAGATCGGCCAGAACGGCATGGGCCTCAGCGTGGGAGAGCGCCAGCGCGTGCAGATCGCCCGCGTGCTGCTGAGCCAGCCCAGGATCCTCGTGCTGGATGAAGCCACGGCCAATCTCGACTACAACACCGAGGCGGAAGTGCGGCATGCCATCCACCAGCTTCGCGGCAGCTGCACCATCATCATCATCGCCCATCGTTTCAGCATGGTGCGGGAGGCGGACCATGTGTACGTCCTCGGCGGCGGCGGCATTTTGGAGCAGGGCACGCCTGAAACCCTGATCAACGCCGGAGGATGGTTCGCCGCCTTTGCCCACGCCGTGGAGGAGGACGACGAGGAAGAATCAGAAGAAGGCGAAGAAGAAATTGAAGAAGAGGATGCTGAAGACGCGTCTGAAGAAGGAGAAGACGAAGAGGAAGAAACCGAAGCCGCAGCCTGAAGGAGGCCCCCATGCCTGAAAGCCCGGACAAACACCCCCATAAAATCTGGCCCTACCTCGCCACCATCAGCAGTGCCCTCGTCATGCTGCTGGCCTTTTTCATTCCCTCCATCCAGGACCAGTGGGACCGCTACCACTCGCGCCAGATCATCGGCCAGTATGTTTCCCTGGGCGATGAATTCATGGAGGAGGAGCGCTACGACATGGCCGAGACCGCCTACCAGAAAGCCTTCGAGCTCTCCCAGCAGACGCGCCTTGAGATCGAGATGAAACGCCTCAAAGCCCGCGTGCATCGCATGAGCATGCTCGTCGAGTGGGGCGCAGCGCCCCCAGATGATCTTGAGGAGGTGGACTTCCAGCTCCTGCTGCACATGCAGAAAGGCCATGAGAATGACAAGGAGCGCGCCTTCACGCTGAACAGCTACGCCTCCTACCTCGCAGGCTCCAAGAAGCTCAAGGAAGCCGAAGCCGCTCTCCGCCAGGCCCTCCTCCTCGAGCCCGCCAGCTCCATGCTCCATCTCAATCTCGGCAATCTGCAGGACCAGATGGGAAAGAAAGACGACGCGCTGAAATCCTACCTCAAAGCTTTGGAGCTGGACCCGAAGAGCCTGAATGCCCACTACAATCTCGGCCTGCTGTATGTGGAACTCGGCAAGTATGCGGAGGCCAGACACGCGTTTGAAGAAGCGCTGAAAATCGCACCGGATGATGCGGAAACCAAGCAGCAGCTCGACAAGGTGCGGAAGAAGCTCGGAGAGTGAGCGGGTGGATGGGAATGGCGTGAGCTTTGCCGGCAGTACGACAGACACTCCTGTCTGTCGATCAACGCCCACGCAGGGTCATTCGCCTTCGAATGATCTCACGCAACGCCAAGCGCATGATTTGGGTATGGCGTGTGCTCATCGGTGCTTGCCACACGCTGACCGACAGACAGGAGTGTCTGTCGTACTTTCCCCTCAAGCCGCGCTGAGGACGTTCGGGTGCCGTGGTGCCTGCCGCGCGCTGATAGCCAGAACTGAGGGGCTTAGCACTCCCTCCTCACGTCGCGGCCACCCAGCGCTGCCAGAACCTCAGCACGGGTGCCAGCGCAACGAAGCCCAGCGCAACCGTGACCGATGCACTGGACACCGCCAGCGCATCCACGATCACGATGCCTGCCAGCAGGAGGCCCACCGCTTCGCCGGTGCCGGCGCCGCCTTTGCGCAGCCTTTGGGTGGCGTAGGAGATCAGGATGGCAAAGGCCGCCAGAATGAGGATCTGCATGGGATACCCGCCCGAAGAGGCAAAGCGCGCCACAAACACCAGCGCCGGTGTGTACAGCAGCGCCAGGGCCAGCAGCATGGAGGCCGCGGGCGCCATGCCTTCCCTTTTGTGCTCCGACCGCGCTGCGAGGGTGATGCCCACCACATAGCAGCCGAGCGCAAAGGCCGCCGGCAGCGTGGCGATGAACCCGGCTGGCAGCGCTGCGGAGACTGCCGCCGCTCCGCCAGGCGCAGAAGCGGTCGCCGTCTCGGGCGCTGCCGGCTGGAGCCAGGCTTCCGGTGTCACAGCGCTGGCGGCCATCAGGTACAGAAGCAGCCGGCACGATCCCATGATGACCACGGAGCCCGCCCATTTCTTGTGGAAGAGATCGTAAAACACGATCGCCGCCACCAGCAGCGCCGTCACGCGCGGGTGCGCGCCATGCCACGCCGCCAGCGTGGCTCCGCCTGCCAGCAGCGCGATGCTCACGATCCACGCGGCGCGTGCGCTGACCTTCCCGCTGGGTATGGGGCGCTCCCTGCGGTGCTCGGTGTCAAACTTCACATCCGCCGCGTCATTCAAGATCATGCCGCCGGTGTACATCAGCGAGCCCGCGAGCAGGAGCCAGGCAAAGCGCGGATCGGCGGCCGCGCCACCGGCCAGCAGCCACGCAGCGGCGACGTTGGTCCAGACAGTGGGCAGATTGGAAATACGGGAGAGTTCGAGCCAGGGGCGCATGCCCACAGTCTTGAAATCCCCGGGGACAAATGTCGAACGGTTATTTCAGCATGCTGCGCACAAAGGGCAGCATGGAGGAGTACAGCGTGCTGCCATGAAAGCGGGAGAGCAGCTCGCTCACCAGCTCCGCGTCGCTGTCCACATCCGCGGGCAGCAGTTCCTCGTGCTTGTGGTCTCCGCAGGTGGAGTTCACGCGCACAAAGCAGGAGTCGCAGTCCCGGTGCACCTCGCCGCGGATGCCCTCCCCTTCCAGCACCAGCCCCTGCAGCGCAGGCCCGCTGTCCTTTTCGATCAGTTCGACTTCCAGGCTGGCCTTCAGCCGCTGGTTGATCCATGCGGCCAGCAGCAGCGCCGTGGTGCGCTGCCCATTGAGATGGGTGATCCGGATCGTCGTGAGCTTGGAAAAATTCCGGCAGGCCGTGGCGTCCTGAAAGCAGGTGGCCAGTGCCGTGCGCATGAAATGGGAGCGCGTCCACGCCAGATCGCGCACGTTGAACTCCTCCTCCCCCGCCTTCATCGCCGCCAGCAGCACATCAAACTGCCGGCCGGGATCTTCCCAGCGCGAGCTGTCGATCACCAGGGTGTCGATGCGGCTGTAGAGCCGCTCTTCGAAGTTCTTGGAAAGGTCCGCCTGCCACCACACCACCAGCGGCAGGTCGGAGTCCAGGTGGGCAAACACGATGTTCTGCACCTGCGTGGCGTCTCCGCCTTCGAGCACAAAGCTGATCTGCTCGCTGCACACCACCTGCTTGCCCTGGTAGGGACGGCAGCGCGCCTGGATCCAGGCCCGTGCACGCGGCGGCTGGGACTCCGGCAGTGCCAGGATGAGCAGCGCGCGGCAGGCATTCTGCGCGGCCACATTGTCCAGCAGCTCGTTGTCTTCGCTCAGCACGCTGCAGTCCTCCGTGTAGATCGCCAGATTGATCAGCGAGGCGCGGGTTTTCGCCTCGTCGCTCTCCCACAGCTTTTTCAGGGCGCGGTCGATGCCGGAGATGGGGGTTTCGAGTCCCAAACGGTCGAGGTCGGAGTCAAAGCTGGATACGGCAGGCATGCAGACAAAAAGTGCCGCAGGCGCGCCGCTTCACAAGGAAAGGTTTGAGCGTCGTTTCTCTGCCGCAAGACTACCCGCTGCAGGCCGGAATATTTGCGAAATCCTTCTTGCCATGACACGAGGACTCGGAGAATCATCCCGCTGTGAAATTCATTTTTCTTAAAAGATCGGGCCTTGTTCTCGGCCTGCTGCTGACTCTTGCAGCCATAGGAATCTTTCTCGCCCCCCTCCGCAAGGACGGCTTGCCGCGACAAAATTCTAAGAATACGCCAGCAAAAACGCCCGCTGCGCCCCTCGCGAAAAACAGCTTCATTCTGGACCGTGCGAAAAAGCGCGTGGAAGAGATCGACCACCGGGAGGCCAGCGCCGCCGCGCCGCGCCCCACGCGGCTGCAGGCCCTCACGGCTCTGCGCCAGGAAATCCCCGGCGTGCAGGTGGACTTTGACGCCATCACCGGAGCGCCCAGCAGCATCATGGCCACGGGCCGGTTTCTGACGAATGGGAAAGTGACTCCGCAGGACCCCTATGCGGCGGTGCGGGACTTTGTTTCCAAGCACGAGGCGCTGTTTGGTCATGGCACCGCGGCGCTGGAGCCCGGCAAATCACGGGTCACGCGTGAAGACGTTACGGCGCACAATGGCATGCGCACCGTCGTGTGGCAGCAGGAAGTGGCCGGGGTGCCGGTCTTCCAGACGATCCTGAAGGCAAACCTGACCAAGAATGGCGATCTGGTGACGCTCGGCAGTCATTTCCTGACGGACCCCGTGAAGGCAGCCGGAGATCAGGCAGCCCTGGTGGCAAAGCCGCCGCTGGATGCGGGAGACGCCCTGGCCACCGTGGCCGGCAATCTCGGCGGCGAACTGCAAAAGTCCGCTGTCGTCGCCACCGCCAGTCCCACGCAGGGCGCCGAGAAGGCGCAGAAGCTGACCGCCCCCGGCTATTCAGACACCACGGCGCACCTGAGCTGGGTGCCCATGAATGAAACCACGCTGCGCCTGGCCTGGCAGGTGGAGACGTTCAGCCTGCAGCAGAACGAAATGTTCCGCGTGCTGGTGGATGCGGAAAAAGGCACCGTGCTGGTGCGCCAGAGCATCACCAATGACATCAGCAACGCGAGCTACCGCGTCTATGCCAAGCCGGGCTTCCAGCCCTATGACAGCCCGACTCCTTTTTCCCCGGGGTACAACGTCCCCACGGCGACGCAGCCCGCTGAAGTCAGCCGCAATCTGGTCACGCTGGATGCCCTGAACACCACCGCCTCTCCGAATGGCTGGATCGATGACGGCGGCACGCAGACCTTGGGCAACAACGTGGATGCGCACACGGACACCAATGCCGACAACGTGGCCGACCTCCCCCGCCCCACTTCCGCCACGCGGAACTTTGACTTCACCATGGACCTCACCCAGGCCCCGTCCACCTACCGGGACGCGGCGGTGACCAATCTTTTCTACCTCTGCAACTACATCCACGACCGGTATTACTCCCTGGGTTTCACCGAAAGCGCGGGCAATTTCCAGACGAACAACTTCGCACGTGGCGGCCTGGGAAATGATGCCGTGCAGGCAGACGCGCAGGACGGCAGCGGCACCAACAACGCCAACTTCTCCACCCCTTCGGACGGCTCCCCGGGCCGCATGCAGATGTATGTTTTCTCCGACCCCACCCCCCAGCGCGATGGCGACCTGGACCACGAGGTGGTGATTCACGAATACACCCACGGCCTCAGCAACCGCCTCGTGGGCGGCGGCGTGGGCATCTACCAAAACCAGACCGAGGGCATGGGCGAAGGCTGGTCTGACTTCTACGCCCTCTGCCTGCTCAGCGAGGCCTCGGACGACCCCAATGGCAACTACGCCGCCGGCGGCTATGCGACGAAGAATCTCGGCGGCCTGGCGGAGAACTACTACTATGGCATCCGCCGCTATCCGTACTCGACGAACCTCACAAAAAATCCGCTGACCTTCAAGGACATCGATCCCGCCCAGGCCAGCGTGCATGCCGGCATTCCCCGCAGCAGCATCATCGGCAGCACGGCGGATGAAGTGCACAATGAAGGCGAAGTGTGGTGCGTCACGCTGTGGGAAATGCGCGCCAACCTCGTCACCAGATACGGCTGGGCCACGGGCAACCAGCTGGCGCTGCAGCTCACGACGGACGCCATGAAGCTCTGCCCGGTGAACCCGAACATGCTGCAGTCCCGCGATGCCATCCTGCAGGCCGACCTCGTGGGCAACGCCGGCGCCAACCGCAGCGAAATCTGGTCCGCCTTTGCCAAGCGCGGCATGGGCGCCAGCGCCTCCTCTCCCTCCAGCAGCACCACGGCGGGCCTGGTGGAGGCCTTCGACTTTCCGGATGATTTGAGCGTGACGCCCATCGCGGGCGTCACGGCTTCGGGCATGATCGGCGGCCCCTTCACCCCCGCCTCCCAGACCTTCACCCTTTCAAACACCGGCGCGGCTCCGCTGAACTGGACCGCTGCCAAAACTCAGCCATGGCTCACCCTTTCCGCCACGTCCGGCACTCTGGCAGCCGGTGCCAGCACCACGGTGGTGGTGTCCTTCAATGCCGCCGCCAACAACCTGTCCCCGGGCTCCTACACGGACAATGCAAGCTTTACCAACGTCACCAGCGGGGCCGTGCTCACGCGCAGTGTGAACCTGACGGTGGATCCCTTCACCATCACCGTCTTCAGCGAGCCGTTCGCCACCCCGTCGCTTGGCTCCAGCTGGACCGTCACCGGCACCAACTCCTACCGCACGCAGGTCACCAACGCGAACTTCCCGCACGCCGGCACCTACCACCTGACCATGGACTCCAGCGTGGACGGCAGCTACTCGCGCAACGAAGCCACGCTCACGCTCGACATGACCGGCCGCCACCAGGTGCAGCTGAGCTTCTGGGCCCGATCCTACAACGATGAAGGCGACGGCCCGCCCCCTTCCCCCTTCCCTGGCACGGGGCACGATTTCGATGGCGTGGCCATCAGCGCCGATGGTGGCAGCAACTGGTATGAAGTGCAAGGCCTGCGCTCGCTCACCGACACCTACACCAAATACGTCGTGGACCTCGATGCCGCCATGGCCGCCCACGGACTGACCTACGGCGCGAATTTCAAAATCCGCTTCAATCAGTACGACAACTTCGGCATCGATACCGACGGCATCGCCATCGACGACATCCTGGTGGCCGAGACCGTGAACAACACCCTGGCGCTGTCCCTGCCGGCGGCAGCCACGGAGGGAGACGCGCCCGTCACCGCCACGCTGTCCGTCACGCCGGCGCCCGGAGCCAGTGTCACCGTGTCTCTGAGTGCAAGTGATGCGGATGCCAGCGTGCCCGCCTCGGTGCTGGTGCCCGCAGGTGCCACCTCCGTGACCTTCCCCGTCACCATCAATGACGACGCCCTGCTCGATGGCACGCAGCCGGTCACCATCACCGCCACCGCCTTGACCTTCGTCCCGGCTTCCAAGGTCATCCTGGTGAATGACAATGAAACAGCCGCCCTCACGGTGACCGCCCCGGCCAGCGGCATCGAAGGCAGTTCGCCGCTGCAGGGCTCCATCGCCGTCAGCACGCCCGTGGCCACGGATGTGTCCGTGGCTCTCGCCTCAGACAATGCCTCGGTCCAGATTCCCGCAAGCATCACGATCCCCGCCGGCCAGACGAGCGCCCTCTTCTCCATCGGCCTGCCAAACGACAACCTGCTCAATGGCAGCCGCAGCGCGATCATCAGCGCCAGTGTGCAGAACTGGACGCCGGGCAGCGCCAGCGTGACGGTGTTTGATGACGAAGTGCCCGCGATCTCCCTGACCTTGAACACGGAGACGAATGAGAGCGCAGGCGCCAGCGCCCAGGTGGGCACCGTGACGCTCGGCGGCGTCGCCGTGAACGCCGTGACCGTCACGCTGGCCTCCAGCGACACCTCCGAACTCACCCTGCCTGTCTCCATCACCATTCCTGCCGGGCAAAACAGCGCCGCCGTGCTCGCCGGCATTGTGGACGACACGGATCTCGATGGCACACAAAACGTGACCATCAGCGCCTCTGCGCTCGGAAATCCGGCGGTGACAGGTGCCATCGCCGTGCGTGACAATGACGCGGCCAGCTTCGCGCTCAGCACTGTCGCCAGTCCGCAGCGGGAAGCTGCGCCCTTCCAGTTCACCATCACCGCGCAGGACATCAACGGCCTCACACTGCCCGCCGTGGCCGGACCTGTGACGCAGACAGCGGCGAACAGCTCAGGCCCCGTCAGCTACAACTACCCGGCGGCGAATTTTGTGAACGGAGTCTGGCAGCAGAATGTGAGCGTGACGGTTCCGGCCATGAATGTGGCCATCACCGTCACCGGACCGCAGGCCACCGCGCAGAGCAATGCCTTCAATGTGCTCCCGGGCCCGCACATTGCCGTGGCTCCCGCCTCCTTCACGCTGGACATCCCGCGGCAGTCCACCAAAACGCGCACGCTGACCCTCTCCAACAACGGCCTGGGCACGATGACATGGAACGCGGCCGGATCGAAAACGTGGCTGACGTGCACGCCTGCCAGCGGCAGTGTGGAGGAAGGGCAGTCCGCCACCGTGGCCGTCACTTTCAATGCCGCATCTCTTGCGGAAGGCACCGCCACAGCGCAGCTCGACATCACCTCCAACGACTACACAAATCCGTCCGTGCCGGTGCCCGTGACTCTGAATGTGACGCCTGCTGTGTCCAGTTTCTCATGGGACGCCGTTGCCTCACCGCAGATGGTGAACGCCCCCTTCCCCGTGACGGTTTCAGCAAAGGACGCCTCCGGTGCGACGATGACAAACTATGAGGGCACCGTCTCACTTTCCGGCGGCATTGGCGGCACGGGCACCAGAGGCACGCTGCTCAACAGCCCCGACTACAGCTTCACCTACAACAATGGCGCCTTCACTCTGGGCTACGCATTCACTCCATCGCGGGACATCACCGTAAACGCGGTCCGCAGCTACTCGGGTTCCAAAGTTTCCATCTGGACGGATGCCGGCGCGCTGCTCGTGAGCGCTGCCGTGACCGGGCCCAATGGAACGTGGACTGAAACTCCCCTGGGCAGCCCCCTGATTCTTCAGGCTGGCGTTACTTATCGCATCTCCTGTTTCACTGCTGGCGCGCCGTACTATGCCCGCACGGACATGTCACCCACCTTTCAGGACGGCACCATTGGAACGGGATATTACATCGTAGGCGACGCCTTTCCCACCGTGGTCGACAGTACTTATCGCTGGTTCGTCGATTTGAGTTATTCCGTCGGCACTCCGATTGCCATCAGCCCTGGCACGACGGGCTCCTTCACTTCCGGTGTCTGGTCGGGCAATGTTTCCGTGCAGCAGCCAGCCGTGGGAATGGCCATCACCGCCAGAGATGGCGCGAACCACACCGGCGTCAGCAATGTTTTCGATGTGCAGTCCCTTGGCTCGCTCGGGATCACTCTCGCATCTCAGGTCAGCGAAAATGCCGGCACGCTCTCCGGCACGGTCACGATCTCCTCGGCTCCCGCTGCGGATCTGGTGGTGGCGCTCAGTTCCAGTGTCACCAGCGCCGCAGTGCCGGCCGCCCCCACCGTCACCATTCCCGCCGGCAGCACCAGCGTTCCCTTCACGCTCAATATCATCAATGACGCCGTTCTCGATGGTCCGCAGACCACGCAGATCGGCGCCGTGGGCGCGGGTTATCTGGCGGCCAGCGTCGGCTTGATCGTGGCCGATGACGAGGGCGCCGTGCTGACGATCAACTTTTCCTCAGACACCTTTGCCGAAGACGCGGGGATCGTCTCCGGCACCATCTCCTCCAGTGCTGCACCCACGAACGACGTCATCGTGCAGCTTGCCTCCAGCGACACCACCGAGGCCATCGTGCCTGCCAGCGTCACTCTTCCTGCTGGCGCCACCTCCGTCCCCTTCAGTCTCACGGTGGTAGACGACACCGTGCTGGACGGGCCGCAGACAGCCGTGCTCACCGCCAGTGTGGCAGGCTGGGGCAGTGGCACCAAGTCGCTCACCATCACGGACAATGAGGCGCGCACTCTCACCATCAATGGCGTGCCCGCGAGCATCAGCGAAGGCGCAGCCACGCTCACCACTCCCACGATTTCTCTCTCGGGTCAGACAGCGGAGGACCTCGTCGTCACTCTGACGTCCAGCGACACCACTGCCCTGCCAACCCTCTCGGTCACCATTCCGGCAGGCTCCTCCTCGGCCGCTTTCAATCTGGATCCGGTGGACGACACGCTGCTAGATGGCACGCAGAGCGTCACGCTCACCGCCAGCGCGTCCACCTTCACCGGCAGTAGTGTGAACGTCGACGTGCTGGACGATGACGTGCACCACTTCGCACTCTCCACCATAGCCAGCCCGCAGAAGGAAGGCATCGCCTTTGCCTTCACCGCCACCGCAAAGGACGTCAATGATGTGACCATCATCGGCAATGTCGGCGGGCCGGTGCTTCTGACCGCCGCGGGAGATTCCGGAGCCATCAATGTCCAGCCCGGCGTGCTGAGTCCTTTCAACAACGGCGTGTGGACTGGAAACGTGCGCGTGATGGGGCCGGGAACCAACGTCAAGCTCTCCGTGGCCTCGCCCACAGCCACAACGCTGTCCAATGCCTTCGATGTCGCAGCGGGCCCCCGCCTGTTGGCCAGCCCGGCCAGCTTTGCGCTCAGCACCGCGCAAAATACCTCCAAGACACGCACGCTCACTTTGTCCAACACCGGAGTGTCTCCGCTGACGTGGAGCCTGAGCCAGACCTACGTGGTAAGCGCGGCTCCAGGACTTGAATTCACCGGCCTTGCGACACCACTTTCCAAAGATGAAGCTGATGCGCGCCCTCCCACCTCCTGGTCCCAGCCCCGCGCTGCCGAGGCCGGTGCGGTTGCGTCTCTGGGCTTCGGCAGAAATTTGGACGACTGCCTGGCGCAGATCAACGCACGCTATGCCGAGATCACCGCGCTGATCCCAAACCGTTATGATTTCAGCGAAGGCATCACCGGCAACTACATCTCGGATGGTGGCAACGACATGTACGATGGCGGAAACTACCTCAGCACCAATCTCGGCACCAACATCTCCTACTCCGACAACGTGGTCGCTGCTCCGGCCTCAAGCCTCGGCACAGGCGGCAGGTATTTCACGCGCAAGCAGCCCGGGCTGTTTGTCTTCGCGGCAGATGTCGCCGGTATCTCCAGCTTCGGCATCACCGGCAACTTGGGCGCGGACGGGAGTGGCTCTTCGGATGGTTCCGTGCTGACGGCGACGCGCGGCGGAGTCAGCTACAAGGGCTTTGTGAAGCGCGTGTACAACGCCGGCGACCCTTCGGTCAACCATCTCGTCATCGTCGCGGACAATGGCAGCGTGGCGCACTCCTATGCCACGGACACCAATGACGACCAGCACACCGTCACGGGTCTCACTGGAGTGACGCGGGTCTATTACCTGCTCTACGCCGGGCAGAGCGGCGGCTACATCAATGATGCGCAGACCACGGCCATCTTCACCAAATTCCTCGACATCGCCGAGGTGGCCAACTGGCTTTCTGCCACGCCCGCCAGCGGCACCATCGCCCCCGGTGGCAGCGCACCGGTGCAGGTGACCTTCAATGCCGCAGGCATGTCGCCGGGTGTTTATCAGGGCGGCCTGCAGATCACCAGCAACGACGGCCTGCAGCCGCAGCAGACCGTCTCCGCCACCATGACGGTCACACCGGGCCTGCACCACTTTGACTGGGACACCCTCCCTGCATCCCAGCCGGTCAATGCACCGATCACCGCCACCATCCGCGCCAAAGACTCCTCCAACAATCCCGTCACGGACTTTGTGGGGACGGCGGCTCTGACCGCCTTGAACACGGCCGTCACCGGCGAGACCACCGTCGGCACGGGCACCGGCACCACTTATTACATTCTGGACACCAGCTACCAGGTTCACCGCACCCAGTCCATCTACACGCCGGCGGAGGCAGGCACCGCGGGCAGGCTCTCAGGTCTCGCTTTGGACGTGGCGTCCCTCGGCTCCCCCACCACCAGTACTTTCACCGTCCGCCTCAAGCACACCAGCCGTGTGAACTACACCACGGACACCTCCTGGGAGGGCAGCGGCTGGACCGTCGTTTACACCGGCAGCAAGACCCTGGCGACAGGTCTGAACTACTTCACTTTCACCACTCCCTTCGACTACGATGGCTCCAGCAATCTGATGGTGGACATCAGCTTCTCCAGCAGCTCCTACGGCAGCGCTTCCTACTGCCGCTACACCGCGTCCGCCACCTCGCGCACCATTTACAACGGAGCGTATTCAGGCGATCCGCTGACCTGGAACGGCACGGGCACCTATGGGTACACCAGCACCTCCCAGCCCAACATCCGGCTGGTCAGATCCGGTGCCCCCGCCGCAGTCTCTCCATTGGCCACCGGCGCCTTCGTCAACGGCGTTTGGACCGGGGACATTCGACTGGGAGCGGCAGGCACGATAGCCGTCACCGCCACCTCAGGCAGCGTTTCCGGAACCAGCAACTCCGTCACCACCACCGCCACAGGCCCGACGCTCACGCTCACGCTTCCGGCCAGTATGACCGAAGGTCAGGGCACCCTGCCCAGCGCAGGCATGGTCAGCATCTCCACCCCTCCGGGCTCGCCGCTCACGATCTCGCTTGAAAGCCTGAACACCTCGGAGATCACCCTCCCGGCCTCGGTGATCCTCCCTGCCGGGCAGAACAGCGTCACCTTCGATGTGACTGTGGTGGATGATGCGGTGCTGGATGGGCCGCAAACCGTCCAATGCCGCGCCCTTGCCGTGGGCTACCCCACCGCCACCAGCACCAGCACCGTGACCGACAATGACAGCACCACGGTCACCGTAACTCTGCCCTCCAACGTGACCGAAGGACTGACCGCCCAGGGCACCGTGCAGCTTGGCGCCACCGCCGCGGCCGATCTCACCCTGACGCTGGCCTCCTCTCTCATCTCACGTGCCACCGTTCCGGCATCCGTGGTCATTCCCTCCGGTCAGACCAGCGCCACCTTCACCATCACCGCGCCGGACAACTCCATCATCGATGGCACGCAGACAGCCTCCATCACCGCCACCCTGGCCGGCTCCACTCCCGGAACCTCGACCATGCAGGTGATCGACAATGAGAGCACCAATCTCACGCTCTATCTTTTCTACAGCAGCGTGAGCGAAGGTGCCGCACCTCAGGCCTCCGCCGGTTATGTCTATCTCTCCGGCAGCGTCACCAGCCCGCTGACCATCAATCTGGCGTCCAACGACACCACCGAACTCACCGTTCCCGCCACCATCACCATTCCCGCCGGCAGTTCCTCCAGCAACTACTTCACCCTCACGCCGGTCAATGACAACCTCAAGGACGGCTCGCAGACGGTCACTGTCACCGCCTCGGCTTCCGGCTTCACTTCCTCCAGCTATAACATCACCGTGCTGGACGATGACGTGCACCATTTTGCCATGACCACGGTGCCCAGCCCGCAGGTTCGCAACGGCGCTTTCAATGTCACCTTCACCGCCCAGGACGTGAACAACGTGACCATCACAACCTATGCAGGCACACCCGCCCTCACTGCGGCGGATGGGGGGACTGCCCTGGCCATCACGCCTGCCACGCTCACCGGCTTCTCCAGCGGCATCAAAACCCAGGCTGTTTCCATCGGCAGCTATGCCACCAATGCCATCATCACCGCCACGGATTCTGCCGCGGGCACCACCAGTTCCAGCAATGCCTTTGCCGTCAGCTATGGCACCATGAGCCAGTTTGGCTGGAGCGCCATCGGCGCCCAGCAGGCTCCCGGAGTGCCCTTCAGCACCACCCTCACCGCCCAGGATGCTCAGGGAAACACCGTCCCGAGTTTCACCGGCACCGCCAGTCTTGGGGGCATCATCACCTGGGGGGAATCCGTCATTGGCACCGGGACCTCAACCTTCATCAAACCGTTCGACACCAGTTACGACGACAGCCGTTCGCAGATGATCTTCCTCCCCTCTGAAATCGGCGGTGCGCGGCTGCTGACCGGCATGACGCTCAATGTCACCAGCCTCCCCGGCCTGCCCATGTCCCGCTTCGCCATTCGCCTGAAGCAGACCTCCACCGCCTCCTACTCAGGCAGCGTCAGCTTTGACAACACCGGCCTCGTCACCGTGTATTCGAACCCCTCCGAAACCATTACCTCCACCGGCCTGAAGACGTTCACGTTCCCCACGCCGTTCAATTATGATGGCACGCAGAATCTGCTGGTGGACATCGTCTTCGACAACGCCACCTACGCCTCCGCCGGCACCTGCCAGGTCACCACCGCTTCGACTTCGCGGCACCTCTACGCCGGCGCTCTCTCCAGCTGGGGCTATGGAGATCCTTACAACTGGACCAATGTGGGCAACAACGTTACCTCGTCACTGCCCAACGTCCGGTTCCAGTACGGTGCCAACCTCGCTGTCACTCCCGGCACCACCGGCTCTTTCGTTTCAGGCGTCTGGACCGGCAATGTGACCGTCCCCACCAGCGTGGCCAGCATGCGGCTGCAGGCCACCACCGGGTCCATCGCCTCCGTTTCCAACATCTTCAGCACCAGCCCGCCGATTCTGTCCGTCACCCTGCCAGCCTCGGCTCTCGAGTCCGCAGGCACGGTGAGCGGCACGGTGTCCCTCAATATTCCCCAGGCCTCCGCCACCACCGTCACTCTCGCTTCCAATGACACCACCGAAGCCCAGCCAGCCACCTCCACCGTGACGATACCCGCCGGATCGACCTCCGTGGGCTTCACGCTCAACATCGTCAACGACACCCTTCGAGACGGCACCCAGAACGCCACCATCACCGCCAGCGCCAGCGGCTTTACCAACGGCACCGCCACCATCAGCGTCACTGACGATGACGTGGACAACTTCCTCGTCTCCGCCGTTTCCTCCCAGGTGCGCACGGCCGCATTCTCGGTGACCTTCACCGCCCGTGACGTGAACAACGTCACCATTCCCACCTACTCCGGCACGCCCACCCTCACGGCTCTCGATGGTGTCACTCCGCTCACCATTTCGCCCACCTCGATGTCAGGCTTTTCCAGTGGCACGAAGACTCAGAGCATCATCATCTCCAGCTTCGCCACCAATGCCGTGATCACCGCCACGGACCCGACCACCGGAGGCAAAGGCAGCAGCAATCTGTTTGCGGTGTCCTCCGGCCCCTTGGATCACTTCAGCATCAGTGCGGTTTCCTCGGTCCTTGCCAATGGATTCGCACAGCCGGTCACCATCACCGCGCAGGATGCTTCCAACAACACCATCAGCTCCTTCAATCAGACGGCCAATCTCTCCCTGTCCAGTGATCCGACGTTCAACACCTCCGGCACAAGCACCACGGTCTGGTCCATCCCCCTCGGCTCGCAAAGCCGCACGCAGCGCATGCAGGTGATCTACCTGCCCAGCGAGGTGGGCCCCTCGGCCCGCAACCTCAACAACCTGGCTCTATACGTCAGCACCGTGCCCGGCAGCACGCTCAGCAACTTCACCATCCGCATGAAGCACAGCGCGCTGACCAGCTACAGCACGGCCTCCTGGGACAGCAGCGGCTGGACGACCGTCTATCAGGGCAATCCGGCCATCAGTTCCTCCGGGTGGAAGCAGTTCGACTTCACCACGCCCTTTGCCTACAACGGCACCAGTTCGCTCATGGTGGACTACAGCTACTACAATTCCGCCACCGGCACCGTCCAGGGCTACGTGCAATACACCACCGCCTCCGCGACCCGCACCGTGCTGCTTCAAACCGACACGGACTACGCCAGCCCGCTGACCTGGACCGGCACGACCAACCCAACCCCCGTCAGCAATGTCGTGGTGCCCAATGCACGCTTCGGCTCCTCCAGCTTCACCCTTCCTGTGACCCCGACGGTCACCGGCAGTTTTACCAGCGGCGTGTGGAGTGGAAGCTTCACTCCTGGTGGCACGACGGCCTCCAGTGTCAGGTTGCGTGCCAGCAGCGGCGTTGCCTCGGGCGCCACGGGCAACTTCACGGTCAGCACCCCTGCCCTGGGTGTGACTCTGCCCGCTTCCGTTTCCGAAAATGGGGTCAGCGTTTCCGGCACCGTCACCCTCTCCTTTGCACTGCCGTCGGCGCTCACGGTCAATCTTGCCTCCAACGACACCACGGAAGCCCAGCCCGCCACCTCCACCGTCACGATCCCGGCCGGATCCACCTCCGCGTCATTCACGCTCAACATCGTCAATGACACCCTGCGTGACGGCACGCAAAGCGCCTCCATCACCGCCAGCGCCACCAACACCACCAGCGGCAGCGCCACCATCAGCGTCACTGACGATGACGTGGACAACTTCCTCGTTTCCGCCGTGGGCCCCCAGGTGCGCAATGCGCCCTTCGGTGTCACCTTCACCGCGCGCGACGTGAACAATGTCGTCATCACCAATTACTCGGGGTCCCCGGTCCTCACCGCGGTTGATGGCGCCACTTCTTTGACTGTCTCGCCGACGACGGTCAGCTCCTTCAGTGGCGGCACAAGATCCCCGAGTGTCACGGTCTCCAGCTTTGCCACCAACGCCGTCCTCACCCTCACGGATCCCGTCACCGGAGGAAAAGGTAGCAGCAGCAGCTTCGCCGTCACCTATGGCACCGCCGTCCAGTTTGGCTGGAGCACCATCACCCAGCCCACGGCGGGAGTGCCCTTCTCCACCACCGTCTCCGCCCTGGACGCCTATGGCAACACCGTGGGCAACTTTACCGGCAATGCAGGCCTCACCGCCATGAAGGCCACCAAGACCGGCACCGGAGCTACCAGCTGGTCCTACCCTCTCAGCCACACCGGATTCTCCAACCGGGCGCAGACCATCTGCACCGCCGCTGAGCTCGGAGCGGCCAAAGTTTTCCAGTCCCTGTCTCTCAACGTGGTCTCCTTCGGTTCTTCCGCAGACGTGGGAGTCTTGACCATTCGGATGAAGCACACCTCGAAGTCCGATTACACGGCGTCCGCATTGTTTGAGAACACCGGCTGGACCACCTGCTACCAGGGATCGACAGCGGCGTTTGCCGGAATGAACACCTTCACCTTCACCACTCCTTTCAGCTACGATGGCGCGCAGAACGTGCTGGTGGACATGTCCCTCACGACGGGCATCATCCCCGCCACCGCCTCGTCGAGCGCCACCGATGCGGGCGCCCTGCGTTCCATTTACGCCAATGCGCTTTCCGGCGATCCGCTGCAATGGTCCACGGCAGGCACCACCACCAACCTCCGTCCGGATTTCATTCTGGGTTCTGATCCGGGCTTCACCCCCAGCCCGTCTATCACAGGGGCTTTCGTTGCTGGAGTGTGGACCGGTTCACTCACAGTTCCCTACACCTCGAGCGTTCTTCTGAAGGCGCAGTCGGGTACCACGCTGGGTTTGAGCAACATCTTTAACCCGCTGTCCGCTGCGCCCCTCACCCTCTCCATTCCCGCATCTGCCGCCGAATCCGCAGGCGGCGTGACGGGCACTGTTTCCCTCCCGTCCACACAGGCCACCGATACCCTTGTCAGCCTCTCCTCCAATGATACCACCGAGGCCCAGCCAGCCCTGGCCACTGTGACCATCCCGGCGGGATCCATCTCCGCCACCTTCACGCTCAACATCGTCAACGACAGCCTCACGGACGGCATCCAGACCGCCACCCTCACGGCCACCGCCGGCGGTTTTGGCAACGGCGCCGCCGCGATCAGTGTGGTCGATGATGATGTGAAGTACCTCAGCGTCACCACACTCTCCGGCAGCGGCGTTGCCGGCGCCTCCTTCCCGCTGACTGTCGTCGCACGCACCATCGATGGCTACCCTGCCACTGCGGTGGACGGCACCTCCGCCACGCTGTCCTGCACGATCAGCGGCGTCGCCAATACCGTCACCCCGGGAACCACCACCGGCGGATTCTCCGGTGGACAGTGGAGTGGCAATGTCACCCTCGGCGGCGCAGGCATCGCCACCGTCACCGCCACCAGTGGCGCCGTCACCGGCACCTCGGGCGCCTTCCCCCAGTATAACTCCGGCGCTGGCACCGCCTCACGGTTCATCATCACCGGCCTGACCAGCGGCAGCCAGATCACTTCCGGAGCCGCCCAGGCCATCACTGTGCGTGCGGTGAACGCCTCCGGCACCACGGACATCAACTACAACAACCCGATCGACATCAGTGTGAACGCCCCGGGCATGGGCCAGGTGATGGTGGGAGACGGCGCGATCACCTCTGTTTATCCTTTCAACGGCGGCAACCATGACACACGCACCCAGGTGATTTACACCGCCGCGCAGCTCGGCGGCCGCGCCATGAGCCTGTCTGGTCTTGGCCTCAACATCGTCACCGCAGGCGGAACCTTCAGCAATTTCACCATCCGGCTCAAGCACACCACCAAGACCAGCTTCGCCGGCAGCCTCGCCTGGGACGCCGGCGGCTGGGTGACCGTCTTCCAAGGCTCCGTCACACCCGTTGCGGGCTGGAGCAGCTACAGTTTCAGCGCGCCTTTTGACTACAACGGCACGGACAACCTGATGGTGGACTTCAGCTTCGACAACAGCGCCACCGTCACCAGCGCCAGCGTGCGTCATTCGTTCGCCGATGCGGTGATGATGACCTCCGGCGGCGCCAACAGCACCAACGGCACGCCGGTATCCTGGGATGGCGGCTCCACTCCCACCGTGTCCGGCAGTTATTTGCAGCCTCAGCTCCGCCTGATGGTCAATGGCGGCGTCACGGTCACGCCCGCCCAGACAGGAGCCTTCGGCGGCGGCATCTGGGGTGGCAATGTCACTCTGACAGGCGCGGCCAAAGATCTGACTCTCACCGTCAGCGACAACTACGGCCGCACCGGCACCGTGGAGGCCCTCACCCTTGCGCCCGCTGCTCCCACCATCAATTCCGAGCCCTTCTTCAGCGGCGGCACGTCCAACACCGTCTCCTGGCCCTCTGTCAGCGGCGCCGTCAGTTATGACATCCAGGGCACGAACAACCCTGTGTTCACCACCTTTGCCCTGAACCAGTCCACCACCAGCCTCAGCGCCACGGCCACCTCCCTCGGCAACAATGTGCAGTACTGGTACCGCCTGCGCTACCTGCGTGCGCCCGCCTTTGGAGACTCCACCTGGTCGCAGACCCGCTGGGGAGATTTTTCATCGGACGCGCTTTCAGGCGTCACTGCAGACAAGGCTGCCGGCAGCGTGATCTTGGCGGCCACCGCCAGCTCCCCCACCATCGTGGTGGAGGACTTCAATGCCAGCGGCGTGTCCTGGAGCAATCTCTTCACCGTCCAGGGCGGAAACCCCGGCTACGCCTTTGGCCGCGGTCCCCTCTCCGCTGGTCCCAATACTTCGCCGGAGCTGCCGGTCAATCAGGGCGGAGACATGGAAGGCCGCATCACAGGCAGCTATGCCTGGTGCCTGGCTGCGGACACCGCTGCCAACAACTTCAGCGATGGCTCCATCGACGCCTACCTCTGCGCTGAGACACCCGCCTCTCTCATGTCTTCGGCGCTCATCCTGCGCGGCAGTGTTGTGAATGGAGTGCCGGTGGGTTATCAGGCGCAGGTCAGCTATACTTCAGCCACCTCCGCCACCATTTCCCTCGGCTATGTCGGCAGCGGCACTTTCGCCACTTTCCCCGCCGTGACCGTCTCCACTTCCGACATCATCCGCCTCACCCTCAGCGCCAGCGGGCCGCGGCTGATCCTCAATGCCTGGAAGGTCAGCGTCAGCGGCGGCAATGTGATCGAAACCCCCATCGTGAATGGCGGCTCCGCCAGCCTGGTGGCTTATGACAGCCGTTACACGTCCGGCCGAGCCGGTCTGAAAACCTTCAATGGCAGCAGCGCCACGCTGTTTGACAGCATCACCATCACCCGCGAGTCGCCCACTTACAGCTTCAATACGAGCACCATCACCTCCGGCACCATCTCGCCCTCCGTGCGCCAGCAGTGGGGCCGCCTGAACTACGGTGCCACCGTACCTTCCGGCGCCTCCCTCTCCGTCAGCGTGCTCGACGCCAGCAACAACGTGCTGGCCTCTTCCGTCGCCTCCGGCACCGATCTCAACACCCTGCCCGCCGTGGCCGCCGCCTCCGCCATCAGGCTGCGCGCCAGCCTTTCCACTTCGGACAGCACTGTCACTCCTCAGCTCAATGACTGGAGCGTGGACTACACCGTCGCTCCCGGCCAGACGGTTCCCAGCGTGTGGTCCAACACGGTCAGTTCTGTCCAGGATGCCAGCCCGCCTGATGTGACTGCGCTCGTCACCACCGTCAGCGGCACCACGGGCACTCTGCGTGGTACAGCCTTTGATCCCGCAAGCGGCGTCTCCAGCGTGACCGTGAATGGCACCCCGGCCACCACCTCCAATTCCTACTCCGCCTGGGCCGCAGCGCTCTCCGGCCTGCAGGAAGGCGCCAACACCGTGACCATCACCGCCACGGACAGTGTCACCCCGGCCAACACCTCCACCATCACCACCACCGTTTACCAGATCACCAGCCCGACTCAGGACTCCAACAACAACGGCGTCAGCAACCTCATGGAGCACGCCCTGGGCATTCCGGCCGGCACCGCCAACCCACGCAGCATGCTGCCCGCGGCCACACTGCAGACGGACGGAACCACAGGAGACAAATACCTCACCATGCAGTTCCGCCGCCGCATCCAGCGCACCGGCCTTTCCTACACCGTGGAAACCAGCAGCAACCTCGCCACCTGGGACAACACCGGAGCCAGCGTCCAGGTCATGAGCTCCACCCCCACGGGCGATGGCGTCACCGAAAACGTCACCATCCGCGTCACCCCCGCCATGAGCCCCTCCAACCCCAGCAAATTCGTCCGCCTCACCGTGACGACGAATTAGCAGGCGACAGGCCGCGCTGACGCATCACGCGCCAGCGTCCTGGGCATCGAACCTATTCCATGCTCCATCGCTGCCACGCCAAACCGCCCGACTTCGAGGAAGTTCGTACGCTCGAGTGTGTGCAGCACGCTCGCAGACGGGCGGGCTTTCGCCACACCCGTCCTACGGTACGGCGGGGACGTTCGCACGCCAAGGTGTTTGCGGAGCGCTGATGGACGGGCGGGCTTACGCCACGACCGTCCAACGTCCAAGGCCAGCGCCTACAGCAGCCGCCACTCACGCCCGTCCGCGCGCAGCAGATCGTCCGCTTCCTTCGGCCCCCAGCTTCCCGCCGGGTATTCATGCATGGGTGGTGGAGCCTCGGACTTGTGCCAGGCGTTCTCGATTTCATCGATGAATCTCCACGCGTTTTCCACCTCGTCACGGCGGGCAAACAGCGTCGCATCTCCGGCCATCGCATCCAGCAGCAGGCGCTCGTAGGCCTCAGGGCTGGCTTTCCCAAAGCTCGATGAATAGCGGAAGTCCATCTTCACCTGCTGCATGCTCATCGCCTGCCCGGGCTGCTTGCACAGGATGCGCAACGCGATGCCCTCGTCCGGCTGAATGCGGATGACGAGCGTGTTCTCGCTGTGCTTCAGCATGGCGGAGGTCGCAAACGGCACCTGCGGCGGCTTCTTGAAATGCACGCTGATCTCCGTGGCCTTCTTCGGCAGCTGCTTGCCCACGCGAATATAGAAGGGCACTCCCTGCCAGCGCCAGGTGTCGATCATCAAACGCAGCGCCACATACGGCTCCGTCTGGGATTCCGGATTCACGCGGTCCTCCTGCCGGTAGCCCACGCGCGAGACGCCGTCCACGCTGCCGGCGGTGTATTGGGCGCGCACCACATGCTTGCCCACCTCCTCGGCTCCCACCAGCGGGCGCAGCGCGCGGATCACCTTCACTTTTTCATCACGCACACTGTCCGCACTAAGGTCGGTCGGAGGCTCCATGGCCACCAGGGACACCAGCTGCAGCAGATGGTTCTGCACCATGTCACGCAGCGCACCCGCAGTGTCATAATATCCGCCACGCCCGCCTTCCATGCCCAGGTTCTCGGCACAGGTGATCTGCACGTGGTCGATGTAGCGGCTGTTCCAGTTCGGTTCGAAAATCGAGTTCGCAAAGCGCAGGACCATGATGTTCTGCGCCGTTTCCTTGCCCAGATAGTGGTCGATGCGGTAAGTGTCCTTTTCCTCAAAGGTCTCGGCCACCACATGGTTCAAAGCCTTCGCACTGGCCAGATCCTTGCCAAACGGCTTTTCGCACACCACGCGCGCCCACTTTCCACCCACGCCTTCGTTCAGACCGGCTTTTTTCAGCATCTCCAGGATCGGCTTGAATGCCTCGGGCGCTGACGCCAGATAAAAGAGCCGGTTCGCGGGCATGCCGCGCTCTTCATCAAACTGGTTCAGCAGCCTGGCCAGGGACTTGTAACCTTCCAGATCTTCAAATTCGCTGCGGTGATAGTGGATGCACTGCGAGAAGCTTTTCCACAGTTCGTCATTGTGCCCCTGGCGGCTGTTCTTGCGGTTGCCCTCCTCCAGCTCACCACGAAAGACTTCGTCCGTCTTTTCACGCCGGGCAAACCCCACCACCTTGAACTGCGGTGGCAGGTCTCCCGCGGCGGCGATGTTATAAATCGCCGGGATCAGCTTGCGGTGCGTCAGGTCTCCGGTGGCACCAAAAATGACCACGGAGCAGGGTTCCGCACGGTGGCGGGAGAGCAGTGTCTCTTGAAAGGGATTTTCCAATTCGGGCATGGTTATAAGCAAGGACTACGCCACAAACTGGGCGCTGGACTGCCAGACTAACCCGCCCCCCACCGATGGCAACCTGCGATGCTTCCCCGCCGCCTCCGGATGGATGAAATGACTTCATGAATGTCATGAATCCGCCTGCGGCCTCATTCCGCCCCACCCCGCCGTTCAATAAGCGTCTCTTTCGCCTTTTTTCTCTCCATCTGCTGGGTTTCAAAGGTTTGACAGCACGGCTCATCCGTTGACAGTCGCCAGCCAATGAGCAAACCGGCACCTGAGTCAGACATTCCGATTCCGGAAGACGTAAAAAAAGACAAAGGCTTGTGGGAGAAAACCCGCAAGAGCCTGATCGAGCGTTTGAACAATTGGGAAGACCAGAAGACCTGGAACGAGTTCTACCAGACCTACTGGCGTCTCATCTTCAGCGTCGGCACCAAGGCCGGTCTCACCCGTGAGGAAGCCTTTGATGTGGTTCAGGAAACCATCATCGCCATCGCCCGTCAGGTCCAGAAAGGTCAGTACGATCCCCGCGCAGGCTCCTTCAAGGCCTGGCTCCTCCAGATGACCCGCTGGCGCATCCTGGACGTCTTCCGCGCCCGCAAGCGCCAGCCTTCCCTGGCAGACCAGGGCAATGCCGACACCGAAGACACCAGCGGCCAGGTCATTGACCGCCTCTCCCAGGACAAGGACAACCTGCTGGAAAACATCTGGGACCGCGAGTGGCGGGACAACATCACCGCCGCCGCCTTGGAGCGTGTCAAAGCCAAGGTTTCCCCCCGCCAGTTTCAGATTTTCGACTGCTACGTCATGAAAGGCTGGGGCGTGAAGAAAACCTCCGAGGCCCTCGGAATCAATGCCGCCCAGGTCTATCTGGCCAAGCACCGCGTCGGTGCTCTGGTGAAGAAAGAAGTGCAGGGGCTTGAGAATACGATGCTTTAGTGGGAGAGTTCCGCGCGCCTGCGCCGGCTTGATCCCGCCCGCACCTGCCGCTACCTTCCTCCCACGACAGCTTCATGAGCGATTCAGCAGCCCCGCACGCCGATCTTCCGCCTTCGCCCGAAAGCGCGGATGACGCAGGCGGCATGTCCGCGGAGGAAGCTGCAGCTGCCGCGCGCGATGCCGCCCTGCTCGATGGCGACTCTTTTGAAGTCGACCTGCCTGCGCCTCCCATCGCAGCGCCCACAATCCATGAGAAGGTTCGCGCCCGCGACAAAAACGGCCCGCCCTCCCATCGCGATGACATCGTCATTCCGGACTACACGCTGCTCAAGCGCATCGGCTCCGGCGCCTACGGTGAAGTCTGGCTGGCGCAGAGCGTCACCGGTGCGCTCCGTGCCGTGAAGATCGTCTGGCGCGAGGACTTTGAGCTTACCCGCACCTTCCACCGCGAGTTCCAGGGCATCCAGCAGTTCGAGCCCATCTCGCGCGGCCACCCCTGCCTCGTGCATATTCTCCATGTCGGCTGGAATGAGAACCGCGGCTTCTACTACTGCGTGATGGAGCTGGCGGACGATGCCGAGGACGGCGCGCACATCAAAGACGTCAAGACCTACGTGCCGCGCACGCTCACCACGGACATGAAGCGCCACGGCAGGCTGGACCCCTTCTTCTGCCGGGATGCGGGCGTGTACCTGGCCGATGCGCTGCACTACATGCACAATCACGGTCTCACCCACCGCGACATCAAGCCCTCCAACATCATCTTCGTGGGCGGCGTGTGCAAGCTGGCGGACATCGGCCTCGTCGCCGCATTCGGAGAGCGCACCTTTGTCGGCACGGAAGGCTTCGTGCCACCTGAAGGCCCGGGCACTCCGCAGGCGGACATCTACAGCCTGGGCAAGGTGCTCTACGAAATGAGCAGCGGCAAAGACCGCATGGAATTCCCCGAGGTGCCTGACAACCTCTCGGATGAGGAGTGGCCGTTCTGGATCGATCTCAATCGTGTCATCTGCAACGCCTGTGAAGCCGATCTGGACCGCCGCTTTGCCAATGCTTCAGACTTTGCCGAGGCCCTGCAGCACGTCGGCTCCATCAAGCGGGAGAGCTTCATCCGCCGCTTCTCCCGTGCCGCAGTCATCACCACGGTCGCCTCTTTTGTGGTGGCAGGCGGTCTCGTCATGGCCAAACACCAGCGCGAATGGAGCTACGAGATTCCCGTGCCCGTGAAGCCCCCGCCGGTGGCACCCGCGCGCCCGGAGACTCCCACCCCCAACAAGGAGTGGCAGAACCGCCTCAAGCAATGGTTCTCCTGGAAACAGGACCGCCACGTCGCCGATCTCCCGCTGAACATCGTGGATTTCCGCAATTTCCTCGAAGACACCACATCCGCCGCCGAGTACGAAGTGACCCCTCTCGCGCAGCCGGACAAATCCACCCTCTGGGCGGCGGTCATTCCCAAGGACGAGGCCGACTCCTACTGCGCGTGGATGACCGCCAGCGACCGCAGGACCGGCCGCCTGGATGCAGCCCACGAGTACGCCTGGCGCGCCATGAGCGTGCCGCAGCCCCCCGGCTCCGCCAAGCCCAAGCCCGGTCACAACATGATCCGCTGTGAAATCGTCAGCGTGAAGTTTGGCAGCCTCAACATCGCCAGCACACCGCCAGGGGCCGAAATCCACGAAGGCGAACGCATCGTCGGCCGCACTCCCATCGCACTGTCCAAGGTGCGCGCGGACACCTTCCACTACGAGATCATCCTTCCCGGCTACAAGCCGGAAGTCGTCAGCGGCAAGCTCAAGGAAGGGCAGAGCATCAGCTTCAATCTCCGTCTCAAGGCCACCGGCTCCGTCGTCTTTGGCAAGCCCTGGCAGAACAGCCTCGGCATAAAGTTTGTCTCCCTCGGCAAGGCCATGATGGCCAGCATCGAGACACGCCGCAAGGATTTCGCCGAGTTTGCCAAGGCCACCAATCAGCCGCCCGTAACAGGCCGCGAACTTGAAGCCGGCCCCGATCTCCCCGTCAGTATGGTCAACCGCTCCGAGGCGGAGTTTTTCTGCCGCTGGCTGACAGACCGCGAGCGCGCCCAGGGGTTGCTGGAGCCGGATCAGGAATACCGCCTGCCCACCGACGACGAATGGAGCATGGCCGCCTATCTTTCCCGCGAAGTCGGCGCCACTCCGTCCGAGCGCAGCATGCGCATCGAAGGCATCTACCCCTGGGGCTTCATCTGGCCGCCTCCGGCCAAATCCGGCAACTTCCTCGACAAATCCGCTGACAAGACCGGGAAAAAAGCCATCCCGCAATACGACGACGGCTTTGCCGATGTCTCCCCCGTCGGCTCCTTCCGTGCAGACGGCCGCGGGTTGTTCGATCTGTCCGGAAACCTCTGGGAATGGGTCTCCGACTCATGGGGCGACATGCCTGACCAGGGTGTGCTGCGCGGCGGTGCCTACACCACCGCAGAGCGCCAGGAACTGCTCGCCTCCTTCCGCAGGCATGCCACCGCTGCGGATCGCCATCCCGACGCGGGCTTCCGCCTGCTGCTCTGGAACATCGGCCAGATGGCGCGCGAGGACGAGGACTGAAGCCGTTTCTTTTGTCGGAATAAGCAATCTTGCCTGCTTCTCCCACGTATCAGCACATCAACGCCATGAAACTCCACCTCACCCTTCTTGCCACCTTCGCCATCGCCCTCTGCATCGTGCAGGCTGAGGACAAACCCAAAACCGATTCCAAAAACATGAAGCCCGAAGTTGTCAGAACCACCAGTGAATGGGAGAAAATGCTCACCCCCGAGCAGTTTGCCGTGACCCGCATGCGCGGCACCGAGCGCGCCAACGGCGCGGCCTATCACGAGTTCGAAGCTCAGGGAGAGGGCACCTACTACTGCGTCTGCTGCGGCGCGGAGCTCTTCACCTCCAAAGAAAAATTCCACTCCGGCTGCGGCTGGCCTTCCTTCTACGACAGCTCCAAAGCCAAGGGCGTGCTCGAAAAAGTGGACAACAGCCACGGCATGCACCGCGTGGAAACCGTGTGCAAACGCTGCGATGCCCACCTCGGCCACGTCTTTGAAGGCGAAGGCTTCAAGACCCCCACCGACCGCCGCTTCTGCATCAACGGCGTCGCCTTGAAATTCGTCCCCAAAGGCGGCGAAGCCCCCAAGCTTCTCGAAGTGAACTCCGCCGCCGTGCAGGAAAAGAAAGGCGAAGTCGCCAAAGAAGGCGGTGTGGAAGCAAAGAAGTAAAGCACGACAGACGCACCTGTCTGTCGATCAGCGCTCCACCAGCCCCCATCGCCTCCGAAGAACCGGCCGCGCGCTCTGGGGTGCAGGTGTGGCGTCATTCCTCCCCGTCTCTCAGCGCATCGCAAGCACCACGTTCACCAGCACCACCACCACGACGGCTGGCACAAGCCATGCCGCAGGCCTGCTCCTGATCATCGGCGTTCGCAGGATCGCCGCCTGATACTCGTGAGAGAGCACGACCCTTGCCCGCGCACTGCGCAGAAATGCCAGCACACAGGCCTGAAAGACGATCGCGATCCAACCCGCAGGCAGCTGGTTGAAGGCGATCACGATCACCAGAAACGCCAGCACGTTCGTCAGCAAGCCTGCCCAACGCCTGAGAAAATACAGCCCCGCACCCGCCACGCAGAGCAGGCTTCCGAGAACGATGAACGGCCATGGAAGGACCACCATCCCATATTCCTGCAGGAGCATCCTCATCATCACCAGATTGATCACGAGACTGGTCAGGCTCCTCACCATCACCAGCAGGCCCAAAGCCTTCAGATGACTCTCGGTGCGCAGAAATGCCTGCCGCACGTGTGACGCGTTCGTGTTGTCGTAATAGGCCTCGGACTGCGGGGCCGCGTAAGGATTCAGTTCTTCCATCTCGCGGCCTCCAGGCGGAGCAGGACTCACATCACATCTTCCCTGTCTTCACATAGTCGATGATCTTCTGGTCATCGTCTCCGGCCGCCCACGTCACACGCAGAAAATCCGCCGGGTGCAGCTTGTGCTGCTCAAAGAACGCACGGTCTCCGCCGCAGCCGTACATCGTGTCCGGGTCCATCTCGCCCTTCAGCTTGGCGCGAGCCTTCACGATCAGGCGCGGCAGCCACGGCATGCCCTCCACCGCGGCCGTTTTCGGCGGCAGTTCACCCGGCGGCACCGTCTTTTCACTACGCTGACTGTTCTGCACCACCCGGAAGAAATCCCTCCTCACAGCAGCCACCAGCAGGCTCGTCGCCAGCGTCGGCCCCTCGGAGCCATAGCGGCAGTGATCATCCACAAAGTCAAAAAACTCCTGTGCCGTGTAGCCGATGCCGTCCAGAAAGGTCTGGTCCGCCTCCGTGTACCAGTTCACCGCACGGGTGTCGCCTCCACGGTGCAGTTTGGCGCAGCGCTCGAAGAGTTCACAGAAAGTCGTGTCCCATGTAAGATCGTTCATAATTGTATCCTACGCATAACGAAGTTGTTTTGACCGTCAAATATTCGCGCAACCAATCCGCCCCACCCGTGGTTTACATTGCGCATGACCTTCGCTAGCATGGCAGCCACACTGCCAGCCTACCTCATGCCCGAACCGGACCGGAATGCTCCCCTACCGCCACCGCAGGCAGCCGCCGACGGTGCGGAGGAGTCATCCGACCAGGAGAGCGTGCGCCTGATGCTCCGCGTGAAGGAGGGGGATGTGCAGGCCTTCGAGCGCCTGGTGGAGCTGCATCAAAATGCCGTCATCGGCACCTGCGCCCGCATGCTCAACAACATCGACGATGCCCACGACATCGCCCAGCAGGTTTTCATCCGGGTCTGGCGCAGCGCCCCGCGTTACGAGGTCACCGCCAAGTTCACCACCTGGCTTTTCACCATCACGCGCAATCTGGTCTTCAACGAAACCCGCCGCCGCTCCCGCCGCAAGGAGGTCAGCATTGAGCAGGAAAACGAAGACGATCCCCCCAAGTACTTCGCCGACCACAGCATCCCCGGCGCCGACCACATCACCCAGCAGACCGAGCTTGAGCAGGCCCTCGACAAAGCCATTGCCGCGCTGCCGGAGAAGCAGCGCATCGCCGTCGTCATGCGCCGCCACCAGGACCTGCCATACGAAGACATCTGCGCCGTCCTGAAGATGTCCCTCCCTGCCGTAAAAAGCCTCCTCTTCCGCGCCCGCACCGAGCTGAGAAAGCATCTGGCCGCGCACTTGGGAGAAGACGTGGAATAGGAAGTACGACAGACACTCCTGTCTGTCGATCGACGCTCACGCAGGCAAAAGGGCTTCCAGATGCAGTCGCCGTCTTCTCCACCGGCCCCGGCTCATTCGATTTGATGCTTGAAGTTCCCAGCTGCCTCCGGCGTACTCTCCGTCCCACCGCATGAAACGCTTCCTGCTCGCCCTTCTCTGCCCGACGCTTCTCCTCGCAGCCCCCAAGCCCCTCTTCAGCTCCAAGCTCATCACCAACGCCGCGCCCAACCACAGCGTGGACATCGATGTGTCCCTCGAAGGCGCGAAAGAACTCTACCTCGTCGTCTCCGACGGCGGCAATGGCTTCACTGCTGACTGGGCAGACTGGGCCGAGCCACGCCTCATCCTCGCTGACGGCAGCGAGAAAAAACTGACCGAGATCGAATGGAAATCCGCGCAAAGCGGCTGGGGCAATGTGAGTGTGAACGCCAACGCCATTGGCACTGAGCTGCGCAGCGCCGGCAAAGCCATCGAGTACGGCATCGGCACACACGCCAACAGCATCATCGCCTACAACCTCCCCGCAGGCACCAAGCGCTTCAAAGCCCGTGGTGCCCTGGACGAGGGCGGCACCCGGCAGCTCAACGCCAGCGTCGAGTTCCGCGTTTACACCGAAAACCCGGGCCCCATCACCGCCAGCGACTCCGCCACTCACGATCCCGCCGATGCCGTCACTTCCCTCACCGTGCATCCCGAACTGCAGGTGCAGCTTTTCGCCA
The DNA here is from genome assembly GCF_044226605.1 of Prosthecobacter sp. Taxonomy (GTDB): domain Bacteria; phylum Verrucomicrobiota; class Verrucomicrobiia; order Verrucomicrobiales; family Verrucomicrobiaceae; genus Prosthecobacter. Next base: position 2,719 of record NZ_JBGAGS010000034.1, on the reverse strand, counting down.
GCGAGCCCATGATGGAGAGTCCCTCCAGCATCGACATCGACGCACGCGGCCGCGTCTGGGTCTGCGAAGTGGTGAACTACCGCAAGCATCTCGGCGAACGCGCCGAAGGCGACCGCATCCTCATTCTCGAAGACACCGACAGCGATGCCAAGGCGGACAAATCCACCGTCTTCCATCAGGGCCACGATGTGGACAGCGCGCACGGCATCTGCGTTCTCGGCAACAAGGCCCTCATCTCCTGCGGCGACGACGTCTTCTGGCTCATCGACGACAACGGCGACGACAAGGCCGACCGCAAAGAACTCATGTTCACCAAGATCGGCGGCGCGCAGCATGACCACGGCATCCACGCCTTCCACTTTGGCCCCGATGGCCGCCTCTACTTCAACTTCGGCAACGCCGGCAAACAGCTCTGCGACAAGGACGGCAATCTCATCACCGACATCCACGGCGTCAAATGCACCAACCAAAACAACCGCCCCTACCAGCAGGGCATGGTCTTCCGCTGCGAACTCGACGGCAGCAACGTCGAAGTCCTCGCCTGGAACTTCCGCAACAACTGGGAAGTCGCCGTCGATAGCTTCGGCACCCTGTGGCAGTCCGACAACGACGACGACGGCAACAAAGGCGTGCGCATCAACTACGTCATGGAGTTCGGTAACTACGGCTACTCCGACGAAATGACCGGCGCAGGCTGGCAGACCCCGCGCATCGGCTGGGAGAGCGAAATCCCCCAGCGCCACTGGCACCTCAACGACCCCGGCGTCATCCCCAACCTCCTGCAAACCGGTGCCGGCAGCCCCACCGGCATGCAAGTCTATGAAGGCGATCTCCTCCCCAGCATCTTCCACGGCCAGCCCATTCATTGCGATGCCGGCCCTAACGTCGTCCGCGCCTACATCACCCAGCCCGATGGCGCAGGCTACAAAGCCGAAATCACCAACATCCTCGAAGGCACCAAAGACAAATGGTTCCGCCCCAGCGACGTCGCCGTCGCCCCCGACGGCTCCCTCATCGTCGCCGACTGGTACGACCCCGGCGTCGGCGGCCACGGCATGGGCGACACCACCCGCGGCCGTTTGTTCCGCGTGACAACAAAGGCGGCGGAGAAGTATCAGACTCCAAGTTTCAAAATGGACAACGTCGAAGGAGCCGTGGCTGCGTTGAAGTCGCCGAATGAAGAAGCACGGTATCTGGCATGGCAGGCACTCAAAAAATTCGACACCAAAGCCATCCCCGCACTCAACAAACTTCTGGCCGACACCAAAGCAGAACCACAGCACCGCGCACGCGCCCTCTGGGCTGTAGCTCGGTTTTCCGAAACCGAGGCCGCAGCCGAATCTCCCAGCGACCTCAAATTCGCCATTCCAGCCTACCTTCAATCCGCCCTCACCGACACCGATCCCAACCTCCGCATTACCGCCATCCGCGCCGCCCGTCAGCTCTGGCAGCAGAAGCAGCCGGAAAGACTGGAACGTGAAGTCATCAAAAAGGTACTCTTTGATAAATCGCCCGCTGTGCGGCGCGATGCGGCCATTGCTCTTCGATTCGATGATTCGCGTTTGGCGTGCTTTTGTTGGGGGGATCTGTATTCTGGTGTCGATGGAAATGGCGGTGTCGATCGTAATGACCGATGGGCTGTTGAAGCTATCGGTATCGGACAAGATTTGTTTATCCAAGAGCGCTGGATAGACGGTCTCAGCAGGAGCAAACTCGACAACGCCCCTTGGCAAAAAGCCCCTCCCCCAGACTGGCGCAGATTCCTCGAATCGGTTTTCACATCTCCCATTGGAGATGACGTGAAAGCTCAAGTTCCCGTGACCGGAATTGCGATGGCAGAGTCACTAAAGCTCCTCCGCGCCCTCCAGCTCCTCTCCTACAAATACCCCAAGGAAGTCTCCGCCGCCGCTTTGAACATCTTCCTCAAAGCCGACCCCGAAATGGCCCTCGCCTCCACCGCGCTCCTCGACCGCAACACCATTGCCTCCAATCCCGAGGCCAAGACGCGCCTCGACTCCCTCCTCAAGCCCGTCATCGGCAAACCGGAATTCATCGCCCTCGTCGAACGCCTCAACCTCACCGGCTTCGAAAAAGAACTCCTCGACTACATCGTCGCCAATCCCAACGCACCTGAGTCCGTCAACGCCGCACGCCTCATCGCCGCCAATCGCGATGGCGCCCTGCGTTTCCTCAAAGACGCCGACGCCCCCTCCGCCAAAGCCCTCATAGCATCGCTCGGCCGCGTGAGCGATCGCGCCTCAGTCGCCGTGCTCAATCAAGCCTTCTGGTCCGAGAAACACGCAGACGTCCGCCACACCATCATCGACGCCCTCGCCCTCAGCGGCGAAGGCGGCCGCAACATCCTTCGCTGGCAGAGCGAAGGCAAACTCCCCGCCGAATTCAAAGACCAGTCCTCCCTCGCCCTCAGCCGCAGCACCGATGCCAGCGTGCGCGATCAGGCCGCCAAAGAACTCCCCCTCCCCGCCGCCCAGGGCCTCGACAACTTCCCCAAGCTTCCCGAACTTGTGAAGCTCAAAGGCGATGCCGCCAAAGGCCCGCAGATGTTCATGCAGGCAGGATGCATCGCCTGCCACCGCGTCAAAGGCCAGTACATCGACTTCGGCCCCGACCTCTCGCAGATCGGAGCCAAGCTCAGCCAGGACGGCCTCTTCACCGCCATCCTCTACCCCAGCGCCGCCATCGAGCACAGCTTCGTCGG
>NZ_JBGAGS010000033.1:0-69607 GCF_044226605.1 Prosthecobacter sp. | reverse complement strand
GGATGGCTGCAGGGCAAAGATCCGCGCGCACCAGGTGCGGGCCGCTGCTGGCCTTGTAGCCTTCATTGAACAGCAGGTAGAGAGACGCCAGCACGGCGTGCAGGCGCTGCGGCAGCTCATGCGCCGCGGGGATTTCAAAGGGCAGCTCCAGCTCGCGAATGCGCTGGCGTGCGCGCACGAGGCGCTTGGAGATGGTGGCCTCGCTGGTGACAAACGCCGCGGCGATCTCTGCGGGGCTGAGGCCGCACAAGGTGCGCAGTGAGAGGGCGATCTGGGCTTCGGCGGAGAGCTGCGGGTGGCAGCACACAAACATGAGGCGCAGGGTGTCATCGCGCAGATGGGCCTCATCGTCTGCTGCGGCTTCGGGTGGCACGGCCATCCAGCGTGCCTGCTCGGCGGAAATGCCTTCTTCGCGCTCGTTCCAGCGCTGCTCGCGGCGCAGCTGGTCCAGCGCCAGATGGCGCGCGGTCTGCGTGAGCCATGCGGCGGGATTGTCCGGCACGCCGCGATACGGCCAGGTCTGCAGCGCACGCACGAGAGCCTCCTGCACCACATCCTCGATCCACTCCAGCCGCCGCGCGCCAAACTGGCCTGCCAGCGTGGCGACTAGGCGCGCGGACTCGTGCCGGAAGAAATGTTCGGTGGCAAACTGGGCGGTGGAGGTAGTGTCAGACATCGCGGGTGTTTTTATTCATCAGTCTGCCTGAAACAGACCGTCCACAAAGTCGCGGGCCAGTTTGATATTGTGACGAATGAGTTCCTGGGAGCGGCAGGTCTTGCCGATGAGCATGGAGCCCTGCCAGAGGCTGTTGAGGAACCAGGCGAATTTGACGGGATCGAACTTGGTCTTTGGCTTGTGCATCTTTTTCGCGGCGGCAAGCAGCTTGGCGGCATTTTCAGTCCAGAGGTCCAGCTCCCTGGCGCAGGCGGCCTGAAAGGCGGGGCTCGTGGCGGACATCTCCTGGGACATCATGCCGACCATGCATACGACGGCGTCCTCGCTGCGGCGGGTGAAACCGGACATGATGTCGAGCAGGCGGTGGAGCTGGTCGAGCGGATCGATGGAGGCATCCTTCCAGGCCTCGGCATAGAGGGCGGTGCCCATGCGGCCCCACCATTCGATGGCGGCGAGGCCGAGGGCTTCCTTGTTTTCAAAGTGGTGGAAGAAGCCGCCCTTGGTCATGCCCGCTTCTTTGCAGATCTGATCGACCGAGGTGGCTGAGAAGCCCTGCTGCAGCATGAGGCGCAAGGTGGCGTCGATGAGCCGCTGCCGGGTGGCTGCGGGGTCGCGTTCGCGTTTCGTGCTGGCCGCTTTTTTGAACATACAAACCGGTCGGTATGTAAGTAGATGAGGAAGCGGGTCAATGCTGTTTTTCTGGCTTTTTGTTTCTGCGGTGGAGGAGGATTTGGTCTAGTCTTTGCCCGAAGACCGCGCTTCCCTCATTGATGCCATGAACCTTTCTCGTTCGTTTTTTCACACCACTGTTCTGATCTGCCTCTGGTCGTCTGCCTGCGCGGTGCATGCGGCTGAGCCAGTATGGCGTCTCGGGGCACCACTGCTGAACGAAACGACGCTGCTTGAGGGGAAGCCTGTGAAGCTGCTGGATCCGTGCATTGTGAGGCATGAAGGGCTCTGGCACATCTTTGCCTCGGCCAATGGAGGGACGGTGCAGGCATCCGCGCCAAACTTTGACACGCGGCCCATTGCATCCTCGGTGGTGAAGCTGCCGGTGGGCTCGTGCTTCGTCCCGCAGGTGTTCTTTTACCGGCCGCAATCGCGCTGGCATCTCATCGGCATGATGCCGGACAAAACGGGGCGCTATCCAAAGATGGCCCCATGCCTCTGCACCAATGCCGACATCACTCAGCCCCCGGGCTGGTCCGCGCCTGAGGTGCTCGATGTACCTCCGCCGCAGGACGATGCGAAGCCAGTGAAGCAATGGATCGACTTCTGGGTGATCTGCGACGCGGAGAAGGCGCATCTCTTTGTGACCTCAGACGGCGGCCGCCTCTGGCGCTCGGAGACGACTCTTGCAAAGTACCCGCACGGCTGGTCCGCACCCGTCATCGCGCTGAGTGGCGATTTTATCTATGCGCCGCATGTTTATCGCCATGATGCCGCTGGCAAAGAGAGCTATTTGCTGACCCTCACTGCCCGCGCTGCGGATGGTATGCCATACCAGCAGAGCTACACCGCGGATCGCCTGGATGCCGCGTGGCGGCCTGCGGTGGCCAAGGCGGAAACCCCTTTCGCAGGCCGCGCCAATGTGCAGTTCGACGATTCCCTCTGGCAGGGAGACATCAACCATGGCGAACCGGTGCGGCAGGGCAGTGATGAACGCCAGATCCTCGAAGCAAACTTCACCGGCTTTATTTTCCACGGCGGGAGAAAAGGCGCGGATGACCAAGCGCCGCGCGGTTTGGTCGGCGTGGGTCTGCTGGAAAGGCTGAAGTGATCACTTCCCGCTCGCACCCACGCACCATAGATATTCCTGACGCACGGGGCCGGTCTTGGCGGAGCGGAGGTAGATGCGGTTGTCGCAGATGGCGGGGGTGCTGAAGGATTCGTCGCCGAGCGGGTTTTGGGAGAGGAGGGTGAACTTCTCCGGGGTGGCCTCGAAGACGGAGGTGACGCCGCCTTTGCTGGTGACGTAGATGCGGGAGTCGGCCATGACGGGGGAGCCGTAGAATTCGCGGTCCACTTTCTCGGACCACAGCTCCTCGCCGGTGGCGGATTTCCAGCAGGCGGCGCGTCCGGCATCGCCCACGGCGAAGACGTGGCCGTTCTTCACGATCATGGATGGCACGTAGGTGCGCGTGACGTTTTCCCAGGCGATCTTGCCGGAGCCATCCGCCTCGACTGCCATGGTGTGGTTCTTCGGATAACCGCCGCCGAGGAAGATGCGGCTGCCGTCAGTCACGGCGGTGACGACGGTTTCCTCCGTGCTGCCGTCGATGCTCCAGAGTTTTTTGCCGGTGAGCGGGTCAAAGCTTTCCACCTTGTTGCAGCCGGCGAGCACGGCCTGTGTTTTGCCGGCGGCTTGCACAACGGCGGGGGAGGCGTAGTTGGCCACGGGCGGGCGATCCTGCTGCCAGACGATTTCGCCGGTGAGTTTGTTGAGGCCGGTCATCTTGCCGCCGCCGCGATGATCTGCGGACACGAGCACGATGGACTGATAAATGACCGGCGAGGAGCCAAAGCCCTGATGCACCTGGAAGTCGCACACGCGGCGCTGCCAAAGCTGCTTGCCGGAGAAGTCGAGCGCGGTGGTGAAGACGGCGCCGTTGTTGAGGAAGTTCACGAACAGGCGCTCGCCATCGCTCACGACATCGGAGGAGGCCTGCGAGGAGATTTTGTGGCCCTTGGTGTTGAGGTTGCCGCGATGCACTACGGCCTCCCAGAGTTTCTTGCCGGTGGTGCGGTCGTAGCAGAGCACGAGTTGCTCTTCCGTCTCCATGTCTGCCGTGGCGAGGTAGATGTGATCTCCCACGACGGTGGGGGAGCCGTGGCCCCGCCCGCGCACCTCGGCCTTCCACAGCACGTTTTCATTTTCGCTCCATTTCAGCGGCAGCGTTTGGCCAGAGGCCGCATGCCCGTCCATCGTCGGGCCGCGCCACGCGGGCCAATCCGCGGCGAGGAGGGGCATGGTGAAGAGTGCGGAGGTCAACAGCAGGGCGTGGAGTTTCATGCGGGGATGGGCGCTGTGAAAAGGTGGGAAGCTGTTAAAAAGTAGAGGGGGAGACAGGGCAAAAAAATTAGGGGCAAAAAGATTTGGAATCAGAGTTTGGGGGAATTTTTTTGCCCTCCATCTTTTTGCCCTTAAAAATCTACTTCGCCGCCACGGGCTTCATCACACCGGCCATGGGGTGGTGGCTTACGGTGTCCCAGGCGATGTCCTGGAGGAGTTTGTTGAGCTTGGCCTTGTCGTCGTCGCTCATGTCTTTGAGGGCTTTGAAGGCGTTTGGCACGGGAAGGCCCGCGGGGCTGCGGCGGTAGATGACGGCGAAGTGGCAGTAGCTGGAGAGGATCTGCAGCGGGGCCAGTGCGTGGCCCCAGTAGTCGCGGAAGAGTTCACCCTGGGTTTTGAGGCCGGGGGCTTCGCCTTTCACGATCTTGTCGCGCAGCGTCACGGCGGCCATGCCGACGGGGACGATGTAAACGGACTGCTTGCCGAGGCGCTCATTGATGCCGCGCACGTAGTCTTCGATGTCCTTGGCGTAGCGCTGGGTGGCATCGCGGAGTTGGGCGATGTCGGTGGCGTTGTGGTCCACCTTCTTCTTGTTGGCTTCCAGTGGATAGACGGGTTTGTATTCGTCATTCGGCATCCAGTATTCCTGCACGGTGATGCGCAGCGCGGGATTGTGCTCGAGGCCCAGCTTTACGAACTCCTCGATGGCGGGGTCGGGCAGCCAGATGGGGGAGAGGGTGAGGACGTCCACCTTGCCGGTTTTGAGGACTTGTTTGACGGCACTTTTTTCTTCGGGGACGTCCCAGTGCTTCTGCACCGTGGACCCGCCGATGCTTGAGAGACCGACGAGCTGATGCGCCAGCCCGGCAGACTTCGCGATCTCATCCACCTGCTTGTAGGTGAACACATGGAAACTGTGCCCACACGTGGCGACCCGCTGCCCCTCGGTGATGGGTGGCTGCAGGTCGTCAGCACGAAGGAGCGGTGCAGCGAGGGAGAGGACGGCAAGAAGGATGGAGGCTTTCATGGGTGAGAATTGTGACGTTGGTAGAACGGCGTGGAATACAGAATTCAGCAGAGGTGGGAATTTTTTGCTCGGCGAAATTCAGCGGCGTGGTTGGCTTTCTTTGAGAAGAGCAGGAAAGGAGGCCAGTCAAGAATAGGCCGGGGAAGGGCAAAAAAATTGAGGGGCAAAAAGATTTTTCCAATATCTGATCCTGAGGTTTTATCCTTTCAATTCTTCATTTTCTAAGGGTGGTGAACTCGATTTTGTGGTGGTTGAGGTTGATCCAGTGAAGGGCTTGGAGATCGCTGAGAGCGAGGAGTTTTTCGAAGCTGGTGCGCTGGGCTTGAAGGCGCTGATTGAGGGTTGTTACGCGAAAGGCTTGGTCGGGTGAACACATCTGGAAGGTTTGATTTCCGAGCTGGCAGCCATTCAACGTCATTGGACGTCGTTCCAACGCGTGTTCTGGGCCGCCGAGATGATGAACGAGGGCCTGATTGTAAAGGGGGGCTTCCAGGAAGAGACCGATGTCCTCAATGAATAGCACCAGCGCTTTGAGGAGAGTGTCAGGGCCTTGCCAAGATGTTGTCACCGTCTCAAAGCGATAGCGTGCTTCACGAGGCACTGGGTTGTTGATGAACCTCGAATCCACGGATGTGCTGCCGAAGTTCACCAGCTTGCCATGCTCGCAATTTGCGAGCATGAGGTAGTTCATGGTCTGGCTTTCGTGAGAGGGCGTGATGGCAACAGCCGACTTCAACTCATAAATCGCCTGTCCTGCGGGGATAAGATCGATCCAATACTCCTTCACAAAGCTTCCATGACGTACTCGAACTTCCACTTCGACGAGGGAAGGGATCAGGCCCGCACCGTTCAAGCGAGCCGCGAGATCGTTGTGATAGATGACTTCATCGCAGTTCTTTCCGAGGTGCCTGTGGGATTCGAATGCCAGGTGCATGACCTGATAGTCCAGTTTTCGAAAGGCTTCACGTTCGACCTTCGGAAATTGGATGGGACACTCGATGGGCATGCCGGAAGTAGAGGCAGAATCCGATGATTGGAAAAATCTTTTTGCCCCTCAATCTTTTTGCCATTCAAAACTTCAGCATCTCGCCCACCGGCAGGGGCTTGCCTTGGCGGATGGATTCTTCGGCGACGAGGCAGAGGCCGGCGGACCAGAGGCCGTCGAGGCCGGTGGCGATGGGGGGCTTGCCGGTGCGGACCATGAGGATGCATTGGGCGATTTCTTCGCGGAGTTCGAAGACTTCGCCGCTGTGCTTTTCGAGCTTTATGGTCTCCAGCTTTTCGCCGTCGAAGACCTTCAAAAAGTATTCGGGTTCGAGGGTGCGGTCGAGGGCGCCGCTCCAGGCGGCCCAGAGGGCGCCTTTGGTGCCGCTGACTTTCACGGTCTGGTGATGCTCGAAGGCGGCGAGGGTCTGGGATACCACGGCATAGCTGCCGTTGGTATATTTAAACATGGCGCTGAAGTTGTCGTACAGCGTGGGGCGCTGGGGATCGCGGGAGTTGGCGTAGGCGTGGAGTTCCACGGGATCGCCGCTGCCTTCGAGGTACCAGCGGGCGAGGTCGAAGAAATGGATGGGCTCTTCGAGCACCCAGCTGCCGACGCGGTTTTGATCGTAGCGCCAGCCGCTGGCACCGAGGCGGTAGGGTTTGCGGGAGAGTTCGACGAGGACGTACTGGGGATCGCCGATGGTGCCTGCGGCGATGATTTCCTTGATGCGGCCCCACTGGCTGGAAAGGCGCAGCTCGTGGCCGACGGCGAGGTGCACGCCGTGGTCGCGCGCGCCTGCGACGATGGCTTTGCAGTCATCGAGCGTGATGGCCATGGGCTTCTCCAGCAGGACGTGTTTCTTCTTGGCCATGGCGGCAAGGGCGATCTCGCGGTGCGTGTGGCTGGGGGTGGCGATGTCGATGATGTCGAAGTCGGCCTGCGCGATCATCTCCAGGCTGTCGGCGAAGATGTGGGCGTCGGGGTAGAGCTGGTGGGCTTCCGCGCGGGAGGCTTCCGAAGGGGCGGAGATGGCGACGAGTTTTGCGTCAGGGTTTTGGGCGATGGACTGGGCGTGGAATTTGCCCCAGGCGCCGAAGCCGGCGAGGGAGAAGCGGACGGGATTCATAGGAAGGAATGACGAATGGAGAGGCGTTGCGGGGTGTTCCCGGAACCGACTGAAGCCGGTACTACAATACGGGGAGGCTGGCGCAGGGGCGGAGGTGGCTTGTGACTTTAAAGCTGAAACTTTAAACGGTGCTCCTTGATCGAGGACGAGTTCGAGTAGGAGGACGAGGACGAGGACGAGGACGACGTTATCGGCGCGGAGCGGTGGTCAGCGGAGTGACGGGATCGGGAACGCGGCGGCCTTGGAGTTCGTTGAGGCGGCAGGTTGGCAGCTTGGGCAGCACGTGTTTGGCGAAGAGGTCGCACTCTTCCAGGTGGGGGTAGCCGCTGAGAACGAAGGCGCGCATGCCGAGGTCCATGTAGCGGTTGAGTTTGGCGAGGACTTGATCGGGACCTCCCACGATGGCGCTGGCGCAGCCGCTGCGGGCGAGGCCGATGCCGCTCCAGAGGTGAGGCTCAATGTAGAGATCGCTGCTTTGGGCGCGGAGTTCGTCCTGGCGTTTCACGCCGGCGCTCTGGCTGTCCTGCGAGCGGGCTTTGATCTCGGCGCCTTTTTCGGCGGTGAGTTTGGAGATGAGGCGGTCGGCGGCGGCGCGGGCTTCGGCTTCGGTTTCGCGGACGATGACGTGGGCGCGGAAGCCGAAGTCAATCTTGCGGCCATGAGCGGCGGCTTTTTCGGACATGACGCGCATGGTTTCAGCGATGCGGTCCTCCGTCTCCGGCCACATGAGGAAGACATCGCAGTGCTTGGCGCAGAGCTCCTGCGCGGCGGGGGAGATGCCGCCGAAGTAGAGCAGGGGGCCGCCGTTTTGCTGGTAGGGCTTGGCGGGTTCGGTGGTGGGCAGGCTGATGTTGTAAAATTCGCCCTTCCATTCAAAGGGGCCGTCGGTGCGCCACAGACCTTGGAGGATTTGAATGATCTCGCTGGCGCGGGCGTAGCGCACTTCGTTGCTCTCCTTCAGGCCGGGCATGTCGGAGGAGATGATGTTGATGCAGAGGCGGCCTTTGGCGATGTGGTCCACGGTGGCCAAGGCGCGGGCTAGCATGGGCGGCCAGACCTCCCCCATGCGGAGGGCGACGAGCTGATTGATCTGCGCGGTCTGGGGGGCCATGGCGGAGGCAAAGGCCAGCGCATCCTGCCCGGCGATCCAGCCAGAGGGCAGGAGGATGTTCTGGTAGCCGAGGGCGTCGGCCTTCTTCACGATGTCGCCGCAGTGTTCATAGCTGGAGCGGATGGAGCCGTCAGGAATGCCGAGGAATTCGTAATCGTCCGAACAGAGGGCGGAGAACCATGCGACTTCACACTTGCGGTCAGGGGTGCGGATGGGTAAGTCCATTATGAATGATAATGTTGATGTGAATCCACTGATCCTGCTGGACAGATAGAGGAGCAAGAGGTCTTTTATTCGAATGCGAAAAAACCCAGTTTTTCAACGTGAAACTCTTGGCGCGGCGGTGCTCCACATCCGCAGCGGCAAGGCCACCTCGCGCACCACGCTGGCCAAGGTGCTGGGCATCTCTCCGTCCACCACCGGGCTGTATGTCGACCAGCTGATCGCCGACAAATACCTCAATGAGTCCGGTCTGAATCAAGGGCCCATGGGGCGTCCGCGGCGCGTGCTGACCACGCAGCCGGAGGCAGGATGGTTCGCCGGGGTGGAGTTCAATGCGCAGCGCATTCAGGCAGTGGGGGTGGACTTTTCCGGCGATGCCCGGGCTTCGGTGGAGCAGGTGCTGCCGGCCGAGGTGGTGGCAGACCAGGTGATCAAATCGATTTTGATCTGTGTGGCCAGGCTGGCCGCCTCGATGCAAGGCCCGCTGTTTTCCGTGGGCCTGGGCGTGCCGGGCCTGGTGGATGCGCAGGCCGGAGTGGGCATTCATTATGCCTTTATTCCCGATTGGAACCAGGTGCCGGTGGTCGAAAAAATCAGCGCCAAGCTGAACGTGCCGGTGACGCTGCAGAACAACCTGCGGGCGATCGCGCACGCGGAGCGCTGGTTTGGCCTGGGGCACGGCCTGAATGATTATGTGATCCTCGGACCGCGCAGCGGATTCGGCGTGGCCATGGTGCAGGATGGCCGGGTGATCGAAGGTGCGCACCATGCCGCTGGTGAAGTGGGGCGCTGGCCCTGGCCGCTGATGGACGATCCCGGTGGCAGAAGCCAGGAGCTGCACCATGCGCTCAGCGCGCCTGCCACGTGGCGGCGGCTGGCCGGCCTGGGGCCGCAGGCAAAGCTGCCCGAGGATTTGCGCGGCGGGCTTTCGGCGGTTGCCGAAGTCACCGGGCCGGAATGGGATGCCGTGTGCGGCGATTTTGCGCGGGTGATCGGCCTTCTGCAGATGATCACGGACACGGGTGTGTTCATCCTGCATGGGCCGCTGACGGTGCTGGGAGAGCGCTTCTGCTCTGCGATCGTCGAGAAGGCGGTGGCACTCATGCCTGCGATGCGCAGCACGGGCATGAAGGTGGTGCCCTCCACGCTGGGGGACAATGCCGGTGCCCTGGGCGCGGCGAGCCTGGCGATGGAAGTGTGGGCGCCAGCTTAGTAATACTTCAGAAATGGGTGATCGGCGATCGTGCAGGGTCACAATTCAGACCCGAAATTTCGGCCCCGACACAGCGGTGCCCTGCCTGCCCTGCGGCACGCTCAACGCTGGACGGTAGGGATGCGCTGTGCGCGTCCCTGAAATCCTTCCTCCCAGCGGAGCCTGCCGCCTCGTCACTCTCCCCCTTTCCTCCAGTCTTCTTTTCCCAGCGCCCACGTGGTACCTTGGCCGTGCTCTCATTTCACCCTTGTGGGCGCAGGCTGTGCGTGATTGACGATTCATCCTTCGCTCTGCGAGCTTCGGAGAACGCATTGACGAGCCATCGATTGTTGATTTTTGAAGTGCGGAGGCTGCTCGGAGTGAGGGGTGGGCTTGAGGGGATCTTGGGAGCAGTGGAGGTCATGAGGAAAAGGCACAAAAAAACCGGGTGGCAGGATTGGCTCCCGCACACCCGGTGGGTGGAATTTGAGCGAGGGATTACTTCGCTGGCTCCAGAGTTTCCTTGGCGGCCTTCCAGCCGGAAATGCCGGCGGAGAGGTGCTTCACGTTGGTGTAGCCGAGCTTGTTGGCGGCGTTGGCGGCAGCCTTGTAGGCGCTGCAGGCAGGGCCACCGCAGTAGGCGACGACGAGGGCGTTCTTGTCGGCAGGAAGCACGCTGGCGAGATTGGAGCCCTGGGAGGCGAAGTCGATGGCGCCTGGCACATGGCCGGCCTTGTAGGAGGCAGCGCCGTTCACGTCGATGACGGTCACTTTCTTGTCAGCGATGGCCTGCTTGAGGTCGGCGATGCTGATGTCCGGGAATTCGGCGGCGAAACCGACGGAAGCGACGAGAGCGAAGGCGAGTGCGATGAGTTTCTTCATGATTGGGTCAGGATTGTTTGAGTTGTGTTGAGTCGAGTGGTGCGCGTTGGGACTGTGCGCGGCAGCGGCCCCGTCTGCCGGGGCAAAGGGTTTAGAAACAGGAATGGAATGGGACGGCTGGCATGCGCGGCATGGGTGCGGATACGACGCGGGAGGCGCTGAGTTTATTCCAGGAAAAAAAGGCCCGCCCGCCATGCCAGCAGCGGCTGGTAAGGGAAGGGGAGGCGGTGGAGTGGCGCGTCATGGCTGGAATGGAACGTCCCTAGATACGTTTCGTTTTGGCCAAAGCTGCAAATTTTCTCAGAGCACGGGTATGAACAGGCGCACGAAGCCGTTGCGAATGCGCTGAAAGGTGGGCGCGTTTTCCAGCATTTCGTGCGTGATCTCCCGGCTGTGTGCCAGCTTGGCGTCCATCTCCTCCGAGAGCCGGCGGCACAGCTCCGCATCGTGGCAGGCCAGGTTAAACTCAAAATTCAGGCGCAGGCTGCGGGGGTCCCAGTTGGTGGAGCCGAGGAAGGACCAGACGCCGTCGATGAGGAAAATCTTGGAGTGGTCAAACGGCGGCGCGGACTCAAAAATGCGGCAGCCCACGGAGAGCAGCTCGGGGTACAGCGTGCGCGCGGCCCAGCCGACGATGGGGATGTTGTTCTGCCCCGGGGTGAGAATGGTGACCTTCACGCCGCGCACGGCGCAGAGGCGCAGCGCGGCCATGAGCACGGCATTGGGCAGGAAGTACGGGGTCACGATTTTCACCTCTTCACGTGCAGCGTTGAGTGCGGCAAAAAACGCGGCAGGCATGACCTCCATGTCCTCATCCGGACCGTCCACGATGCCGATGGCGGTGGTGGTGCCGGTGACACGCAAATCAGGGAACCACAGCGGGCCCTCCAGCACCTCGGTGGTGCAAAAGGCCCAGTCTTCGGCAAACACACGCTGGATCTGCGCCACGCAGGGGCCGGTGACTTCAAAGTGCAGGTCATGCACGGCGTGCGCGGGCTTGCGGGAGACCATGTTTCCCTCGCGGATGTTCATGCCGCCGGTGAAGGCGGTGCGGCCGTCCACGACGAGGATCTTGCGGTGATTGCGCAGGTTCATGGTGATGATGCGCAGGATCATGCGGCTGGGCATGAAGCGCCGCACGGTCACTCCGGCCTTCTCCAGGGCATCCACCACGGGCGGCCAGGAGTAGCGGGTGCCGGCATCGTCAATCATCACGCGCACCTGCACGCCGCGCTTCACGGCGGCGGAGAGTTCCGCCACGAAGTCCGCGCCGATGCCGGTGGCCTCAAAGATGTAGCTGGCCAGCGAGACGCTTTCCCTGGCGCTGCGGATGGCCTGCAGCATGCGCGGCATGGCTTCGTCTCCATTGTGCAGGATTTCGAGGCGGTTCCCATGCGTGTGGCTGAAGCGGGAGATGCGGTCCAGCGTGCGCGCCAGCTGCTGGTGCTCCTGCGCCGCGCAGCCGTCTGTGTCAGAAAACGGCAGAGGCTGGTCCGGCACGGGATCGCGCCAGGGCTCATTGATGCCGCTGCGGTAGCGCCGCCCGCTGCGCCGCAGGATGTTGATGCCAAGCAGCAGATAGAGCAGCGGCGAGAAGAGCGGCTCCAGCACGATCATGGCCGTCCAAAACGCTGCGGAGCGGTAGTCCCGGTGCCGCAGGAAAAGATGCAGCAGCGCGGTGACGGAACCCACGATGGAGATGAGCGCGAGCGTCTCGGTCCAGAAGGAGTGTATAAACCAGCTCATGCCACAGCATGCGCAGGGCAGGGGAGATTGCCAAGCGCTTCGAGGGTGCGGAGTGCGTGAAGCCGGCTCATTTGCTTCGCTTCACGTGGGGAATTCATTCACTTGGGAGAATCCTTGAGCAGCATCTCGTCATAGCGGCGCAGGTCCACGGCGTCGGGGTTTTGAAAGAGGCCGCGGAGAAAGATGGAGACGCGGAGAGCGCGGCGCATTTCCTCGATGTGCGGGTCATCGGTGCGGAGATACTGCAGCTCCACGGTGTGTGTGCGCTTGCCCACGTGAACGCTGAGGGTGGTGGTGCTGGAATCGGGGACGACAACGCCGTAGCTCGCGCCGAGGTCAAAAAAGCGCTCGCGCTGCAGCAGTTCGCGGAGTTCTGCGAGCCTGGCGGGAGGGATTTGAAGAGACTCATGCACCGGAGCGCCGGGTTTCTCCACTGTGAGCTTTGCCGCGCCATCATCAGCGATGGCGAGCTGCCATGAGTAGCCTTTGGCAAACAGGCCCGAGACTTTCATGGACACGGTGAGCGGCTCGGCTGCCTGCGCGAGCGTGGCTGTGAGGGCGCAGAGGAGGAGGGGCAGATATCGGAGCATGCTCATGCCGACCTTTGACGGGTGGAGAGCGTCTTCTATTGTCACTTTTTTGACGATGCGGCCAGCTTACGCGTTCTCAAACTTCCGCCAGTACAGCATCGCGATGGGGACCATGCTGAGGCAGTCTTTGCCGGCCTCGGCCACGCCGGCCATGGTGCGGGTGGTCCAGGCACCGATGACGATGGAGACGGCGATCAATGCCGCGGAGCCAAAGATGAAGACCGCCCGCGGCGAGATGGTGAGCCGTGCCGGACGCGTCTCCTGGGAGAGGAGGTCGATGAAGCGCGCGGCGCACAGCACGAGGATGATGGTGGAAAACCAGCCATGGTCCTCGAATTTGTCCTCGCAGAAGTAGTCGTAGGCGCCATGGGCCACCACGGCCATGCCAAAGGTGGTGAGAAACTCCTCCGCCCGGGCAAAGCGGGTGAGCAGCATGCGATACAAACTGTGCGCGCAGATGCCGGTGAGGGAGATGTGCAGGAAATTGGCGGAAACAAAGCGCGTCCAGGCGATGGCGCCGAGGTGCTCCTGGTAGTAGCCGATGTTTTCCTCCAGCGCGAACCCCAGGCCCACGAAGGCGCCGGTGAGCAGGGCCAGCCCGGGCGTGCGCCTCCACAGCAGCCAGGGCAGAAAGAGGCAGAACAGCGCCAGCTTGCAGCCCTCCTCCCGCAGCCCCACTCCACCCACCCAGTACAGCACATCGTAAGGGAAGGGGGCTTCCGAGGTCATGCCCTGGTGGTACTCCTGAAAGGCCAGGATGGTGAGCGTGGGCCACACGCTGGCGATGCCCGCGGTGAGCGC
Source organism: Prosthecobacter sp. (assembly GCF_044226605.1). Classification (GTDB taxonomy): domain Bacteria; phylum Verrucomicrobiota; class Verrucomicrobiia; order Verrucomicrobiales; family Verrucomicrobiaceae; genus Prosthecobacter. Next base: position 56,233 of record NZ_JBGAGS010000033.1, on the reverse strand, counting down.
GGCCACGGGGCGTACCCAGCGCCAGCGCTCGTGGTCGCTGTGCTGCACTAATATGAAATACCACAACCCCGCGGCAAACACGGCCAGCGTGAGGATGCCGTAGGGGAGCTCATCGAGCCGGTGGCGGATGAGGCCGTGCCACTGCATCCACACATCTCCCAGCAGGGAGCCCGCATGGTGCTGCAGCAGCGGGTGGGCCTGCTCGATCCAGCCGGGCTGCGCGGCCATGGTGCGCAGCATGGGCAGGTCTCGCTGCGTCACGGCCAGGCGCAGGGCTTCCTCACGTGCGGAGGCGGCGTCAGGAAAGTGCAGGCCCTCGGTGTAGAAGGCCTGGATGGCCGCAGGGATGTCGTCCCGCCGCTTTTCCACGCTGCCAAAAAGCTCTCCCGCCAGCATCTCCGGGGGCATGGCCGCGGCCTTCTGCTGCAGCTGGCGGAACGCCGCCGCATCGGCATCCAGCGTGGCCGCCAGGTAGTCGCGGAAAAGGCCGGCAGGCGCGTCTGAGGTGGCGTGCTGCTGGAGGAGGTGCTCCACGTCATACCCGCCTATTTTTCCCTTTTCCACAAAGCTCTGGTAAGCCGCAGCGTCGTTGTCCTTCATCAGCTGCGGGATCTGCGCCACCAGCATGCGCAGCCACCTGGCCAGCTCACGCGGATGCGGCGAGGTCTCACGCTCCAGGTGCTGGCAGTCCTCCCGCACCTTGTTCAGGGCGGCGGAGACGAACACGGGGTGCGCCGGGCCGTCCTCATGCGGGCTGCCAATGACGATGGCGCTGGCAATGATGGTGCCGATGGCGATGATGGACGCAGCGGTGCGCAGCAGAAAGCGGCGGTTGCGCGTGAGGTAGTGGGTGCGCGCGCGCAGTCCGTGAAACAGGGAGGGCTTCTCGCTCATGCAGATGTCATGGGTCCGCTTTCTTCCACCAGTCAGCGGACTGCTCCCAGGGGGCCGCCTGGGGACTGGACTCCTCCGCCGGGGCGGCAGGGGAGGGGGCTTTGCGGCCGTTTGCCTCCTGCTCTTCCTCCTCCAGCTCCATGAGGAGCTTTACATGCGGCTCCGGACGGGTGGTGCGCCGCCAGATGAGCCAGGCCCACATGGCAAAGGCGCCCAGCAGGAAGAACAGCGTGCCCAGCGTGAAGAGCACCGCCCAGTCGGACGCCTCCAGAATCTGGCGCGGCACCGGGGCCGTGCCGCCTTCGGGCCGGTGGAGCAAGGCGAGGAACTGCGTGTGCATGGGAGCCTGGCGTGCGGTGGCGTTTGTCAACGGGGTACGTCTTGCGTGGCAGCCTGGCGTCAAAAGACCAGCCGCATGGGGATCATCTTGGAGAACTGGAAGCCGTGCTGCTGGAAGAAGGACTGCGAGTCCGCGCTGATGCGGTCCGTCAGCAGCGTGATGCGGCGGAAGCGCTTCTCCCGCGCAAACTCGATGGCATGCTCCAGCAGCCGCCCGCCATACCCCTGGCGGCGGTGCTGCGGATGCACGATGACGTCTTCCATGATGAGCACCAGCCCGCCCTCCGCGGTGCTGATGGTGAAGAGCAGATTGATCATGCCGATGACCTTGTGGTCCGTGCGCAGCACAAAGATGCGCCCCCGGTTTGGCTGCTCCAGGATGAGGCGCAGGCCATGCTCCTGCTTGGCGCGGTCCGGTTTGAAATCCTCCTCCTCGCTGAACAGAGCCATGAGCAGCTCCACCAGCTGAGGCAGGTCTTCAATGGTGGCCGGTTCAATGCGAGGTTCGGTGTCAGGAGCGGACATGGCCTTTAGAATAACGGGCTGGCAGACAAAGGCAATGCGGGATGCGCACCGCCCTGGATGGGAAACCCTGAAATCCCTGTTAAATCGGCATTCACCCCTCTGCACGGAAGGGCGGCATCCGTGCCACCCCGCTACTTCTTCTGCATCGCCTCCATGGCCTCGCGCATGGCTTCCCAGGCGCGGCGGTAGTCCTGCTTCGCCATGTACAGGCTGGCGATTTCCTGGCGGATGTAGGCGGGGGCGTTGGGGATGGTCATCACTCTTTCCAGGGTGCGCAGCGCGCCGTCGTAGTCGCCCTGGGTCTTCTGGGCCTGGAAGAGGTCGATGCCGCGGCGGGCGTCAGTGGGATTGTACACAAAGGCGCGCTCCAGGGTGGGGATGTCCGTGCTGGTGCCGGGGGCGGTGCGATTCACCGAGGGCAGGTAGGGCATCACCACCTGCACGGCCCGCTGGAAGTCGGAGTTCCGCGCGTAGTGCTCCGCGAGGATGCGCCAGCCGTCGTCCCGCCACCTGGGGTTGGCCTCCAGTGCGGCGACGAGGGTTTCCTGGCTGCCATACTGGTACCACATGCTGAAGAGCGTCTGCCGCTGGGGGGACTCCAGACCGCGCAGGTCCGGCTGCTGCTCCAGCAGGCTGCGCAGGCAGCGCTCAAACTCCTCCCGCGTGCGCACGGTTTTGAGGAATTCAAATTTCAGCTCCGACTTGGTGGCCAGCGTCCACAGGGGCTCGCGCAGCTCCGGGTGCTGGTAGGAATGGCCGAGCATGCTGCTGAAGTAGCCGTAGGTGCCGCCGGCGGCCTCAGGGAAGCGGCGCAGGACCTCGCGCCAGCTCACCACAGCGTACTGCGGGTCGTAGTCCAGCCAGTACACACCTTCGGAGAAGCAGAGCAGGGCGTAGTTTTTGTCCAGCGCCCGGCTGCGGGAGAAGTCCAGCATGGCCTCCTCCTTGGGCTGGCCCAGGCGCAGGCGCAGGCAGGCGCGCTCGTAGTAGTAGCGGAAGTCCATGGGTGCCAGTTCGATGGCCTGGTCCATCAGCGGCAGTGCGCCGGCGGGGGAGCCGGAGTCCGCCAGCTTTCCGGCGCGGGCGCGCAGGGCCTCGGCGGAGCTGGTGCCGGGCAGCACGGGGTGCCCGAGTGCGATGGCCAGCCATGCCGCGCCGAGTGCCAGCAGCGGCAGGCCGCAGAGGCGCAGCATCAGCCGCTGGGAGGTGCTGGCGGCGTCCGGCAGCCGCCGTGGGCGGATGGCGATGCCCGCCAGCAGGGCCATGAAAACAGCGTAGCCAAGGCCGTGGCTGGGCACGTCCCCCAGGCCATGCAGCGCGCCGAGCCCGAAGACGATGGCGGCGGCATTTCGCAGGCGGCGGTCCGCCATGCCGGACTTGCGCTTCTTCCCATACCACGGGCCAGTGGAGAGGAAGATCCACAGCACCAGCCCCAGCGCTGGCAGCACCGTCAGCAGCCCGCCTTCGGTGAGCAGCCACAGCAGATCGCTCTCCGGGTGCAGAAAGCGCCGCGCGTGCACCGCCATCCTGGAATACTGCGGGAAGGTGGCGTCAAAATTTCCCATGCCCACGCCCGTCCACGGGGAGTCCAGCCACATCTTGAGCGTCTCCACAAAGAGGGAGCCGCGCCCATTGTCCGAGGCAAACTCGGTGATGCCGCCCTCCGTGAAGCGTTTGGACACATTCCCGCCGGACATCACCAGAAGGGTGGCGATGATGAAGACCAGTGAAGTGGAGACCGCCAGCTTCTGGAAAAAGCCGCGCTTCATGGCAATGGTGCCCATCCATACCATGATGCCCAGCAGCAGCAGCACCACGCCTGCGCGGGAGCTGTTCATGAGAATGGCGGTCACCGGAGGGACGAAGCCCAGCAGGCAGGGCAGCCACAGCCGGGAGCCGCGCCGGAAGGCATCGTACCCGCCCGCCGCGCACAGCACGCAGGTCATCGCCGCGATGCTGCTGATGTGGTTGCGATTGGCAAAGGGGCCGAAGGCATTGCCCCACTCCTTGGTATTGCGCGGCCACCAGGGGATCTGCACCACCTTGAGGTACTCCAAAATGGAAAGCACGCACAGCAGCACGCCGCCGAAGGCCAGCGTCTGCACCACGCCGCGCCGCTGCCCGTCTGAAAAGCCGCGTGTCAGGCACCAGTACAGCCAGACGCCGCACATGGCAAAGACCAGCCAGCCCTCCAGCGCCACGCCGGCCTGCGGCGTGAGGGTGGTGGAAAGGTGGATGTCCCAGTCCTGTACCAGCGTCGTGCGCCAGGCCGGGGCCTGCCCGAACCAGGAGTTTGGCAGGAAAACCAGCAGCGGGGCAGCAAGCGCCCCCAGCAGGCAAAACAGGGGCAGGGAGGGCAGCTTGCGCTTGGGGGCAAAGAACAGCAGCAGCAGGCCCATCAGCGTGGCGATGAGTCCCTTGGACCACGATTCCCGCCCGGCGCCAAACAAGCAGGCGAGCACGGGCAGCGCGGCAAAGGCCCAGCCCTTCCAAGCGGCGCCGGTGACCTCGTAATTCCTCTCCTGCGTGCTCGCCAGATCGTCCTCTCCTTCGTCCTCCTCTTCCTCGCTGGGAGTGCTCTCCCGGCGGCTGCGGCGGCTTCTGCGCCGGCGGCTCTCGCGAGGGGCTTCCGGGGCGCTTTCCGGGCTGCTCTCGGAGGTGTTTTCACGGCTGGCTTCCAGCGGGCGCAGCACGTCCCCGGGGGAGTCGTCAGCGGCGAGCAGGGGATGCTTTTTCTGCGAGGACTCGTCGATCATGGGGGCGTCATCATTCATGCCGTGATGGAGGGCGGGACTAGGGGGACGTGCGCCGCAGGTGCGGGGATCTGGCTGCTCAGCGGGAGCGTGCTCCATTTCTCCAGGCAGCGCTCCAGGGCGGGCAGCAGCACATCCAGACGCAGGTGCCACTCATTGAGCTCGGTGCCGTCCTTGGGCCGGTAGAGGGTGAACTGCCTGCCTCCGCCCAGGGTGAGGATTTCAGGCTGGTAGCCCACCACCGCCTGCACGCTCAGCCCCATGCGCCCGAGCCCGTGCTGAAACAGGCTGTCAAAGCTGCGGAAATCCTCGCAGTGCTCCACTTCAAAGTCCAGCACACGGCCGTAGGCGCGGAAGAACTCGCGCTGCCGCCGCCGCTCCATCACCTCGCCCAACTGCGTGCGGAAATTGGACCAGCTGCGCACGTAGCCCAGGTAGCGGGCCGCCCCCAGTGCAAAGAGAAAGAGGATGGCTCCCACCATCGGCAGGGCGATGCCCTTCGTCATCAGGATGCTCAGCCCCACAAGGCTCAGTGCCAGGCACACGGCGTACATGGCCGCCAGCGCGCGCCCCTTGCTGTACCCCAGCAGGATGAGCCGGTGGTGGATGTGCTCGGCGTCTGCATTAAAAATGGAAACACCGCGGATGGCCCGGCGCAGGATGGCAAACAGCGTGTCCAGAATCGGCACGCCAAGGGCGATGATGATGACCAGCAGCGCGCCGATGATGGAGCCCTTGTCCGAGGTGAAAAGCGAGACGGAGGCGATGAAAAAGCCGATCAAGTAGGCTCCGCCATCGCCCAGGAAAATCTTGGCCGGGGGGAGATTGAAGATCAGAAAGCCCGCCAGTGCGCCCGCCATGGCCAGGGACACCACCAGCACATCGGGCTGGCCACGGTAGTAGCCCAGGAAGGCCAGCGTCAGGCACAAAAACAGCCCAAATCCCCCCGCCAGCCCGTCCATTCCATCGATGAGATTGACGATGTTGGGGATGGTCACCAGCCAGAGCAGTGTGATGGGCAGGCTCCACCAGCCGAGCGTTAGCGCACCTTCGCCAAAAGGATTGCTCAGGATATCAATGGACACGCCGAGGGAGTACAGGATAAGCGCTGTGCCTACCTGTCCGACCAGCTTGACCTTGGCCCCCAGGGGCTTCAGGTCATCCACAAAACCTACGCTGAAGATCAGCGCATTGCACAGCGCCACGGGCAGCCAGCGCGTCCACCCCAGGCCGCCGATGTAGCCCGCCACCAGCGAGGCCAGGCCCACCGCCACGAAGATGGGGGCGCCCCCGAGGCGGGAGATGGCCTTCTCGTGCAGCTTCCGGCGGGTGTCGGGGGCATCCATCCCGATGATGCCGCCGCGCCGGAGGATCCACAAGGTGCCGAGGGCCGCCACCAGAAGCGCCCCGCCAAAATAGCACGCCATTTCCAACCACGAGACATGCCGCGGCGCCCATGGACCCACGAAAGGTTCTTGGAATTTGGAATTTAACATGCGTGAACGGGCATTTCGGGTTGGAAAGACTCCGAGCATACGCATTTCTTAAGGACGGATCAAGACTTCAACGCGGAAGAACTGCTTTGTCGCAACTTTCGCCCCCCCCCTTCCGCCCGGCTGCAGAGCCTCCCCGCCGTGCGTGATCGACGAATTGTCGAACAAGGAGGGTTGATTTTTGAGGTGCCAAACCACACCCTCCGCCCATGCTTCATGACACCATCGTCGCCATATCCACCGCCTTGGGAGAGGCTGCGATCAGCGTGGTGCGCGTGTCCGGCCCGCAGGCGCTGGGCGTGGCGACCCGCGCCTTCCGCCTGCCGCCGAGTTTGAAGCCCCGCCAGGCCCACCTGGTGCCCGTGGTGGACGCGGACGGCAGCATGCTGGACCAAGGCCTGCTGCTGCACTTCAAAGGCCCCGCCAGCTACACCGGGGAGGACGTCATCGAATTCCACGGCCATGGCGGCGTGCTCGTGACCCAGCGCGTGCTGGACCGGCTGCTGGCCAGCGGCGCGCGGGCGGCGGAGCCGGGGGAGTTCACCCAGCGCGCCTTCTTAAATGGCAAGATGGACCTGACGCAGGCCGAGGCGGTGATGGATCTGATCCACGCCCAGAGCACCCTGGCCTTGCGCGCGGCCAATGAACAGCTCGGCGGAGCCATCGGGCGCGAGGCCACGGCCATGCAGCAGGAGATCATCCCGGTGCTGGCCCACATCGAGGCCTACATTGATTTTCCCGAGGAAGACATCTCGCCGGAAACCGGGGCCAGCCTGATCCGCCGCCTGGAGGCCGTGCTGGACCGGGCGCAAAAACTCATCGCCACCTCCGAGCAGGGCCGCATTTTGCGCCATGGTGCCCGCACCGTGATCTCCGGCGCTCCGAATGTGGGGAAAAGCAGCCTGCTCAATGTGCTGCTCGGCTTTGAGCGCGCCATCGTCAGCCCCACCGCCGGTACCACGCGGGACACGATTGAGGAGATCATCCAGGTCCATGGCATCCCCCTGCGCCTGGTGGACACCGCCGGCCTCCGCGAAGCCGGGGACGATATCGAGCGCGTGGGCATCCAGCGCACCGAGCGCGAACTCGAACGCGCCGACCTCGTCCTCGAAGTCGTGGACGCCAGCCGCCCCAATGGTACGACAGAACCTTCTGTCTGTCGACCAGCGCCCCCGCCATCCCCAGACCCGGACGCGCCCGGCTCTAGCTCGGAAATCCGATATCGAGACAACCCCGAATTGGCAGGTGAGCACCCTGCGACACCCAGCTCCGCCCCCGCGGCTCAAACGAACTCCCGCCTCAACCTCCCGCCGGAGCTCGACCGCCGCCGCATCCTCATTCTCAACAAAGCCGACCTCGGAGTCCACCCCGGCTGGAGCGCCGAACCTAACGCCGTCGCCGTTTCCTGTGTCACGGGGCAGGGGATCGAGTCCTTGAGGGACGCCATCCGCGCCGTCATCGCCACCGCTGGCCCTCTGGCAGCCGACCACCCCGTGGCCATCAACGCCCGCCACAAGGCCGCCTTCGAACGCTGCACCGAGCGCCTCCACGCCGCCCGCGCTGCCTTGGAAAGTAACGCTGCCCCCGAATTCATCGCCTTGGAAATCCGCGAAGCGCTTCAGGCCCTCGGCGACGTCGTCGGGCAGGTCGATGTCGAACGCATTCTTGATGTCATCTTCTCCACCTTCTGTATTGGAAAGTAACGGTTATGGCGTTGCAATGGCGTTGCGCGCTTGTACCGGGGCGGACGGTTCGTGAGGAAGTTCACAGGGTTATCGGACTGAGGCGAGGGGCTGGGAGGTCGATGAATAATGGGAGCGATTCATAACAGGCCCCGCCTGTGGGTAGGGGTAAAACGTAACGATAAAAGCGTTTCTATTGACTCGCGCCACGGCGAACTTGCTTTGCGGGATATTCACAGCCTCCGCCAGCGTGCCTTGTGTCATTGCCGATGCACGCCTGAAGACCGATTTTCTATGCAATGGGTTCTACGCTTGGGTTGTTAAAAGTAACGATAAAAAGGTTTCAGTTCGCTGGTAAATCGACCAATCAGCAATGAGGTCAGGTGGCAAGCCGGGCCAACCCTCTCCCCGCCCTAGTCACCCGCTGAAAAAGAAAACAGGTCTTCAGGGAGACGACCGCAGTGCGGGGCGTTCCTGTTCGCCGACCCCGCCTCCGGAAAGCGCATCTCAGACCCCTCACCCGACCCTTCTTCAAACCTCGATCTGGAGGAGTCTTCACATCTTCGATGGGAAGAGGAGAGACCCTTTTCGCCTGTGGGCGACAGCTAGGAAGCATTGCCCTGCTCCGTTGGGATCCGTGATAAAAGGGACTTGGGGTTAGAACGCTGCCCTGTTTGTGTCTAAGTTATAAGTAACGGTTCAAGCGTTTCTTTATCCGCGCCTGTTTGATTGTTAAATGCGCTTATATACAAAGAAATAACAGATAATAACACGGTATAGGAATGATTCAAAAAGGAAGGGATTCCTCCGGGTTGCTGGAAAGCCACAGAGCTATGCGCGGAAGAAGAAACGATAGTTTCGTTTCTTTAGCGCTTCAGCGAATACACCGCCCCCGCCTTCTTCTCCGCTCGCACTCACAATCCGCTCATGGAGTTGCTCACACATTGTAGTCACCGCTCCTCTTTCTCCCTTCCTTGACAATGTAACGTATAAAACGTTTCTTGGTTTACCCTAGCGCTTGCACCGTTTCTCCTGCTCCCTCAATCACTCGCAACAGCGGCGCACTCACATGAGTAACGAAGCCTTCGTTTCAGGCTCTCCTCTCCCGCGCCATCAAATCTGAAACTACATAGGAAACTAACTCTCGCATCGTTTCACCTCATGCCTTGCGCGGGCACTCTTCTGAGACAGCCCTCGCTTCCCCCCAGTGTGCCTTCCCAGATCTTCTCCTCCATCACTCGGCCCTTTCTCCAACGCCCCCACTCGACGCCGTTCCGCCGCCCACTCACATTCCTTGACCATCCCTTGCCCCTCTCGACTTTTCCGCCAGCCATGAACCGCCGCCACTTCCTCACCACCGCCCTTGCTGCCACCGCTGCCTCCACCACCCGCCTTGGCGCAGTCTCCATCGACAAAGCGGCGGCAGATCCGGCCTACGTCATCAAGAACCATGGCATCCGGCACACCGTCATGGGCTGGTGCTTCAAGCCGATGGACACCGTCGTTTTGGCCAAACACTGCAAAGACATCGGACTCGTGGGCATGGAAGGCATCGACCGGAAGTACTACCCGGACGTGAAGGCGCTGGGGCTGGACATCTCCCTCGTCTCCGGCCACGGCTTCAGCAACGGCCCCTGCAACCCCAAGTTCCGCGACGAGGTCATCGCCAAGCTCACCGAGGGCATCAATGTGGCGGCAGACGTCGGCTGCAAAAAAGTCATCACCTTCACCGGCATGAAATTTGAGGGCATGGACCGCGACAAGGCGATCAAGGACTGCCTGGACACCTGGAAGGTCGTGCTGCCGCTCGCCGAGAAGAAGGGCATCACCCTCGTGCTGGAGCACCTGAACTCCCGGGACAGCTCCCACCCCATGAAAGGCCACCCCGGCTACTTCGGCGATGACGTGGACTTCTGCGTGGACCTCATCAAGCAGATCGGCAGCCCGAACTTCAAGCTGCTCTTCGACATTTACCACGTCAGCATCATGAACGGCGACGTCATCCGCCGCCTGCGCATCCACAAGGACTCCATCGGCCACATCCACACCGCTGGAAACCCCGGCCGCTGCGAACTGGACGAGCACCAGGAGATCAACTACCCCGCCGTCATGCAGGCGCTGCTGGAGATCGGCTACCACGACTTCGTCGCCCACGAATTCATCCCCACCTGGAGCGACCCCGTGCTGGCGCTGCGGCATGCGGCGATGGTTTGTGATGTGTGACACGCCGCACCCCACAACACCGGCTTGGAGCTGGACCTGTGAACTTCGATGTGCATGATTCTAAGATGTTAAAGCTCATGCGCTGGGTGTTTGTGATTCCGGGGAATGCCAAGCGTGGCATGCTGATCCTGGTGATCGCGACAGCCTTGGTCGTGGCGATTTCTCTCCTTTTTAAGTGGAGTGGTGCCGGCCTTGTTTTGATCGTGGCAGGAGTGCTGATCAGATACCTCGACATCCGAGACTACGAGCGCCAAAATGCTGAGCGTGACGGCTCGTCCGAGCCACGGACATAAGAAGATGGCAGGCAGAACGGCACCCGGCTGAGGGCGGTCATCATTCTGCTTGATGAGCAAGTGACGTGTGAAAGGTAGAAAGATTAGGGGTAGAAAAATTTCAGAATTAAGAATTCTGGAAAATCTTTCCACCACCCATTTTTCTACCTCAACTCTGGCGTAGAGCACGCCGTGAACCCACTCGCTCACCGCAGCGCTGCCCGGATGTAGCTCGGTCTTCCGATACCGAGACGGCACCGAATCGGTATCGGAATACCGACCTACATCCGAGCCTCCGCGCCGAGAGGTGTGCTGTGGAGTGCCAGTTCCAGGAGCGCTGAACCTAAAAACCGGAAGGAATATAATGCCAGGCATTATCTACGAAGTGACGATTCAGATCATTGTAATCCAATGGTTTGAATGGTAATTCGAGCCTCTGTGGTAGGCGCGTGAGGGAGGCTCGGGGTGGGGCTGGGGGCAAATGCGGACGTCAGTGTGGGCGCGGAGCGCGGCGGTTGGAGGACCAACCGCCCTGCCTTTGCGCCTCACCACCCGCCGCCCATGGCCTTCACGAGTTTCACGGTGGCGATGAATCTTTGGGCGGTCACCTGGTTGGTCTGGCGTTCGGTTTGCAATCTTGTGCGTTCGGCGTCGAGGAATTCGAGGTAGCTGGCGGCGCCGCTGTCATAGCGGGCGCGGGTGAGTTCGGCGGCCTGGGAGGCGGCGGTGAGGGCTTCGCTCTGGGCGGAGGCTTGTTCGCCGCGGTAGCGGGTCTGGGCGAGCGTGGTCTCCACGTCTTTGAGTGCGGCGAGCACGGTCTGGCGGTAGGTGGCGATGGCTTCCTCCCGTGCTTCGCGCCTGCGTTTCACGTTGGCATGGATGAGGGCGAAGCCGGTGACGGGAAGGCTGATGCTGGGGCCGATGGACCACACGCGGCTGTCGGCGGTGAAGAGATCGCTGGTGTTTTTGCTCAAATAACCGCCCTGCGCGGTGAGGCTGATGGCGGGGAAATACGCGGCGGTGGCCACGCCGATGTCGGCATTGCGTGCCTGCACGAGGCGCTCGGCGGAGGCCACGTCCGGGCGGCGCTCCAGCACGGCGGCGGGCACGCCGGCGGGGATGGTGGGCGGTGCGCCATGCAGCGGGCGCTCGGCGATGCGGAAGCTTGTGGCGGGCACGCCGCAGAGCAGGGAGAGATTGTCAGAAGCTTCCTGGCGCTGGCGTTTGATGTCGGCGAGCTCGGCCTTGGCGGTGGCGACTTCGGTTTTGGAGCGCAGCAGGTCGGTCTCCTGGATGGTGCCTGCGGTGAAGCGCTGCTGGATAATGGCGAGGCTTTTTTCGCGCAGGTCGATGGTGCGGCGCAGCGAGGCGAGATCGGCATCGAGCGCGCGGATTTGGAAATACGTGGCCGCCACATCGCCGGTGAGGGTGAGGAGGATGTTGTTGTAGTCTGCCGCGCTGGATTCGGCCTGGGCGCGGGCGGATTCAAAGTTGCGGCGCACCTTGCCCCACAGATCGAGCTCGTAGCTGAGGTCCAGGGTTTCGCTGAAGGTGTTGATCTGCGCGGAGGGAATTCTCACCGGCACGGGCGTGGGCAGATGCGCGGAGGTGCGCTCGCGTTTGTCTTTTGAATTCGCGGTGATGTTGGGAAACCAGTCGGTGGCTGCAGCGCGGGCATTGGCACGTGACTGCATGATGCGCGCATACGCGGCGCGCACGTTTTGATTGTCCGCGAGCGCGAGTGCTTCGACGCGGTTCAGCTCGCTATCGTGGAAGATCGTCCACCAGTCGCCCTTCGGGGCGTCGTCCTTCGGCGCGCTCGCCTGCCAGCGCCATTTGGCGGGGGTGATGTCGGTGGTGTCCGGCTTGTGGTAGTCAGGGCCGACCGTGCAGGCGGCGAGCCCGAAGAGGACGGGGATGAAGCAGGAGCGTAGTGCGGAAGGTGCCATGAGGAAGAGGGCGGGGGTCAATGACGAAACCAGAATCGAACGAAGTGAGATAGACGACTGGAAGGAGCCCGAAGGGTTGAGCGAAGCGAGATCAATGACGAATGAGGAATGCCTACGGCCGGAGAGCGAGGCTTGGCGTAGGACGGGTGTGGCGACAGCCCGCCCGTCTGTGAGCGTGCTGTGAGCTCCATGGCGTGCGAGGGGCCTGGCAGTCGGCGTGCTGTTAGCTCCATGGGGTAAGATGGTCCTCGCAGTCGGGCGGTTTGGCGGAGGTGCGGGTGGGTGCTTGCGTGAGGCTTGTGCGCCAAACACGACCAAGCTAAGGCCGGAGTGCTTCGCTGCGGCACAAGTGCATGACGATTACTCATGCGCTGTGCGCTGGTGCTTGGAGCTTTGGCATTCATTCGGCATTCGCAGTCATCGCACGTTCTCAAACCGCCACGGGCACCGGCTTGGGCTCCGCGGCTTCTTTTTCAGCACGGCGTGCGGCGCGTTTTTCGGCGCGGCGTTTGCGCCATTCGAGGATGTCGTCGAAGTAAGAATAGAAGACCGGTGTGGCGAGGAGGGTGAGGAGGAGGGAGAGCGTCTGGCCGCCGAGGATCACACCTGCAGTGGCGTTGTTAAAGGCAGCGCCGACGCCGCGTGCGAGCATCATGGGGACCATGCCGGCCACGAAGGCGAGCGTGGTCATGAGGATGGGGCGGAGGCGGTCTTTGTTGGCTTTGAGGATGGCCTCGTGGCGCTCCATGCCATGCTCGCGGAGCTGGATCATGTGGTCGATCTGCAGGATGCCGTTTTTCTTCACCATGCCGAAGAGCACCAGCACGCCGAGCATGGAGAAGAGATTGAGCGACTGGCCAAAGATGATGAGCGAGAGGATGGCAAAGGGCAGGGTGAGCGGCAGCGCCATCAGGATGGTGAAGGGGTGCAGCCAGCTCTCGAACTGCGCGGCGAGGATGAGGTACATGAAGACAAAGGCCATGAGGAAGGCCGTCATGAAGGCCTTGCCGGTGCGGGCCATTTCCTTGGAGCGGCCTGCGGCTCCGCTGCTGTAGTCGGCGGGAAGGTTCTGCTTTTTCACGAGCGCACTGATGGCATCCACGATCGTGCTTTCGCCCACGTCTGGCGCGTTGTTTGCGCTGATGGTCACCTGGCGGCGGCGGTTGAGGCGGTCGATTTGTGAAGGGCCGGAAGTCTGGTCGAGCTTGAGCACGTTGTTCAGCGCCACAGGCACGCCGCCCGCGCCGGGCACGGAGAGCAGGTCCATGGATTCGCGGTTGTTGCGGTAGCCGGCTTCGGCGCGCAGGTGAATGTCATACTGCTCGCCGCCTTCATCATACGTGGAGACATCGAGGCCGCCGACGAGCAGCCGCAGCGTGGTGGAGAGATCGGCGATGTTCACTCCAAGCTGCCCCGCCTTGCTGCGGTCCACGCTGGCGGTGATCTCGGGCTTGCCGCTGATGAGCGTGGAGTCCAGGTCGCGAATGCCGGGGATGTTTTTCGCCTCTTTCATGATGGCGTCTGTGGCGCTGGTGAGGCGGTCGAGATCCGGGCCCGCCACGTAGAACTGCACGTTGGCGCTCGATTGCCCGGTGTTGAAAGGGGGCACGGCCATGACGGTCATGCGCCACTCGGCGGGATATTTCGGCAGAATCTGCTGGCGCACCTGGTCCATGATGTCCTGCTGCGTGGCTTTGCGCGTGTCGGGGTCGGTGAGGCGCACGTAGATGCCGGCGAGGTTGGGCACGCGCTGGTCATTGTCACCAATGGTGAGCAGCGTGGACTCCACGCCGGGGAGCTCGCGGATGTTGCGCGCCACGCGCTCGCCGAGGAGATCGGTGGAGGCGAGCGTGGTGCCCTCCGGCACGCGAAGGTTCACCAGGAACTCGGCTTCCTCGGTGGGTGGCATGAAGCTCTTCTGCACGATTTTCATGAGCACGGGCACGGAGAAGAGCGCGCCCAGGCAGGCCAGCACCACCACCCAGCGGTGGCGCATGGAGAAGCGCAGCATGATCATGTACACGGCCTCGATGGGGCGGTAGAACACATTCACCACACGCTCCAGCGAGCGCTCCGCCCAGCTCTTGCGTTTGCGGTTCAGCATGCGCGCCGCGAGCGAGGGCACCAGCGTGAAGCTGATGAGCAAGGACACCGCGATGGCAAAGGCCATGGTGAGGCCGAAGCTCTTTAAAAACATGCCCACAATGCCGCTGAGAAACGCCACGGGCACAAACACCGCCAGCAGCGAGAGCGTGGTGGCCATGACGGCGAGGCCGATCTCCCGCGTGCCATTGATGGCGGCGTCATGCGCGTCCTCGCCTTTTTCCTCCATGTGGTGGAAGATGTTTTCCACCACGATGATGGCGTCATCGATGACGATGCCCACGGCCAGCGCGAGCGCCACGAGGCTGATCTGATTGAGCGTGACATCCTGCGCCCACATGACGCCAAACGCGGCGATGATGGAGGTGGGAATGGACAGAGCGGCGATGATGGTGGCGCGGGTGTTTCCCAAAAACAGCAGCACGATGAGAGCGGCGAAAAGTGCGCCGAGCACTAGATGCTCCTGCACGGCGTGCGTGCTGGTGCGGATGACGATGGAGTTGTCCCGCACGACATTGATCTGATAACCGGCGGGCAGAATTTTGGACATCTCGTCCAGCCGCTCCTTCACGGCATCCACCACTTTGATGGTGTTTTCACCGGACTGTTTTCTCAAGGAGAGGACGACGGTGGGCACGCCATTGCGCCGTGCTGCCGTTTGAGGCTCTTCCTCGCCATCCTCCACGCGGGCCACGTCTCCCAGGCGCACCATGCCGCCGTCTTTTTCACGCACCACCATCTGCGTCAGCTCGGCAACGGAGGCGGCCTTTCCCAGCACGCGCAGGCCGGCCTGGCTGGCGGCGTCCTTCACGGTGCCGGCGGGGATCTGCACATTCTGCGCCTTCAGCGCCTTCTGCACATCGATGGCGGTGAGATTGAAGGACTTCAGGCGCACGGGATCGAGCCACACATTGATCTGCCGCTTGCGTCCGCCCAGCAGCGTGGCCTGGCCCACGCCGGGCACGCTTTCAAGCTGGCGGCGCAGCACCTTGTCCGCGTACTCGGTGATCTCGCGCTGCGGCTTGTCGGCGGTGAGCGCCACATTGAGAATGGGCGCGGCATCGGGGTCCAGCTTTTCCACGATCGGCTGGTCGGCATCTTCCGGCAGCTCGGGGATGATGCGGTTCACGCGGTCGCGGATTTCCTGCGCGGCCACGTCGGTGTTTTTTTCCAGCAGGAAAACCACGATGACCTGGGAGATGCCTTCGCTGGAGACGGAGCGCAGTTCATCGATGCCGCTGACGGTATTCACCGCTTCTTCAATGCGGTCGGTGATCTGTGTTTCCACCTCCTTCGGCGTCGCGCCATCCAGACGGGTGGTGACGACCACGGTGGGGAAGTCCACCTTCGGAAAGCGGTCCACCGGCAGGCGCGTGTAGCCGATGAAACCGACCACCACAAACACCAGCACGATGACGCTGGCGAGGACAGGACGCT
Source organism: Prosthecobacter sp. (assembly GCF_044226605.1). Taxonomy (GTDB): domain Bacteria; phylum Verrucomicrobiota; class Verrucomicrobiia; order Verrucomicrobiales; family Verrucomicrobiaceae; genus Prosthecobacter. The sequence goes on along the minus strand of NZ_JBGAGS010000033.1, from coordinate 40,563 downwards.
GAACACAGATGCGGGCGAGCCATTGCATGAGGCGAGAGGGAAGGGGAGGGGATTAATGCGCTGCGGTGAACCGGGGGACGCGCGGTGCGGAGTCCCTCTGAAGCATTGTAGTACCGGCTTTAACCGGTCCGGACGCGTGACGAGGCACCGGGTCATTCGCCAGACCGGCTAAAGCCGGTGCTACAATAGGGGAGAACCGGAAAAGGGGCCTGGGTGTGAATTCGTGGTCTTTCATACCATGATGTGGTCAGGGGGTGTTCTGCACCGGGAGGCCGTCTGCCACGTCGGAACCGGGGGACAGGACGACGTTTTCGCCCTTCTGCACACCGCGGCGGATTTCGATGCGGTCCTTGTCGGTCTCGCCGACCTCCACGAGGCGCTCGTTGAGCCTGCCATCCTGCACCACCCACACGCGCTGCACGGCGCCGTCCGCACGCACGGCGCTGGCGGGAACGGTGATGGCGGGCTGCGGCGGCAGGGCCAGGCGGGCCTCGGTGAAAAGCCCCGGGCGTAGGCGGCCGTCGGTATTGATGACCTCCGCCTCCACCTGCAGATCGCGCGATTCCGCACGCACCGCAGCGCCGATGAATTTTACGGTGCCGGTGAAGACCTCGCCAGGATAGGGCGAGACGCTAAACTCCACCGTCTGGCCATCCTTGATGAGGCCCACGGACGGCTCCGCCACATTCACCAGCAGGCGCAGATGCTGCAGATCGATGACACGCGCCACCTTCGAGTCTGCCATGACGTATTCGCCTTTGGCCACGAAGCGCTCGGCCACGGTGCCGTCAAACGGCGCGCGGATGGTGGCGTCCTCCAGGGTCTTCTTCGCCATGTCACGGCGCGCCTGGGCGGCGGCAAGATTCGCGTTGGCGGCATCGCGGTCGGCTTTGATGCGGGCGAAATCCGTCTCCGCCACGGCCTTCATCTGCGCCAGGGGAGCGTTGCGCTTCACCTCGCTCTCGGCCAGATCGAGCTTCGACTTCGCCTGCGCCACATTGGCTTCGGCTTCGGCGAGATTGAGCGTGGCGGTGCGGTTGTCCAGCTGCACCAGCACGTCGCCGGCTTTGACGACGCTGCCGCGCTCCACGGGAGTTTCCATGACCTTGCCAGCGGTGTCCGCGGCCACGGCGGCGTTCTGCGCGGCGGTGATCTCTCCGGTGAGGCGCAGGTAGCGCGGCATGGAGATCTTTTGCGCGGCCTCCGTCTTCACCGCGATGGGAGCGGGGGCTTTGGCTGCGGCGGGAGCATTCGCGGCAGCGGCTGCAGCGGGCGCTTTGCTGCAACTGCTCAGGAAGAGAATCAGGCCGCTGATTCCGAGCGCGAGGAGGAGTTTGAGGAGGGCAGTGCTCATGACGGATTTTTCGAACGGGAGGCAGGTTTCGGTTGTGAAGCGCGTCGGGCGGAGAGCGCGCCGAGCACAAAGCTGGCGATGTTTTCCGCGAGACACTTCACCTCGGCCTCGCTCTTCGGAACGGGCGGTCCCAGGCGGTCGATGAAGACGCGGCAGTGATCGTAGTGAATGCACAGGCCGATGATGTGGTGGCCGTAGCGGATGCAGTCCTCGTCCACCGCGCGCCTGCCCAGCACACCGGCGATGATGCGCTGCAGCTCCTCGTGGAAGGGGCGCACGACCAGCTTGATGAAATCGTTCAGGCAGGGCGTCGGCTCGCGCATCTCGTGGGCCATGATCTGGCTCTTCAGCGGGTTCGAGGCGCGCTTGAGCAGCAGATGATCCAGCAGGTGGTGGATCCAGCGGCGCATCGTCTCCTCCGGCGAATGACCGTCCGCCAGCGTGACCGGCACATCTTTGTCCTTGCTTGGATGGCAGCAGGAGAGAAAGACCTCGCGGTACAGGCCTTCCTTGCTGCCGAAGTAGTACTTCACGGCGGCCACGTTGGCCTTGGCCTTCAGGCAGATGGCCCGCAGGCTGGCCTTCTCGAAGCCGTCTTTGGCAAAGACGGTGGCGGCGGCCTTCAGCAGGCGCTCGCGGCGCGCCTCGGCATCATGTTCGCGTGATGGAGCAGAGTTAAACATGCGTTTATAAACAGCTGTTTAACTTAACGCCGCCGGAGGTCAAACGGTTTTATGTTTCGGAACCGTGGGGCATTTTGCCTGCCGTGACCGCTTGCGGAGGAGAACGCGCGGCGTGGGCGGGGGCGAAAATGCGATTAGAAAGAAAAGAAAGAGGGCGTGCAGTCGTCGAAGACTCACGCCCTTGGTCAGTGTCCGGGCTCTGCGGTGCGGTTGAACCTTTTCACTGACCACAGACTATTCGCCGGTCAGTGAAAAAGCGGATGTACGGGCGAGATTTTTTTGCGCAGGGGTGGGAAGGTGAGCAGCGCCCAACGCAAAATAATGCCAGGCATCCATTGATTGACTTCGTCGCTCTCCTCGTGCAATGATTTGCCATGAAATTCTCTCAAGTGACTGAACGTGAGTCTTTAATGGCGACGGAGGTGGAGGCGCAGCTGGTGGGGGTGAACGCGAAAACGGGGCTTTATCCTGCCGCACGTTCGTGGTCGGGCGGGCGGCGGAGGATTCTGGGGAGGGGGCCGCTGGAGTCGTACTGCTACCATGTGATGTCGCGGACCTGCGGCGGGGAGGTGCTCTTTGATGAGGTGGAAAAGGAGGCGCTGCGGCGGGTGATCTGGCGGATGGCGGAGTTTTCGGGCCTCAAGGTGGTGACCTACTGCGTGATGAGCAATCACTTCCACCTGCTGGCCGAGGTGCCGCATCGGGAGACGTGGCTGCGGCGTTTTGAGGGTCCGGAGGGTGAGGAGAAACTTCTGGAGCATCTCGGGACGCTCTACAGCCGTGCGTATGTGGGCCTGCTGCGCGATGAGCTGGCGGACTTGCGCGCTCGTGGGATGGCGATTCTGGCGGTGCGGAAAATCGAGGCGCTTAAGAAGCGGTTTTGCGATCTGTCGCTCTTCGTGAAGGAGGTGAAGGAGCGCTTCAGCCGCTGGTTCAACAAGCGCCGCAATCGCCGTGGCACGCTGTGGATGGATCGTTTCAAGAGTGTGCTGGTTGAGGGGATGGGCGAGGCGCTGCGCACGATGGCGGCTTACATCGATTTGAATCCGGTGCGTGCGGGGCTGGTGGCGGATCCGAAGGACTATCGCTGGTGTGGCTATGCGGAGGCGCTGGGGGGCAGTCGCAGGGCGCAGCGTGGGTTGTGCAAGGCGCTGGGCAAGCCGGTGAATGGCTGGCGGAGGGCGGGGGCGGCGGAGGCTTATCGCTGTCTGCTGCACGATGAGGGTCGTGAGATCAAAGATGCGCAAAACGAAACCGTGGTGCGGCCGGGGGTGAGCGCGGAGTCCGTGCGCGCGGTGCGGGCGGCAGGTGGAAAACTCAGCCCTGCGGAGCTGGTGCGCCATCGGGTGCGCTATTTCACGGACGGGATCATTCTCGGCAGCAAGGAGTTCGTGGAAGGTGTCTTCACGGCGCAGCGCGATCGGTTCAGTCCGAGGCGAAAGGAGGGGGCGAAACGGATCGCTGAGTCGGAGGGGGCTTTTTACACCCTGCGGCATTTCAGTTTGAAGCCGGTGGGGTGAGGGGGGAAGTGCGAAAGCGGAGGGTGGATGCTTCGGGGCAGGGTGCTGGCGCTTGCGTATTAAAACGTTCTCGCCCTCATTGCGAAAAGACGCGTCTTGGGGATGCAAGAACCGCGCGCCTTAGTTTCTGCCTGTGGAGCGCTTCGAATACGCTCATGGTGACAGCGTCTTCGGCTTTGCTTCGTTCGAAGGCTTCTGGGACGGCGAACCTTTTTGAGCGCATGCGCTGGGATAGACCCGAAATCACGGACCCGACTCAGCGGTTCCTTTCCGGTCCTGGGTGGCGCGTTGTCAGGGGGCGGGCGGTGCCACGTTGCAGCATTTTGCGCAGTCTGGAGCTGGTGGGGGTGCGTTGTGTGCTGTGCTGGGCTTTTCAGTTCGGAAAGGGCTGGGGCCCTCGCGGGAGAAAACGCAAAAACCCCGCCGAGCAGCGCCCGACGGGGTTGATGGAAATGAATCAGTGAGAGCGAATTACGCTTCGCCGGCGACCTTGCTGATCACCTGGCGGCCGCGGTAGTAGCCGCAGCTGGGGCAGGCGACGTGGCCGGGGACGGAGGTGCCGCACTCAGGGCAGCTCTTGAGGGTGGGTGCCTTCCAGCGGTTTGCGCCTTGACGCATGCGTTGGCGGCTCTTGGATTGTCTGCGCTTGGGATTGGCCATGAGAGTATCGAGGTGGGGTCTGTTCTAGTTTAACTTGTTCAATGCCTCCCACACACCCAGACCCGCACCTTGAGGCTCGTCGGGGGCTGTCTCCAGCTCCGGTTCAAACCTGCCTTCGGCGGGACACTGGTGGGGCCGGACATTGCCGTCCTCACAGCGTGGGTAGCTCGGAAGGGCAAGCAGAGTATCTTCCCTGATCGTATCCGTCAAGTTGATCGTGTCATCCTTTGCAATCTCGATCTCGGAGCTGTAGTCGTCCAGTTCCACCCGGTAGTCGAAGCGCTCCAGGCAGGCGCCGCATTCCAGGCTGAAAGTGGCCTCCAGCCGGCCGGAGATGAGCAGATCGCTGCCATCCCGCTCGATGTGGAGGTCATATTTCAGGGGGGAGACGGCCTTCACGGTGTCTTTGGGGTCGAGATCGAAAAACGCCGGGAGCTCCTGACCGGAGATGTCCTTGCCGTTTTCGGGGAGGGAGCGCAGGTCGATGAAAAAGGGGCGGTGCATGGTGAAGAAGTTTAAAGTTGAAGGTTTAAAGTTCCAAGCTGGGTAGAGCCTTAGGCGAGTCCGAGTTTCTGGCGCAGGGCGATGACGACGTTCGGAGGCACAAACTGATCGATGTGGCCGCCGAGCCGGCAGATTTCTTTGACGAGTCGGCTGCTGATGTAGGTGTACTCTTCGCGCGGCATTAGAAAGAGCGTCTCAAGGTTCGGTTCTAACTTACGATTCATGAGCGCGAGCTGGAACTCGAATTCAAAATCAGACACGGCGCGCAGGCCGCGCACGAGGGCGGCGGCTTTGTGCTGACGCGCAAAATTGACCAGCAGTCCTTCGAAGGGCATGACTTGGATGCCGGGGATCTCGGCGGCGGCGTTGCGGATGAGCTCCACGCGCTCGTCCACGGTGAAGAGGCTCTGCTTGGCATTGTCCTTGGCCACGGCGATGATCAAAGTGTCAAAAATGCCCGCCGCACGCTGCAAAACATCAAGGTGACCGTTGGTAAGGGGGTCAAAACTGCCGGGGTAGATGGCGATTCGCATGGAGTGATGGGCCTAGTCTAGCGGCGGGGGACTCGCGTGGAAAGAAAAAGCTCACGCCAGCAGCACCTGCGCCATGGCGAGGTCCTTGGTATGCGTGAGGCTGACCAGGCAGGTGGCCTCTCCGGCATGTATTTTCGCCGCTCCGTGCAGGAGGATGGAAGGCTTGCCATTCTCGGCACGCACGACTTCGATGTCCGTCCAGATGACGCCTTCCGCCCAGATGCCGGTGCCGAGCGCCTTGGCCACGGCCTCCTTGGCGGCAAAACGGGCGGCGTAGTTCATCGCGGGGTCCGCGCAGGCATCGCAGTAGGCCATCTCTCCTGCGGTAAAGGTCCGCTCCTTGAAGCGCTGGCCGTGGCGCTCCAGCATCTCGCGGATGCGATGGATCTCCACGAGATCAATGCCGATGCCTTGGACGTCCATCATGAGAAATCAAGGGCGGTAGGTGGCCATGACCGCGAGCATCTCGCGCACCGCACCGTGCAGGCCGATGAAGATGGAGCGGGAGATGATGTGGTGGCCGATGTTCAGCTCCGCGAGGTGTGGCACGGTCCAGAGATCGGGGAGGTTTTGCGTGGTGAGTCCGTGGCCGGCATTGATCTGCAGGCCCAGGGAGTGGCCCAGCTCTGCGGCGGCGCGCAGGCGGTCCACTTCGGCGGCACGCTCGGCCCCGGTGTGATTGGCAAAGGTGCCGGTGTGCAGCTCGATCATCGCCGCGCCGATCTCCGCACTGGCGCGGACTTGCTCCAGATCGGGATCGATGAACATGCTCACGCGGGTGCCGTTGTTGCTCAGGGCTTTGACGGTGCTGCGCAGGGCCTCGCGCTGGCCGGCTACGTCCAGGCCGCCTTCGGTGGTCACTTCCTCGCGGTTTTCCGGCACCATGCAGACGAAGTCCGGGCGCACCTGGAGGGCGATGGCGAGAATCTCCTGCGTGTTGCCCATTTCCAGGTTCAGCTTGGTGCCGATGCTCTTGCGCAGCAGGTGGACGTCCGCGTCCTGGATGTGCCGGCGGTCGGCGCGCAGATGTACGGTGATGGAATGGGCCCCCGCCGCCTCCGCCGCCAGTGCGGCCGCCAGCACGGAGGGCTCCGCATTGGGGGAGTCCGGCATGGCACGGTAGCGTGCCTGACGCAGGGTCACAGCGTGGTCAATATTGACGCCAAGAAGCAGGTTGGTTGGGGGCATAAGGGCTATGTAACGCACAGGTTTCACGTCGCAAGCCCGGGGTCCATGTGACTTTTGACGCAATCTTTACAGAAATATGTAACGGCGCGCCCAAGAAATCTAAGTACTGAATCGATGCTTCATGCAGTAACGCATGAGCCAAACCTTCAGCTCAACCCTCCCATGAAATCACTCTTCGTCACTCTTCTCATCTTAGGCGGCGCCTTTCTGGCCTATGACTACTTCGGCGCACCTCCCGGCAAGAAGCTGGTCTTTAAAAGCCTGAACCCTCCCCCCGGGCCCAAGCTGGTGCTGGCACACCCGGTGCAGGAAGAAAAGCCCGAGGTGAAGGAAGCCATGCCAGAGCCGGTGAAGCCCGCCGTGGTGGAAGCTCCGAAGCCCGTGGAGCCGCCCGCTCCCGTGAAGCCCGTCGCACCTGCTGCCAGCAGCGGCCCGAAGTTTGAACCCATCGAAGCCCTCACCGGCAACTGGCTCAAAATCCCGCAGACCGCCTTCCCGCGTGAAGTGAAGCTGCTGCAGGAGGCCACCTTTAAAATGAGCGTGGGAGCCAGCAAGGTGGCCGCAGGTGGCAAGGCCTACGCCGTCGGTTCCGAGGGCGGCATGATCATCCTGGCCCCCACCGCCACCTCTCCAGCCCGTGGGCAGCTGCCCATCGATGCCACGGATCTCAAAGACCAGCTCAATGCCTCGTATGAGAAATGGAAGATCGTCCGCGCCGAAGAGCTGAAGGCCATCGCCGCCAAGAAAGCGCTCAATGCCTCCTCCGCTCCGGTGGAAGCCGCACCCTCCAGCAGCGAGGCGGATGCCGCCGGCAAACCGGTGCGCGATTCCAAAGGCGCCTTCCCGCTGCTGCTCGCCAGCATGAACCGCGGCCAGGTCACGGAGATCAAACCCGAAAACGTGCTGGACTGGAATGACCCGCAGCCCGTGATGATCCAGGGCAAGTCCGGCTGGGCGGTGAAACTGACCGCCAATGTAAAGACCATCTTTGGCCTGCAGCCCGTGGAAGCGCAGGCGCTGGTGCTTAATGGCAAGGTCACCGGCTGGTACTACACCGGCTCTGGAGAAGAGGTGCCCTGAGGTGAGTGATGGCGATGGGCTGTGATGTGAAGCGAAGTTTTTTTCACACATTTATAGTTTCCGTTTGCCAAGCCAGAGTCAGCAGTTAATCTCGCGACCCCAAACGGCAAAGGAGCGGTAGTTCAGTTGGTTAGAACGCCAGCCTGTCACGTTGGAGGTCGCGGGTTCGAGCCCCGTCCGCTCCGCCAGTTGGGTTACCAGGCCGCCTTGCATTTTGCAGGCGGCCTTTTTCTTTTTTGGCGGGGAGGCGTGGGCACTGGCGCTCCGAGGCATCGAGGCAGGAGAACGATCTTTCTCCGAGGCTGTGCATCGAGTCGCCGTCGTTTCGGAGAAGGGCAAAAAGATTGAGGGCAAAGAGATTTTACCGATCCTCAGATTCAGAATCTTTTTGCCCGCAATTTTTTTGCCCTCATCGCTCGTCGGTGACAGCCTGCGTGTTCTTCCAAGTGCGAAGAATGGTGCGCTCTGCTGAGCGTGTGGCAAAGGCGCTGTCGTTCGAATGAAGCAGCGCAGATTTGGAGTGCGGTCGCGCAGCGAGGGACGAGCGCAGCTACCGCTTTCCGCAGGCTTGGTGGCATGCGCGAATCATCACGCAGTCGAAAGAGACCACCCGCATGCCGAACGGCATTATTGGGCCGCAGTCCTCACTTCACCCCGCGAAAGCGGTAGCTGCGATGCATGGCTGCGCCTTGCATCTGCGCGACCGCACTCCAAAACGCTTTCGCGTGTGGCCGCCTCCCAAATCACTTCGCCTGCGCCACGCGCTCGTAGCAGCGGCGTTCTTCAGGGAGCATGTGGGCCTTCGGGCTGATGGAAGTTTTAAGCACACCTTTGGCGGCGTCATGAAAACCGCCGCTCTCGGCAATGGCGGCAAACACGGCGCGCTGCCCCTCGGTGAGCGGGTTGAGGTCGATGTATTGCAGGTTCTGCACGGCGAGCTGGATGTCCTGCATGCGCCAGTGGGCGAGCGCCACGGTGAGCTTGCGCAGATTGTCCGTGGGCTGTGTCTTCAGCAGGCCGGCGGCGTTGCGCAGGGAGAGCTCCACGTTGCGTCCTGCCAGGAGGCTGACGTAGAGGAAGGTTTCGTTGAAAGTGGGGTCGTCGGGCCAGCGCGCGGTGGCTTCCTGGGCCGCCTGGATGAGTGACTCGGTGCTCTGATTGGCCAGGCAGGATTTGATCAGGCCGGTGTAGGCATCGCGCTCGATCCTCGGCGAGGCGGAGGCCCGCTTCGCGGCTTTGATGGCCTGGCGGTAGGCGTCTTCAGCGATGTCAAAATGGCCGCGATCCTCGCCGTATTTGGCGATTTGCAGCAGGGAAGGGTAGCGGCCGTTGACCTGGGCGGCGTCCTTGGCGGTGATCAGCTTGGAGCGCAGCTCCTCGGAGGGCTTGTTCAGGATGAAGGCCAGGTGCGCACGGTACATGGCCAGCGTCGTGGCATCGATGATCTCCGCAACCTTGGGGTCATTCACCAGCCGCTCCAGATCGCTGAAACGCTGCAGCATCGTCAGGGCATTGAGGTAGTTTTCCAGCAGGCCCTGGTGGGCCTTGGCTTCGTCTTCCGGCAGCAAGGCAAGGATCTGGCGGTACTCCCCCTCTTCCACGAGCCAGCGGATGAAGGGCAGGAGCTGATCGCGCTTTTTATCGCGATACTTCGCGGCGGCGCTCAGCACGATCTCCTTTTTACGGCCGGGAAAAAGCTGCACCTCACGCTTCAGGGCGGTCACGTAGTGGCGGTCGTCTCCTTTGGGGTGGGTTTTCAGCCGCTGGATCAGGCGCTCGGTATCATCCGGCGTCAGGGAGGGCAGGCTGTTCATGTACTCCAGAGTTTGCAGGCCCAGGGCGTCATCCTGCGCGGCGAGTTTCCAGAGAGTCTCCATGCCCAGGCCCGCTTCGGAGGGGTTTCCAGAAGCGAGCTGCACCTTGGCAAAACGCAGCGCCCCTTCCTTGTCGTCCGGGTGGGACTCCGTGTACACGCGCAGGATCTTGAGCAGCGGCTTGTTCTGCTCGCGCTGCCCCCACACTTCCTCCGCCAGCTTCATGAGAGACTCGCTGGGCTGCTCCGCGCGCATCAGCTTCTCCAGCGCCAGGGAGGCCTCCTTCACCTTGCCCAGGTTCATGAGGCAGCGCACGTAGAGCTGGTCATCGGCAGGGGTGAGCGCACCCATGTCCTTCAGCTTCTGGTGGAAGTACTCGGCGGTGTCCCGCTTCATCAGCGTGAAGTATTCAAAGTTCAGCCGGATGGCCTGCTCGCTCTCTGGAGCGATGGTGTAGGCCTCCTGGGCCTTCATGACCGCATTCACCACCTGGCCGTTTTCCGCCATCTGCCGCGCTTCTTTCACCTTGCTGGCCGCGCGCATGTTTTTGTAGGCTGTCTTCATCGGCCGCGCATAGACCACGCCGAGGATGAGCAGGGTGGTGCAGATGCTGACGATCACAAAAGCGGCGATCCAGCGCGCCAGGGGGGACTGGCGGTCCCGGTGCGCAACGGTGGGTGGTACCAGCCACTCCCAGGCGGCGATGAAGGGGCGCCACAGGATGAAGGGCTTTTGAGAGAGATCCTTGGTGGGATCAATGTTTTGGTTCCAAAGCATGGAGGGTGGGCGGCAGGGGCGCTGAATGTAGGTGTCCTAAATGCGCCGTCACGTTGAAAATTAATTTGTGAGCGGACTGTCACCTGACGGCCACCGCCTGCGGGTCCCTTACGCAAGGTGACGAAAATTCAGTTGAAAAGCCGCCGTCTCCTCCTAAAGCAGCGCTCCGCGATTGAACGTCCGGAGGGGGCGAGCAACCAGAACCGTCCCCGCGCGTGGCGTTCCATTGCCTCCCAACCAACCGATCCCAACGACGTTATGATCCAAGTTAAGAACCTCATCAAGGTGTTCGGCACCAAGGTGGCTGTCGATGATGTCTCCTTCTCCGTGGAAAAAGGCGAAGTCCTTGGCTTCCTCGGGCCCAACGGAGCGGGCAAATCTACCACCATGCGCATGGTGACCGGCTACTTCCGCCCCACGGCAGGGAGCATCCGCCTCTGCGGCGTGGATGTGCTGGAGCAGCCGGAGCAGGCCAAGCAGCGCCTGGGATATCTGCCGGAAAATGCGCCCCTCTATTCTGACATGACGGTGGCCAGCTTCCTGGGCTTTTGCGCGGAGCTGCGCGGCATGCATGGCGCGGCCCGCACCAAGGCGATCGACCGCGTGCTGGACCTCTGCTTCCTGGACAGCGTGCGCAACCAGAGCGTGGACACCCTTTCCAAAGGCTACCGCCACCGCACCTGCTTCGCCCAGAGCATCATTCATGATCCGGACGTGCTCATCCTCGACGAGCCCACGGACGGCCTGGACCCCAACCAGAAGCATGAAGTGCGCGGCATGATCAAGCGCATGGGCCAGGACAAGGCCATCATCTTTTCCACCCACATCCTGGAAGAAGTGGAGGCCGCCTGCTCCCGCGCCATCATCATTGACCGTGGCAAGGTGGTGGCGGATGGCACGCCGCAGAGCCTCAAGAAGCTCGTTCCCGGCGCAGCCACGCTGGACGAAGTCTTCCGCAGCATCACCAAGTCCGAGACGGCGTCCCAGAAGAGAGCCGCCTGATCCCCTGCATCCCTCCTTTTTCCAACCCCTGAATCGAATCAACGCATGAGCAATCGAGACATCCAAAACACCCTGGCCGTCTTCAAGCGGGAGTTCCTGGCTTATTTCAACTCCCCCGTGTTTTACGTCATCGTCATCATCTTCCTGCTGGCGACGAACGGCTTCACCTTCTTCTTCTCCCGCATCCTGGACTTTGATGATGTGTCCCTCTCCACGCGCTTCTTCGTGTGGCACCCGTGGATCTACACGGTGCTGGCTCCGGCCGTGGGCATGCGCCTGTGGTCTGAAGAGCATCGTCTGGGCACCATCGAGCTGCTGATGACCATGCCCGTCTCCCAGTGGCAGGCCATTGTGGGCAAGTTCCTCGCGGCGGCCGTGGTGTGGTTCATCGCTCTGGCGCTGACCTTCCCGATCGTCTGCACCGTGGCCTATCTGGGCAATCCCGACAGCGGCCCGATCATCAGCGGCTATGTGGCCAGCTACCTGTATGCCCTGGCCTGCCTCGCGGTGACCTCCGCCATCAGCGCCTTCACCCGCAGCCAGGTGATCTGCCTCGTCATCAGCGTCTTCGTCTGCTTCGTCATCGCCCTCATCGGCGACCCAGGCTTCACGCAGGCGATCGTGAACGCCGTCCCGAATGGCTGGGAATCCGTGGTGCGCTTCGTGAGCTACTTCAGCTTCATGGACCACTTCTTTGAGATGACCAAGGGCATCTTCGTCCTGCGTGACGTGCTCTACTTCCTCTCTGTCATCGTTGTGTCGCTGCTGGTGACGGATCTCGGTCTCCGCTCCAAGCGCGCCTGATCGCCCCCACGTTTTTCCTTCCAACCACCTTTTTTGTCATCATGAGTGCTTCCACCAAGTCTGCCACCGCGGGCATTACCGCGCTGTTGATTCTTGCCGTCATCGTCGCCTTAAATTTCCTCGTCGGCGGCGTGGGCTTTGGCAATCTCCGACTCGACCTCACCGAAGACGGTTTGTTCACCCTTTCCAAGGGTACGAAGAACATCCTGGGCCGCATCAATCCCGATGCTCCAGTGGTCATCAAGTTCTACGCGACCAATGACGACCGCGTGATGCCGCCGCTGCTCAAGCCGCATGCCCGTTCCATCGAAGATCTGCTGCTGGAGTTTGAAAAACAGAGCCATGGCAATGTCGCGCTGGAAGTCATCCACCCGAACCCGGACACCGATGCCGAGGACGACGCGAAGAACGACGAAATTCGCGGCATCCAGGTGAATCAGGAAGGCGACCACATCTACCTCGGTCTGACCATCCAGTCCCTCGACCTCAAGGAGGTGCTGCCCTTCCTCAATCCGGAAGACGCCACCGCATTCGAGTATGAAGTCGCCCGCGCCATCGTGAAAGTCATCAAGCCCACCGAGATGGTCGCATCGCCTGCGGGCCTGCGTCCTCCGACCGAGGAAGAAGTGAAGCGCCGCAAGGTCACCATCGGCATCATGAGCGCCATGCCCATCGCCGGCGTGCCCTCCATGCCCTTCCAGCAGCAGCGCGGCCCGGAGCCCTGGGAAGTCGTCCGCCAGATCAAGGCCAACTATGAAACGCGGGACATCCCGATGACGGCCGACAAGATCGACAGCGACATCACCGTGCTCCTCGTGGTGCATCCGGCGGACGTCAGCAAGACCACGGAGTTCGCCATCGACCAGTACCTTCTCGGAGGCGGCAATGTGATCGCCTTTGTGGACCCGCAGAGCCTGCTGGCGCAGGCGATGAGCAGCCAGCCCAACCCGATGACGGGCCAGCCGGGCAACATGATCAACACCTCCTCCGACCTGCCCACCCTCCTGAAGTCCTGGGGCATCACCTACCAGAAGGACATGGTGGTCACGGACATGAACTACCGTGGCAACCTGCAGGGCCGCCTCATGCCCACCGCGCTGCAGCTGCCGAAGCAGGTCATCAACCAGGATGACCGTGTGACCGCCGGGCTGCAGTCCTTCACCCTGATCAATGCCGGTTCCCTGGGCATCGAGCGCAAGGAAGGTCTGGACGTGATCACGCTCGCCTCCAGCTCGGAGAATTCGCAGATGATCGACACCGCTGAGGCCGACAAGCTGCGCCGCCAGCCCAACAATAACTTCGTTGCCAGCGGCAAGAAGCAGGTGGTCGGCGTCCGCATCACCGGCAAGTTCAAGACCGCCTTCCCGGATGGCAAGCCAGCCGCTGCCGCAGGACCCAAGGACACCGGCGGACCAGAACAGGACGTGACCGCTCCCGGAGCAGCCGCTGCACCTGCCGCCGCTCCAGCGCCTGCGGCACCTCCGCCCGCACCCGTGCCGGCCACACCGGCGCCTGCTCCTGCTACGCCAGCAGCACCGGCTCCTGCCCCAGCGGCAGCGCCTACGACGGTGACCACGCCGCCTGTCTCTGTGACCACCGCGCCTGTGGCTGCACCGGCAGCTCCCGCGCCTGCAGTCACCACACCTCCGGTTTCTGTGACCACTGCCCCAGTCGCTGTGCCACCCGCCGCTCCCGCCGCCCCGGCGGCAGCTCCGGCCGCACCTGCCGCCGCCGCGCCGAAAGCACCGGACAATTCCCTCAAGGAGTCCAAGGACAGCGAGCGCAACGTCATCCTCTTCTCGGACGCAGACATGCTCTATGACGCCTTCTGCATGCGCCAGGGGGATCTGGGAGTCGGCCCCATCACCAATGGCGGCAACCTGCCCATGCTGCTCAACGCCGTGGAAATCTTCGCGGGTGGCGGCGACCTCATCCAGGTGCGCAACCGCAAGGCCCCGATCCGCCCCTTCACCAAGCTGAAGGAAATGCGCGAGGAAGTGGAGGAAGAGTTCCGCCCTCGCCTCGTGGAGCTGTCCAAGGAGCGCCAGGAACTGGCCGAGAAGCTCAACAAAGCCCGTCCTCAGCTCGACCTCAAGCGCGGCGCGCTGATCGTTGACCAGGCCACCATGGACAACATCAAGGAGATGGAGAAGAACACCAAGAAACTCGACAAGGAGGAGAGCAACATCCGCAAGAAGGTGAACAAGCAGATCGAATTCCGCAAGACGGTGATCAAGAGCCTCAATGTTCTCGTCGTCCCTGCCTTCGTGCTTGTGATCGGCCTTATCTTCGCGTTGCGCCGCCGCATCGTCACCGCGGCCGCCTGATTTAACCATTCATCCCTGTTTCAGCACCCTTCAGTATCTCACCACCATGAAGAAGATCCTCATCCTGCTGGTCCTCCTCGCTGCCATCATCGGCATCGCTGTGTTCAAGGGCAAGGAGCGCACCTCCCGCCTCAACCGTTCCACCACAAGCACCAAAATGCGGGAGCTTTTGTTCCCCGAATTTGACATCAACGGCATCCGCAAGGTGCGCATCAAGGACGACAAGTCTGAAACCACCCTCACCGTGCAGAACGACACCTGGGTTTCCCAGGAGCGCGGCGGCTACCCGGTGGAAAAGGAAAAGCTGCAGACGGCGCTGATGAGCCTGAAGTACGAGAAGGTCAAGGCGGCCCGCCGCATTGGCAAAGACTCCTGGGGCAAGCTGGGCGTTCTTGAATCCGGCAGTGGCGCGGGAACATTCGTCGAACTCTTCGATGACAAGGGCGCGGTGAAGAACTCCTTCGTGCTGGGCGGCCAGGTTACGAGCTCCGGCGGCTCGGACAATGACCAGATGAGAATGTTCAACGGCCCCAAGGGCAACCGCTTCATCCGCATCATTGGCGATGACACGATCTATGAGATCGCCGATCAGCTCCCCGATCTCGTCACCAAGCCGAGCGACTGGCTGGCCAAGTCCTTCATCGATGTGCAGAAGGTGAAGTCCGTGGAAGTAACCGACGCCAAGCCGGAAGACTCCTGGAAGGCCTCCCGCGCGGAAGAAACTGGTGACTTCGTCCTCGAAGGAGGCAAGCCCACCGAGAAGATCGACGCTGGCAAAGTCTCGCTCGGCTCTGTGCTCTCCAGCCCCACCTTCAATGACGTGCTGCCCAAGGACAAGGCCGCGACGATCATGAAAGACGCTGTGAAGGCGAAGCTCGTGACCTTCGATGGCTTCACCTACGACGTCCAGGCCGTGAAGCAGGCAGGGCAGGGTGGTGGAGACAAGTACTACCTCACCGTCAAAGTCAGCGCCGACATTCCCAAGGAACGCCCGGCTGTGAAGGATGAAAAGCCCGAGGACAAGAAAGCCAAGGACGACGCCTTCGCCGAGGAGAAGAAAAAGAAGGAGGAGAAGCTGGCCAACGAGAAGAACTGCGAAGGCTGGGTCTATGAAGTCTCCGAATACACGCTCAGCAGCCTGCTCAAGAAGCGCCACGAAATCCTGGCCATGCCAGACATGAAGGGCACGCCGCCCGAAGGTGCCGTCCCCGGCAAACCCGCCGGCCTGCCCGACGTGAAGAAGATGATCCCCGGCCTCAACATGGCTCCTCCTCAGGGAGCACCCGCCATGCCCTCAGCCCCCTCGGCCCCGAGCATCACCAACCCACCTCCGCCCACCCCCGCAACCCCCAAAGTTGAACTCAAGCCTGCTCCCGCACCCGCACCGGCCACTGCGACGACGCCTCCCGTGAGCGCACCGCCGGCAGAGCCTGCCAAGCCCGCAGAACCTGCAAAGCCTGCACCTGACGCGAAGAAGTAAGCCGAGCACCAGGCCCTGTTTCTCCACAACGGAGTGATGCCGCTGCATCACTCCGTTTTTGTTGGCAGGCGGTGAAGCAGATTTGAGGCAGAAAAATGACGGGTGGAAAGATCTCCCGAATCTCCTGATTCTGAAGTTTTTCTACCTTATCTTCTGACTTCCTCCGAACACTACCGTCAAGCCCCTCCGCTCTGCTCCTCCCACCGTGCGAGCAGCCAGAGCACGTCGGAGAGGCGGTTCAGGAAACGAATGAGCTCGGCGTTTGGCACTTCATCTGCCGTGCCTTGCAGGTCGATGACATTGCGCTCCGCGCGACGGCAGGCCACGCGGGCCAGGTCGGCATAGGCACCGCTCATCACGCCTGCCTCTCCCGGCAGCGCCCAGCCTTTGAACTTGAGCGCACCCCCGGCTTCGAGTTTGGCCACCCATTCATCCAGCCAGTGCACGTGCGAGGTGGCGATGTGGTCCGGGTGCTTCTCTGCATAGCGCGCCTCCTCGCCGGGAGGAGTGGCCAGCTCTCCCATGAGCTCGATGAGCCAGCGCTGCACCTGAGGCACGATCTCCCGCGTCTCCGCTCGTGCGGCGGCGATGCGCAGCGGGCCGAGAGCTGCGTTCAGTTCATCCACCGCGCCGAGGGCGTGGACACGTGGGTGGGACTTGGCCAGGCGGCAGCCGAACAGCATGTCGGTCTGACCTTGGTCTCCTTTGCGGGTGGCGATGGACATGAAAGGGGGTGGTGGGGGAAAGCGGTGCGCAAGATGGCAGCGCCTCATTCATCTGGGAAGGCGTTTCTGGGTGTCTGCTCCCAGGGTGCTGCCGGCTTAACCGCCGGGGCAGGCGCAGGCGGGGAGGAGGAGGCGCCTCCCTTGCGACAGGAGCGCACCTTCCAGCCCGCAAACAAGGCGAGAAGTAGCAGGGCGGCCAGGCGGGCAGAACGTGTGGACAGCATGCGAAGAGGGCTTCACTGCGCTGCTTTGCCCTGCCGGTGGCGGTCTACTTCACGGCTGGCTTTTTCCAGTTTGCGCTGTTCGTCCGCCGTGAGGCTGTCCTTGCCGTGCTGGTTCATTTTATCCAGCAGCGGATCCACCTCTTTTTCGATGTAGGCGGTCACGGGGTCCTGCGGGCGGTGCGGGGGCAGGGGGACCGTCTCGTTTTCGAGATCGACCACCGTGCGGCTGCGCGAGCGTGCCATGGCCGGCTTGCGCTGCTGCTGGAAGTCCATCGGCTGCCACTGGCTGGCGTAGGTCATGGGCCTGTCTCCATAGCCGAGGCTGCGGGCGTAAAACCAGCCCATGACCGCGCCGCCGAGGTGCGCGAAGTAGGCGATCTTGAAGCCTTCCGGCAGAACATTGAAAAGCAGGCCCGTGAGGCCGAGCACCAGCTGGGCGAGGAAGAGCCCCTTGGCCAGCGACCACAGCTGCAGGTGCACCGGGATGATGAAGTAAAAGAGCGCGGTGATCTTCTCCGTGGGCGCCACCACGGCCAGCGCCATGAGCAGCCCGAAGGCTGAAGCCGAGGCGCCCACGAGCGTGGTGGTGGTGTCTCCATGCACGACGCCGTTCACCGTCATCTCGGCGGCGGCTCCCATGATGCCGCAGAGCACGTAGATCATGGCAAAATGGCGGCTGCCGAAGCGCTCCTGCACCCAGCGCCCGATGAACCACAGCATGGCCATGTTCACCAGAAAGTGCAGGACGTTTCCATGCACAAACATGTAGGTAAAGAGCGCCCACACATGGCCGCGTGAGAGCTCGTCCACGCTCACGCCGCCCATGGGCATGTACACTTCTCCCGTCAGCGGCAGGCGGATGCAGCCGATCTCAAACACGAACTGCAGCACAAACACCACCACATTGATGGCAAGGACGACATAAAAGGCCGAGATCCCCCGCACGATGCCGGGCCGGAAACGTGGAGGACCTTCACGCATGTAGTCGCGATCATACAGGGCCATGCGAGGGAATGTGCCCATCCACGCGCCCGACGCGAGTATTTTTTATGTGTTGGCGATGACAACCGCCACCGGTGCGGCTACCCTGTGCGCCACGCATGGAATCATCCTCCGAATCACTGCTTGATGCCGTCTCCCAGAGCGGGGCGCATGACGCCGCCGACTTGCTGGAACAAGCCTCCGGCGAAGACGCCGCCAAGGTGCTGCAGCAGCTGAACCCCATGGTGGCCCAGCGTGTGATGGAGGAGATGCAGGACGAGCCGCGCACCGCCGCCATGACCTTCGTGCCCTTGGTCAAGGCCAAGCAGTGGGCCAAAAACCGCGAGCATCCCGAGGACAGCGTGGGCTGGCTCATGGAGGCCCCGGTGGCCGTCTTCCGCCCGGATGCCACCGCGCGCGAGACCATCGAGCAAATCCGCGAACTCTCCAAGACCGCCTTCATCACCTACGGCTACATCACGGATGAAAAGGAGCACCTCCTCGGCCTGCTCGTGATGCGTGACCTCATGCTCGCCGCGCCGGGTGAAAAACTCTCCAACGTGATGGTGAAGAATCCCTTCACGCTGGACCCCGACATGGAGCTCACCGAGGCGATGAAGGTCGTGGTGAACAAGCACTACCCTGTGTACCCTGTTTGCGACAAAGACGGCATCCTCCTCGGCCTCGTGCGCGGGCAGACGCTCTTTGAAGCACGCGCCATCGAGATCAGTGCGCAGGTTGGTTCCATGGTCGGTGTGGAAAAAGAAGAGCGTCTCTCCACGCCCATCCTGCGCAGCCTGCGCTTCCGCCATCCCTGGCTGCAGATCAATCTCGTCACCTGCTTCATCGCCGCGGCGGTGGTGGGTGTGTTCCAGGGCACACTGGACCGCATGGTGCTCCTCGCTGTGTTTCTCCCCGTGCTCGCTGGCCAGTCCGGAAACACCGGCTGCCAAGCGCTGGCGGTGGCCCTGCGCGGCATGACGCTCGGAGATTTGAAGAAAGGAGACGAGCGCAAGCTCGTGATGAAGGAAGGGCTGCTCGGCCTCTTCAATGGCATGCTCGTCGGCGTTTCCGCCGGCGCTGGCATGTGGGTGTATGCCTACATGAACAAGAATCCGCATGCCATCATGCTGGCGCTCGTCGTCTGGCTTGCCATGACGGCCAGTTGCGTGGTCAGCGGCCTCAGCGGTGCCCTCATTCCGCTGACGCTGCGAAAAATGGGCGCGGATCCCGCCACGGCCTCCAGCATCTTCCTCACCACCGCCACGGATGTGATCAGCATGGGCACCTTCCTCGGCCTCGCGACGCTGCTGGTGCCATCATGATCGTTTGGACACGAGACGAGTGGCAGCAGCGCATGCGACTGCATGCGGCACGGGTGGACGCGCAGGCAGACGCCTTCGTGGACCGCCGCAGCCGAGGCACCAAACACCCGGTGCATGATTTTCTCTTCACCTACTACAGCTTTGCGCCCGCCAAACTGAAGCAGTGGGTGCCGCCGCACGGCGTCTCTCTCGAAATTACCGCCGCCGATCTCGAAGCCTGCCCCTGGCTGCAAGGCGACCGCTTCGTGCATGCAAACGGTCTGCTGCAGCTCGATGCGCGCCGCTTCATGCAGCGCGAGCACGAATTCGCCACCTGGGTGGCCATGCTCTGCGCGCGCATCCTCGGCAGGGCAGGGCGCTTCACCTGCTACGGCCTGCACGAGTGGGCCATGGTGTACCGCCAGTCCGCCGAACAGGTGCGGCATCAGGGCTATGAGCTGCGACTGCCTCCGCATGAGCTTGCCGCCTTCGTCGAATCCCTGCCCATCTGCTGCTCGCACTACGATGCCTTTCGTTTTTTCACGCCTGAGGCACGGCCATTGAATGTGCTGAATCCCACGCTCGATGCGCGACCGGATCTCGAGCAGGCCGCGTGTCTGCATGCGAACATGGATTTGTACAAATGGTCCTCCAAGCTCTGGCCCTGGACCGGCTCCGATCTCATCGGCGCGTGCTTTGAGCTCGCTTTGCAGGGCCGCGATCTCGACATGCGCGCCAGTCCCTACGAACTCAGCGCCCTGGGTTACACACCGGTGAAAATCGAAACCGCTGAAGGCCGCGCGCAGTATGAGCGCGAGCAGCGCGCTCTCGCGGCCAAGGCTGCTGAATTGCGCACCCAGCTTCATCTCTGCTGCACTGCGCTCTCAGACATACTCGCTGCTCATCCGTCGTCCCACTTCCTCGCACAGGCCGATGAAGGTCCTCTCCGGCAGGTTCAGCGGGCGGTTCTTGAGCGTTGAGACAATCCAGCGCCGCTTCAGCTTCGCCTTCGGCAGCGGCTGCGCGATGAGCTGACCCGCCTCGATCTCACCACGGGCGATCCACCGCGCCGCGATCGCCACACCGATGCCCAGCTTCGCCAGTTCCACCGCGGCCTCGGAGCTGCCCAGCTCGATGAAGGAATTGAGTCGCACGCCGTTCTTCAAAAAGTATTCCTGAATCATGGAGAAGTTCAGGCTGTTGCGGCTCGCAACGATGAAGGTCTCGTTGGCCGCGTCCTTCAGCTTCGGCCGCGTCTGCGCCCAGCGGTGCAGGGGAGAGATGAGGAACTCCAGCTCATCATCAAAAATCGCGTGGCAGTTCAGGCGCGAGACATCCAGCGGCTTCAGGCTCACGGCCAGATCCACCTCATTGCTCACCAGCCGGTCGATCGTGTCCGGCGTCTCGCCGCACGTCACTTTGATCTCATAGAGCGGGAAGGATTCTTTGAACTCCCGCAGCACGGTGGGCAGGATGAACTGCGCCGCCGCGGTCGTACAGCCGATCTTCATTTTGCCGCGTGGCGTCTGGTCCAGCGTGCCCAGCACCGCGCGCGCGTGGCTCATCGACTGCAGGATCGTCTCCGCGTGCGGCAGCAGTTCGCGCCCCGCATGCGTGAGGTGTACGTGCTTGCCCTGGCGGTGAAAAAGGCGGCTGCCCAGGTCGGTCTCCAGCGACTTGATGGCATGGCTCACGGCACTCTGCGTGAGGTGCAGTTCGCGTCCGGTTTGCGTGAAGCTGCCGCTGCGTGCCAGGCGGACGAAGGCGCGGAGCTGGCGGGTGTCGATGGCTTGGTCCATGAATGCAATTCATACATCAATTGAAAAAGTTTGCGCGTTGTTTATGACGGAAATATCGCGGGCTGGCCCTCGTGCTGCTGATATGAGGTCTGTCATGCCTGCACGCACTACAGTTTCCAAAGCCCCCCTGGCCGGTGTCGTTCAACCAGTCCGCATCGGGTTCATCCCCCTCGCCGACTGTGCACCGCTGCTCGTGGCACGGCATCTGGATCTGTTCAGCAAGCACGGTGTTCGAGTTGAATTAAGTTGTGAGGTCGGATGGGCCACCATTCGGGAGAAGCTGCTCTATGGGCAGGTGGATGCCGCTCATGCCATCGCCGGTCTTGTGCTGGCCATGCGCCTTGGCCTGAGCTCTCCGCCCTGCCGGGTGGTGGCCCCATTCGTCTTCAATCTTCATGGCAATGCCATCACCCTCAGCCGCGATCTCTGGAACCGCGGCGTGCGCGATGCCGCGAGTTTGAAAAAACTCATCCGCAGCGCCTTCAGCCGCCGCTTCACCTTTGGCATGGTGTCCCGCTACTCCTCCCACTACTTCCTGCTGCGGCAGTGGCTCAAGTCCGGCGGCATCGACGTGGACAAAGACGTCCGCATCGTCGCCCTGCCTCCCACTCAGATGGCCGCCAGCCTGGAAGCCGGCCTCATCGATGGCTACTGCGTCGGCGAACCCTGGAACTCCTACGCTGTGGAAAAAGGCACCGGCTGGATCGCCGCCACCAGCGAGCAGCTCGCCCCCGGTCATCCTGAAAAAGTCCTCCTCACCACCGAGCGCTTCGTCGCCACTCATGCCGAAGAATCCCAGGCCATCATCAACGCCCTCAAGGAATCCTGCGAGTTTTGCGATGCCAAAGAAAACCGCGCGGACGTCGCCAAAGTCCTCGCTGAGAGCGGCTACTTCACCGGCAGCGAGAAAATCCTCAAGCGCTCGCTCGTCGGCCCTCTCGATCTCGGCTCGGACAAATCCGTGCCCGTCACCGACTTCCACATCTTCCACCGGCGCGATGCCAATACGCCGCTCAGCGAGCGCGGCCGCTGGCTGCTCGACCAGTTCATCGCCCACGGACTCCTTTCAAACACCCAGTTCGCCGAGGCCGGCGCCGCCCTCTGCGAGGCCTGGACCTCCGAACTCGATTTTCCCTCAGCCAAGTCAGCCGCCGCCAGCAAAACCGCCACATCCCACAAACGCACCAAACTCGCCCACGCATGAATCCCACGTCTCCGTCACCGTCTCCATCCCCGCTCACCCGTCGCTCCCTGCTCCGCACCGGCGCCACCGCCGGCCTCGGCGCTCTCTTCTCCGGCCTGCCGCAGGGCTGGATCGGCTCCGCCTATGCCGATGATTCTCCGGAATCTCCCGACATGAAGTTCGGCATGATCGCCCTCACCGACTGCTCCAGCATCGTGGTGGCTCATGAGAAAGGCCTCTTCAAAAAATACGGCGTCAATTCCGTCGTCAGCAAAGGCGCAAGCTGGGCCGCCATCCGCGACTCGCTCACCAATGGCGACATCCA
This sequence comes from Prosthecobacter sp., assembly GCF_044226605.1. Classification (GTDB taxonomy): domain Bacteria; phylum Verrucomicrobiota; class Verrucomicrobiia; order Verrucomicrobiales; family Verrucomicrobiaceae; genus Prosthecobacter. The sequence continues at coordinate 18,296 of NZ_JBGAGS010000033.1, read as the reverse complement.
GGCCACGCACATGCTGCTCGGCATGCCCATCGCCAGCACCATGGGCCTCGGCGGCGCGCCGAAGAAGCCGATGGTGGTCCCCTACATCCTCAATCGCAACGGTCAGGCCATCACCCTTTCCAACACCTTCAAAGGCAAGGTTGCCGACGATCCCAAGGCGTTGAAGCCCTTCGTCGATGAAGCCAAGGCCAAAGGCGCTCCGCTCACCTTCGCGATGACCTTCCCGCCCGGAACCCACGCCATGTGGATGCGCTACTACCTCGCCGCCGGTGGCATCAATCCCGGCGACGCCGCAGGCGCTGGTGCTGACGTCTCACTCATCACCGTGCCGCCTCCCCAGATGGTCGCGAACATGAAGGTCGGCAAGATGGACGGCTTCTGCGTTGGTGAGCCCTGGAACGCCAAGACCATCGCCGAAGAAATCGGCTACACCTCCATCGCCACGCAGGGAATCTGGAAAGATCACCCCGAAAAAGTCTGCGCCTTCACTGAGGAGTTCGCCGCCAAAAATCCGAAAACTGTCAAGGCCGTGCTCAAGGCCCTCCACGAGGCCAGCCTCTGGCTCGACAAGATGGAAAATCGTGAGGAGCAGGCCAACATCGTCAGCGCCGCCACCTACATCAACTGCCCGCCGGAAACCATCCTCGGCCGCCTGCAGGGCAAGTACAACATGGGAGACGGCCGCAAGATCAAGGACCCGAACTACATGATCTTCAGCGATCGCAACTGCAACTACCCCCAGGCCAAGTACGCCAAGTGGTGGCTCACACAGCTCCGTCGCTGGGGCTTCGTGGAAGGCGCTCCCGACTACGAAGGCGTGGCCAAGCAGGTCATGCGCTCGGACATCTACGAGGAAGCCATGAAGGAAATCGGCTACGCCCACGGCGGTGTCGATGAGAAACCCGAAACCCTCTTCGACGGCGTCACCTTCGATCCGAAGGCCGACCTCGAGGCCTACGCCGCCTCCTTCGCCGTCAAGACGCTCAAAGCCTAAACCTCAAACCGCATAGCCGCATTATGCACCTGATCCACCGCTTCAAGCTCGACTCCATCCTTTTGCCGTTGGGAGCAATATTAGTTTGTGTCCTTTTATGGTATTCAATTGCCGGAAAATCCGTCATCACCGAAAAGGTGGACGACTTCGGCGACAAGATAAAGGTGACGAAACGCCAGGGCCTCTCCGCCGATCTCCCGACTCCGGTCGAGACATGGACGGCGAGCAAGCTCTACGTCACGGAGCCTTTTGCCAAGCGTGGAGAGCTGGATCAGGGCATTCTGCGGTTCACGTGGATGTCTCTGGTGCTGGTGGCGGAGGGCTATCTCATCGCCCTCGTCGTCGGCACTCCCATCGGCTTCTTTCTCGGCCTCTCGAAAAAGTTCACCATCGCCTTTGACCCCATCATCCAGGTGCTGCGTCCGGTTTCACCGCTGGCGTGGCTGCCCCTGGGCATGATTCTCTTCAGCGGCGTCAAAATCGTCAACGGGGACGGGCGCACCACCTTCGGTGCCTCGGATGCCGCCGCCCTCTTCACCATCGCCATCTGCGCCATGTGGCCCACCGTCATGAACACCGCCGTCGGTGTGCGTGCGGTGCCGCAGGACTACCTGAATGTGGCCAAGGTGCTCAAGCTCTCCAAAAGCAAGACGCTTTGGAAGGTCCTCGTGCCAGCCACGCTGCCCTACATGTTCACCGGTTTCCGCCTGAGTCTCGGCATTGCCTGGCTCGTCATTGTCGCGGTGGAAATGCTCACCGGTCGTCCCGGTGTCGGCGGCTTCCTCTGGCAGCAATACAACGCCAACAGCTACGCCCACATCATCCTCTGCATCCTCACCATCGGCGTCGTCGGCTACGTGCTGGACCGCCTGATGAGCCTGGTGGAGTCACGTTTTAAAACCGCTTAACCCCAAACCTGATCCAGATATGCCGCTTATCGAAATCAAAGGGGCCTCCAAAGGCTATGGGCCGCGAGGCAGTCGCACGGAAGTGCTTCACGACATCAACCTCTCTCTCAATGAAGGCGAGTTCGTTGTTATCGTTGGTTACTCGGGCTCCGGAAAGAGCACGCTGATTAATCTGATCTCCGGATTGGTAAAGCCTGATGCCGGTGTGGCCACCATCTCTGGTGAGACCATCACCGGACCCGGGCCGGACCGTGGCCTCGTCTTCCAAAACTACTCGCTGCTGCCTTGGCTGACCGTCGAGGAAAATATCGCTCTCGCCGTCGATGAAGTCTTCAAAGACTGGACGGCTGAGCAGCGCAAGGCGCACGTGAAAAAGTACATCGAAATGGTGAAGCTCGGCCACGCCGCGCACAAGCTGCCCAAGGAACTCTCCGGCGGCATGCGCCAGCGCGTCGCCGTGGCTCGCACGCTCTCGATGAATCCCAAGGTGCTCCTGCTCGATGAGCCGCTCAGCGCTCTCGATGCGCTCACCCGTGCGACGATTCAGGACGAGATCAGCGACATCTGGCGTCAAAATCTCACCACCGTGCTCTGGATCACCAATGATCCCGATGAGGCGCTGCTCCTTGCAGACCGCGTCATTCCGCTGCTTCCGACTTCGCCCGCCACGCTTGGCGCGCCGATCATGGTCGATCTCGAACGGCCTCGTGACCGCAAGACGCTCAATCACGATCCCAGGTTCAAAAAACTGCGCACCGAGCTCATCAACACTCTGCTGGATGCCAAGGGCCGCATGAAGCCCAAGACCAGCGTCAAGCTCACGCTGCCGGACATCCTTCCCGAAGATCTCACCACCGTGAATTCGCTGCAATTCCTCAACCGCTCCGGCCCCCGCCGCCGCTCCGATGGCAAACGTGAAGAAGTGGAGGTGGCCGCGTGAGTGCTTACCTTCCCATGCTCGAACTCGACCGTCTGTGGAAGACCTACGACACCCCGAAAGGTCCCTCAACGATCGTCAAAAACTTCAATCTCAAACTGAAGGAAGGCGAGTTTGCCACGCTCATCGGCCACAGCGGCTGCGGCAAAAGCACCGTCCTCATGATGGTGGCCGGCTTGAGCGATCTCAGCCAGGGCAACATGATCCTCGCAGGTCGTGAGGCCAGCGGCCCCGGCCCAGATCGTGGCATTGTGTTTCAATCTCCCTGCCTCCTGCCTTGGATGACAGCTTTTGAAAACGTCATGCTCGGCGTGAATCAGGTTTATTTCACCGCCAGCAAAACCGAGCGCCGTCAGATGGCCGAGTATTACCTCACCATCGTCGGTCTTGGAGATGCGATGCACAAATATCCCGGCGAGCTTTCGCAGGGCATGCGCCAGCGCGTCGGCATCGCCCGCGCCTTCGCACTGCAGCCCAAGATGCTGCTGCTCGATGAGCCTTTCGGCATGCTGGACTCGCTCACACGCTACGAGCTTCAGGAGGTCCTCCTCGATCTCTGGCGCCGCAACCGCATCACCACCCTCATGGTCACTCATGATGTGGATGAGGCCATCTTCCTCTCCGACCGCGTGGTGATGATGACCGACGGCCCCGAGGCCGAGGTGGGAGACATCCTGAACATCCCTTTCGAGCGTCCGCGCAACCGCAAGCAGATCATGGAAGATCCCCGCTACTACGAGCTGCGCGAGCACCTCATCACCTTCCTCAACGACAAGTCGCACATCCGTCCCAGCCGCGATCCGAAGTTTGTGCCCTCGCCCGACATGGCCGCCGAACTCGCCCGCCACTCCCCCATTTCCCTGCAAGCCGCCGCTTAGCCGATCCAACAACATACCCACATACATCCTCATCCCATGAAAAGGCTTCTCCCCCTCTTGCTGGCGACTTCCTCGCTGGCAACTGCCCAGACTCCCGCCGCCAAAACCACGGCGCCCGCACCTCCGCCTCCCGTCCCGGGCTTCACCCTCGCGCCTCCTCCGCCGGCCTATGCGCCGATGAAGCTGGGCAAGTTCACCTTCGATGTGCAGGAAAAAATGCGCTACGAAGTCCGTGACAACAACTTCGACTTCAACAGCGCCCTCAACAGCCCTCAGGACGCCGCCTGGCTCCTGCAGCGCTTCCGCCTCGGCGTGGGCTATGATGTGAACCCCTGGATCAAGCTCTACGTCCAAGGCCAGGATGTGCGCGAGATCGGTGGCAGCCGTGCGCGCCAGATCGGCGTGGGCGGTGCGGAAGGGGATGACATCTTCGACATCCTCAAAGCCTACGTGCAGCTCGGCAATGCCAAGAAGGGTTTCAGCGCCACGCTGGGCCGCCAGTTCCTCGCCTTCGGGGATCAGCGTCTCATCGGGCCTCTTGAGTGGGCCAATCAGGCGCGCACGTTTGATGCATTCAAGTTCCGCTACACCTCCACCAAGTGGTCCCTGGATGCCTTCACCGCCAGCCCCGTGACCTTCACGAACAACAAGTGGAACAAGTCCGATTTCCTCGATCAGACCGACCACCGCAATGCCTTCCTCAGCGGCCTCTACCTGAGCACGCTGTTTGTTCCCTTCAACACCACCACCGACTTCTACGCTCTGCATTACCGCGACGATGGCACGGCCAATTTCGGCGCGCCCATCGGCTCCACGAGCTTCGTCACACTCGGCACTCTGTGGAAAGGCGATCCGAAGAAGCTCAACGGCTTTGACTACGAAACCGAGATGGACTTTCAGACCGGCAAGGTCGGCGGTCGCTCTCTCACTGCTTATGCAGGCCACTGGGGTGCGGGCTACAACTGGCTGAAATCGCCATGGAAGCCACGCTTTGGCCTTCAGTATAACTACGCCTCAGGAGACGGCAGCCCCAATGACAACAAGGTCGGCACCTTCCAGAACCTCTTCCCCACGAACCACCTCTTCTATGGCTACATGGACACCACGGCCTGGCAGAACGTGCACAATCCCCAGGTGAACTTCAGCTTCATGCCCACGCCGAAGATGAAGGTCATGCTGGACTACCACCTTTACTGGAATGCCAACAATGCGGATGCCTGGTATCGCGCCAACGGCACCACCAAGGTGCGACCGCTGAATGCCGCCTCCAGCTCCGCCAGCAGCTTCCGCGGCCAGGAGTTTGACCTCACCGTGAGCTACAAGATCAACCCTCACGTGGCCATGCTCACGGGTTACAGCTACTTCGTCGCCGGCCAGTATCTTCGTGACACCGGCTTCTCCAGCAACGCCCAGTTTGGCTACGTGCAGATGCAGATCGACTTCTGATCTGTCCGCTCTCCCGCCACCGGCTGCCGCGATTCCATAACGCGCAGCCGTGTGGCGGAATAGGCATGAATGTTATTCATGGATATTACAAAAACGATTCAAGATGATTCTCATTCTTCGGCACCGACTTGGCACGCGTGCAGCTTAATCATGAGGCAGCCCAACACCCCGCCCTTCCATGAAATTCTCCGATCTTAAAACCTCAGGACACTGGCCCACGCTGCTCACGTCATTTCTTTACTTTGATGTCAGCTTCATGGTCTGGACCATCCTGGGTGCGCTTGGCGCGCAGATCGGCGCTTCACTGGGGCTCACCCCCCAGCAGAAGGGCCTCATGGTTGCGGTGCCCTATCTCTCGGGCGCGTTCATCCGCATCCTGCTCGGCATGCTGGTGGACCGCATCGGTGCCAAAAACACCGGCATCATCGCCCAGCTCATCGTCATCGCGGGCATGACCACCGCATGGCTCACCGGCCTGCACCAGTTCTCCCACACGCTCATGCTTGGTTTTGTTCTCGGCGTCGCCGGTGCCAGCTTTGCCGTGGCGCTGCCGCAGGCGGGCCGCTGGTATCCGCCAAACATGCAGGGTCTCGTGCTCGGCCTCGCCGGTGCGGGCAATGTCGGCGTCGTTATCGATGCCATCCTCGCCCCGCGTCTCGCCGTCAGCTATGGCTGGAATGCCGTCTTCGGTCTTGCCCTCATCCCGCTGGTCCTCGTGCTCGTGATTTACATGGTCTTTTCCAAAGAGGCGCAGGTGCAGGTGAAAAAGAAGACCTTTAAAGACTATGCCAACCTGCTGAAGGAAAAAGACGCGCACTGGTTCTGCTTCTTCTACACCATCAGCTTTGGCGGCTTCTCCGGCCTTGCCGCATCTCTCATCATCTACTTCACCTCCGAGTTTCATCTCGCACCTGTGGAGGCCGGCATGTGGGCGGCCATGTGCACGCTCGTGGGTGCACTGGGCAGGCCGGTCGGCGGTGCTCTGGCAGACCGCCTCGGCGGCATCCGCGCGCTGCACGTCTTCTTCCTCAGCGCCGCGCTGGCCTTGGTGCTCGCAGCCTTCGCGGGATCGATCTATCTCTGCGCTCTCGGTTTCTTCCTCGCCTCCTGCGCCTTCGGCATGGCCAATGGCTCCGTTTTTCAGCTCCTCCCGCAGCGATTTGCCAAGGACATAGGCGTGATGACCGGTCTGGTAGGATGTGGTGGCGGCCTCGGCGGCTTCATGCTCGCCAGTTCGCTGGGTTATTCCAAGGGCCTCACCGGCAGCTACCTCGCGGGCCTGCTCGCCTTTTCCACCCTCTGCATCCTCGCCCTCATCGGTCTCAATTTCGTCAAGCTCCGCTGGCGCACCACCTGGGGCGCCATCGCTGACGCACGCATCTGATCTCACCTCCTGATCTGCAGCGAATGAAAATCCTCACCACCAGTCACGGCATGGCCCGCGAAGAAGGCACTCCTTCTTCCGATGCCTTCGACGTGCGTGCGTGGGACCAGACCGTCATCGCTGTGCTCAGCGACGGTGCTGGCAGCGGCGAGCCGGCGCGTGAGGCCGCAAAGCGTGCGGTGAGTTCGCTCATCGAGCACTACAGCGCACGCCCGCGCTCATGGTCGCCTCAGCAGGCGCTCGCCACCTTTGCCCGCATCCTCAATCAGTCCCTGTATCAGGAGTCGCAGGTGCGCTATGAACGCACCGAGATGGTGGCCACCCTCGCTGCCGTGGTGATCGAAGGCGACACGCTGCATGGCATCAATCTCGGCGACTCCTCCGTCTGCCTTTGGCGCAATGGAGATCTGCACACGCTTTCCACCGCGCATGTGGAGCAGGAGCAGGGGCGCACCCACATCCTCACCCGCGCACTCGGCATGAACTCGGAGATCGAGCCTGCCTGCTTCTCCCTCACGCTGCAGGATGGCGATGTCGCCCTGCTGTGCTCAGACGGTGTGTCCAATCACGTCTCGCAGCCGGAGCTCGCCACCGCCCTCTCACGCCACAGCTCGGCCCGCAGCATCGTGCTCACCGCACGCCAGCAGGCAAAGGAGGAGACGCTGGATGACATGAGCGCCCTCGTGCTGGACATTCATCAAACCGGCAGACTTCACGCCATGAATGCACGCGCCCTCACCATTCCCGCTGTCTTGAACAAAGGGGACGTGATCGACGGCTACGAGCTCGTGCGCTCATTCCATGGAACCAGCCGCGTCTGGCTGGCAGAGAAAGACGGTCATCGCGTCGTCATGAAGTTTGCCCCGACCGAGGCCATCGACAGCGCCCCGCATCTCGAAGCCTTCACGCACGAAATCTGGAACGCCACCCGCGCCCAGTCCGCGCACTTCGTCCGCTCGTATGAGCCGCCAGGGCAGACCATGCGCTACTACCTCATGGAGTTTGCCGATGCGCCCAGCCTCTCCGCCGTGCTGCGCGAGCGCAAGCTCTCCGTGGACTCCGCCATCGCGCTGGGAAAATTCCTCGCCGATGCCGCGCAGGTGCTGCTGCGCCTGGACCTCGCCCATGGCGACATCAAGCCGGAGAACATCCTCTGCATCGGCGACTACACACGCCTCACCTTCAAGCTGGTGGACCTCGGCAGCGCCGCCTCCATCTTCTCCGTCTCCTCCCGTGCAGGCACCGCCAGCTATCTCGCCCCGGAGCGTTTTCACAGCGCGCCCATCAGCGAGCGCACGGAGATTTTTGCCATGGGCGTCACGCTCTATCAGGCGCTCACCGGCAAACTTCCCTATGGCGAGATCGAGCGCTTTCAGACGCCCGTTTTTCATCCCGCAAAGCGCCTTTCCAAAATCAATCCAAACATCCCTTCGTGGCTGGAGGCCGTCATTCACCGCGCCATCGCCATCAAGCCCCAGCGCCGCTACCAGCACTACTCGGAGCTGGTCCACGACATCAATCATCCCGAGCGCGTGCAGCCTTTTTATGAAGAGGACACGCCTCTGCTCGAGCGCAACCCGCTCGCCTTCTACAAGACCGGATTCTTCGTCCTTCTGCTCACCACCATCTGGCTGGTCTTCAAGCTGCTCGACCAGAAGTGATGAACACAAATTCCCCCACCGCCGCCGCAATGAAATCAGTCCCCATCATTCCTGAAAACGCACCCTTCTCAGCCGAGCAACGCGCCTGGCTGAATGGATTCCTCGCCGGAGTCCTCAATCGAGGTGCCGCTCCCGCCGGAGCCGCACCCACCGAGTCAAAACAGCCTTTGCTCATCGCGTTCGGCAGTCAGAGCGGCAACGCGGAAAGTTTGGCCAAGCGGCTGGCCAGGGAAGCATCGGGTCGGGGCTTCGCAGCGCGCGCTGCGGGCCTCGACTCGCTGCAACCCGCTGATCTCCTCAAGGACAAGAACGTCCTCCTCATCACCAGCACCTGGGGGGAAGGGGACATGCCAGACAATGCCGTCTCCTTCTGGGACAGCATCAACCAAAACGGCAGCAGCCCCAAGCTCGACGGCGTGCAGTTCAGCGTCCTCGCCCTCGGCGACAAAAACTACGGAGACACCTTCTGCCTCGCCGGCAAAAAGCTCGACGCCCGGCTTGAAGAGCTTGGTGCCAAGCGCATCGCCGATCGCGTCGATTGCGATGTGGAGTTTGACGCTCTTGCCAAAAAGTGGAGCGCCACGGCCTTCACCGCATTGAGTGGTGCTGCTGCCGCGCCCGCCGCCGCAGCGGAAGAAGTGGAGGAAGTCGAAACCGGGTACAGCAAGAAGAATCCCTTTCCTGCCAAGCTGATCTATAACACACCGCTCAACAGCCGCGGCAGCAGCAAAGACACCCGCCACATCGGTTTCTCTCTCGCCGGCAGCGGTCTCACTTATGAGGTGGGAGACGCCCTCGGCGTGCACGTGCAAAACTGCCCTGAGGTGGTGGATGCCGTCATCGCCGCTCATGTCTTCGATCCCCAGGCCCTCGTCGCACTGCCAGACGGTGGCACCGCACCTTTGCGCGAGGCTTTGATCAAGCACTACGAAGTCCGCAGCTTCTTCGGCAAGGCCGCCGAGGCAGGCATCACACTCACCAGCTTTATCGAAAATCTGCGCAAGCTCCAACCCCGCCTCTACTCCATCGCCTCCAGCATCAAATCGCATGCGGACGAGGTGCACCTTTGCATCGCCGCCGTGCGCTACTCCACCGATGGCGTCGCGCACAAAGGCGTGGCCTCCACCTTCCTCGCGGATCGCCTTCCACTTGAGGAAACGACGGGCATCTACTTCCACGCAGCGAATCATTTCCGCCTCCCCACGGATCTCACCAAGCCCGTCATCATGGTAGGTCCTGGCACCGGCATCGCTCCCTTCCGTGCCTTTTTGGAAGAGCGCGAGGCCACCCAGGCTCCCGGCAAAAACTGGCTGTTCTTTGGCGATCAGAAACGCGCCACTGATTTCCTCTACCATGATCAGATCATCGAGTGGGTGCAGAAGGGCCATCTCACACGGCTGGACACCGCCTTCAGCCGGGATCAACAGGAGAAGATCTACGTGCAGACCCGCATGCTCCAGGCCGCCACCGAACTCTGGCAGTGGCTGGAGGAAGGCGCGCACTTCTACGTCTGCGGCGATGCCAAGCGCATGGCCAAGGATGTCGATGATGCGCTGCACAGCATCATTCAAACCGCTGGTGGCAAGTCCGCCGAGGAAGCCGCCGCCTACGTCAACCAGATGAAAAAGGAGAAACGCTATGCCCGCGATGTCTATTGAACCACCCGCCGTCGCCACTCCCATGAACGCGGATTTTTCCGGAGAGCAGAAGCGCTACCTCGAAGGCTTTTTCGCCGGCATCGCCGCCGGTGGTGTCTCCTTTGGCGATCTCGCTCCCGCACCTGCCGCCGCGGCCCCTGCCGGCCCCGCGCTCGATGACCTCACCAAGGAGGAGCGCATCAAGCGGGAGTTGCATCCCTTCGATGCCATCGAACAGCTCGTGATGGACGCGCGCTGGAATGCCAAGCCCGAGCCTGAATCCGTCTTCCGCTACAAGTGGAACGGCCTCTTCTGGCTCAATCCGGTGAAGGACGGCTACATGTGCCGCCTGCGCATTCCCGGTGGCATCGTGAAGAGCTACCAGCTCCGCGAGCTGGCCGCCATCGCCCGTGAGCTGACCACCGGCTACATCCAGATCACCACGCGCAACAACTTCCAGATTCGCCTCATCGAGCCGAAAAACTGCCCCGAGGTGCTGCGCCGTATTCAAGGCTGCGGCCTTCACTCCAAAGGCGCTGGTGCGGACAACATCCGCAACATCACCATGAACCCATGCGCGGGCTATGATCCGTATGAGCTCATCGATGTGCGCCCGCTGGTCAATGAACTTGCCACCCTCATCATCGCCTCCAAGGAGTTCTACGATCTGCCGCGCAAATTCAACATCGCCTACGATGGCGGCGGCCTCATCTCTGCCGTGGAAGACACCAACGACATTGGTGCCAGCGCCGTGAAGATCGGCGAGAACAGCGAAGGCATCGAACCCGGCGTGTACTTCCGCATTGCCCTCGGCGGTGTCACGGGCCATCAGACCTTCGCCAGCGACTGGGGCGTGATCGTGAAACCCGAGCAGCTCAATGACGTCATGGTCGCCCTGCTGCGTGTGTTCATTCAGTTCGGAGATCGCACCAACCGCAAGAAGGCGCGCTTCAAGTATGTCGTGGAAGACAAGGGCTTGTACGGTGTCCTCGTGGAGACCGAAAAATTCCTCAAGTTCAAGCTCACCCGTCTGGCGCCTGATGCGCCATGCCAGGCGAAGCGTGAGTTTTCCCAGCAGGGCCACTCCCATGTGGGCGCCTTTCCGCAGAAGCAGGAAGGCCTCGTTTACATCGGAGCGAGTGTTCCCGTGGGCCAGCTCACCGCCAAGCAGCTCGACCGCATCGCAGATCTCGCGGACAGCTACGGCACCGGCGAGATCCGCCTCACCGTGTGGCAGAATTTCATCATCCCGAACATCAAGAGCGCTTACGCCGCCACGGTGGCAAAGTCCTTGAAAAAACTCGGCTTCCCCAGTGAGCAGTCCAATCTCAAAAGCGGCTTCGTCGCCTGCACGGGAAACAAGTACTGCAAGTTCGCCGCCAGCGACACCAAGGGCCACGCCATCGCCATGATGGAGTATCTCGACAAGCGCGTGAAGCTCGACAAGCCCGTGAACATTCACTTCACCGGCTGCGCCCACTCCTGCGCCCAGCACTTCATGGGAGACATCGGCCTGCTCGGCACCAAGGTGAAATCCGAAAGCGGAGAAGGCTACCACATCACAGTAGGAGGTGGTTTTGGCGAGAATCGAAAGATTGGCCGCCAGATCTTCAGCGGAGTCGCTTTCGAGTCCCTCGGCACCACGCTGGAGGCCATGCTCAAAGGCTATCAGGCGCAGCGCACAGAAGGGGAAAGCTTCCACGCTTTCTGCAACCGCCACACCGTGGGCCAGCTTCAGGAGGTCTTCAGCTGCTAAACTATGATCCGCGACATGGAGCGCTCGATCTCAGCCGGCGGCAACGGCCTCAGCATTATCGACGCTGCCCTTCGCGAGCAGCAGACTCTGCGCACTCCTGTCGCGCTCTTTTCGGACGAATACGACTCCCGCTCCGTGCGGGAGCGCTTCACCCATCTGATCCCGCTCAGCAAACCCAGCCCGGGAGAGCAGTATGCGTTTGAGGTCAATCTCGACGCCTGCACCGGCTGCAAGGCCTGCGTGGCCGCCTGCCATTCCCTCAATGGGTTGGATGAAGGCGAGAGCTGGCGGGACATGGGCCTGCTGGTGGGCACTCGCAAGCAGCCCTATCTGCAGACCGTCACCACCGCCTGCCATCACTGCGCCGATCCCGCCTGCGCGGAGGGCTGCCCCGTGCTGGCCTACGACAAGGACGCCACCACCGGCATCGTGCGTCATTTGGATGACCAATGCATCGGCTGCAGCTACTGCATCCTGAAATGCCCGTATGACGTGCCGAAGTTCAATCTCAAGCGTGGCATCGTGCGGAAGTGCGACATGTGCCAGGGCCGCCTCGCGGAAGGCGAGGCCCCGGCCTGCGTGCAGTCCTGCCCCAATGAGGCCATCAAGATCAAAGTCGTGAAGCTCGATGCCGTGCCAGATCGTGGCAGCATCATCGCTGGTGCGTTTGACTCCAGCTACACCCGCCCCACCACCAGCTACGTCTCCACACAGCCCGTGCCAGACGCCGCACGGCCCGCCGACTCCGGCAGGCTGGACCTCGATCACGGTCATCACGATCCGCTCGCATGGATGCTCGTGCTCACTCAGATGAGCGCCGGAGCCTTTGCCATCTGCGCCGCAGCCATGTGGATGCAGCATCTCGTTTTGAAGCAGGCCGCGTTCGCCAGCGCCGCAGCGCTCGTGGTCGGACTCGCAGGCGTGGGTCTCAGCACGCTGCATCTCGGCCAGCCATTGAAAGCCTGGCGCGCCTTTCTCGGCTGGCGCAAATCCTGGCTCTCGCGCGAGATCATGGCCTTTGGTGCGCTGCCCGCCGGTGGCATGGCCATCTTTGCCACTTGGTGGCTGGGAAATCTGGAATGGATGCGCCTCGCAGTCACCGGCACCGCATTCGCCGCACTCGCAGCCGTGTGGTGCTCCGTCATGGTCTATGTGGACACACGCAGGCCCTACTGGTCGCTGAAAAATGTCGCCATCAAATTCCTCGGCACCACGCTGCTGCTCGGTGCCGGGTTGTGTGCTGCGGTGTGGCATTGGGCAGGGGAGCCTGCCGCCGTGTGGGCCATGGTGGTCTCGCTGCTGTGCCGCTGGAGCCTGTCCCTCTGGGAGATCTCCTCCTACCGCCGCGCTCTGGCAGAGGAGGGCTGTGCCTGGCACAAGTCCGCGCGCATCATGCAGCGGCATTTCTCGCGTCATCTCGAAGGCCGTGGGCTGCTTCTCATCGCCACTGGCCTGCTCATTCCGGTGACCATCGCCGCCGGTGCCTCTGCGCACTGGATGTTCACGCTCTCGTTGCTGCTCACCTTTGTCAGCCAGCTCATGGAGCGGCTGTATTTCTTCACCGCCTCAGCAGGCTCCAAAATGCCAGGAAACTGACCATGATGAAACTGCCCGCCATGACCTTGCGCGAGTGGGACGGCCCGCTCACCGCCGATCTCGTGCGCGAGCCCGCGCGCTTCGGACTCGGGCAGGTGCCCGCGCATCTGCTGCCAGATGCCGCCACCAAGGCCGTGTGCGGCTTCTGCTCCACCGGCTGCGGATTGAAGGTGCATCTCAAGGAAGGCTCCGCTGTCAATCTCACTCCGGACCCCGACTACCCCGTCAATATCGGCACCGCCTGCCCCAAGGGCTGGGAGGCTCTCAGCGTGCTCGATGCTCCGGACCGCGCGCGCATGCCCCTGCTGCATGGCAAGGAAGTGGACTGGGACACCGCGCTCCGCTATTTCTGCGACCAGATGCGCAGCGTGCTGGACAAGCACGGCCCCGAGGCCGCCGCCTTCATCAGCACCGGGCAGATCATGTTTGAGGAGATGGCCTTCCTCGGTGCTCTGGCAAAGTTTGGCATGGGCATGATCCACGGCGATGGCAACACGCGCCAGTGCATGGCCACCGCCGTGACGGCCTACAAGGAGAGCTTTGGCTTTGATGCGCCTCCCTTCACGTATGCAGATTTTGAAGAAAGCGATGTCCTTGTCTTCATCGGGGCCAACCCCTGCATCGCCCACCCCATCATGTGGCAGCGCGTGCTGCGCAATCAGCGCAACCCGCAGATCATCGTCGTGGACCCGCGTGCCACCGAGACGGCCATGGCCGCCACTCAGCATTATGCCATCAAGCCCAAAAGCGACCTCACCCTTCTTTACGGTCTCGCCCATCTCATCATCCGTGACGACGGCGTGGACGCGGCCTTTGTCGCAGAGCACACAAGCGGCTTTGATGAGTTTCAAACATTCCTCGACGACTATCATCCGGAGCGCGTCTCGCAGGAGACGGGCATTAGCGTGCATCGCCTTGTGCATTTCGCCCAGACTATCATCCAAGGTACGCCACGCGTCTCCTTCTGGTGGACCATGGGGGTGAACCAGGGGCATCAGGCCACACGCACCGCGCAGGCCATCATCAATCTGGCGCTCATGACCGGAAACATCGGCAAGCCCGGCACCGGGGCCAACTCCATCACCGGCCAGTGCAATGCCATGGGCTCGCGCCTGTTTTCCAACACCACGAATCTTCTGGGCGGCCACGACTTCCGCAATCCGCGCCATCGTGAAAAGGTGGCCGCCGCCACCGGCATTCCTGTGAAGTGCATCCCGGATCGGCCGAGTCTGGCGTATGATCAGATCATCAAGGCCGCCGATGAAGGCACCGTGAAGGCGCTCTGGTTTGTCGCCACCAATCCCAGCCACTCGTGGATCGATCAGAACGAGATCAACCGCATCCTCGACAAGCTCGATTTTGTCGTCGTGCAGGACATGTACTGCACCACCGAGACCGCCCAGCGCGCCCATCTCGTGCTGCCCGCCGCAGGCTGGGGGGAGAAAGACGGCTGCTTCATCAACAGCGAGCGCCGTATCGGCTACAGCCCCAAGGTGCGCCGTGCTCCGGGCCAGGCGCTTGCCGATTTCCACATCTTCCGTCTTATCGCCCACTACTGGGGCTGCGAAGATCTCTTCCGCGCGTGGAGCACGCCCGAGGCCGTCTTCCGCGTGTTGCAGCGCTGCACCGAGGGGCAGCCCTGCGACATCACCGGCATCGACGGTCACGAGATGGTGCAAAAATCCGGCGGCGTGCAGTGGCCGCTTTCCAAAGACGATGGTTTCAAGTTCAATGCAGCAAGCTGGAAAGAGCGGCGGCTGTTTGAGGACGGTCAGTTCTACACACCCGACAGGCGCGCCAAGTTTGTCTTTGATGCCCCCGAGGCCGCACCCGAGCAGCGCAGCGCCGACTATCCGCTCATCCTCATCACCGGACGTGGCACCAGCGCCCAGTGGCACACCGAGACACGCACGGGCAAGTCCGCCGTGCTCGCCAAGATGATGCCTCAGGAGCTCATGCTCGATCTCCAT
Source organism: Prosthecobacter sp. (assembly GCF_044226605.1). Taxonomy (GTDB): domain Bacteria; phylum Verrucomicrobiota; class Verrucomicrobiia; order Verrucomicrobiales; family Verrucomicrobiaceae; genus Prosthecobacter. Next base: position 3,129 of record NZ_JBGAGS010000033.1, on the reverse strand, counting down.
CCGCAGGACGCCGACTCCCTCGGCATCCGCGATGGTACGCCTGTGCGCGTCATCTCCATCCGCGCCGAGCTCACAGCGAAAGCCCGCCTGACCACCTGCGTGCAACCCGGTGAGGTCTTCCTGCCCATGCACGACAACCGCGTGAACCAGCTCACGCATGCGTCATTCGATCCCCACAGCCGCCAGCCGAGCTATAAGCATTCGGCGGTGAGGGTGGAGAGGTAGCCCCAAGTGATGCGGGCACTCCTGCCCGCAACGAACGTCCAGGGTGGTTCGAATTGCGGGCAAGAGTGCCCGCATCACTCATCACCCGATCTTCCCCACACTCTTCAGCACCAGCGTCGGCTTTCCATCCTCCCGCGCCAGTGGCAAATCCACGCTGAACTCCGCCTGCCAGTCGTTCAGTTCCTCGGGATCGATGAGCACCTGGCACACGCGCCACGTCGTGTTGTCCTCGCTCGGTTCCACGTAGGTGTGGCGGCCGTTGCGGGCTTCGTTGTCCAGGCGGATGCGCTCGTGGTCGGCATAGTATGGCTCCATCTGGGCGGCCAGAGTGTCCGCAGTCCATCCACTGCCAACGGCACTCGCAGCAGTGGCGTAGTTCTCCGCCGAAAGTCCACGCAGGAAGCGAAAGATCTCGGTACGGATGAGCGCGGTAAATTCGCGCTTGTTTCGCGTGATGTCCGGCGCCTCCTCGCGTTTCTCCTTCACTTCGTCCGGTTTGTAATTCGGGTCTCGCATGCGCTCCCACTCATCCAGCAGGCTGGAGTCCGTGCCGCGCAGCACGCCGGCCAGCCATGCCTCCATCTCCTGCACCGGCTCCGTTTTGAAGTTATCGGGCACCGTCTGCGCGAGCACTTTGTGCACACTGGAAAGGTGACGCAGCAGCACGCCCTCCGTGCGTTGCAGCTCATAGTCGTTGATGTAGTCGCTGAAGCTGCGGAAGTTTTCAAACATCTCCCGCGCGATGCTCTTGGGGCGGATGTTCTCCTGGCCGATCCACGGATGCGCCTCGCTGAAGGCATTGAAGGTGTTGTAGATGAAGTCGCGGCAAGGCTTCGGATATTCCAGCTCCTCCAGCTTGGCGATGCGCTCCTCATACGGGATGCCCTCGTTCTTCATCGCCACCATGGCCTCGTCCTTCACTTGATCCAGTTGCCGCCGCAGAATGATGTCCGGGTTTTCGAGGATGGATTCGCACAGAGTCATCACATCCGCCGCATACGTGGGCGATGCGGGATCGATCAGCGCCAGCGTGTCGATGAGGTAAAGCGAGAGCGTGTAGTTCAGAGAGAAATCCTCCTGCAGCTCCACATTCAGTTGCAGCTTGGTGCCGTCTGCATCGCGCTTCCTGGGTGGGATGATCTCGATGATCTTCCTCTGCACTAGGGAGCGAAACAGCTCCCACGCTCGCTTCTCATGCTGCTTCTTCGCATTGGTGGTCTCATGCGAATCCGCGATGAGCTGACGCATGGCGGCGCATTCATCTCCCTTGCGGCTCAGCACCTGCAGCAGCATGCCGTGCGAGACTTGAAAGCGCGATGCCAGCGGCTCCGGCGCGGCGTTTTGCAGCTTCTTAAAAGTGTCCTCGTTCCAGCCCACGAAGCCCTCGGGCGGCTTCTTCTTCACCATCTTGCGCATCTTCTTCACGTCGCCCGCCGCCTTGGCCTCCATCTTCGCATTCTCCACCACATGCTCCGGCGCCTGGCACACCACGTAGCCGACATCATCATAGCCGCGCCGTCCGGCACGCCCGGTGATCTGGTGGAAATCTCGCGCGCTCAGCGTGGCCACCTTTTCTCCGCCATACTTGCTCAGCCGCGTCAGCAGCACGGTGCGGATGGGCACATTGACACCCACGCCGAGCGTGTCCGTGCCGCAGATGACTTTCAGCAGGCCGCGCTGCGCCAGCTTCTCCACCAGCACGCGATACTTCGGCAGTAGCCCAGCATGATGAATGCCCACGCCGTGACTCAAATACTTCTTCACTTCCTTGCCGTAGGGGCTGGTGAATTTCGCTCCGGCCATCGCCTCTTTGATCGCTGCCTTTTCCGACGTGCTGCAGAAGTTCAGGCTCATCAAATCCTGCGCGGCTTGTGCGGCCTCATTTTGCGTGAAGTGTACGAGATACACCGGTGCCTTGTTAGCCGCCACCAGCTCCTGCAGCGTCACGTCCACCGAAGTCTGCGCGTAGCTAAACTCCAGCGGCACCGGCCTCTCGTACGCCGCCACGATGGTCGTCTCGGCCTTGGTCAGACGTGTCAGCCCATCCTTGAAAAACTCGCTGCCGCCCATGGTGGCGGACATCAGCAGAAAGCGTGCGTTGCTCATCGTCAGCAGCGGCACCTGCCATGCCACGCCGCGCTCGCGGTCCGAGTAGTAGTGAAACTCGTCCATGATCACCTCTCGGAAGGGGGCCTGCGCTCCATCGCGCAGCGCGTAGTTGGCCAGAATCTCCGCTGTGCAGCACAGGATGGGCGCGTTGCGGTTCACCGTCGCATCTCCCGTGGCCATGCCCACGTTGTCCGGGCCGAAGTCGCGGCACAGCGAGAGGAATTTTTCATTCACCAGCGCCTTGATCGGGCAGGTGTACACGGAGCGCCGCCCCTTCGCCAGTGATCGGAAATGCAGTGCCAGCGCCACCAGCGATTTGCCTGAACCGGTCGGCGTGTTGAGGATCACATTGCGATCATCAAACAGCTCCAGAATGGCCTCCTCCTGTGCGGGGTACAGCTCCAGATTTTTCTCCGCCACGTAATCAAGAAACGCCGCCAGCAGCTCGTCATTGGAGCAGTCAGTGGATTTCGGCAGTCGGCGCAGCAGCGGGTGGTCGGTCATGAGCACTCATCCATAGAATGCCGCGAGTGCACCGCAACTGGTCTGGCATCAATCCGCTCCAGTTGCGGCGTGACTGCACCACCGTGGCGTCGTTCGCGAAATTCATTCCTGCTTAGAGAAGTGCGATGGGCAAGATCGCCGTGGGCTCCGACGGCGGCGGGCTGGGGACACAGGCTGTGTGAAAACACTCTTTTTAGAGAGGCCTGCCCGGAATGCCGGTTAAATTCTGGCATTCTGCCAAGCGATTTTGCCTTCAGTGCTGTGCTGCTTTCCTGAGCGCTTGTAATGCGC
>NZ_JBGAGS010000003.1:0-456570 GCF_044226605.1 Prosthecobacter sp. | reverse complement strand
CGCGCGATCTCATCACGGGTGCCTTCGCCTTTGTCATAGGCACTGACAATCCGTTCACGTAAATCCAGAGAGAGTGTTGCCATGCCGTTTGATAGCATGCCTTGATCCCCATGGCTATATAATTATTTAAATTGCTCTAGGCCCTTCGGAATGCTTGGCAGCTTTTTTTGAGGAACTGCTCGTCGAGCCAGTCGGCGTTGACGATGCTGAAGGCCAGCTGGCGAATGTTGTCGACGATTTCTTCCCTCTCCTCGTTTGAGAGTCCTGGCTCTTCGAGTAGCCTCTTAAGCTGCTCGATTGTATCTTCTCGCTTTTCCATATGTCTCCGAAGAAAACCCTAGCGTGAATGGGGTAGGAAAGCCAGAAATCATGCGCTCGTAGTGCTTTCCGTCCGCGAAAAAACCACGACGTTGAGTGCCTGGCCCCTTTGCTCTAATAGCATCTGCGACTGGTCACCGTGCGCTAAATGCATGGCATCTTTTTTGGGGAGGCCGAACTCACCAGAGACTGGCGCTGATGCAAGCGTACTGCCTGAATTTAGTTGTTCTGCGACTATTATGAGGTCACCACCTCTTCGGCGAATATCTCCATCATCTCCTTTAGCGCGGCCTCCGTTTCCTTCCGCAACGAATCGATCTCGGATGGGGTCAAGCAAGGCGAAAAAGGTGATGTAGCGCCCTTGGCTGTCCGTGAGGGTTTCGATGGATTCTGCAACGCCATAATCACGATGAATCGCCTCAAGCCGTGGTTTGTCAAACTGCGCCGGAAGCAGGCTTCCCACGGCACACCCCCAGCCAGACAACTTTACATTACATTGATTGTTGGTAGTTAATAAACGCGCCTCTGGGAGGCCGAGACAGGAGGTCTAAGGCCAGCCACCAGCCCGATTTGCAGCTCCACTCCCAGCCGCCTACCCTACCAACTCCAGCGTGCGCTTCTCCTGGGCACTCCGGAACGCGGTGTCCACGATCTGCTGGCCGATGCGGCTGATGTCGAGGCGGAGCGGGCCGATCAGGGGTGCGCCGGTTTCCAGGTGGTGGATAACGTGTTCGACGGGATTGCGGTTGGGGGCTGCGACGGGATCGACCGGGACTTCGTAGCCTTCCGGGCGGGCGCGGGTTTGGACGCGGACGGCGGTGGCGTAGTCGTAGCAAGAGATGGTGCCGTCGGTGCCTTTGAGGACGAAGCCGCATTTGGGCTGGGGCTGGTGGGTCCAGGGATCGGTAAAGGTGCCCCAGCGGGTTTCGGATTTGCTCAGGCCTTGGGTGTAGCGGATCACGGCCACGGCGTGCTCGTCCACCTCCAGGCCCACGGGCTGGTTCCAGGTACAGGTGACTTCCAGCGGCGATTTGCCGCCGAGGTGCCAGGTGCCGAGGGTGGTGCCGTAGCCCATGTAGTCGAGCAGAGATCCCCCGCCCTGGGCCTTGCTGTAAAACCAGCTCGCGGCTTTTTCAGCGGCGCTGGGTTCTTTTTCGATCTTGTCGGCGCCGTGGTACAGCGGGCCGCGATTGCCGCCGTGGTGGTGGAACTCCAGCACCTCGCCGATGAGGCCTTCCTGGATAAGGCGGTGCGCGGTCTGCTGGCCGGCATCCCAGACGAGCGGCCAGTTGACGGTGAGCAGCTTGCCGTGCGGCTGCATGGCAGCGATCATGCCGTCCGCCTCCGCCAGCGATCCGGCGAAGGGTTTCTCCATGATGATGTGCGTGCCGTACGGGGCGATCTTGGCCACCCACTCGCCGTGATTGGAGGCGGCGGGACAGAGGATGACGAGATCGGGCTTGGTCTGCTCCATGCAGGCGCGGTAGTCGGTGAAAACCTGGGCGGGCGTGAGGCTGAAATTCCGCGCCGCATCCACCAGGCGCTCCGGCTTCTCATCGCAGATGCCGACGATCTCCGCGTTCGGATGCTCGAAGGTCTGGCGCAGCAGGTCGCCCATGTGGAAGTGATCGAAATTGATGCCAGCGATGCGCCATTTTTTGCTCATAGGGCCTGCATCGAAGCCGAAGCGGGCGGCGCTGACAACTGCTCATTTAGGGGCGGAGGGAACGCTTTAACGGTAAAATAATGGAAGGTAAAATGATTCCAATCCTTTGATTTTGAATCATTTTACCCTCTATGATTTTACAATAATCCGGGACCCTCGCCATCCTCCTGACGCCCCGCACTTTTTCATTGGCCGTCGGGCCTTCCCGGCTTTGATGTCCCTTGCCCATGGCTGCCAATCAAATCCGCGACACCCCCGGCCGGCTGCTGCTGGGCTGGGCGCTGCTGCTCAGCTGCCTGGTCATTCTCTCCTGGCGCATCCATCTTCGTTCCGAAGACTACGAATGGACCGAGTACCCCACCGCGCTGGGAGACACCCGGTACTACACCACCTTGGGCAAGGACGACCGCTACGAGCCAAACTTGCGCTACCCCGGCCAGGAACAGGGCCTCTTCCGCCGTGCCGAGGACGCCGTGGCCTTTGATGACGCCACGATGCTGAAACGCGCCCTTGACCTCACCGGCCGCCATTTCATCTATCAGCCGGAGGTCGCCCGCGGCAAGGGTCCCCTGCCCGTCTATTTAAAGACCGCCGAAAACCGCTACATCGAGTTCGGAGCGCGGAAGTTCTACCCGCCCTTCGTGCCCAAGACGGGGCCGTGAGGCTGTACTGGCGCCCTTCCCACACAGGGTTTACGATCAAGGATCTCGCGGATGGCCTTGAATGTACGCCGCGGTGATCGTGGCAATGCCCACCAGGATGAGTCCCCCGCCGATGGCGGCGAGTGCGATCGTGGGGATGATGGCGATGCCCGCAACGATGAGGGCAACTCCCGTTCCATACCACGCGGTGCGCTTTTTGACGACGGTGGCCGAAGGAGGATGAGGTTCTGAAGAAAGTGTTTTCATGAGAATGAGGATTCGCTGTTTTTCCCTCCTGTTCGGAAAACGCGGCCGTTTTGTCCTCCCGCAAAATCCTCCCTGATCTCCTGATCAGCCATTCACTGAGCCTCGGTATGGAGTTGAAGATGGAGCCGTGACACCTCTGAAAAGCTTGCGCCGCTGGCGGAGTTCCGGCAGCCTTGGATACTGCCATGTCACTCCTGGGCATCCTGATCTTTATTCGCGTGCATGGCGTCGCCATGGGCCTGACTGGCATCGTCCTGGGCTGGCTCTTCCGCCGTACCGGAAACCCTGCGCTGGCCCTGCTGGCAGCCACTGTTTTCACCGTCAGCTCACTTCTGCTGCCCACCGCCGTCGTCTTAAACCTCGTCACCTTTGCCACCCCTCCGAAAAAGACGCCGCCCGCTGAGGTGCGGCGGGCGCAATGAGCGCCTTGAGCGCGCATGGGAGAGAGCAGCTTCTTTAATGCGAAGCGTGTACCCGGCAACTCGAAAATACAGGAACTGCCTAGACAATATTGGCCTGTGAAATGCGCTTGGCACCCCCGCAAATCTCCCTTTACTCCCCGGCCCGAACTTTCCCACACTCACATGCCCATCGCCCGCGCTCTGCTCTCTGTTTCCGACAAATCCGGCCTCCTCGACTTCGCCAAAGGACTGGCGGCGCTGGGAGTGGAGCTGCTTTCCACGGGCGGCACCTCCAAGCACCTCAAGGACGGCGGCCTCGCTGTGACCGACGTCTCCGACCACACCGGCTTTCCCGAGATGTTCGACGGCCGCGTGAAAACCCTGCACCCGAAAGTCCACGGCGGCCTCCTGCAACGCCGCGACAACGATGAGGACAAGCGCAACGCCCAGAAGCACGATATTCCCTGCATTGACCTCGTGGTGGTGAATCTCTACCCCTTTGAGCAGACCATCGCCAAGAAGGACGTCACGCTGGAAGAAGCCATCGAAAACATCGACATCGGCGGCCCCTCCATGCTGCGCAGCGCTGCCAAAAACCACCGCTGGGTCACGGTCATCACCGATCCCGCCGACTACGCCGTGGTGCTGGCTGAAATGAAGGAGCACTCCGGAGACACCACCCTGGCCACCCGCGAACGCCTGGCCTGCAAGGTCTTCCAGCGCACCGGCGCCTACGACTCCGCCATCGCCGCCTACCTGAACAAGGAGCAGACCACGCAGAAGACTTTCAACCTGAGCCTGCCGCTCTACTCGGAACTGCGCTACGGCGACAATCCGCACCAGAAGACCTCCCTCTACGGCAACTTCGGTGACTACTTCGTGAAGCTGCACGGCAAGGACCTCAGCTACACCAACGTCCTCGACATCCACGCCGCTGCCGAGATCGCCCTCGAGTTCCGCCGCCCCACCGTGGCCATTCTGAAGCACACCAACCCCTGCGGCGTCGGCTGCGCGGACGAGGACCTGCGCGAGGCCTGGCAGAAGGCCTTTGAAACCGACAAGCAGGCCCCCTTTGGCGGCGTCATCGTGGTGAACCGCAGCATGACCATCGGCCTGGCCCGCATCATTTCTGAGATCTTCACGGACGTCATCATCGCCCCGGACTTCGATGCCGATGCCCGCGCGCTGCTGCAGAAGAAAAAGAATCTCCGCCTCATCCAGATGCTCCCCGGCGTGGCCGAGGCGCTCACCGAGCCGATCATCCGCTCCGCTCCCGGCGGCGTCATGGTCATGGACAGCGACTCCCGCGCCCTGGGCCTCGATGACCTCGAGTCCAAGGTGAAGACCATCCGCCCCCCGACCCGCGACGAACTCGAAGCCATGCGCTTCGGCTGGCGCGTGGTGAAACACGTCAAATCCAACGCCATCGTTTTTGCCACCGGCGACCGCACCCTCGCCATCGGTGCCGGCCAGATGAGCCGTGTGGACTCCTGCCGCATCGCGGTGTGGAAAGCCAAGGAAGCTGGCCTCAGCCTCAAAGGCAGCGTGGTCGCCTCAGACGCCATGTTCCCCTTCCCGGACGGCCTCATCGCCGCCGCCGAAGCCGGAGCCACCGCCGCCATCCAGCCCGGCGGTTCCGTGAAGGACGAAGACGTCATCAAGGCCGCCAACGAGCACAAAATGGCCATGTGCTTCACCGGCGTGCGCCACTTCCTCCACTAAGAGCCAAAACGTGAAATAACCGTTCAAGGGTTTGATGTTGAGGTGCTTAATTTAAATTGATAATTAAGCACTCTTAACTTTTCCGGCTTTGTAGGCAACCAAACAAGCATGCGCCAGACGCGTTTGTCGGGCGCTCCCCTTGACGCGCCCTCGATTCGCAGCCTTTCGTAAAATCTTTGGTGAGTCTAGGGGCATGCAAAACCAGGTTTTTTCCGCTGAAACGACGGCACCCGAGAACCCGTCACGCTGACAGCTGGAAAAGGGAAAAATCCAGACCCCATAATCGATCGGTTTGGGTGATCTCCGCACCCCTGCGAATAACTTAATATCAGTTAATTATCAGGTTTTTCCACATAATTATTTTCGGTGCCGAGAGCCTCGTTCGCTCAATGATTTTCGAAGGAGCAAAACGCAGTCCTCCCTCTCCCAGCCCACCCGATCCCGCCACCGCACATAGTCCTCGTCGGAGAGAGGCCCGGGGTGAGGGGTCGACAAGCCACCGGTCGCCGTTTCTCCGCCTACATCGCCCCCTTTCGAAAAAGCGATCTTCGCAACTTGGACCCTCATCTGAAGCACCTCGCCCGTCCTGTGTCAGGTCTCTCCGCCCTGCCGCGAGGCACTGGGAACGTCCACCCTACCCCAAAAGCACTGCCCTGTTCAAACTAATTAAGATACGTTAAATAATATCAAACATCCCTCAAAATGAGCGCCTTATCCTGCACCAACACCCCCCCCCCATGAACCCATGGCCCCTCCATCGTGTCACCTCACGGCGCGTCTTATTATCCAAGGATCCTGCCTTCGTCTTACGATCGCCTAAGTCGCACCCCTTTCCTTGACCCCGTCGCTTGCCTCGCCATGACTTGCCGCGTGTCTGACGGCCCCCCATTGATCGACCGAGTCCGCTTGCGTTCCAACCAGTGGCGCAAATTGCGCTCCATTGTGCTCAATCTCGCCACCACGGACAGCTTCTATGGCAAGAAGATCCGCGAGTGGGAGCTGAAGGTCAGCCGCTTGAACCGGGTGGACGATTTCATCGCGCAGGTCCCCTTCACCACCAAGGCGGACATCCAGGCAGACCGCGCCGCCCATCCGCCATTCGGCACCAATCTCACGCGGGCCATCCAGCAGTACACCCGTTTCTGCCAGACCAGCGGCACCAGCACCGGCTTCCCCATGGCCTGGATCGACACTCCGGAAAGCTGGGACGCCATGCTCAAATGCTGGCAGCGCGTGTTCGATGCCGCCGGCCTGGTCAAAGGCAGGGACCGCATCTTTTTCGCCTTCTCCTTCGGCCCCTTTCTCGGTTTCTGGACTGCCTACGAAGCGGCGGCCAAGGACTACCTCATCATCCCCACCGGCGGCATGTCCAGCCAGGCGCGCCTGGAGGCCATGGCCCGTTACGGCGCCACCGTGCTCTGCTGCACGCCCACCTATGCCCTGCGTCTCGGCGAATTGATCGGCGAGTCCTCGGGTGTGGAGCGCTCGGACTTGCGCATCAATAAAATCATCGTCGCAGGCGAAACGGGCGGCAGCGTGCCAGAAGTACGCCAGCGTCTCGAGTCTCTCTGGGGGGCTCGCATCTTCGACCACCACGGCATGACCGAGGTGGGACCCGTCAGCTACGAAAGTGAGGACCTGCCCCGCCAGCTCGTCGTCATGGAGGAGGCCTACCTCGCCGAGATTGTCGATCCCAAGACGGGCGTGGAAGTGGCCGATGGCGAATGCGGCGAACTGATCCTTTCCACCCTGGACCGCACCGCCTGCCCCCTGCTCCGCTACCGCACCGGCGACTGGGTAAAGAAGCGAATCCACCGCGGCAGGCTGGTTCTTGACGGCGGCATTCTCAGCCGCGTGGACGACATGGTCGTCGTCCGCGGCGTGAACATCTACCCCAGCGCCGTCGAGGCCGTTGTACGCCAGTTCCCCGAAGTGGCGGAATACATGGTCGAGCAGCGCAAAGTGGACGCGATGGACGAGATCGAGCTGGTGGTGGAACTCGAGGGCAATGTGTCCAAGCAGCTGATCAAGCGCATCGAGGCCCGGCTCAAGGACACCTTTTCCCTCCGCATTTCCGTCCGGCAGGCCGAGTCCAACACCCTCCCCCGTCATGAGTTCAAAGCCAGGCGCTGGCGCATGGTGGAGGCGGCCTGACCGGCCTTCGGCTCCGTATATCCACAGGCAAACCTTTCCTGCGCTGATGAAAAGCCATGCCTCTCTGTTACGTCATCTTGCCTCTGTTCATCCTTTCCGGCCTGCCTACGCTCTGATCCCATGCCACTCATTCAACTGACCAACATTTCCAAATCCTACACTGATCCTGGCAGCGGAGCGAGCGTGCCCGTGCTGCGTGGGGTGGACCTCAGCATCGAGGCCGGAGAAGCCGTGGCCATCGTGGGGCCTTCCGGCTGTGGCAAGAGCACCCTGCTCAACATCCTCGGCACCCTTGACCTTCCAGATGAGGGTGAACTCACCCTCGATGGCGAGGCTCTGTCCCGGGCCTCGGCCAAACAGCTGGCCGCCGTGCGCAGTCAGAAGATTGGCTTCATCTTTCAGCTGCACCACCTCATGCCGCAGTGCTCCGTGCTGGAAAACGTGCTGCTGCCCACGCTGGCCCTGAAATCCCCGCCTGCGGATGCCCTGCAACGCGCTGAATCCCTGCTCGAAGAGGTGGGCCTCAAGGACCGAATGAGCTGGAAGCCCGCCCAGCTCTCCGGCGGCGAGCGCCAGCGCGTGGCGTTCGTGCGCGCATTGATCAATCAGCCCCGCCTCATCCTGGCCGATGAACCCACCGGCGCTCTCGATGAAACCAACGCCGCCGGCTTGACCGACCTGCTGCTCAAGCTGCAAAAGAGCAGCGGGGTCACCCTGATCATGGTCACGCATCATCGTGCCCAGGCAGAGCGCATGGGCCGTGTGCTGACGATTCACGAGGGTGTGCTGAAATGAAACTCCTGGATTACGTCATCCAATCCGCCCGCCATTACTGGCGCGGGCACCTGGGGCTGTTGTTCGGCACCTTTCTTGCCGCCACCATCCTCACGGGCTCCATGCTGGTGGGAGATTCAGTGCGCGCCAGCCTGCAGCGTGTGGCGGCGCTGCGCCTCGGCAAGGTGGAGGGCGGCGTGCTCGGCGGTGATCACTGGTTCACGGAGAACCTCGCGCGCAAGACGAAGTCCGTCCCCCTCATCATGGCCACCGGCGCCGCTACGGCCGTGAACGGCCAGGTACGCGTCAATGGCGCCCAGGTGCTGGGTGTGGACGAGAGCTTCTGGAAGCTCAGCACCAGCGGCAAAAGCGTGACCTTCGACAAGTCCGAGGTCGCCATCAATGAACCACTCGCTCACAAGCTTGGCGTTAAGGCAGGAGACACCATTCTCGTGCGGCTCGAACGCCCCAGTGCGATCTCACGAGACGCCCCGCTCTCCGGCAGCACCAATCAGGACATCTCTCTGCGCCGCACCGTATCCGCCGTGATACGCGCGGAGGACTTCGGCGCCTTCCAGCTTGTCGCCTCCCAGGTGCCGCCAGACTCTGTGTTTATCAATCTCGCCGACCTGCAGAACCAGCTTGAGATGGACGGCCGTGTGAACGCCCTTCTCCATCCGAATTTCAATTCCCTGCGCTCGCATTTGGAAGAGCAGCGCACGCTGGAGGATTTTTCCCTCCGACTGAAACGCATCGAAGGTGAAAAAAAGGAATGGGAGATCAGCACCAGCCGCGTGTTTCTGGACCAGTCCCTCACGCCGAAGCTCATGGACTTCAAAGGAGCGCACGGCGTGCTCACCTACCTCGTCAATGGCATCACGTCCAAGCAGGGCGGCACCCCGTACTCCATGGTCACCGCCACTGGCAGCGGCAAGGATGATGAAATCACCATCACGCAGTGGCTCGCTGATGATCAGAAGCTCGCCGTGGGCGACGAACTGGAGCTCAAATATTTCGTGGTAGGCCTCGGCCGTGAGCTTCAGCAGCAGTCCGCCAAGTTCAAGGTCGCCGCCATTTTGCCGATGGATCATCCCCGAGTCAGCAAGGCTTGGACACCCGACTTCCCTGGCGTCTCGGATGTGGACAACTGCCGCGACTGGGAGCCTGGCATTCCCATGGACATGAAGGCCATTCGCGACAAGGACGAGTCCTACTGGGACGACTACAAAGGCACGCCCAAAGCTTTCATTTCGCTGGCTGCGGGCCAGAAGCTCTGGACCAATCGCTTCGGCAGCCTCACGTCCATCCGTCTGCCCAATGAAGGCCAGACCCTGGAGGCCAAATCCAACGCCCTCGCCCTGCGCGTGCAACTGGCGGACATCGGCCTGGTCCCGCGTGATTTCAAACACGACGCCGGCGCAGCCGCTCAGGGCAGCGTGGACTTCGGCGGTCTGTTCATCGGGCTCAGCATGTTCTTGATCGCGGCGGCGCTCGTCTTTGCGGCCCTGCTCTTCCTTTTCACGCTGGAGCGTCGCGCCTCCCAGATCGGCCTGCTGCTGGCCATGGGGTGGACGCGCGGCATGGTCCGCCGTGCCTGGCTTCTGGAGGCGGGTGTCATCGCTGTTGCGGGCGTGGTTCTGGGCGTGTTCGGCGGCATGTTCTACACGGAGACCGCACTGCATGGACTCTCCGCCGTCTGGACCGGCGCCACCCAGGGTCTGCCGCTCATCTTCAGCGCCAGCTTTGGGACCATCTTTAATGCCGCGCTGGCGACCATGGTCGTAGTGCTGCTAACGCTCGCGTGGGCCAGCCGCAAGCTCTTCAAGGTGCCTGCCCGTGATCTGCTCGCAGGCTCCTGGAGCGGGAGCTTCTCGCCTGCTAAAAAGAAAACCGGCTCCAAGGTGATGCTCGGCCTCGCAGGCACTGCGCTCGTGCTCCTCGCTCTCGGCTTTGTCGTGAAAAATCCCGAAGCCGTGGCCGGCATGTTCTTTGGCTCCGGCATGCTCATGATGATCGCCGGCCTGCTCTCCCTGCGGAACTGGATGCGGCGCGACAGCGGTACGCTCGCACGCAGCCTCTGGCAGATCGGTTCCCGTAATATCTCCCGCCGTCCCTCTCGTAGCCTTGCCGTCATCGGCATGATGGCCGGCGGCATCTTCCTCGTCGTCGCGGTGAATGCGTTCCGCATGAGCGCGGGCGATCCCACTGCACGCGACTCTGGGACGGGAGGCTTTGCTCTCGTTGGGGAATCCTCCCTGCCCGTCTATGAAGACCTCAATGGCAAAGCCGGATGGGACGCTTTTGGCCTCGATGAAAAGCTCATGCCGCAGGCCCGCGTGGTGCCCTTCCGTGTCCGCGAAGGCGATGACGCCAGCTGCCTGAACCTCAACCGCGCGCAGAAGCCCGTCCTCGTCGCCGCAGATCCCGCCAAACTCACCGGCACCTTCGCCTTTGCCTCCGGCTCTTGGGACAAACTCACCGACACCAGCTGCGTACCCGCCATCGCCGACCAGGCCACCGCCATGTGGGGCCTCGGCAAAGGCGTGGGAGACACGCTGGACTATCAGGACAGCTCCGGCAAAACCTTCCAGGTGAAACTCGTCGGACTTCTGGCGGGTTCTGTCCTGCAGGGCAAGATGATCATCAGCGAAAAGGATTTCCTCTCCAAGTATCCCGATGCCGCAGGCTACCGCTTCTTCCTCGTCGATGCCAAGCCGGAGCAGTCCGCGGAGGTTTCCTCTCATCTCACACGGCAGCTCGAGCAGCGTGGCCTCGCTTTGGAACCAACCAAGCAGCGCCTCGAACTCTTCCTCAGCGTGCAGAACACCTACATCGGCATCTTCACCGTGCTCGGCGGATTGGGAGTGCTGCTCGGCACCGCAGGCATCGGCGTCCTCATCGCCCGCCATGTCCTGGAGCGCCGCGGCGAACTCGGCCTCATGCAGGCCCTCGGTTTCCAGGCCGGCTCCTTGCGCGGCATGATTCTTGGAGAGCACAGCATTCTGCTCCTCATCGGAGTGCTGCTGGGCGTCGTCACTGCAGCGCTTGCCGTCATTCCTCAGTTGATCGAGCGCGGCAGCAGCCTCCCCCTGCCCTTCCTGCTTCAATTGATCGCCGCCGTCCTCGGTTTTGGCCTCCTCACCTGCACCATCGCCGTTGCCACCGCCGTGAAAGGCAGCCTTACGGACTCGATTCGCCGCGAGTAGTGTCCCCGAGGAGCGGCAGTTGCCAAGTGCCTCGGGTTCCAGTGGCTTGGCATTCGCCCCCACTTGGACATTGCCAATCACCAGCACTCAGCATACACATTGGCAGCCCCATTCTGGCTCGCCATGCTGTTCTGGACACACATCTTCGACCTCCTGGCCAAACTCACTTTCATGGCGCTCACGGTGGCGATGTTTCTGTTCAGTGTGCCAGATCCGCCGGCCAAAGGGCATCCGTTTCTCTTTGTGCTCAGCTTCATCGCCGGGATCGTCATCTGGTGGCTGTGTCTGCGACCGTTGTCCTCATGGCTGCATGCGCGTCTGCGGCTGGGCGCACGACTTTCATGGGGGCAGGCACGGCGCGCATCAATGCTGTTTTCTCCAGTGCGGGACTTGCTGCGGTGGCATCCATTATGGGAGGTGCGGCATCTGCCTGAGACTGAGCGCGTCGCCGCCATCGAAGAAGCCATGGTGCAGTTGCAGGCAGAGCAGCGGGCGAAGGCTGCACAACTACGTGCAGCTCCTGTTTTGAGTCATGCCATCCGCTGGTTGAACGTCGTCGTCATCATCGCCGCGATTGTGCTCACGGCTAACCATCTGCCACCCGCATCCTGGGTGTCCGAATTTCAAGTCCGCGTGTTTAATGGCGGATACTACCCCATCTTGACCGGCATCATTTTGGCTGCCCCGGTCATCACCCTGTTGAAAGCACTGGAACTGGCCACGGCCCCCCGCAGGATCACCATCGTCGAGAACCCACCCGGCTTGGAGGATATGGCCGCAGTTACAGCTCACCCGCAGCAGCAGCCGGAGAAGGCCCCTGATTCCAACGATCACTCCCGTTTTGCACCTCCGGGAGGATAGGTCAAAAACTCCTTCCCTGCCTTCCGTCACTCGCCACATCTGGCCTCATCACTCACGGATACAAGATTTTGAGTCTAGTGCGCCGCCCACCTTGCACTCCTCTCTGCGCACGCTCCTATACCGGCAGTGAATCCCGCGCTCAACGAACCCGACTCTCCCTTCGATCTCGCCCTGCGACCGGCGGATTTCTCTGAGTTTCACGGCCAGACCAAAGTCAAAGAACAGCTCCTCGTCATGGTTGAGGCGGCCAAGATGCGCGGAGAATCGCTCGATCACGTCCTGCTCTGTGGACCTCCAGGTCTTGGCAAAACCACCCTGGCCAATCTCATTGCCAACGCCATCGGCACCAAACTCCACACCACCAGCGGCCCGCAGATTGACCGCGCGGGAGATCTCGCCGGCATCCTCACCAATCTCCAGGAGCGCGACGTCCTCTTCATCGACGAAATCCACCGCCTCCATCCCAGCATCGAGGAGTATCTCTATCCTGCCATCGAGGACTACCGCCTCGACATCATCATCGATCAAGGCCCCAAGGCGCGCACCATCCGCATCGATCTCCCGCCCTTCACCCTCGTCGGTGCCACTACACGGGCCGGCATGCTCACCTCGCCGATGCGTTCACGCTTCGGCATCCCCAACCGACTCGACTACTACACGGCGGAAGAGATTCAGCACATCATCATCCGCTCCGCCCGGCTCATGAACGTGGCCATCGATGCCGCCGGTGCTCTCGAGATCGCCCGCCGCTCCCGCGGCACACCGCGCATCGCCAATCACCTCCTCCGCTGGGTGCGCGACTACGCCCAGGTCAAAGCGCAGAACGTCATCACCGAAGACGTCGCCCGCCTGGCCCTCACCATGCGCGACATTGACGAATCTGGCCTCGATGAAATGGACACCCGCATCCTCGAAGCCATCATCGGCAAGTTCGACGGCGGCCCCGTTGGCATGGGCAGCGTCGCCGTCGCCGTGGGAGAAGACACCAGCACCCTCGAAGACGTGCACGAGCCCTACCTCGTCATGCAAGGCTACCTCAAACGCACCCCCCGCGGCCGCGTCGCCATGCCCGCCGCCTACCGCAAGCTCGGCCTCATTCCCCCCAACACCGGCCAGTCGGAGCTGTTTTAAAGTCCTTGTGAGCTTCAGCTCACTCTGGAAAACACCCCGCAGCTCACAGCATTGGCCAAATCTCCGCAGCGCCCTGCCCCCTCGCTGCTCCGTCACTACGCAGGATTCGCCTGAAACGACTTAGCTGAAGGTCTCGACTCCCCTTCCATGTTCAAACTCAGTGTCAGCGAGACGGTCGTGGTCGTTTTCAAATCAACCACGGCGTCAGCAAAGTTTTGAAATTCATCAGACGAAAAATGACGCATCGGGACGAATCAGGAGCAAGGACGATGTGATACAACGTTTCTTCTCCCCCATGCCGCTGCTTCGTCAACCACCTGCTCTTCTCCGCATGTCCGGCCTGCTGCTGGCCCTGGTCATGCTGACCGCCACCTCCGGCCTTCGAGCCAAAGAATACGTCCCTGAAGATGCGCGTGAGAAGGACCTGCTTGAGTTCATCACGTTTGAATTGGAAATCCCGGGCGGCACCTGGAAAGACAGCAGCCGTTTTCCTCAGCTGGTGTGGCAGTCACCAGACCGCGTGCTTTCCATCATTGGACAATGCCCGCTGGTCATCCGCTGGTTTGACAAAGACCTCAATGAGGTCACCAAGCCCAATGGCAAGCCACCTTACGTGGCCTACCTCGATGGCAGGAGTGAGCACAGGCAGCGCATCCGCCGCATGGTCACCGTCAGCCCCGGCGGCAAGGCGCTCACCGCCTTTCCTCATCCATCCCATGCCGACGCCTACGATGAGGCCCAGTGGCTGCAGGACGAGCAGCAGATCGCCCTCAAACGCAAGCTGCTCGGAGTGGAGCACCGCTTTCCGAAGTTCAATGCCCCGCGAAAATCAGAACCCAGCGCCCCGGTATTGCGCGACGGCACTCCTGCGGAGGCAGGCTTCAAGCCGCAATCCATCACCGCCATCCGCGCCGCCTGCCGCGAGTGGTATGACAGCTCCAAAGAGCCTTTCGTCGCCCTAGTTGCCTCCCATGGCATCATCGTCTTCCACGAGGCTTTTGACGATCCCGCCACGGGCACCACCACCATCGACACACCCAAGCACATGGCCTCTATCACCAAGACCATGAGCGCCGCCCTCTTTGCTGAATTCATGGACCAAGGTCTGGTGAATCTCGACGATCCCGTCGGCAAACTCCTGCCCGACTTCCCGGTCGAGGGTCCCAAAGCCTTCACTTGGCGCGCCACCTTCATGCACACCGCCGGACTGCACATGAAGGCGGGTTCGGGCCGTGAGGTGCACAACGCCTGGAGCGACAACTGGGCCGCCAACCTCCTGCCCTGCGTCGTCGTCGGCAGGGAGCACAAGTACAACAACATGGACACCGAACTCACGGGCAAAGCCATGGAACTGATCACCGGGCAGAGCGTCCTGCGTCTGCTCAAAGAGAATCTTTTCATCCCCATGGGCATGACCCGCTCCCGTGCCTCCGATGTGTGCCACGGCGGCGAATGCACGGCCCTCGATGTGGCTAAGTTTGGGCAGATGCTGCTCAATCAAGGAGCCTATGGGGACACCCGGTTCTTTTCCGAGGAAACGTTTCAAAAGATGCTGCCGGTTCATCTCAAGAGCCGTTGGCCTGATGCAAAGTTCGACATCCCTTGGGGCATGGGGCTCACCTATTTTAATGAACGGGACCCCCGCGCAGGAACGGAAGGCATTCCCGCCGGCAAAACCCTTCTCAGCCGTAAGACCTTCTGCCACGGGGCTGCGTCTGGCGCCGTACTCCGGGTTGATCCAGAGAATGAAGTTGTCGTGACGCTCGTGCGCGAGAAAAACCAGGAAGGTGATGCCTACAAAGCCCGCCTGGCCAAGTTTCTTCTGGCCGTGGATGAAGGCCTCGTAGACCGCAAGCCTTGATCAAATCTGGGTGCCGCGCCACAGCTCTGTGGCGGATGGAAGGGCAATATTTGCCTCAAAAAGAGCCATCCGTGCACGTTTTTTCTCAATTTACGTTTTGCCAAGGCAAGATTTGAGGCGAATAGAAATTTCTTAGCCGTTTCCCCAAAAATCCTCGAAATCCCGCATGCGATTGTCTGACAATCCCGCACCACCCGCACTGAGTTTTGTCTTTCCATGCTTGAACGAGGAGCAGACCCTCGGCACCTGCATTCAGCAAGTTAAGGACTCTCTGGAACCCACCGGCATTGATTATGAGATCATCATTGCGGACAATGGCAGCACAGACCGCTCACGTGAAATCGCCCTGAGCATGGGCTGCCGTGTGGTGCCTGTACCAATCCGTGGGTACGGCGCTGCCCTGCGCGGAGGCATTGAGGCCAGCCAGGCAGAGTACGTCATGTTTGCCGACTCGGACAGCACCTATCTCTATGCAGACGCCGCGCCGCTCTACCAGGCGGCCAAAAAAGACAATGCCGACATGGCGATCGCCTCCCGCATGATTGGTCGCATCGAGCCCGGGGCCATGCCTCCCCTCCACCGCTGGTTGGGAACCCCGGTTCTCACCACACTCATCAACCTGCTTTTCCACGGCAAGCTTTCCGACTGCAACTCCGGCTTCCGCTGCATCCGCAAGACAGCCTTCGCCACTTGGGAGATTCGCTCCAATGGCATGGAGTTCGCTTCCGAACTGCTCATCAAAGCGCTCAAGGCAGGTGCACGCTCGGTGGAAATTCCCTCCGGCCTCCGCAAAGGCCCCGAAGGACGCGTCGCCCACCTGCGCACCTGGCGCGATGGCATGCGCCATCTGCTTTTTATCTTTTCCGAGAAGCCCAAGCTTTTTGAAATGATCGGGTTCCTAACGGTGCTCATCACCACCCTGCTGCAGGTCACAGCTTTCTGCACGGGTCCCATCAGCCTGGGAGGCTTCCACATTTTCGATCTGCACAGCAAGGCTTTGCTCCTGCTCGCGGGAATCTTCGGCGCGCAGTTTTACCTGTTCAGCTGCATGCTGTTTTTACAAAGCAAGGACCGCTCCCTCGGCATTACCCGGAAGTTGATCAATCTGGATGAGGGAGTTCTCTTTTTCCTGCTGATCGCCACTCTCGGGTCTTGCGCCTTGCTGGCTGGCTACATTACCGTCAGGTGGTCCCTTTCTGGATTTGAGAACCTGAACTTGGCCCGCGATCTGCTGTTTTGGTCTCACCCTCTGGCCATTTCCATCTCGTTTTGCGTAGGGCTGCTGGGGCTGCATGTACTAAAAAAGGCTCAAAAGTAATTTTTTCGCAGACCTGACAATCACCTACAAGTCTTCCCATTTAAAGGCAGAAAAAGCATTGCAATTGCTCAACTCCTCGGTCCAGTAAATCTTTGTTCAACTTAAACTCCGTTGTTCGTTCGTTTAGCACCACATGCATAGCTCAAGCAGAGGCCACTGGACAAAGATCGGCATTCGCACCTTGCGCGATGTCGTCGTTTTCATTGGTGCCTACCTTCTCGCCAACTACGTGCGCTTTACTGAGCTGTGGCGCATTGAAGATTACGTCCCCCCGATCCTGGCCGGTGCAGTGGCTCTCAGTTCATCGGTGTACGTTCTGGGGCTTTACTCGGTCGAATCACAGAGAAGGTCCAGCTTTCTCATTCACGGCATCCTGCTGACTTTTGCATTCGTCATCGCCTTCGTGAGCATCACCCTGGTGGGCTACATGAGTTTTGACCTGCGCATCGGCCGCGGCTTCATGGCCCTGGGCTGCCTGTTCTCGTACCCTTTGCTGCTCACCACCCACTGGTTGATGTATCACAAGCATCGGCTCGCTCCCGAGCGTGTGGCGATGGTGGCCGAAACTCCTGAGGAATTGAAGGAGTACCAGCTCATGCGGTCAATGACACCTCCTGGTGTGCAATTGGTCGGACGCATCGGTATTGATGATGACGCGGAAAATGAAGAGGGATTTCTCGGCCGTCTGCGCAATGCGCGCAAGCTGATCCGAACCCACAAGCTCGACCGGATCGTCTTCATGGAGCAGCGGGTACTGGACGAGAAGGCACGGCATGAGCTGCGCCGCCTGCGCTACCTCGGTTTTTCGTGCAGCAGCCTGATCTCAGTTTGTGAACGTCATCTCAACTACGTCCCGCTGCATCTCGTGTCGATGAACTGGCTGATTCAGTCGGAATCCGTCTCCCGCAGCTTTTATTTCAGCAAGCTCAAGCGCTTCTTTGACATCACCACGTCCCTGATCCTGCTGGTGGTGCTGGCCCCTTTCTTCCTGCTTGGCATGGCCATCGTCCGGATTTTTTCACCCGAAGGATCGGTGTTCTACCGTCAGGAACGCGTCGGCCGGTTTGGCAAGCGGTTCCAGATCATCAAACTTCGCAGCATGCGCACGGACGCCGAAAAATCCGGTCCGGTCTGGTCTTCCGTGTCGGCAGACTCCCGTGTCTTCCCAGGCGGGGCGTTCCTGCGCCGTTACCGAATCGACGAAATCCCCCAGCTTCTCAATGTGCTCCGCGGGGAGATGTCGTTCGTGGGCCCCAGGCCGGAACGTCCTGAATTTGTGGCCAGGCTGACCCGCATGCTGCCTCACTACCAGGAGCGCCACATGCTGCAGCCTGGGCTTACCGGCTGGGCGCAGGTCTGCTATCCCTACGGATCCTCGATCAATGATTCCAAGTGCAAACTGGAGTACGACCTTTACTACCTGAAGCACGCCGGTGTGTTGTTCGACAGCCTCATCCTGCTGGACACCGTGCGCGTGGTGCTTGGTGGCGGTTTGAAGTCCCCCACGCAGCAGCGTTACACCACTGGAGTCGACCTTGACGGTCTGGAAAGTGAGACAGTTCTGGTCCCGGAAACTCTTGAGCAAAGCTCCGCCAAAAGTTCGTCCATCCAGGGCCTGGCCCAGGCCTGATCAGGCCTCTCCCCGCAGCAGCGAGAGATACTGCTGTGCACACTTCTCCCAGGCGAAGCTCTTCACCGCCGCCTGATGCAGCGCCTCTTCATCTGGCGGATTGGCCAGGGCATCCAGCAGCGCTGAGGCGTAAGCGCCAGCATCACGCTGCGGCACGAGGAATCGTTTTCCCAGCACCGGCTCAACCACCTCGGCAATGCCACCCACATCCATGCAGACGGGAGCTCGTCCGCTGGACAAAGCCTCAAGCACCACATTGGGCACCCCTTCATTGTGGCTGGTCAGGCAGACGGCATCTGCTGCCTGCATCCAGCGTGCCACCCGTGAGGCACCATGGCGGCCGAGGAATTGGACTTTATCGGTGATGTTGAGTTCGCCGGCCTGGGCACGGAGCGCTTCTTCCAGCGGGCCGCCACCGATCAAGGCCAGCCGCACCGGCTGAGGCGAAGAGGACACCACCCGAGCGAAGGCGGCGAGCAGCAGATCAAGACCTTTGACGGGCAGAAAATTTCCCACAAAGAGCAGCAGCTTGCCCTCCTGCGGAACTTTAAGTTCGTCCCGAGCGACAGCGCGGGAGGCAGGCTTGAAGGTGTGGATGTCCACTCCATTGTAAACCGTGTGCACTTTGCGCTCATCCGCGCCATTCCTTGCCAGCCGCTTCTCCAAATCGTTGCTGCGCGTCACGATGGCGCTGATGCCGCGTGTCATCGCCAGGATCGCACGACGTCGCATGGGCATGTTCAGGTAACTGTGCACGTCCGACCCCTGTGCTACTGCGACGATCGGGACGCGCCATTCGGAAGCCTTCAAAACGACTCCACAAGCATCCGGAAACAGCCAGGGCACCAGGACCGCATCTGGCGTGAAATCACGCGGCAATGCCTTGAGCGCCCGCGCAAAGGCAAAAGAAAACAAACGATGGTTCATGCCTCCCAGACGAGGAACATAAGGCGCCCAAAAGTACTGCGGATGCAGTCCGGCGTCCTCGGGACGTGAATACAGCGCGGCCGCTCCCCAATGCTTGACGGAGGGGCGAAAGGCCAGCACCCGGACATTGAGCCCAGGATCCTGCTGCCGCATGGCATGCACAAGTGTGACGTTGTCCAGTCCACGCCATGGCTCCTTGGTATCGGGGAACAGATTGGTGGCTACGAGGAGGTTCATGGGGCCGATTTTTTCAGACATGGCGGCGGATTCAGGAGGTAGTCCCGCCAAGGTCCAGCATCGCCTCCTCCATGACCGTCCTCGGCAGCATGAAGGATGTTCACCAGTTCGCGTGAGCTCACGTAGTGCAGGCGAAAGCCCTCCTTTGCCGCCAGTTGCAGGAGATCATCATGGAAACGACGGCGTGCATCGCCGAGCACGGAGGCGTGGTTTTTCTCCGGTGCGCCATGGGTATGCAGCTTGATAAAGCACCAACTTTCCGCGCCTTTCACTGAGATGCGCGCTTTTCGCCACTGCTCAAAACGGCGCAGGTTGGGTGCATTGGCAGGACCGATATCTGAGTTTTCAACCCGCGGCAGCACACCCCATTTCCGCCGTGTGAAGTCCAGCATGAGCGGCCCCTGCACCAGCAGGAGATGATCCGGCTCGTCCCGCAAGGAATGACCGGCGACCACAGGAGTGCCGCGATGGTGGGAGCAGCCATGGAGCGTGCTTTTGGAATAGTAGAGACTGTTAACGATCGGAGCCTGGGTCCGGTGCGGAGCAGAAGGCATCGTGAGATCGGCGTAGCAGCCGGCATTTTTAAGCATGGCCAGCTCTCCACGGACGCCGCAGCCGGTGCCGGTGGGATCGGAGTCGTCGAGCGCCCAGTTGCCATGGATGAAACCAAAAGTCACTTCTCCGGCCGCATTGCTACCTAACAGCCCGTGACTGCGCAGATCTGCCTTTCCTTGCTCAATGGAGGCGCAGAAGTTCTCTGCGGTGTCCTTGTGATGGTGGAGGTGGATCTCCACTTCATTGCGACTGCTGACGCACAACTCCGTGAGCGACTGAATGATGTCCCGGTCATACTGCTCGACGGGGTAGAAGAAGGTATGCCGGGGGCGCTGACCGTCATGATCGACGCCACTTGCCAGAATGTGCGGCAGTTTGTCATGCCATACCTCCATGCGCTTCATCGCGCCCCGCTTGTCGGTGTGGTGGAAAGGTTCGAAATGATCGCAGACTGCCAGCATCACATCCGTAATGGGGACTTTGGGCTTTCGGAAGGAAGCCTTAAGCCAGGGCAGAAGCCAGCGGTCCATTGCTTTGATCATGAATCAATTAGGTTCTACGTGTTCGCGCCCAGGTGGTCTTCTGCTGGCCGCGGAGCCAGCGGAAGAAACCCAGGAAGAGGGCGGCATTCATGGTGGCAAAGTAGGCGCTTACGGAGGCAAGACGTCCGAGCGGACCGGGCAGTTTGAGCGAGGTGAAACCCGTGGCAGTGAGTGCAACGACGGCGAGACTGGCTGCACCGAGCAGCAAGGAACCGGGAGCTCGCATGAGAACGAGAGCAAGCACTGCCAGCAGCCCGGTGACCATGAAAAAGGGAGCAATCCAGCGCAAAGCCTTGTGTGAAAAGAACACCCAGGCTGCCAACTTGTGTGTCGGATTCAGCAATGGCAGGCAGCTGGCGAGGATTTGATAGTCCCCTGCCCCGATGCGAATTCTCCGACCGAATTCGTCTGACAATGCCGGCGGCAGGTCCTCATAGGCCAAGGCGCTGGATTCAAAAACGACGGCCCAGCCATCCATGAGCATGCGGAGTGGAACGTAAAGATCCTCCACGACGATCTCGGGCGGGCAGCCGGTCCAGAGCTCACGGCGCAGAGCGTAGTTGGCGCCATTGGCACCGAGCAGAACGCCCCGTCCGCCCTCCTGCTGCTTGAGCCAGGTTTCAAGCTTCCAGTAAACGCCCTCGGACTGGGTGTGGGCTTCACCTGCGCGGGTTCGGAAACAGAGCTTGCCGCAAACGCAGGCCACCTTGGGATCTTGAAAACGGGTCACAAGCCGGCGCAGGGTGTCAGGCGCGAAGTCCACATTGGCATCGCTCAGCACGAGGATGCTGCCCCTGGCCTGAGGGCAGACGTCATTGAGGACGCGGACCTTGCCACGACGCTCCTTAAAGTGGCGGACTTGAATCCGGTCATTGATCGCAGCCAGGCGCTCGGTGCCGTCGTCAGAGCCATCGGAGGCGATGATGATCTCCAATTTTTCGGCAGGATAATCACACTGCAGGAGGTTCTCAACGCGGCGGCCAATGCAGGCGGCTTCGTTGTAGCCGACGACGATGACGGATACCACAGGCAAGGTCTGCTCGTCCTCCTCGGGAGGCACTGGCAGCAGCGGTCTGCGGGCACCGATGAAACGCCACCAGAGGGGGTAAAAAACGTAGCAGTGCAGAACTGCGGCCACGCTGAGGAGGAAAATGATCCACGCGGTGGCGATCATGACTGGCTGCGTTTTTGAATGAGACCGGCACAGAACTCCTCAAAGATTTGGGCAGATGCCGCCCAGGAGCAGGGACGGGCCACTTCCTCCAAGGCGTGGGTGGCAAGCTCTGTGCCCAGGGCCGGATTGCGAAGAACTTGAAGGACTTTCGCCGCAGTGTCCTCTGCGGTGTCAGCAAGCAGGACGTGGCGGCCATCTTTAACGTCCAGCCCTTCGGCACCAACACTTGTGGAAACCACGGGCACCTCGGCAGCCATGGCTTCATAGATCTTCAAACGGGTGCCGCCACCGATACGCAGAGGCACCACGATGACGTCTGCGCCGCGCAGGTAAGGCCGCACATCCGGCACGGTGCCCGTGACCTCAATGTTTTTGCCAGTGCCGGCGAGCGCCTGAATTTCCGCAGGAGGCTTCCGCCCCACGATGACAAACCGGGCCTGGGGCATCTCGCGCTGGATGAGGGGCCAGACGGCTTCAACAAACCAGTTCACGCCATCCACATTCGCATACCAGTCCATGGAGCCCATGAACATGACCGTAGAAACAGAAGAGGTGGTCCGAGGAAGCGCCTGAAAGTATTCCAGGTCCACGCCCGTGGGCGCAGTGCCAAGCACATTGGACAAATCGAGGTCTTCGCGAAACACAGAAGAGTCCTTGTCCGAAACAGTGATGATGCCGTCAAACTTGGAGCACATCTCGACTTCGTGCTTCTTCATGCGCCTCCACTGGCTGCGCCAGTAAAAGGAAACCAAACCACGTTTGTTTTCGGCACGCCTGAGCCAGATCATCGACTCGACATTGTGCTGGAAAATAACCCATGGGATCGAAGACCGGGCCTTTTCATCCCAAGGAAGACTCACCGCCGGGAACAGGAAATCGCAGACGACGAGATCAAACTTTTGCTCTCTCAGCAACCGGCGGATGTTTTCACGCCAGTCCGAGGATTCAAAGCGAGACGCCGCATAGGGCAGCGAGGAAAACAAGTTAAACCCGGCGCCCATCAAGAAACGATGCGCAGGCATCTGGAGCGATGCCTGAGGCACGTGGGTCCAAGAGGCATTTTGGGAATACTCTCCAGCCTTCTCAGCCGCAGTCACCTGCCCGTTGTCCGCCACCATTCCGGCAAAAGTCACCTCGTGACTGCGATTTAAAAACCGGAGCAGATGAAACGTCCGCAAGTCTCCGCCCCGGGTCAGCGGGTGCAGGGGGCTTGTTTTGATCCAGAGAATTCTCATTCGAGAGCGCAGCGTAATCGGGCTTTTACGGCTTTGTACCCGGCCATTCGAACTCGGCAAACACAGGCCGGTGCTGGGACTGGGTTTGAAGGGTCTTACACTCCCAAAGTTTCCAATCTTGCGGAGCGAAAATCATGTCCAGTCTCAGCCAGGGCCGAAAGAGCCCCAGGGGGTTGTGGGTGTTGCCGGGAAAACTGAATCCAGTTCCATCTCCCGCATTCAAATGGGCGTCCTGAAACTGACTGGCAAACTCTCGATAGATGGGCCCAAATGCCGGGGTGTTGAAATCTCCCATCACAATCACAGGGTCTTTTTCTGCTGCGATGCTGGCAGCGATATTTCGAGCGATGTTCAGCTGATCGTCCCAGAAAGCTTGGTAATGCAATTTTTTGGACTCCCATGGCGATCCTGGAAAGCCCAGAATTCCCCACAAAAAGGCACCGCGCTTGTAGGATTCCAGCACAGATCGAGGACTCGGAAGGTGCACATTGTAAATCACAAAACGACTGCCTCCGAACAGTACCTGATACCGAACCGCTGAAACGACGCTGGATCCGGGCATCCGAACAGGAGTGGACTCAAGAATGGGCCAGCGGCTCAGCAACACGAACTCCCCAACATCACTGACCTGAGTAAACTCTGCGTATTCGGTACTGCTGGCGTAGTGGCGGCCTCTGGTTTCCTGCAGTGCGATGAAATCGGGTTGAAGCGAATCTTTGATGGGTCTGAGAGACACGCCGTTATCCTGGCCCCGGTTCCATGATAGCACCTTCAGCGTCGTCAGGCTGCCGCTGAACTCAGGAGCGGGAGGACTGAACAAACGAATGTCGATATGGAAGGCAAGAAAGAGGAAGACCGCCAGCACCAAACAAACTGCAGATTTGCGGTCCAAAATAAGAGCGGGAACCAGCAGCGGGAATGACGGGGCGATCCAGATCCATGGAGGCAGGTACATCAATGCCGCAAAAGTGATGTTAGCCTGCCCCCAAACGTGGAATCCACCCACCAGCAACACAAAGGACAACAAATATAAAAACACAAATCCGCGCACCGTGAGACGCAGATAATGAACGATCTTCTGCACCAGCGCCTTGTGCCCCTCCAGAGGCGGAAGCTTCAAGTCCACCTCCACATTCTTCAAGGGAGCACTTTCCTCGGGTGTTTGACGAACACCTCGTTGATCCGCCCGAATTCTATTGACCAACATTCTTTCAAACGCCGACCTCTTTCGCCTAACCCTTTTTACAGGGGGGCGCTGGTTTGAAGGCTGATCGCCATTATCAGACATGTCGTTAGTTCAAGCCGGAATCGGGAACGCCTCAAGGTTTCACAGGGGGTGTTTTTGAATCTGGCGAGTTCGGAGTGTTTTTTGGTGATTCCGCTTTGTCGCGTCCGGCTCCGGCTCCGGCGCCAGAGTTCAAGGAAGGAAGATTGGGAGCTTCGGGTTTAGGCAGAGTGATCGGGGAAACCTCCTTAGCAGGGGGCATGACCTCGGAGGGAGGCTCTGGAGTCGGAGAATATTGTTCCTCTGGACGCCCCCCTTCCGATCGAATTACCAAGACTGGAACGGCAATTATAATAAGCAAAAGACTGATCGATAGGACGATTAAAGCTTCGATTATGCTAAGGCCACTTTTGAATTGCATACGTATAGAACAAGCCACAAAATTTGACCCTTATTCAATAGGCATCTCCCTGTCAACCTTGATTTCGTTCACGCCGGAATCCACCGATGCCACATGCAGGTGGCACCGCTGCGCTATGCAACTCTGAGCAGGAACTGAGAGAGATCATTGGCGCGGGCCCATGACTGCGACAGTCTTTGGGTGACGCAAACCGGCTTCAAGGCTACCCCCGGTGAACACGCTGAAACAACGGTGAGCGCGGTCTAAATCTGGATGAAGTTCGTCATCAGATAGTGCCAGCAGTAAACCACTGCGTAAAAACTGACTGCAATGAGAGTCATGTCTCCGAGCCCTAACCTGCGCCAACTCAAACTGAAGTCGCGCGGAACCACATCGGCTGATTCGGCGGCGAGGACGAGCGTTTGCCCCCCGTCGCCCCCCGTCGTCAAACCACCCGCGCCGGCCGAGTCAGAAACTTCAGCGCTGACAGGTTCCTCCGAATTTTCTGAGGACGATGCAATCCTCCCCGACATTACTCGATGATAAGCAGCACAGACACCGGCAATGAAAAAATAGTCGGTGTGATAAGCGCGATCGATCATCCAGGCCGAGGCTGCGTAACCACTGACGAGGGTCAGCAGCGCCCTTTGGATTCGTTGAGCCTGCAGATCATCCTCAGCAGGACGGGTCTGCAAGACCGTACGAAAGCAGGCATACAAAATACCTACAAAAAGAAACAGCCCCGGATAACCAAGGTCAGCCCCGACATTGACATAAGAACCATGAGTGGCCTTTTTGATCAAGCCATACTGTTCCGTTTCAATCCAGGCTTCAAAGCGCTTCCATCCCTCGCCTGAAAATGTGCTCTGCATGGCGTTGTAAGCCAGCTGCCAAATCATCAAACGGCCTTCAATGCCGTCTTCCTTGGCACTCAGGCTCTCCATTCGAGGCAGAAGTTTAAGCGCTCCGATGCCTGCTGTCATCATTACCGTGATCAGGAACACCTGCACGTAGCGCGCCTTTCGAAACAAAAGCCCCGCTGTGGCAGCGGCTGCCCCGCACAAGTAGGCCCCCTTCGACTGGGTAAGATAGACACAGTACGCGCCGGCTGCGATTCCGAAAAATCCCAGCGTGCGCAAGAGGACGCCCCTCTTCCAGACAAACCAGAAATAGGCCAACGGCAAAATGATCACAACCCCGTGCCCGAGAGCATTTGGATTGTTATAGATCCAAGTGTTGAGCGCGAGGCGGCCAAAGAAGCTCGCCGTCAGGCTGGAAGATCCGGGAGCGAGTTCGAATCCCAGCTCGGTGGAGATTCCAAAGATGGCCACAACAATCAGTCCAACGACCCAGCAGTTCAGGAAAGTCGACATCCTCTTCAGCGAATCCAACCCGATCGCGGAGGCGAAATAGAAACCCGCAAACGGTATCATGGCCTTCGCGGTGCTAACGTAATCGCCGGTCGTATAAATGATCCACAGCAAATAAGCGACCACCAGATAATCTGCGGGGCTTTTGAGGAGGAGATCAAGCTTAAATCCTTCAGGGCGCCGCCAAATACCAAAGAAGGCGAGGAGCATGGCCCAAGTCATGAACCCCACGCCGGAAAACCCAGAGATCCAATCCTGGGGGCGTATGAGCCACAGTAAGATGGCGATGCAGAGAGCGAACAGGTCCACAGTGGATCAGTCTGCCTGCAAAGACAGATTCGCTGAAGTTAACCCAACCAAAAAGCTAATTCGCTGAGGACTGAGCGAGGTAAGCTGGATCATAATATTTGGGATAGTATGAAGCGTAGTAGTAATAATTCTCCACCTTCGAAAGGTCCACACCATTCAAAATGAATCCATAGATGGTCGCATGGGCCGAGTTCAGCACATCCAGAGCCGTGACGATGTCCCGCTGAGAAGTACTGTCCGCACGAAGAACGAACACCACGCCATCCGCGTGAGCAGCGAGCATGATTGAATCTGCCAGCCCGAGAATAGGCGGAGTATCAACGATAATCTTGTCGTACTTGTCGCGAAGCTGATTGAAGAACTTTTCAAGCTTGGCCGAACTCAACAAGTCCAGACGGGAATTGGTTCCGCTGCCCCGAACAATGAGATCAAGATCCGGCAGGACCTCCTTGTTGATGATGTCCTCGCTTTGTACTTCATCGGATTCAAGGAACCCGGACAAGCCAACATTTTTTTTGTCGCTCGAAAGGTCAAACATCCGGTGGATACGGCCTCTTCGCAAGTCACCATCGATGAGCAGAGTTTTCTGACCGCTTTCCGCGATGGACTTGGCGAGAAGTGTGCTGATGGAAGTCTTCCCCTCCCCAGGGCGGGAGCTTGTAACCATGATCAATTTGCAGGGATTGTCTCGCGCGACATGCAAAGGAATACTGCAGCGCACAATTCGAAAAGTTTCGGCAAGATTGATGGAGGCATCGGGAGCCCGTTCCACCGTGCTGCATGGGTTCAAATATTCGCTGTCTTTGATCAGAGGTATGACGCCCAGGGCGCTGCGGCCGGTGAGGGTTTCTGTTTCAGCCACCAATGAGGTGGTAGAACGCAGCCGCTCCAAACCAACACATCCAGCCCCCGCAGACCCCACTCCAAGAAGGAGAGCGTAAGTCAGGAGCTTGTACTTATTCGGACTGAACGGCACATCATCCCGCATCAGGGTAAAGCCTTGGAAGTCGAACTCCACCCTCATGTCCACACCGGTGTGCTCCATAGTGGAGAGACGTTGCTGAAGGTCCTTGTAGGCCGCCTCCCAGAAATTGGGAGTTTCCGACATCAATGAAAAGTCCTGCTTATAGCGGTCGAAGTCGGTCAGAATGCGGCGGTAATCCGGCATTTTTGTGGTCAGTTCTGTGTAGCGGTCCTTCAACTGCTGGTATTCCAGATGGAATGAACTAACCGCCGTCTTCAACTCAGCTGCGATGGAGTCCTCCAGCTTCTGAATGCGGAGATCGAGCGCGCGCATCTTTTCATGGCCGGGGAGGAGCGTCTTGGACAGCTGGTCTTTTTCGAGCTGTGCAACACGAAGCTCACGTTCAGAAGCTTCCCACGGCTCAGTTTCCTCAACCATGGAAGGCAAAACGATGATTTGAGACTTGCGGTCCTGCCCCGAGCCAACGGTGGGCTGTTGAACGTTGCTGGTCATTCCAGCCGCAGCCGAAACCTGATCTGGGGAGGATTTTGCAATCAGACCGTCAGCAAACGGACTGCTTCTGATGATACTGCCCACAGGAACAGGCGTGCCACGAAACCTTTTAATCACCGCAAGGCGGTCCAGGACAGACATCGAAGGGTTTTCCAGGAGCTTGAGTACCTGGGCCATGTTGTCCAAGCGCGTGCGGGCAGTCAGCATCTCACTGGGCACCGCTTCAAGACTGTTGTGCTCCACGTACTGTTCGATTAACTGGTGATCCTCCTCGAATTTGGACCTTGCTACCGTGGAGGCGTTGATGCGTTCTTTGATTTTGAGCATTTCGGCAGAATAGGCCTTGAAGGCCGCCTCGCGATGAGAGGCGCGGGCCTGCACCGTGGATTCCCGGTAGGAATCGAGCATCGCTTCAGGCCACTCACGAACCCATCTAGGCTGGTAAGCATAGATTTCGATCTGCACCATATCGCCGGGAAGAAGAGTAACTTCCACTTTCGATACAAACTGATCACGGATGTATTCGAACTGACCTGCCGTTTTAACGATGCCCAGACGCTCTGCTGTCCGCTCCAGCAGCCAGCGAGAGTTTAAAGCAGTGATGATCTGAAACTCTATCTGAGCATAGCGGCCACGTCCCTGGGCATCCGAAGTTTCGGACTTCACGGGGAGCGTGAGATTGGTGAATGAAACCAAGGAGCGGGAGTAGAACGTCGGCTGGCCATAGGTGTAATAGACCAGTGAAACCACCAACCCCAGCAGGAACAAAAGCAGAGCTACCTTCCAGTATTTAACATACCTGGAAGCATATTGAACGATATCCTGAAATGTGAATAGGAACTTTTTAGTGGTTGCCATGATTATCGGTACGCAGGAATGGGGATTTCAGCACGACAAACACACGGGTAACCTAAAAACCAAAAACTTTCTGAGGGACCACGATCGTGTCTCCATCCTGCAAAATCACGTCCCTGTCCTGACCACGCTCGATGGTGACGAAGTTAACAGGAATGCGCTGAGTCAGGCCGCTGGCGTCCCTCCTCAGAACATAGCTGCGCTGCTTGTTGGCGAAGGCCGCAAAGCCGCCTGCGTCCGTGATCGCCTGGTAGGCGGTGACACGACCATTGCCGACGAAGGGAATAACACTCCGGCCTTTTTTCATGACGCTGCCAGACAAGTAAACGGTCAAGCCGGCGACACCCGAATTGTCTCCTTCAGCCGGGCCACGGCGAACTGGGTCCACGATGACCGTTGCCTTTGTTAACTGATTTTTTTGCAGAACATTGCGAACGCTCGCTTCAACCTGCTCCAATGACATGTTGACGACCTGGATGCGTCCAGCTTTGGGGAGAATAATGTCGCCACTTGGACGGACCACATACATTCCATTGAAGGACGAATCCTCAAGAATGAAAACATCCAAGGCGTCCCCAACACTCGTCTGATATCCTCTCGAGCCGATACCCTGCGATGCGCGTGATGCCTGGTCTCCATCATCCAGCGGCAAGGATGTCTTGCCCGAATTGCAGGAAGTCACAAGAAAGGCAGCGAGGGCAAAGAAAACAGATGCACGGAAATGGATTGGAGAGCGCAACTGCTCGCGACGGTACGGGGAAATCATAAAGTGGGATTTGAGAATAACGCGAACGATCACGTCCGCAACATCAGAACGTGCTTAACAAGCCCTAATTTTCAACCTGTTAGAAGCGCTTGGTGGCTCCGATAAACAGGAAGTGTTCTTGGAAGTGGTCCAAGGGAGAACGACCAGCACCCGCCTGCTGATAATGGTATGCGATCTGTCCCTGCACGGAGTCCGAGAACTGCCGCATGTAGATGGCGCGGTAGGTCCACATTTGCCAGCCACGATTGATCTGAGGGAGAACCACATTGTCATAGGAGACGAGGAGCCCGAGGCTGGACCTGTCCGAGAGTCGCACGCTGGTCATCACACCCGCAGTGAGGAACTGCCTGTCACCTTTGTCCTGACCGATGGCCGTCAGGTCAGCTTTCTCAATGTAGAAGTTCGAGGAGATGCGTGCACCGAGCTGCTGGCTAACGTAGTAGCGAACGAAATTGCTGACGTAACGCGCGCCACCAAATCCGCCTTGAAAGGGCATTCGGCCTGCATCAAATCCATGAACGGTGTAGGGCCCAATGCGCTGGCGAAAGCCGGCCTGCGCGATCCAAGTGTCAGAAGATTTGTTGACGGCTGCGGCGCCGCTGTGAGACCACAACCAGCCCCCCTGGGCGTAAGCAATGGTATTGGAGTTCAGATTCGCATTCACCCCGACCAACGCCTGGTGATACTCAACCTTTGTCTGCTCCTGTATGTTCGCCTCATACATGACGTAGGGCGAAAGGAAAGGCCCCTGCCTCATGATGACGGTCCCAAAGGTGTCCCAAGCGTTCAGGTGATCCAGGTTCTTGTTCCACCAGTCGTATCGATTGAAGTAAGTATTGGAATAAACATTCTCCGAGAGTCTGGCACGAAGAACCGAGCTAAACTGGTTTTGATAGAGAAACCGGTCGCTGCTGAAAGGACGGCTATTGAGGGAGAAATTAGGATTTCCGGTCGAGTCGAACGGCACCGCACCCACACCAAACTGATAGCGTCCAGCGCGATCAAGCGGGGTGGTGTCCATGAAGTTCAACTGATAGAGCATTGACTCGTTCAGCAGATTGGACTGCAGGAAAACCGCAGAGAAACGATCTGAGAACGCAAGCTCCATGCCGTTCTCAATTGGAATACGATAAGCGGTCTCAAAGAGGGCACGAGGAGCAATCTGACCGCCGAACAATGCGTAACCCGGAAATCCAACAGCCCATCCCACCTGACCCGTGAGGGGCAGCCAGTAGACATAGGGGCTTGCAGTGAAGGCAAACCGGTCGCTGATATTGAA
Source organism: Prosthecobacter sp. (assembly GCF_044226605.1). GTDB lineage: Bacteria > Verrucomicrobiota > Verrucomicrobiia > Verrucomicrobiales > Verrucomicrobiaceae > Prosthecobacter. The sequence continues at coordinate 426,269 of NZ_JBGAGS010000003.1, read as the reverse complement.
CGAAATGCGTGCACTCAGGCCCACAATTGCGGCCCAGTTGTCCGAACCCTGCACACCGCTGAAACCACCATAGGGGGACAATCCCTGGTAGTCAGAGTAGATCATGCCTGCATTGGCCGATATATTGTCGATGTAGAAAGGCCCAAGCTTGTAGCACATCCAACGACTGCGCGCTGACTGAGGCGCAAGCAGAGCCTGGGTTTGAAATGGCCCGCGGAGCTGCAATCCAATACCGCCGGAGACAGCCGTGCCATTGCTGCCATTCTCGCTTCTCCAGAGCGCGAAAGAAGTCGCCTGATTGAGAACGTTCTGCGTATCGTAGACAGCGCCTGAAGCGGTGCCCAGTGTGTCGAAGATTGCATTGACAGCGGGATCTGTAGCGCTGCGATAGTATCCGTTCCTAGTGTAGTCGTAATCGCCACCGTACGACGGAGGCGAGGACCTTCTTTGTGGCTGTTGAGCGGATGCCACCGCCGACAGCGACGCTATGGATACGCACCAATATATTAATGTTTGAAGCCTCATCGTGAAGAATAATTTAGGCGATTTTGCTTAGCTGAGTTTTTCAAAGGCTACAAACGAAGTTTTGTTTACTTCTTATTTTTCGCAGTCTTGGATTTCGCGTCATGGCGACGGATCGAAAATGCAGACGACCAATCAGCCTTCACCAATTCACGAATCGAATATAAGCAACCTCCGAGCAGCGGCACGGAGCAGAAAACAAGCCAAGTGGCTTTCCAAAAAAAGCTTTCGCTTCTTTTCGTGACATCCACAACCAGCAGAAGCCAAACCACCGCCCAAACTCCCACGACAAGTAAAATTACTAGATCGGAAGTGTTTTGGGGGGAGGCGTTGAGAATGTTAAGAAACAAACGCTTCATGGCTCGGTCAGAATCGAGGTTCCGGTTTGTGAGTAAAGCAATCCATCATTGAACTAGCAAAAGGGGTAAAGGTTCATCCTGAATGAAAAGCACATCTTTCATACTTCGCAAATCACAACGCTGTTGCAAGCTACTTTTGCGCCAAATTTATACGAACCCACCGCAATTTTGTGCAGATTTGTGCTCCTAAATGCGTATTTACATCTTCCATGCTCGGGCATCCCTTGCCGCATCCAACTGCCGAACGCTCTCTCGAAAGTCCCTGCGCGACAGGAACAGGAGATCAGGCTCTCTCGCCCATGTGCAACTGACTGCCAAGTGATTCCGTCGTTCAGCCCGACATGGAGGGTCGGATCACTGGCTACGACGAGCTAAATGATACCGTGAAGTGGCGTTTTAACCGAAAGGAATTCCTGAACAATCCATATCCACCTTTTGCTATTCTTTTTTTTCGTCAAATCGGCATTTTGAGGGTCCAATTCCGCTCTATTTTTGAGTCATTACCCCAAATCAACCAGCATATTTACTTAAAAGCACAGGGCTTCAGATTTAAAAGACTGCCCGAAACTTGCTCTAATAACAATGTGAAAAATGCCCATGTCTTGGCGGCACATAAAGGGTTTCACCATTGGTCCCGAGACGCGTCGTCAGGGTCAGGGGGGACAGGTAATGCCTGATGGCATTTTGGAGTTGAGCGCCACCTTCGTTTGGAAATTCCTGCGAAGGCCCCCCCCTACGCCTGAAGGAGAGGGGAGCGGCGGTCGCGCATGGCTGCGCGGGATCTTTGCCCGGAGGGAGGCGGGGGCTGCGGCAGGCTACGCCCGCTCACCATCTTATTTCCTGGCACACCAAAAGCCGAGGCCCGCTCCTGGCTAGGACCAATGCAGGCCAGTGGTGTCCAGGAGACGAGTGGGGCGGCCTGGGGCGCAATAATACGGCGCGCCTCTAGAATTTCCCATGCGCGGGCATGAGAGAGCCTTCAATTATCAAGGCCAAGTGTCCGCAGAGAATCGCGATCGCGCAGTGCGCATGCCCGCCATCAACAGCACAAAAGGCTGCAGAATGGCGGGAATTGACGCAAGTTGCCGGCAGTAGGGCTTGCGATCACAAGTCCCCCCCCCTTGCCCACACTTATGTCCGGTTGTGCACTTCTCGCACAACCTGCCTTTACCCTTCCAAGGGACGGCTTTTTGACGGACGGGACGCCAGTTATGCCCGCCCTGTCAGCAATTTCAAACGGTCAGCATACCGTTGCGCCATTGCATCCCAGGAGAACAGGGTTTCGGCCCGCAGTCTGCCTAGGTCTCCGACAGAATGCAGTTCGGAGCTGGAGAGACTGACACAATCGTGGAGCGCCTCAGCCAGGTGATCGATCGTAGAAACATCCTTCACCCATCCACCCTGCCCTGGCAAAATGAGTTCATCGGCTCCGCAAACTTTATTGCTGAGGACAGGTACGCCGGAGGCCAGGGCCTCGAGGGTGACATTCGAAAGGCCCTCATTGCTCGAGGCAACGACGAGGAGATCAAGCATCCTGATGTATGGGGCGACATTCTGCTGATGACCGCACCAGTGCATGCGCTCCGCCAAGGCAGAGTTTCGCATTTTTTCCAATACGCGGTCTTTGTTTGGCCCGCCATCGCCAACGACGATCAGCCGGCAGTCGGGATGCGCAGGCGCGATCTTTTCGAAGGCCTCGATCAGCTCGAGGTGGCGCTTGAAGGAACCGAAACGCCCGACGATTCCCAGCAATTTGCAGTCGGGCCAGGGAATGCCATGAGCAGTGCGGAGAGCTGCTTTTTCAGAAGCGTCGGCGGCAGGCCGGAAGTTCGTGATGTTCACTCCGTTGATGAGAGGAATCAGGGCGGGATGCTTGATGCGCATCTTGATTAGTTCCTCGCACTGCTGGGATGAAACGGTGTGAACGGCCTTGCAGGCACGGTACAATAACTGGCGCTGCAAAACCCGCCACTGTTTCGCATCCGATGGAGTGAACTGAGCATGCTCGCCATGGAAGATCGGGCATATCGTGCCGCCAAGAGTGGCGATGGACGCATAGATGAGGGGCGCCATGTTGTGAGTATGAACCAGGTCAAAGCCGCGCCGGATCAGCCTGTTCAGACGCCATGCAACGCCTAGGTGGAAGCCTTCCGCTTTTTCGAGGGCATGAACCGGGTGAACGGCATTGAGGCTGGCAGCGTGGACGCCCGGATGCCTGAGGCAGCAGACTTCGAACTCAAATTCCCCCTGCCCCAGCTTGTTCATCAGGGCGACCAACTGTTTCTCCATGCCGCCGGCGTCCAATGTGTCCACGACTTCCAGGATCCGCATGGGACGATGGGAGGCTTGCGATTCAGATGGCAGCATTTTGGCGTGGAAAGAAGACGGGGAGTTCGACTCTTACTTCTTCACTGCAAGGCATAGAAGTTCGTCTCCGGCACCCAGGGCATTTCCGACGAAATTAACACCGCTCTTGGCGAACGCCTTCGCCCAGCCGGGCAGCCTTTGGGGACGCGCGGGGGACGCCTGCTGCGCCACGGCGAGCTTGTCCTGCCAGCGCTTTTTCATGGCCTCTCGGTCGAGCGTGAGTTCATAGAGGCGCGTGAGCTCCACATTGTACTCAATGCTCACAACTTCCAGCCCGACGTCCTCAACGAGGCGGGTGAAGCTGCTTTTGTCGAAAAAGGAAACGTGCTTTGGCGGAGGATCGCCAATGAAGCGTTTTTGCAAGCGCCAGCTTGGAGAGACGAACTGGGTGGGGACGACGGACACATGCAAGCCACCAGGGCGAAGCACGCGCTTCATCTCGAGGAGCAGTGTTTTTGGATCCGCGATGTGTTCCAGCACGTGACTGCTGAAGGCGACATCGAAGGTGTTATCGGGAAAGGCCGCCTGCTCAAGCATGCCGCAAAAAACGCGGACACCCAGCTCCTTGTTAGAGAACTCGGCCGCCCATGGAGCGATCTCGACGCCATCGGCCTGCCAGCCGTTTTTCTGAGCCAGGTGCATGAAGAAGGCAGCGCTGCATCCCACATCAAGAATGCGGCCTGTTTTGTGCCAGGGCTGAAACCTTTTGAGCAGAGCCTTCAGCTTTTCCTCATTCTTGATCATGTAGCCATTTGCGGTCTTGCGATAGGTGGGGTGAATGTTCGTCGAGCCAAACTTTTCATCGTACAGGTTCGCGTCTTCGCTTTTGGTTTCGGGGACGAAAATGAAGCCGCATTTCCCGCACTGGTGGAATGTCCCAACACCTTCGACGGAGAATCCGGCACTGACGGAGGTGCTGCAAACCGGGCAGGCGGCAGGTGTTAAATCGAGTTTGTTGGACATGTTAGAGGATGACATGGATGTGCGATGGGATGAAAATTTTATTTCCAGCTGTTTTCCGCCAGATCTTCGGCGAAAACCCGGGGGAATTTCGAGTGGAGCTCCTGGTAGATGGGGCGAAGGCGCTGCTGCTCCTCAACAAGACGGAAAGTGGGATGCGGACGCCAGCTGGGCACGGCGAGGTCCTGAGTCCAAGGGCGAGCATTGGCAATTTCATGCTCGCGGATGAGGCGGTTTAGTTTTTGCCAAGAAGGGTCGCCAGAGGCATTCTGCAAGCACCACTCGCGTGGTTCAGTCTGAGGAGCGCGCTGGAGCAGGTTTTGGAGATCTTCGGCAAGATGCCCGGGGCGCAACCGGACACCAGTGCGAGAATTGATGTACTCCACCGGCCCCACATGCGCGTCGTCACGCATGGCAAGAGCGCAGCCAGCCATGAGTGATTCGACGGCGGCCACGCAGCAGCCTTCCCGCCGGCTCATGATCACGGAGACACGTGCGTCCGACTGCAGCGCCGCCACTTCATGGATCGGCAGACGTTCGTGAATGGTGAGCTGCTGAGGCACGCCTTTTTGTCTGGCAAGCTGACGGATGAAATTGCTGTCGCGACCTTCGGCAGGCTGACCGATCAGATGCACTTTAAGATCTGCTGGCAACTGGGCGAGGGTTTCAAAGAACTCCCAGTGGCGCTTGAAGCGGCCCCAGTTGGCCACCATGAGCAGGTCAATGCTGCGCTCCGCAAAGGGCTTGGGATTGTGGGAGCCGGGGCTGATCCAATCGCAGGGCAAAGTTTCAAGGCAGCGCAGCCGGGGATGGAAGGCTTCGATGAGCTGGCGTTCGGCGTAGTTGCAGCTTTGAACGAAGAGAGTTCCAGGGAAGCAGGCAACGACCAAACCCAAGACCGCGTAGTCGGTCGGCGACCAGCTGGCAGAGAACACGAAATTGAAGTTGGCCGCCATCCATGCCAGTTCTTCTTCGCTAAGGCCGAGACACAACCTTGCCCAGTTGTATTCAAAGGTCATCAGCAGCAATCCTTTTTCACCATCGGCCCCCGGTGCCTTGAGGATGACGCTGCGATTCAGCGTGGAGCGGCGTCCAAAATGCTCGCGGTAGCGACCGCTGGATTTGACGGTTTCCACCCATGGAGCGCGCTGGTCGAAAAAACCTTGCTGCAGGAGACGTGAGGCAATGCTTTGATGGAATGCTAACGAACCGCTCATTTCGAGGGCCCGGGTCAACCAACGCAGCTTCCTCTGGTGACCGGGCACGACGCCTGCGACGACCACCGCGGCACGCGCGCAGATACTGCGCAAGGTGCGACTGTGCATCAGGTCATCCTGCAGCCGCTCGGGCAAAAGTCTGAGCAACCGGCTCATGAAGAAGGTGTGCTGGACGAATGCTGTGGCTTTCGTGCAGCAAAGCACCACCCGCCCGCATTTTTACACTGGGTGTCAAATCTATCCAAGGGTATCAACACCAGCTTGGCAACGAAACCAAACAGAAATCGTGCCGCCAGTTCGGCCGGGAACTTCACGATCTTTGGCAGGCTGGACTGCTGAAGCACTGGCACTGTGAAATGAAGAACGGTGGCGAGCTGGCTGAAATGCCCGCCTTGAGGCTTGATTGTGACCAGTTCCATCCCCAGATCTTCGAGCAGCATCTGCATGCCAAGCTTAGTCGGGTTAAAAAAGTGCCATGGCAGATTGTGCAGCGGCGCCGACTGAGGCGCTGTGAGGTAAAGCATTCCACCCGGCTTCAGAACACGAACGAGTTCCGAAACTGTTTTCGGCGGTGACTTCACATGCTCCAAAACCTGGGTGCAGATGACAGCGTCGTAACTGGCATCCTTGAAAGGAAGATCGGAAACGTCTCCGACGAAGTCAACTCCGGGACCTGCGCAGAAGTCAAGCGTGTGGAGCGTGGCGCCGGAGGCCAGGAGTTCTTCGCGCATGACCTGCTCTTTCAGCCGCCCAGAGCCAGCGTCCAGGACCTGCATGCCGGAGTGAAAAGCAGGGATCGCTTCGCGCCGCACGAATTCACAGACATGGTACCGTTCCAACTCGAAACGCCGCCTGATACCGGCGGGAAGGAAAAGACGCCCCAAAGAGAAATTTTGACGAGTGGGAGATTGGCTCATGAATGTTCAGTGTGCAGCATGTTTGTGGCCTCGGAATTTAAAACTGTGGGAGGTATGTGTTTTCGAAATGAAATCAATGGCCTCGATGACCCGCGGACTTCAGCCAACCGATCAAAGGTTTCTCCAACCAGTAATGACACGAGACACCAATCAAAGTCGCCAAAACGGCCAGCCCCAGCATCCAGAGATAGTGCAGAGGGCCAGACAGCGCGTGGATCTGATGCAATCCCTTCAGCCCCAGCAGCAGCAAGGGGCTGTGAGTCAAGAAGATGGAGTACGAAGAATCGGCCAGGCTGTTCAACCAAGACCACAAACGCAGCGGCTTGGAGAACTGCTTCTCAAGCAGCACACAGCCCGCGATCAAGGATGCAAATGTAACGAGCCACCAGCCACGGCGGATCAGCTTGCTGGTTTCCTGCAGCTCCTCGCCAAAGGTGAATCCAATGGCGAAAAGCAGGCTGGAGGTGATCAACAAAGGATGCGTCCAACGCGCCGAGGGATGCTGCCGCAACCAAAGAGCCGTGACAACGCCACCCATGATTTGAACATGACGCATGCTCATGAAAAAGGGGACTACGGAATAGGACTCCGCAAATCCGCCAAGATGAAATCCGACAATTTCGATTGTCCAAAGCAGGCATGCGATGAACACAACTCTAGCATTTGTAGAGATCGCTATGGCGAAAAGAACATAGAAACAGACTTCAAACGGCATTATCCATGCACCCAGAATCAGCGGGTAGCCATCGGTCGGCAGCATGAGGTAGGATGTCAGGACCAGTTTAAGAGAAATGGTCTCATGCAGCAAACGGCCAGCCGGCACCAGCAGAAGAAAGAGCAGCTTGAGGGATGTCAGAGTGAAAAGCAGCGGATAGACACGCGTCAGTCGTTTTTGCAAAAACACCCCTCCCTGCCCAGCTCCGCCGCATTTATCTGCATACAGCCAGGTGATGATAAAACCACTCAGGACAAACAAGAAGTCAACGCGAAAATCTGACTTATCGAACGCATTTGGCAGCAAATGGACTCCATAATTCTTGGCCGCCATGATGTTCACATGGTGCAAAACGATCAACAGAGTAGCGAGCGCCCGGAATAGATGCAGCAGTTGGAAACGTTCTTTCTGCACCACCGGTAGATTTGATGTGTTATTCAACAGCCTTTTGAAGTCTAAAAATTCTTGTCCCGCAAACCTGCGCCAAGATTATTCCAGTTTTTTACGCCAAGCTAGATGGCGGAGCGCTTCTTCAACCGCTCCCACATCTTTTCACAAGCATCCAAGATGGGAGCGGGAATGGGATCGGGCAGAGGGCGTTCACGGTCAAACCGCTGGGGAAAACGGGCGTACGCATCATTCAAATCGAGTTGAATGTGCTTGCCGAGCAATTCGAGAGATTTGCCCGGCTGCTCGACCAGCGAGTTGTAATTGACCGTCATCAAGTCAGGATGCTCCTGGTCAAACAGCAGCGAGTTGCGAGCCAGCCAAAACAACGCAAATGCAGCGGTCGGCGTGGTGGCCAAGCCCTTGTTTTCCAGGATGTAGCTTCGCATTTCTTCGCCCAATCCCTCCGCCTTCCAGGACTGCTCATTCAATTCAAACAAATCGCGAAGATACGGGAACGCTTCGTAGCGCCCCTTATAATAGGTCAGATGGGACAGAATCACCTCACGATAGTGGCGGAAGATCCAAATTCCTTTTGATCCTGGAAAGGTATTGAGGAGCGCTGCTGCACGCTGGCTGTCATGCAGTGGTTTGAGCAGGACCACCTGGCTGCGCTGAGCTGCAAGGAGGCGAGCCACCTCCTCGTCCGGATGCAGACGAAGGTACTGCAGATCTTCGACTGGCAACTGCCTGAAGAAAGGCGGATCCCCTTCCCCCTGATCATTGACCCGCGAATCAAAGCCAATGAAGTTGCGAAGCATTGTTGTCCCTGAACGCTGGCACCCAAACACCCAGACGATGCGGGGATTTTTACACGGGCTCAACGCTCCCTGAATCCATGTGCAAGCCTTGTTGACCTTGTAGGAGGAAAGCACTTTCCAATACCATTGGCCAACAGATGCGGGAAGGATTGTCATAAGGGAGAAAGCTGCGGCGGCAAAATTCGCTGGCAGGTATTAAATCAGTGCGTGATAGAAGAAACTATGCCAGAAGAAACTGTTCACGTATGTCTTTTGATGCGCCAATTTTGGCCTACGCTCGCAGGGGCCGCAGAAAGAATGCGCCGTTATGCTCCAGGTCTGGCGCTTCGTGGTGTGCGGATGCATGTGGTCTGCTTCTGGCGTGAAGGGCTGCCGCGCACGGAGCGACTTGAGGATGGGACAGAAATCATCCGCGTGGAAAGAGCAGGTTCACCGCAGGACGCAGACATCAGCCTCTTCAGGCAGGCAGAGACATGCCTGCGCGAACTGCCAGCCGGACGGCGCGTGCTGCAAACGAACCTGCTTGGCACCCACACCGTAAAACATATCAGTCGAATTTCAGGGCAAGGCATTCCGGTCGTCTATCTGGGCACGATGAATGAAGATGAGTCTACCAAATCCGGTATGCTGCGCCGCTGGCTGAGAGACTGGCGATTGAGACAGCTTTTCCGACCTTTTGCGGCAGCCGTGGTTGGATCGGAAGCCATGATGCAGTGGCTTGTCGAAGCCGGAGTGCCGGCATCCAGAGTGCATCAGATCGGACACGGCGTGGACCTTTCGAGATTTCGCCCGGCTGCTGACACCGACGTGAAACGGGCCCTGCGAAAGGAACTTAACCTTCCAGAAAACGCCTGGGTGGTCTTGTTTGTAGGCACCATGACGGAACGAAAAGGGGCGCACTTGCTGGTCGAAGCCTGGAGCCGCATTGATAAAGCAAGAAGCCAGGGAGTGCTTGTGATGCTGGGCGCCTTTGACCGCCCGACCATTGTGAAAACCGACCAACGGGAAGAACTTGGTCTGTTCCAGGAGAAGCTGCGCCGTTTGATGGCTCCATTGGTCACCAGCGGAACACTGATCCACCATGAACACAGCCCGAACATCGAGCTCTGGATGCGGGCTGCTGATCTATTGATTCTTCCTTCGGCCAAGGAAGGGGTCCCCAATGTTGTCCTGGAAGGCATGTCGAGCGGGCTGCCTTGCCTCCTGACGCGATTTCAAGGTTTTCCGGAAGACGAACTGGGGAAGGACGGGGAGCATTATCAAATCATCGAGCGTTCTGTCGCAGGAGTGGAACAAGGTCTGGCACAACTTCAGAATGACAGAGGCAGACAACTCAGGGTGGGAGCAAGCGCCCTTGAACGAGCGCGCGGGCATTTCGATCTCAACCTTACGCTGGAGAGTTACGCGGCTTTGTATCGGAAACTGGTTCGCCAGGGGTGACCAGCCGGCAAAGACTTTCGGCGAAGGCCTCCACAGGGTCTGGCGGGATTATTTGAAGAAGATTCTTTGCCGCATTGATGCCCATCTGCTGCCACTCAGCACGGCGCTGCCACGCACGTTCCAACGCTTCGTTGATGTGACGCACGGAGGGCGCTTCAGCAATAAAGCCATCCAGTCCATCCCTGACAACTTCCGCATGGCCAGCGACATCGGTGGCAAGCGCGGGGCGAGCACACATCAAAGCCTCAATGAGAGACAAAGGCATGCCCTCGTTGCGGGAAGGCTGGGCAATCATGTGATGGTCACGCCAAATCTCCTCCACGGACTCCACATGGCCGGGAAACCGAACCTTGTCCGGAATGCCAAGCATGACGGCCAGGCGCTCCAATCCCTGCCTGTTTTCCCCTTCCCCAAAGATGGACAAGGTCAAATTGCGGTCACGCCATTGCGGGCCGGCCAGGGCCTGTATCAGCAAATCGTGTCCTTTTGGCCGGGTCTGTATGCGTGCCACGCAGGCGAGACGCCAGTCATCGTGCGTTTGAGGCCAAGGCAAAGGTTCGCGTTTCACTTTGATGGGATTCCAGACCAAGCAGCCCTGCGGCAGACGCTGGCCGATCTGAATTTCGAAGTCGGATTGATTTCCTTTCGACACCCAAAAGCTCGCGGCAACACGGCTGAAAACCCGACGCAAGCGCTCGGCCTGACGGTCATTGGGCCAGTCGCTGGAAACAATGCCATGGGTCACAACAGCGGTCCGAATACCAGCCGTCTGAAGCGCTTCCAGCCAAGGCAGGCAGGAGTGATCGTTGCCCTGGGAAACAAGCACCAAGTCAGGCTTGGCAGCGCCGGAAGTGAGCCGACGAACGAGCGATTGCTCCGCTTTTCCCCTGGCAAAGAAAGGGCGAAACAAACGCTGCATTGGCAGCGAATGAACGAGCCGTTTTACCGGCACCCCGAGTTCCCGCAGTTCGCTTACGCGAGCAGGATCCCAGCGCTGCCAGCAGACGGCCGCGGTGACATCATGACCGGCGCGCGCCATGCAGGCGGCTGTTTGGAGCCACAAACTCTCGGCAGCGCCGATGCCATAATGGCTGCTGAGAAAAAGAATGCGCAGTTTGCGGCTGGAACTCATCGTTTCGCGGCCCATGCGGCAGCCAAGGTTTTATACTGGTCAATGCCGCGGGTGTTCTCGCGCAGGCGACGCTGTTTGATACGCCACTGGCTGAGCACTTTTCGAATTGGCGCCGGTACGACTGCGGCGAGACGCGAGCCCTGCTTTGCGGATTTCACACTGCCGGTCTCATCGTTCTGAGCCCAGCGTTCGGAATAGTCGCTCTGCTGGACTTCGGTGATGTTTGCGCCTGCACTTTTTTGTGCAACAAACAGAAGGCTCAGGCGACCGGGCGGATTGAACTGAACACGCTTTCCGGTTTCGGCCGGATCGCGCAACGAGTAAAAAGTCTCGGGGGGACCGTGGGAGGCCAGTGCGGCGAACTTCACCTGAAAACCATGCTCAACAGCAAACGCACGGAAGAACAACTCCGGGCTGAACTGATAGAAGCCGTGGCCCATCCAATTGTTCACCGGGCACATGGTGATGAAGAGTCCACCCGGACGCAGCAGTGCGGAACAGTTGCGAATGGCGGCGGGAAAATCAAAAACGTGCTCGAGTGACCCGCCATCAAAGACCCAGTCCCATTGCTCCCGTTTTTCAGCGGGCAATGGAAGATTCAGATCATGAACGAGACCGGCTCCCTGATAGGCGGTGGCGTCGAGTGACTCCACGCGCTGGAATCCGACCCTAGTCAGCAATGGCTCGGCATAGACAGTGTCGCTGAATTTCGGATCGGCCAGGTCTTGGAGTTTGATTTTGTGCTCCTGCGACAGCCTTTCGGCCTGGGGTTCTGAGAGCCGCAACCACTGCCGGCCAAGCATCAGGAAATCGGATGCTTTGGGCTGTAGCTGGCGGCAACTGAGGAGAAGCTCGGCACTGATTGCATTAATGGCCATAATCAACGTGGCTCAGGGAGCGAGCCGGGGGATGAGAAGATGCTGACTCGGGGGCAGTGGCAGAGGGGCCAGAGCGCTGCGGGTGGTGAAAGCCGTCTGAATGCCAGCGCGCCGGGCTGCGTGGAGCACGGCGTCGTTCGATCGTCCATTCGGATAAGCCAACAGTGTGGGTCTCGTGCCGACCACCTGCGCCAAAATTTGCTGACAGCTTTCGAGCTGTTCTTCGAGTTCGGACTCCCCGCACTGCGCGAGAAGAGCGTGGTCTCTGGTGTGATTGCCAATGACGACTTCCGGCTCGGCGGCGAACTTCGCTAGTTCGGCGAGATCCAAGGGGCGATCTGCATCTCCATGGGGTGTCCAGCAGTCGGCACCGAAGCGGCTGGTCAATTCCTGCTGAATGCCTTCGGGGCTCTTCAGTTTCAGAAGTTTTCGAGTCGCTGAGAGGTCTTCTGCCGAGACATTGCGTCTGGCGCTTTCGCGATGGAGAACGTCCCACCAGTAGCTTTGCTGAGTCTCCACCGGGCGGCTGGTGATGAAAAAAGCGGCGGAGACTTTTTTGCTGCGCAGGACCGGCAAGGCGAGACGATTGTTGGCATATCCATCGTCGAAGGTCAGAAGGGCGAAGCGTCCTTTTTGAGGCAACTGTTTTCCCAGATCCTTGGGGTGAAGAAACTCCCTGCCCTCAGCCCTGATACGGTCGATGCACGCTGCGAGCTGGTCTGTGGAATGTGACAGCAGCGGGTCCAGAGCCGCGGATGGTTGCTGTCCGTCATACAGCGCGTGAAAGAAGACGACTTTCAACGAACTGCCGCGCTCGAGCTGTTTCTGCCGTGCAGAGTCGAGCAACGAACGAAGCTTTCCAAGCAGCCTCATGATGGCGGGTTCACCACCTGACGCTTGCGCGCCAGCAGGATGACATTGTGGAAGTAGCGAGGGTCATTGGGCAGCACACGTCCCAGCATGATGCCAAAGAGATTGATCGGAGCCACAAAGAGCGTGGTTGACACGATGCGCACGGCGCGCCGCCCCCAAGGCAGGACGGTGCGGCTCAGCCAAAGGGTGAAAAGCTGAGTCAGCGTCTCGATGTAAGTGGGAGTCTTCACGACTTCCTCCACATCGAAACCGGCGGCATTCAGGAAGCGGTTCAGGCCTACGGATGTGTAGCGGGCCATGTCATAAGGCATCTCGACCTCCTCCCAACCGTAGGGATAAGTGATGAGCAGAGGCGCACCCGGTTTGAGCACGCGAGCGAGCTCCACCAGCATGGCTCCGGGATCCGGCACGGACTGGAATACTTCCGTGGAGAGAGCGCCGTCAAACTCCGCATCGGCAAAAGGAAGTGTTGTGTCGCGGAAGTAGAAGTCTGCCTTCTTTTTTTCCGAGGAGTGACCGCTCACCTCAATGTCCACACCGACATACTTCTCCACCTTGAAGAGGCTTTCGTATGGCTTTTCGCCGCAGCCGAAGTCGAGGATGCGACCTTTGAACTGCTTTGCGAAGTGCCCGACCCAGCGCATGAGGCCGCGACGGATGATGAAGTCACGGTTTACGAAAATACCAGCACGCGAGGGTAGAAAGCGCTGCCGCTCCAGCCATGTCCTGAACTGGCTCATGATACTCATTCGTTGTTAGTCGTGGTGATTTTCCTGCTGAGGCCACGCAGCCAGATGCGCGAGATCAAATCTTCCCGGCGAAGGTAAGACTGGGCGATCCTGACAAACGATGGCATTTTGAGTCTCTCGCTCACTTTCAAACCATCTCTGCTCTGAAAGTGACGAGCGATGCCGAGGATCACCGGCATGGAGAAGAACAGGCGGCGATCCCACAAACGTCCAGCCACGGAAGCGGAGTCAATGCCAGCGAAGGCTTTGCAGTTCATCAACCATGCACGGCGCTTGGCATTGGCAGAGCGGTTCAGGCGCATCTCGGTCTCAGTGAGGCTGTCCGGATTGTAGCGGTAGCGGATCAACGGCTCTGGAAGTGCCTCGACTTTGTGTTTGCTCAGGATTCTGAGCCAGAGGTCGTAATCCTCGCACCAGTAGGGAGAGTCAGGTGTGGAGAGGTCCTGATAACCGCCGATCTCGAGCACTTTGTCACGTCGCATCAACACTGAAGGATGAAGAACGCGCGGCGCGCGCAGAGTGGCGTGCAAGATGTCGAAGTAGTCTGGCGGGAACACCGAGCGCAGGGGAATTTCCCGGTCTTGCAGATCGATGCTGATTCTCTCCGAGCCGATGACCGCGAGTTCAGGATGCTGCTCCAGATGGGCAACCTGCGTGGCCAGACGGTGAGGCAAACAGATGTCGTCCGCGTCCATGCGGGCGATGAGGGACGACGGAGCCTCCTCCAACAGGCGCTTGAGGGACATGCCCAACGAAAGCGGCTCGCCGACAAACACTTTGCCGGGAATGCGAGACGGTATCCACTCGCGCAACACGTCCAAGGTGCCATCCGTGGAGCCATTGTCCCAAACGTAAACCTGATGATCTTGAAAGGTCTGCTGGCGCAGCGACTCAAGCGCTGTGGGCAGGAATGGCATGCCGTTCAAAACGGGCATGATCCAAGTAACGCGAGGGGTGGACATGATCAAAGAGACGTCTTACCGCTGACCGAAGGAGCTCATGCGGACTTCTTTTGAATGATGACCACAAGCCATTCGTCATCGCCTTCCTGGCGCAGTTCGCAACGAACGTCGGCAACTTCGGCGAGAGCCTGATTCACATTCATTTCGGTGGTCCGGGAACTGATGATGAAATGGCCACCCGCCGAGATGGAAAAATTCCACTGATGCAGGCCATGCCAGTTTTCATTGATGCCTTCGTTGGGCCGATGCTTTAGATAGACGTATCCGCCCGGCTTGACCACGCTGAGCATCTGCATGACGGCGAGATAAGGATCCAGGCCGTGGTCGAGACAGTTGCGTGCGTGAGCGAGGTCAAACGAGGCGGCGGGCAAGAGTGCAGCGAGTTCCTCCCCCTTCCCCGGCTGGGTGCGAACGGGTGGCTGCAAGCCATGCTTTTGCAGCAGCACATCGTATTCAGCGGCGAGAGGATCGAGGGCGGTGAGTTGGACGGGCGTTCCTTTCACGCGCTTGCCAACGACTGACAACGGGCCAGCGCCGACATCGACGATCTTGGGCTGTGCACCTGCGTTGAGGACGAGAGCCAACAACGCGGCAAGCTCTGGATCGAGCTCGAGTTCAGGGCTCATGCGCTGCTCAAATTCCGCCTGCCAGCGCAGGCCACGCGTCTTCAGATAACGGTCCCAAAAGGCGGTTTCAGATTTTCGCCCTGACTGCCAGCGAAAGCTTTGCAACAGGCGCCTCCACCAGGAATTTGGGAAGAAGGACTGAGGTTTTGTTGTCATAGTAGGAGTGGAAACATCAGCTGGCTGGAGCAATCGCCAGCGATGATTTTGCGGGTGCGGGAAACCAGCGATCGCGCAGCTTGAGCGCAGGGCCTTCAACGATGGCTGCCATCAAGCGGCCCAGGGCCAGAGAGCCCGCGACACCGAGGAGAGAGGTGATCCACCAGCGCTTCTGCCCGGGGATTAGTTTTTCGAGATAGGGCTGCAAAAATCTCAGCCAGGGCATGTGCCAGAGATAGATGCTGTAAGAATGGCGGCCGACGACTGAAAGCCAACGAAAGGCAAAGAAGGAACCCAATTCAGGACGCCCAACACCTGCGAGAAGCAGAAGTGCAGCCACTCCACCGGTGAGATCCATGCCGGCGAATGAGGCCCATGGCTGATCTGCTTTGAGACCGGCGTAAACGAGCCACCATGCGAATACTGCAAGAAGGAAACACGCAGGCAGGCCGAGCTTTGATTGAAGGCGGGTATGCCAACCGTGATTTCGACATCCCATGGCGAGGAGCACACCGAGGAAGAGTCCGTCGATGCGAGCGTGGGTCATCATCAAGACGGGCTCGTTCCAACCTGGATATCTGTAGAAGGCTATCGTTCGGGCCAGAAGGCAGCCGATCGCGAGGAACACGAAGAGTTTAACCACCCAGCCTCCGGCAGCGGCCTGCTCCTTTCCGGGGCGGTGGCGTGAGTGCCACATGAACAAGCCGGCGAGCAGCAGGTAAAAGTGCTCCTCCACGGCGAGAGTCCAATGCGGATCGCTCAGGCGGCCGACGTAGTTTTGCAGGAAGAGGAGTTCTCCGATCAACCGGTCCACCGGCACGCCGTGGCCTTTCCAAATGCGCACTGCAACGATGAATGCCAGTGCGACCCAGAAGGCCGGATAGATTTTGAATCCGCGGCGAATGAGGAATCTGCCGGGTCTGACGGTGCCTGTCTGCTCCCATTCTTTGAACAACAAACCTGAGACCAAAAAACCGCTGAGGACGAAAAACAGATCAACCCCTGCACGACCACCTATGAGCGCGAAACCCTCGAATGCGGCGCTGACTTGGGCCGGCACTGAAGTGCCGCGAAACTCGATATGGGCGAGGATCACGAACAGCACGGCCAGTCCGCGAAGGACGTCCAACCATGAGTCTCGATGCACAGCCATGCCCAGTTATTTTAACGAGACGACACTGCGGCCAATGCGGTGGTGATTTTTTCAGCGAGCTCTTCGGCGGGATCTCGCTGCCAGATGGCTCCGACTTTGCTGCAAGCCTTCTGTCCCATTTCCTGCCATTGATTCTGCGCCTGCCAAGCGCGCTCAAGGGCCACTGAAAAACTTGCGGGCACAGGAGCCTCGGCGATGAAACCGGTCTCGCCTTCGGTGACGAGCTCGCAGTTTCCGCCCACGTTTGTCACGACGGAAGGCCTTCCGGCATGCATGGCTTCGATCAACGCCAGCGGGAGTCCTTCTGCACGCGAAGGCATGACGAGGAGGTGATTGCTACGCCAGATTTCGGAGAGATCTGAGACGTGACCGCAGAAGTTTACGCGGCTTTGCAAGCCGAGGAGCTGGACCAGATCGCGAATTCCCTGTTCGTGGCGGCCCTGGCCGTAGAGGTTTAGCTGCCAATCGCGCGCCTGCCATTCGGGCTGAGCGAGCACCTTGAGCAGCACGTCATGTCCTTTGTCATGAATGTCCAGCCGTGCCGGCAAGGCCATGCGAACGGGCGACATGGATGAGGGCCATGGAAGTGAGTGATGGTTTTCCGCGAGCAGGCAGGGATTGCGAATGATGACCGCGTTTTTCAACCGTCGCCCGACCATGGTCTCGACCATTTCAAGGTTGTGACGTGAAACAAAGACGGTCAGAGCGGAATCGAAATACATGCTATTGTAGCTTTCGCGAACCGAGTCGGAGGGCCACTCGACGTCGTTGGCGAGCTGGACGATGAGTCCGTAAGGCTGGCCGAGTTCGCGACAGGCTTCTGCGTATTCGCGGCCGGACAGATGGCCGCCGCAATTGATGATGAGAAGATCGGGCTTTCGCGTGCGAAGGGCGGCGCGGAATTTTGACTCGGGATTCCCCGCCACCATGCGTCTGCCAGCATCCAGAATGCGGCGGACCTGGCTTTTGGGAGAAGGCAGGCAGTTCACGGAAGCGGCAATGTCCGACCACAACTTCTCGCCATGCGCAGCGCCTGGCTTCACATGATGAAAAACGGTGATCTCCAGTCCTGATTTTTTCAGGTGCCGGGCAGAGAGGCTCCACAGCATTTCCGAGCCGCCAATGCCGGCGCGGTGCAGGGTCACGAATCCTACGTGTGGAAGCTTTGGCATGATGCTGTCTGGTTGCCTTCGAGCGTGCTGTTTCAGACAGCGCGAACGACGAATCCAAGGCCGATATACAGGCGATGCTTTGCCAGATCCGCCTTCACGAAACGATTGGTGGAGAAGGCGGTGTCGCAGCCGCGGTGCCACCAGGCGCGGCGCTTGAGCATGGCATAGCGGAGGGGCCAGAGACAGGCGCCGAACAAGGTGCGTGCCCGGACTTTTGGAAAGGCCTGCTCAAGGAGAAACAAGGCGGCGCGGGTGCCAGTCGTCAGCTTCCAGACTTCGTCGATTTCAAAATGATTTCGGGTGAGGTCACGGGCCAGACCGGCATCGGTCCAACGCTGGAAATCGTAGGGGCAGCCATGGTCTTCGAAGATGCCATGGGTGGTGATGATCATCCTGCCGCCAGGGCGAAGCAGCCGACGAGCTTCGCGCAGGTAAGCGTCGGGATCTGGCACATGCTCCAGCACCTGACTGGAGAGGACCAGATCGAAGGATGCCGACTCCACAGGCAGAGGCTCAAACGCATTTCCGGGCTTGATCTCGTAGTCGATACCTTCGGTGCCGGGAAGATCCGCGCGCTTGTAGTGCGCATTGGGAAACAAGCTGCGATAAGGCGATCCACCGCAGCCGAAGTCGAGGAGATCCAGCGGGCGGCTATCCTCCACGGATGCCATAGCCAGCTTAAGGTCGCTCAGATGCAGATACATCGAGTCCCCGGGAGCGGGTTCCAAACGCTCGCGCAGGTATGGATCGGCGCTGATGAGGGTGGCGACAGGGGCTGGCATAGAAGATCAAGAGCGATGGAGAACTGCGATGAGCGAATGCGCCCGGCGAGCCCACGGCTTCCGGAGGAGGCACATCAGGTCATAGAGCAGCGCCCCGGTGCGGCTTTTGGGAAACCGCATCGTGCCATCCAGATTGCGGCGGCCTTCACGATTCAACGTGCCATTGAACCGCCGCCAGGAGTTCGGCTCGTAGTCCACGCTGCTGAGCTGATAGCCGATTTTTTGCGCCAGGACTTTCATGGCCTTTGCCGACCAGAGGGTGAAATGGTGAGGTGGCCAGCACAACGGCTCGGTGCTGCGCCCGAGCATGGTGTCATGAGCAGGAACGGCGAGGATCAGTGTTTTAGGCTGAAACTGCTGCACCTGAGCCTGCAGCCAGGCGACGGGTTCATGGACATGTTCCAAGGTCTGCAGGGAGATCATCACTTCTGCGTGGCGGCCCTTGATCTCAGGAGAATCAGGGAGATGCACATCCAATCCTTCCGCCCGTCCTTTGGCGATGGCTTCTTCGTTCAAATCCGTGCCCATTGCCTTGATCCCGGAGGACTGGATCTCGCGCACCAGCCACGCATCTCCACAGCCAACATCGACCACTGATGAAGGGCGCGATTCACGCACCATGCGAAGTGCCTCCAATTTGTCCCAGGATGCCGGATTGTAGTAGTCCGGGAACGACGACAAACGCTCGTAGAAATCCGAATCCCCCAGCCGGCTGGGAGAGTACCAGCGAAGCCCGGATTCGGCTGCAAAGTATTCGGTAACGGGTTCCCGAAAGTATTTTTCACGCAGTGCCTCGGTCAGTGGGAAGCGACAGTAAGTCGCGTACGCACCAAACAGTTCATCCGGCTGGCGTGTCCTGAGCGCCTGGCCAGCAGCTCCGGTAAGCGGACACTGGTGAGTGATGGGCGATGCGGTCATGAGTTTGAGGCAGGGCGATGATGCATCTCTCCCTTGATCCAATGAGCCTGATAAATTCCCGCGCGCTCCAGCAGAGGCTTGATCCCACGACGGGCGCAGAAATCATAGAACGCCTCGCGACAGCCCTCCCAGTAGCCGAAATCATCCAGGATGATGTAGCCTCCAGGCACGACGCGATCAAAGAAGGTGTCCAGACAGAGCGTGACGCTGGAGTGCCAGTCGGCATCGACGTGGAGCAAGGCCACTTTTTCAGGCAGTGGTTGTTTGAAAGTGTCCTCAAACCAGCCTTTGCGAATGACGGTCGATTCTTTTGGAACGTTGCAATCAGCAAGGATCTTCTTCACCGTCTCCTCGGAACCGACGCATTTCCCAACCCACTCCGCGGCTTCGGTGCCATCCGCTTCCGTGGTCTCAGGCATGCCTTCAAAGGAGTCGTAGAGCCAGAGCTTGCGACTCTCCAATCCAACGACGCTGCCAAAGAGGGCCGCCGTGCCGCCGTTGCAGACGCCACACTCGACGATGTCGCCAGGGATTCCGGCGTTGCGCACTGTCTCGCTGATACGCAGAATGGACTCCAGGGCGTCTCTGGGGCACATCGTGTTCTTGCGCACCTTCTTCAGGCGCGGATCCATATCCGCGTCTTTGGACGGCTTTTTCCGCAGTGTTTTGATGAAATTCTTGGCTAGCTCTTTCATGATGCAGTCGGGGTTTTGACGTTCCAATCCCAGTCTTCCAAATACTTGCAGGCGCCTTCCTGCCAGGCCCACTCACGATGCTTGCCATGCATGACCACCTGGAAGGAGCAGATGCCTTCAACCGACTCCGTCATCGATTTGGAAAGGGCGTCGGCGAGGTAGGTGGTGATGGTGTACTGACCCATGTAGAGCCGAGGGGCGGGCAAGGTGCATTCCAGGCGGAAGACTCCGGGAGAACGCAGCATTGGCTGTTCCGAATCAAACACCCAGGAGTGGACCACGGGCTGCTGAAGCGGATCCAAAATGTGAAACGAAAACGATGCGTTTTGCAGGGGGGCCTTGGCGGTGATCTCGAAAACAAACTTGAGCGGCTGGCCCCAGGCGTGTGTGCCACCAGGCTCGGAGGTCAGAACTTCCGCCTTGCTAACGTAGGCCACGCCCTTGGGTTCCTTGCCTGGCATATACGCCGTACCGGCTGACACGCCATCTTCCAAATAGGCCGAAATGGCTTCACGAGTCGATCCCTGAAACACACAACTCCCCTTCTGCATCAGAAGGCAACGAGTTGTCAGCGTGGAGACGGCCTGCATGTTGTGGCTGACAAACAGCACGGTGCGGCCGTCCTTCGTGACTTCGCCCATCTTTCCGAGGCACTTCTTTTGGAACTCCATGTCGCCGACCGCCAGAACCTCATCAATGATGAGAATCTCAGTGCGGAGGTGAGCGGCCACGGCAAAGGCAAGACGGACATACATGCCGCTGCTGTAATGCTTCACCGGAGTATCAAGGAACTTCGCGACCGCGGCGAATTCGACGATTTCATCGAATCTGGCGCGGATCTCCTGGCGGCTCATTCCAAGGATCGCTCCATTGAGGAAGATGTTCTCCCGACCGGTCAGTTCGGGATGGAATCCCGTGCCGACTTCGAGCAATGAAGCCAGCTTGCCACGAAGGCGGATTTCACCACGCGTCGGTTCGGTGATGCGAGAGAGGACCTTGAGCAGCGTGCTTTTACCCGCGCCGTTGCGGCCAATGATGCCGAGCACCTCGCCGCGCTTCACTTCGAAGCCGACATCCTTCAAAGCCCAGAACTCCTCCGTGCTGCGCTTGACCTCCTGCTTGCGCTTCAATACACGCAGCGGCCACGCGGCCGCATGCTGAATGCGCTCACTTAAAGTATTGGCCTTTCCTGCCGCACCTTTTTCGAGATGGGCGATCTGGTAACACTTGCCAAGCCCCTCGACACTGATGACCACATCATTGCTCATATCACGTCTGCAAAAGTTCTCTCAGTGCGGCGGAAATACCACAATCCCAGGAAGGTCAGCAGCAGGGTAATTCCCACGGAAATCAGGAAGCCCGGCAGATGCAGCGGGGTGCCGCCATGGACGGCCCAGCGGAAGCCATCGATCACGCCAACCATGGGGTTGCAAGAATACAGAAGACGCCATTTTTCGGGAATCGAACTGGAACTGTATCCGACAGGGCAGACGAATGTCCCGATCTGCACCAAGAATGGAACCACGTGTTTAAAATCGCGAAACTTCACCATCATTGCAGCGATGAGAACGCTTGGCCCAAGAGAAGCCATGAGTGCGTAAAGAGCGAGCAAGGGTAATGCCAGCAGACGTACGGTGGGCATGACTCCGTACCACGCCGCCACGACGATCATCAGGACGAAAGTGAAAAGGAAATCCACCAATGCGACTCCCAAGGTGCTGCAGGGAATGATAAGGCGGGGAAAGTAAACTTTCGAAATCAGATTGGAGTTTGTCACCAGGCTCTGAGTTGCTCCCAGGACGGCGCCGCTAAACAACTGCCATGGCACCATGCCAGCCAAAACCAGCACCGGATAAGGCACGCCATCCGAAGGGAACTTTCCCAGCCTGCTGAAAAGGACCGTGAACACAATCGTATTCAATAGCGGGCGCAACAACGCCCACGCACTGCCCGCAATCGTCTGCTTGTAACGCACCAGGATGTCCCTCCATGCCAGGAAGTATAAGAGTTCTCGGTAACGCCAGAGATCACGCCAGTAATGCAATTCGTGCTGACCTGCCCGGATAAGAACATCCGAGTCATTGCTCGTCGATTTGGTCATATCAGTTCAACGAGAGATTTTTTGAAGCGACACAATGGAGCATACGGGTGAAGTGAATGAACTTCATGCTTTCAGGCCACTGACATCGTGGAAAGCACGCATTTTGCCAATGCCTCCTGGCAGACCTCCAGCGAGTGCAAATCTGTGCGCAATTCGAGATCAGGATTTTGCGGCGGCTCGTAGGGAGAGTCGATTCCGGTGAAGCCTTGGATTTTTCCCTGCCGGGCTTTGCGATAGAGCCCCTTGGGATCACGGTTTTCGCAAACTGCCAGCGGTGCATTGACATAAATCTCAAGAAAGTTCACGCCTTGTTTGGCGCATGCTTCACGCACCAACTGACGATCGGCGGCGAAAGGAGAAATCAACGAACAGATGACGATAAGCCCGGCTTCGGCCATGAGGCAGCCGACCTCGCCAGCACGCCGGATGTTCTCTGTGCGATCAGAATCACTGAAACCGAGATCCCGGCACAATCCATGACGCAAATTATCGCCGTCCAGCACAAAGCTGGCACGTCGCAGCCTGTGCAGACTGACGTCGAGACTTGTAGCAAGAGTGGATTTGCCGGAACCCGACAAGCCGGTGAACCAAACGAGTCCGCCGCGCTGGCCCAGCAACCTCCAACGATCTTCACGAGACACATCCAGATGTGACCAGGTGATGTTACCGCCACCGTCTGCGAGCAAGCTGCCGCCCTCGGTCGCAAGACCGTCTGCCATTTTTTGGGATTTGGTCGCTTCGCCCATCGGGGTGATGCGTTTAAGTTGTTGTCTAGAGTTACAAAAAATAGTCCAGCAGGTTGCTGGACAGAATTCTGTCAAGCTTCTGATGGAGGCTGCGAGCCGCCACCAGCCTTTCGTGAATCTCCTGGATCTCAGACGAATTGAAGGATTCCTCAGCACTCGAGCGCTTCGGCTTTTTTTTGGGAAGTTCGGCAGCGAGAACGCGATCAATCTGGTCGCCCGCAGAGCGGAGCTTCTTTTTCAAGTTTGGAAGAAGCCCTTTCTTTATGATCAGGCTGAAGCGCGTTTCGACCTTGTAGAAGTCACGCCGGTCCCCCTCCATGACGATGGGAGTGACCGCATGCCATTTTTCGAGCTGCCGAACCGTTGTGCTCGCGCTGGCTTTGCTGATCTGGAGATGATCGGCAATCTGTTCCAGGCTTATTGGGCGTGGATGCAAATAGATCAGGGCAAACATACGTCCAATAAGCCTGCCCAAGCCAAAACTGTGAGTGGTATTACCACCAGCTTCAATAAAGCGCCGCAACTCACGATCCCAGGAAAGCATGCTGCTGCTGGGATGGGTTTTAGCAATGGACGTCGACATCGTTCAAAGAAAATTTAACGATCTATTACATGGCGCAGCACTTCTGCAAGCTTCATATTTGAAAGATTTGAGCACGAAGATGTGTGATCCTTCTTCGGAAATGCAGGTAGGTAAATCAGAGGTTATGCATGAATGGTTTTTTTGAGCCTCTGGGGGATTAAACCGGAAATGATCTGGATATGAAAAAGTTCAATTGAATCGAAAAACCGAAAGACACCAGAGTTCGACGCATTGCATAAATGAGCCATCGCCCTCAACATTTTAAAAGATCTGATATGATTTCATGGTAGCAGCGCCACCGTCGCTAGATCTCGAGACTCAAGGATGGTCACGGCATCCTCAACGGAAAGAAGGAGGCGTTCCAATAGACCATCTTTTGTGCGGCAACCTTTGTCATCAAGAACACC
The DNA here is from genome assembly GCF_044226605.1 of Prosthecobacter sp. GTDB lineage: Bacteria > Verrucomicrobiota > Verrucomicrobiia > Verrucomicrobiales > Verrucomicrobiaceae > Prosthecobacter. The sequence continues at coordinate 402,631 of NZ_JBGAGS010000003.1, read as the reverse complement.
TGGCAGCCAGTCTTCAGAAACCATCCGTGGCTCCCACATCCAAGAATTTTTCAAAACCGATGCCACCGGATTTGAGAAAGCAAGCAAGTGATATGCCAGGTCAGACCCTAATTGCATACTTGTGACCCACCTGGTTCTTAAGAGACAGGGATTCCCCACATATCCCATCGTCCATAAAAAGGAACCACAATTACCAATTCGCCACCTGTGAGAATGTCTACGGAAGATGAATAAACCTTCAAATAACCGGACCACCTTGATGCCGGCAAAAATGAACACCCCCGATACGTTCACATGAACATAAGCGAGCGCGGCAGAATCAGACCTCTTCTACGCGGCCCAATCAAGCTGAGTGCTAGTAATTTGCTAATGGCGTTTTTGAGGGTGGCACGATGTTTGCTCCAAATGTATTGTAGCTGTTAGTAACGACACACCCCTTTCGAAGCAGAATTTGATAACCAAACCCTCGCGTTCTCAAACATGCCTTTGATGCCTGGGAAAATTGACAAACAAATTGTACAAAAACAATTGGCACCCGAAGGGATCAGTGCATAATAGAGGGGAATTTAGTAAAGTAGCAGAGCAAAATCCTATTATGAAACAGTCCCGCTTATTCCACATTCTTCTCTTCGTTGTTGCAGGTTTTGGCGTCCAAAAGGCAGCCGCACAATGGGGCCCGATGGGGCCAATTGGCTACTCCGGCGGCGGCTGGGGCTCTAGCTGGGCTGGCGGTTACGGAGGGTACAGTGGTTGGGGAGCTCCTGGATACACTGCGCAGACGAATCCTATCGGTCGCGTCAAAATTGAGGGCGATGTCAACTTCAGCGGCCAGATCAATGAGGCCGATGCAGGAATGGGCAATGAACCCAAGCGTAATCCTTATGGCCTGATCATCGGCACCGGCGAAATGACCAAGCTCATCATGACGTGCCAGCCCAATGCCTATCGTCAGCGTCAAGTGGGTGAGCCCAAGGTGCGTATGGATTTCTACAAGCTGGTGACGGGCCTTGAGATCAAGGGTGTAAACCTGGGTGACAGAAAAGGTCGTTTTGCCAACTTCGAAGAAGAGACTGCTACCTGTGGTCGTGTTCTGGTGTGGATGGACAGCACTCGCAGGCAGCTTCTCCTGGATTCCGCAGATCCTTCCCGCCGCCGGGTTGAGTGGCTGTGGTCCTCCACCGTCCCCCCTGAGCGCGTTTTCGTGGAAGGCCTTCGCGCGACAAATCCGGGCGGTGCTTTCATCATCACCTACGAACTCGACGATTCCAACAAAAAGGGTATCTCCAAGTGGTTTGGCGAACCAGCTGTGTGGGATCGCCAGTTGATCACGATTGGCACGACCAAGGTGACCAAGCCCAAGATTGACCGCACCCCGGTGTGGACTGTCACTGGTGGCGGCAAGTAAGTTCAGCTCTGCTAAGGACTACTACTAATTCACTCTTGAGCCCCAATGGTAAGGCAACAGTGCCTGCCATTGGGGCTCGATGCGTACGGAGGAGGCCGGTGTATCAACTGCTGTCGGACTTGGCGGTTTGATGGTCGGAGTTAGTCAATGCGGGCGTGAACTCTTGCGCTCACCCAGGCTGCCGCAATCGCCTTACTCCTTACGGAGAAAGACTGGGCACACGAGACCTGGAAACCTCATCTTTGGATCTCCCTATACAAAGAGAGCAAATCGAGGAATGTCTTCCTGCACTCGTTGCTGCAAACCTAGATCTCCCTTTGCTCTCACCCCGTCCGAACTGGAGAGCATAAAACTTGCAGCCCTTTCAGCCACCGCCGCATCCTTAATGGATGCACAGGCCTGATTTAATGCGAGGTGCGGTTGCTGAGGTTGCTTGATCCATTCCTGGAAGCTTCCACGGAAGTGATTAGTGAATGGACCGCCGCTGCGTTTCTGCAAACTCGAGAAAATCTTGTGCTTTTTGCTCCCACCCTTCCCTGGCAATCATCAGCTTTACCGCTTCCAAATCAAACGGCAGCCGGCCTTCAAATGCAGCAACAACGGCATCCTCGAAAGAATTGGGGTCCGGCGCCACATGCACGTAGTCTTTGAGCCGCTGGGTTTCAGGAAGTGCCATGGCAACCACCGGTCGTCCGCAGGCCAGATACTCTTTAATTTTTAAGGGGCTGCAGCTTTTCGAAAGCTCATTCACCACGAAAGGCATGATGAACAAATTAGCGGAAATCAAGGCTGCAGGCAGATCTGCAAAAGGCAGCTGCGCCTCCAATCTCATGTTGGGGAGTTCGCGCAATCTGCGGGTGTCAATCAATACCGGCCCAATCATGCGGAAGCGTGCCTGAGGAAGCCGCCGTGCGAGCTGAATCAAAAGATCCACATCCAGACGTTCATCGATCATGCCAAAATACACGATCTCAAATTGCCCTGAATCCCGAGCAGGCAAAGACTGCGCGAAATGGGCCGCGTTTACTCCCTGAGTCAGCACATGAACCGGTTTACCACTGGATTTGAAGCGCTCCGCGAGCTGCTCTGAAACCGCCACGATTGCATCCACACGATCGGTCAGCTCCGCCTCCATATGCTGCACGACATGGGCGTTCATGCCCGGCCAGAGGGCGTAGTTGTCGGGGCAGTAAAAGAGACTCATCCCCTCCCCCAGAGAGCCAACAACATCGCAATGGCTGGGGGCGGTGACGACGAGGGTGTGGTCTTTAAAACCGAGGCGGCGGCAAGCGCGTTTGACGCTCCTGATGATCTGCCATTGATTGAATTTCCGGGCGAGGCGAGAATTTGGAAATGGCAACGTCAAAGGGCATAGCACGGTGAGGCCTGGGCGCGAAGCCGTGGTGCGATTGCGACGACCTGAAACATAGTCAACCAGCTTTTGCCAGCTGCGAGAAAGGTCACGCAAGGTCAACCTAGGAGGGCGCAGGCCGACCGTCTCCACCCAGATGACGGAATGGGCGCCCAGCATTTCATTGAAGAGATGCTGGCAGGTCGAAGGGTGCCTGCCCCAATCAGGACCGAAAACCACCCATTGGTGGAGGTTGCGGCGGTTGGCTGACACGTCACTCATTCAGATCAAAACAAGCCTTTGGGCCTTTTGATGTTTTGTGTCAACCAGCGGATTGCATTACATTTATATATGCCCAGGAGCAGGGCCTTTACGCATATCCATACGCAATCCAAAGCGCCCATCATGCCCGATGTGGTCACCTTAAAATAGACGAGCCCGGGAAGATACCACCAGACTTTCAACCGGCCGAAGCCGCTGAGGATGTCCCACCAGGAAAGGCGAGGATCGGCCCATGACCAGTAAGTGGCGGAGTCGTTGAACTGAGCCACGCTTTGCGCGGCAGGAACGAGCAGCACCGGGATGCCCATTCGATGGGCGCGCAGGGTGTATTCGATGTCGGAAAAGGTCTGCTTCATCCAATGGGCTTCCGGAAGTCCGACCCGGCGCCAGACGGCGGCAGGAATGGCAACCGTGTTTCCATGCAGCCATTCCAGCGGCATGGGGGCGGCCTCGGGGCCGGGGACGTTTGTCAGCCGTTGAGGCCAGCGTTTGTGCATGACACCGCCTGCGTAGACAAAGGACTCGGGAGTGGTGCGCGCGACGCCGCCGCAGATGGCGCAACGCTCCAAGGCGAGACTAACGAGCATCTCCAATGTTCCGCTCTGGGGCAGTGTGTCATCGTTCAACCAGACGACACAGCCGGCGCCCTGCTGAATGGCGGTCTGCATTCCGAGACGGATGGCGCCGCACCACCAGAGCTGGCCATCCCCAGCGAGGATGTGCACGCCGGGAAAGTCATTCTGCAGCATGCTTCGTGTGCCATCGGTGGAGCCGTCATCGACCACCAGGACCTGAGCCCAGGAGAGCACACCGAGGGTGCGCAGGTGAGCGAGACAACGGGCGGTGGTTTCGCGACGATTGTGCACAGGCAGGATAATCCACACATTTGCGGCTGTGACTGCGTGGTCGGATGCGAACTCCATTCTCACTGCAAATAGAAGCTTGCCAGAAGTGTGGCAAGCAGAGATTAATAAGTCAGATGACCCTCATTGAGCGTGCGATCCATCACTTTTTCCCACGTGCTGGCAAAGCGATTCGAATCGTGCGAACCTTGTTTGCAAAACGGGCTCTTTGGCAGAGCATTCGCACGGGAGTGCCTGTGGACGGCCAGGGAAAGCCGGTGCCATGGATCACCTTTCCTGCGCTGGATTACCTTTCGCGCCTGGACTTTTCCCAAGCGAACGTGCTGGAGTATGGCGGCGGGCAAAGCTCGCTGTGGTGGGCGGCACGGGCCAAAACGGTGACGACGGTGGAAGGCAGGGCCACATGGGCTGAGATGATCCGCAGCCAGGCGCCGGAAAATTTGCGGCTGATCGGTCCGGTGGAGGGAACGAGCTATGTGGAGTCGCCGCTGAAAGAGGGGCGCATGTTTGAGGTGATTGTCATCGATGGCTTTCTCCGTCCTGAATGCGCGAGGGCGTCGCTGCCTTTTCTGGTGGAGCACGGCCTGCTGATGCTGGACAACTCGGACTGGAACGCACCCACGTGTGACTGGCTGCGCACGCAAGGGATGATGCAGATCGATTTTCACGGCTTTGGTCCCGTCAATGATTACACCTGGTGCACGTCTGTCTTTGTGCGACAGAAGAGCGCGGTGCCGCATCTGGGCGCAGGCTGGGCAGCGGAGGTGTATGGCAACCTGGAGCAGACGATGTGAAACCTGAGCCCCTGCCCTACCGCTCCATCTACTCGCGGCGTGACCGGCTTTTCAATCTCGTCCGGCCGGTGCTGGAGTGGTGCCGAATCGACTGGCTGTCGCGCCCTGCGCTGAATGGACTGGACCGTCAGCTCGAAGCGCTGCTGCCGAGGCGTGGAGGATGGTTTGTGGAAGCGGGCGCCTATGACGGGTTTCAGCAGAGCAACACATACTTCTTTGCCAAGATGAAGGGCTGGCGCGGTGTGCTGATCGAACCGCTGCCACCGCTCGCGAGGCGATGCGAGAAACGGCGCAAGGAGTCGAAGGTGGTGTGCTGTGCGCTTGGCGCTCCTGAAAATGCCGGGAGCACGGTGAGGCTGCGTCACGCGGGTCTCATGACGATGGTGCGTGGTGCGCTGGCCGATGATGCCACGGAGCAGGCGCGTGCCAGCAGCGGGCTGCAGGGACAGGGCCTGCCGCCGCTGGAGCAGTTCGTCGAGGCGACGGTGAGAACTCTGACGGACGTGCTGGTAGAAACTGGCACACCCTGTGATTTCGATCTTTTGAGCCTGGACGTGGAAGGCTTTGAAGTCGATGCGCTGCGGGGGCTGGATTTGTCGCGGTTTGTCCCACGAGCGATCTGCGTGGAGGTACGGCATGAAAATCTCGCGGCCGTGATGAAGATGCTGGAAGGTCACTATGAAAAGCCGATCACGCTGACGACGAATGCAAGCTATGCGGACTGCTTCTTTGCCGTCAGAAATCACGGCGGGCCTGCCGCGGCATGAACGGCCTGTAGAGCGGCAGCTACGGCAGAGGGCTGAATGTGCGTGATGCAGTACGGCTCGGAATGGATGCAGCGCCACTGACAGTGATAGCAGTCCATGGCATGATGCAGCCAGACCTGGCGCTGACTGCGCTGCCAAGGGCCGAACATGCCGTACTGGCCACCGCCCAGCAAAAAGACGCCGGGTTTGTCCATGGCGGTGGTGAGATGCGCAGGCGCTGAATCGGGCGCCAGCACCATGTGCGCGGAGCTGATGGCTTGAATAAGTTCTTTAAAATCTGCCGGGTGCACCCATTGTACGGAGGAGACGCCTGCGTCCTGCAAGGGCTGTTCGTATAGGATGTGGTTGACGCCAGGCGGCAGACAAAAAGTGACGCGCATGGCGGGAGCGGATTGCAGAAATAAGGCGATGGCCGTGGCGAGGGTTGCAGGGGGATACTGGCGAATGGTATTACCTGCCAGCGGGCAGACCAGCAGCGTGGGTCCGGTTTCAACGGTGCTGGAAGGCAGGACTGGAAGCATTTCGTGGAAGTCCACCGTGCGGTGAAGGACGCTTTCAACCACGCGGCGGTGGGCTTCGAGTTCGAGACAGCCGTCCGCGGATTCGACGGGATAGGTAACGCGCTGGCAGCGGGGATAGGTGAGGCACACACGCTCTCCAGGTTGGATCCACTCCGAGGCATGGACTTGGCGGGCCTGAGTGAGAGCTGCAATGGCGTGAAGGTAGTCGGAGGGCTGATGGCGGAGGCAGACGAGATGATCGGGTGTGATGGCACGCAACCGTGCGGCATGGCGGACCATGGTTTGCACGAAATCGGGCCAAAAGGATTCACAAAAGGGCGGCAGAACCAGCAAACCCACGGTTGGAAACTCGCGTCGATAAAGAGGTTCAGCAACGGTGGAGACGATCAGAAGGGTTTGTTCAGAGCCGAATTCTCGGATTAGGACGCGAACAGCACCTAGTGAGAGGACGGCATCGCCGAGGCGGTCGAGTTTCAGGATGACTAGACGATAGCAACGTCCCCTGCCCCGCGGCATGAGCCGCAGAAAGGCCAGAACCAGCCAGTAGCAAAGGTGTCGGAGCCAGCGGGTCATGCAGACAGAATAGGGCGCAGGAGTTCCAGATAGCGTGACCTGGTGGTTTCGAGAAAAGCTGCGGGCTGTTCTCTGGCAGGCAGGCGCAGCAGGTCAGCCACACGTTCATCGAACGAATCCCAAACTTCCTGCACAGGATGGACGGTGACGCCCGGGACTTCGGCGGCCATGAGCAGGCGGGTGTCATTTCCGGTGAGCAGCACCTGCTTGCCCATGACGGCGGCGACCACGGCTCCGTGAACGCGATTCACCACGGCCGAGGAGCAGCGCGAGTAGGCGTGCAAGTAATCACGCCAGTCGTCGCTGTGGAAACGAGGGATTTCAGGCAGCAGGCGCTGGGCAAGCTGCAATTCTGTGCGGTCGTGGCAGATGAGGAGGCACGCGTGCTGGCGCGCCAGATCATGGGCAGTTTTGCAGAAGACGGTCTCCCACTTTTGACGCGCCTCAGCACCGCGGTCGGCGAGATCGTAGTGTCCACCATAAGGCATGTAGTTGAGTGCGATGTACTGCCCGGGCCGGCCTTCGATGTTCAATGCGCCAGGCGCAAAGATGGCGGGACATGGAAGCAGAGGAACGTCATGCCCACACTGACTCACGATGCTGTGCGCGAGTTTGTCCCGCACGGTGGTCAGAGAACTCCACCGGGTGAAACGGTCAATGAAGGAGTGACAGTCTGGATCTGAAACGATCTCCGAGCCATCGCTGCCCCAGGCCTGGCAGGAGCCGGCACCGAGATTGAGAAGCGGCGCACGCAGCGAGATCTGTCGCCAGCGCTTTTCGACGAGCGGAGCAAACCATTCGGTTTGTGCGCAGGTGGACCATCGATTTTTCCAGTACATGGGGGCGCCGGATTGCACGAGGAGATCGCAGCTGAGAACCTGGTCTCTTGCGGCATTGGAGGGAAGGAAGTCCACCACGCGGGATAAACGAGCGCGCCAGTCGAATCGGTTCGAGAGGCCACGAGTCATGCGATCGATCTGCTGCCAGAGGCGGCCGCGCACGGCTGCCGGGAAGTGTTTGTGGATGACCGTGGTGTGGAAGTCGCCGAGCACTGACTGCAGCAGGCTGATGATCCCCATGCGCACAAAGTCGTCGCCGACATTATGATTCACGGTGGATATGAAACAGACACGCTTCATCGTTTGAGAAGAGACCGGCACCAGCGACGCAGGCCCTGAAGGGAGAGTGCTTTGGAAGGAAGTCCCACCACCTGAGTAAGATAGGCGCGATCTGCCTCCAGCCAGCCGGTGATTGCGGCAGGATGCTGCAAGGGCGTGGGCAGTTCCCGGACAGCGAGGTCTGCGCGAGGGTCGGCCGAGTTAACGGTATGTGTGGCGTCCGGGCCGAAGCCGATGTTGGAGATGAGATTGGCGGAGGGAATGATGTTCAAACCGCCGAGGCGCAGTTTGGCGAAGGCCCACTGATAGTCCCAGGTGTCAACCTCTCCGCGATAGACAGCGCCTAGAACCTCGCGGCGCCAGGATGCTTCGAAGGGTTCGGGACAGAGCTGACGGAGCAGTGAAGAGTCACGCACTGCGGGCCAGTCTTTCATGGTGACATCGTATGACTGCCAGGCACGACGCCAGGAGGCCCAGCCCCAGATTGGGCCGAAACGGGAGAAGTAGTAACTCTGCCCCGGGGGCTGCATGGCGGTGAGATTGCTGCCGCAGATCTGCATGACTTCCGGATTGTCTTTATAGCGGTCAAGCATGGAGGAGCAGAATGCAAAGAAGCTTGGATGAGGCAGGCAATCGTCCTCGAGGATGATCAACTGCTCATGCAGGCCGAAGGCCCAGTCCAAGGCAGATGAGACTGCTTTCCGGCAGCCTTGGAGTTCGTCCAGAAAACGGGTCTGCACCTTGCAGGGCCAGTCGATGCCGCTCAGGACCTGTTCACGGACCCGGGTGCAACGGGGGTCATCACCCGGGCCATCAGCGGCGACCAGCAGGATCTGGGGACGCGCCTGCTTCAATGCCGCCATGACGCGAGTGGTTGGCCCGAGACGGCGGTGAATCAAAAAGAGCACCGGTATTTGGCATGGAATGCCTGATGACATGAAAGGCTACTCTTCCCGCGAATGATCCGGAGGGAAAGCGCAAGATGATGCCATGGGCGAACACCGCTCCCTTATGGAAGACGGGTGCGGAAGAAACGGCTGGGCTGGCCGTTGGAGAGCACGGGAAACTCCGCGCTGAGATTCTGCATGACGCCGTCATCGCTGATGACCTGTGGTGTCGAACCTGTGACTTCCCAGGTTTGCAAATCACTGCTGAACTCATAGATGTAGTTCACACCCGTGGTGAGGTAGTCGCTGCGGCGGCGGAAGATCGCGCGCATCTTCCCACTCTCACTGTCCTGCGTGGTGCGGTTGCCCACGTCGCTGCTGCCAGCCTTCGGATTGGTCCCAAAAGCAAACTCTGCGTAGTTGTTCAGGCCGTCGCCGTCCGGGTCCGCGCTGTTCACGGCCGCTCCGCTGTTCTGGCTGCTGCCAAAATACGTCTGACGCCACTGCTGCACAGGAGTGGCTGCCGTGATCTGGAGAGAAAATGACACCACAGAACTCGCCCCAGCAGGGTCGGTCGCAATCAACTGCACCATATTGCTGCCGGGTTGCAGCGGAGTGGTGTCGCAGGTCCAACTCAGATTGCCGGTGCTGTCGTCGCGGACAAACTGGCCGATGTTCTGTCCGCTGGACACATGCAGGGCGCGCAGAGTCACGCCGGAGTTGCCGTCGGCGTCAAAGAACTGAGCGCTGAAGGAGGCTTTGTCTCCCTGGATCACGCTCAGGCTGGGGCCAGCATTGATGATCTGGGTGGCACCGGCCCGGGCTCCGAGAAGCAGCAAAACCAGCAGGGCTTTAAGTGGCAGTGTGTTCATGAGATGTATCAGAGTTGAAATTATAAAGGAAAAAGGATGTCTCAACAAGGATTAGGGAGTTGGGATGTCGCGCAGGACGAGGACTTCCAGAGCGCCGCCGGCCGTGGTGGCTGATCCCGTCATCCAGACGACTCCGTTAGGGTCAACCTTCACTTTCTTGACGCTGTCGTTTTTGTTGTTGTCGCCATCAAAGGTTTTCTGCCAACGGATATCGCCAGCGCCCTTGTTGTGCTTGGCCAGATACACGTCCGTGGTTGAGTCGGCATTGGTGGTGTAGCCGCCGATCACTGGATTGCCGATGCCATCGAGAGAAATGGACGTGTTTTCATCATTGCCGCCGCTTGATCCGTTATAGCGTCCCTCCCACAGGAGAGTGCCATCCAGGCCGGAATACTTCAGCGTCATGCCATCGCGCACGCTGGCTGAACGGTAGGAAGTACCGGTGACGAAGACGTTGGCGTCCTCATCCACCACCATGTCCCACGGAGCGTCGGAAGAATTGAAGCTGCTGTTGTAACGCTTGCCCCAGATCAGAGTTCCGTCTTGGGAGGCATACTTGGCGGTGTACATGTCGTAATTGGCGCCCTGTGAGTAGGCGGCGATGATGACGTTGTTTGCGGCATCCATGCCGATGCCGCGGACGGCATCGGGCTTGCCAGCAAAGTTATAAACAACACTCCAGACCTTGGCACCGGAAGCGGCGGCGAGTTTGACCGTCCAGGCGTCGCTGCCGGTGATGCCTCCGAGCGCCACGCTGCCATCTGTGCCAACGACTATTTCGGCCGGAACATCTGAGGTGGTGGTGGTGCGGTTTTGCGTGCTGGTCCACACCACGGAGCCGTCGGTCTGGGCAAGCTTGGCAGCAAAGAAATCATTGCTGGTGGTGGTGCCGAAGGTGTAGCCGCCCACCACGACGTTGGAGGTGCCTTCAAGGTCCAGAGAGACGCCGACATCGTTGGCATTGCCCGCGCCATTGACGGTGTAGAACCAGATCCTGTGTCCATCGGCGCCACTGTGCTTGGCCACATAAAGGTCCTGGCCAGTGCCAGCGATGTAACCGGCGAGATAAACGTCGCCGCTTGCGTCCACCTTAACCGCCATGGCCTCGTCATCGCCAGCAACGGCCTGAATGTAAGTCCAGACTTTGGTGCCATCAGACTGGTATTTGGCCAGATAGATATCTTTGTTGGCGGTGCCGCCTGTGGTGCCGGTGGTGTAACCGCCCACAATACCTGCGATGGCATCGTTGCCACTGAGCTGGAGCGCGATGTCGTTGCCGACGCCAGCACCGGTGCCCGCATAACGGTCACGCCAGTTTTCAGTGATGTTGTCGAAGATGGTGACCGGCGTGTGATTGACGGAAGTGACGGTGGCGTCAACATCCGCCGCCGCAGTGTACATCGAGTCGCCCGCCTGGCTGGCGCGCACAACAACCGCCCCGGTGCCGCTGAAGGTGAGGATTCCGCCGGCGATGCTGCCAGGGCCGCTCTGCACACTGTAGGTGACTGCGAGACCGCTGGAGGCCACTCCCGTGAGAGGCCACTGCGCCGTGGAGTTCAGGCTGGATGGCAGAGTGAAGCTGATGGTCTGCGAACTTGGATTCACCGTGAAGGTTTGGGTCACCGACGTTGCAGCTGCAAAGGTGGAGCTGCCGCTTTGTGAGGCGCGAATCGTAACGCTGCCAGAGCCGGTGAATTTAAGCAGGGTGTTGCTGCTGTCATCGATCTGCGCGGCGCCGCTGACCACGGAGAAACGCACCGTCAAGCCGCTGCTGGCAGTGGCGGACAAAGTCACTGGAGTGCCAGCGCTTTGCGTGCCTGGGTTGGCGAAGGTGATGGTCTGTGCAGCCTGAGTCACCGGCTTGAGCGCCTCGTAGTTTTTCACCAGGAAGTCCGTCGTGTCGCCCGCAGCAGTCGAGTAGCCGCCGACGAAGATGTTGCCATCCGGAGAGATCGCCACCGCATAACCGTAGTCATGCTTGTCCGCGGCGCCGTTGAAGCGGCGCTCCCACAGAAGGCCGCCGTCTGCAGCGAGCATCTTGGCGGTGAACACATCGTAAGTTTGGGAAGCGTTCTCCGAGTAACCGGTCACGACGACGTTATCAAGCGCGTCCAGGTCCAATGAGGTAAGGCTATCCTGCAAGCCAGCGGGTCCATTGAAGCGACGGTCCCAGACCAAGGCACCCGTGGAACCGTTGTACTTGGCCGCATAGCCGTCCTGTACACTGGCGGAGGTATAGCTCGCACCTGCCACGACCACATCGCCAGCACTGGTCACCGCCATGTCAAAGGCCGCATCCGAAGAGCCATACGGGCTGTCCCACTGCTTCTGCCAGACGGGGCTGCCGCCGCTGGTGAGCTTCACTACAAACATGTCGTAGCTGGCGGAGTGAACCGTTCCAGCTGCCACCACTTCTCCAGCGGTGGTGAAGGCCACCGAGTAGGCCTGGTCGTCGTTGCTGGTGGTGCCGTCCTTGTTCCATGTCCACAGGGTGGTGCCATCGGCTGCAGCCAGCTTCATCACACGGAAGTCCTTGTTGCTGTTATTCGTGGTCTTGCTGTATCCCGCCACAGCCACGTTGCCTGAAGTGTCGATCGCCACAGATGTGGCCTGGTCAACGTAGTAATAGCTGCCACCATCGATGAGACGTTCAAAGTAAGTGGTGCTGCCGTCTGAAGAGTATTTGGCGACAAAGAAGTCAGTACCGATGTTCTTGCCATAGCCAGCCACAGCGACGTTGCCGGCCGCATCAACGGCGATGCTGTTGCCCATGTCAGCAGCCTGGCCGGGTCCGCCATAGATCTTCTGCCACAGCAGGGTGCCGTCTGCTCCGGCATACTTTGCCACATAGACATCGGCGTTGCCGAAGCCATTGGTGGTGTATCCGGTGATCAGCACGTCGCCATTGCCATCAACCACGATTGCGTTTGCGTCGTCCGTGCCGTTGGCCGTGCCGTTGTAAGTCTTCGACCACAGCAGAGCGCCCGTCACCGGTTCATACTTCGCGGTGTAGATGTCCGTGTTGCCTGAGGCATTGGTGGTATGTCCGGTGGCAAAGACGGCCACTGCCTCGTCGCGGGTGGTGCTCTTCTGGACTGCCACGGCGGTTGCCAGGCCATTGCGCGGTGTCGCCGGCGCGGTCGGCCCGCTATAGGTGTAAGTCCAGCCGTCCAGCACATCACGAGCGATGGATCCGACCCCGGTGATGGCGAGGTTGAAGGGATTTTCGTTGAGGTCGTTGCTGTCGATCACAATGGCCGCATTGCGGGTGCCGATGCGGCTTGGGCTGAACGTGAGAGTGAAGGTGGTGCTGGCTCCAGGAATGAGAGTGGTGGCGGTGCCGGTCGTGTCCAGCGTGTAATCGGAGGCAGCCGGACCGGTCGGCGCATGCACCAAGATTCCCATGAGATCCACTTCCCCATCGTTCTTGATGGTGAAGGTCTTGGTCACCGGCTCAGGAGGCATCAGTTTGTCAACGAATCCATAGTCATAGGTGCCGCCGTCGGTCTGGTCGTTGCCAGATTCGGTGACGGTGATTTCAGGAGTAACAATCTTGAGCGTGATGTCGTTGCCGGTGGTGGCCAGAGTGCCGGGTGCGCCAGAGCTGCCGGAGTAGTTGATGCGGCCGTAGTAGTTTGAGCCGAGCACATTCTCCACGTAGTCCACGCCGCTAAGCGTGATGACCTTCGTGCCACCGAAGGTTCCTTTGGCGAACTGCCCGGTGATGGCATCCGTCAGATCGTTGCTGACAAGCGTGAATGCGTTGTTAAGGGTCGCGTTGTAACTGCTGATAGCATCCAGCACAAGCTTGGCCCCGGCGCCACCTGCCGCGAGATTGATCGTGCCGGTGGTGCTTATCTGGTCATAGCTGCCGGTGCCGCCGATGTTGAAGTGGAGCTGACCGTCCACGATGGAAATGTTGCCCGTGCTCAACGTGCCTGCGGTGGATGCGCCGCCAGGATTGATAGCACCGCCGCTGTTGAGCTGGATGGCACCGACATTGCCGGTTCCCATCAGGGTTCCACCGTTGATTGTTGTCAGGCTGCTGCTGGCGATGCTGCCATTGACCGTAAGATCCCCTGCGCTCAGCAAGGTGGCTCCGGTGTAGGTGTTGATACCGTTCAGTGTGACTGCGCCCGCAGTGGTTTTGGTCAAACCGACACTGCCACCCAGGATGGCGCCCACGGTGCCGTTCTGCATGTCGTATGTGGTGGTGCTGGTCAGCACACCGGTGGTGCCCGAGATGCTGCCTGAGGTCAGCTGGACACCAGCAACGGTGTCGCTGACAGATCCGATGTCGAAAGTGCCGCCGGAAACAACAAGCGATGAGCTGTCAGAGAGCTGGCCAGCGCCACTCAAGGCCAACGTGCCGCCATTGACGGTCGTGGTTCCCGTGTAGGTGTTCGAGTTTGACAGAGTTACCGTGCCACCTGTGGATTTCGTCAATCCCACCGAGCCGCCAAGGACAGCACTCACGCTTCCAGAGCGCACGTCGTAGGTGGTCGTGCTGGTGAGCGTGCCGGAACCGGTGATGCTACCGGAAGAAAGCTGCACAGAGGCCACCGTGTCGCTGTTGGCTCCCATGGCCAAGGTGCCGCCGGAAACCGTCACCGCTGCGCTGTTGCCAATCTGATTGGACGCACCGAGTGCCAGGCTTCCGCCGCTGATGTTCACGGCAGTGGCGCTGTTGATCGTGCTACTGGCTCCCAGCGTCAGAGTGCCTGCGGTCACATTCACCGTTGCCGCGGCTGCGGTGCCGTTCAGGGCCACAATGCCAGAACTGTTGATGGTGCCGGTGCCGAGGTTTGCGTTCACCGTGCCACCGCTGAGGCCGTAGGTCGTTGCGGTCAGCGTGCCAGTGCCGGAAAGCGTGCCGCTGCTCATGTTGAAGATGCTCACCGTGTCGGTGAATGCACCCATGGCGAGAGTGCCGCCGGAGACAGTCACCGTCGCGCCATTGGCCAGACGGTCGGAACTGCCGAGGGTCAGTGTGCCGGCGGTGACGTTCACGGTTCCCGCAGCTGCGGTGCCGTTGAGAGCGACGTTGCCGGAGCTGTTGATGGTGCCAGTCCCCAGGTTTGCGTCCACCGTGCCGCCGCTGAGGCCGTAGGTGGTTGCAGTCAGCGTGCCAGTGCCGGAAAGCGTGCCGCTGCTCATGTTGAAGATGCTCACCGTGTCGGTGAATGCACCCATGGCGAGAGTGCCGCCGGAGACAGTCACCGTCGCGCCATTGGCCAGACGGTCGGAACTGCCCAGGGTCAGTGTGCCGGCAGTGATGTTCACCGCTGTTGCGCCAGCGGTGCCGTTGAGGGCCACGTTGCCAGAGCTGTTGATGGTTCCTGTGCCGAGATTGCCATTCACTGTGCCACCGCTGAGGCCGTAGGTGGTGGCCGTCAGGGTCGATGAACCGCCGATGGTGCCGCTGCTCATGGTCAGCGTGCCAATCGTGTCTGTTCCGCCGACGGTAAGCGTGCCTCCGGACACGGTCACTGCGGCAGTGTTTGCCAGTTTGTCAGCCCCGCTGGTGGAGAGCAGTCCGCCAGAGACAGAGATCGTCGCGGAGCTGTTGATGTCACCTGTGATCGACAGAGTGCCCGCGCTCACGGTCGTCGTGCCGCTGTAGCCGTTGCTGGCGCTGAGAACCTGCGTGCTGGCTCCGTCCTTGGTCAGACCGCCCGTGCCCCCAATGGCTCCGGCGAAGGTGGTGTTGCTGGAGGCATCTCCCACGGTAAGTGTGTTTGAACCAAGGGTAATGGTCGCGGCGCCCGCAGCGGTCAATGAGGCCACCGATTGGTCCGCGCCCAAAGTCAGAACCGAAGTGCCTGTGCCATCGAAGGTCAGTGCTGTGCGGGTAGCCGTTGGAAGCGCACCTGCCACGTTCGCGTTGAGAGTACCGCTGTTGCGGATGAAGGTCGGGCCGTTGTAGGTGTTAGCCACGTTAAGATTCACCGTGGTGCCATCAATCACCAAGTCGGAGTTGGCCGAGGCGCCGCTGATGCCTGTTGTGTTCACGTTAATGGTACCGCCGCCATTGAAGGTGGCGACCGTGCCATCCTTGATCACACCACCCGTAAGGGTCAGAGTAGAACCGCTGGCCGCGGATATCGAACTGCTGGAAGCCACGGTGACCGCGCCGCCGAAGGTGTTGCTGCCGCTGACGTTGACCAAGGCTCCGGTCTGGCCGCTGGCGGCACCTCCATTGAGCGTGAGAGCCTCCGCACCCACGGTGATGTTGCCCTGAATCTGCAACGTCGCGCCGCTGGCAACGGATGTGCCGCCCGCCGTGGTTCCGAGAGCCGTGGCATTTCGAATGTTGAGGATACCCGCGCTGACGGTTGTGGCGCCGGTGTAGGTGCTGGCTCCGCTCAGGGTCAGAGTCGAGGCCGCGTTGTTCATCGTCACAGTCTTGCCGCTGCCTGCGATGATACCGCCGAAGGTGCTGCTGCTGGCGCTGGTGTAGTTCAGGCTTCCGGTGATCGTGCTCGTGCTGCTGCCGCTCGCAATCGATCCGCCAGTCACATTCAGGTTACCATTGGCCGTCAGGTTGGCACCGCTGCCGATGGTGAATGTGCCGCTGCTGGAGGTAACAAGGCCGCTCACGCTTCCAGCGCCGTTCCAGTTGCCGCCGGTGACGCCCAAGGTGCCGGCAATGGTGCCGGGGTTGGTCAGATTGATGATGCCGCTGCCGGTGAGGGTGGCGTTGCCATTGACGGTGCCAGAGCCGGCCAACGTGCCAGAGGTGCCCACGCCGACCGTGCTGCCGGCGGCGAGCGAGCCATTCACCTGCAGGGTGCCTGCGGTGATCGTTGTCGCGCCAGTATAGGTATTCGTACCGCTCAGAATCAGGGTCCCCGCTGCGTTGTTCATCGTCACGGTGTTGCCGCTTCCTGCGATGACACCGGCAAAGGTGCTGCTGCTGGCGCTGGTGTAGTTCACGCTGCCAGTGATCGTGCTGGTAGCGTCGCCGCTGGCAATCGTGCCACCCGTCACGCTCAAGCCGCCATTCGCAGTGAGATTCGCGCCGCTGCCGATGGTGAATGTACCGCTGTTGGAGGACACAGCACCGGTCACGCTACCGGAGCCGTTCCAGTTGCCGCCGTTCACGCCCAGGGTGCCGGCAATCGTGCCACTGCTCAGATTGATGATGCCGCTGCCGGTGAGGGTGGTGTTGCCATTGATCGTGCCTGAGCCGCTCAACGTGCCTGAGGTGCCCACGGCAACCGTGCTGCCGGCGGCGAGCGATCCGTTCACCTGCAGGGTGCCTGTGGTAATCGTTGTCGCGCCGGTGTAAGTATTGGTGCCGCTCAGAGTAAGAGTCGCCGCAGCGTTGTTGAGGGTCAGGGTCTTGCCACTGCCTGCGATGACACCGGCAAAGGTGCTGCTGCTGGCGCTGGTGTAGTTCACACTGCCAGTGATCGTGCTGGTGGCGTCGGTGCTGGCAATCGTGCCGCCCGTCACGCTCAAACCGCCATTGGCGGTCAGATTGGCTCCGCTGCCGACAGTGAATGTACCGCTGCTCGAGGTGACCAGGCCGCTCACGCTTCCAGCGCCGTTCCAGTTGCCGCCGGTGACGCCCAAGGTGCCGGCAATGGTGCCGGGGTTGGTCAGATTGATGATGCCGCTGCCGGTGAGGGTGGCGTTGCCATTGATGGTGCCCGAGCCGGTCAAAGTGCCTGAAGTGCCGACGCCAACGGTGCTTCCGGCAGCGATCGATCCGTTCACCTGCAGGGTACCTGCCGAAATCGACGTCGCACCGGTGTAGGTGTTCACTCCGCTCAGGGTGACTGTGCCTGCGGTCGTCTTGTTCAAGCCCGCAGTGCCACCCAGAATGGCGCTCACTGAGCCGGCCTGCATGTCAAAGGCTGCTGTGCTGGTAAGCACTCCTGAGGTGCCGGTGATGCTGCCAGAGGTAAGCACGACACCGCCCACCGTGTCGCTGTTGGTGCCCATGGCCAGAGTTCCTCCGGAAACGGTCACCGTGGCACTGTTGCCGATCTGGTTGGAGGCTCCAACTGTCAGGCTGCCGCCGCTGATTGCGACCGTGGTAGCGCTGTTGATCGCGCTGCTGGCCCCGAGAGTCAGCGTTCCGGCCGTGACGTTCACCGTCGTTGCGCCAGCAGTGCCGTTGAGAGCCACCGTGCCTGAGCTGTTGATGGTGCCGGAACCGAGATTGGCGGTCACCGTGCCGCCGCTCAAGCCGTAGGTCGTGGCGGTCAGAGTACCGCTGCCGGTGATCGACCCGCTGCTCATGTTGAAGACGCTTACGGTGTCGCTGTTGGTGCCCATGGCCAAGATGCCGCCAGAGACGGTTACCGTGGCGCTGTTGCCGATCTGATTGGAGGCTCCCAGCGCGAGGCTTCCACCTGTGATGTCCACCGTGGTGGCACTGTTGATCGCGCCACTGGCCCCCAAAGTCAGCGTGCCTGCGGAGACGTTCACCGCTGTCGCGCCCGCAGTGCCGTTGAGAGCCACCGTTCCCGAGCTGTTGATGGTGCCTGAACCAAGGTTTGCAGACACCGTGCCGCCGCTCAAGCCGTAGGTCGTGGCGGTCAGGGTACCGCTGCCAGTGATCGAGCCGCTGCTGATATTGAAGACACTCACCGTGTCATTGTTGGCACCCATGCCCAAAGTCCCTCCGGAGACGGTCACCGTGGCACTATCGCCGATCTGATTGGAGGCTCCCAGCGCCAATGTGCCGCCAGTAATGCCGACAGTGGTGGCGCTGTTAATCGCGCTGCTGGCCCCCAAGGTTAGCGTGCCGGCAGAGACATTCACGGTCGTTGCAGCTGCCGTGCCGTTGAGAGCCACCGTTCCCGAGCTGTTGATGGTGCCGGAACCGAGATTTGCCGTGACCGTGCCGCCGCTCAGGCCGTAAGTCGTCGCGGTCAGGGTACCGCTGCCAGTGATCGAGCCGCTGCTGATATTGAAGACACTCACCGTGTCATTGTTGGCACCCATGCCCAAAGTCCCTCCGGAGACGGTCACCGTGGCGCTATCGCCGATCTGATTGGAGGCTCCCAGCGCCAATGTGCCGCCAGTAATGCCGACAGTGGTGGCGCTGTTAATCGCGCTGCTGGCCCCCAGGGTGAGCGTGCCGGCAGAGACATTCACGGTCGTTGCCGCTGCTGTGCCGTTGAGGGCGACGGTGCCCGAGCTGTTAATCGTGCCAGAACCCAGATTGGCGGTCACCGTGCCGCCGCTCAAGCCGTAGGTCGTGGCGGTCAGTGTGCCGCTGCCGGTGAGGGAACCGCTGCTCAGATTGAAAGTGGCAACCGTGTCGTTGTTGGCACCCATTGCAAGAGTGCCGCCGGACACGGTCACCGTCGCGCTGTTGCCGATCTGATTGGATGCGCCCAGGGCCAGAGTGCCACCGGTAATGCCCACGGAGGTGGCGCTGTTGATCGCGCTGCTGGCTCCGAGGGTCAGCGTGCCGGCCGAGACGTTTACGGTTGTCGCGCCGGCGGTGCCATTGAGGGCGACATTGCCGGAGCTGTTGATGGTGCCGGTGCCCAAGTTTGCGTCCACCGTGCCGCCGCTGAGGCCGTAGGTGGTTGCAGTCAGCGTGCCAGTGCCGGAAAGCGTGCCGCTGCTCATGTTGAAGATGCTCACCGTGTCGGTGAATGCACCCATGGCGAGAGTGCCGCCGGAGACAGTCACCGTCGCGCCATTGGCCAGACGGTCGGAACTGCCCAGGGTCAGTGTGCCGGCAGTGATGTTCACCGCTGTTGCGCCAGCGGTGCCGTTGAGGGCCACGTTGCCAGAGCTGTTGATGGTTCCTGTGCCGAGATTGCCATTCACTGTGCCACCGCTGAGGCCGTAGGTGGTGGCCGTCAGGGTCGATGAACCGCCGATGGTGCCGCTGCTCATGGTCAGCGTGCCAATCGTGTCTGTTCCGCCGACGGTAAGCGTGCCTCCGGACACGGTCACTGCGGCAGTGTTTGGAGACAGAGATCGTCGCGGAGCTGTTGATGTCACCTGTGATCGACAGAGTGCCCGCGCTCACGGTCGTCGTGCCGCTGTAGCCGTTGCTGGCGCTGAGAACCTGCGTGCTGGCTCCGTCCTTGGTCAGACCGCCCGTGCCGCCGATGGCTCCGGCGAAGGTGGTGTTGCTGGTGGCATCTCCCACGGTGATAGTGTTTGCACCCAGGGTGATCGTCGCGGAACCCGCTGCTGTCAGCGAGGCCACGGATTGGCTCGATCCCAGGAAGAGCACCGAGGTGCCAGAGCCATCAAAGGTCACAGCCGTGCGGGTGGCTATGGGCAGGGCGCCGAACACATTGGCATTGAGCGTGCCGCTGTTGCGGATGAAGGTGGGGCCGTTGTAAGTATTGGCCACATTCAAGTTTACTGTGGCGCCATCCACCACAAGATCGGAGTTGGCCGAAGCACCGCTGATAGCCACACCACTGACGCTGATGGTGCCGCCACCGGTGAAGGTGGCTGTG
This sequence comes from Prosthecobacter sp., assembly GCF_044226605.1. Taxonomy (GTDB): domain Bacteria; phylum Verrucomicrobiota; class Verrucomicrobiia; order Verrucomicrobiales; family Verrucomicrobiaceae; genus Prosthecobacter. The sequence continues at coordinate 382,753 of NZ_JBGAGS010000003.1, read as the reverse complement.
GTGCCATCTTTGATCACGCCACCGGTAAGGGTGAGCGTTGAGCCACTGGCTGCGGAGATCGAGCTGTTGGAGGCCACGGTGATCGCGCCGCCGTAGGTATTGCTGCCACTGACGTTGACCAGAGCCCCAGATTGACCGCTGGCTGCACCGCCATTGAGCGTGAGCGCCTCGGCACCTACGGTAATACCACCTTGCAACTGGAGCGTCGCGCCATTGGAAACGGACGTGCCGGAATCCGTGGTTCCGAGTGCCGTGGCATTCTGAATATTGAGGATACCCGCGCTGACTGTTGTAGCGCCAGTGTAGGTGCTAGCACCGCTCAGGGTTAGAGTCGAGGCTGCGTTGTTCATCGTCACGGTCTTGCTGACGCCTCCGATGATACCGCCGAAGGTGCTGCTGGTAGCGCTGGTGTAGTTCACGCTGCCAGTGATCGTGCTGGTGGCGCTGCCGCTCGCAATTGATCCGCCAGTGACATTGAGATTGCCATTGGCGATCAGGTTTGCCCCGCTGCCTATGGTGAAGGTGCCGCTGCTGGAGGTGACCAGACTGGTCACGCTGCCGGCGCCGTTCCAGTTGCCGCCGGTGACGCCCAAGGTGCCTGCGATTCTGCCGCCGGCGCTCAGATTGACAATACCGCTGCCGGTAAGAGTCGCGTTGCCATTGATCGTACCCGAGCCAGTCAATGTACCCGCCGTGCCGACGCCAACCGTACTGCCAGCATCAATCGAACCGTCCACCTGCAAGGTGCCTGCAGTGACGGATGTTGCGCCCGTGTATGTATTGGTGCCGGTAAGGACCGTTGTGCCGCTGCCCACCTGGGACACTGCGCCGCTGCCACTGATGACGCTGGCGAAATCAGTGCCCTGGGTCAGCGTGTTGTTGCGATTGAACTCCAGTGTCGCGTTGTTGGTGATAGCACTGCTGGCGGAAAGAGAACCCGTTGCGCCGCCTGCGCCGATCTGCAGGGTGCCGTCGCTGATTGTCGTATTGCCGGTGTAGGTATTTGCACCGCTCAGGCTCAGTGTTCCCGCACTGTTTTTCACCAAACTCCCTCCCAAGAATTCCGACGAGATCACGCCAGAAAGGACTGCACTAACGCCGCTGTCCACCTCTACACTCAAGGTGGAGGCACTGGCGATCACTACGTTGTTTGTCACGTTGGACACATTTGCAGCCACGCGAAGCGTGTCGGTGCCTCCATTCGCCCGAAGGCCGCCCGTCCCGAGAGAGGTGTTGTTGTCAATCGTAACGCGGGCGTTGTTGCCAATGGTCACGCCGCCTTGGAAGGTCTTCGCGCCGGAGAGCATGAGTCCCGGTGTGCGCATGATACCGCCACCGGAAGTGACCGAGAATCCGCCCGTTCCGGAGACGCCAGTGTTGATCCAGACGTCGTTGTGGCCAAAGAAACTGACATCTACATTAACCATGCCACCACTGAGGACGAAGGCGTTTGGAAGGGCTCCGGCGACGCTGTTGCCTTCAAAACCCGAGGTGCTGAAGTTTACGCCACCGGCCAGTGTGACGGTTCCAGTGCCAAAACCGTTCTGATTGGCCAAAACAATGGATCCCGAGGTGACATTCGTGCCGCCGGAGTAAATATTTGAACCCGAAAGTGTGAGAGTGCCGCTGCCTCCGATGGAAAGCCCCGTGGTGCCGTCGAGCACTGCGCTGATGGTGGCATTCGTGTTGAGCAGGATGGTGGTATTGGAGAGTGTGAGATTATTCCCCCCGCCCGCAATGGTATAATTGGCATTGAAGGTCATGTTTCCGACCGTAATTGGACTGCCCAAGGTGATCGTGCCTGCCGTACCGCCAAAGATCGCGCTATCGGGTGTCGCATTGCTCCAGTTCACGTCGGTGACACCGTTGTTCCAGTTACCCGATGCATCAGTCCAGATTCCCGTGCCCCCGGTAATAGTGGCGCCATCACCTTGCGTGATGTCCCAGGTGAGAACAGCTGCTTGCAATGAACCGCTACTGCAGAGCACGGCAATCAAGATGGCAGCAAGTGCGCGGTTTAAAGTATGGATGCTTTTCATGAGAAGGAAGGCGGAACAGGGGTCCGGGAGCAGGATCAGATGTGGTGTGAACGAAAAAGCGAGGGGAGGCACGCAGAAACAATGCCTGGCATGAGCCTTTCTAAGGGCCAAAAACTCGTGGGTGCGACTCCTCCATGTGCCAGCAGGAACTCGAAATCTCGCCGAGTTCTGAAGCTAAACAGATCTTTAGAAATGGAATCAAATAAGGGGAGGGACATACGACATATCAACCTGCCGTCTGGAAATATGAGGGAAAGTTTAGGTCTTAAAATAAAGCGGAACCTAGTCAAAACTTGCGCAATAGGGGTGCCAATTGCCATAAAAACGGCGGATTTCCTCCAAAATTTTTCACAAAATTCGACTCTCCCATGGTCATGGGAGGGACAAGGCTTGTGAAAAGTTCAGGATCATAAGTGAAAGAACAGCACAGGGCGCTTACCTGAAACCCTTTCAATCCTTTAGCAAAAAAAGGGGATAAGCCCCTCTTCCCTAGCGAAACAACTCCCCTTATTCAAGAGAAAAAGCTGTAATATCAGGTTACGTAGCGTATTCGCAAAAAATGGGAAATCTCAAGGATGTCGCACGAATCAATCCCTAAAATGCCACCTCGACCACGAAGGCATTGAACAACAATGAGTTCCTTTCGCAAGGTGGCTGGGAGGGATCGGCGCGGGAAATATGGACCGTTTGCGAAACGCCTGTGAATCGCCCCCCTTGTTCAATAACGCCTTTCACGGCCTTTTTCCTCCCTGAGGGGGGGGGGAAGGTGGGGAAAAAGCTGCTGAGATGGCCGGTGGAAACCACGGGAAGCTCGGCGCTCAGGTTCTGCATTGCGCCGTCTGCACTGATCACCTGTGGCGGTGAACCACTCACTTCCCATGTCTGCAGGGCGCTGCTGAAACTCGTAAATATAGGTCACCTCGACGTACAGGAACGTCGCTGCGCCGGCGGAAAACCGCCCTCATCTTCCCGCTCTGAATGTCCTGCATGATGCGGTTGGCCACATCGCTGCTGCCAGCCTTGGGATTGGTCACGAAGGCAAACTGCGCATCGTTATTGATGCTGTGACCATTCCAACTTTCCCCCCGTGTTTTCAGACCCAACCGCGAAAATAGTAAACCCATGAGCCGACGGTCTCATGCAGCCAAGCACCAAACACCTCCAGGCCGCGGGAACTGGGCAGGTGGAACCAGTGCTTCTCCCCCAGTTGGTTCAGGCTATTGAGGTAGTTGCAAGGCACAGGCACGGCATTGATGCCGACTTTTTTAAAGGTGGCGAGCGTGCGAGGCATGTGATTGGCGCTGGTGACTAGAAGCAGACGGGAAAACCCTCGCTCCTTGCTCAGGGAGGCCACTTTCACGGCTTCGTCATGGGTGTCCTTGCAGACTCCCATGCTGAGGAGTTCGGATTTAAGGGTGACATGAGAACGGAGGTAGTCGCTCACGGCATCTGCCTCGGAGTAAACCCGGCCCTCATGGGGGTAGCCCCCCCCTCCCAGGATCAGCAGCGGGGCCTTGCCCTCGGCCGTCAGGGTGAGCGCAGTGGTGAGCCTGTCGGCACCTGCCTGCAGTTTGAATCCTGCGGGCTCCACCAGTGATGGCTCGAAACCGCCGCCAAGGCAGACGATGGCCTCTGACTGGGGAAGTTCAGCCAGCCGGACTCTGGGGACTTGATCTTCGAGACCGGAAATAAGCCAGGATGCAAAGGGGGTGCAAGTGAGCAGGGTGAGGAGCAGCCAAGCCCCTCCCGGAAACCACAGATTCAGGGAACGCCGCCGAAAGATCATGCGCAGCAGCCACAATCCGATGACCAGCCAGACGATGGACAGGGGCTGAATGAGATGGAGCAGCGTCTTCAAAATCAATGTCATATCTAACGCTACAACGTTTCCAAGCATCTCCGCAAGCTTTGAGACGAGAAACCGCCATCTATAAGAAAAAAGATGCTTGGCAGGTGTGGTTTCCACATGACTCGCCAGACCGCCATGTGTGAGTTATGGTAGCACCTAGCACGCCGAATTTGAAGCCCCCATTCCTCCATACCATCACCTGCATGGCCGTTTTAGGACTGGCCTTCCTGCTGTTTTTCCTGCCGCTGCCGCACGGCTGGGCGGAAGGCTGGCGTGGGGAGCTGACCAACCGGTTGCATGCCCCCCTGATGGCGGTTTGCACGGCGACGGCAGCGCGACTGTTCGGCCAATACTTGAAACCAGCAACGAGCCTGGTGATGGCTGCGGCTGGGGCGATCGCCTTGGCGGCACTGGTCGAGTGGGTACAACCATGGTTTGGCCGCACGGCCAGCATGGATGATTTTCTGTGGGGCATGGGTGGCATTACGGCCGGCTGCGCCTGGCAGGGCGCAGGATTGATCCCATCGATGCCGTCTCGCATGGTAGCCTGGATCCTGGCGGCGATAAGCGCTGTGGGTCCGCCATTGATGTGGTGGACACAGGTGATGCTGGTCCAGGCAGAAGCGCGGCGTGTGTTTCCCGTCCTCGTCCTAGACACGCAACCACGCATGCATTTGCTTTGGAAGATTGCCCCCTCCCGCAGAGAAGTTCTGCAAAATGAAAATGCTCTGGTTCTTTCACGCAACGCCGATCATCCCGGCAGCATGCACCTGGACACCCTGGATCGAGACTGGACCGGATATGCTGGGCTGGAGATTTCCGGCACATTGCACGCTGAGTCCGCAGTGGAGGTGGGAGTGAGACTGGACGTGGGTGTGGATGGAGGCAAACGGATCCGTGCTGGAGGATGGATGAAGCCAGGACGCGGCGTTATCCAGATCTTCTGGCCAAAAGAAGCACCCACGCCCCAAGTCCACCAGTTGGTCGTATTCCTCGCCTTGAATCCTGCAGCTGCTGAATTGGAAATCCACCACCTGCGTTTGATCGAGACGAAGGAAAGGTAGCCGGAGAGGGCGAGCGCCCGCAATTCCGGCACAAAAAAAATCTCGGCTGCTGGTTTACAATCTGCGAGGTTCGCTCAATAAGCAGGATTCCACCTATTTCTTTTTATCGCAGTCCCATTCGCATGAACATTTCTGTCTTTGGCCTTGGTTACGTAGGCGCAGTCACCGCAGCCTGTCTGGCCCAGAAGGGACACCACATCATCGGTGTGGATTTACATCCATCCAAGGTGGCGGCTTTCAACGAGGGCATCTCACCGATTGTAGAGCCCGGGCTGGACGCGCTGCTGAAAGCAGGAAGCAGCAGCGGGCAAATCACCGCCACGCAAAATGCGGCTGATGCCGTGGCGAAGTCGGATGTAAGCATCATCTGCGTGGGCACCCCTTCCCTGCCTTCGGGCAGCCTGGACCTGAATTATGTGCTGTCGGTGGCCAGACAGATCGCCGGGGCGCTGACAGCATCGAAGAAGCAGCATGTGCTCATCTTTCGCAGCACCATGCTGCCGGGCAGCACGCGGCGGATTGTGGGTGAGGTGTTTGCGGAGCTGGTGCAGGCGGGAAGTTTACAGATCTTCTACTGCCCGGAATTTTTGCGGGAAGGCACGGCGGTGCGCGATTTCGACGAGCCTTCGCTGGCGGTGGTCGGAACGGAAGATGGAAGTTCGGTGCCGGAGGAGATCGCCGGACTGCTGGGAGGCAAGCCCGAACTGCTGCGCTGGGAAGGAGCGGAGATGATCAAGTATTCCTGCAACTACTTCCATGCGCTGAAAGTGGGCTTTGCCAATGAGATCGGCCGCCTGTGCAAGCAGCTGGGCGAGGACGGAAAACGGGTGATGCAGGTGGTGTGCGAGGACAAGAAGCTCAACATCTCCAGCTACTACATGCGTCCGGGCGCGCCCTTTGGCGGCTCCTGCCTGCCGAAGGATGTCTCCGCGCTGCATGCCTTTGTGCGCCACGAGGGCATGTCCCTGCCGCTGCTGGAAAACACGCTTGCCACCAACGCGGCGCATCAGCAGCTGTTTGTGCAGCTCATCGAGAGCAAGCAGAAGCGCCGCATCGGATTTCTCGGCCTAGCTTTCAAAGCGGACACTGACGACCTGCGCGGAAGCCCGCTGGTGGCGGCCGCCGAGACGCTGTATGGTCGCGGCCATTCGCTGAGCATCTTTGATCCTCAGATCAATCTGTCGCGGCTCATCGGCTCCAATGAGCAGCAGATCCAGCAGCGTATGCCGCACCTGGCGCAGCTGATGAAGTCCACGGCCAATGAGGTGCTGCAAAACAGCGACGTCATCGTGATCTCACAAAAATGCGCCACGCTAGAGGCGCTGCTGCCAGATGTGCGCCCAGATCACCACATCATCGACATGAACGGCTGGGACGAGCTGAAAGGCTTGCCCTGCCAGTACGATGGGATTTGCTGGTAGTGCGGTTGAATGTTGCGGCGCTCTGGTGCGTTGGTAGCATTCCTCAACCATGAACCGCCGCCTCATTCTCGCCCTTTCTGTCAGTGCCTTGTTCACCGCAGCATTGCCTGCTGCCGATGATTTGAAGAAGATCGCCGCCGAACTCGACGGCTACCGCTTTGAGTTTCCCTGCAAGGATCCGATGCCCGAGAATCCCAAGCCCGGCGCGGACGGGATCTCGGCGCGCATGACGAATGATCCCGCGACGAATGACAAGTTTACCGATGTGAAGAAATTCGGCGGCGAAGCCGGTAAACGCTACAAGGTAACGCTGCGTGTGCGCGGCGTGGTGGAGCCGATGATGTACAAGGACGGCCAGCAGGTGGGCGAGCGCTTTTACATCGGAGGTGCGCCGAACAACGCCACCTACAACATCTACAAGCTTTCCGTTTCGGCACCCGCCTCCCACTTCTTTTTCAATCGGGACGACAAGGTGGGGCATCGCATCTTCACCATCGACTATACTGCCACCATTGAGATCGAAGGCGGGGCCACGCTGACATTGCATGGCGACGGCCAGAACGGGCACATGATCACGAACTTCGCCAAGCTCGTCGTGCCTGAAATCGCACCAGCACCGCAGCCTTATAATGGGCAGTTCATCCAGCTCAATGTGCTGAGCGTGGAAGAGGTGAAGTGATCACTTCCATTCGCGAAGCATGGCCAGTCCCTCGCGATTTCGGGGTGCGAGGGCCAGGGAATCTAGCAGGTGCCTCTTGGCTTTCGCGGCGTCCGTGGTGCGCAGCATGCCGGCGAGCTTGAAATGGGTCTGCGCACCGCCGCTGGGATCGAGAATGAGCACGCGCTCGTAGGCGGCGATGGCTGCGGGGACTTCGTTCGTGGCAGCACAGGCGTCTGCCAAAGCCTTCTGCGGTGTGACTAGGAAAGGATTCAGGGCCATGGAGCGCAAAGCGTTTGCCTTCACTTCCGTCCAGCGTTTGGCTGGCATGTCGAGTTCGATCAGGCGCAGGAAGGCGCTCTGAGCGCTGGATGATTTCGCGGCGATCTGGCGCAGGACGGCGATCTCGTCATCCGTGCGCTTCAGCTGGCGAAGGGCCTGCACCTTCAAGGCGTAGCCGCTGTCGGCATCATAGCTTTCGGGCAGAAATTTGATCAGCGCCTCGGCGATGGGGAGCACCTCGTTCCACTTCTTGGCCTGGCTCAGAGTGTCCGCCTCTTTGCGCAGGGCCCAGAGATTGGACGGATGCTTTTTCAAAAACTCGGCGAATGAGCCTGCATCAAACGGATTCAACTCCTCGGACTTTGGCTCGTCCCACTCCGCTTTGCCACCAAAGGCTTTTGCTTTTGCGGTGATGTATTTGGCAAACTCCTTCTCCACTGACTCGATGTCGCCCGCGTTTGCCGAGATAGCATCATTGATGCGCTTTCCTGCGGCGAGATCCGTGAGGACACCCTGGAACTTTTCCTTGCCGAAAGTGGTGAGCAAAAACTCCACCGCCTGGCTCGACTCGTAGTAAGCGAACATCAGATGCTCCTGAGTCTTTGGCGCCATGAAGGCCCCGCTGAGACGAGACATGGGTGTGAGCGTTTCTTCATCGAGCACCATCTCGCGATGCTTTTCGTCCATCGCCATGCCCCAGGCGGGATCGCGCTGGCGCTCTTCATAAACACTGATGCCTTCGCTCAGCCAGCGCGGCATGCGATTATTCGTCACAGTAAGAGTGATCACGTGACAAAACTCGTGCCACAGGGTGCTCTCCCAGTTGTTGCGGCCATGGGCCAGGCTGCCGGGGCTGTTCATCGTCACCACGGTGCCGAAGCATACGCCGAGCATACCCTGACCACCGAGGGCGCCAAAGGTGCGGATAGCAAAGTCCTGCTGCGCGCCGAAGAACTCCACCAAGACGGGGCGTTTCAAGTCCGCACCATACTTCGTGCCCAGCACCGCTTTGCCATCGCGCAGCAGCGCCAGCGCACGCTCGCCGTAGATGGGCCAGTCACGCTTCGGCATTTTCAGGATGAAATCATCGAAGGTCTTCGTGACGTAGCCGTTCATCTCCTTTTCCAGCAACGCGAGATTGTGAGCCTGGATGTTGTAGCCGTCCTCCTTGCGGATGACTTCCACGAGCTTCCAAGCCTCCTCTTCCTCACCGAGGCGGAGCAGGTCATGGCAGAGCTGCATTTTGGCCGGCAGGTATTTCGGATCAAACTCCAGGGCTTTGCGCTGGTGGGCGGCACTCTCAGCAAAACGGTAGGCTCGGGACAGGCAGCGACCAATGGTGAGGTCCACCTCGGGATTGCGATCCCACCGCTTCAGGGCCTGCAGCCGCGCCTCATCCATTTTCTTCGCATCTGCCTGGAACAGGTAGGCAACCACAGCGCGCAAGGACCACGCCACTGGCTGCTCGGCATCCAACTCGATCACCTGCTGGATGGCGGCTTCTGCTTCGACGAATTTTTCACCACCGATGAGCAATTCAGCCCGCAGCAGGTGGGCAGCGGCGTGGTGGGGGTTAAGCTCCAGCGCTTTCTTCAAGCTGTCCGCCGCCTTTTCACGATCACTCGACTGAAAGGCGCGAGCGAGCCCCATGCGCAGATCGGCTGTTTCTCCATGCGCTTTCAGGCCGGCACGAAACACATCCGCTGCGCGCTGCGCGTCATCCTTCTGCAGAGCGAGATTTCCCTCCGCAAGGTAGGCCGCCTCCAGCTTGGCGTCCTTGCCTTGTGCGACTTTGAAGTATTGCGCGATCACCTTTTGCGCGTCCGCACCCAAGGCCACGGCGGCGCGACCAAGAGACACGGTCTCGATAGCGGTGCGGTCTTTGGAGGGCTTGGCCTTCGCGGCTTCATTGATGCCCTTCAGGGATTCGGCAGCTACATCCTCTTTGCCCAGCAGCCTCGCCAGATCATGGCGCAGCATGAGGATTTCAAAATTCCCCGGATACACCACCAGCGCCTTCCGCGTCTCGTCCAGCGCGGTCTCGATCTGCCCCATCTCGCGCAGGGCTTTGAAGCGCAGGATTCGCCAGTCAGGCGCCTTCAGCCCCTTCTCCACCGCCGCCTCGCCGATGCGGGCAACCAGTTCGTAATCCCCCTTTGCCAGCAGTTCGCCCACCGGCCCTAGGTTGCGCTCCTCGAAGATCTTTTCGAGATCAATCTGCTGGGCGTGCAGTGACGCGGCAATCAACAGGATGGCGGAGGCAATCGTTCGGATCATGATGACAGAGTGGAGGCGCAAATCTCACGCCATCAGCAAAACGATCCACAAGGCCAGAAATAGCAGAGCGGTCAAAAATCGTACCGTCACGGTGTGGCGCTTTTGGAATTCGATCAGGGCGTCGCTTGTCATGCCCAGCCAGGCGAGGATGAAGATGGCGATCAGGGGCAGGACGAAGGCTACGTTGTAGAGCAGTAGATAGGCGACAGCTCCAAGGCTGCCCTGTTTCATCATATAAATGATGGTGGGCAGATAGACCTGCCCGGTGCAGGCCAGCTCCAGCAGGCTGATGACGATGCCGCTGACAAAGGCGGCGATGACAAAGCGGGAGCTTTTGGTCTGAGTGCGGATTACGCCACGGATGCGTGTTTTCAGAAACTCGGGCAGTTGCAGAGTCGCGTCGCCAATCCTGCCGCGCCATGCCCGCAGGCCATCGCGGAAGCTCAGCCATGCCAGCACCAGCGCCACGAGAGCCAGGAGGCGGTTTAGCCAGATGCGCACCCAGGCGAAAGCGGTCAGTTTGGACACAAGCTGGCTTAGACCCAGCCCGACGGCGAAGTAAGCGATAAATACCGCCAGAATGAATGCGGCGCCCACCATGAGGATTTCGCGCGGACTGCGGCGTGCGATGCGCAGATAGCTCAAAAAGAAGATGATGGTGGCAAAGGCGCAGGGATTGATGCCATCCAGCAGACCCGCCAGAGCCACCCAGCCTATGCTGAAGCGATCGTAGCGCTGAGCGATTTCCTCGCCCGCCTTGCTTCGCTCGCTGTCTTCAACCCGATACCATGAATCATCCGGCGGCAGTTCCGTGGTCTTTTCAATGAGCCGCTGCAGGGCGTTGTAGGTGACCGCTGTTTTCACCAGCGCGCCTGCTTGCGTAAAAACGGCGGGCGTCACCTGATGGAGCTCAGGCGTGACCTTAAACCGCACGCACAGCGCTTCATTGCGCTCCGCGCCATCGCTGAGTTCCACATTGTGCTCTTCCAGCGCCAGCGGCTGGGCTTCGTGAATGGTGCGCAGCATGTCGCGGATGCGCTCGCAGTCCTTGCAACCGGGCTTGTAAAAGAACAGCACACGCACAGGTCCGGTCTGGCTGACGGGCGCTGCGACCGCGGCAACAGCTGGCACGGCATCTTTCACGGCCACGGTGGCAGCGGCACCGGTCTGCACCAAGGAGGCGAAGCTGGTGAGCGCCTTGCCCGACTTTTTCTGAGCCCCGGGGTTCATGAAGGCATTCATCGCCTTCCAGTCGTCTTCTCCGAACCACTGCCTTTCCACCTGGTCGAGCAGGAAGCCATACTGCGGCGAGAGCGAGCGATACGAGCTCTCCAAGAACGGTTCCAAATAACGCCTGCGCTCATTGTTATCAGACAGGCCGGCCACGGCCTCACGCAGCGCCAGAGGCTCCACGTTTTGCCCGTGACTGAGGAGAGTCAACATCGCCGGAAGCTTGACTTCCGGCTCGGGATCGTGCGAGAGCTTTGCCAGTTGCGGCGCAACCTCATCTGGTATGGCATAAACCTTTGAACGCTGCCTGTACGGCATGGTTTCCTCCTCAAAGTCGCGCTCGCCAAACCAAACGCGCCAGTTGTCATTGCTTCGATTGCTCTTTTGATAGGCGGCCGCCAGCACCTCGCGAACGAGGGGCGAACTGTCGCCTGCCAGCATCGCGGCTTTGGCGGCGAAATCATCACGATCCAGTTGCAGCAGCGCGCGCCATGCCGCACGGCGCTGCCACACGTTGGGCGCCGTCAGCGCTGCATCGACAAGCGGCTTGTTCTCCTGCTTTGAAATGGTGCCCAGCAGCACCAATGCCAGCGTTTTGGCATCGTCCCTGCCCTGCGGCTGGGACAGCATCTCGGTGCTCCACGCCTGCATGGCGGACCTCATCACAGGCTTTTCGGTCGCGTTTGCCAGCGTGTAATTATAGACGTCCACAGCCTTGAGGTTTCCGTCCGGCCTGCCAAGCTCTTCCAGCAGCATTTTGAGGCGATCTGAAGTGTCTGCCCGCAGCACCGCCTCAACGACATCGACGCGGACTTCGGGTGATTCATCCTGCAGCATCGTGCGCAGCAGGGCGGATCCAGACTTGTTCGAACTGAGGCGAAACGCGCCCAGAGATGATGCCAGACGCGCGCGCTGATGCGGCTCCAGCTTGGACAGCAGGCGCAGCAGTTCTTCGATCGCGCGCCGCTGGCCGCCACAGGCTAGCTGGAGGGCCGCATTGAACATCAGCTCGGGGTTGTCCTTGCTTCGCATCTCTTCCTGAAACAGATCGCGGAATTCCTTTTCCATCGGCCGCCATTCCCGATCCTGTGGCGAAGAAGCATTTGCGACCGCAGCCTTGGGTGAGCCCGGAGGCGCTGCGACGGGGACGCCAAACGCGGCATAGACCGCTTCCTGGGCGTGATTACGAGGAGGTGGCTCCCGCAGAACCTGGCTGAAGACATCGTTTTCCTCGACAGCAGGTGCAGACGCATCGGCATTCTCCGTTTCAGCATCGGCTTGGGAGTCCATGAAATTGAAGTTGCCCGGCCTGATGCTCTCAAGGATGGCGATCTTGCCGTCTGCATCGGCCTGCTTCAGGGCTTCGAAAACGCGCTTTTTGTCCTCGTCTTCAAGCATGAAACCTGCGAGCAGATGGACCGCGAGCGCACGCACGTCAGGATCCTTGTGGGTGGAAAGAGTGCGAATGATGCCGAGGGCCTGAGAGGCAGTGTCGTGGCCGCGGTCTCCTCCAAAGCTGCCGCCACTGGACTTGTGTGCTCGGGACAGGTCGATGTGTTCGCCATCATGACCTGCCTGCTGGCCAAATGCACGCAGTACGCCGAGCAAGGATTCGCCGGACTTGGATGGCAGGGCATCCACCAGTTCATCCGGAAGCAGGCGCCCCATGCGCACGATGGCATCTGTCGCAGGACCAAGCAGGGTGTCATCTGACAGCGCCATCTTGGTGATAAGCGGCACAGCGTTGCTGAGATTCATGTCCGCAGCCGCCTTCATGGAGGCGTAACGCACGAACTCATCTTTATCGCTGAAGCCAGCGATCACCGCATCTCCGGCACTGCTGATTTTCAGCTTTCCGACGTACTCCAGAGCTGCCACCCGCACACGCCAGCGTGGGTCGCTCAGGCAGGCCCTCACACCTTCCTTTCCCGCCTTAGACCGGCCGTCTGAAAGAGCGTTCAGAGACGCCACCAGCAGATCCTCGTTCTTTGAAGTCATGAAGCTCGCGATCAATGCCGCGCCGCGATCCGACTTGGTGCTAACACGCCGCAGCACGGCATGGATCACATTTTGATCTGTCTCCACTTTGAGCCGCTCCTGCACAAGATCATAGACCGCCTCTTCGCCAGCCACGATGAGCGCATCCATGGCGGCCTCGCGAATGAGCGCATCTTCATGGGGCAAAAACTCCGCCAACATTGGCACAGCTTTTTCGCGGCAGCGTGTCAGAGGCTGCATGGCGGCGAGCTTTTGATCCCGCGTGCCGAAGACGAGATCGCGGGCGATGCGCTGCGCGTCCTTGGGCAGATTATCCGCCATTACGAGGCGATACTGGGCCTGCTTCACCTTGGCGCGCACGCCATCGCTGAGCTGCGGCGTGTCATGCAGGTACTGTTCCAGAAACTTCACTGACTGCATGCCGGACTTGGCCATAGCCTCAAAGGCGCGCTCCTGCTTGCCGACGTCATTGCCCACGACATCCACCAGATAGACACGCATCCGGGCTTCATCAAAAGCGGGCACGGCCTGCGCTTCCGCAGGCGTCTTACCGGTGGCCCAGGCCTGCCACAGTTTCAGGGCCTCCTGGCTTTTGGGGTCCTCGGGTGCCCAGGGATCAAACAGCGAATCCTGATTGGTGCGCTCCTCCAAAATTTCCAGCGCGCCCATGCGTACGGCGAACATCGGATGCGTGAGCAGGCCCACTGTGATCTCGGATGGAAAAGGCTTCACCATGGACGCATAGCTGCGCAGGCTCACATGCAGCCCGCATGCCTCGCAGACGACCGCCCACTGCTCGGGCGTGGGTTTCAGACCATCCTCGCGCATGGCATCCAGCGTGGCGGCGGCGGCGCGCAGTTTGGGATTCAGCTCGCTGGGATCAATGTGCACCCGAGGCGGCCCGGCATCGAGCACAGGGCCGTTCTGGGCCTGCGCAAACAGGCCCGCCAGCAGCAGCCATGCGGCGATTTTAATGCAGCAGCGCATAAGCGACGATGTTCACATTCACCTCAAGTGAGTTGCCGATCTCGTTGCCACCGCAGCAGCAGCAGCCGCTGGTGTTGGCGGTGTTGTTCAGCCCCTGTCCGGAATAGACGACCACCAGCCGGCCATTGGACTCCACCCCTTCGAGCTTGGCTTCACCGGAAGATTTGGAGAGCTTCATCTTGTCCAACTGAAACACGGTGCGGAAGAGCGCATGCGTGCTGGCGATGCCTTTCATCGGCGTGTCCGCCATGACCTTTTTCATCTCGCGGCGGAAGGCGTTGTCCCAGTCCTTGTTGGAGCAGCCCGCGCTGGCCAGCAAGAAGCCGCCATTGGTGAGATACTTCTTCAAATTTTCGCGCTCCCTCTGACTCAGGGTGAAGTCCCCTTCCCCCGTCATGACCACAAACGGAAACGCGAAGAGATCATCCGTGCCCATCTTCACAAACTTGAAACGCCGCTCCGTGGCGATGCTGGTCTTCTGCTGCACCGTGCTGAGAAACTCATCGCTGAAACAGCGTGAGGTTTTGGTGCCTGCGTAAATGAGCATGCCGCATTGGATGGCACCTTCTTTGGCCATGAGGGGCTGAAGAAAAATGACGAATGCAGAATGCAGAATGACGAATGTCATCCACCAGTGCCTTTGCGTTTTCTTCCAAACATTGGTCATTGCATTCATGGTTTTGCCTCCTTGGAACTTGAAGTCTCCAGCACAGCTTCCTCGCCGTAGAATTTTCTCACGGCTTCGCGATAGCGCTCCGGCACATCGCGCAGCGAGATCTGGCGCTTGGCTTCGGTGCGGACGGTTGTGGAGGAGATGGTGTCGGCGTGCTGCGGGGTGACGACTGGCTTGCCCTGCCCGCTTCTGCCGCGTGAATTGTGATTGCCGCGCATGGAGCTGTCTCCGCCAAAGGCCATGCGGTCAGGGCCATAGACCGGTGCGTTCATCATGGGATCGCCCTCGGTGCTGAAACCGTCTCCGGAGTCTCCGTCTCCACCGCTGCTGCCCTGCCCTGGCTGTTTTCCCTTGGAACCGCGGCGTTTGCACATGCCTGCGAGCATCTGGGCCAGCGTGTCAGACATTCCTTCCTTCGTCATGAAATGGATGCCGCCGTTTTTGCAGCTTTTGCACAGCTTGTTGTCGCTGTTCATGAGCGTGTCCATGCCCACGAGGGCGAGCTGGGAATTGACGAAAGTGTTGGGTGTATTGTCCTTTTTGGCCTGCTGCATGGCGGTTTCCATGCTGCGCTGAATGCCTGCGTTTTCGGCGGCATTGGCGAAATCGAGCGCTTCCTTTTTCAGGTCGGCCTGATCGGCAGGCAGGGCCTCGGCGGCAGCGCGCAGTTCGGGCAGCCACTCTTTCCAGCGGTCCAGCACGGCCTGCTGCTGGCGGGCCAGCTTGTCGAGCCTGGCCGCATTGCGCATGTCCCCGAGCATGATCTGGCGCGCCAGTTCTTCGAGCTGTTTGGTGAGCTGCTGCTGCTGCGCATGCATGGCTTTGAACTCGGCGGCCATTTCCAGCACGCGGCCGATCTCCGCGAACTCCTGTCCCTTCTTCTTGATCTCATCGGTTCGTTTGGCCGCCTCTCCCAGTTCCTGCTTCATCTTTTCGATGTCTTCCTTCGAGGCGTTGGCGAGACGCTGCTGCATGTCCTGCATCGTCTGCGCGATTTTTTGCGCTTCTTCGGAGACCTGCTTTTCCGCATCGAAGGCCTGGAAATCTTTCGCCATCGCCTCAGCCAGCTTTTGTGCCTGCTCCATGGCTTTTTGCGCGGCAGCGCGGTCCTCTTTGGCAAGAGCTTCACGCACCTGCTCCACGGCCTCGTTCAAAGCGCTGAAGCGTGCTTGAAACTCCTGCAGTGAGGTCCGTGCGCGCATGACGTTGGCATAGTCCTCGGTGCTGATGATCTGAATGCGGCCCACGCTGGAGCTCGCGATGCCCATGAGGGAGGGATTGTGATCATGCGCTTCCGCGTGCAGTTCCAGCATCTGGCCCGGCTCCACGCCGAGGGTTTTCATCTGGAGCTTTTCGTCCACCGCAAAGGCCTGCTCCTCGGCATCCTCCGTCAGGCGGCGACCGCGGTCACGAAAGCCGGTGAGCTTGCGCACGAGATCGATCCGCGCCAGCCCGAGATCATCCTCCACTTCCACCTTGAGCGGCACTTCGCTCTCCGGCGTGGCGAGTGTGACACCGGCGGGCGACTCCATCGAGACGATGGGCGGATTGTCCGGCAGCATCTTCTGCTCCAGTTCCACGGGTGCCGCAGAACTCGCGCCAGTGATGTCCTTGAGGTCCAAGTGCACAAGGCAGGGCGACTTCACCTTCCAACGCAGCACCACCTCTTTGCCACCGCTGGCGCGGGCGACGACGGTCTCCGGCTTTTCGCGGGTGAGGCTGCGGGCAGGAGTCAGCGTGACCTCGCCACCGCTGAGCGGGCGGTTGCTCGTCACTCGTGCTTCGATCTCCGAGCCTGCCAGCGCCACCAGTTCCGAAGTGCCCAGCGCAAACTCACGCGCGGGTCGGCGGGAATAAGCTGGCGGAATGATCTTGAGCATCACGCTCTCCACGCGTGGCTGGCGCATGACGTCCACCGTGAGCCACGGACTGCGCGCACCGCCTGTGGCAAAGGCCACCTGCAGCGGCTGCGTGACTCTTTGCAGGCGCTGGCCAAAGCGTCCGCCGCCCATGGCAAACGCACCCGATTCAGACTGCGGTGCGGATTCATCCTCACGTGTCAGCAGCACCACGCCTTCCGGCACCGGTCCGCCGGTGATGCGTACTTCGAGCTCTGCATCCGAGCCATACACGACTTTCGGCTGCGAAGGCGTGACCTCGAACTTCAGTGGTGAATACGGCGGCACATCGGCATGCGGATGAAGCAGACGCGCGGCGATGGTTTTCACCGCGTCAAAGTTCATCACACACAGTCCCACGAAGAACAGAAGCACCGCGAAGCTGATCCAGACCGCTTTCCGAATGGAGCGCCAGGGCAGCGTGGCGGGAAACTTCAAGGCAGTGAGCTCCTTCCCGCCCTGCCAAAGGGCCTTTTCGATCAGGAAGGTGCGCAGAGGTGTGGGCTCCTCTTGCTGCTGGGAGACTTCAAGGGCTGTCGTGACGGGGCGGCGCTCAGACAGAGTTTCGTCGGCGTGCAGCGCGGCGGCTTGACGATTCAAACGGAACAGCGGCAGCAGCCAGCTCAGCGCCAGCAGCACGACGACGCTGCTCCAAGCCAGGAACACCACCGGGCGCACGGCATCGCTCAGCGGCGCGACGTAATCAAAGACACCCAGCAAGATCAGCAGCAGCCAGCCCATGGCCGCCGTCATCAGCAAGGCCACCAGCAGCAGGCCGCGCCGCCAGCGTGCGGCGAAGCGGGAAAGTGCAGAGTCAAAGGTGTTCATAGGATGAAGGAAATCAGATTTACAGCAGACCCAGACGACGGCGTGACCACCACTCCAATGCCAGAAGAAAAACGAGCGGCACCAGCAGCCATGACTGCGGCCACCATGGGTGCCAGGTGGCCTGCTCGCGCTCCTGCACCTGATCGGGCGGCGGTGCGAACAGATGCGTGACAAGTTCCGCGGCCTGGGCAGGTTTCCAAACTTTGCCACCCGTGGCGCTGGCGAGCTGCTGGAGGAAATCAGGATCGGCGGCGAGGGCTTCCTGCTCGGACGGCGGAGCGAGCACATTCAGCACGGCCTCGGGGCCAGGCTTGTCTCCATTGAAAGCCTGCACGCGATAGGTGCCGGGAAGTTCGGGCTGGATCAAGGCGCTCCAGGAGCGGCGGCCATCGGCATCGCTCTCCGCTTCGCTGGCGTTGATGTCGGGAAGCTGACCGCCATCATGATACACGCGAATTTTTGGCTGCGGCACGTCCTTGCCACCGCGCCAGCCGATGCTGGCACGCACGCCGCGCCCGAGCTTGGCGTTCGATTCACTGAGCCGCAGAGACAGCTCCTGACCGGGCAGGAATTCGGCGTAGCTGGCGGTCCATTGCAGCAGCTGGGTCCAGAACTCTTCATACATGTTGCCCAGCTTGCGGGCCTGCGGATCGAAGTCCCACTTCCACAGGCCGTCGGCATTCAAGGCCACGACCACACCACGGCCGAAGTGCTTGGCGGCAAGCAGTGGCACGCGCTCCTCGCGGCCCACGGCGGGCTTGACGCCCATGGCCATCACTTGCGTGAACGGCTTGAGTTTGGCAATCGTCACGACATCACTCAGCGGCGGAAGCTGACGCCAGAGCGGATCCTGAGCCTCGGGCAGCGCCTGTCCAAACAGACCGGCAGCTTCGCCGACACTGCCGGGTTCAAAGCGGAACTCGCCATCCATGGCAGCGCCCCATTCAAGCGGCTCCAGCACCTCAAATTCAGAGAGCCTTTCCGCATACGATTTGCCACGCGCGAGCAGCAGCGCACCGCCGCGATCTCGCACAAAGCTCTTCAACGCCTCGATGCGCTTCGCATCGAGAAATCCTTCCGCGCCCTTGCCCAGAACGATGAGATCGATCTTGGCAAAATCGTCTGCGGTTTCGGGAAAGGTGGACTCACCGCTGACCACCGGCTCGGAAGTGCCGGCATCCACGCGGAAGTAGCGCTCATCATTTAGGCGGTAGATCGCGCGCACGTCCATGAAGCCCTGCTCACGCAGCAGCTGCGCGAGGAATTTGCTGTCCCAATACGGTGCTCCTTCGGCGATGAAAACGCGGGTGCGGCTGGTGAGCTCCTGCACACGCACGCGGTCCTCGTTGTTGCGGGTGATGTCCTCTCCCTGCTGCGTGGCAACGACGACGCGGTAGTCGCCACCGGCGAGTTTTGGCACTTCGATGCTGAGGGTCTTTCTGCCGCCGCTGTCGAGTTCGACATCCCTTTCCGCCTGCGTCTTGCCTGCGGCATCCACGATCTGAACGCGGGGCTTGATGAGGCCGAGGCCGCGATTTTCCAAACTCACACCGATGGCCACGGGCTTGCCGGGCAGTGCCATGACCAGACGACGAGTGGCATGCAGGATGAGATCGCGCCCGCCCCACTCGCCGCCGAGCGGCACGACGTGCAATGGCACGTGCGAGGCGCGGGCACGCAGGATGAGTTCCGCCGCGGCGTCCTCACGTGTCTGGTGGCCATCGCTGATGATGGTGATACTGGCGAGCTTGCGGCCAAGCCCGGAAGCACCGCTGAAAAGCGCATTGCCGCTGTGCACGATAGCGCTCGCCTGCCCGTCCGCTTTCAGACCGGCCTTGAGGGCATCTCCTTCGAGTGCATCGCTGAAGGCAAAGGCTTTGACCTGCTCCCCTCCGGCTTTGGCAATCACCTGCGTCAGGGCCAGTCCGCCGGTCCAGCGTGTGGCATCGCCCACGTCGCGCACGTCCATCGAGGCGCTGCGGTCCAGCAGCACGGCATGCAGCTTTTCCTCCTTGTGCTCCGGCAGCTTCCACTCCCCGGGGTTGAGCAGCAGCAAAGCGAGTGCGATGAAGACAAGGCCGCGCAGCAGCATGAGGCCCCAGCGTGTGGCGGCAGGCAGGGTGAGGCCCGCGCGCCACGCCAGCCACAAACCAGCCAGTGGCAGCACCACCAGGACGATCCAGGGCCAGGGTTCAGGAATGGCGGGTGCGAAGGTCATGCGGCGGATGGGGTGCGAATGGCACTGCGGGCCACGAGGCTTTCGAGAATGAGCGCGCAGAGTGCGACTCCCACGCACCATGGCCAAAGCGGCAGGCCATCGCGCTGAGCAGCCAGCGCGGCTGCGGCGCTGAGCGTGAGAGACTTGCCAATGCCGAGTGATGCGGGATCAAGCGTGCGCAGATCGCTCTCCGCGTCGGCGGGGAAATTCACGCTGGCGCGTTCAATGGGCTGGCCGTCGAGCAGCCACTTGTAGTTGCCGGGCGGCAGCGCCTCATTAGCACGAAACACGGCGGGAGACTGCGCGGCATCATTGGCATAGGTGTGCTCCGCGCCGCCATCATCCTGCAGGCGCACCTGATCCGCGGCAACGGGCTGCTGCGGCTGCCAGAAGATGTTCTGCGGTGGTATAAACTGACGCAAGGCCCCATGCCCTCCGGCTTCGCCATGATGCAGCAGCAGCTCGCCCAGCAGCACAAGAAAGGCAGGCTGCTGCACGCGATCACTCACGGCTTCATCAAGCTCGATGTTCCAGAGGATGATCCAGCCTTTGCCCACGCGCTGGGCAGCCAGTGCCGGGACGCCATCGGTGTAGCGAAGCTGAGTCTGCTCAGGGCTGACCTTGAGATTGATGCGCTTCCACACGCTGCCGCCGGCGGGATCGCCATACTCGCCGCTGCGAAATACCTGCCACAAAGGCTGATCATCCTGCACCGTCTGCATGGTCCAGGGTTTGTCCTTGTCCCGATTCAACTGCTCGGTGCGCAGCGCTGCCTCTTTGGCACCAGCATTCCAGAGAGCCATCCAAGCGCTGCCGTTCCAGTCTTCGCCCGGCTGGCAGATCACCACGGCGCCGCGTTCGGCGGCGGCACGCAGTTCTGTCGCACGATCCGGCGCGGCATGAATGGCCAGGCGCACTTCGGGATCTGGCGCAGTGCTTTTTAAATCAAGCCAGCCAAGGGAACCCAGCGCACGCTGCCAGAGCACGAGCGAAGCATCCTGCGGCGGGCCTTCGATGGCCACGCGCCAGTTCTCACGAATTTCCACGGTGGCAAAACGGCGGTCATCTGCCGGGAAGGCATCCTCCGGCAATGACGCGGAGATGCTCTGCAGTCCAGCGGCCCCGCAAGGCACACGAAACTCGGCCACGCCCTCGCCCCAGGCGGGCAGTGTCACGGCGCGTGTCTGCCGCACCTCGGCAAAGGCAAGTTGCACGGTCGTTTTAGATTCCGCTGCGCTGAAGTTGCGCACACGGCAGAGGATGCGCGCCTCGGTGCCGCTGACAGGGCGCTCGGGCTGCACGACGAGGCTGGTGAGCGCTGCATTGGCGGCATCGGTGGTCGCAACGGGAATGGTGAGGAGCTTCACGTTTGGCGGGATGCTCAGCGAAGCCTGCTTCCAGGCTGCGCTCTGGAAATCGCTTAGCACATACAGTTCCTTCGCGCCTTCGCCTCGGCCCAGCTGCTCCATGGCGATGCGCATGGCTTCATTCACCTCTCCGGGTTCCAGGGTGACCTGTGCACGACGCAGGGACTCGCGCAGCGCATTCACATTGACTGCGGGATCGGGAAACTCTGCGTCAGGCGCGGCATCCATCCAGACCACATTGGCCAGTGTTTGAGAGCCTGCTCCTTTGAGCACATCCTCGGCCTGGGCGGTGGCACGCACAAAGCGTGACTGGCCCTGCTCGACGAAGCCCATGGAGGCGGAGCGGTCCACCACGAGGACGATGGTTTTGCGCGCATTGGCCGCCGTAAGCTGCGCTCCGGTGAAGAGCAGCGGTTGCAGGAAAGCACCGATGACAGCCGCGACGATGAGCGTGCGCAGGAGCAGCAGCAGCCAGTCCTTGGGCTTGCGGAGATTCGTGGTCTTGCGCTCCACCTGACGCAGCCATTGCAGCGAGGGGAATGGAAACTCACGGGGCTTCGCCTTGGCAAACAAATGCGCCAGCACCGGCACGGCAATCAGGGCCGTGCAGGCGAGCAGCGCAGGGTTGAGCAGGGAGAAGTTCATCCGTGATTTTGCGTGAGGCGGTCCAGCAGCGCGAAGTAGCTCTCATCCGTGCGCGCGAGCATCCAGTCCACACGACGGCTGACGGCGAGCGTGCGCAGCGTCTGAATGCGCTGGCGCACGGCTTCGCGGTAACTTTCGCGCACCTGCTGGCTGTGAATGGTGAGTTTCTCGCCGGTTTCGAGATCGGTGAAGCGCGCGAGGCCGACCTCGCCGATGTCGAGTTCCATCGGCGTGAGCACTTGAAAGAGGTGAATGCGGAAGCCGCGATGGATGTAGGGATTGAGCGCTTTGAAAACAGCGGCGGGGTCTTCGTAGAAATCGCTGAGGATGACGAGCGTGCCGCGGCGGTTCAGCACGGGCAGCGAGCGCTCAAGAGCGGCCGCGAGAGAAGTCTTATTACCGGGCTTGTTGTTCTCCAGCGCATTAAGGCACTGATGCAAATGCGTGCGTGTGCTTCCCAACGGGAACGACGCACGGATGCGGTCATCAAAGAGATGCAGACTGACCTTGTCCGTCTGCCGCACGACGAGCCAGGCCAGACAGGCGGCGAAGAAGGAGGCGTGATCGAGCTTGGTGACACCATCCGCCAGCGGGAAACCCATGCTGGCGCTGCTGTCCACGAACAGGTGCATCTCCATGTTCGTCTCCTGCTCGAAGGTTTTCAGAAACACGCGGTCGGTGCGCGCAAAAACACGCCAGTCCACCAGCCTCGGATCATCGCCCGGACTGTAGCCGCGATACTCATGGAACTCGATGGACGATCCGCGCTGGTGCGAGCGATGCCGTCCGCTGAGCCAGCCCTCGACCATGAGCCGCGCCGAAAGCTCGTAGTTCTTGAGCTTGCGTACGTCCTCGGGCTTGAGGTGCTTGAAGGTGCTGGCCACGGCGGTGTGAGATCAGAGTTTGCCAAGCAGATGGGTGATGATCTGCTCGACGGTGATGTTGTCTCCTGTGGCGTTGTAGTTTGGCAGAATGCGATGACGCAGCACGGGAGCGGCCACGGCTTTGACTTCCTCAATGGAGGCAGCGGCCTGACCACGGAGCAGCGCGAGAGCACGGGCGGCACGCACGAGCGACTGCGAGGCACGTGGGCCTGCGCCCCAGGCGACGTAGTTTTTGATGTAGTCATCCGCCAGTTCGCCGCCAGGACGTGAACGATGGGTGAGCTGCAGGATGGCCTGCGTGACGTGGTCCGGCACGGGCACTTCCACCACCGCCTCCTGAAGCGCCATCAAGCTCGCGGAATCCAGCACTGCCTCGACGGCTGCCGAGGCTTTGCCGGTGGTGCGGGCCAGCACTTCGGCCTCTTCCGCCATCGTGGGATAGTCAAGACGGATCTCGAAGAAGAAGCGGTCGAGCTGAGCTTCCGGCAGCGGGTAGGTGCCTTCATGCTCGATGGGATTCTGCGTGGCGAAGACAAGGAAGGGCTCTTCAAGCGAGCGAGTTTTTCCGGCCACCGTCACCTGCTTCTCCTGCATGGCTTCGAGCAAGGCGGCCTGGGTCTTTGGCGGCGTGCGGTTGATTTCATCGGCGAGGATGAGATTGGCAAAGATGGGGCCGGGAACGAAATTGAAGCTGCGACCGCCGCCTGCCGTCTCCTGCAGCACTTCGCTGCCCAGAATGTCCGTGGGCATCAGGTCAGGTGTGAACTGAATGCGTTGAAATTTGAGGCCGAGGATTTTTCCCAGCGTCGAGACCAGCAGCGTCTTCGCCAGCCCCGGCACACCGACGAGCAGGCAATGGCCGCGGCAGAGCAAGGCGGTGAGCATCTGTTCGACGACGGCATTCTGGCCGACGATGACGCGTCCGGTTTCCTCGCGAATGCGAGCGACTTGCTGGAGAACGTGCTCCCAGGAGGGTTGTGGAAGAGGTGGAGGCATAGGGTGAGGTGGTTAGTCTTCTTTCTTGACGAGTTCGGCCGTGGGAGCGCTGATAATGACAAACGACAGTGGAAGCGCCCGGGTCTCAGCAGCGGCGTTGCTCAGAGTCCCCCAGGCGTCTTTTTCGTTCTCGCGGAGACTTCGGATTTCTTCAGCGGCATCTTCGTCATCACCGGTGGCTTTGGGAGTTTCCTTGGAGGGTTCAGCCATGGGAGCATCCAGCCAGTGCCAATTCGCATTCATCCGCTGCTGCTGAAAGTAGGCCATGGAGAGGCGCTTGCCGAGTTTCGGCAGTTTCTCGCCAAAGTTTGAGGCGATGTTCTGCAAGTTCTGCAGCTCCCATTTGTTCGTGCTCTTTTTGGAGTCACTGACTTGCAGCTTGAGGCCGAGGATCGGAACACTGCGTTGCAGCTGCACGGTGACCGGCCCGCCGGTTTGGGCGGAGATTTGTCTGGCGAGCTCCAGCATGGTCTCCTTGGTAAAGGTTTTGCCACGAAACGCCTGCCAGGGCGCGGCATCGGCCAGGTCTTTGACCTTCACCTCGTTGATGGTCGCGATGTAGGTCTTGAGGCTATCGGAGATTTCGGCGTCACGCTGCAGCGCTTGATTGAGGGCAAGCAGCTTGTCCACCGAGATCGTTTCGAGTTCCTTGCCAATCTCAGCCACGGTTTTCCTGCCCAGTTCATCGAGAAGCTTTTTGCGCTCGTCCGAACTGATGGCGGCGGCGCTCGGCAAAGGTTTCACTTCCTGGCCTGAGAGCAATGCACTGGCGCGCTCCTTGAGAAGTCTGGCTCCGTAGTCTCCCAAAGAAGAAAGGTCGTACAAGTCTCGAGACTCTTTCTTCCCAGTCACCATTCTCTCCAGGCTGGCCACAAGTTGGACGAGCATGCGATACGAGTCGTCCTCGGCCTCCTTGGCATTTAGAAGCCTCTGCCAGTGCGGGCGGGTACGCTCCAGCAAGGCCTGACGTTCCTGCGGCTTGCGACTGTTGTTCTCGTCTCCGTTTTCATCATTGATCGCCATGCTCAGAACGTGTTCGGCGAGCTGAGGCGATTTGAAATCTGGCAGCAGGGGCAGCAGCATGTCCAGCCGTTCCGTCACGGGCAGTTTGATCAGCAGAACAGGAAAGCTCGCATAGATCTCGCGTGTTTCCTGCTGATCCTCGTCTTCTGCCTTTGAATCGTAAGCGGCCAGCATCGTCAGCATCTCCTTCAGATCCGGTTTTTTCTGCTCTCCTTTGGCAGCCTTTTCGAGCCGCTTCAGACCGGACTCCATCTGCTTGCGCTGCTTTTCCTGATCGGTGGCGCGGAAGCCGTTGATTTCAGCTTCCAGCTTCAGCCGCACCTTGGCGATGAACGCCGGAGCTTTTTCCGGCCCGAGCTTTCGGACGAAGGTCACCAAGTTGCCCGTGTCATAGATGTTTGCGCTTTCGAGCATTCCGTTTTCAAGGCGGGCAAGCTTTTTGGGATCGGTAATCGTCAGCGCCTGGGCGAGGATTTCCTCGTCCTCCTCGCCCGCCTCAATGTAAGCGAGTGCGATCTCACCCGGCGTGGCATCCTTGAAACCGGCATACCACGCGAGAACATCCGGCGCCACATCCGCCACGTTTTCCGAGCCGCCGGACCGAAGATCCTGGGGCAGCACCTGCTGCAGGAGATCCCAGGCAAGCTGGGAACGGGTTGGGGGAGTTTGCAGCCTGCCGTAGGCTTCGCGAAGCAACTCGACGGCATCTGCATGGCCTCCAAAATGGACACGGCCACCCAGACCGAATGACTGGCCCTGGAACGCATTCAGCCCCACAAACGTCAGGGTTTCATCCCCCAGGATGGCCGCGAGCAATGGCACGGCGGCGATCCCGTAGTTGCGCGGGAAGGCGGCCTGACTGCCTTTGTCCTCCTGAGCATCCGGACCATCTTCCCCCGAAGGCAGGGGCAGAGTCCAACGGGATTGATCGGAGCTCTTGCCAGCATCGAGTTCCTGCAGCCATGCGATCAGGACGGCTTGCTCCTTTTCCGAGAGCGGACGCGACGCTTTGATGGGCGGCATGGCAGGGAGCTTGGCACGCTCGTCGACTTTGTGAATGAACACACGCACCGCATCGCGCTGCTCCCAGCCGAGAGGAAACCGATTCACCACTGCCGTCAGCGCCGCACTTAGCTTGGCCCAGTCATGATGTTTGGCGAAGGCGCTCATCGCCTCCTGATAGGCGGACTGCGCCTGCCGATCAAAGAACCCGTCGAGCAGCTGCTTGCGGAGCTTTTCTTCGGCATTGCCGAATGCCGCGCGGGCGAGAGCGAGGGACTCCGCCTCATGGCCGGTGCGCACCAGCAGCGCGGACCAATACAACGCGGTCTGCCGATGCTGGAGCAACTGGCCGGCCTCCTGGTTCATGCGTCCACGGCCACTGAAAGGGTCTGAGGAGGAGACTGCCTGATTGACGCCGGGTTTCTTGGTTTCCTTGGTCAGCCACTCTATCGCCGCGGCCACATCCTTGGAGACATCCGCATCCTTCCAGGTGGCGGCATATTCGCCCCGGCGAGCTCCCTTCAGTGCTTTTCCAGACTCTGCCTTGGCGGTGAAAAGAGTGCCCGAATTCAAGACGACGAGCCGTGCTTCCACCCCCGGCTTCTCATCGAAGAGGAATGCGTTGCCCTCGGTGCGAAAGACATCTTCCTCCCGGGTGAAAATACCGAAGCGCTGCCCCTGGCTTTCAACCTGCACCCAGCGGGCGTTTTTCGGCACCTCCTTTCCCAAGAGTGCTTCGAGCTTTGCAACTCCATCGCGAAGCTGTGCGTCCGTGAGGTCAGCGCCCATAGTCGGCACGGCGAATGCCAGACAGGCAAGAATCTCAAGGTGAAGCAGCACTTTCCCGATTCGCATGATTTTCGGGCATCATGCGCAATAGAGAAAATTTTGTCGATCAAAAGCTCTGTGAAATCTGCTTGAGACTCAGACTTCACCAACCTCCCGACCAGCGCCGGATGAATCCGGTGCAAGCGTGAGGAGAGCCAGTTGCGGCGCAACTGGGCAACTTTTTAGCCGAACAGACTCGTGATCGGCTGGCCTTTGTCCGTGACGGTGAAGGGACGCTTCGTGCCGGAGTAGAGGACGAGATCGAGAGGGAGGCCGAGGGCGTAGGCGATGGTCGCGTTGAAGTCGGGGACGCCGACTTTGTTTTCGGTGACTTCGATGCCTTTGTCCGTCTTGCCGTAGATCTGACCACCGGCGATGCCGCCGCCCCAGAGGACGGAGCTGAAGGCTTTCGGGTAGTGGTCGCGGCCGTCGTTCTGATTGATCTTCGGCGTGCGGCCGAATTCGGAGGTAAGCACGACGAGGGTGTCATCGAGAAGGCCGCGGCGTTCGAGGTCGGTGAGCAGCGTGCCGAGGGCCTTGTCGAGGTCTCCGCAGCGTTCTGGCAGACGGGCACCAATATCCTGATGCATGTCCCAGCCGCCGAGGTTCACCTCCACGAAGCGCACGCCATGCTCGACCAGACGGCGGGCAAGGAGGCAGCCCTGCGCGAAGTTTCCGCTGCCGTATTCGGCATGCGTTTCCTGCGATTCCTTGCTGAGGTCGAAGGCATCGAGGTCTTCGCTCTTCATGACCTTGATGGCGTCCTTATAGACGTCCGCGTAGGCTTTGACGTTTTTGTAGTTGTAGGCCTGCTGGAAGCCCTGATCGAGACGGGCGGAGAGACCGAGGCGGTAGTCGAAGTCGCTTTCGCTGAGGGCAGCGGGACGGTGGCTGTTTTGCAGGCCACGTGCGGGATCGTTCAGCACGAGGGGCTGGCAGGCGGCCTCGAAGAAACCGCCGCCGGGGTGCTTGCTGTCGCTGGTGATGATGACGGAGCCGGGCAGGTCCACATTGCCCTTGCCTTGGAACTTCTGCATCCAGGCACCGAGCGTGGGGTGCCGTGTGGCGCCACGCATGGTGTAGCTGGTGTGCTGGAAGTAGTTCCCCTGCGCATGCGCGCCCTGGGTGGAGGAGAGCGAATTGATGATGGCACCGCGGTGCATCATCTTCGCGGTGTGCGGCAGAAGTTCGCCGATCTGCACGCCATCGGCGCTGGTGGCGATGGTCTTGGTGCCGCCCATGGTATCCGCGCCGGGGACGCAGCCAAAGGTGTCCAGGTGCGTCATGCCGCCGGACATGTACAGATAGATCACGCGCTTGGCGGTGGCGGCTTGCTTCGCCTTGCTGGAGCCTTCAAAGGGCGCTGCAAAACCGCGCGGCGCGAGAGCGCTCATCACGGACACGCCGAGGCAGGTCTTGGCGACGTTTTTGGCGAAGTCACGACGGGTTACATCGTCACAGGAATGGAGGAGAGTTTTCATGAGGATGGGGGCGTGAGGGATTACTGGACAAAGAGGAACTGGGAACCGGTGAGCAGCGCGTGGGTGACGTCGGCGACGGCCTTGTCGCCACGCTCCTTGATGACGCCGTCGAGCACGGCCTGCTCGTTGGCAGTCGGTGCGCGGCTCAGCAGGGCCTGATACAGGGTCTTGATCTTTTGGGCGGGTGAATCGGCCTTGGCGATGGCCTGATTGAGCTTGGAGGCCGGGTTGTTGATCACGTCAGCGGCGGGGCCGTTCAGCAAGGTGAGAGCCTGCGGCACGGAGGCGTCGTCGCTGGCGTTTTGAATAAGCTCGCGATCGCTCTGGCCGAAGGTGCGCAGGAAGGTGCCGGGGCGCGCAGGGCTGGGCTGCTCCGAGGCACGGGAGGTCAGGCCCAGGCCATCCTTGCGGCTGGTGCTGCGCTGATAGGCCTGCATGAATTCCTTGCGCTGTTCCTTGGTCATCGACTCGAGCGTCTTGCGGTCGATGTCAGGGCGCTGCTCCTTGGGCTTGTTGCTGGGCTGGTAGCCTTTGCGGAGGTCATCCGCGCGCTCCTTGCCGAGCAGGGCGACGAGGATGTCCTTCTCGGTGGATTTGCGCAGGGCGCTGGCTTCTTTGGCGAGCTGCTTGGCGGCGGCGGTGGTGTCCACGCCCTTTTCCTTCTCAGCGGCGAGCTTGGCCTTCATTTCGTCGATCCGTTTCTGATTGGCGTCGAGCTTGGCGCGGCCGTCCTTGGCCACCTTCACCAGACCTTCAGCGCCCTTGGACTTCACCGTGCCGAGGAAGGAAGAGAGATCGTCGAGGTATT
The DNA here is from genome assembly GCF_044226605.1 of Prosthecobacter sp. Lineage (GTDB taxonomy): Bacteria > Verrucomicrobiota > Verrucomicrobiia > Verrucomicrobiales > Verrucomicrobiaceae > Prosthecobacter. Next base: position 354,297 of record NZ_JBGAGS010000003.1, on the reverse strand, counting down.
GATGCAGGCGTGCGTTCTCTTCATCGACGGTGTCATCGACATTGCCTTTGGAAAGAGTGACAAAGGAATCCCAGATCTGCTCGGCGCTCATGCGGCGGAGCACCGGACCGGTGAAGTGGTAGGTCTCACCGGCGGGCACTTCCTGGGCGGTGGCGGCGCGCTGGTAGGTGTCGGTATTGTAGAGCACGCGCAGGAAGGATTTGAGCGAGTAGTTTTTCTCGACCATCAAAGTGCTGAGGTAGTCCATCAGCGCCGGGTTGCTGGCGACGGTGCTGTCGGTGATTTCATCGACAGGCTCGATCAAGCCGATGCCGAAGGCCTTCTTCCACATGCGATTGGCAATGACGGTGGTGAAGCGCGGATTTTCCGGGCTGGCCATCCAGTCGGCAAAGGCCTGGAGCTTGGTCTCGCCGGGCTTGGCTTCGGCGTCTTTGCCAAACATGGTCTTGGCCTCGATCTTCTGGCCGGGCTTGGCATCAGGGTACTTATAGTCAGAGGGGAGGCTGGGCAGCCTGCCGTCCTGCCACTCGGCGCTGGTGTAGCGCAGGGGTTTCATGACGTCCTGCATGGCGCGTTTGACCTGCGCCAGGTCTTCCCGGCTGATCTTGGAATCATCGGCCTTGCGCTGGGCCGCATACTTCTCGCGGTAGGCTTTCTTCTCCTCGTTGGTCATGGCCTGGATGGCCTTTTTGTCGAGCTCGACGTTTTTCATGGCGTCGGTCTTGAAGTCGAGACCGCGGCTCTTGGTGTCCATGCCGTAGGTGAAGGCGGCCATGTGGTAGTAGTCCATCTGGGACCACTTGTCGAAGGGGTGGTTGTGACACTGGGCGCAGACGATGCTGGTGCCCAGAAAGACCTGCACGGTGTAGGCGAGGTGGTCGAGCTTGTTCTCATCCCGCTGCCAGAAACCGATGCTGCCGCTGTCCCACACGCCGCCGTCGGTGGTGAGGAGGTTCTTCACGAACTTGTCATAGGGCACGTTTTCTTTGACCTGCTTCTTGAGCCACTCCTCGTAGGCCTCGGCGGTGATGCGGCCCTTCACATTGTCCGTCAGGCGCAGCACGTCGGCCCAGTAGTTGAACATGTGGCTGGTGTAGCCATCGGAGGCCAGCAGCATGTCGATGAGCTTGAGACGTTTCTCAGGGTCCTGAGATTTCATGTAGGCCTGCGCTTCGTCCAGGGTGGGGATGCGGCCGGCGATGTCGAGATAGAGGCGGCGCACCAGCACTTCATCGCTGGCGGGCGGGTTGGCTTTGAGACCGGCTTTCTGCCAGTCCTGGCTGAGCAGTTGGTCGATTTTCTGGCTTTCTGGCAGGTTTGCCGCTTGGAGCGTCGCTGCTGAAAGTAAGCTCGCGAGGAGAAGGCGGGGGGCGTTCATAGTGGGGGGCGGAAGGGCTTCCTGCCGCGAAAACGCAGGCTTAGAGCCTATCTTATCGCAAAATTGATTATTTGAGTTTTCGGCCCTTCAGCGGCGCACTTCACAAATTTATACAATGATCTCGCAACTGAGACGTTGTGTTCGGTAATATCAGACCCCTGATGCCGTCACCAGCCATTTCCCTGATCATGTCCCGCCGCCTCTTGATTGCCTGCTCAGCCCTCATTCTGCCTCTCACCAGCCTTACTGCCGCCCCCGAGCGCAAGCCCGAACCGAAGCCCGCTCCCGCAAAGCCGGAGCCTGCCAAGCCGGAACCGAAACCGGAGCCAAAGCCCGAGCCCAAACCCGAGCCTGCGAAGCCTGACCCGGCGAAGCCCGAGCCGAAGCCGGAACCTGCGAAGCCAGAGCCGGCCAAACCGGTGCCCGCGCCGACGCCTCCCCCTGCCCCGTCCAATCCGCCAGCGCCTTCCAATCCACCTGCCGCGCCTGCGGCTCAGGTCCAGGGACCGACGCATACGCCACCGCAGACGAACGCAATTACCCGCAGCGATGACAACAAGCCGAAGCGCAAAAGCGTGGCCGAGTTCACCAAGGGCTTCAAGCGCATCGACGGCCTGTTCCGCACCTACTTGGATTTTGAGCATGGCAATCCCTGGCTGTTTGTCTCCAAGTCGCAGCTCGGCCCTGAGTTCATCTATTTCAATCACAGCGTGGACGGCCCCGTGGCCTCCGGTCACAATCGCGGACGCTACGGCGACTCGCTGGTCTTCAGCATCCGCCGGATCTTTGACCGCATCGAGCTCATCGAGCAAAACACCAAGCTCTACTTCGACCCGCAGAGCGCGCTGAACAAAGCCAACCGGGCCAACACTAGCAACGCCATCCTCACCAGCGAGGCCATCATCGCCGAGGACGAAGAGGGCTACCTCATCCCCTGCACCAATCTTTTCCTGCGCGAAAACCTCACCCAGGTGAAGTTTGGCAGCATGGGCGGAGACCGCTCTGTGCTGGGCAAGCTCTCCGAAGCCAAGACCAAGGTCCTCCGCATCAATGGCTACCCGAAGAACACCGCCATCATCACGGAGTATGTGTTTGAAAACCCCACGCCCAGCTGGGAAACGCAGGCCGATGTGGCCAACGCACGCTACATCACCGTGCAGGTGCAGCACACCCTGATCGCCATGCCGGAGAGTGATTACAAGCCGCGCATGGACGACCCGCGCCTCGGCTATTTCACCCATCAGGTCACGGACATGACCAGCACCGATGCCGCGCCCTACCGCGACGTCATTCACCGCTGGCGCCTCGTGAAGCAGAAGCCCGGCACCGCGCTGAGCGAGCCTGTGGAGCCCATCGTGTTCTGGATTGAAAACACCACGCCCGTGGAGTTTCGCGACACCATCCGCACTGCGGTGCTGAAGTGGAACGAGGCCTTTGAAACCGCCGGCTTCAAAGACGCCGTCGTCGTCAAGCAGCAGCCCGATGACGCGAAGTGGGACGCGGGAGACATCGAGCACAATGTGCTGCGCTGGACCAGCAGCGTGGCCCCGCCCTTCGGCGGTTACGGCCCCAGCTTTGCCAATCCGCGCACCGGCGAGATCCTCGGCGCGGACATCATGCTGGAGTACAGCTTCATCACCAAGCGCCTGCTGACCAAGAAGCTCTTCGCCGATCTCGGCGCGGCGGCGGAGCCTGCGCCGGGCCAGACCAAGGCCTTTGATCCCAACTGCTGCGATGCCTGCAACAACGCCCGCAACAGCCTCATGTTTGGCCAGACCATGCTGCGCCTGCAGAAGAGCGACCGCGTGGAAGTGGACCGCATGATCAAAGAATCTCTCTACTACCTCTGCCTGCATGAGGTGGGCCACACGCTGGGGCTGAACCATAACTTCCGCGGCAGCACGCTGCACAGCCTGAAGGACATCCACAATGCCGAGCTCACCGAGAAAACCGGCCTGACCGGCTCCGTCATGGATTATCCGCCGGTAAACATTGCGCCGAAGGGCGTGAAACAGGGCCAGTATTTCACCACCAAACCCGGTCCCTACGACCACTGGGTGATCAATTACGGTTACAGCGAATCCTTGGAAGATCCCGTCGAAGAAGCAAAGCGCCTCGAAGCCATCGCCGCGCTCTCGCACAAGCCTGAGCTGTCCTTTGCCAATGATGCCGATGACATGCGCGCCCCTGGCAAGGCCATCGACCCGCGCGCCATGCTCTATGACATGAGCAGCGATGCCATCAGCTACGCCGAGCAGCGCTGCGAGATCGTGCGCGTGGAACTGGCCAACATCATGAAGGATGTGTCAGATCCGGGCAAGAGCTGGCAGGAAGTGGCGCAGGCTTTTGCCTCCCTGACGAAGGAAGCCAGCAGTTCGCTGAACGCGGTATCCCGCTATGTGGGCGGCGTGTATGTCGAACGCCCCGTGCAGGGCCAGGCCCCGAACGTGACCCCGTTCAAACCGGTCGAGGCTGCCAAACAGCGCCAGGCCCTTGCCGTGCTGGCCAAGTACGCCTTTGCCCCAAATGCCCTGAGCGCGCCGCCGGAGCTCTACACACATCTGCAGCTGCAGCGCCGCGGCTTTGACCACCACGACGAAGGAGAAGACCCCAAGCTGCATGAACGCGTCTTCAGCATTCAGCGCGCCCTGCTCGATCACCTGCTGCATGCGCGCACCCTCCAGCGCATCGAAGACTCGACCCTTTATGGCAATCAAGTCCCGCTGGATGAAGTGATGGACTCCCTCACCACCGCCATCTGCACGGGAGACGATCCCGCCAAACCGGTGAGCATCATGCGCCAGAACCTCCAGCTGGACTACATCAACCGTCTGCTGAACGTCGCTCACAACGGCGGCTACTATCATGCCGTGCAGAGCGTCGCGCTGCTTCAACTGGAGCGCATCAAAGGCATGACCTTTGCCAACTCCCCCGCCCACCAGCTTGCGATCAAGTATCGCATCCGCCGTGGGCTGGATGAGAAGTGAGGGTAATCACGCGTCCTTGTCGAATCGGAAAGCTCTAGATCTGAGGGAGCTTTCCGCATTCCGTTTTGCTGACCGGCGCTAAATCGGCCCTGCCGCAGCGTATTCATGTCCCTCCACCATGAAAACGTTGCTGCCGCTTCTCTGCCTGTCTCTCACCTCGTGGTCTTGGGCCGCGGATCTCAAGGCGGAATGGGATCTTTGGTCCCCACGCATCGAAGCGATGCCAGAGGGCAACATGAACGTGTCCGATCCCCCGCATCCTGAAGAAACGCTGACTTTGAAAACCGGCGAGGGGGAGCATTGGATCGGTGCGTGGACCAAGACAGTCCCCGTCAACGGCGGCATGCACTACCGCTTTTATGCCCTGTGCAAGTTCAGTCCGATGGAAACGCCGCGCCGCAGCGTGTATGCGCGCATTCTCTGGCAGGACGAGAAGGGCAAGCCTGTGACCTGGGAAGAACCAGCGAAGCAGGGCTACGCCAAGGGCACCATCCCACGCGCCGAACCTGAGTACCCGCACATGCCTCTCGCCGAGGCCAATCAGTGGACGACGTGCGACAGCGTTCTCCGTGCGCCCGTGAAGGCCAGGCAGGCGAAGATTGAACTGTACCTTCAGTGGGCGGCGAATGCCCGTGTGGACTGGAAGAGAGTCTCTCTCTCCGAAACGGAAGCCCCTGCCCCGCGCAAGGTGCGGCTGGCTGCGGTGCATCTGCAGCCCAAGGAGGGCAAGAACCCTGCCGACAAACCACCGCAGTATGCGCCGCTGATCGCCGAGGCTGCGAAGCAGAAGGCGGACTTTGTGGTGCTGGGTGAAACGCTGACCTACTACGGCACCAACAAGACCATGGAACAATGTGCGGAGCCCGTGCCGGGGCCGAGCACCGAGTACTTTGGCAAACTGGCCAAGGAGCACAACCTGTACATCGTGGCCGGGTTGGTGGAACGCGAAGGCAAGACTCTCTACAACACCGCCGCGCTGCTGGGACCCGATGGCGCGCTGGTGGGCAAGTATCGCAAGATCACGCTTCCACGTGGCGAGATCGAGGCGGGCATCACTCCCGGTCATGATTACCCGGTGTTTGAAACCCGCTTTGGCAAAGTGGGCATGATGGTTTGCTACGACGGTTTCTTCCCGGAAGTCGCGCGCGCGCTCACAGTCAAAGGCGCGGAGGTCATCGCGTGGCCGGTGTGGGGCTGCAATCCCATGCTCGCCGCCGCACGCGCCTGTGAAAACCACGTGTACATCGTCAGCAGCACCTACACAGACGCGCGCAAAAACCAGTGGATGATCTCCGGCATCTTTGACCACTACGGCGATGTGCTGGCCAAGGCCGATGTTTTTGGCACCCTGGCCATCGCGGAAGTTGATCTCAATGAACCCACGCACTGGAACAGCCTTGGTGACTTTAAAGCACAAATTCAGAGCCACCGTCCGCCGGCGCTGAAAGAGTGAGTTGATGTTCCCTGTGTAACCGTTGTCGTTTGTTCCATGGCGGGCCCCCGGCCCAAGTTGGACGTCCCCATATTCACCTATTTTGCCCGCCTTTTGATCCGCCCTGCGTTGATTGTATTCCGCAAATCTTGCAATTCGTACGATACTTCAGACAGCCAAGGTTCCATCTCAGGGGTGTCTGCCTGCAGCCACTCGATCTCACGCACAAATTCCAAGGCTTCATTCCGCTTGCCCTGAGATGCGAGGCACATGGCCAGCTTGCCCATGTTCCGCACCAACATCTCTGCATTGCGCTCGCCCTGCTTTTGAACAAGAGCCTTCACCACGGAACGCAGTTCAATTTCAGCCTCAGGGTATTTTGATTGCACCACCAGTTGATCCGCAATTCTTGACTGGGCGTGCAACACCTGGAGATCCTCTTTTCCCAAAGTAGCGACCTGCTTCCCGTACTCCCAACGCCACTCCCGCTCCTCCGCTTTTGACCGGGTCAAAATCTGCATCACTCGTGCCACATCTTTCTGAAGCGATGTTGTCTCCGGCTCGTCCGGACCCATGACTCGCTGATAGACCTTCAACAGAATCTGATACTGCTCCGCAGCTTTCGCAAAGCGGCCTGCCTGTTCTAGGTAATGCGCCAGTTGGGTGCGACAACTTACCGCTTCGGGATGCTCTGGCGGCACGTATAGCAGGAGCAGATCTAGCAGCTTCCGAAGATTCGCGTCCTCGTTCACAGAATACTGCGGCATTCGTCCCACCCAAAATTCGTAGCGCTTGCTTTCCATCCCTAAACACTCGATCTGCAGCAACTCATCCAAGGTGGGCATGCGCACATGTCTGGACGGGGCGTGAGCGGCGTGTGCGCGACGATGCTCCACAAAGAACGCACCAAGGCCCATCAGCAGCAGGGTGTGAATGCAAAGCGTCCGGTAGAGCGTGAGCTGCATGACACCGCGAAGCGTGGCAAACCACCAGACGAATGGCAAGTCTAAAAAGCGCTGTCATCCCCTCAAGGGGCGGGGATCATCCACACCGGCCGGTTCGCCTTCGCCTGGGCTTTGATGAAAGTGGCTCTTCCTGCCCGCAGCAGCAGGACGTTGTTTTGGGAGGCCAGAGTGGCATCTCCGCTGGAGATCCAGGTTGGAGTGAGCTGGCCCGCCTTCTGAAACAGCCAGTATCCGGCATAGCCGCTGCCAACCACGGCGGCGTCTCCCTTCCAAAGCTGCAACTGATCGGCGCTCGAAATGCTTGTGGAGGAGACGAATGCACTCGCGGAGATCATGCCGGCCTGCGCAGGCGCCACGTCGAGCGGCCAGGGATTGGCGAGCAGATTGTAGCCCGCCTGCAATGGCCGGGCAAAGGCAGTGGTGCGTACACTGCCGGTGGCAAGCAGGGGCGCGGGGGAAGCATTGGCGATCTGCAGCATCACGCCCGTGCCTGGCGGAATGAGGGTGTCGTTGACGCTCGCAAGCGGTGCGCCGTTTTGCACCCAGCACCGCACGCCGCCGGAGGCATAGATCCAGCAGGTGTTGTACCCGGTGGAAGTGTAGAACAGGACCTGATCCGCACTGGTCGCCTCGGTCGAGCCTTGGAACTGCCATGGGTCAAACACGGTGCCCAGGGTGCGATGCGGACGCATGCTGACACGGGCGCCCGACAGGCCAGAGATGGCCGAGGCCGATAGCGTGGTGTTCGGTGAATCATCCGCAATGGCACACTCCGCAGCGGTGATGCTTTGAAGTTCGATGCGATGCCCTGCCTGCGGACCGCTGACAATCTCAAGGTAGTAATGCTGCGCTGGATCCATGGCAGACACCAGCGCATCCTGCTCGCTGAGGGTGATGCTGTTGCCGCTGGCCGAAGTGACCGTGCCGGCCAGCAGCACATCGTTGCAGAGATTCAGACCATGGCTCTGCGTGCCCGGTTTCAAAACCACCTGCTGCCATGCTACCGGCGTGCTTGCGGACGTTCCACCCAGCGTCTGCGTGACTCGCAGGCGGACGATGCCCCGCGCAAGACTCTGGCCGGGAAGATTCTGAAGATCTGGCCAGGTGATACGCTCCCAGCCGGTGCTTTGAGTGACCACGGTGGGTGTAACGATCAGCGGGGTCCAGTTCACGAGATCACTGCTGCTTTCGAGCGACAGCGCAAAGAGGCTCTGACCCGAAGGATGAAGAAGTGTGGCATCCACACTGCTGCCGTTTCGGGTGACCAGTTGCAGTCCCATTCCAGGCAGTGTGATGCCACTGGTGAGGGAGGTGCCAAACGTCGTCTCAAGCAGATCTGAGGCACCATCGCCATCCGTGTCTGTTTTGGCGAGATTGTAGCCGAGCGAGATCGTCACTGGGATGACGGAGGTGAGGGTCAGGCTGTTCGCCGAAGAGGCGCCACTGGCCGGAGGCGGATTGACGAGCCACTGGCTTTGCGGGATCACCTCGCGCACCTGGCTTGGGCTTTCCCACAGCAGACGCGCCGTGGCACCGCCGGTGTTCTCGTAGTACTCCATTACCACAGGCACGGTCACTCCCGCCTGCAGGGCGATCACGCCGTTGTTCCAGGTGTCGCCATGGTTGTTCCAGTCATTGACGACCTGCTTGCCATTCACCCAAAGGCGCACGCCGTCATCAGTCACCGGGATGATGGTGTAGGTCTGGGAGTAGCGCGGAGTGATGTAGCCATGCCAGCGCACGCTGAAGCCATCCGCAGGAATGCGCGCATCCGGGCTGCCGGTGCCCCAGGTGTTGTTGATGGTGGACTCCACGCGCGTGAAGCTGAACTGCTCGAAATTTTTGCCGATGTAATAATCACCCGTAACTCCGTTCGTTGTCACCGCTGGCGCATAACTGACGGTGATCAAATTGGACGCCGTGTTTCCATTCCCCGCGGCATCCTGTGCCACTCCGGCGGGGATTTTCACGGTCACATTGCCAGATGCCGCAGGCGTCACGGTGGCGGACCATATGACTCCGGTGAAGGAGAGCGCGGTGACGCTGCCATTGGTCACGGTAAATTCCGAAGCGAGCAGTCCGCTGACGCTTTCGCTGAAGGTGGAGGTGACCACGAACGGCCCTGAGACACTCGTGGCCGCAGTGGTCAGCACCACGGAGGGCGGCGTGGTGTCGAGCGGTTGATACGTCACGGAGAGAAGATTTGAAACGGTATTGGCCGCGCCGGTGGCATTGGTGGCGGCGCCAGCCGGGATGCGGATGGTGACAGTCCCTGCAGCAGTCGGCGTCACAAGAATGCTGTAAGAAGAAGAACTTCCGCTGAGATTGGAGGCGACACCATTGGTGATAGTGAAGTCGTTCAACGCCACGCCGGTGACGGGGAGGCTGAAGACGGCATTCACGGTGAAGCTGCCGGTGACCGTGGATGTTGCGGTGCTAAGCGCCACCGTGGGCGCGGGAAGAGGTGCCGTGTAGGTGACGCTCAGTGTGTTGGAGATGAGGCTTGGGTTGCTGGCGAGATCCAATGCTGCGCCGGCGGGCATGGCCACGGTCACAGCACCGGTGGCAGCGGGAGTGATGGTGACGCTGTAGATTTTGCCACTGCCGCTGAGATTTGAAGCGGCTCCATTGGTGACGCTAAAGCCGCCCAAAGCCACGCCGGTGACGTTTTCGCTGAAGGTGGCGCTGACCACAAAAGGCGCGGTGACGCTGCTCGCAGGTGTGGTGAGCGCCACCGTGGGCGGCGTGGTGTCGGGTGGCTGATAGGTGACGGAGAGGAGATTCGAAGCAGTGTTGCCCGCGCCAGTGGCATTGATAGCGGCATTGGCGGGAACAGTGATGGTCACAGGGCCTGCTGCGGTGGGTGTCACGAGGATGCTGTAGTTTGCTGAACTGCCGCTGAGGTTTGAGGCGACGCCGTTGGTGACAGTGAAGTCATTGAGAGCGACGCCGGTGACGGGCAGGCTGAAGACAGCATTCACGGTGAAACTGCCAGTGACGGTGGATGCTGCGGTGCTGAGCGCCACGGACGGCGCGGGCAGCGGCGCGGTGTAAGTGAGGCTCAGGGTGTTTGACGCCAGGCTCGGATTTGAAGCCAGGTCCGCCGCAGCAGCCGCAGGCATGGCCACGGTGACGGCACCATTGACCATGGGTGTGATGGTGACGCTGTAGGAGGCACCGCTGCCGGTGAGCGCGGAAGCCACGCCATTGGTGACAGTGAAATCTCCCAGAGCGACTCCCGTGACGGCTTCGCTGAAGGTGGCGTTCACCGTAAAGGGCGCGGAGACATTTGACGATGCGGTGGCAAGCGTCACGGATGGCGGTGTGGTGTCCGGCGTGGTGCTCACACTGATGAACTCCATCCAGTTGAAGTTCAGATTGCCATTGGGGAACTCGATGCGCACGACTGCAGGGCCTGAGGTGGGCACATTCAAGCCGGTGACGGAGTACGTCTTCCACGCATAGTAGCCAGTGCCGTTGGTGAGGCTGAGCGTCGTGGCCAGGGTGCCATTGATCAAAACACGGACCGGCACCGGGCTGGCAAACGGAGTGCCAGCACGGAAGTTGAAGTTGTAGGTCCCGGCGGAAAGAACCGTGGTGTAACGCAGCCATTCTCCTGAGGTGATCCAGCCAATGGAGGGCGTGCCGTCGGTGTCCTGCGAAGGCTCGATGTCCACGCCCGTCGTGCGATAGTGCAGACCGCTGACGAATTCGCCGAGATTGATCTCCTCCGCATCGTGATAGGCCACGCCTTCACCGCCTTCGTCGAAATCCTCCGCCTGAATCCGCAGCGGCTGTCCTGTGATCAGCGGCGCATAAGTCACAGGAAGCACGCTGGAGGCGATGCTGAGATTTCCTGACGTATCCTGCGCCACTCCCGCAGGGAGAGACACGCTCACGGTCCCCGCCGCCGTAGGGATGATGGTGGCGGACCACACCAAGCCAGAGGAGGTCAGGGAACTCACGCTGCCATTGGTGACGGCAAATTCGGAGGCCAGCAAGCCGGTGACCGTTTCGCTGAAAGTGGCCGTGACCACAAAGGGCGCGGACACGCTGCTGGCGGGAGTGGCCAGCACCACCGTCGGCGGCGTGGAGTCCGTGGGAGCATAGGTGACGGCGAGCAAGTTCGAGACTGAGTTGCCGAGGTTCGTGCTGTCCGTGGCAGAACTCGCAGGAATGCTGACAGTGACCGCACCCGGGTTGTTCGGTGTGACTTTGAAGGTGTAGGCGGCTCCGCTGCCGCTGAGGGTGGTGGCAGAACCATTGGTCACGACGACATCGCTGAGCGTGAAGCCGGTGGCTGAGGCATTGAAGGCCACGGAGACATTGAAGGCACCGGTCACGGTGGTAGCACTCGTGCTGAGCGCCACGGTAAAGGGCAGCGGCGCGGTCGTGGGAGCGTCATCGATGCTGCCGACAAACGCAGCCAGATTGGCCAGATCCGTGGCGCTGAGCGTCACGCCATTGTGCGCGGTGATGGCGTCTGAAATGGTGGCGGCGGAGCCATCGTGCAAATACGGTCCCGTGGCCCAGGTGCCGCGCAGAGTTGGTACGTCGAGGCCAGTGAGTGCCGCACCGAGACGCTTGCCGCTGGAGGGTTTGAGGGTGCCGATGTTGGCAAAGACATTGAGGGCGCTGTTGGTGAAGTTCACGCCGCTGTGGCAGGACGCACAGTTTTGAGCGCGGAAGATTTGCTGGCCCGCCGCGGCTGCCACGCTCAGTGCGCCAGCCGTCGTGCGGTTCGGGCTGCTTCCATTCGTAGTGAGAGATTTCACATACGCAGCCAGCGCATCGAGGTCCGCGCTCACCCCCGCCTTGGGATCTCCCAGCGGCTGGTTGCGCGTGCCGGTGTTGAACTGCGTGTCGGTCATGAGACCGGTGCCTCCGGCCAGAGTCCTGATTTGTCCTTCGAAATCCTGCACTTCATCAAAGTTCCCCGTCCAGTGCAGCATGCCATGGTTGGCGTGGCCCTTCAGCGTGATGGTGTTGCGCAGACCTTCCCCGAAGCCGGTGAGGTCCCACACGCGGCCATCCTGCCCGCCGTCATTGTGGCAGACGGCGCAGCTGATGTACTGCTGCAGGGCCAGGCGTGGGTCCTGCGCATCATAAAAGAGCTGCTTCCCCTGAAGCACCTGAGCAGTGAGTTTTTCCGTGGTGACGGCGCTGAGCGTAGCCGTGGTCACCGGTGCCGTATTGCCGCCCTGAGTGATGGCGTGCACGTCATGCACCGTGATGGAGCGGTCCATGAAATTCTGCACATAGAGCGTGTTGCCATCCGGCGAAATCACGACGCCCTGCGGCGCGCGACCGGCCGGCACGCGGATGATTTCCTGATGCGACCAGGCATCGATGATGGCGACTTCGCGGCTGGCTTCCATCGCCGTGAAGAGATAGATGCCGAAGGGATCGTAGGCTGCCGCGCTCGGCATGCCCGCGTTGTCGATGTCCACGCGCGAGGCGAGATTTTCCGTCTGTGCTGTGAGGTCGATGCGGGACACAATGGCACGCACGCTGTTTTCATGGTTCAAAGGCAGGCCGTCGCGAAAGACTCCGCGCTGAATGTTGTCCTGCTTCGAAGGAACCCATGCGGAGAGGCCGTCCGGCGAGATGACCGCTGCACCGAGATAGTTCGGCAGCCCGCGCGCCGAAGTGGAGGTGTCTGCCGCCGTGCTGGGATTGAGCAAAATGGTGCGCTCCACGGCCAGCGCCGCTGTGCCAATGACGACCACCTGGCCTCCTGCGCCCGTCAGCAGCGGCGTCCCGGTGTTTTCTCCAGACACACGCGGAGTGATGAAGCGGGAGGCGTACACACGCGCGCTGTCCGCGGAGATGGACAGATGCCGCACCGGCCCTCCGGCATCCACCGCAGCCAGCTGTGCGCCGGTGCCAGGGTTCAGCTTCAGTACGGTTCCCGTGCCCTCCAGCGCCAGCCATGCGGCCGTGCCTGCTGGATCAAAGGCGAGGCCAAACGGCCGCGTGCCAGACGGGAGCGTGACAGTGGCGGCCACCGCGCGCGTGCCGGTGTTGATGATGCTGACGGTGGCGCTCTCCACATTCGTCACCCACAGCCTGCCATCCGGAGCCAGGGCCAGACTGCGCGGCGAAGTGCCCACCGTGATCTCCGCATATCGCGCACGCGTCACCACATCAAAGGCAGTCACGCTGTTGTTATCCGGATTCACACACCACACGCGGTCGTTCCCCGTGGCGGGATGTTCATAGACGATGCTGCTGGAGGCCGCAGGCTTCAGCGTGGTCAGCGCTGCATACACCGCCTGGTAAAAAGTGCTTGTGATGGTGATGCCAGTGTCATCGGTGGCCGTGAGCGTGACCAGATAGCGGCCCGGCCCGGCATACGTGTGCGTGATGCTGGTGGTCGTGAGCCATGCAGTCTCGGGTGTGCCATCGCCAAAGTTCCATTTGTAGCGTGGATTGACGCCGTTCGCGGATTGTGCGGTGAAGGTCAGCGAGCTACCCGTGGACCTCGGCGTGGCCGCCAGCGGCTGCAACGTGAGACCCGCGGAGACATTCCAGGTAAAGCTGGCAGTGCCAGGAGCGCTGATACCATCGCTGGCACGAACGGTGACGCTGTAAGTGCCTGCCGCCGTCACAGAGCCGGAGATGACGCCTGAAGTGGTGGAGATCGTCAGGCCTGTGGGCAAACCGGTGGCGCTGAAGGTGATCGGATCATTCTCGGGATCGTTGGCCACGACTGGCAGAGACACCACCGCATTGAGGAGCGAGGTCTGCGCACCGGGATCGGTGAGCTGCGGGGACTGGTTCACCACGACGATGGTGTTGGCGTGGCGCAGATCACGCAGCGCCAAAATGTCCGCCGGTGAGAGCGGCGCCTGATGCAGTGTGACCTCGTCCACCGCTCCCGCAAAGAAGGAAGTTCCAGGACTGTCCGCTGCACCGACGACGAACGGTTTGGCACCGTTTGGCACGTAGGTGCCGGTGTCTTCATTGACGAGCGTGCCGTTGATGTAGAGTCTGCGCACGCCGGTCAAGGTCTGCCCCGTGGCGCTTGTGGTTCGAAACGTGGCCGCCACATGCGTCCACTGCCCCACGGTGACGGCGCCGCCTTTCAAGCCCGAAGCATCTGCGCCGGTGCGCAACTGCCAGAAACCATCCGCCGTGACCCACAGGCCATAGCCCTTTTTGGTGCCGGTGGATTCATCCCGCGACGCGAGAATGCAGCGCACCGTGCCCAGCGCCGCATCGTTCCGCACCCACGCGGCAACAGTGAAGTCATTGGGATTCAAAGCCGCATTGTAGGGCATGACGACGCTCTGCGTGGTGCCGTTGAACTGGGCGCTGCCGCCCGTGCCTGGATTGCCGCTGAGTGCAGGATTGTTCGGCGTGGTGTTTGCGCCGCTGGACGTGCCATTGATGGCATAGAGGCTCGTCGCCGTGGACTTCACTTCGCCCGCCGTGCCGTTCCAGCTTGCTTCATCGAAGTTCCACGTGACCACCGGATTCTCGACCGGCAGATAAGGCGAGAGATAAGTGCCCGCGATGACCGCCACCGCTGTGTCTCCTGGCTTCATCCAGCCGACGGACAGGTGATCATCACCCGTGCCATCCTTCATCAGGGCCTCGATGTAGTAGCGTTTTCCGGCCTGGAGCGTGATCTGGGCGGAAGCCTGCTGCGGGTACCACGTCCACGTCTCCGGCGGGCACCATGCTGGCATGCTGGCGATCTCGACGGCATTGGCCGGATTCGCGTCCGTGCTGAGTCTCAGGCTCGACTGGTCATCACTGGCGATGTAAAAACGATACTGCCCCGTGACCGGCACGTAGAGGAATCCGCGCAGGCGCTGGCCGGTCTGGTCGTCCCAGTTCGAGGGACCTTCAAAAGAGCCGAGCATGTCGCGCCCGTTGGGATTGGCCGGAAACAGCGTGTTGTCAGTCAGGCTCGCGACGGTGATTCCATTGATGCTGGTCCAGTATTCGCGCATGATCTGGCCGGTCCCGAGATTGGGCAGCAGCACGATCCAGTTAAAGGAAACAGAGGTCACCTGCCCTGCCGCGCTCACCAGGATGGTGCTGCGATAGGTTCCCGGCGTGGCCGTAACGCTGCCGGAGATCAAACCGGTGCCTGCATCGATGTTCAACCCCGCGGGAAGTCCGCTGGCAGTATAGCTCAGCGCTCCGCCCGTGGCGCTCGCATTGATGGGCAGAGAAACCACGCTGTTTTGATTTACGGTCTGTGTACCAGGATTCGTCACCACCGGCAGCGTGGCATTCGTCACCTGAATGATGCGCGAGACGGACCATACTCCATTCGCATCCACGGCAAACATCATCCAGTAGCCCGGGGTCAGCACATTGATGCTCGAGGGCGCGGTCACGGCATACACGCCCGCCGAGGGGCTGGTATGCGTGAAGCGCACATGGCGCAGGCCGGTGCTGACCGAATGCGTGAGTGCCGACATGCTGATGGCGCTGAAGTACTGCACGCCGTTGCTGGCATTCACGGTAAACACAGACGCGGGACTGATGCGGTCCGGCGCGGCGGTGATCACAGGACGCACGGCGGGCGTGCCATCCGCGTTGAAAAGCTGCGGCGGTGTGAAGACCTGCGCATCCTGATGATCTGTGAGCGCATCTCCGGAAAGGCCGCCACCACCGGACCACACACGGCCATCGGGCAGCAGCATCGCCAGGGAGTGGTAGTTTCGCGGCACGCTCATGTCCGCCACCACACGCCATTGCCCGGTGGTGGGATTCCAGATTTCCGGTGTCATGATCGCGCCCACATCGCTGAAAAACTCACCGGTGCTGTTGCCGCCAACGACCATCACTTCCCCGTTTGGCAGGATGACGGAATTGGAAAACGAGCGCGCATTCGCCATCGACGCCGTGGGGGCGGTCACCGGCGTGGCTCCATTGAGATCCACCGTGAAAGCCTTCGTCACGACGGTTCCATCATCGATCGCCTTCAACCCGCCCGCCACGATCACCTTGCCGGGAGCATACATCGCCCATGCCCCTTGTTTCGGGTAGTGCGTACCGGGAATGCTGGCTCCAGCGGCAGTCATCGCCCCTGTGCCCGTGGCCGTGATCCAGTCCAGCGCCTGATGCGGACCAAAATGCGCCACACGGCCGTCCGGCGCCACGAGGAAGAAAGGGTGCCAGTTCGTTTCAATCGCGTTGGCGATGGGAGGGTTGGCCACCGCCTGCCAGTTGATGCCGCTCATGCGCCGCCAGCCAGAGCTGGCATTCCATTGCTCGATGGTGCCATTGCCATTCGCGCCCGCATTTCCCCCGGCGGTAAGCACCTCGCCATTAGGCAGGGAGATGCTCGTGTTGTACCAGCGGCCGTCGGCCATGGTCTGCGCCGGCACCCATTCATTCGTGCGCCAGTCAAACAAACTCGCCAGCGCCGTGGTGCCATTGATGCCATTGCCCCCGCTCACCAGCAGACGCCCGTCCTGCAGCAGCGAGAGACCGCCGCAGAACATGTCGTGCCTGCCGTTGTTGATCTCGGTGAAAATGCCCGTGGCCGGATCCCACACCGCCGCATAAGTAAACTGCGGGCCGTCAGGGAAAGTCGTGCGCTGATTGGAGGCAAAGGTCAGCAGCCTGCCGTCTGGCAGCAGCGCCGCGGAGGTGGGAATGTGCGGCGTCCAGGGAATGACGCCGCCCCAGCTGCCTTTGGTCACGTATTCGGTGGGCGAAACAACTCCGATATTCAGCACCACGGCCTCCGCCATCGGTGCCAGGCGCGCGGCTTCCGCCAGCAGCGCATCCGCCTCAGCATGGCTGCCCACATCGGCCCGCACCTCTGTCGCGGCAAGCAGCAAGAGAGGCATGCAGAGTCCACCCATGAAGCATCGCCCCGCCCCTCTAAAAAATTCGATTATGCGATTCATATTTGCACGATTTTTCAAAGTTGGAACAAGTGACCAACCCCCGTGCGGGACAATTCAGTAGATTGTAAATGAGCTTTTGAGCCCTGAACCTTTGGCAACTCCTGACAATCGCGACGCCCGGTAGCGTCCAGCGCCCGGGCGGTATCAGAAGTAGCTTTGGACTTGGTGTCCCCCAGACCCAGTCCCCCTTCCCCTCGGACACCTGCCGTACGGAGCCTGCTTCCCGCCCTGAGACAAATTTTCGGTTTGCGCAGGGCCGAATGAGTTCCTAATAGAACCGTTTGCTCAGCAACCTGTTCATCTGCACTCTGTCTCTTTCCAACCGTGGCCAAAAAATCCTCCAAAAAATCCGCTGACGAAGCCTACTCCCCCATCCTTCCCTCCGCCGCGCCGGTGGAGCACAAGCCGGTGGACACGCTCTATGGTGACTGGTTCCTCGATTATGCCAGCTACGTCATCCTGGAGCGCGCCGTTCCCCACATCAACGACGGCCTGAAGCCGGTGCATCGCCGCATCCTCCACAGCATGGACGAGCTGGAGGACGGCCGTTACAACAAGGTGGCCAACATCGTCGGCAACACGATGAAATACCATCCGCATGGCGATGCCTCCATTGGCGATGCCATGGTGCAGCTGGGCCAGAAGGACCTCCTCATCGACACCCAGGGGAACTGGGGCAACACGCTCACCGGAGACAACGCCGCCGCGCCGCGATACATCGAAGCACGCCTCTCCAAATTTGCGCTGGATGTCGTTTACAGCCCCAAGGTCACCGAATGGGTGGCCTCCTACGACGGCCGCAACAAGGAGCCCGTCACCCTGCCGGTGAAGTTCCCGCTCCTGCTCGCGCAGGGCGTGGAAGGCATCGCCGTGGGCCTGTCCTGCCGCATCCTGCCGCACAACTTCATCGAGCTGTGCGATGCCAGCATCGCCGCGCTGCGCGGTGAGGAGGTGGACCTGAAGCCCGACTTTGCCACCGGCGGCACCATGGACGCCAGCGACTACAATGGCGGCCTGCGCGGCGGACGCATCCGCGTGCGAGCGAAGATCGAGGAAGGCGACAAGAAAAACACGCTCGTCATCACAGAGATCCCCTTCAGCACCACCACGGACGGCGTGCGGGACAGCATCGTGGCCGCCAACGACAAGGGTAAAATCAAGATCGCCCGCGTCGATGACAACACGGCGGACAAAGTCGAGATCGTCGTGCAGCTCCCGCCTGGCACGGATGCGGAGCAGACCATCCAGGCGCTCTACGCTTTCACCGATTGCGAGGTCTCCATCTCGCCAAATGCCGTCGTCATTCAGGACGACAAGCCGCGCTTCCTGGGCGTGAACGATCTGCTCAAGGCCAGCGCCGAGAACACCAAGAGGATCCTCGGCGAGGAACTCGGCATCCTCCTCGGCGAACTCAACGAGAAGTGGCATTTCAGCTCGCTGGAAAAGATCTTCATCGAGAACCGCATTTACCGCCGCATCGAAGAAGCTGAAACCTGGGACGCCGTCATGGAGGCCATCTGGAAGGGCCTCAAGCCCCACCTCCATGTGCTCAAGCGCGAAGTCACCAATGACGACGTGGCGCGCCTGACCGAGATCAAGATCAAGCGCATCTCCAAGTTCAACAGCTTCGAGGCCGACGAGCACATCCGCGAGCTGGAGGAGGAGATCGACCAGGCCGAGAAGTTCCTCAAGGGCCTGACCAAGTACACCATCCGCCATTTTGAAGAACTCAAGAAGACCTACGGTGCCGGACGCGAGCGCAAGACCATCATCAGCGGCTTCGAGCGCGTGGCAGCAGCAGAAGTCATCGTGCAGGGCGAGACCTTGTACCTCAATGCCAAGGACGGCTTTGCCGGCACCAGCTTGAAGCGCGAAGGCGAACCGATCTGCAAATGCTCCCCGCTGGACGACGTGCTCTTCTTCACCCGCGAGGGCAACATGACCGTGACCAAGGCTGCCGCGAAGTTCTTCGTGGGCAAGAACCCGCTCTACGTCAATCTCTTCAAGAAGGACGAAAGCGCCGTCTATACCATGATCTACCGCGACGGCCGCCAGGGCAGCCTCATGGCCAAGCGCTTCCGCATCGGCGGCGTCACCCGCGACAAGGAATACGTCCTCACCAAGGGAACGCCTGGCAGCAACGTCCTCTACTTCATCCGCCACGAAACCGAGGAGGACTCCAACGCCCAAAACGTCGTCGTCCACCTCAAGCCCGCCCTGTATCTGCGCAACCTTTCCATCAAATTCCCCTTCAACTCCATCGCCATCAAAGGCCGCGAGTCCCAGGGGAACATCATCACCAAGCACGCCGTCGATCGCGTGGTGCGTGAGCCGAAGTCCGGAGAGACCGCCTAAAATACTGGTGAGCTTCAGCTCACACTGGAAAGCGCCGCGCCTTCCAGAGTGAGCTGAAGCTTTCGGGTGCTTCTCACCGGCTGCATGCCATGCGCCGTTCGAAAGCGGCGGCTATCGCTGCCGTACCCCTGAAGCCTCGTTGCCATCCAGTGGATGCTCGGGCCTTATCCTCGTGGCACAAACCATGCACGTCCGTTCATTTCAACGTGGACTCCGCGGGAGCCAGCCCAACCTAGCTCGGACTCCGGTGTCGGATAAATCACAAGCCAACGATTGAGCGGCTCGCCCGTGCCCTTCCATCTGCCGGAGTTGTCGGGCGGTGAACCATCCTGCCACCTGACCTCCTTGGGATTTCCCCAATCCAGTCCAGCCTTCCTGACGAACTCATTGGCGGCGGCAACGACCGTCGAAGTCGGAGTAGATGCCGACAAGGAAGCAGCGGATGCTTCCTTCTTCTGCTTTGCGGCACTGGAACAACCTGAAAGGGTGCCCACCAAAGCAATCATCAAAATCCAGGCCATCGTTTTCATTGAGTCCTAAGGAGTAACATCTGAGGCAGTGGCCCTGAAAACAAGACAAATGTGGCGTCCTTGCATTAGACCGCAAAAGCATGTCACCACTTGGTCAATTCATCACGGAAATGCGGCATGGTCTCCAAGTTTTGCATTTCTTGCAAATCGCAGTCCAGCCTGCTCTTCCACACTCGCCTGCCCATGTCTCTGGGGAGCTTGAGAAGTAAATCCATTCCATGGGAGCCAGGCATTCAAGGCATTTGGGGTAATCATCAGGCGGCTGGCCGGCATTCCCAAATGCTTTTATCTTCCCGCTAAGAACGGCCTCGATTTCTCTCCATTCGTAGGGTGGGCCGTGGTGGTTGCTCCAATTCTGGTCCTCCTCCATTTTACGCATATCATCAATGGTATAATGACGGTCACCGCCGTGCGAGTTCCATGCATCAGCCCACTCTTGCAGCCTTTGCTCTGTGGATATGTGTGCTCTTTCGAGATCCAGTGTTTCCTCAACCACCTTGCCCAGCAGCTCTTCCACCAAGTAATAAGTCCAGGATTCCCGAAGATGTTCGGGCAATTTTTTGCAATACTTCCGATGATCGACCGCATCCCACATTTTCTGAAACCGGTCTTTGAGGTCAGCGTCACCGATCAACTCCCCTTCAAACCATTCCAAGATGCGCTTCGCACCCTTCTCCAGTCCGATTACTCGATAGCGTGTCATTTTGTGTTTGGCTAAATTATTCGATGCGCCCCGTCGTTGTCGAGAACATCAAACCATTTTGCTGAGCGCCTTGAGCGTGGCCCCTGGCTAACAGCCGCGCATCTTCAACTCAAGCGTCTCAAAGTGAAACTCGCTCATGGCAGAGCATGCGGGGCAGCGAATGTCCCAATGGCGGGCAAAGTTGATTCTGCAGCCTGGAAGCTGTCGCTGCACCTCGGGGCACTGTGCCAAATACGCCTCTCACGCGGCTAGTGCGACTGCCTGCCCAAATGCAGATCCGCATCTGGGGCAGATCTGCCGGCGCACGCGGCGAGAAAGCTCGCGGCGAGCGGGACGTGCTCGTCCGGCGCCCACCCGAAGCTTCCGGCGTGTGCCCAGACGATGGGAGGTTCATCTGCCGGATCGCGCATATCGAAGAGATAAAATCCGCCGCCGCCATCCATGGCAAATGGCAGGGCAAACGGCATGTACTGGGGGATACGGTACGCCAGCAACATGGCACGCAAGCCGTGAACCGGGTCGGTGGCCGGAAAGAACTGAAACCAGCGGTCGCCGGTGCGGAACTCGCCTCCATTCGACCAGGAGAGAAAATCCAGATAGTCGGCTGGCAGAGCGCCAGCCGGGAACTTCCATCGACGCGGATCGAAGGGAGCATAGCTGGCATAGAGCGGATGAGTGGGCGGGTATGGATTGATCTGTCCAGACCTAATCGCGCTCAACTCTTCCGCCGACAAGGCCACGCCAAAAGTATGCACGAGCAACGAGATCTCATGCTCCCCAGCTCCAGGCACTGGATAAAGCTCTTCAAAGATGCGTGGCCAGTCAGTCACGTGCATAAACATCCTCTAAAAGCAGATAATGTGATGCAGAAGACCTCCAGCGTCTTGAAGATTCCCATCCAAGCTAGGGACTCACAGAATCACCCCCGGCTCATACTTCGCGGCATGGGGAAACTCCTTCTTGATGGCGGCCACCTGGTCGCAGAAGGCGTCCACCTGCTGCGGGGCATCACCGGCGTTTGCTTTGCCGGCATCCACCAGCCGCTGCATGTCTTCGGCGGTGAGGGTCAGGCGCACGTCTTCCACGAGGCGGGTGAGGAGGTCGTTCTCGCGCACCTTGCCGGTGCGCAGGTCCTTGGCGACTTGCACGGCGTGCTCCTTGATGACTTCGTGTGCGGTCTCGCGGCCGGCACCGGCTTTCACGGCTTCCATCATCACGGTGGTGGTGAGGAGGAAAGGCAGGTAGCGCATGAGCTCCTGCTCCACGACGGCATCAAAGACCTCCATCTGATTCAGCACCGTGAGCAGTGTCTCCAGCAGGCCGTCCATGGCGAGGAAAGCGTCTGGCAGCATGACGCGGCGCACCACGGAGCAAGAGACGTCCCCTTCATTCCACTGATCGCCCGCCAGCCCGGAGGCCATGGTGAGGTAGCCTTTGAGGATCACGTGCAGGCCGTTGATGCGCTCGCAGGAGCGGCTGTTCATCTTGTGCGGCATGGCGGAGGAGCCCACCTGCCCTTTGGCAAAGCCTTCGCTGGCCAGTTCCTGCCCGGCCATGAGGCGCAGCGTGCGTGCAAAGCTGGAAGGGCCGCTGGCCAGCTGGCAAAGGGACGCGACCACCTGCAGGTCCAGGCTGCGCGGGTACACCTGACCCACCGCATTGAAGGCCGCGGGCATGCCGAGGTGCTTCAGGATGCTGCTCTCCAGCTCCGCCGCTTTTTTCGCGTCTCCATTAAAGAGAGTGATCTGATCCAGCCGGGTGCCCACGGCACCCTTCAGCCCACGGGCGGGGTAGCTGGCAATGAGATGCTGCAGGTCACCAAAGGCCACGAGCAGCTCCTCGCCAAACATCGCCAGGCGCTTGCCCAGGGTGGTCACCTGCGCGGCAACATTGTGCGTGCGGGCGGTCAGCGGAATGTCCCGCGTTTCCTTGGCACGGCGCGCCAGACCCGCGAGTGCGGCCACGCATTTAGACCGGATCTCAAGAAGCGCGCGGAAAACCTGAAGTTGCTCCACGTTCTCAGTAAGGTCGCGGCTGGTCATGCCTTTATGAAGGTGCTCGTGTCCCGCGAGGTCGCAGAATTCCTCGATGCGTGCCTTCACGTCATGCCGCGTCACGCGCTCGCGCTCCATGATGGAGGCCACGTTCACCTGATCCTTCACCTTCTCATAAGCTTCGATCACCCCATCCGGCACCGGAATGCCGAGATCGCGCTGGCCTTTCAAAACTGCGATCCAGTAATCGCGCTCCAGTCTCACTTTTCCCTCGGGCGACCACAGGGCGCGCATGGAAGAGGTGGCGTAACGTTCGGCAAGGACATTGGGGATGGAATCAGACATGGGAGGGTTTCTCTAGGCCATCTGCGGCGGCTTGGCAAATGGGTGGGTGGGGTTTGCGGTGCTCTTGCTGGTTTGCAGTCGCGACGGGCTGCTTGCATCCCCTCATTGAGACAAAAACAACCATGGCCCGGGCGTGCGCGTAACTCTTTGGAATACAAACATTCATTGTAGACTCCATGGAGAATCACACAAACCTATGGACTGGCTCTATTCGGCACGCTGGTTCTGTGGGTTCTGGCTTGATGCCAGTTGTATGAAATTCTTCAGGATTTCCGAAGTTTTTTAGTTCGCATGCACTTTTGATTTGCAATTGTGGCTACAAATCGCAAATCTATCAATTATCTCGAACCACACATTTAGCTGAACGCCGATAATTCCCTTGTAATAATAGAAATTATAAACGAGCATTGTGAATAACCTTCCAACGCGACTCAATTTCGATTTTTGAAAAGACGATTCTAGGCAACACGACACCCACCTCACCTTATGGCCGACCTAGCAACACCCGAACTCATGACCGTGAAAGAGACGGCGGAATACCTCCGCATCCCTCTTCCCACAGTCTACTACCTCGTACAGCGCGGCCAGTTGCCTGCGGTGCAAATCGGTGGCCGCTGGCGCATCAAACGCAGTCTGCTCGATCGTGACGTGCTGCGCAAGGAAGACGAAGCCGGACAGCCTACCGTGATGGTGGTGGATGATGATCCCGCGCTCCAGGCGCTCTTCAAACAGTTCCTCAAGAAGGCGGGTTTCGGCCGCCTTGTGGTCGGCACCGGCGCGGAAGCCATCGCCATGGCCAAGAAGCAGAAGTTTGACTTCGTCTTCCTGGACCTCAAGCTTCCGGACGTACCTGGAGACGAAGTTTATTCCCAGCTCAAGGCCCTGTATCCGGACCTTCCCATCGTGGTGATCACCGGCTACCCTGACAGCGAAATCCTCAGCCGCATCCTCGGCCACGGCCCCGTGACCGTGATCAAGAAGCCGATCGAGTACGACCAGCTCAATCTGGCGGTGAAACAGCTCGGCCACAAAGGTGCCGAAGCCGCCGTCTGAGTCTAATTGATCGATTTCAGACACAGACAGCCAGTCGCTCTGCGATTCCCCAATTCGAAAGCCCCGTCAGCATCCCTGGCGGGGCTTTTGTTTGGACGTGGGGCGCTTTTGTCGCAGGTCGGCCGTGTTGGGCGTCGAGGGCGCTCGCAAGCTGCCTCGCTCACTCCGCCAAACCGCCCGACTGCGAGAATGTTCGTCCGCTGATGCGATTGGAGCACGGCCCTAGACGGGTGGGCGGGCGCCACACCCATCCCACGACCGGTGTCAACGCGGAGCAGCCCCAGCCCGCAGCTGCGCCGCAACCGTACAGCTTCAAATCATCCCCAGCTTCATCTTTCCTTCGATGCTGATCATGCCCTGGTCCCACGCACCCCCAGATATGTCCTTGGACTACGGCGCTACGTTCAATCCCTCCAGGCCAGCAAGCACCCGCTGCTTTTGATCGAAGCTCAGGAATGCATCCGCTTTCAGCATGACTGCTGCGGCGGTATGGGTGATGTCATAAGCACGCGAACCCGTGGTGAGCGTGTGGACAACGCTGATCCTGCGGCAGGCTTCCCAGTGCAGGTCCGAGTCCAAAGGCGCGGCTATGAGGATGCCTTGCAGCAGATCACTTTCGATTTCGGACAAGGCTCGCTTCAGCTCTGTTGACGTGATGCGCCCGCGATAGCAGGCAAGACGCAAGGCATTTTCCGTCTCAAACCGCAGTGCTCCAGTCAACAAGATCGGCTCAGCATTGGCCGCCATCCATGCACGAGCTGCCGGCGTGTTGACGTCCACACCATAAAGCGACACAAGAAAGCTGGCGTCCGCAGTGACGGTCATGCCTCGCCACGGTTTTCATTCACAATGTCTCTAAGGTCACGGTCTGGCACTGAAGCCAGAGGCGCAAACCGGCGCGCAAAAAGCTCGCTTCGGCTGCTGGCTGCCGGAAACGACGGCGAAGAAGCCTCAAGCCTGTCATCGCCCAGAGCTAGTGCAAGACTGTCGCGCAGAAGCCGCTCGAGGCGTGATGCTTTGGAGGGATCAAGGCGTTGCAGCGCAAGATCGATTTCCAGGGCCAGTGAACTCATGTCCTGAGTATCCCTGTGCGCGCTTGAATTGTCAACGGTGGGTGGGTGCGTCCGAAGTCAGGCGCCAGCCGGAGGCCAGCCTCAGCTGCGGCGCAACTGGGCGGCTTCAAATCATCCCCAGCTTCATCTTTCCTTCGATGCTGATCATGCCCTGGTTCCACGCGGGGTCCCAGACAAGTTCCACGGCAGCGTCGTCCATGTCTTCGATGGTCATGATGCGGCTCTGCGCATCCGCGGCGATCGTCGGCCCCATGCCGCAGCCGGGGGCGGTGAGGGTCATCTTCACGGTGGCTTTGTTTTTGCCTTCCGCATCGGTGTCCACCTTGCAGTCATAGACGAGCCCCAGATCCACGATGTTGACCGGGATTTCCGGGTCATAGACGTTTTTGAGCTGGTTCCACACCTGGCCTTCGAGATCGCTCACGTCCGCAGGAATGTTGGAAGAGGTGCTGTCCTGCTCCTTCTTGCTTGCTTCCGGGTCGATACCCAGGGCATCCACGTCAGCCGCCTGAATGCGTGCCAGACCAAAGTCCGTGGCCACGGTGTAGGTGCCGCCGAGCGACTGCGTGATGATGACCTTCATGCCGAGCGGCAGCTTGATCAGATCGCCACTCGGAATCTGGACGGCATCGACTTCGCGTTTGAGTTCAAGGGAGGAATGCATTTGAGGAAAGGAGGATGAGGAAGGATAAAGGCTGAAGCCGGACTAGGATGTCAGAACGATTTTGATTTTGCCCTGCGTCTTGCCAGCGGCACTGAGGGCATCTGCAAGAGTGCCGGATTGATCGACAGCCATGGGCGCGGCGGAAGCAGGCGCGGCCTTCTGTTCGGCTTCCAGCGCAGCACGCAGCGCGCCTTCCACCATCTGGCCGCAGTGAATCTTCATGGGTGGCAGCGGGCCGAGGGGCTTGCTGAGTTCTTCGGCGGAAAGGGACAGAGCTTCTTCCTTGGTTTTGCCACGAATCAACTCGGTCGCGATGCTGGCGACGGCGATGGCGGTCTGGCAGCCGAAGCTCTGGAAGCTGGCTTTGTCGATGACCTTTCTGCCGTCCTTCTCTTTGTATTTGATCCAAAGCCGCACCATGTCGCCACAGTCGGGGCTGCCCACCGTGCCCACGGCATCGGCGTCAGGCATTTCGCCGAGATTCTGGGTGTCCGTGAGGGCTTGCTGGAGGGCGGCTTCGTCCATGATTGTGGTTCAGTCTTCGATTTCGATACGATAGCGCGGCAGGCTTGGATCAACCTGCGTGCTGTAGGCGTCGATCCCGCCTGTGAGGCATTTCGTTTCCGCGAAGCCGTGCCCGATGAAATACGCCGCGGCATCCAGAGAGCGCGATCCGGTGTGGTCGTAGAGCACGAGAGTCTTTGTTTTGTCGCCGTTGGTAAAGATGTCCTGCACCAGCTCCTGGGTGAGCAGCCGTGCCCCCGGCAGCTTCACCGCCTCATGCTCCTCTCGGGTGCGCACGTCCAGCAGCGCCAGGTCGGGCATGTTGCGCAGCAGCACTTCCAGTTCCTGCGGAGAGATCTGCAGCGAGGCATCCCCCTTGTGGCTTTCCTGAATGTGCGCCACGGCCTCCGCCACAGGGATGTTTTCATTCCGCTCGCACACCTGCGCCAGCGTCTCTCCCGGCTGAAAGCCGCAGCTTTTGCAGCCGCCGATGTGATAACGCGCAAACAACGCCCTCTGCGCCCCAGGGTAGGCCTGGAGCACCTGGCTCATGGTCATGTCGCCGGTCAGTGGCGGAAGGTCAGCAGTGGGCATGGTGGAAAGGATGCCATAACGGCAAAACCACCCAATGCAAGTGGGAGGGGGTAAAGGAAGAGACCGGAGAAGCGACACGCCCGATCGGACTTCCCCCCGCCACCCCCGCTCTTTGCTCATTGCCCGCACTGTGCCCCCGCTTAGCGTGGGGCATGGCTCCCTCCCGACGTCGTCTGGTTCTTTCCTGCCTATGGCTTCTCGCCCTGGCTTCAGCTCCCTGGTGCATGGCGCAAAGGTCCCGTGTCACCGACGGCGTGACTCACACGCTTTTCAAGCCCAGCGCCATTCATCCCGATGTGGATCCCAAATTCGACGAGCCGCACTGGGTGTATGTGCAGCGGGACATCGTGGTGCAGCACAATCCCATGCTGCCTGCGGACCGGCATCAGCTGCTGCTCTTCATTCCCGGCACCAAGCCGGCGAACCAAAAGGAACTGGAGCCGGGAACGGTGCGTGTTTACGCCTCACATGCCTTCTGCCTCACGGCGGCCTCGCTGGGGTATCACGTCATCTCCTTGAGCTATCCCAACAGCATCTCCGCCTCCGCCTGCAACAAGGAGGAAGACCCCGAAGCATTCGAAAAGTTTCGCCTTAGCATCATTCAGGGCGGCACTTCCCCCTTCATCTCCGTCAATCGCGCAAACAGCATCGAGAACCGGCTCATCGAGCTTCTCGGCCTGCTTGCCAAACGCTATCCTCAGGAGGACTGGGGCGCTTACAGAAATGACGACGGCACGCCGAAGTGGGAAAAGATCGCCGTGGCCGGCCAGTCCCAGGGCGGCGGGCATGCGGCCCTCATTGGCATTCACCATAAAGTGGCCCGTGTTCTCTGTTTTGGAGCGCCCAAAGACTTCAGCGTGGCTTTGCAAAAACCCGCGGCCTGGTATCTCCGGCCCGCGGCCACGCCTGCCAGCGCCTGCTTTGCCTTCAATCACGATCAAGACCGTCAGGGGTGCACTCCCGCGCAGCAGATCGCCAATCTCAAAGCGCTCAAGCTCGATCAGTTTGGCCCGCCCACCTCGGTGGATGGCGCCGCCGCGCCTTACGGCGGCTCACACATCCTCATGACGAACCACCCTGGCACCAAGGTGGACTCCCTCACCGCTCACGGCACCATGCTCAGCCCGAAAAACAAAGAACGCTATATCGAGGCATGGAAATACATGCTCACGGCGGAGACGGAGAAGTGAGCCTGCTCAGACCGCTCCGCAGAATACGAAGAACCGGAGTCTGAACCAGCTCCGTATACTCAGTGCATTCCATGCACCCTGGCCCTCCCCTGAGCCAGCATCTAGCATTCGACATTCGCCATTCTGCATTCACCTTGTCCCATGTCTCCCGATCAAGAGCCACGCATCCCCGTCCTGCCCACAATGATGACGGCGGGAAACATTCTCTGCGGTTTCGTTGCCATCCTGGAGATTTTCGACGGCCGTCATCTGGCGATGAACACGGTCCCAAACCATTACCAGCATTACCACTACGCCATTGTTTTCATCCTGCTGGCCTGTCTGTTTGATGCACTGGACGGTCGCGTGGCCCGCATGGGCGGCACGGAGAGCCCCTTTGGCCGGGAGCTGGACTCCCTGGCGGACATCGTCTCTTTCGGGGTGGCGCCCGCGCTGCTGGTGCATGACATCGTGCTGAAAGAGATCGACACACCCAAAGGTCTCGGCTGGCTGATCTCCTGCGTGTATCTGGTGTGCGGAGCCATGCGTCTGGCGCGGTTCAACTGCCTTGCCGCAGCGGACGTGAAGTGCAGCATGAAGGGTTTCCGCGGCTGCCCCATCCCGGCGGCGGCGGGTGTCATTTCCTCATTGACGCTCCTCATCATCTGGCTGGACAGCACGGAGCGCGAGATCGGAAACTGGAAGTACGCTCTCGCCGGCCTCATGGCCCTGCTCTCCTACCTCATGGTCAGCAGCCTGGAATACCCCAGCTTCAAGGCGGTGAACTGGCGCACCAAGCGCTCCTTCCACTGGGTGCTCATCAGCATTTTCGTCGTCGCCTTCACCGTGATGAACTGGCACTGGATGCCCGCCGTGCTGTTTGTGAGCTATTTGCTCTATGGTCTGGCGCGCCCATGGGTTTCGCGCAAATGGCGGCAGGAGATCGAGATCGAAGCGGAAACACTGGAGATCGACCCCGGTTTGGAAACGCTGGCGCTCAACGGCACGGACGCCGACGCCGAAGACGATGCCAGCAGGCAGCGCCCCGGCAGCGACACTACCGTGCAGATTTAAACATTTTCGTTTCGCGCAGCGCAGGGACTGTGTATTTGAGGGTTTCCCCAACCCCATGGCAGATTTTTACCAGCACGCTCGCGTGCCCACACTCCACCACCTGGCTCACGGCGACAGCTCTGCACGTGAAGCCGAGATGCAGGACTGGGCCGCAGACAAGCCGGTGGCGCTTCTCCTGCCCGCCCTCTATGCCGAGTGCGAACGCCCTGCCCTGCCCCGTATTTTGGAGGAAGTCTCGCAGGCCGGACACATCTCGGAGGTGGTCCTGAGCATGAACGGCATGAACGCCGCCGAGCATGAGCGCGCGCTGGTCCTCATCCGCCAGAACCTCCGTGGAAAGAAAGCGCACGTGCTCTGGAATGACGGCCCGCAGCTCACGCAGGTGTATCACCGCATGGACGAGGCCGGCCTGGCCGGGCCGCATGCCGGCAAAGGCTCCAACATCTGGATGGGCATTGCCTTCCTGCATGCGCGCCGGTTTGAAGGCAACATCGTCAGTCACGACACGGACATCCTGAATTACAGCCGGGACATTCTCTGGCGTCTCTGCTACCCGCTGCTGCACCCGCGCATGGGCTACCGGTTTGCCAAAGGCTACTACAGCCGCGTCTCAGACCGCCTCTATGGCCGCGTCACCCGCCTGCTCATCTTCCCGCTCATCCAGGCCTGCCGGGATGTGCTGGGCAGCAAGCCCCTGCTCGAATACCTTGACAGCTTCCGTTATCCTCTCTCCGGCGAATTTGCCGCGGACATGCAGTCTCTGGAGCACTTCTGCCTGCCGGGAGGCTGGGGGCTGGAGATCGCCATTCTTTGCGAATCCTTCCGTCATCTGCCGTGTGAAAAACAGTGTCAGGTGGATCTTGGCTTCCACTTTGAGCACCGGCACCGCAGCCTGGCCCACGATCAGATCGGTGTGAATGAACCCGGCCTCATCAGCGCTGCGGCCGATGTGGCGCGCTGCCTTGCGTTCCAGGTTTTGCGTGAAGCCGAGCCCCGCTCTGCCGAGAGCCTCATGCGGCTCATCATTGAGCGCTACCGCCCGCGTGCCGCCGAGTGGCTGCAGCGCTACGAGCACGTGGCGCTGCTCAATGGTCTGCGGCATGATCCAGCGGAGGAAAGTGCTGCCGTCACGGCTTTCGGCCAGGCGCTGGACCGCCTGCTGCACAGCATGGGAAATGACACGCTGCACGTCCCTGCCCTGCGGGACACACCTTTCCGCACTCTGGCAAAGATTCCCGGCCTCGCCGAAGAGATCGTGGCCAGCTGCGTCACCCTCTGAGCATCAAGCCAAGGAGCTTGCTTAGATGTTCGGCAGTGGCTAGAGTCGACCCGCTAAACTCGGTGAACGTCTTTTCCATGAAGAAACCTCCCCAGACTGCATCCGCCAGACGCAAAGCCACGGCCGCGGCTGGATCTTTTCCCGGGGAAAACGCCGCACCTCCCACCAGTGAACAGTTCGCCCAGCTCTACAATCATGTGGATGCCGCGCTCTTCAGCCTCGCGGTGGAGCCGCGGCAGCAGCTGCGCCTGGTCTTTGCCAACACTTGCTTTCTTGCGACTGCCAGCCTGAAGACCGGGCAGGTCTTGGGCAGGAAGCTGGACGAATTCCTCCAGGAGCCCGCCTGCACCCGCGTGCTCAAGCACTGCCGCCAGGCCATTCGCACACGCCACACTGTGCGCTGGGACGAGACATGTGTGATCGGCTCGGAAATCAAATACGGCAAGATTTCTGTCACCCCCGTGATGGACGGCTCGGGACGTGTGACCCACCTGTCCGGCAGCATCAATGACATCACCAAGCGCCGGCGGTCGGAGATCGCCCTGCATGAGAGCGAGGAGCGATACCGCCGCATCGTGCAGACTGCCGTCGAAGGCATCTGGACCATCGATGCCGACGCCCTGACGGACTACGTCAATCCCAAGATGGCGCAGATGATGGGGTACAAGGAAAAGGAAATGATCGGCCGCCCGATCAGCGATTTCCTCGACGATGAAGGCAAAGCGCTGCTGGAATATCACCTCAGAAACCGCAGGAACGGCATCTCTGCACAGTTTGAATTCAAATACATCCGCAAGGACGGCTCCGCCCTGTGGGCCTACGTTTCCACCAACCCCATTCACAACAGCCAGGGCGTCTACGTCGGCGCGCTGGCCCTGCTGACAGACATCACCGCAAGCCGGGCTGCCGAAGAAAGCAAGCGCGAGAGCGATGCGCAGTTCCGCGCCGTCTTTGAGCAGGCCGCCATCGGCGTGGCTTTGATCGACAGCAACACGGGCCGCTTCATCAACGTCAATCAACGCGCCTGCGACATCACCCGGTTGAACTGCAAAAAAATGACCGGCTTCACCTTCGCCGACATCATTCATCCCGAAGACCTGCAGGCCAACGTGAACCACATGCAGAGCCTCAAGGCCGGGCTGCTGCAGACCTTCACCATTGAGCAGCGCCTCCTCCACAAGGATCGCAGCGTCACCTGGGTTGCACTCACGGTCTCTCCCCTCTGGAAAAAAGGCGACCCGCCCTCACGGCACATCGCCATCATGAAGGACATCACCCAGCGCAAAATCACCGAGCAAAAGCTCTCCCGCACCACCGAGCTGCTGGAGCGCACCGGGGAGATGGCGAAGATCGGGGGCTGGGAGCTGGACGTGCAAACGCAGACGCTCTTTTGGTCCCTCGAAACCTGCCGCCTGTTCGAGATCGACTCTGCCAGCGCTCCCTCTCTTGCGCAGGCGATTCAGTTTTACGCCCCGCAGGCGCAGCCGCTCATCCGTGCGGCGGTGAAAGAAGCGATCGACCATGGCAAATCCTACGAGCTGGAACTTCCTGTCATCACAGCCAAAGGCCGTCACTTCTGGGCGCGTTCTCAAGGCACCGCCGTCCGGCGCCATGGCAAGACCGTCAAGCTCATCGGCACGTTTCAGGACATCACCGAGCACAAGAAGGCGGAGCAGGACTTGATCGAAAGCGAGGTGCGCTTCCGTGCCGTCTTTGAGCAGGCCGTCGTCGGTGTGGGACTCATTGATTTTGCGACCGGCCGTTTTGTGGACGTCAACAAGCGCTACTGCACCATCACCGGCAGATCCCGCAAGGAGATGCTCAAGATCAGCTTCGAGGAGATCACCTTTCCGGATGACCGCGCCAGGAGCTGGAACCTGCACGCACAGCTCAAGGAGAGCAAATCTCCGGAATTCCAATGGGAGAAGCGCTATGTGCGCCCGGACGGCTCCGTCGTCTGGGTGAACCTCAACGCCTCGCTGCTCAGCACCATGAGCGGACGCCCCAACCAGGTGCTCGCCATGGTGGAGGACATCACCCGCCGAAAGCTTGCCGAGGCCAACTTCAGGCGCGAGCAGGCCTTCAATGAAATCCTGGCCAGCCACACCTCCGCCATCATCATCCTGCTGGACCGTCACGGCCGCCTCATTCACATGAACGAGGCCACGCTGCAGATGCTCGGCTTCAAGCGGAACGATCTGGTGGGCAAGCTGCCCCCCTGGGAGTCCAAGTTCATGGATGCCGCGGAAAAGTCCCGCTCCCAAAAACGCTTCCGCGAGATGCTCAACGGCAAGAACATCCCCACCAGCGAGGTCACTCTCATTGGCAAGGACCGCAAGCGCCACATCGTCGCCCTTTCAAGCATCATCACCAAGACTCCCGAAGGCGTCGTAGACCGCATCATTGTCACCGGCACAGACCTCACGGAGCGCTATCGCCTGCAAAAAGAGATCCTTAAAATCTCGGAGCAGGAGCAGGCGCGCATCGGCCACAATCTTCATGACGGCGTCGGTCAGACGATGACCGGCGTTTCCAGCCTGATCGAGGCCTTGGAACACGAGCTTTCTGGCGAGCAGCGCGAGAGCGCCTCCCGCATCCATCACCTCATGAAGGATGCCATTCAGGAAGTCCGCCACATGTCCCACAGCCTTTCGCCTGCCTCCGTGAAAAACCGCGGGCTCGTCGGTGCTCTTCATCTTCTGGCGGATACCATCCGCACCAATCACCGCACTGCATGCTCCTGCGAGATCGATTCCGACATCCGGATTGAGGACGCGGAGAAGGAGACGCACATCTACCGCATCGCGCAGGAAGCCGCCAACAACGCCCTGCGCCACGGCCACCCCAGCAGGATCAAGCTTTCCCTGCAGCGCCGCGGGGACCTCGAAGCCGTGCTCAAGATCGAGGACAATGGCACCGGAATCCGCAAGAACACGACGGAAAATGGGGGCATCGGCCTCCGCGTCATGCATTATCGTGCCGATCTCATCGACGGCAGCCTCACCCTCAAATCCCGCCCCCGCGGTGGTGTCAGTGTGATCTGCCGCTTCCCCTACAAAGGCGTGAAGCACGTCTGATTTTCTCATCGGTGCCGTGGCAGGCTGCGGGGCCACGATGGCAAATTAGTTCGTGAGGTGCCGCTCCCTGGCAGCGTAGGTGTTTCATGGTCATCACCTCCCTCGATTTCGGCAAACAGGGCAAGCAGCAGGGCTTTTTGCAAGTGCCCTACTCCCACAACCTCGGCGGCTGGGCCAATGTGATGATCCCCATCACCGTCGTCTCCCGCGGCAAAGGCCCGACCGTGCTCGTGCTGGGGGGCAATCATGGGGACGAGTACCAGGGCCAGATCGCCGCCATGAATCTCGCACGCGAACTCACCCCTGAAAAAGTCACGGGCCGCATCATCCTCATTCCCTCGCTGAACCTGCCCGCGGCACGTGCCGCCACGCGCCTCTCTCCGCTTGATGGCATGAACATGAACCGCGCCTTTCCTGGCGAAGCCGAAGGCCCGGTCACCAGCCAGATTGCGCATTACCTGCGCACCGTTCTGTTTCCGCTCAGCGATGTCGTCATCGACATGCACTCCGGCGGGCGCAGCATGGAGTTTGTGCCCTGCGCGCACATGCACCTGGTGCCGGACCGCGAGCAGCGCGCGCGCATGTTTGCCGCCATGCTCGCCTGGGGCACCGAGTTCTGTTTCATCTACGCGGACATCGCTGGTACAGGCCTGCTGCCGGTGGAGGCGGAGAACCAGGGGAAGCTCGTCGTCACCACCGAACTCGGCGGAGGCGAATGCATTCCCGCCAGCGTGCATCGCATCACGCAGGGCGGCTTGAAGAATGTGCTCATTCATGTGGGCGCGCTCAAAGGTCGTGTGCTGCCGCGCAAAGCGCCCGCCATCATCACGCAGGCCACCAATCGTGAAGACTACATCCTCGCGCCGGAGTCAGGCATCTTTGAAATCACCGTGGATCTCGGGGCGAAGGTCAGGAAAGGCCAGACTGTCGGCTGCATCCACCACATGGAGCGGCCTGACCGTGCGCCGGAACCCATCCTCGCGCAGAGCGCCGGCTATTTGATCACCATGCGTGCGCCCTGCCTGACGCAGCAGGGCGACTGCGTGGCAGTGATCGCCAGACAAGTCAGCGA
Organism: Prosthecobacter sp.; assembly: GCF_044226605.1. Lineage (GTDB taxonomy): Bacteria > Verrucomicrobiota > Verrucomicrobiia > Verrucomicrobiales > Verrucomicrobiaceae > Prosthecobacter. The sequence continues at coordinate 320,171 of NZ_JBGAGS010000003.1, read as the reverse complement.
ACGTGAAGTGCTGCGCGCATGAATCCCGCACCATCGCGCCCCGTTCCACCGCAGGCTGCGAAGAGCGCCATGATGCTCGTCGCGTTCATGTGGTTCGCGTATTTCCTCAACTACTGCGACCGCCAGGCCGTCTTCTCGATGTTCCCTGCGCTGAAGACAGGGCTTCAAATGAGCGATCAGCAGCTCGGCCTCGTTGGCGCGATGTTTCTCTGGGTCTATGCCGTCGGCTGCCCGGTGTCCGGCTACCTGGGAGACCGCTTCTCCAAGCGGCTGCTGGTGGTGCTCAGTCTCGTCGTGTGGAGCCTCGTCACGGTCGGCACCGGTCTTGTCGCCTCGGGTGCGGCTCTGCTGGCCATGCGTGCGGCCATGGGTGTTTCGGAGTCTCTCTACATGTCCAGCGCTGTGGCGCTCACGGCCGCAGCCTACCCTGCGGCACGCCGCTCGCGTGCGGTGTCCGTGCTCATGACGGGGCAGATCGCAGGAACCGTGGCTGGAAGCTGGTTTGGCGGCTGGATGGCGGACCGCGGGGAATGGCGCGTGGCCTTCTTTGCGCTCGGTGCGGTCGGCGTGCTGTATGCCCTGCCTTACTTCGCCTTCCTCCGCCGCGTGGAAGAACCACGCGCGGAAGAGACCTCGGCGGCAAAGGGCCTCACCTTCAGCGCCCTCCTGCGGTCGGGCACCTTCCTGCTGCTGTGCCTCGTCTTCCCCGTGTTCGTCTTCGGCATCTGGCTGCTTTATGGCTGGCTGCCCGTTTTTCTGCACGACAAATTCCACCTCAATCAGGCAGACGCCGCCTTCAATGCCACCGTCTTCCTGCAAACGGCCACCTTTGCCGGAGTGATCGGCGGCGGCATGATCGCAGACGCGCTCTACCACCGCACCCAGTCCGCCCGCTTCTGGCTCATGGTGTGCGGCCTCGTGCTTTCCGCCCCCTGCATCCATGCGCTGGGCAACAGCGACACGCTCCTCGCCACCCGCATCGCCGCGACAGGCTTTGGACTCTTCAGCGGACTTTTCATCGCGAACATCTTTCCCGCCACCTTCGACATCATCGCCTCCTCCGCCCGCGCCACTGCCGTCGGCATGCTGAACTTCTTTGGCGCCATCACCTCCGGCTTCGCCACGCTTTTCGGCGGCATGTGGAAGCAGACGCTTGGCATTGACCGCATGCTTTCCTTCACCGCGCTGGCTTACCTCCTGGCAGGTGCCGCCCTTGTCGCTGGCATCAAAACCTGGGTCAGGCGCGACCTCGCCTCCAAACTGGAACCCCGACTGCAGAATGAGTAAACACACTCCTCATTTGAAACCGATGAGCCCCCTTCTCTCCTTCATCGCCCTCCTGCTGACGCAGGCTGGCGCGCTGTTCGCCGAGCCGCAGGACATCGCCTTCAAGTCCTCGCTTGATGGCACGGAGCAGCGCTATGTGGAGCTGCTGCCGGAGTCCTATGAATACCTGCTGGCCTGCGATGCCGTGATCGCGCTTCATGGCCATGGCTCCGACCGCTGGCAGTTCATCAAGGATCCGCGTGGTGAATGCAAAGGACTGCGCGATGTGGCGGAGAAGTTTGGACTCATCCTCGTCTCGCCCGACTACCGCGCGAGGACTTCGTGGATGGGACCTGCGGCAGAGGCGGATGTGGTGCAGATCATCAGCGAAGTGAAACGGAGGCACCATGTGAACCGCGTGTTCATCGCCGGAGGATCCATGGGTGGCACGGCGGCGCTGACTTTTGCGGCGCTGCATCCAGATCTTGTGGCAGGGGTATGCAGCCTCAATGGCACGGCCAATCTGCTGGAGTATGAAAAGTTTCAGGACGCACGCACCGCTTCCTACGGCGGCTCCAAGACTGAAAAGCCCGAGGAGTATCAGAAGCGCAGTGCTGAACTCTGGCCGGAGAAGTTCACCATGCCCGTGGCATTCACGACTGGAGGCAAGGACGACGTCGTTCCACCGCAGAGCGTGCTGCGGCTGGCGGAAACCTTGCGGCTGGGCAAACGCAAGGTGCTCAGCATCCACCGTGAGGCGGGCGGGCACTCGACGACTTACGAAGACACCGTCACCGCCATGGAATACGTGCTGCGTGAAGCAGGCGCACTGACCTTCGAGCAGAAAGGGCTGCTGGCGGTGCGGCTGTCCACCGCGCCCGTGCTGGGACGTTCTGAAATCGAGCGCGAGCGGATCAGCGGAGACATCGGCGTATTCTCGGCGGGAGTGGAGCGCGCGCTGTCCTTCGACACCGGCTTCTCACCAGCGGACATCACGCTCATCGAACGCGCCGTTGAGCGGGACGCAGAACGCATGGCATCCAAAGATGCGCCTTGGGCCGCCAAGAAGGGAAAAGTCATTCGCGGTTTCATCTCCGCCATCGACGGCTCCACGCAGCCTTATGGCGTGATCATCCCAAAAAAATACGACGGCAGCAAACCCATGCGCCTCGATGTCGTGCTGCACGGCAGCTCCAAACCCGTTGGCATGAGCGAGCTCAAGTTCATCAGCCGTTTTGATGAAGGCGACGAAGACAAAGGCAATGCGCCTGACGTGGACTACATTGAGCTGCATCCGCTGGGCCGGGTGGAAAACTGCTACCGCTGGGCGGGCGAGACGGATGTGTTTGAGGCGATCGAAGCCGTGTGCAAAAACTACAAGATCGACCGCAGCCGCATCGTGCTGCGCGGCATGTCCATGGGCGCATCGGGCACCTGGCACCTCGGCCTGAAGCACCCGGACCGCTTCGTCGCCATCGGGCCGTATTGCGGCTACGTGGACACGCACCGCTTCTCCGAAACGCCCATCCCAGGCTTCGTCAAAGTCGGTCCGCTGCCGCCGCACCAGGAGATGGGACTGCACATGCTCGACTCCGTGGACTATGCAGCCAATGCCGCCATGGTGCCTGAGATCGCCTGCATCGGCGACAAGGATGTTTTCTTCCAGGCGCACGTCATCATGGGCGAGGCGTTTGCAAAGGAAGGCGTTCCCTTCACCAATCTCATCTCCCAGGGCACGGGGCATGTCATCGAGCCCAAGACTCATGCCGAGCAGATGCGCCGCATCGGTGAATACGCCGCCAAAGGTCTCGATCACGATCCGCAGCAGCTTCGCTTCGTGACGTGGACGCTGAAATACAACCGCTGCCACTGGCTGGAAATCCTGAAGCTGGGCAGGCACTACGAGCGCGCTGAATTCCGCGCCAGCATCACCGTAGACGGCATGCGTGTGAGCGAGGCGCGCAACATCACGCGCTTTGCGATTCATCGTCCAGTGGGAACGCTGAGCATCGATGGCGTGGAGATCCCGCTCCCCGCGCAGCCGGAAGGCAGCGCCCTCGTCTTCACTCATTCCGGCGGCGCGTGGCGTTGCGAGGGTGTGCGAGAGCAGGTGGAACTCACGGGCAAACAACCCGGCCTGCAAGGCCCCATCGACGATGCCTTCACCACGCCCTTCCTCTGCGTGCGTGGCACCGGTCAGTCATGGAATGCGGCGGTGAACACGTGGGCGCATGCGGAGCTGAAGCGCTTCGAATACGAATGGGCGCGCTACATGCGTGGCAGCCTGCCCGTGAAGGACGACACCGATGTAACGGAGCAGGACCTCCGCGAAAAGAACCTCATCCTCTTTGGAGATCCCGGCAGCAATTCATGGATTGGCAAGGCGCTGCCCCAGCTTCCAGTGACGTGGACCCGCGACGAAGTCCGCCTGGGCGCGGAGGTGCAGTCGGCGCGGGATCATGCCCCGGCCTTCATCACCGCCAGTCCGCTGGCGAAAGGACGCTACCTCGTCATCAACAGCGGCCACACCTTCCATGAGAAAGAGTTTGCCGCCTTCAACTACCTGCTCTTCCCACGTCTCGGAGACTGGGCGGTCATCAAGGTGGGTGCTGAAGGAAAAACCGTCCTGGCCGGATACTTTGATGAAGACTGGCGGAAGGCTGGCGCAATTGGACCGTAGAATAGCTCTCCCATGCCCCGAATCCTCATCGCTGAATGCAAACAGGAAGTCTCCACCTTCAATCCCCACCTGAGCGGATACGATGACTTCACGCTCCGCCACGGGCAGTCGATTCTTGATTATCACCGTCAGGTACGCAGCGAGGTGGGCGGCGCGCTGAGCGTGTTCGATTCCACGCCGGGCGTGGAGCTGGTACCCACCTGCAGCGCCCACTTCATCACCTCGGGAGGCACGCTGGCAGACGCGGCATTTGAGCGCATCGCGGAGGAGATTCTCTCCAGCATTCGTGCCGCTCCGCCAGTGGACGGCATTTACTTTTCCCTGCATGGCGCGATGGCCACTCAGAGCGTGAATGATCCCGAAGGCTGGCTGCTCAAGGAGACGCGCAAGATCGTCGGCGAGAAAGTGCCCATCGTCATCTCGCTCGATCTGCATGGCATCCTCACTGAGCTGATGCTGGAGCAGAGCGATGCGGCTGTGGCTTTTCACACCTATCCGCATGTGGATTTCTTCAGCACTGGCGAACGTTCTGCACGGCTGCTTCTCCGCATCCTGGCAGGCGAGGTAAAACCCGTCACCGCCATGGTGCGTGTGCCCGCGCTGGTGCGCGGCGATGAATTGATCACCGCCTCGGGCTCCATTCGCCACGCGGTGAATGCAGCGATGGAGATCGAGCAAAGCGCGGGCGGGCTCTCCGCGGCGATGATGTGGGGCAATCCCTTCACGGACGTGCCAGCGCTCGCCTCGAACAGTTTTGTGGTCGCCAACAACGACCCAGCCTATGCCGAGCGCGAGGCCCTGCGCATCGCTGGTTTGTTTTGGGAACATCATGAGAAGATGCAGGTCCCTCTCACCAGCCTTGAGGATGCCGCGCAGCAGACCATCGCGAATGACCACGGCACCGTCGTGCTCGTGGATGCGGCGGATGCCACCAGCTCCGGCGCTTCGGGAGACAGCAATGCGATCCTGCGTGCGCTGCTTGATGCAGGCTATGCAGGCACCGCCTTGATTCCCATCGTGGATGCTGCGGCGGTGGAGGCGGCGTTTCGTGCCGGAATAGGCCAGGAGATCAGCACCACGGTCGGCGGCGCTTTGGATCCCGCACGCTTCACACCACTGCCCATCACCGGGCGCGTGCGCATGCTCTCAGACGGCTGGTTTCACAGCGAGACCACGCGTGAGCTGTGGCAGGCCGGAAACACCGCGGTGATCCAGGCGGGCGGCATCACGCTCATCGTCACCAGCCGCGCCGTGAGCCTCTATGATCGCGCACTGTTTTACGCACATGGCTGCGATCCGCAGCACTTTGGCGCCGTGGTCGTAAAGTCGCCGCAATGCGAGCGGCACATGTTCAAAGACTGGGCCGCACGCTACATTGATGTGGATGCGCCAGGCTCCACCAGCGCCAATCTTCGCAGCCTCGGCCACACCCGCTGCGCGCGGCCGATGTTTCCGCTCGACTCCGAAGTCCCCTTTCAACCCCAAGCCCGACTGTTCCAACGCCATCCATGAAAATCCGAGAAATCCGCTGCGCAGGTTTGCGCGGAGCCACCCCTGAAGGCGGCTGGAGCAATGAGCTCCGGCCCGAAGACTGTGTCCACACCCTCATCGCCGTGCATACGGACGAAGGAGCGGTGGGCCTGGGCAGTGTGTTCACCAATGATGCGCTCGTACGCTCCGCACTGGCCGTGCTGGAGCCGCTGTATCGTGGTGAAAACGCACTGGAGCCCGAGCGCGTGAGCGAAAAGCTGCACCAAAACATGTTCTGGCTCGGTCGCGGCGGCTCCATCACGCATACCATCAGCGGCATCGATATCGCGCTGTGGGATCTTCTTGGCAAAGCCACCGGACAACCTGTGGGGCGACTGCTGGGCGGGCGCTATCGCGAACGCGTGCAGCCCTATGCCTCTCTGCTCATGGACGAGCCGGAGAAGCTGCGTGATCACCTTCTGCAAGTGAAAGCCCAGGGCTTCCGCGCCTTCAAGATCGGCTGGGGGCCCTTTGGCAGGCGCAGCGCGGCCATGGATGAAGCCATCGTCCATGCCGCCCGTGAAGCCGTGGGGCCGGACAACAAGCTCATGGTCGATGCCGGCGGCAGCGATGCGCACTGGACCAACGGCTACAAGTGGGCGCTCAACACCGCCAAGATGCTTTCCGATTACGACGTGCACTGGTTTGAAGAAGCGCTCACGCCCGACTCGCTCGAAGACTTCGCCAAACTTCGTGAGCACTCGCCCGTGCCGATCAGCGGCGGCGAAGTCCTCACCCGCCGCCAGGCTTTCCAGCCCTTCCTCGAAGCGCGCGCCTTCGACATCATCCAGCCCGACGTCACCAAGGTCGGCGGCATCAGCGAAGAACGCCGCATCGCCTGGATGGCGCAGGAGCATGGCGTGCAGTTCATCCCGCACGGGTGGAACACCGCCGTCGGCCTCGCCGCGGATCTCCATCTCGCCTCCGCCTTCCCAGGCACCGATCTCGTCGAATACCTCACCGGCTCGCCGTTCATCGATGAAATCACCCTCGGCGGCTGGAAACTCGATGAGGATGGGATGCTCGCAATTCCGACGACACCTGGTTTGGGATTGGAGCTGAATCCAGAAGCGGTGGAGAAGTATACGGGAGGAGAGAGGTTGCTGGGGTGAGGTGAGGAATTCTGTGTCGATTTGTGTCTGATAAGAGCACGTGTGCAAACGCGGTTCTCCCTCTCCCCGCCCCTGGAAAACGATGACACCTGATTCTTCCTTCGGGGAGAGGGTTGGGGTGAGGGGTCAAGGCTAGACCTCGCAGGCCTTGTGTGCCCCCTCACCCGTCCTCTCCCCCCAGGTGATTCTGGGCGATGCCAAATCATCGAGGGGGAGAGGGGATTCGCGTTTGAGCACGCGAGGACAAATTTGGATGAAGGATACTAAATGTTTAAAGACGCTCGGTTAGCCCCTGGATACTCCACACGACTACGCAGTGATGCACTTGGTTGCCTCCTCGGCTTATCCTCCACCTCTTATCATCTGTTAAGAGGTGGCTCGGGACGGAATCGAACCGCCGACACGGGGATTTTCAATCCCCTGCTCTACCGACTGAGCTACCGAGCCTCTGTTTGAAGGGCCGGTATAGGAGCAAGCTCCGAACATGACGCAACGTGTTTTTCACATGTCTTGCAGATTGATCACGCCGGCTGTTTTCCCTTGGCCGACATGGCGATGAGAACCCAGCCGGTCATCAAGCTCAATCCACCGAAGGGAGTGATGGCTCCCAGCTTGGTGATGCCAGTGTAGGCAAGCAGGTAAAGCGAGCCGCTGAAGAGAAGAATGCCCGCGAAAAACAGGCGCCACGCCCAGATCATGAGCGGTCGGGTGCCTGCCAGAAGCGCCAGCAGAAGCAGCACCACCGCATGTGGCAGGTGATACTGCACCGCTGTTTCCCAGTTGGCGATTTTTCCGATGCCCACCAGCTTGTCATGCACAGGCCCATGCGCCCCCGAAGCTCCAAGCACGATGGAGAGGAAGCCCATGAGGGCGGAGATGCGGAGGCGGAGAGGATCGGGTTGCATAAAAAAGATAGGCGGGACTGCTGCTGAGCCGCACAGAACGGGAAACACAACCGCTGGCAGCCCAAAGGATACGAGGCCTATCAATGACGCTTGCCCGCTTTTGCACAAGCCCCGTCTTTTCCACTCCAAACACAGCACGACTGCCGGCCCCTGCGGCAGCCTGCTTTCAGGTCCAGATACAGCCGCACCTCCGGTCTGATGCGAATCTCAGGCAAACCATGATACGCGAAGTGCTCTGGAAATCCCCTGCTGCAAAGCCTGCCTTGCTCTGCCTCGCGCTGGCGCTGGGACTGGGACCCGCAACATCCAGCGTGGCGGAGCAGCGCCAGTCCCTTCGCGTGCCGCCCGCAGAAGGCGGCGCCGGCATCAACAAAGCACTGGCCGCACTTCAGAAAACGGGTGGCGAAGTGGTGCTCGCCTCCGGCACCTACGTCATCAGTTCGCCGGTCATCATCCATTCCGACAACATCACCCTGCGCGGTGCGGGGCCCTCCACGCTTCTCAGGCTGGCATCCAGGGCCAACTGCCCGGTGGTGGTCATCGGCGATGAAGCCAATGCACCCAGGCACACTGTGCGCGGTGTCTGCGTGGCAGACCTCCGCATCGATGGCAACCGGGCGCAGCAGCAGGGCGAATGCTGGAATGGCGTGTGCGACACCGGCCCCTCCACCGCCATCCGCAGCTCCGGCGTGGTCATTCGCCGGGCACGGGACATCCTCGTGCTGCGTGTCTCCGCCAGCCATTGCCGCTCCGGCGGCATGGTCACGGAGAAGGTGTGCCGACGGCTCGTGGTGCAGGAGTTCTCCGCCAGTGACAATGAATTCGACGGCCTGGCCTGCTACGAAACCGAGCGCAGCCAGTTCACCGGCCTGGATCTGCACCACAACAAAAGCGCGGGCATCTCCACGGACATCCACTTCGACCACAACACCTTCTTCAACGTCCGCATGTTTCACGACGGCAGCCATGGCATCTTCATGCGCAACTCCAGCGAAAACACCTTCGAGAATCTGGAGGTGCGGCACAGCGGCCGTGCAGGCATCTTTGTGGATCAGGTGGACAAAGGCAGCCGCACCGGCTCCGTGGGCAACCATTTCACGAAGGTGCAGGTCACCGCATCCGGCGGCCCCGGCTTTCAGGTCAATGCCACGAGCTGCAAGAACACGGTTTTGACCCACTCCCTGCTGGTGGACAATTCCGTGGGCGTGTGGGAGGCGGCGCCAAAACTGGTGCAGCAGGAAGACGTGGTCGTGAAAGGCAGGGGCGGCCGCGTGCAGGCTCAGCCCGGGCGCTGAGTCTCCACCGCCCAGCCTTCCCGCGCTTCCGCGATGAATTTCGCGACCTGCAGCAGATCCTTGCTGCCCGGCATGGACTCCACGCCGCTGGCCACATCCACGGCCACCGGGCGCGTCTGCTGCACCGCCTGTTTCACATTGTCCGCATTCAGTCCGCCGGAGAGCAGGATCTTTTTCCCGGGAAACATCTCCTTTGCCCGCACCGCCAGCTCCCAGGGAAAGGCGTGCCCGCCGCCGCCGTAGGTGCCGGGGTTGTAGGCATCCAGCAGGATCGACTCACAGGGAAACTCGCCGATTTTTTCCAGCGATGCCGCATCGCGCACCTGCAGCGCCTTGATGACATGGACACCGCGCTGCATCACGCGCTCCACATCGCGCGGAGTTTCATCGCCATGCAGTTGCAGCGTCTGAAAAAGCCCGCTGGAAATGGCAGCGTCCAGCTGGGCATCATCCGCATTCACCAGCACGGCCACGAGCGTGTTTTTCGCCGCCACGTTTGCCAGCGAATTCACTGCGACATCCAGCGGCATGTGGCGCTTGGACTTGGGCCACAGATTGATCCCCACCGCATCCGCGCCGAGGGCAAACAAAACGGCGGCCTGCTGCGGCGCGGTGATGCCGCAGATTTTGATGCTGAGACGCTCGGGATCAGGAAACATTCGTGGAAGGAGTGAAGGGTGGGGAAAGCGACGGAGGAAAGGCCAGGCCGCCCTGGCGCTCTGGCAGCAGCGTGGAAGTCACGGAGAGCAGTACATCCAGCTTTGGCGGCAGCGGCATGCTGCCGCGCACGCGCACATCCCGCTGCAGTTCCTGAAACTTCATCGCATCTCCCGGCTGAATGAGGAAGACCACGGGCGGCGAGGCATGCACCCCCTTGTGCACCATGGGGTAGGCCTTGCTCAGCAGGCGGTCCAGCATGTCTCCCGCCATGTCTGGCAGAGGCAGCGAGAAAAGGAAGAGCGAATACTCGCGCTGCAGCGCCAGCTCAAAGGCGCGCTCGCCGCTGGGCGCGTCATCCACCTCGCACAGGCGGAAGGCCATCAGCGCCTCGCGGATCACGCGCCGGTAGGGCAGGCTTTCCTCCGCCAGCAGCACGCGGGGAATGGCGGGCGCAGCAGGGGGCGCCGGGACGGAAAAGGGGGCGGAGGCGGCGCCCATCACAGCGGCGTCAACGAGGACACTTTTGCTCGCCTCATCGGGACTCGAGACCGGGTAAACTCTTCGTTTCATGAAAGCCCTTTCAGCTCTCAGGATACACCGCCACGGCCATCACCCCTTCGCTGGGCAGCCAGCCGACGACTTCCACGCGCTTGAGCGGCTTGGCGGAGGAGCCCATGCCTTTGCGCACGGTTTCCAAAACTTGCTTCTGCGTGTCCTCCGTGACGGTGGAGCCAAACAGTCCCGCCAGATCGGAAAGCATCGGCGCGGGGGCGCTGACGCCGCCTGCGGTCGTGACCGGCGTGCGGGTCTGGCCGCAGGCGAGAATGGTGTCCCGAATGGCTTCCGGCGTCATCGTTCCGGAAACCACCACCAGCCTGCGCAGGCGCGTCTCCGAGGTGGGAGCCTGCACGATGGACGGCGCGGGCTGTGCCACCGAAGGTTCAGTGACCGGCGGCTTGATCGACTTCGAAGGTTTCAAAAAGCCGCGGGGTCCGTTGCCAGGAAAAGCGGCCGAACCCGGCGCTCCCAAAGCCCTGGGCAGCATCGGCTCCTCCGCGACAAGGGCGGCGGCCGAGACAAGAAAGGCTGTGACGAGGCGAAGAGCGGACAATTTCACGAAAGAAGGCGCGGTTTTTATCATGCCGGCTTCCCTGAGACAATAACAAAAGTGAGAAAGGGGGGAATTTTAAGACCGACGGGAGGTTGGGGACCGATTTGGCATTTCTTCCGTGGGCTGTGTGTGGAAACTCGCCCCGGGGCGCGGAATGGATTTCGTCCTGGTATTCGAAGCCTTGGCGAATACGCCAGAACTCCGCAGGAGCAAGGCACCCGGAGCCACTCCAAAAGTCCCGCCACACCCGATGCCTAGCCGCCCGCCTGCCAAAAGCCTCGACACCCTCCCGGCTGCCACGGTAGCATCACTCCATGAAGTCTGCTTTGCTCCTCGTCATCCTTACCGTTACCATCGGCGAAGGGAGAATGAAACGAGGCGAAGGATGGGCTCGGAGTTTGATATCGAGTTGGACTCAACTTTCCTGCATGGGGGATCCCATCCCTTCATTGCTACAGGTCCCCACCCCGTCCTTGGATGAGCAGCCTGTCATTATGGATGGATTGGACGGACACCTCTACGAGCCCGATGAATTAAGCCTTCTCTACATGCCTAGCATTGATCCACTCGATGGTTGGTGGGACCAGGACAACGCCGCTTGGATCAAAACCGAGGCATTGGCTTTGCCCTCAGGCATAAGGCACATCCTCGACAAACGTGAGCTCAGGGGAGCTTACTGGATTCGAGGCCATGTACGCGAACCGTGGGTGGCGCTGGCCGATGATTCGGAGTCTGCACGGAAACGTCATCCACCGTTTTCCTGGGTGAAAGACCTCCCCGTTCCGCCGGACATTCGCACCTCCCTGTCTGACCGGTTGATGCTATATCCGCCCTTGCCCGCTCGGTCCCCCTTCGCAATGCCGCTCTATATCTTTCCTTGGTACTTGCTAAAATCCACACCGTCCCCATGAACCGCCGCCGTATGATCCTCTCCACTGCTGCTGCGACCTTGGGTCCGGCGTCCTGTGTGCGGACGCACAAGGTGCCGCCGCTTTACTCCACGCTCAGCACGCTCTCCGCGATGCTCAAGGCGGAAGAGACTGAGCCCGCGCTGCTGGTGCAGCATTTCCTCAAGCGCATCGCCGAGATCGATAAAGCGGGTCCGTGTGTGAATGCGGTGCTGGAAATCAATCCAGACGCGCAAAGGCTGGCCGACAGCGCCGCGCAAGGAGCGCTGCATGGCCTGCCCATCCTGCTCAAGGACAACATCGAAACCGCCGATGCCATGCGCACCACGGCAGGCTCGCTGGCGCTGAGAAATCACACGCCGAAGGCCGATGCTCCGCTCGTGACCAAGCTGCGGGCGGCTGGGGCCATCATCCTCGGCAAGACGAACCTCAGCGAGTGGGCAAACATCCGCTCGCCGAATTCCACCAGCGGCTGGAGCGCGCGCGGCGGCCTCACGCGCAATCCTCACAAGCTCACGCACAGCGCCAGCGGCAGCAGCTCAGGCTCCGCAGCCGCGGTGGCCGCAGGGCTGGCTCCGGCAGCGATCGGCACGGAGACAAACGGCTCCATCGTCAGCCCCGCCAGCGCCTGCGGCATCGTCGGGTTCAAGCCCACCGTCGGCCTCATCAGCGGCGCGGGCATCATCCCCATCACGCATCATCAGGACACCGCAGGCCCCATGACGCTGTCCGTGCGCGATGCCGCGCTGCTCATGCAGGTCCTCGCGAAAGACTTCAGTGTCGATCTGAAACCAGATGCCCTCAAAGGCGCACGCCTCGGCGTCCTGCGCGGCCACTGCGGCAAAAATCCGCAGGTGCTCGCGCTGTTTGAAAACGCCCTCGAAAAACTCCGCGCCGCCGGAGCCATCATCGTCGATCCCGTCAAGCTCCCGAACTTTCGCGAAGCCGGAGCCAACTCGTGGAAAGCCATGCTCATCGAGCTGCGCACGGACCTCAATGCCTACCTCGAGCAGCGCGGCGGCGATGTGCGTTCGCTGGCCGAACTCATAGCCTTCAATGAAGCGCACCGCAGCGAAGAGATGCCGCACTTTGCGCAGGAGTTCTTCGAGCAGTCGGAAAAACTCGGCACGCCCGAGATCATCGCCGAAGGAGAAACCGCCCGCGAAAAAGCCCGGCGCCTGGCCGGCCCTGAAGGCATCGATGCCGCGCTGAAGGAACACCGCCTCGACGCCCTCATCTGCCCCACCAACGATCCCGCGGGCCTCATCGACCTCGCCAAAGGAGACACCAACGAACGCGTGGCCAGCACCCCCGCCGCCGTGGCCGGTTATCCCCACCTCACCGTGCCGCTGGGCTTCGTGGACGACCTCCCCGTCGGCTTCTCCTTCATGGGCACCGCGAATGCCGATGCGCAGATCCTCGCGCTGGGGCATGCGTTTGAGGAGATCACGTTTGCGATGAAGCGGCCGCAGTTTCTGCCGGGCTGAAGGTCAGGCGCCCGAAAATATAGTTCAAACGGGAGGGTAACACAGCGGCTGAAAGGCTGTGGATGACCTCTAGTATGAATTTTTATTCAGCAACAAAGAGCCTAAGGTTCGCAATCTACGCCGCCTTTTTGGGTGGCAGCCTTGCGGCCGAACAGCCTCCCAAAGGCCTGAGCAGCTCAGACTGGCAGGGCATCCGCGCAGCGCGCGAAGCCAGGCAGCACGCCTTCGAGCCCGTGGCAGACGGCTGGCAGGCGTGGAATCCCGGCCAGCGCTGGACCACGCGGTTTGATGCCCACGGCTTCACCGCGCAGCCGCAGGGTGCTGCGTGGAGCTGGGGTCTGGAACTGCGCAGCTACGGCTTTGGCAGCCGGCAGCAGAGCGTGCCCGCCAGGGCGAAGGCCACCACCGCGGGCCAGCGCCTGAGCTACCGCTGGAGTGATGCTCTGGAGGAATGGTGGGTGAATGACAGGCGCGGCCTGGAGCACGGCTACACCGTGGCCCGGCGGCCCGAGGCTGGGAAAGACGATGCCGAGCTGGCCTTCGTGCTGGACGTGCGCGGGACGCTCAAGCCGGTGCTCAGCGCCGATGCCCAAGGCGTGATGTTTCAGGACGCCTCCGGCATCACGGTGCTGAACTACAGCGGACTGAAGGTGTGGGACGCCACCGGGAAAGTCATTCCCTCGCGTTTTGAATCCGCCGGCAGCGATTCCGTGCGCATGCTGGTGAATGACCAGGGCGCGCAGTATCCGCTGACGATCGACCCCATCGCGCAGCAGGCGTATGTGAAGGCCTCGAACACGGGGGCCAGTGACAACTTTGGGAAAGCGGTGGGGATCTCCGGAAACACGGTGGTGGTGGGAGCGTGGGACGAGGACGGCACCGGCCTGGGAGTGAACCCGGCGGACAACAACAGCGGCAGCAACACGGGCGCCGCCTATGTCTTCGTGCGAAGTGGCAGCACCTGGAGCCAGCAAGCCTATTTGAAATCCTCCACGGCCTCTTCCGTCTGGTTCGGCATCGGTGTGGCCATCGATGGTGACACGGTGGCCGTGGGTGCTGCGGACGGGGGCGGTGCCGTGCACGTCTTCACGCGCAGCGGCACCACCTGGACTTTCCAGCAGAAAGTGGTCTCCCTCAATCTCGGCGCCAGCGACAACTTCGGCCAGGCGGTTTCCTTGTCGGGAGACACGATGCTGGTGGGCGCACCGAATGAAGACGGCAGCGGCACGGGCATCAATCCCACAAGCAATGAATCCTCCTCCAATGCGGGCGCGGCCTATGCCTTTGTGCGCAGCGGCTCCACCTGGACGCAGCAGGCCTACATCAAGGCCTCGAACACGGGGTCGAGCGATGCCTTCGGTTCGGTTGTGTCGGTTTCGGGAAACACCGCAGTAGTGGGAGCACCGGCGGAGGACACGGCGGGGACGGACGCGGGCAGTGCCTATGTGTTTGTGCGCAGCGGCAGCACCTGGAGCCAGCAGGCTTTCCTCACCGGGGTGAACACCGCCGCCACTGATGGGTTTGGAAATGACGTCTCCATCTCCGGAGAAACCATCGTCGTCGGTGCTCCCAATGAGGATGGCAGCGGCACGGGCGTGAACCCGACGACCAACGAACTGGCCTCCAATGCAGGTGCGGCCTACGTGTTCATCCGCAGCGGAACCACGTGGGGGCAGCAGGCCTATTTGAAAGCGTCCAACAGCGGCACCAACGACACCTTCGGCACGGCCGTGTCCATCAGTGGAGACACCCTGGTCGTCGGGGCAAACGGCGAGGACGGCAGCGGCACGGGAGTCAATCCCACCAGCAATGAATCAGCGTCTGTCGCGGGCGCGGCTTATGTCTTCATCCGCACCAACGGCAATTGGAGCCAGCAGGCCTACCTCAAAGCCTCGAACACCGGACTGGGCGACAACTTCGGCCTGGCGGTGGCCGTCTCAGGACGCACCACGGTCATTGGGGCGCAGGCAGAAGGCGGCAGCGGCACCGGCATCAATCCGGCGGACAACAACGGAGCCTCCAGTTCGGGCGCGGCATACATCTTTGACGGCGTCGGTCCGGACCCGGCAGTCATCGCTCTCTCCGGAAACTCCGTGAACATCGTCAATGGAGACAGCACGCCGTCCACCACGGACAGCACCGACTTCGGCAGTGTGGCGGTGGCCGGCAGCGCCAGCACCTCAAAGACCTTCACCATCTCCAACACCGGCTCCACCAATCTCAACCTGAGCAGCCTCACCATCGGCGGAACCAATGCCGCAGACTTCACCCTCACCGCCGCGGCCAGCACGCCCGTCATTCCAGCCGGCACCACCACCTTCACCGTCAGCTTCAATCCCAGCTTCAGCGGCACACGCACCGCGACGATCAACATCGGCAGTGACGACACCACCCACAATCCCTTCACTTTCACCATTCAGGGCACGGGGCTGGACACGCCGCCCGTGGCCGTGGCGGACAGCTTTACCACAGCCCCGGGTGTCGGCCAGATCCTGCCCGCATCCTTTCTACTGGGCAATGACACAGACAGCGATGGTGACACGCTCACGCTGACCTCGGTGCAAAGCGCCACCAACGGCAGTGTGAGCCTGGCCAGCGGCTTCATACTTTTCACTCCCACGGCAGGCTTCAGCGGTACGGCCTCCTTCACCTACACCATCAGCGACGGCCTGGGAGGCACGGCGAACGGCACCGTCACGGTCAACGTGAACGCCACCGCACCCATCGCTGTGAATGGCGGCATGCTCGTCTTCTCCAGCAGCACCACCGTGCAGAATCCGGTGACGATGACCGGCACCAGCACGATCGACACCACGGGCACGGTGACCTTCTCCGCAGGCATCAGCGGCAGCGGGCAGATCCAGAAGACAGGAGCAGGCACGCTGAACCTGAACGCGCCCAGCACCTTCAGCGGCGGCTTTGTGGCCACGGGAGGCGAGGTGGGCATCGGCGATGACGCCGCGCTGGGCACCGGCACCGTCACGCTCGGCGGCGCCACGATCAATGCCGTGGGCGCGCAGCGTGTGCTGAGCAATCCGGTGGTGATCTCCGCCAACACCACCATCAAAGGAGAAGGCCTCGGCCTGGCGGGCACAGTGAGCGTCAGTGGTGCGCAGGTGCTCACGACCCAGGGCACGCTGGACATCGACGGCTCGGTGCAGGGCAGCGCGACGCTGGTAAAGCTCGGCAGCGGCCTGCTCATCCTCGGCGGCAGCAATACTTTCACCGGTGGCATCACCGCCACGGAAGGCTCGCTCGGCATCGCCAGCAGCACGGCAGCGGGCAGCGGCACACTCACGCTCGCAGGAGCCAGCCTGCTGATTTTTGAAGGCGCGCAGACGCTGGCAAACAATGTCGTCATCTCGAATGACACTGCCATCGCCGGAGACAACCTCACGCTGACCGGACAGGTGAATGTGCTGGGAGACCAGACGCTGCTGCTGGAGTCCCTGCTGCAGATCAGCGGCCTGCTGCGCAGCGGAAACTCCCAGACTCCGGCCAGCCTCGTGAAAGACGGCGGCGGAGAGCTGGTGCTGGGCCCTGCGAGCAAGGTGGACGTGCCCATCACCGTGAGCGATGGCGCAGTCAATCCGCTCGGCATCGTCACTGTTCCCATCCAGGTGCTCAATCCCGGCATCCCGGTGCCCACCGTGCGCGAAGGCGGCTACATCTCCCAGGCGATCGTGCAGGGCCGCCCGGCCATGAGCTTTCAGGAGTCCATCTTTGGAGATCTGAAATACCGCATCGCCTCGGACAAGGACGGCACCGCCTTTGAGCCCACCATCACCATCGACAGCGCGCAGAATGTCGGCCAGTTCACCAGCCTCTGCGTGGTGAATGGAAACCCCGCCATCTCCTACTTCGACGAAGAGAACCAGGACCTGAAATACGTGCGCGCCTCCAATGCCCTGGGCACCGCCTGGGGTGCGCCGGTCACGGTCATGTCCGCGGGAAAAGTGGGACGCCACAGCTCCCTGTGTGTGGTGGCCGGGCGTCCCGCCATCGCCTTCTATGACTCGGTGAAATGCGATCTCATGTACGTGCGCGCCAATGATGCCAGCGGCACCTCATGGCCCGCAGCGCAGCGCATCGTAAGCGACCAAAACGTGGGGCAGTTTGCCAGCATGAAAATTCTCGCCGGCATACCGGCCATCGCCTATTACAACGCCACCAACAAGAACCTGTGCATGATTTGGTCGGATGACAGCACCGGAAGTTCCTGGCCTCCCGGCACCATCACTGTGCAGAGCATGGGAAATGTCGGCCAGTATCTCTCTTTCGAAATCGTCAACGGTGGCCCCTGCTTGTCCTATTTCGATGCGACCGTCAACACCATCAACCGTTCCCAGACACACCAATACCTGACCTATGCTCAGGGATACTTGCAGTCTGTCTTGATTACTGGAGGAACGCGTCATGAAGGCTATGACGTTTACTTCGACGTACCCGTGGTGTTGGACCAGACTTCAGCCAGCGTCGGAGGTTATACTTCGCTCTCCGTCATCAACGGGCACCCGGCCGTCAGCTACCGCGACGGCGCCAACCGCACGCTCAAGTATGCATGGTCTTCCGTCGGGGATTTCATCACCTGGCCTTCCAATCAGCGCATGACTCTCCAGCCCTTGGGAGAGGTGGGCGCGGCGACCTCGCTGCGTCTGGTGGATGGCAGGCCGGGCATCGCCTACTATGACACCAGGACCTGGCAGCCGGGCTTCATGCGCTTCAAAGAAGTCAAGGACACCAGCGGCGCTCCCGTGACTGCTGCGGAGAAAATTGCCAATCGAAACATTATCCAGCGCGATCTCCCGTCCAAATACGCCACCGCAGTCTCGCTCGCCAATCAGAAGAAGCCGGTCATCAAAGGCAAGAACACGAAGAGCAAGACACCCGCGGCCACTCCCACCCATGTGGGCGGATTCGTCGGCGGCACTCCGGCGAACTTCGGTGCGGGAAATCAGGGCACCGCCGTCCACAGCATCGGTGCCAGCCCTGGCTTTGTGGAGGAGGCGAACAACCTCATTTGGGAGGCCGGATTCACCATGAACTGGGAGATCAATGACGCCACGGGCTCTGCAGGCCTGAGCTGGGACAGCACGAAGGTGGGCGGGAATCTCCAGATCATCGCCACGGCCACGGCACCGATTACGCTGGATGTGATCTCGCTGCAGGCTGACAACAGCGAGGGCGATGTGCCGCATTTCAATCCCTACATTACGCAGACGTGGAAGATCGTGAGCGCGGGCAGCATCACGGGATTCGATGCCTCGGCTTTCCAGATCCGCACGGACCGCTTCAGCAATGACACGCAGGGCGGCAGCTTTTCCCTCGCGCAATCGGGTGGCGATCTGAACCTCATCTTCACACCTGCGGTGACGACTCCACCGGACATCACCGTGCTGGATGGCAGCACCTCTCTGACCAGCGGCGGCGCGCCGATCAATCTCGGCACCATCGCGGCAGGTGCGAGCGTGACGCATACCTTCACCGTGCGCAATGACGGCGCGGCACCGCTCACGGACATCGACATCGGCGGTGGAGATCCGCTGGTGGGAGACAGCACAGTGGAGCTCTCCTTCAACGTGCCTGAAACGCCGACGCTGAACCCCGGAGATTCGCTGACCTTTGATGTCACCGTGACCAATGGCCAGGCCACCGCTGCCGCTCTTGCCTCCAGCTTTGAAATCAAAAGCAGTGATGGCGATGAAGCCGTCTTCACCATCACGCTCAGCGGCAATGGCCTCAGCACGCTCCCCGCGCCTGAGATCACCCTCGTGCGCACGGCGGGCTCCGCCAACATCACCAGCGGCGGCGCCACGGCGGTGGACTTTGGCAATGTGAACACGGGTGCCGTGGTCACGCAGACGATCACGCTTTCCAACACCGGCACCGCTGACCTGAACAACATCGACTACCTCATCGATGGCGCGAGCAGCATCGACTATCGCATTCTCGACACGATGGTCAGCTACCTCGCACCAGGAGACAGCCAGCTGCTCACCGTGGAGTTCACCCCATCCGCCTCCGGTGTGCGCAATGCGACCCTGCGCATCCGCTCCAATGACACGGACGAAACCATCTTCGCCGTGCCGCTCACCGGCATCGGCAATGCGGCGCCGGAGATCGACGTCCAGACCAGCAGCGGCAGCCTCACCAGTGCAGATGCCAATCCCGTGAGCTTTGGCGCGGTGAGTGTGAATGCCACGCAGGACGTGAGCTTCACCGTGAGCAATCTCGGCCTGCTCAATCTCACCGGCCTCACGCCCACGCTCAGCGGCACGGATTCAGGGCAGTTCGCCATCCAGACCGCGCTGACCTCCAGCACGCTCACGCCCGGCAGCTCCGGCGTGCTCGTCATCCGCTTCGCCCCCACCACCAGCGGGGCCAAGACCGCGCAGCTGCGGCTTGCCAGCAATGACGCGGATGAGAATCCCTTCATCATCAATCTCAGCGGCAGCGCAGCCATCGCGCCAGAGATCTCCGTGGAGAAATCCGGCACGGTGCTGGCGCTGAATGCCGTGGTCAATGTGGGCTCCACCTCTCCGGGCAGTTCATCGAATGTCACGCTCACCATCCGCAATCTCGGCTCCGCCAATCTCACCGGATTGACGATGTCCACCTCGGGGGATGCCGCCGCTGACTTCACGCTCGGCGCGCTCACCACCCCTGCCCCTCTCGCAGGCCCCTCCGGCAGCACGACTTTCACCGTGACCTTCAGCCCGAGCGTCGGCGGCCAGCGCCGCGCCACGCTGCAGATCCTGAGCAATGACAGCGATGAAGGCACCTTCTCGCTCGTGCTCTCCGGCGAGGGCACGGTCGCACCTACGGCCATCGCTTTGAGCTCGCAGTCCATTCAGGAAAATCGCGGACCGAATGCGCTCGTGGGCACCTTCAGCGACACGGACCTCAACAGCACCGGAGACGCCGTTTACACGCTCGTCAGCGGCAGCGGCTCCGCCGACAACAGCGCCTTCACCATTCAAGGCACCAGCTTGCTCATGAATGCCAGCGCCGACTTTGAAACGAAGGACACCTATCTCATTCGCGTGCGCGCCACGGACCCCGAAGGCCTCTTCATTGAAAGCCCCTTCACCATCACCATTCTCAATGTGAATGAAGCCCCCGGATTCACCGCAGGCGCAGACCCGAGCCTCGTCGTGGGCAATACCGCGCCGCAAGTGCTGAACAACTGGGCCTCCGGCATGAACGATGGAGACAGCACCACCGCGCAGGCGCTGAGCTTTGAGATCATTGGCAACACCAACCCCGGACTCTTCACCTCGCCGCCGGCCATCACCCCCACCGGCACGCTGGGGTATGCCGCCAGCGGCGCTGCGGGAGAGGCCGTCATCACCGTGGCGCTCACGGATGATGACACGATCGATGGCAACCCCTGGTCCGTCACGCGCACCTTCACCATCCGTGCCGTCGGCGTGCTGCAAAACTGGCGTCAGCAGCAGCTCGGCAGCTCCGCCAATTCCGGCCTCGCGGCGGACACCAGCGACTACGATGGCGATGGCGTGGTGAACCTGCTTGAGTTCGCCTTTGGCACCAATCCCGCCAGCAACGCCAGCGGCCCCTCCAAGCTCGCCTACACCGGCACCTTTGCCGGCGGCGGCACCATCTCCGCGACCGGACAGCCCACCGCAGCCTTTGAGACCACGCTCACCGTGCCGGACAACCGCGCCCTGTTTGTGCGCCGCACCGACTACTCGCTCTCCGGCCTCACCTACACCGTGCAGTTCAGCGCAGATTTGACCACCTGGCAGACCACCACCGCCACGCCCTCCGTCCTCGCCGATGACGGCACCTACCAGATCCTCAGCGTGCCTTACCTCAACTTCATCGGCGGGAAAAAGGCGCGCTACTTCCGCGTCCAGGTCAATGCAGCACCATGAAAAATCATAACATACCAGCCGAGGCTGCCTCCATGAACACCTCCCGTCTCCACTCCGGCATTCTGGCGCTCCTTTGCGCGCTCGCGCTCGCCCCGCTGCCCGCGCTGCAGGCCGCCGTCGTTTACAGCGGCGTGCAGGACGTCTCCATTCCCTTCACGCTCGACGGCGTGTATGTGAATGTCGCCACCGGAGCCACCAGCACCACCCAGCCGGGCACCTGGGACACCGCCCCGTGGATCAATCCCTTCTACGGCGGCACCCTCATCGCCAGCAACAGCGTGCTGCGCCCCAGCGTGGTCACCGGCATCTCTGGAAACGAGCGCGTGCTCAATCTGCCCTCCAGCACGCTCATCGATGCCGCCCAGCACTTCGCCGCCGGCTACAATGGCAGCGACAGCCACATCGGCGCCGCAGCAGATCAGTTTCAGACCGGCTCCCCTGGCCTGCTCGGTTTCAGCTTCGACCTCTCCGGCAGCACCTACTACGGCTGGATGCGCATGACGCCCAGCAACAGCAGCTCCGGCACCGTGGTGGACTGGGCGTATGAAGACACGCCCAACACCGCCCTCCTCGCCGGCATCACCACCTCCGCCGCGCCCGAGCCCCAGCGCCTCACCCTGCTCCTCCTCGCCTCCACCAGCCTCCTCCTGCGCCGCCAGCGCCGTTGCGGCCCTGTCTGGCATTGAGCACGCATTCATGCATCAGCTCCCGGCACTCTGGAACGTAGGTTGGGCGTGTTTGGCGCCGAGGGTGTTCACATGCTGCCTCGCACACTCCGCCAAACCGCCCGACTGCGAGGACATTCGTACGCCGCAGACCTCGCAGCACGCCCACAGACGGGCCCATTCTTCGCACTTCGTTCGTCGAAGGGCACACGGGCTTTCACCACACCCGCCCCTCCCAAACCAAGGGACCAAGATGGTCCCCCTCCTGCCGGAGGTCCGCCCGCCCTCCCATTCCCACGCCACCGGGCAAAGGCAGAAACTCCAAACCAGCCTCACCGGGCATGTCCCTCTCGCGCGCGGAGCTCCTGACAAAGTCATTTCGCTCATTTCGCTCATTTCGCGGGGTGTCTCTCTCTCGCGCGCGCGGAACTCCTGACAAAGTCATTTCGCCCATTTCGCTCATTTCGCAGGGTGTCTCTCTCTCGCGTCACAGTCAGCAGTGCCATGCTCAATCCCAGTGGAAGGAGTAGGTGCCACATCTGCGAACCTTGGAAATCTGCTGACAGCGGCCTTTGGCGATGAGATGTGGAATGATCTCGTCATAGAGCCGGGAGACGGTCAGGCCTCCGTGGCGGCCAGGGTGGGAGACAAAACGGCGGGTCAGCTCGGTCTTGCTCAGCACCGCACTTTTGATGGCAGGATCTGTCAGGTGGGCTCCGGCGATCTGCGCCAGCAGCCACTCGCCCATGTCGTCCACCTCGCAGCGCTTGCCGATGCCTTCCAGCTCCACCAAGGCATCCAGGCAGGCGTTTTGATGCGCCTCGGCCATTTCCAGGATGTCTTCGGTGATGATGAAAGGATCCTCAATGCTGCCCTTGGCCCACCGGCAGGCCTGAAAGATGATGGCCAGCTTCAGACAGCGCACGGGAGATTCATTGAGGCTGGACATCAAATCCTCGCTCCCACGGGTGTAGCCGCGAATGCTGTTGCAGCGCTCACGGTTGCGCGTCTGCAGGCCGGACCAGTAGCGCCGCGCCTCAGGTGTAAGGCTGGTCTTTTTGATCGTGCCCTCAAGACGGCTCAGATGAAGGAAGCGGTCCGCCAGGCGCTCAAACTCATCCTGCTCCATGCTTTCCGGCCAGTCGATCTGCCGCACCACCTGGGTGGCCACATAGAAGCCAAAGCGGCGGCGCAGTCCGCTCCCGGCATCCAGATGATCCAGCCTGGCCACGCCAAAGGTCGCGCCGATGCACAGGCTCAGCGAGGCCTGCGCGATGTGGCGCTCCGCCTTGCCATCCTCACTGTTTTTGACTTCACGCCGGAAGTTCTGGTGCCACGGCGCGCCATCATAGAGCTTCAGGTAGCGTGCGGAGACCTCGCGCCCGTAGGAGGTCGTCTCCCAGCTGCGCAGGATGGTGTTTCCCTCATCTTCAAACTGCAGGCGGTGCGGCTGGCTCTCAAAGCTGTCAAACAAGGCCGAGTCGCTGGCATTTCCCGCCAGAATCTCATCGTTCATCAGCACGTGGCGCGCGATCCTCTCCGCAGGCGCAAAGGTGGTGCTCTTTCTCAGACCCGCAGGGCTGGCGATGAAATTGTAGAGCGTCATCGGCTTCACGCTGCCAAAGTCCAGCACGACCTTCGGCGTGAGCAGCTTGGCACAAAGCGCGAGCACGGGAGCCACGATCAGCCCGTCCGGCAACTCGGAGAGCTGGCGCACAAAGTCGCGATAATCCGCCAGAATGGAGTCTTCCGGGATGGGATGCTCACGCACCGCCTCCGTCACAACGAGCGGAATGGCCGAAGCCTCTCCTTCCAAACGGTCCGCAGGCGCGAGAGACACACCCTGCGAAATGGGCGAAATGGGCGAAATGGGCGAAATGGGCGAAATGGGCGAAATGGGCGAAATCACTTTATCAGGCCCTTCACTCGCGAGAGACACACCCCGCGAAATCGGCGAAATGGGCGAAATCACTTTATCAGGCCCTCCGCTCGCGCGAGACACACCCGGTGAATTTGGCGAAGTGGGTGAAGTTTGCACTTCAGGCCCTTTACGTGCGGGAGACAAAACCTGCGAAATGGGCGAAGTCTCGACTCCAGGCTCGTTGGACTGCAGTTGCTTCTGCATCGGCGCGGTGCCGGATTCGCTTTGCGGTTTCTCAGCGGGCCGCGCCGGCGTCTGCCGCTCCACGCGGGAGTCCGGCAGCATTGCAGCACCGGCTTTTTCGTCCTTCGCAGCCTTGGCGGAGAAGGCAGCCGGCTCTGGTTCTGGATGCTGCATCGGCGGCGCAATGCTGGGGCGGTAGTCCTTGCGGGCGCGGACCTCATTGGTGCAGAAGAGGTCGTCGTCGGGGATGGGGCCGTGCTGATTGCGGGCATGGGCGGCGGCGTGGGCTTGGGCGTGGGCGGTGTTCATGATGTCGTGTCTTGGATGGTATTTTATGGTATTCAGGCCTTCTTTCGGGTCTCAAAAATGCGGTCCAGCGTCGGCTGGGGGTCGTCGGACTTGAGGAAGTCTCCCAGGTCCTTGCTGCCGCCGGGCAGGCGGATGACCTGGGCGCTGATGCCGTGCGCTTCCAAATCGGCCAGCCAGGAGCCAGAGGCATTGATGCCGGCCTCGTCCTCATCCCGCACGATGCGCACCGTCTTGCCTTTGAGCCGCTCCAGCAGCGCGGGATCGCGCGCAAAGCGTGAGGACGCGCTGGTGGCGGCGAGGACGCTCCACGCGTGCTCGGTATCCACCAGCAGCATCGCCGCGAGGCCTTCAAGGAGGCCGATGGCCCCTTCCACCAGCAGCACGTGCGTGGTGCCCTGAAGCCAGCTCTGACCGATGAAGGCTCCCTGTGATCCCTGAAAATTCCGCGCCTTCAGCGCTGTGCCATCCGCCTTTTGCAGCGGTTTGCCATCCAAACGGCGGGCCTGGGCAAAGGTGCCCTCCACCAGCGCAAAGCAGCGCTGCCCCTGCACCGTGACGCCTTTGAGAAATCCATGCCGCTGCGCCAGATCCACCGCATCCGGGGAGATGCGACGCAGCCGCGCGATGGTGGCGATGTCCTCCTGCGTCAGCTCTGTGAACTGCGGCCACGCCTTGCGCTGCCGGGCCCTCCGTTCGTCCTCGTTTTCAAAGTCGGGTGCCGTGCGGTCGGTTGCGGAAGCGGCAGACAACTCGGCCGCGTATTTCGCCAGCAGAAAACCGGGAGCACTCGTGCCGTTGGTGGCGGCGCTGCGCAGCTTGTACCGCAGTTCGCTCTCGCTCCACGGCGGCTGGCAGTCACGGTTCCAATGGGCCAGGATGGGCAGGGCCGCCTGCTCGGAAAGATTGAAGCCTCGGACGAGGGCCACGGCGGCTGTGAAGGCGGCACGATGCCCGTCCTGCCCCGAGACGGAGACGGGCATGGTTTCCAGGTGAGCGCTGGCCAGCTCTTCGACAGATTTCTTCGTTTTAGTCGGTTCGCGATGGGTTGACGGCGTGTGCATGAGCGTGTGGTATTTCCCGGTTCTTTGTGGTGTGGCGGCTTTCCCCCGTCAGCCACCCGGCCTCCCTGTTTCTTCCAGGAGGCCGGGGGCGGCGGGGCGTGGCCAGGCTCAGGCGGCGGTGCCCTGCTCGTACTTCGCCAGCGCGGCCCTGACCTTCTGCAGGTCAAAGCGGCAGGTCCTCCCGATCTTGGTCATGGGGATGATCTTCTGCGCTGTCCAGTTGCTCAGGGTGCGGCGGCTGATGCTGAAGACCCGCGCCAGCTGCTCCGGCGTCAGCAGCACGGTCTCGTTTGCGAGAGGGGGCTGCATGCCGGTGGCGGAAGCGGAGGAAGAGGCTGCGATGGTGGTGCTGTCGTTTGCGGTTTCGGTGCTGTTCGTTTTCATGGTATTCTATGTGTCTTTGTATTTTGTCGTGGTATTGCGTTGTCGTTTTGAGGCATACGGTTGCACGGAGGCGCGATGAGGAGCCGAAGTGGTGGGCCGGATGCGTGGTTCCGGGGCTTGCAGACGGTCCGTGGCGGGGTTGATGACCACCGGGAAACGGCGGGCGTCAGAACGGCCACGGATGGCTGTGTCACCTTGCAGGTTGCGGGTTCGGAGTTCTTCACTGCCTCCCTCGCTGTCCACTTCAAGCACCCGTTATTGGAATGACGGACTGTTTGAAGCTGATAAAGCAGATTGGGCCCGTTTTTGGAATGTCAACGCGATTTGTTTTAAAATGCAACCATCTGCCACCTGGAGCAGCAAAAGAGGCCTTGGAGGTGCTGCGTGCAGCAAAGGATTGGCCGGAGATATGCGGGGGTGGCTCTCATGCATGCCACGCGCTTTCAGCCATCAAGCGGGCAGGGCGAGATCCTCATCGCAGCCCATGTCCGGCTTCATCGGCGCAAAGCATTCAGCAAACTTCTTCGTCACCTCGCGCCGGATCGACTGCCGGATCCACCACCCTGCAAAGACGGCAAACGCCCCTTCCTTCTCGGGATCAAACTTCGTGCCCGCCTTCACCAACCCGATGTTTCCAGCCGCAATGAGATCCAGCAGCGGCACCTCACAGAGGGTGCGCTGTTCCTGCGCCAGCTTCACCACCAGCAGCAGGTTCGACCGGATCAGCGCCGCCCTCCGCTCGCGCTCGTCCGCCCCTTCTCCCAATGCCGGAGCCTGGCCTGCCGCCTTCTCGATCTCCTTCACATAGATTTTCAGCCACTCGTCACGATTCATCATAGGAAAACCTTTCACCCCCACACAACGCAGCAGCCCCGCCTTTCTTGGAGCTCGTTTCCGTTTATCTCCCAAGATGAGGCACCCAGCCTTGGGTTTTCGTCTCATTCTCCGTTTCTTCCGTGTGTTCCGCAGGCTGCCATCTCAGCATCCAGCCTCTACCCCCTCCGCGCCCCTTTCGGCACCCTTTGTTTCCGATACTCCGCCGGCGTCATCCCCATGATGCTGCGGAAGCAGCGCGTGAAGTGCGCGTGATCAAAGAACCCCAGCTCCACCGCCAGCGCCGCCACCGTCTCCTCCGTCTCGGCCAGTCTCCGGCATGCCGCCTCCACGCGCACGCGCAGCAAGTATTGCCGCGCCGAAGAGCCAAACACACGCCTGAAGCTGCGGTCAAACTGGCTCTGCGAAAGGCCGCACCTCCGCGCCATCTCCGCGCTGCTCAGTGCCGCCTCCGGGTGCTTGTGCATCTGCTCGATCACCTTGGCAAACCGCGCCTCCCCTGAGCTGCGGCTGCGCACCTGCTCCAGCTCCCGCGAAAAGCCCGCCACACCGATGATGCGCCCCTCCGCATCGCGCAGCGGGATCTTGCTGGACATGACGAGGCGCGGGCTGCCCTCCGCCTCCGGCGCGCTTTCCAGCCGATTCGCGATCGGCTTGCCCGTGCGCATCACGATCTCGTCGTCCTTCCGATACTCCGCCGCCCGGCTGTGCGGAAAGAAATCGAAGTCCGTCCTGCCGATGGCGTCCTTCTCATGCTTCACGCCGCAGTAGTCGCAGCCGCGGCGGTTCACCGCCATGAAGCGCCCCTGCGCGTCCTTGATGAAAAACGACATGTCCGGCAGCAGGTCAAACAAGCCCGCCAGCTCCGCGCCGCGTACCCTCCGCAAAAATCCCTGTGGTGAAATCTCCGCCATAATGCGCTTATTTTACACAAGGATGCGATGCCCGTGCAAGACGCCATTCGCCCCTCCGGCGTATTCTACCTCATGCCGAAAGCCCTCCATTTCCTGCCCCTGCCCCAGCGCCGCGAGCGGCTCCGGCGGGTGGCCGCCAGCCTGCACCGTGGGAACACGCGCGACCTGCCTCTGCTCGATGAAATGCTGCGCGATGCCGAAGTCGTGGCCTCTTTTAATGACGACGACCTGAAAAACCTCATCCTCGTGGTCAAGCACCACCGTCCGGACCTCGCGCTCAATCTCCTCACTCACGTGCGTGCGCCCAAGGAGCGCCTCAGCCTTGGCAACTGCCTCGCCACGATCTGGAGCCGCATCGACATCAATGCCGCCTGGCGCGCCATCACCGCCAGCAGCCTCCCGGAGGCTGAGCGTCTGGCTCTGCGGAGCGCCATGGTGTGATCCGCCTCACATCGTCCTCACGTTCTTCCTCCTACTCGAACTCGTCCTCCTACTCGAACTCGTCCTCCTACTCGAACTCGTCCTCGATCCAATCGCCCCGCACCATCCACTTCTCCGAGCAGCTTCTTCCTCCTCCTCCTCCTCCTCTTCCTCCTCTTCCTCCCTGTTCCGGAAAAGGGAGCAGAAGTAAAAGTAAGAGTAGGAAGAACATCAGGATCGCCTCCCCCTCCCCTACGCCAGCATTCGCCCCAAAGTTCGCCAGATTGACGTAAAATCACCCCCTCGGCCTCCGTAATCACATTCATACCAGTCCGAGACACTTCCATACCAAACCGCTTTCCCCCACCGCATGCGCATCGACCTCACCCTGCTCCTCACGCTTCTCGCCACTTCCGCGGCGACAGCAGCGCAGCCCATCGGCTTTAACAAAGACATCCGCCCCATCCTCGCGGACGCCTGCTTCCACTGCCACGGCCCTGACCCAGGCACGCGCAAAGCGGGACTGCGCCTCGACACCGAAGCCGGATTCTTCACGGCCAAGGAAGGCGAGCAGCCCACCGTCATCAAAAACAAGCCCGAGGTCAGCGCCCTCTTTCAGCGCCTCATCACCAAAGATGAAGACGACATCATGCCGCCGCCGGATTCCCACAAGACGCTGAAGCCCGCGCAGATCGCGCTGATCAAAGAGTGGATCGCTCAGGGCGCGCCGTGGCAGCCGCATTGGTCGCTCATCGCGCCCAAGAAATCCGCACTGCCTGCGGTGAAAGACAGCGCCTGGGTGAAGACCCCTGTGGACCGCTTCATCCTCTCCAAGCTCGAAGCCGCAGGCCTCGCCCCTGCCGCGCAGGCGGAGGACCACGCGCTCATCCGCCGTGTGTCCTTGGACATCACCGGCCTGCCGCCATCGCCCGAGCTGATGGCCCGCTACCTGCCGCTCACCGAGCAGAAGTACTCCGCGCTGGTGGACGAGCTTCTCAAATCGCCCGCTTACGGCGAGCACCGCGCCCGCTACTGGCTGGATGCCGCACGTTACGCCGACACCCACGGCCTGCACTTTGACAAGCCACGCGAGATCTGGCCCTACCGCGACTGGGTGGTGAAAGCCTACAACAACAACGAGCCCTTCGACAAATTCACCGTCGAGCAGATCGCCGGCGACCTGCTGACCAAGCCCACCGAAGACCAGCTCGTCGCCACCGGATTCCAGCGCTGCAACATCACCACCAATGAAGGCGGCACCATCGATGAAGAAAACCTCGCCAACTACGCCTCCGATCGCGTGCAGACCATGGGCTGGGTGTACTTCGGCCTCACCACGAACTGCGCCCAGTGCCATGACCACAAGTTCGATCCGCTCACGCAGAAGGACTACTACTCCATGGCCGCCTTCTTCCGCAACACCACCCAGAAGCCGAAGGACGGCAATGTGAAGGACGGCCTCGGCCCCATCCTCGTGCTGCCTACCGACAAGGACCGCCCGCGCTGGAACGCGCTGCCCACGGAAATCGCCGCCGCCAAAGTGAAGCAGGACGGTGCACGCAAAACCGCGAAGCCCCTCTTCGATCTCTGGCTCACCACCGCCAAGCCGGAAGACCTGGACAAAGACGTGCCAACGAAGGGCATCGCCGCGCATGTGCCGCTCACTGAAGGCACCGGCAGCGAAGTCGCCGCCACCTGCGGCAGCGCCAAGACCTTCAAGGCCACCGGCGAGGTCACCTGGAAGCCCGATGGCAAACTCGGCCCCGCACCCGTGATCAGCCCGAAGAGCACCTTTGAGATCGGCGACGTGGGCGACTATGAAAAAGATCACGCCTTCAGCTACGGCGCGTGGATTCGCGCGGGCAAGGTCACCGGCATCTCCGGCAGCATCCTCAGCCGCATGGATGAAAAGAACGGGCATCGCGGCTGGGACCTCTTCCAGAGCGATAATAAACTCTCCGTGCACATCGTCAGCAACTGGCCGGGCGATGCCATCAAGATCAGCACCGCCAAGCCCGCCCTGCGCCCCAATGTCTGGCAGCATGTGTTCGTCACCTACGACGGCAAAGGCAAGGCCGGCGGCATCCGCATCTTTGTGGATGGCGTCGAGGCTCCCATCCGCCCGGATGTGAACGCCCTCAAAGGCAGCATCAAAACCACCACACCCACCCGCATCGGCCAGCGCAGCCACGGCGCCTACTTCACCGATGGCGGCGTGCAGGACGTGCGCGTGTATGATCGTCAGCTCAGCGCCACGGAAGTCATGACTCTTTCCAAAGTCGGCCCGCTCCGCAGCATGCTCGCCGCCAAGAAGCAGGGACCCAAGCAGCAGGAGGCGCTGTTTGAGCACTATCTCGTAACCCGCGATAGCGCCTATCAGGCAGCCCTCGCCGCCAGCACCAAGCTCACCGCCGAGCAGGAAGCCATCAAGGCCCGCAGCCCCATGACCCACGTGCAGGAGGAAAAGATGGACACCAAGCCCATGGCCAACATCCTCATGCGCGGCCAGTATGACAAAGTGGGAGACGCCGTGGAGGCCGCCGTGCCCGCATCGCTCGGCAAGCTGCCCGCCGATGCTCCGAAGAACCGCCTCGGCCTCGCCAAGTGGCTCGTCAGCGACAACAACACCCTCACCGCCCGCGTGACCGTGAACCGCATGTGGCAGGAGCTTTTTGGCAGCGGCCTGGTGAAGACCAGCGAAGACTTCGGCATCATGGGCAGCGCCCCTTCCAACCCCGAGCTGCTCGACTGGCTCGCGGTGGAGTTCAAAGAAAGCGGCTGGGATGTAAAGCGCTTCTACAAGATGCTCGTCACCTCCGCCGCCTACCGTCAGGCCGCCGTCATCACGCCCGCCAAGCTGGAGAAAGACCGGGACAACGCCCTGCTCTCCCGCGGCCCGCGCTTCCGCATGGATGCCGAGATGATCCGCGACTACGCCCTCGCCGCCAGCGCCACCCTTTCCCCGCGCATGGGCGGCCCCGGCACCCTGCCCTACCAGCCGGAAAACATCTGGGAAGTCGTCGGCATGGGGACGGAAAAGTACGTGCAGGACAAAGGCGAAAACCTGTATCGCCGCACCCTCTACGACTTCTGGAAGCGCATGGCCCCGCCCGCGAACATGGACATCTTCAACGCCCCCAGCCGCGAGATGAGCTGCGTCCGCCGCGACCGCACCAACACCCCGCTGCAGGCCCTCGTCACCATGAACGACCCCCAGTTCATCGAAGCCGCCCGCAACCTCGCCCAGCACACCCTGGAGCAAGTGAAAGGCGACGACACCGCCAAGCTCGAGTCCATCTACTCCCGCCTCCTCTGCCGCCCCCTGAAGGACGCCGAGAAACCCATCCTCGCTGCCAGCCTCGCGGACATGCGGAAGTTCTACAGCAGCAATGCAGCGGACGCCGAAGCGCTCATCAAAGTCGGTGAATCCAAAGCCGATGAAAAGCTCGCGAAGCCCGAACTCGCTGCGTGGACGATGCTTTGCAATGAAGTCATGAACCTCGATGAAGTGCTGAACAAGTAGGCCAAAGTTAAAAGTTTAAGGTTAAAAGTTTCAAGTTTTCTAACGCGAACACTCCATGGCTAACAGCGAGCAACTGCCCCATTTTTGAAAGCGCTCACAAACTCGTTCCAACTTCAAACCTTAAACTTGAAACTTTAAACTCTTCCCCATGGCCAACATCGAACAATTTGAGGACATCCTCGCCTGGCAAAAGGGGCGGGAGCTCACCAAGCTTGTTTATAGAGCCTCCCGAAAGGGCGAGTTCGCGAAGGACTTCGCACTGCGCGATCAAATTCGCAGCGCGTTAATCTCCATCACTTCAAACATTGCCGAAGGCTTCGAACGCGGAGGCACCAAAGAATTCATTCAATTCCTAGGTCACTCCAAAGGTTCCTGCGGCGAAGTCCGCTCCCAGCTCTACGTAGCTCTGGACGAATCCTACCTGACTCAGCCCGAGTGGCAGGAACTCCACAACCGCTGCCTCGAAGTCAGCCGCCTCCTTGACGGCTTCATCAAATACCTTCGCCAAACCGAAATCAAAGGCCGCAAATTCCAAACTGCCTCCGCAGGCCCAAAAGGCTAACTCCTCCCACGCCTCCGTCACCCGCGAAGCGTCCCCAACTTGAAACTTTAAACCTTAAACTTTAAACTCTGTATGAGCCTCCTCCACGAATGGGACACCTACCAAACCCGCCGCCAGCTTTTCGCACGCGGTAAAAACGTTCTCGGCGGTGCCGCGCTGGCTTCACTTCTCGGCGAATCCTTTGCAAACGCATCGAGCGGCGGCGCCATGGGGCCGCACTTTGCGCCGAAGGCGAAGCGCGTGATCTACCTGCACATGGTCGGCGGACCGGCGCAGATGGATCTCTTCGACTACAAGCCGGAGATGATGAAGTGGTATGACAAGGATCTGCCACCAAGCATCCGCAACGGCCAGCGCCTCACCACGATGACCAGCGGCCAGGCGCGGTTTCCCATCGCGCCGTCGAAGTTCAACTTCGCGCAGCGCGGCCAGTGCGGCATGTGGATGAATTCCGACCTGCTGCCCCATCTTGCCAAGAACGCGGACGACATCTGCTGGATGCGCTCGCTGCACACCGAGGCCATCAATCATGAGCCCGCCATCTGCGCCATGCAGACGGGGAACCAGATCACCGGCCGCCCCTGCCTCGGCTCCTGGGCTTCGTACGGCCTGGGCAGCATGAACTCGAACCTGCCCACCTTCGTTGTCCTCATCGCCACACCGACGAATCGCGAGCAGGAGCAGGCCATCTCCTCGCGCCTGTGGTCCAGCGGTTACCTGCCCGGCGAGCACGCGGGCGTTTCCTTCCGCAGCAAGGGCGATCCCATCCTCTTCATCAACAACCCCGCCGGCGTGCCCAGCAGCGTGCGCAAGCGCACCATCGAAGGCCTCAACTCGCTCAACGAGATCAACTACAAGGAAGTGGGCGATCCCGAAACGCACACGCGCATCCAGCAGTACGAGATGGCCTTCCGCATGCAGGCCAGCGTGCCCGAGCTTACCGACATCAACAGCGAACCCGAGCACATCTTCAAAATGTATGGCGATGAAGCGAAGAAGCCCGGCACCTTTGCCAACAGCGTGCTCATGGCCCGCCGCCTCGCCGAGCGCGGCGTGCGTTTCACCCAGATCTACCTCAACAACTGGGACCACCACAGCAACGTCGGCGGCCGCATGCCCAGCCAGTGCAAGGACGTGGACCAGGCCTGCCACGCGCTCATCGAAGACCTCAAGCAGCGCGGCATGTTTGACGACACCCTCATCATCTGGGGCGGCGAATTCGGCCGCACCATCTACAGCCAGGGCGGCCTCTCCAAGGAGAACTACGGCCGCGACCACCACCCGCGCTGCTTCACCATGTGGATGGCCGGCGGCGGAGCCAAAGGCGGCGCCATCTACGGCGAGACCGACGACTTCAGCTACAACATCGTCAAAGACCCGCTCCACATCAGCGACTTCCACGCCACCGTGCTGAACCTCCTCGGCTACAACGCCGACCGCTTCACCTACAAGTTCCAGGGCCTCGACCAAAAGCTCATCGGCATCAATCCCGCCAAACCCATCAAGGCGCTCATGGCGTAGAAATATCACCTTTCATTGGCAGGTTAAACTGCCATAATCGAATTAAACCACCCACGTTGTAGTGGCAGCGTGCAGAATTGGGATTAGCCATCGATCCCCCATGTCTCCATGTAGCAATCGTAACCTTTTCGACATACTGCCGAACAAGGGGTCGTGCCGCACTGACAGGCCTTGTGAAACTTGATAGCGCGCTCCCCTCGTCACGCACCTTCATGGCCCAGTGTCGGAGAACAGATTCGACATTCGCATTTTTGTCATTCACTTTTCGCCATGGCCGAGATCCCCCCCATGACGCCCGCAGCACAGGAAGCCTATGCCGAGGCACTGCGGCGCATCGCGGAATGCCAGAAGAGCGGGAAGGCGGCCGCAGTGCTGGACCTGAAGCGCCTTGGACTCACCACGCTGCCGCCGGAGATCGGCCAGCTCAGGGCGCTGACGGAATTTAACCTCGAATACAATAAGCTCCGCACGCTGCCGCCGGAGATCGGCCAGCTCACTGCGCTGAAGGAGCTACGCCTCTATAACAACCACCTCAACACGCTGCCGCCCGAAATCGGCCAGCTCACGGAGCTGACGATACTAGACCTCTCCAACAACATGCTTTGTAAGCTGCCATCAGAGATTGGCCAGCTGACGGCGCTCAGGATGCTTTCCCTCCACAACAACCATCTCAACTTATTACCATCAGAGATCGGCCAGCTCACGGCGCTCACGATGCTTTCCCTCCACAACAACAACCTCCTCACGTTGCCGCAGGAGATCGCTCAACTCACGGCACTCAAGACACTCTACCTGCATGGCAATGTGGTTCTGGGCCTACCACCGGAAGTGCTGGGGCCTAGGTGGGTGGATAGCTATGAAAACAAAACACCCGCCGCCCCCCATGAGATCTTGTATTATTATTTCGTCCATCGGCAGGCGGTGGAGGATGAAGGGACCGAAGCGTTGATGGAAGCGAAGGTGCTAGTGCTTGGAGAAGCCAGTGTGGGCAAGAGCTGCCTCATCTCGGCATTGACGCAGGGGAGGCGACGAACGGAGCTGGATGGCAAAGGCACCAGCGGCATCGTGCGCCAGCTCTGGGAGGTACCGGTGATGGGGTCGGAAATGGCCCCAAAGCCGAAGGCACCCGGGGTGGAGACGCTGCGGCTGAACTGCTGGGACTTCGGCGGGCAGGAGATCTACCACTCCGCCCACACGCTGTTCCTGACCACACGGGCAGTGTATCTCATCGTGCTTAGCAAGCGGGACAATGAGCGGCAGAACAACGTGGACTACTGGCTGCGCATGGCGGCTAGCTTTGGCGGGCCTGATGCGGTGGTCTATGTGGTGGTGAACAAGTGCGATGAGAAGGTGGGGCACCCGCCGGATGAGCAGGCGCTGCGCCTGCGGCATCCGCACCTGCGCGGCTTCTTGTACACGAGCTGCGACACCCTGACGGGCATCGGCGAAGCACGCATTGTGGTGGTGCGTGAGGCGCTGCGGCTGGTAGGTGTGCGCACGCCGGTGGCGAAGACGTGGCTGGCCGTAAAGAAGAAGCTGGAGAAGATGCCGGAGCACACCCTGTCCATGGTGGAGTGGGCACAGCTGTGCGGCAGCAAGATCAGCACCCCCGAGGCCCGGCGCGAGCTGCTGCACC
This sequence comes from Prosthecobacter sp., assembly GCF_044226605.1. Lineage (GTDB taxonomy): Bacteria > Verrucomicrobiota > Verrucomicrobiia > Verrucomicrobiales > Verrucomicrobiaceae > Prosthecobacter. The sequence goes on along the minus strand of NZ_JBGAGS010000003.1, from coordinate 285,389 downwards.
TGTGCGACCGCCTAGGCACGGTGCGCTACTTTCCCACCACGAAGGAGCAGATGGTGGACGCCTGCGAGACGGCCATCCTGAACCCGGAGTGGGTGACGCTGGGCATCTACGCTCTGCTGGATGATGCAGCGACGCAGAAACGCGGCGGTCTGTTGGACCGCACGCAGATGACTGCCATCCTAAAGCAGCGCGGCTATCCCTCGGCACACGAGAAGATCATCGAGGAGGTGATGCGGCGCTTCGACCTGCTCTACGACTCCGCCGAGCACGGCCCGATGCACCGCATGCTGATCCCGCTGATGCTGCGGGAGCGCATGCCCGAGTTTGCCTGGCCGCAGGCGGGCACGCTGGAGTTCGTCTATCAGTATGAGGTGATGCCCGCCGGCCTGCTGCCCGCCTTCATGGCCCGCCAGCATGGGAATCTGGACGCCACGGTGCCCAACTGGCGGCACGGTTGCGTCCTGGAGCTGAAGCAGTGTCGCGTGCGCGTGATCGCTGACATGGAATTGCGGCGGGTGATGATCAGTGTGAGCGGAGAGGAAGCCCTGCGACGCGAGGCCTTGGACCAGGTGCGCCACACCTTCGAGGCGCTACACGGCACTGTAGAGAACCTGCCCGTGCAGGAACTCATCCCCGTGCCCGGACGACCGGATGCGCCGATGCTCGACTACAGCCTGCTGCGCTCTCTGTCGTGGAACGGCATCGCTAAGCACAACGTCAGCGGCACACGTCCTGGTGAAATCCTCCGCATCGACGTGGAGGAGGCTCTTAATGGCGTGCGCGGCACCGAGCAGCGGAAACAGGATGAGGAGCAGCGCCAACGCGGCGGCGACATCCACAACCACTTCCACGGCGACAATCCGAAGGTCAGCAATTCTATGAACACCGACAGCCACAACCTCACCATCCACGGCAACGTCACCAACGCCCAGGTGGGCCAGACCTTGACGAACTGCACGAACACGATCAACGAGCAGCCAGCGGGAGAACGGAGGGATCTGCTGCAAGAGCTGACAAAGCAGGTGGAGGCGCTGATCCAGCAGTTGCCACCGGACAAGGCGAAGGAAGCCCCCAAGGTGGCCAACAAACTCAACCAATTGATCACCCAGGCGACCAGCCCTGAGCCGGAGCGGGAGTGGTATGACATCTCCGCCAAGGGCCTGCTGGAGGCCGCGAAGTGGGTGCATGACTTCGCCGGCAACATCACGGGAAACGTTGAAAAGCTGGGCAAGCTGCTGGGCTTCTGATGATGCGGGCAGCAGCGGGCGGGATCACTTCCCGTTCAGCCCCCGAAACTTCCCCGGTGCCATGCCCGCATAGCGGGAAAAATGCCGCGTAAACGCACTCTGGTCACACCACCCCGTCTCGATCGCGATGTCCGCCAGCGAGCGATCCGTCTCCCGCAGCAGCCGCGTCGCCTCATCCAGCCGCAGCTTGTGCAGCAGTTGCAGCGGACTCATTTGAAACAGCCGCTGCACCCGCTGCTCGAACTGATACACACTCAGTCCCGCCTTCTTCGCGATGTCCTCGATTCTCAGGCTCTCCGCAAAGTGCCGCTGCATGTGCTTCAAAGCCGCCGCCAGCTCCGCAAAGCCACCCGCCTTGTCGCTCGGCGCATTCAGATCCCGCGAGATGCCCGTCACACCGACAATGCGCCCCTTCGCATCGCGCAGCGCATGCTTCGTCGTCAGGCACCAGCCCGCCTTGTGCCCGGGGTAGATGTGCAGCTCCAGCTGATGCTCCACCGGCTTGCCAGTCTTCAGCACTGCCTCATCCTGCCGCGCATAGCTCGCCGCCAGCGCCGCCGGAAACACCTCCTCCGGCCGCCTGCCCCGCAGCTTTGCCTTGTCCCCTCCCGCACAGCGATCCGCCAGCGTTTGGTTCACCCGCACATACCGCCCCGCCGCATCCTTGATAAAAAACACCACGTCCGGCAGCGCATCAAACAGCGCCTCCGTCGTCGCATGCTCAGAGAACATCCCTCCCGATTCCATCATTTTGACTGAATTGGCAGCCTCCCAGCCAAAAAGCAATCAAGACCCTCAGCCCCCCAAACCGCAGTATCCTGCCCAGCCACGCCCCATCCAATTTCCAATTCTCAGTTTTCAGTTCTCAGTTTGCAGTCCCCTGCCGCCTCACGCACCGCTCTACATTCGTCATTCATCCTTCCCTCATGTCCACCTCCTCCCTCCCCCGCTGGTCCGGCGTCTTCCCCGCCGTCGTCACTCAGATGCACGAAGATCAGTCCCTCGATCTCCCATCCTCGGCCCGCCACTTCGAGGCCCTCATCCAGTCCGGCATCTCCGGCCTCATCGTCTGCGGCTCCCTCGGCGAAAACCAGTGCCTGCAGCCCGATGAAAAACGCGCTGTGCTGAAATGCGCCATCGAAACCGCCAAGGGCCGCATCCCCGTCGTCAGCGGTGTCGCCGAGATGAACACGCAGGCCGCCATCCAGTACATGCAGGACGGCGAAAAACTCGGCGCCGCAGGCTTCATGATCATGCCGCCCATGGTTTACAAGAGCGACGCGCGAGAGACCGAGCACTGGTTCCGCACCCTCGCCAAGGCCACGCCCCTGCCCTGGATGCTCTACAACAACCCCGTCGGCTACCACACCGACGTCACGCCCGAAATGTTCGCGCAGATCGCCGACATCGAAAACCTCACCTCAATCAAGGAAAGCAGCGCCAACCCCCGCCGCATCACCGAACTGCGCAATCTCGTCGGAGATCGCTACCAGCTCTTCACCGGTGTGGACGACCTCATCCTCGAATGCAGCATCCTCGGCATCGACGGCTGGGTCGCGGGCAGCGGCATCGCCTTCCCGCAGGAAAATCAAAAGCTCTGGGACCTCACCCGTGCCGGAAAGTGGGACGAAGCCCGCACCCTCTACCGCTGGATGCAGCCCCTCATGAAGCTCGATACCCACATCCACTTCGTGCAATACATCAAGCTCCTCTGCCAGGAGACCGGCCTCGGCAAAGAATGGTGCCGCGAGCCCCGCCTCCCCCTCTCCGGCACCGAGCGCGAGCAAGTCCTCAAAATCATCCGCGACTCCCTGGCGAAGCGCCCTCAGGTGTGAATGCGATAATCCCAGCGTCTGAACCCCCGCGCCAGCGTCCCCGGAGTGCGGCGCTTCAGCGCCGCTTTCGAATGTCCCACCGCCAGCGCAAAGCTCCAGAGGGCTGGAGCAGTCCAAAACGCTTCCTCGAGCATCGATAATCAGCCGCTTCGCTTCTAGTCGTTACCACGCCATACCATTACCTGCCATGACTTTCCGCTCGCTGCTTCTCCCCCTCCTCGCACTCGCGGCCCCCGCCTCCGCCCAAACCGTCGACGCCAAGCTCGAAGCCTTCTTCAAATCCTACCTCGAAGAAACCTTCCAGCTCCGCCCCATGGACGCCACCTCTCTCGGCGACCACCGCTTCGACGACAAGCTCGATGACATCTCCCCCGCCGCCCGCGCAGGATGGCTCGCCCAGGCCAAGCGCACCCTGGAAGCGCTGCCAAAAACCATCCCCTACGACCAGCTTTCCCGCAGTTCCCAAATCGACTTCGAGATCCTGCGCGATGACCTGACGCGCAGCATCTGGCTCACCGAAAACACCCGCCCCTTCGAGGAAGACCCACGCACCTACGGCGGCTACATCAGCGACAGCGTTTACACCCTGCTCGCGCAGTCCACATTGCCCAAGGAGACCAACATCAAAAACGCCATCGCCCGCATGGCGCACATCCCAGGTATCGTGAAGGTCGCCCGCGAAACGTTGCAGACCGTCCCCCGTTCCATCCTCGACACCGCCATCCTGCAAAACCGCGGCGCCATTTCCTTCTATGAAGAAGAAGTCTTCACCCTCGCGGGCGAGACACCCCAGCTTCCCGCGCTAAAGTCCGCTGCCAAACCCATCGTCGCTGCGCTGAAGGAATACCAAACCTTCCTCGAAACCGAACTCCGCCCCAAAGCCACCGAGAATTGGCGCATGGGCAAAGAGAAGTTCTCGCGTAAACTCGAGCTGGAACTCGACACCGGCCGCAGCGCCGATGAAGTCCTGGCCGATGCCGAAGCGGAATTCGCACGCGTGCAGCGAGACATGTACGTCGTCGCCCGCCAGCTCTGGAGCCACTACTTCCCCAAATCCCCGCTTCTACCCGATGACGATCAAGGCCGCCACGACACCATCGCTCAGATCATCCGCGAGGTCAGCCGCGACCACGGCAAGCCCGAAGACCTCGTCACCGATGCCCGCGCCACCGTGGACCGCATCAAGGCCTTCATCAAAGAGCACGACATCCTCCGCCTCCCCGAGCCCGACCGCTGCCAGATCCTCGAAATGCCCGAGTTCCGCCGCGGCAACTCCGTCGCCTACCTCGAGTCCGCGCTGCCGCTCGATCCCTCCGGCCCCAGCACCTATGCCGTCAGCCCGCCGCCATCCGATTGGAAACCCGAGCGCGTGCAGACCTTCCTGGAAGAGTACAACAAACACATGCTCCAGGTGCTCACCATTCACGAAGCCTACCCCGGCCACTACGTGCAGCTCGAGTATTCCAACCGCTGCCCCTCGCTCATCCGTCTCATTCTCGGCTCCGGCACCTTCAAGGAAGGCTGGGCCGTGTACACCGAGCAGATGATGATCGACCAGGGCTACGGCGGCGGTGACCTCGCGCTGCGCCTGAACCAGCTCAAATTCTACCTGCGCGCCGTCACCAATTCCATCCTCGACCACAAGATGCACTGCACCGCCATGACCGATGAGGAGGCCCTGCACCTCCTCACCCACGGCGCGTTTCAATCCGAAGGCGAAGCCAAATTGAAGATCATCCGCTCCAAGCAAAGCACCGCGCAGCTCAGCACCTACTTCGCCGGACGCATGGCCTTCTACCGCCTGCGCCAGCAAATGCAGCGCGAGCTTGGCGAAAAATTCGACCTCGGCCGCTACCACGAAGCCGTCATCGATCACGGCTCCCTCCCCGTCAAATTCCTCCCCGAACTCGTCCGCACCCGCCTCACGAAGCCCCGCTGAGCCTTCCGTAATCCGCGCCAGCGTCCCCGGAGTGCGGCGCTTTAGCGCCGCTCTCGCCACGCCCCTCGCGATCTCCTTCCAAAGAATCCATCGCCGCACAAAAACCTCCCCCTCAACTTTAAACCTTAAACTTCAAACTTTAAACTCTTCCCCCGCGTGCTCCGCATCCCCATCATCGACTCCCACACCGGCGGCGAACCCACACGCGTCGTTCTCAGCGGCGTCACCGAAGAGACCCTGGAAACCTACCGCCGCGCCATCATCTGCGAACCCCGCGGCCACGAAGTGATCGTCGGTGCTCTTCTCGTTCCGCCTCAGGACCCTTCCTGCGCCGCCGGCGTCATCTTCTTCAACAACGTCGGCCGCCTCGGCATGTGCGGCCACGGCATGATCGGCCTCATCACCACGCTACAGCATCTTGGCCGCATCGCCCCCGGGGAGCACCGCATCGAGACGCCCGTCGGAGTCGTCACCGCCACCTTGCATGAAGACGGTCGCGTCAGCATCCGCAACGTCCCCTCCTACCGCCACGCCAAGGCCGTGCAGGCGGGTGGCGTCACCGGAGACGTCGCCTGGGGCGGAAACTGGTTCTTTCTGGTATCCGGCCACGGCCTCGCGTTCACCCGCGAAAACATCCCGCAGCTCACCCGTGCAGCGCTGGACATGCGCACCGCCATTCACGCCGCCGGTTATCCCGAGGTCGATCACGTCGAACTCTTCGCCGCGCCTCACGATCCCACCAACCACAGCCGCAACTTCGTCCTCTGCCCCGGCGGTGAATACGACCGCTCCCCCTGCGGCACCGGCACCAGCGCAAAACTCGCCTGCCTCGCAGCCGATGGAAAACTCGCCCCCGGTGAAACATGGCGTCAGGAAAGCATCATCGGCAGCGTCTTTGAAGGCAGCTACGCGCCCTCCGGTGACCGCATCATCCCCACCATCACCGGCACCGCTTTCGTCACCGCTGAATCCACCCTGCTCCTCGATCCGACGGATCCCTTTCAGTTTGGAATCCATTGAACCTCCGGCCTATGAAGCGTCTCCTGCTCTTCCTGCTGATCTTTTCGACTCACATCGCAGCAGCGCAGCCCAATGTGCTCTTCATCGCCATCGATGATCTCAACGACTGGGTCGGCTGCCTCGGTGGTCATCCGCAGACGCGGACACCCAACCTCGACCGCTTCTCAAAAAGCGGTGTGCTCTTCACCAATGCTCATTGCGCCGCCCCGCAGTGCAATCCCTCGCGCACCGCCGTCTTCACCGGCCTGCCACCCCACCGTTCCGGCGTGTATCACAACGGCCAGAAGATGCGCGATGTGCTGCCAGATGCGGAGATCCTCCCGAAGTTTTTCTCCCGCCACGGCTACTGGAGCGCAGGCTCCGGCAAGCTGCTGCACTATTTCATCGATGCCGCGTCATGGGACGAATACTTCCCAGCGAAGGAAAAAGAAAACCCGTTTCCACCCACCTTCGATCCGCCAAACCGTCCCATCAGCCTGCCCGTCGGCGGTCCCTGGCAATATCGGGAAACCGACTGGGCCGCCCTGGATGTAAGCGACGAGGACTGCGGCGGCGACTGGAGCGTCACCCAGTGGATTGGCGAGCAGCTTCAGCGCCGGCATGACAAGCCCTTCTTCCTCGCCTGCGGCATTTACCGGCCGCACGAGCCATGGTTTGTGCCCAAGGAGTACTTCAAGCCCTTCCCTCTCGAATCCATTCAGCCCGGCCCCGGCTACAAGGAGGACGATCTGGAGGACCTGCCGCCCTCAGGAAAGAAGATGGGCCCCAACCGCTACTTCGAGCACATTCAAAAGCAGGGCCAGTGGAAGAAGGCCATCCAGGCCTACCTCGCCTCCATTCATTACGCGGATGCCATGCTGGGTCGCGTGCTCGATGCGCTCGACAAGAGTCCGGAGCGTGACAACACGATTGTCGTGCTGTGGAGCGACCACGGCTGGCATCTCGGCGAGAAGCAGCACTGGCAGAAATACACCGGCTGGCGCCTCTGCACGCGTGTGCCGCTCATCATTCGCGAGCCGGGAAGAAAATCCGGCGCTGTCTGCGACCAGCCGGTCAGCCTCACCGATCTCTTCCACACCCTCACCGACCTCTGCGGGCTCCCAGCGCCGGAAAACATCAGCGCGCACAGCCTCGTGCCCTTGTTGCAGAATGCGGATGCGCCCTGGCCGCACGCCGCCGTCACACAGCTCAGCGTGCCGGAAGAATACGCCGTCAGCACGCGCTCCTGGCGCTACATCCACTACCGCAATGGAGACGAGGAACTCTACGACATCGCCCATGATCCTCACGAATGGGACAACCTCGCCGCGAACCCCGGACACGCTGCCAGAATCGCCGAACTGCGCGCACTCGCCCCCCAGAACCCCGTTCCCGTGCCTGAAGTGCCCGTGGCTTCATTGCCCGACTTGAAATGGCACCCCGCCAGCGAACCCGCACCACCTTCCAAACCCGAGGGTGGCACCTTTGATGTCGTCTTCATCAATCAGCGCCCGAAACCTGTCGAGCTCATGTGGCTTTCCCCCGATGGCACGACCAAGTCCTACGGCTCCATCAAACCCAGGGAGCAAAAGCGCCAGTCCACACGCCCCGGCGCTGTCTGGATGGTCCGCGATTCATCGCAAAGCCCCATCGGTCATTTTCAGGTCGGCGACCGTTCCTCGAAAGCCGTCATTCCAGCACGATGAAGCGCATCATTGGATCCTTCACCTCATGAAACATCTCCTGCTCTTCCTCACGATTGTTTCAGCCCACGCCGCAGCAGCGCAGCCCAATGTACTCTTCATTGCCGTGGATGACATGCGCTGTGAGCTGGGATGCTACGGCGCAGGCCACGTGCTGTCGCCAAATCTCGACCGTCTCGCCGCCTCAGGCGTGCTGTTTGAGCGTGCCTACTGCCAGCAGGCCGTGTGCAATCCCTCCCGCGCTTCGATCATGACTGGGCTGCGGCCGGACACGACCCACGTGTGGGATCTCAAAACCGACTTCCGCCAGCAGCTCCCCGATGCCGTGACCATTCCGCAGCACTTCCGCAGGCATGGCTACCGCGCAGTCGCCTACGGGAAGATTTTTCACAACAGCCTGCCCGATGAAGTTTCGTGGGATGAACCGACTCATCACACGGAAGGGACCGTTCAATACTCGCCCGAAAACCAGCAGCGCCTCGCCGACTACAAGGCGGAGATGAAAGCCGCAGGCAAATCTCAGGCCGCCATCACGCGCATGCGCGGCCCGGCCACTGAAATGCAGGAGCAGCCAGATGAAAAGAACCCGGATGGCAGGCAGACCACGGATGCCATTGCAAAAATGCGCGAACTCTCCGACGGCTCTGCGCCCTTCTTCCTCGCTGTCGGCTACATCCGCCCGCATCTGCCCTTCATCACACCCAGGAAGTACTGGGATCTTTATGACCGTGCAAAACTCCCGCTCGCGGACAATGGCTTCATGCCACGCGGCGCCCCCGCTGTGGCGTTTGGCGACCGCTCCATGGGCGGCTTCTACGAGCTGCGGGACTACCTGGACTACGCGAATGCTCCCTCCCCCTTTGTCAGCCCGCTCACCGAGCCGCAGCAGCGCGAGCTGAGGCATGGCTATTACGCCTCCGTTTCATTCATCGACACCCAGGTGGGCCGCCTGCTTGCGGCGCTCAAAGAGCTGTCACTCGCTGAAAACACCGTTGTCGTGCTCTGGAGCGATCACGGCTGGAAGCTCGGCGAGCATGGCGGCTGGTGCAAACAGACCAACTACGAGATCGACACCCGCTCTCCCCTCATGATTCGCGCCCCTGGCGCCAAGGCCAATGGCAGCAAGTGCGCGGCCCTGGTCGAGTTTGTGGATGTTTACCCCACGCTTTGCGAGCTTGCCGGGCTGCCCGTCCCTTCGCAGCTCGAAGGCCGGAGCCTCCTGCCTCTGCTCACAAACTCCGCCACCAAGGTCAAAGACGCCGCCATCAGCCAGTTTGAGCGCACCCATGAGGGCCGCCGCCACATGGGCTACGCCATCCGCACCGAAACACATCGTTACATCGAGTGGCTCGACGCCACCAGCGGCGACATCGTGGCACAAGAGCTCTATGACCACAGCACCGATCCGGCGGAGAATGAAAACCTTGCCCTTAAGTCTGATCGCCGTGCGCTTCTCTCCGATCTAAGCGGCCAGTTGTGGAACACTATTCCGCGCCCGAAGTTCCCTCATGCATGGCTGGAGCGTGCCCCCCGCCCGGAAAACACCAAGGGCTGACCCGCCGCCCATTCCGCGCGAATCCTCTTTCCGTCTCTGACGTTCGCGGCGGAAACGCGCAGCGGCTTTCGCCACGGGATTAAGCCGGAAAAAACAGCTTCATGATGTCACACCCTGCGGCCGTTGGTCTAATGGGTGTAAATCATTTTACATTTCCCCCATGCCCACATCTAGAAACGTCCAGGCAGGAATAGAGATTCTTCAGGAGATCGCATCGAATGCCGGGACGATCGCCGGCACACTGGCAGACACCACCAGCCAGGCAGCCCCTGCGGCAGGCAGTCTGGCCGTGGGCACCTTTCTTGAGAGCGTGGAACTTATCAAAGCCGGCAAGGACGTCGTCATGGATGGTGCTGAGCTCGCCAAAAAGGCCAAGGCGGAGCTCAACTACAAGGCGGCCAAACGCGATCCCGAGATCCAGCAGCTTCTGGGCATGCGCTCCTATGCCAATGGCATGCTCAAGCTCCAGCAGGCCGCGCTCAGCGATGCGCAGCAGAAGGTCGCCCACCTCGATGAGATCGCCGCGCTCGGGGAGCAGCTCGCCGCCGACCCGAATATGAAGCTGCCCGACGGCCTGAGTCCGGATGACGCGCAACTCCTTTCCATGAACGCGGAAGAACGCGCCCAGGCCATCGGCACCCGCAAGCAGGGCCTGGAGACTCAGATTGCACAGATAAATGAAGGTGCCAGACAGCTCGACATGGTCGTCGATGCCGTGAACTCCCACCCGCGCATCAGCAATGCCGAATTCCGCAAGCTCGAGGCCAAGCACAACCTCGACAACCGCCTCGGCGAGACCGGCATGCGAACCGTGCGCGACATGATGGCCGCCACCAAGGCAGGCGTGGGCGTCGGCGGCAATCTCCTCAGCGGCGCTTCCACGGTCCTCACTGCCGCGGGAGTGTCCAGTGCCATTGCCACCACCGCGCTCGGGGCCGCCTCGGCCGGTGCCGCCATCGTCGGCGGCGCCATGATGGTGGCAGGCGGGACCGCAGGCATGGCGGCGGCGGCTTACGAGCACCACGAGCTTTCCAAACTCCAGGCCGCAGCCGGTGTCGCAGCCAAAGAAGCCATGGCCATGGCCCCGGATGCAGCAGACCCCGACGAGGCGGTGCAGATGGCCTTTGCCATGAATTGTGTGGAGGAAAGCGCACGCCAGGGAAAGAACATCGAAAAACTCAAAGTGGTCCGCAATGCTGGCATCGTTGTTGCCGGCGTGGGAGTCACCACCATGGGCACGGGAGCCTTGCTTTCTGTCGCAGGTGCCGCCGGTTATGGCGCGGGCGCCGCACCGGGCCTCATCCTCTCAGGCGTGGGTGGCGGCATTGCTGCCGCGGGCGGTATTGCGGCTCTCGGCGCGCAGGCTGGCATTGAAGGGTACAAGGCCTATCAAGAGCACGTTCAAAAGCAGGATGTGGCCCAGGCAAAGCTCGCCTTGGAAACGCAGGACATCATGATGCAGATGGTCGCCACCGAAGACCCCGCCGCCCGCCAGGCACTGCAGGACAAGCTCACCCCCAAGCACTTCGAAGCGCTCGATGGCATGAAGCAGGGCCTCAAGACCACTCTCGAAGGCCTTGATGTGGATCCAAAGGTCATCGCCTCTCAGCTCAACGACGCCAGCCAGGTCGCCAAATTTGCCGCCTGCGTCGTGATCCAGCGCGATCCCAAGATGGCTGCCGAGACCATAGCCAAAGCCGCCCTCAACGAGTGTCAGGGGGCCTTCGTCAAACGAGCCATCGGCGGCGCCACCGCCCGTGGTGCCGGCATGATCGGCAACGGCCGCGCCGTGAACATTGTGGAGGCCGACCTCCCGGCAAACACCCCGGCCATCAATGCCATGCGCAAGCTCGGCATGGACGACCGCAAGATCACCCAGACCGTGAACGCACTCGCCAGCACCAACACCCGTTCCATCGGTCAGAGGACCCTCCAAAGACACACCGGCCTGAAATAAATTCTTTCTCACCATGGACTCCGCCACCCCTCACATCACACGTCTCCATTTTCTCTCCCAGATCCTGGCCGAACACCAGATCCCCGTGGCCTATCTGCCGCCCAATGAAGACACCGGCGAGATGCTGCTCGTCACCGCCGCCGTCATGAACGGCAAGGTGGTGCCCCTCCGCCTCATCCCGCTCAATGACATCATCCCGCAAGCCAAAGAAGGGATGGCTCCTCTCACCGCCTGGCTGCTGCATGCCTCCCTCATTTTCCCCTTCCACATTCCGGATGACAGGGTCACTGAAGTCATGCGCGCTACCCAGCTCGTGAGCCGCATTCTTCCGCTCTGCTCTCTCGGCGTCATGGAGCCGGACGGCGCCTGCTACCTCCAGGCCTGCGTGGCCATTGAAGATGTGGACGCCATTCCCCGCGCCGTTCTCATGGACGTCATTGGCATGGCACGCATGGCCGCCAGCACCTACGGCCCCGCCCTGGCGGACATCGCCGCAGGCACGCTCAGCTACGCCGGATTTGCCAAAGCCCTGGAAGCGAGCGGCCTCATGCCGCCTTCGCTCTTCAGCGCTCCTGTTACGACAGCCTGAGGCTTTGGCTGAAATACCAGCCACATGCCGCAAAAGCCGTCAAGAAACCCGCTGCGCGCGGTGTTTCATGCACGCTTTTTGACGCATGAAATTCTCCCCCGGCCACGCCCTGCTCCTCTGCTGTCTTTCGTTCGGCCTTCGGGCTGCCGCCGCCAGCATTGATGAAGCTCTCGCCTTTCCCAAGCGCACCGAGAACCTCGTCTTTCGCGATCACCTCAAAGCAAACTGGCTGCCCGGTGGCAAGTCATTCTGGTATCGCGTCCAGACCGGCCCCAAGACCCACGAGTACGTCCTCATCGACGCCACAACCGGTCAGCGCAAATCCGCGCCCACGCTCAAGGCGCTTGGACTTCCCGAGCAGGAGGCGCTCAAATCCTCCACCGCCAAAATCGAACTCCGCAAAACCTCACGCACAGGCGGAGAGTCCGGCCTCAAATTCATCAACCAGCTCGACTCCGACGTCGATCTCTTCTGGATCAACCAGCAGGGCGAGCACGTGGGCTACGGCCGCATTCGTGCCGGCAGTGAGCGCGAGCAGCACACCTTTGAAGGCCACGTCTGGCTCATCACCAGCGCCACCGGCGAGCATCTCGCCATCATCGAAGGCGCAGCCGTGCCGCAGACTTTGATCATCGATGGCAAAGGCATTTCCCCGGCCAAGCCAGCGCCCGAAAAGAAGGAGCGCGGTGCCAGATCTCCCGACGGCAAATGGTCGGCCATGATCGAGAAGGAATTCGTCCTGCTGCATGATCGCACCGCCGATAAAACCCTGCGCCTGAAAATCGAGACCGCCGCCCAGTCTCCATTCACCAGCCCGATCTCGTGGTCTCCCGACTCCAAGTCCTTCGTCGTCAGCAGTTGCGTCCACGTCCCCGTGCGCAAGATCACCATCGTCGATTCCACTCCCAAGGGCCAGGTGCAGCCCAAGCTCATCGAACGCAACTACGCAAAACCCGGCGATCCCCTTCCCAAACCCTTCCCCGTCCTCTTCACACTGACTGACAGCGGCTGCGAATGGACTCGCATTTCCTCTGATCTTTTCCCCAATCCCTTCACCGAAGCCGAAGACCTCAACTTCCGCTGGTCCGCCGACGGCAGCGAATTCTTCTTCGACTACAATGAGCGCGGCCACCAGCGCTACCGCATCATCGCCGTCAATACCAGGACGCATTCCGTGCGCGCTGCCGTCGAAGAAACCTCGAAGACCTTCATCGACTACACGCAGAAAACCTGGCGTCACTGGCTGGACAAAACCGGCGAACTCCTCTGGATGAGCGAACGCGACGGCTGGTGCCACCTCTACCTTTACGACAGCAAAACCGGCCAGCTCAAAAACCAGATCACCAAGGGCACATGGCCCGTGCGCAAAGTGCTGCATGTTGACGAGGCTGCTCATGAAATCACCTTCCTCGCCAGCGGCCTGCGCAAAGAAGAAGACCCCTATCACCTCCACCTCTGCCGCGTGAAGTTTGACGGAAGCGGCTTCCAGCAGCTCACGCAGGGCGATGGCAATCACCACATCGAGTTCTCGCCCAATCGCGAAACCTTCGTCGACACCTACTCCCGCGCCGATCTCCCACCCGTAAACGAACTCCGCCACAGCAGCGACGGCAGCCTCGTCTGCGAATTGGAAAAAGCCGATGCCTCCGCCCTCCTCGCCGCCGGCTGGACGATGCCGGAGCGCTTCGTCGCCAAAGGCCGCGATGGAAAGACCGACATCCACGGCATCCTCATCAAGCCCTCGCACTTCGATCCCGCCAGGAAATACCCGGTCGTCGAAGACATCTATGCCGGACCGCACGGCTCCTTTGCTCCCAAGGATTTTGACCGCCAGCTCCGCCTGCATCAGATCGCCGAACTCGGCTTCATCATCGTCAAGATGGATGGCATGGGCACCAACCATCGCGGCAAAGCTTTCCACGATGTGTGCTGGAAAAACATCAAGGACGCCGGATTCCCCGACCGCAAACTCTGGATCAAAACCGCCGCCAAAACCCGCCCCTGGATGGACCTCACCCGCGTCGGCATCTACGGCGGCAGCGCCGGTGGCCAGAACGCCATGCGTGCGCTGCTCGATCACCACGACTTCTACCAAGTCGCCGTCGCCGACTGCGGCTGCCATGACAACCGCATGGACAAAATCTGGTGGAACGAGCAGTGGATGGGCTGGCCCGTGGACGAAAGCTACGCCCGCAGCTCCAACAAAGACGACGCCCACAAACTCGAAGGCCGCCTGCTCCTCATCGTCGGCGAACTCGACACCAACGTCGATCCCGCCACCACCACCCAGGTCGTCGGCGCTCTGCAAAAAGCCGGCAAGACCTTCGACTTCATGCCAATCACCGGCACCGGCCACGGAGCAGCAGAGACGCCCTACGGCTCCCGCCTCCGCATGGAGTTCCTCGTGAAACACCTGCGCCCCTGATCTACGCGCCAGCGTCCCCGGAGTGCGGCGATTTATCGCCGCTTTCGAACGTCCCACCGTCCCCACCGCGAAACGGCCCCACGTCTCTCCACACCATCATCCGAGATCTCCCCCCTTTTCTGCCGCTTATCCAGCGCCTCCGTCATCTCCCTCGCAAGCAGGAGCCCCCCGCATCACTTTTCGCGCCTCAGCACCGGCTCTCCCCACGCGCCCCAAGCCCCATTGATGCTATCCTTCCCTTCAATGCGCAGGGTGAGCTTCTTCACCCCTTTGACCTCCACATGAAAAGCCGCCAGATCACCCGCCTTCAGCACACTTGATTTCCACAGCTCGCGGCCATCGCCTAAAACCGTGGCTTCGATTTTTCCGAGCCCGCCCTGCAATTCGCAAACGCTGCCGCTCAGGATCTCCCAGCGTCCGCCGAGCTCGTATTCAAACAGCGAATTCGCATGCGCATACAGCCCATGCTCAAACAATCCCTCCGGCCCCAGCAAAGGCTCTCCTTCCGGAGTGCGGTCATAGTGCACGCCCGCCCAGCCCGTCTCCGCATGCAGCGGCGCTGCATCAGATAGCGCCATCTCATTCACCTTCGCCTCCGCAGGCGGGGTCTTGCCCTTGGCGCTGTCCGCCGTGCTCAGTCGTTTCAGAATCCCCTGCACTGCCGGACTCAGCTTTGCCATCTCTTGCTCCGAAATCTTTCCCGCACGGAAAGCAGGCCACTGCGCATCAAACTCGATCTTCTGCGCCGCCTTGCTCACGTCATACGCCGAATCCGCCGTGATGCGCCCGTTCATCGTCAGGGCCTGATCGGACCACACGCTCGCCGTTGCCGCACCGTTCACGCACACCGCCACAAAGTGCAGGCTCACACTTGTGTCCTTCTTTTCAGAACGCGGCAGCAGCAGCGCAAAACGCCCGCCTTCTCCCGGCACGGCCACGGCGATCTGGCTGTCATAATCACCTCCTCCCGCAGGGTCCGCATACGCCAGCACGGCATGCACCGGCAGATTGGCCTGCACGCTCCCACTCACCGCCAGCCCCTCCGCACCCGGCTCAAGTTTCCATCCAGCGAACGTCGCTTTCGCCTTGGTCCCGATCTGTTTCACGGAGCCCGAAAACTGCGGATGCGCCGCCAGCTTCAGCGCATGCGGCAGAGAAAGCAATGAACCCTGACCGTCCCCTCTCAACTCATCGCCATAGGTGCGGTTGCCACTCCCCATCAGCGCCGTGCCACGCAGCTTCCGCGCCGCCACGCACTCCTTGCAATGCGGCAGCCCCAGCGCATGCCCGATCTCATGACACACGCCGCCGATGAAGATGCTGTTGTACTTTCCCAGCGAGATTTTCCCATACTGCCTGTCCTGAATCATCTGATCCTTCACCGCGAGCGAGTCCGCATCCAGCAGCGGCGAGTCCACTTGCCATGCTGTGCCATGGGCACTGTCGCCACTCGCATAGTAGGGGCTGTGGTGTCCCATCGTGCGCGTCTCTGCATCCCAGTCCGCCAGATTGCAAAAGATCACCATCGTCTCCTTCTCCCCGTCGATGCCCGCTTCACTCAGCACCTTCAGGCAGTCCTGCTTGATCTCTCGCCCGTCCTTCTGATCTGCCTCGCTGCATTCCTCAGACTTCAGCCGTCCCTGCACCATGTGCAGCTTCAGCAGGCCATCCGCTTCCAACTCCAGCTGAATCGTCCGTTCCGGGAAACCCCAGCTCTCCATCTCGCGCCGATAAAACTCCTGCACATGTTTCAGCACCCGCGTCAGCCGCGCCCGATAGTCCGGCTGCGGTTCGCGGTCCGACGGACTCCAGTAGCAGATGCGCATAACCCGCCGTGCTTTCTCCGGCGCCTCATTTTCCCATTTCTCCAGCATCCCTTTCGCGCGGACCAGATCCTCCCGCGTCGGCTCACCCGGCAGCAGTTCTTTGAGCTGAGCGGCGGCAAAGGTGGCGAGACACAGCAGAGGGAGAATGAGACGAATCATGGTTGGGTTCATGAACAACGCCGCATGCCCTCTTTCCCATAGAAAAACCTTCGGCTTGTCGAAATTCGGCCCGCTTCAGCCACGATTCGTTCAAGATGCGCGCGCAGGCCCGCTGTATAGCCCGCCATGCCCACCCACATCACCATCCTCGGCGCCGGAGTCATCGGCCTGAGCACGGCGCTCTACTGCGCCCGGCGCGGCATGCAGGTCACGATCATTGAGCGCAGTGCCGCTCAGCGCGACGGCTGCTCCTTCGGCAATGCAGGCATGATCGTCCCCAGCCACTTCATCCCCCTCGCCGCCCCAGGCATGGTAAAGCTCGGCCTCAAATGGATGTGGAATCCCGAATCGCCCTTCTACATCAAGCCCCGCCTCGATGCCGATCTCCTCTCCTGGGGCCTGCACTTCTGGAAAGCCGCCACCAAGCAGCGCGTCGCAGCCGCAGCCCCCGTGCTACGGGACCTCAGCCTGCTGAGCCGCCAGTGCTTTGAAGAAATCGGCCTCGATTTCGGTCTGGTGAAAAAAGGACTCCTCATGCTCTGCAAGCAGCAGCAGACCCTGGATGAAGAGGCGCACATGGCCGCGCAGGCGAATGCACTCGGCATCCCCGCCGAGGTGCTGGATGCCAGAGCCACCGATGCACTCGACCCCAGCGTGACCATGAATGTCTGTGGCAGCGTGTATTTCCCCAAAGACTGCCACCTTCCGCCCCGCCGCTTCATCGCCACACTGGAGACTGAACTGAAGCGACTCGGCACGGAGTTCCTGTGGGAGACTGAAGTGTTGGGTTTTGACACCGAGCACGGAACGCTGCGTGGCATCCAGACATCGAAGGGGCTGGTGGAGGGCGATGAGGTGGTGCTGTGCGGCGGTGTATGGTCCGCAGAGCTGGCGAAGTCCCTGCAGCTCAAACTGCCGATGCAGGCAGGCAAAGGCTACAGCCTCACACTGCCACAGCCGAAGCAACTGCCTGAACTGTGCAGCATCTGCACCGAGGCCCGTCTGGCCGTCACACCCATGGATGGTGCACTGCGCGTCGGCGGCACCATGGAAATGGCAGGCATCGATGAATCCATCACCCAGCGCCGTGTGCGCGGCATCACGCGATCTTTTGTCTCCTATTTCCCTGCGTTTGAAGAAGATGACTTCGCCGAAGTGAAACCCTGGAGCGGCCTGCGCCCGGTCTCCCCGGATGGCATGCCCTACATCGGCCGCACGCAGAAGTGGAAGAATCTCACCCTGGCGACCGGCCACGCCATGATGGGCCTCAGCCTCGCTCCCGCCACCGGGCAGATCGTCAGCGACCTGATCGCGGGCGAAAAGCCGCCTGTCTCGCTCGATTTGATGTCACCCGACCGCTTCGCATGAAAACTCTCCTTGCCACTCTGCTCCTCGTTTCCTCCGCTGCCCTCGCGCTGGACCGGCCCAAGCTGCAGATCATCAATGCAGCGCCGCATGCAATCGAAGTGTTTTGGATCAACCCGGAAGGCGCGCGTGTGCCGAATGGCAAGATCGAACCGGGAAAGGACAACATCATCGGCACCACACTCGGGCATCGCTTTGTGATCGTGGATGGCAAACGCGAGACGGAGGTGGTGAGCAAAGTCCCCGTGCAAGGCTTCCGCTACGATCCCGCAACCAAGGATGGAGTGCCCGCGATCTACACGCAGCGCGAAAGCGCCCATGGTTTCCCCATTGTCGCCACCGCAAAGACGAATCCGTATGCGCTGAAGGAAGTGGCGTATCTGCTGGATCTCATGCTGCAACATCGCCCGGATGTGCGTCAGGCAATGATCGACAGCGGCGCGCGCATGATCATCATGGCGCATGATGAGTTCACCACAGACATGCCGGAGTTTGCCAGCATGGCTGCCGAGCCGATGAAGGGCTTTGAGAAGCTGTCTGGCAAAGACTACTGGGATACGCGCGCCCGAGGCCTGGGCGGCAGCAAGACAGACCCCTTCTGCTCCTGCGCGGAGGAGAATGTTCTGGGCTTCCCCGGAGATCCTTATGAAAAAGAGTGCATCGTCATTCACGAATTTGCGCACGCCATCCATCTGCGCGGCATGGTGAATGTGGACCCCACTTTCGACAAACGCCTGAAGGCCACCTACGACGCGGCGATGAAGGCGGGCCTGTGGCGTGGAAAGTATGCGAGCGTGAACCACAGCGAATACTGGGCCGAGGGCGTGCAGAGCTGGTTTGACGACAACCGCGTGAATGACCACGACCACAACCACGTGCATCTGCGCACACAGCTCATCGAATATGATCCCGGTCTCGCCGCGCTGTGCCGTGAAGTTTTTGGCGAAACAGAACTGCACTACACCAAGCCGCCCACGCGGCTCAGAGGCCACATGGCGGGCTACGATCCCGCCAAGGCTCCCACCTTCGCGTGGCCCGCGCCGCTGCAGGCAGCAAGAGAGTTGATCCAGGAGAAGGCCAAAAAACGCGATGCCGATGCCAACGCCACTGGCGCGCGAGAGATCCGCAGCATCGAAGGCTGGAGCGTGAGCATCAGCCGAGAGCTTTTGAAGAAGGAGGCGGAACTCACCGAGAAAGCGCTAAAGCTTCTTGCGCTGCAGTTGCAGGAGATCGTGCGTGTGGTGCCGCCGAAGGCTGTGACGGAACTTCGCAAAGTGCCGCTGTATTTTAATCCCGAGTATCCAAAATCCCACCCGCGTGCTGAATATCACCCCGGCGCAGGCTGGCTGAAGGACAACGGCCGCGATCCCGTGATGGCGAAGGGCGTTGAATTCACCAACGTCCGCATCTTTGAAGCCGAGACCCGGCGCATGCCGAACTTCGCGCTTCACGAACTGGCCCACGCCTACCATGACCGTGTGCTCGGCTTTGAAAACGCGGAGATCGAAGCCGCCTTCCAGGCTGCAAAAGCTGCGGGCAAATACGACAAAGTGCAGCGCCAGGATTCTGAAGGACGCAAACGCATCGCCAAAGCCTATGCGATGACGAATGCGAAAGAGTACTTTGCCGAATGCTCGGAGGCCTTCTTCAGCCACAATGATTTCTACCCCTTCACCAAGGACGAACTGAAGCAGCACGATCCCGCGATCTACGCGCTGCTGGAAAAGCTTTGGGGAGCATGACTCATCCCTGCCGCGAACGCCGCCGGTGCTCGGTGGGAGATTCGCCTGTGACCGCACGGAAAGCCCGTGTAAACGCGCTGTGGTCGGCAAAGCCGCAGTCCAGCGCGATCTGAGCGATGGACGCATCCGTCTCACCCAGCAGCCGGCTGCCGATGGTGATGCGCGTCTTGGTGATGAGCTGCATGGGGCTGATGCCGTGAATGCGCCTGACGATGCGCGCAAACCGCGCAGGAGTCATGCCCGCCTTTCGCGCGAGCGATGACGGACTCACCGGATCGCCACAGGAAGTTTCAAGGAGGCTCAACACCCGCGCTACTTTAGGGGAAACATCATCGAGACTCACCGGTGCCGAGAGATCCTTGGAAATGCCAATGAGACCCGTCACGCGGCCATTTGCATCGCGCACGGGCAGCTTGCTGGTAAGGCCCCACACAGGCACGTTCGGCTTGCGCCAGAAAAGCTCCAGACGCTCCACGATCGGCTGCCCCGTGCGCAGCACCTGCTCATCCTGCTCTGTGGGGATGCGTCCGTAATCACCGGGGCAGACCTCACAGGGGCGTCTGCCGAGCATCTGCGATTTATGCCTGAGCCCGTGCCGCTCCACGAGCGACTGATTCACCACGAGATAACGGCCTGAGGCGTCCTTGATGAAAAAGGCAGTGTCGTGCATCAGATCCGCGAGCTGCTCCACCACACGGGCGTCCACCAGCAGTGCGCCGTTGGCGGAAAGCAGGCCGGGGAAAGCTGAGGAGACTTTTTTCATGCGTCGTGGAGATGCCACAGATTACGGCCGCCATCCAGACGACTTCCACGTGCTTCGTCATTATGCCGTTTTTGACAGATCCTGAACACAGAAGACTCAAGACGCCCAAACCTCCCCTGCTCCATGATCATGCTGATGCACAAGCTCCCCTTCACCATCCTGGCCGCATTGTTCATGTCCCCGTCTCTTTTGCTCGCAGATGCATCAACGCCACTCGAAACACTGCGCAGCCACGCCGCTGAGGGAGACGCCAAAGCACAGCTGGAGCTGGCCATTCGGCTTCGGGATGGCAAGGACGCTCCGAAGGACAATGTGGAAGCGATGACATGGGCGCATCGTGCAGCGGATGCCGGCAACGCCGATGCCATGGATTTCATCGGCTTTGCCTACCTGCGTGGCGCGGTGGTGAAGCGCAATCCCGCCATCGCCTTCGCTTATTTCAAATCGGCGGCAAACGAATCTGCGCAGGCTGCTTTCAATCTCGGCCAGTGCTACTATGGAGCGCAAGGCACCGAGCAGGATTGCGCGAAGGCGCTCGAGTGGTGGAAAAAGGCGGCAGACCATGGCCATGGACGAGCCGCCGCGGCCGCAGCGATGGCCTATCACGCAGGCGAAGGCGTCAAGGCGGATGCCGCACAGGCCCGCCGTCTGGCGGAGCGCGCCGCCGAACTGAACAATCCCTCCGGTCTGGTGCTGCTTGGCGAAATGCATTTTCAGGCCGGTGAAATGGAAGCCGCCAAAGCCTGCTGGACCAGGGCCGCAAAACTGCACCCCACGGGTGCCACAGGCCATCCTTCACAGCCCTCAGACCTCTCCTCCGCGCAGCAAGGTGCGGATCTGCTCAAGCTCATGAACTACCGTGGGCGCAAGAATGAACCGGGCAAGTTTGCCTTCATTCAGATGCCGCACATCCAGCAGGGCTACAACAACTGCGGCTCCACCGCTTGTGCCATCTTTGCCCGTTTTCAAGGCAGCGAGATCGGTGGCTGGGACTTCAAACGCCTGTGCCCTTCCCCCCTCGGCACCGGCACCGACTGGGGACATCTGCTGGATGCCTCGGCGAAGATTGGGCAGAAGTGGAAGCTCGTCACCTACACGCCTGACGACGCCGGATTTGAGCAGGCAACCACCATGCTCAAATCTGAACTCGATGCGGGACGCCCCGTGGTCGTGGATTTCAAATACATCGGCCCCCAATATCCAGGCGGCAGCGCAGGCCATACGCTCAACGTCTGCGGCTACATGGCCGATGAGAACCTCTACATTCTCTGCAATCCCGCCGTCGCCACACCCGGCATTCAACTCATCACCGCCGAAGACTTGAAGAACTTCTGGCGCTCGGACCACTATGGCGCGCTCTCGAAAGGGGTGCTTTCCCGGCCAGCTTTCGTCATTGATCACCGTTGATCCACTCATGAAATCTCTCCTGCTTGCCAGCCTGCTGCTGCAGCCGTTTGCCACGACGTTCGCAGCCGACGCCAAACCCAACATCCTCGTTATTCTTGCCGATGATCTCGGCTTCGGGGATGTACGATGCAACAATCCTGAGAGAGGGAAAATTCCCACGCCGAACATCGACAAGCTGGCAGCACAGGGCATGCGCTTCACGGACGGGCACTCCTCCTCCGGCGTGTGTTCGCCGTCCCGCTACACCCTGCTCACCGGGCGCTATCACTGGCGGACGCGATTGCAGAGAGGCATCGTGGGCGTGTTTGGCGAACCACTCATCGCGCCGGATCGCATGACCATCGGCACGCTGGCGAAGCAGCAGGGCTACCGCACCGCATGCATCGGCAAATGGCATCTCGGCTGGGATTGGCCGGTCACGAAGGAACAGCGCCCCTTGCTCTCGCCTTCAAAGCAGCCGGACGATGAAGCGGGCAAGAACACCAAGAAGGAGGCGGCGGCTGGAGCGGTGGCCACCGAGCAGCAGATCGCCGCATGGCGTGACATCTTCTCAAAGCCTATTCCCGGCGGCCCAAGCACTCGCGGCTTTGATCTTTACTTTGGAACCGACATTCCAAACTGGCCGCCGTTTTGCTTCATTGAAAACGACCGCACCCTCGGGATTCCCACGGAGTTTCTGCCGCGTGAATCCATGGTTAAAAACCAAGCGAGCAACCAGGGCCCTGCGCTCAAAGGATGGAAGCTTGAGGGCATTCTGCCAGCGCTGGGAGACCGCACAATCCGGTTCATCGACGAGTCTGTGCAGAAGAAAGAGCCCTTTCTGGTGTACCTGCCACTGACCTCACCGCACACGCCGCTGGCCGTGAACGCGGAGTGGAAGGACAAAAGCCACCTCAATCTTTTTGCTGATTTTGTCATGGAGACAGATGCCGTCGTGGGCCGGATGCTTGACGCGCTGGAAAAAAGCGGCGCGGCGGAGAACACGCTCGTGATCTTCACGGCGGACAACGGCTGCGCGCCCTACATTGGAGTGAAGGATCTTGAACAAATGGGGCACTATCCCAGCGGCCCGCTGCGCGGCTACAAGGCGGACGCATGGGAAGGCGGACACCGCGTACCGTTCATGGTGCGCTGGCCCGGCGTGGTCAAGCCAGGCAGCGTGTGCGGCCAGCTCGTGTATCAGGCCGACTTCATCCGCACCTTCGCAGACCTCTTCGGCGTGAAGCTGCCGGACAACGCCGGTGAAGACAGCTTCAGCCTGATGCCTCTCCTCAAAGGCGTGGACAAACCCGTCCGTGAAAACGCCGTGAGCGCCTCCATTGGTGGCATACCGGGAGTGCGCAGCGGCTCATGGAAATACATTCCCGCACCAGGGTCCGGCGGCTGGGGCAGCGGTGGTGATCAATCTCAGCCCGCGCAGCTCTACAATCTCGCGGAAGACATTGGTGAAACGAAGAACCTCGCCGCCGAGATGCCGGAGAAGGTTGCCGAGATGAAAGCACTGCTGGAAAAGCTCATCACCGATGGTCGCAGCACTCCCGGCGGGTTGCAGAAGAACGATGTCGAAGTGGTGCGCTATCCGCGACCTGAAGCCCCCAAGCGAAAAGCCAAAGCCAAAAAGTAGCCTCATTTATGCACCGCCTGCTATTCTTCCTTGCCCTTCAGTCGGCTACCTTCGCCGCCATTCCGCGCGATGCCCTGCCGCTGGATGCACCAGATTGGCCGCTGAATTACCGCCTGCATCTGGATGGCGCTGCGAAGGTGAGACTGAGCGATGACGTGGTCCTCTCGCTCGATGCCAAGGGCCCGCACGATGTCGCGGTGGAGCATCCGGCGGATGGCGCTCCTGTGCTCCGGGTATGGAGCGATGGCAAGCTGGTGCGCGGGCCTGAAGATGCAGCGTCCCTGGCACAAACAGGTGCGAAGGAATTCGCGGATGCGAACCTCGATCTCGGTGCGGACTTCACGGCGATGAGCGTGTTTGAGTCGAATGGTGACGGCACTTTGTTTTCGAAATGCGCCGCGCAGGACAAGTGGTCGCCCGATGCCAAGGCGCTCTTCATCCGAAAGGGAAAGCTCGTCTATGACATCGGCTGGCTGGGTGCCATGAACGGAGGTCCGAAGGTGAACGACGGCAAGAAGCACACCGTCGTGCTCACCGCCCGCGAGGGACTGGCAAAGCTCTGGCTGGACGGCAAATCCATCGCGGAGAAGGCGGGCTTCACCAGGCCCGATATGAGAGAGCATGTCTTTAAAGTGGGACGTGCCGCACCAAACTTCGGGGGAGATTTTGCCAAAGGAAAAATCCACGCCGTGCGCGTGTGGAAGCGTGCGCTGCCGGAGGCGGAAATGGCGCTGCTCTTCAAAGCGGACGCCGCCGGAGCCAACACGCCTGACTTCACCTACCAGCCCAAGTCCCCGGGCAAGCCCGTGGTGGAAGGCGGCAGCGGCTGGGTGCAGGCGCTGGAGCGCAGCGACCACGCTGAACTCGTGAGCGGTTGGAATGAGAAGACGCTGGCGGAGGGCGCCGCCATCTACAAGACGCTCTGCGTGGTATGTCATGGCACCAAGGAGCAGCCCGGCTCCCTGCCCACGGCGCTGCGCTTTGCGGAAGGCCAGTTCAAGAACGGCTCGGATCCGTATTCGATGTACGTGACGCTGACGAAGGGCTTTGGCCAGATGGTGCCGCAGCCGCAATACACCACCGCGCAAAAGTACGCGGTCATTCAGTACATCCGCGAGACCTTCCTGCGTCCGCACAATCCATCTCAGTTAAAGGATGCCGACCTGGCCATGCTGCCACGAGGACTCGTGCATGCTGAGGCCGAGAAGCCGGACACCTCCCTGCCACCCTACAAGCGCATGGACCTCGGCCCGGCCTTGTTTTGGACGCTGGAGGTCGCACCGAATAACATCGCGCAGAAGGGCATCGCCATTCGTTTGGATGATGGCCCCGGCGGTGTGAGCAAGGGCCGTGCGTGGATGATCTACGACCACGACACCATGCGCGTGGCCACGGCGACTACCGGAGATTTCGTGGACTGGAAAGGCATCGCCTTTGATGGCAGCCACGGCACGCACACCGGCCTCACGGGTGAGCGCCATTTCATCAATCCGAACGGCCCGGGCTGGAGTCTGGATAGCTTTGAAGACAAGCGCGCCACGGCGAAGGACGGGAAGAAATACGGCCCGCATTCCGGGCTGAAGTTTGCCGGGATTTACACGCATCAAAATAAAGTGGTGGTGGCTGCGGACATTTACGGCACGCGCGTGCTGGAGTCTCCCGCGTGGCTGGACTACGGCACAACGCCAGTCTTTGTGCGCACGGTAAACGTGGGAGAGGCGAAGCAGCCTTTGCTGCTGCGTGTGGCTCCTGAAAGCGTGAACGTCTTTCTTCGCGGCGATGGCACCCTGATCAAGGCGGACGGCTTCTGGGTGGCCAAACTGCCCTCGGGAGCGAAAGCACAGCTCTTCATTTCACGCGTGGATGCAGGCTCTCTGGACACGCTGGCCAAAACCTTTGCCGTATCGCCTGACCTCAAAGCCCTGACTCAAGGAGGCCCCGCGCAATGGCCGCAGGTAGTCACCACGACTTCCGTGGTGGGCAAGGAGTACGGCCCCTTTGCGGCGGATGATTTCCCGCTGCCGATCGAGAACCCATGGCAGAGCTGGATGCGCCCGGGCGGATTTGATTTTACGCCGGATGGCAAAGGAGCCATCGTGGCCCTGTGGAATGGAGATGTGTGGCGTGTGGATGGCTTGATGCAGAAGGCACCGGCCGCACTGACGTGGCGCAGGATCGCCGCAGGACTCTTCCAGCCGCTGGGCGTGAAGTTTCGCGGCGAGGAGCTTTTCATCACCTGCCGGGATCAGATCGCACGGCTGCGGGATCTCAATGGCGATGGCGAGACCGATTTCATCGAATGCTTCAACGATGACGCGCAGGTGACGGAGCACTTCCACGAATTTGCCATGGGCCTGCAGACGGATGCGGCGGGCAACTTCTACTATGCCAAGTCCGGCAGACATGCGCTGGACAGCGTGGTGCCGCAGCACGGCACGCTGCTGAAGGTGAGTGCGGACGGTGCACGCACCGAGATTCTGGCCACCGGATTCCGTGCGGCGAATGGCGTGTGCCTCAATGACGATGGCACCTTTTTTGTGACGGACCAGGAAGGCTTCTGGACACCGAAGAACCGCATCAACCGCGTGAAGGCTGGCGGTTTCTACGGCAACATGTACGGCTACACGAGCGTGACCGATGAATCCGACTCGGCAATGGAGCAGCCGCTGGTGTGGATCACGAATGAAAAGGACCGTAGCCCCGCCGAACTGCTATGGGTGCCGAAAAATGCGTGGGGCGGCCTTGGCGGCTCGTTGCTGAATCTCAGCTACGGCACCGGGCGGATCTTTGTGGTGCCGCATGAGGAGGTAAATGGGCAATGGCAGGGCGCGGTGTGCGAGCTTCCCCTGCCCGCCTTTGCCACGGGCATCATGCGTGGCCGCTTCGGCACGGACGGCGCGCTCTACACCTGCGGCATGTTTGCCTGGGCTGGAAATGCTACCGCACCCGGCGGCTTCCATCGCGTCCGCAGCACGGGCAAAGCGGCGCAGGTGCCGCTGGCGGTGCATGCAACCAAAGGCGGCATGACTGTGACCTTCAGCGATCCCATCGAGGCCAAGGACTGCGCGATCAAAGTTTGGCACCTTCAGCGCAGCAAGAACTACGGCTCAAAGCACTACGATGAACACACGCTTAACATCCGCGCCGTGCATCAGAGCGCGGACGGACGCAGCGTGACGCTGGACATTCCAGATCTCGCACCCACGCAATGCTACGAGCTTAAAATCAACGACCGCATTCTCCACGGAACGATCCACCAACTCGCCAAACCATGAAACACGCCCTCAAACTGCTGCCACTCCTGCTGTTCACAGCCCAGCTCCATGCGAAACCGCTCAAGGTCTTCATCATGGCCGGCCAGTCTAACATGGAGGGGCACGCAAAGATCGAGACGTTTGATTACATCGGCGATGATCCCGCCACCGCTCCGCTGCTGAAGCAGATGCGCGGTGCGGATGGCCAGCCTACGGTGTGCGATCACACCTGGATCTCCTATTACACCGGCAAATACGACGGCAGCGCGAATGGAGAGGGCACGGGCAAGCTCACCGCTGGCTACGGTGCGCGAGACGATGCGACGAAGTCGAACGGCAAGATCGGGCCGGAGTTCACCTTTGGCCTCACGATGGATGCCGCGCTGAAGGAGCCGGTGCTGATCATCAAGACCGCGTGGGGCGGCCGAAGCCTGAACACCGAGTTCCGCCCTCCGAGCGCGGGGCCGTATGAACTCAATGACTACCAGAAGAAGCTCTACTACGGCCCGCCGGGACATGGCGTGCCGAAGGACATGAACCAGTGGACCGAGGAAAAGAAAAAGGAAACCGGCCGCTTCTATCGCTACATGGTCGAACACGTGAAACATGTGCTCGCAGATCCGAAGCGCGTGTGTCCGGCCTACGATCCTGCACAGGGCTATGAGATCGCGGGCTTCATCTGGCTGCAGGGCTTCAACGACCTGGTGGATGGCCACACCTATCCTGATCGCGGCAAGCCCGGTCGGTTTGCGTTTTACAGCGATCTGCTGGCCAAGTTCATCCGCGATGTGCGCAAGGATCTGAACGCACCGAAGATGCCGTTTGTGATCGGCGTCCTGGGCGTTGACGGAATGAAGGCCAAACAGGACATTCTTTCCTTCCGCGAGGCGATGACGGCGCCCTCATTGCTCCCCGAGTTCAAGGGCAACGTGGTGGCGGTGCAGACCGCGCCGTTTTGGTCTGACGAACTCGGCGCCATCGACGAAAAGCGGGCGCAAGTGCGCCAGATGGGTTTCCAGTTAAACTCGAAGAACAAGGACCACGCCAATGCCGACGGTCACATGACCGAGGCACAGAAGCGCGAGTATTTGAAGGAGTATGAGGCCAAGCTGATCTCTCCAGCAGAGGAGGCGCTGTGGAAGCGCGGAGCATCCAATGCCGGCTATCACTACCTTGGCTGCGCGAAGACCTTTGCGCTCATGGGCCGCGCCTTTGCCGAGGCAAACCTGGCGATGATGAAAAAGTGATCTCACCTGAAGCAACCACACACGATCGCATGAAACGTCTTCTTCCTCTTCTCAGCACCGCATTGCTCACCCTCCCTTCTGTGGCCATGTCCGCAGAGCCACAGGATGGCGAGATGGCAGGCTATCTCTTTGCACCCACAGAACGCGTGCCGGAGGAGTTCAATGCGGGCTTCTCGCTCTATGCAGCAGCATGGCCGCTGGTTGACACCTATCCGGGGCACCGGTTTCAAACGGGACTCTGCGGCACGTGGATGCACCCGCAGTATGAAGAAGGCAAGAAACCGGAGGGCAAATGCTACACGGACATCGAGGGCGGACTGGGCTGGTGGCGGGACACGCATTTTCCCACTACCACGCCGAAGTTCATCATGGGTGGTGTGGGGCCGAATTTTTCCTTCATCGCGAATGGGCCAGGCTACGGCGCGGGCACCTGGGAAAAACCGCGCGGCCAGTATGGCGTGGCACAGCTCAGCCCCTGGCTGCTTTTTCCGCTGGATGGTTTGAATCTGAAACAGGGTGCTCGCGGCGAGCTGTTTGGCTATGGCTATCTGCCTCTGCCACTGACGAATGCGAAGACCACGACGGCGGGTAAAAATGTGCCGACCGGGAATCAATGCTGGACGCTGTTTCTCAACACGGGGAACTTCAAGGGACCGGCGGCTTTCTTCACGCCTTTCTTCTGGTCACAGGCCAAGATCGACCACCCGGAGTGGGCGGAGGCGCTGCTGGATACACGCCCTGCCGGACCGAATAAAGCCATTCAAATGGAGACGCAGCATGTGCCAGCCATTCTCACGAAGGATGCGAGCGGCAAAGAGTTTGCGCGCGTGGCACCCACGTCCTTTCCCATCGGCTCGGATGGCACCTCCACCGTGCTGCACCGGCTGACAGCGTATAAGAAAGCAGCGCTGTGGGACGATGTGGAAAAATGGTTTGCCGGTGGCGCGGCTGCGGATGGCGCGATCAAGGCGGAGGCCTCGGTGGTGCATCCCTTCCGCTCGGGCGGCGGCTCCAACTGGAGCATCTATCCGCCTGGAACCAAGCGTGAGGAAAAAGTGCCGCTGGCGTGGAATGCCTTTGCCACCTCTTTCGCGCCCCAGCCGAACACCTTTGCCTACAAATGGGATGCGCAACTCACACGCAGCGCAGCAGGACTGGTGACTCTCCCAGAGTATTTCTCATTGGGCCTCAACGCCAACGGCAAAAAACCGCAGTGGAATGTGCTCCCACCGAAGGAGGTGCCCGCGGAGCTGGGACTCACAAAGCACCAGTTTACCACTCCCGCAGAAAAGCCACAGGAGCCGCGCACCACGCCGGATGATGCGGCGAGCGCCTGGAAGAAGCCCGGCCCCGTGGCTGGTCCTTTCAAAGCCCGCCTGGGAGACGGCAGTGTGGTGACGTATTACTGGTACCGATTTGCCGACCAGCCCGCGATGATGAACGCGGACCTGACAGATGCGGAGCGCGAGGAAGTGCAGAAGCGCGTAGAGAAGCTGCACCGCGCATGGACGAAGGATCGCAACTACCTCACGCCACCCGATTTCGGATCGCTGGCAGACATTGACCCGGCGCTGATCCTCACACCACCGAAGGGTTTTGAGATTGGCTACGTGCCCATCGCCACACGGCAGGAGCTGGAAAAATAAGCGCTCGTGTTCTGCATGAAAACCCCACGCCTCATCTTCGCGCTGATCACACTTGGGTGCAGCCTGAGCATTGCTGCCGAAAGGCCGAATGTCTTGCTGATCCTCGCGGATGATCTGGGGTATGGGGATGTGCGCTGCTACAATGCGCAGTCCAAGGTGGAGACGCCGAACATCGACCGGCTGGCGCAAGAAGGCATGAGGTTTACGGATGCGCACAGTCCTGCCACGGTGTGCACGCCTTCACGCTACAGCCTCATGACGGGGCAAATGGCGTTTCGCGTTCCAAGCGGTGGCACAGTGTTTCAGGGGGCGGGCGGTCCCAGCTTGATCGCGCCGGGCAGGCTGACCTTGCCAGCGATGCTGAAAAAGCAGGGTTACGCCACCGCTGCCGTGGGCAAGTGGCACGTGGGCCTGACCTTTCGTGACTCCGCGGGCGAGGCGATTCATAGTGGAAAACTGGACGATGCGCGGCGCATTGACTTCACTCGTCGAGTGGAAGGCGGACCGCTGGATCATGGCTTTGAACGCTTCTTTGGCACGGCCTGCTGTCCCACGACGGACTGGCTGTATGCGTTCATCGATGGCGACCGCATCCCGGTGCCGCCGCAGGGTCCGCTGGATCGCTCCAAGCTGCCGAAGCATCCGTATGCCAACGACTGCCGTGGAGGCATCATCGCGCCGGATTTCCCGATGGAGGAAGTGGACCTGCTGTTTCTGAAGAACAGCCGGGAGTTCATGCAGGAGCACATGCGCCGCACACCGGAAAAGCCTTTCTTTCTCTATCACGCCACGCAGGCGGTGCACCTGCCATCGTTTGCAGCACCGGAGTTTCAAAACAAGACGCAGGCTGGCCCGCATGGCGATTTCATCGGCGAGTTCGACCACATCGTGGGAGAGCTGATGAAGGAGCTCGAAAAACTCGGCATCGCGGACAAGACGCTGGTTCTGCTCTCCAGCGACAACGGGCCTGAGACCACCAGCATCGTACACATGCGCGCAGACTATCATCACGATGGTGCGAGACCCTGGCGAGGCATGAAGCGAGATGCCTGGGAGGGTGGGCACCGCGTGCCATTCATCGTGCGTTGGCCGGGTCATGTGAAAGGTGGCAGCGCCAGCGATCAACTCGCCTGCCTCACGGATGTGATGGGCACTCTCGCAGCAATCACCAGCGCGGAGCTGCCGCGTGATGCCGCAGAAGACAGCTTCAATCTGCTGCCCGTGCTCGAAGGGAAAGCGTCTGCGCCTGTGCGCCCGTATCTGCTCATGCAGGCTTTCAGCGGGCAGCGCACGCTTTCCATCCGGCGCGAAAACTGGAAGTACATCGACCATCGCGGCTCCGGTGGAAACAACTATGCTAATGGCGAACTGAAACCGTTTGCGTTGCCTGAGGCCGCGCCCGAAGCGCCGGGGCAGCTTTACGATTTGGCGACTGATCCGGGTGAAACAACCAACCTTTATTTGAAGCAACCTGCAATCGCCGCGGAACTGAAGGCGCTGCTGGAACAATCCAAACGCGAAGGCCGCAGCACCGCACCCCCGCAGCCCTGACATGAGCACCGTTTCCATTTTCAATGACGTCATCGGCCCCGTGATGCGGGGGCCGTCGAGTTCGCATTGTGCGGCGGCACTGCGCATCGGGCGGTTGGCGCGGGATTTGATGGAGGGTGAGATCGCGGAGGTGCTGATGGAGTTTGATCGCAACGGTTCTCTGCCCACCACGCATGAGAGCCAGGGCAGCGACATGGGGCTCTTCGGTGGATTGCTCGGCTGGGACGCGGATGACGAGCGGCTGCCGGAGTCTGCGAAAGCGCTGGCAGATGCAGGCATCAAGTTGCGCTTTGAAACGGTTGACGTGGGAGATCCGCACCCGAACACCTATCGGCTGACGTTGCGGAATGCGCGTGAAGAGCACTCACTCATCGCCATCTCCACGGGCGGTGGTATGATCGAGGTGCTGACCATTGATGGCACGACGCTGAGCATGGATGGCGGGTATCATGAGACGCTCATCTGGCTGCTCAAAGGCACCCCGGCTGAGTTTGCGGCAGATGAGGTGATCCGGCATGATGCGGGCGAATGCCAGCTCATCCAGGTGAAGGCGGCGGCGTTTGTGGAGCATCCCGCTGCCATTGCGGTGAAACGACTCGCGCCAGTGCTGCCGGTTCCCTCGCGCAAAGACATGAGCGTGCCCTTCACGAGTTGCGCGGAAATGCTCGCGAATGATGGTGAACGCAAGACACCACTCTGGCGGCTGGCGGTGGCGTATGAGATGACACGCGGAAATTTCACGGAGCGTGAAGTCATCGACAAGATGATCGCGATTGTGCGGATCTTGCGGAAGTCGATCGCCAGCGGCATCGCAGGCACGCAGTATGAGGATCGCGTGCTCGGACATCAGAGCGGGCGATTCAATGATCTAATGCAGGCTGGAAAGCTGCTGGATGGCGGAGCGCTGAACCGCATCGTGCTGTATGTCACGGCGCTTATGGAGATGAAAAGTTCTATGGGCGTGATCGTGGCCGCGCCCACGGCGGGCGCTTGTGCGGCACTGCCGGGGGCGGTGATCGGCATGGCAGAAGCGATGGGGAAATCCGAGGAGGAGATGGCGCAGGCGATGCTGGCGAGCGGGATCATCGGTGTTTTCATCGCCACGCGCTGGACGTTTGCGGCGGAGGTGGGTGGGTGTCAGGCGGAGGGAGGCGCTGCGGCAAGCATGGCGGCTGCGGCGCTGGTGACGCTGGCGGGTGGGACGAGGGATCAGGCCATCGCTGCGGCGAGCATGGCGTTTCAGAGCATGTTGGGGCTGATCTGTGATCCGATCGCGAATCGCGTGGAGGCGCCCTGCCTGGGCAAAAACGTCATGGCCGCCAGCAATGCGCTCTCCTGCGCAAACATGGCGCTGGCGGATTTTGATCCTCTCATTCCGCTGGATGAGGTGATCGATGCGGCGAAAAGCGTGGCGGAGAGGATGCCGCGAGAGCACCGCTGCACGTCATTGGGAGGGCTGGCGGTGACACCGACCTCGCTGGAGATTGAGAAGCGGCTGGGGGCGAAGAAAGGATGCGGTGGGTGTTCCTGCCATTGAGCAGGGCTCGCACAACCACAGAGCAGCTGCGGCCGAGTGCTAAGCGACCGCAGCGAGGCTGGTCACGAGTTTCAGATCACTGATCTTCTTCACCGGCGAGTCCGGGCCTGCCTTGGCGAATACAGCCTTGCCGTTGGAGTAGTAGATGCTTCCATCGCTGGCGATGGTGTAGGCCATGACGCTGTTACAGATCACCTTCTCGCCATCCGGACTGCGGGCGATGAGCTCCCAGTTCTTGGGCAGGAAGTCCTTCAGTTCATCCGCCGCAGCTTGGCGCATCTTTTTCTCCATGTTGATCCAGCGGCCATGCAGGAAGACCGACTTCGGATCGGGGCCATCTCGACGTGGAGGGAGGCCCGCTGTCTGCAAAGGCTTGCCGGAGAAGAACATGGAGAACACATTCAAAAACGCGAGGAATGCGCGCACGAGACGAAAGGGATACAGCACGATGTCGAGCAGGAACTGCCAGAAGGACGGCCGGTGAAACGGCTCATAAGGACGCTTCAGGTAATACAGCACTCCATCCGGGCCGTAGCTGGGACAGAGGAAGTCAAAGCGATCGTCCTCCGCGACGGATTGCATTTCCCCGGTTTGCATGTTCACCTTTTGAATGGAGGCGGGCCCCAGCCCCTCCCATGCGTTGGAGCTGTGATGGCGGCCGATGCCGGAGGTCTGATAAACAAAGGAATCCTCAGCCGATGGCGCCCATGCGGGATAGGAATCGAGCGAGTCTCCCTCGGTCAGTTCCTGGATGCCGCCGCCGCTCTGCGGCTTGATGAGTCCGATGCGACTGCCGCCATGATCACGCGCCATGGCAACAAGCCATTCCGGCCCCTCGGAGGTCTGGCGGGTCGAGATGGCGGCAAAGCGGTGGTTTGGGCCATGATAAACGCGGCGCTCATAGCGGTCCGCGATCTCGTAGATGAAAAGGGCGCGCACTTCACCTGCATCGATGCCGTAACAGATCTCGCCGGACTGCGAACTGCCGGAGACGCACGAGAATTCCGAAGTGAAGGTGTCCTCCACGCTGGGTCCGTCCTGCATCGGCAGGCCGCCGCGCATGAAGGCGGCACCGCTGCCATTGCGAATGGAGGCGCGGCTCTCAATGACCTGCAGGCGCTTTTTAAGATCGCGAACAAAGTCCGAAGACACGCTTTCTTCGGCAGGCTTGGAGCCAATGAGGTGGAGTTTTCCCTGAGAAATGCACGCGATCCGGTGGTCCATGAATGAGTAAATCACCATCCACAGGACTGTCCGCCTTGGCAAGGGCGCAGACACCCTAAAATCAGCGGCGCGGAAGGCGGTTGAAAGAGGGTTGCAGTCAGGAGATTATTCTCTTAGCCAAGTTCCCCCCTTTCATGGCCCGCACATCCCCCCATTTTCATTTTCCCTGGCTCGCGCTGGGACTGCTCACGGCGTACGCTTCCGCCGCCGCGCCAGCGGAACACCCTGGCGCCGTCATTTACAAAAAGATGTGCCAGGAGTGCCATGGCACCAAAGGCCAGGGCGTGAAGGACAAGTTTGATGATCCGCTGACGGGCGATCTGACGCTGGAGGCGCTGACGCGCAAGATCGAGCGCACGATGCCGGAGGACAAGGAAGGCACCTGCGTGGGCGAGGATGCGAAGAATGTGGCGGCTTATATCTATGAGACGTTTTACTCTGCTGCGGCGCAGGCGCGCAGCCATCCGCCGGATCAGGATTTGAGCCGGCTGACGATCGCGCAGTATCGCACTTCGGTGATGGATCTGATCGGGCGCTTTCGCATGGGGCCGGGGTTTGACCGGGCCGTGAATGCGGAGACGGGGCTGAAGGCGGTGTATCGCGGCGTGGAGCTGCCAAAGCCAGGAGAGCCTGTCGTGGACACGACGCCGAAGAAGGGCATCAAGGCCAAGCGACCCAACTACAAGCTGGAGCGGGTGGATCCGCAGGTGGCGTTTCACTTTGGCGCAGACAGTCCGGACAAGGAGAAGATGGAGGCGGAGCAGTTTCAGGACTCCTGGGAAGGCAGCGTCGTGGCTGAGGAGACAGGCGTGTATGAGTTCATCCTGAAGACCGAAAACGGAGCAAGGTTGTGGATCAATGACACCACGGAAAACGATGCGCTGATCGATGCGTGGGTGAGCGCCGGCCCCCAGGTGCGGGAGGAGAAGAAGAGCATGTACCTCGTGGGCGGCCGCGCGTATCGCCTGAAGCTGGACCATTTCAAATTCAAGGAGAAGTCCGCCTCCATCGAGCTGTGGTGGAAGACGCCGCACGGCGTGGCGGAGATCATCCCGCAGCATGCGCTGCGCACCGACCGTCCACGCGAACTCATGATCGTGCGCACCAGCTTTCCCGCGGACGACCGCAGCGTGGGCTATGAGCGCGGCACGTCCATTTCCAAATCCTGGGACCTCGCCACCACGGATGCCGCGATCTCCACGGCCGAGCACGTGCAGGAGAATCTGAACGAACTCGCCGGCACCAAGGACGGCGCGCCGGATCGCGTGGAGAAGCTCAAGAAATTTGCCCTCGCGTTTGTGGAGGCCGCCTTCTGCCGCCCGCTGACGGAGGAGCAGAAGCAGCTCTACATCGAGGCGCTTTTCAAGACGGCCAAGAGCCCGGATCAAGCGGTGAAGCGCGTGGTGCTTTTCACGCTGAAGTCGCCACAGTTTCTTTATCCGGAACTGCGCGAGGACGAGAAGCCGGATGACTACGCCTATGCCTCACGTCTGGCGCTGGCGCTGTGGGATTCCATTCCTGACAAGAAGCTCATGCAGGCCGCGGCGGCTGGCAAGCTGCGCACACCGGAGCAGATCCGCGCCGAGGCGCAGCGCATGCTGAGCGACACTCGCACCAAGGCGAAGATGCACGGCTTCTTCCATCACTGGCTGGAGCTGGAGCGCGCCGAGGGCAATGCGAAGGACATGAAGATCTTCCCAGGTTTTGACGACAGCGTGCTGGCGGATCTGCGGGAGTCGTTGTTTGCGTTTCTTGATCAGGTGGTGTGGAGCCCGCAGTCGGATTACCGGCAGCTGCTGCAGGCGGACTACCTGCTGCTCAATGACCGGCTGGGCAAATTCTACGGAAAGCCGGTGCAGGGCGGGGAGTTTCAGCAGGTGTCGTTTGATCCGAAGCAGCGCGCGGGTGTGGTGACGCATCCATATTTGCTGGCATCGCTGGCCAGCAGCCGGGCGACTTCGCCGATTCATCGCGGCGTCTTCCTGACGCGCAACATCGTCGGCCTCTCGCTGCGTCCGCCGCCGATGGCGGTGACGTTTGATGAGAGCCACTTCAATCCGAAGCTGACGATGCGCGAGAAGATCACGGAACTGACGCGGAACAACTCGTGCATGTCCTGCCACTCAACGATCAACCCGCTGGGGTTCAGCCTGGAGAACTTTGATGCGATCGGCCGTTGGCGCACGAAGGACAACAACAAGCCGGTGAATGCGGATGGCGAGTTCTCCGATGACGAAGGCCGCAAGGTGCATCTGACCGGACCGCGCGACATTGTGAACTATGTGGCCGGCAGTCCGTATGGACACCGCGCCTTCATCCGGCAGCTGTTCAATCACTTCGTGAAGCAGCAGCCGCTGGCCTACGGGCCGCAGACGCTGGAGGATCTGCAGAAGACCTTTGCTGCCTCCAACTGCAACGTGCAGAAGCTGCTGGTGGACATTGCGATGGTGGCGGTGACAAACGGCAGGGATGCGGTGAAGGCGACGCCGTAGGGCTGAGCGTGGTGGAGAGAAGCGCTCTCCTGCTGACTCACTGCGTGTCTAGCTCGTGGTGCCGGGTAATTGGGCGGGCACAAGTCTGCCGCCCTGATCTGCACTATTGCCTTCGTGATATTCGGCATCCTGATTCACCTGCCAAAGATCGTACAAAGGAGACCCGTGGATGATGTTCCGGGCGCAGAGCATGGCGGTCATCATGGAGTGATCCTGATTGTTGTATTTGTGCATGCCATTGCGGCCGACGAGGTGCAGGCGAGGGAGGTGCGTGGCGATGGCCTGGCGGATCTCGCTGACGTGGGTGGCGTAGCTGGCATCATACACCGGATAGGCCTTTGCCTGACGGACGACACAGCCATCCGCCCAGTCGGTGGCTTTGGCGAGACCGAGCTGCTCCATTTCGGCTTTGGCGAGCGCGAGGAGATCTGCATCTGAACTCGTCCAGAGGCCGTCACCTTCAAAGCAGAAGTACTCGAGGCCGTAGCTGGCGAGGTTGGGATCTGGCACCATGTCGGGGGACCATGATTTGAAGTTTTGAATGCGGCCGACTTTCACGCTGGGGTCATGGATGTAGAGCCAGTTGTCAGGAAAGGCGTCCTGATGGCGGTACATGAGGACGACGGTGAGGAAGTCGCGGTAACGGAGGGCCTTGGCGGCGGACTTAGCCTGAGCAGGCAGCGCGGGGCTGAGGCTGGGGATGAGGTCGGCGATTGGGGCGGAGGAAATGAGGTGCTGCGCCGTGAGTGCGTGAAGATTCCCTGCGGTGTCGCGATGCGTGATCGTCCAGCGCTGCGTGGCGGCATCGTAGTCTCCTTTGATAAAGCGGTGGCCCATCAGGATGCGACCGCCTTGGGCGGTGATTTTGGCGGCGCAGGCCTCCCACATCATCCCAGGGCCGCGTTTTGGATAGCGGAAGGTGTTGATAAGGGTCTTGATGACAGCGGAGCCGGACTTCTGACGGCGGGGCCAGAGGGCATTCCAGATGGCGGAGGAAAGGGAGAGGCCTTTGATGCGCTGCGCGGCCCAGTCGGCGGAGATGTCGCGGCAGCTCATGCCCCAGACCTTTTCGGTATAGGTTTTGAAGAAGATCTCAAAGAGGCGGGCGCCAAAGTGATTGCTGACCCAGTCCTGAAAGCTGGCAGGTCTGGCGACGGGCATGAGGCGGGCTTTCAGGTAGGAGAGGCCGCAGCGAATCGATTCCCAGATGCCCAGCTTCATGAGGGCATCCAATGCAGCGATGGGGTAGGCGAAGAATTTCCCACGGTAATAGATGCGGGACGAGCGTGGGCGCTCAAGCATGCCGTCGGGCAGGATCTCTTTCCACAGGGCCTCGACCTCGGCTGACTTGGAGAAGAAACGGTGGCCGCCGATGTCAAAGAGGCAACCTTTGTAACTGACGGTACGTGAGATGCCGCCCACCAGATGGGGATCGGCTTCAAGGATGATGCAGGGGATGCCTGCCTTCCCCAGCATGTAGGCAGCGGTGAGGCCGGCGGGTCCTGCGCCGATAATGGCTACGGCGGTTTCTTGCGCGCTCATGGGACTCGATTTGGCGGTGAAACTTCGGGGGCTTCGTAAAGCCGGTAAAAGCCTTTGGAGGTGGTGGTCGCCTGCCTGCTGATCAGTTCGGCGGTCATACGCGAATCTTCCTGTGCTGGCTCTGCGGCTTCGATCTGCAAAGCCAGCACATCGGGGTGATAATTCTCAGCCGCGGGCAGGGCGAGAATGCCTGTTGATGTGGGTTGCACGGGGCATCTGAGGTCCAGCGCCAGACTGGGTGGAGCGGCGATGATGCGGCCCTGAGCAGCTGCGGTCTGGAGTTTTGCGTGCACCGTCCAGCCGCCTGCGTTGGCAGGAGAGATGACAAAGCTGCGCCACCAGAAGACATTCGCACCCATAGCCAGGAGCAGGCAGAAAGCAACGAGGTGACGGTGACACTTGCGAAGGAGTCCGGCATCCAGCGCGGTCAGCAGGCTGAGGAAAGCGATGGGGAAAAGGTAGCGCTCCGGGCGGCATGACTGAGTGGCGAGAGCGGTCAGGCCAGCGAGAACCGCCCAGACGGCCGGACCGAGCGCACGGCCACTGCGGAAAGAGCGCCAGAGGCACCAGCCACAGCCCACGAGAGCCGTGGCGGTGTAGAAGGCCGAACGAAAATCGGGCAGTCCGCGGAAGAGCGCCAGCAAATTGGCCACAGGGGCGGTGCGTGCGACCATGTGCTGACGCCAGATTTCTTTGAAGCGATCATGATCGACACTGAGGTAAACAGACACGTAGGCAATGGCGATGACCCCGGCGGTGGCGAAGATGAAGAGCGCCAGCTCTTTGAACTTTCGGGAGAACAACAGACTGGCGCACATGCCTGCGGGCAGCCAGATCATCGTGAGCTTCACGCCAATGAGCAGGCCCGTCAGGAAACCCAGGAAGAGGATATCGAGCAGGCTGAACTCCGCACGCGAAGCCCGCAGGTACCAGGCGACGATGCCGAACATGAGCAGCGGCTCAAGGATGGCCCAGCTGCCCATTCGAAAGAGATAAGGATCCAGCCATAACCACGCGAGAAGCATGGCGGCGCCCGCGGCGTTCCCCTGACGCATGAGCCGCAGGCAGGCGAACCCCGCAGCGGCAGCGACGAGCAGCGAACAGAAAATGCGCTTGGCCAGCACCGAGGGTGAAGCAAGGGAGAAGAGCACCCGGTTGATCCCGTGATTCACCGGACTCAGGGCACTGTGGAGGATGCCATGAGCGGGAAGATCCCATTGCTCACAGCGTGCATTCCACTGCCACAAGCCCTCGTCATTCGTCGGCTCGAGAACTGCATCCAGCACAAACAAACGACCCAGCAGCAGCAGATAGAAGACGCTCAGGAGAAAACGCATGCCAGCAGTCCTTCTCGCTAAGGGTCACCTGTCAGCTTACGCCAGTCGTCCGCAGCACTGTTTGTACTTCTTCCCGCTGCCGCAGGGGCATGGGTCGTTGCGACCGACGGTGGCGGCGGGTTTGGGGCGGACAGCGGTGGGGATGATGAGGCGTGGGCCGTCCTTCGCGGGGTCGGGAAGTGCGGCGGGTTTTTCCTCCTCTTCTTCCTCCTGCTGCTCCAGGTGCATGGGCATGCCCTGCTGCAAGGCCATCTGAGCGAGGAACTGCTCGAAGGCGGCCAGCTGCTGGGTGCTGCGGAAGAGATTGCCGAGGACCTCGCCGTTGATGTTGTTCATCAGTTCCGCGAAGATGGTGAAGGCTTCCTGCTTGAACTCGATGAGCGGGTCCTTCTGGCCGTAGGTGCGGAGGTTCACGCCTTCCTTCAGGGCATCCAGCGCATACAGATGCTCCTGCCACAGACGGTCGATGGCGTTGAGGAGAATCATCTTCTCGATCTCCTGCAAGGCGGTCGGATTGGCGTTGCCAACCTTCACGTCGTAGGCACCGAGGATCTTCTCCTTCAAGTAGGCGGACTTGGCTTCGAAATCGAGCTTCTTGAACTGATCGTCGAACTCACGCAGACCGATGGGGAAGGTCATGTTCACCCAGGCGAGGAGGCCTTCATAGTCGGCTTCGTCATCCTTGATGTCCTTGGAGATGAAGGCTCCAAGGCGTTCGGTGATGCCCTTTTCCACGGCTTCATTGATGAGGATGCGGGTGTCGTTGCTGTTCAACACGTCGTTGCGCCATTCATAGACGACTTCGCGCTGCTGGTTCATGACGTCATCGTATTCGAGGACGCGCTTGCGCCAGACGTAGTTGCGCTGCTCCACGCGTTTCTGCGCAGTTTCGACGCTGCGATTGAGCCAGGGGTGCTGAAGCTCTTCGCCCTCCTTCATGCCAAAGCGCTCCATCATCTTCGTCATGCGCTCGGCGGCGCCGAAGTTGCGCATGAGGTCGTCTTCAAAGCTGAGGAAGAATTTGCTCTCGCCGGGGTCTCCCTGACGGGCGGAACGTCCGCGTAGCTGGCGGTCCACACGACGGCTTTCGTGACGCTCGGTGGCCAGCACGAAGAGGCCGCCGAGTTCGGAGACGCCTTCGCCCAGCTTGATGTCGGTACCACGACCGGCCATGTTGGTGGAAATGGTCACGGCACCGCGATGTCCGGCGCGCGCGACGATTTCAGCCTCCTGGCGGTGATACTTTGCATTGAGCACGTTGTGAGTGATCTTCTGCAGCTTGAGCATGCGGGAGACCATTTCGGAAGCTTCGACGCTGGCGGTACCCACGAGGATGGGCTGGCCCTTGGCATTGAGTTCGCGGATCAATTCGATCACGGCGGTGAACTTCTCGCGGCGTGTCTTGTAGATGCTGTCGTTGTGGTCCTGACGCTTCACCGGACGATTGGTCGGGATGGTGAGCACGTCGAGATTGTAGATGTCATGGAACTCCGCGGCGTCGGTTTCAGCGGTGCCAGTCATGCCGCCCAGCTTTTGATAGAGGCGGAAATAGTTCTGAATGGTGATGGTGGCGAGCGTCTGGGTCTCGGCGTCAATCTGCACGCCTTCCTTGGCTTCCACGGCCTGGTGCAGGCCATCGCTCCAGCGGCGGCCGGCCATCTTACGACCGGTCTGCGCATCGACGATGACGACCTTGTTCTCTTCGACGACGTATTCCACGTCCTTCTCATAGAGGCAGTAGGCGCGCAGGAGCTGGCTGATCTGGTGCACGCGCTGCGCCTGGTGGGAGAGGCGGTCCATCATCTCGCCCTTCTTGCGGGCGCGGGCGTCCTCAGAGAGCGTCATGTCGCCATCGATCTCGGAATACACCGTGGCGATGTCAGGCAGCACGAAGGCATCCGGCTCATCGGGGTTGAGGAAATTGCGGCCCATCTCGGTGAGATCGGCGTCGTGAGATTTTTCCTCGATGAAGTAGTACAGCTCTTCCTTGAGCTTGAAGAATTCGACCTTCTGCGTGTCGGCGTAGAGGGAAAGCTCGGACTTCTCCATCGCACGGCGGAGCTCAGGCTCCTCCATGGCGCGCATGAGGGCGCGGTTTTTCGGCTGGCCCATGTGCACCTGGAAGAGCTTCAGACCGGCCTGCTCCATTTCACCGGCGGCGGCGGCTTCCTTGGCATCGGTGATCAACCGATTGCAAAGCGTGTTCTGGCGGCGCACGAGCTGTTCCACGAGGGGCTTGTAGCGCTCATACTGGTGATTGCTCTCGGCAGCCATGACGGGGCCGCTGATGATGAGAGGCGTGCGGGCTTCATCGATGAGGACGGAGTCCACTTCGTCCACGATGGCGAAGTAGTGGCCGCGCTGCACCTGCTGCTCCTTGCTCGAGGCCATGCCGTTGTCGCGCAGGTAGTCGAAGCCGAACTCGCTGTTCGTGCCGTAGGTGATGTCGCAGAGGTACTGTTCCCGGCGGAGGTGGCTGGGCTGGTCGTTCTGGATGCAACCCACGGTGAGACCGAGGTACTTATAAAGGCTGCCCATCCACTCGCTGTCGCGGCGGGCGAGGTAGTCATTCACGGTGATGACGTGCACGCCGCGGCCGGTAAGCGCATTAAGGTAGGTCGGCAGGGTGCCGACGAGGGTCTTGCCTTCACCGGTGGCCATTTCGGCGATCATGCCGCGGTGCAGGGCCACACCGCCGATGAGCTGCACATCGAAGTGCACCATGTTCCAGCCGAGGGGCTGGTCGCAGACGATGATCTCGCGGCCACACATGCGGCGGGCGGCGTTTTTCACCACGGCGTAGGCTTCGGGGAGGATGTCATTGAGCATCTTCTGCTCGATGGGGGCGAAGTCGGGCTGGATGGCGTTCCAGGCCTCGCGGGCGCGGTCGATGCGGGACTTCTTGTCATCCAGGGAGGCACCGTTCCAGGCGGCGCTCTGGAGGTAGTCTGTTTCCAGAGCCGGGAAATGCGGCTTCAGGTCGGTGAAGTACTGCTGCACGGCCTGCAGGCAGGCGTCCACCTCAGCTTCGTTCGCAATGCGCAGGCCCACGCCGCCAAGGAACGGAGGTGTGTGGAAGGCGCGGAACTGGGCCTGCCACTTCTGGGTGCGCTCGCGCAGGCTTTCCTCGGGCTCGTTTTGAAGGCGGGCTTCGATGGCATTGATCTCGACCACCACAGGTTGAAGCTTGCGCACGGTGCGCTGGTTCTTGGTGCCGATGATTTTTTTGATGATCCAGTTGAACATGGGAAATGGGAATACGCCTCCCGGCGCACAATGGCCGGGTCGAAGGGGAGGCCGAATGTGGCGGAAGTCAGGCCACGTGCAAGGACTCAAACAGCCTGTCTCGCCGGAGCTGGGCGGGCCACCAGCTCCTTCACCCGGCGCGGAATCATGGCACTTTTGACCACTTCAGGCTTCACGCTGCGCAGGAAATCGAGCAAAATGACGGGAGATTCCACGATCATGCGCTCGATCTGATCACGGCGGTGTGTCCAGCGTGAGTTGCGGTGGAGGTAGTCGAGATCGGCGAGGATTTCGTCAACATCCCCCTCGCTGAAACCAGCGAGTTGAAACGCGTATGGATCGTAAAGGGGCATGGGCTGCGGAAAGGGAACGGTCGCAGATCAAAACGAGGATGTGTGATCCGACAAGCGCTTCCATCTTCATTTTTTGGCAACAAAAATAAATGGCGATGGTTGAGATGTAGCTTTTGGCCGCATACCACGTTTACTGGCAGCCCATGCCCCGCATTCTCTGGCAACACACGGACATCACCTGGCTCGCCGCCCTGGTGGTCGCTGTTGTCCTCGGGCTTCTCTGGATGGGATACCGCCGCTCCCAGCTGCGGGGCTGGCGCAAACTCGCGGCGATGACCTGCAAGCTCGCGGCTCTGGCCCTGCTGGCGCTGTGCCTGCTGGATCCGCTGTGGACGAAGCAGCAGCCGAAGAAAGGTGAAAATGAAATCGTGGTGCTGGTGGACACCAGCGCCTCCTTGGAAACGGCGGAGAAAGCAGGCGAACCCACACGCGCCACACAAGTCTCCGCAGCATTGAACTCTGGCGACCAGGACGCAGCGTGGATCCGGACGCTGGGAGATGACTTCCGCCTGCGCCTCATGACGGCGGGCGCGCAGACGCAGAGCGTGCCGCATTTTCGCACGCTAAAGTTTGACGGCACGCGCTCGGACCTGTGCCGCACGCTGATGACGCTGCGCAGCGGCGGCACCAACCTCGCTGCGGTGGTGCTGGTGAGCGATGGCAATGCGACCGATGCCGCGACATGGAAGGCCGAGGCGAAGGGCGCGCCGATTTTCACCGTGCTGGCCGGCAAGAACACCCCTACCCCGGATCTCGCGATCCTCGACTCCACGGTGGCGACGAGTCCGTTTGAAGATGCGCCCATCACCATCACCTCCCGTGTCTCGGCGCATGGGCTGAACGGCAAGCAGGCCACGCTTTCCGCGCTGGATGAGCAGGGCAAGGCGATCGTGACGGAGAAGGTCACCTTCAATGGCGACTCGCCGCAGACGGTGCGCCTGCGCATCCCGGTGGCCAAGCCGGGGGTGTCTTTTCACAAACTGGAACTCAAGACCGAAGGGGTGCAGGAAGCCACGCTGGCCAACAATTCGCGCCTGCTGGCTGCGGATCGCGGAGCGGGTCCTTATCGCGTGCTCTATCTGGCGGGCAGACCGAACTGGGAGTACAAATTTCTGCGCCGTGCGATCGCGAGCGATGACGACATCCAGATGCCGAGCCTGGTGCGCATCGCCAAACGGGAGCCGAAATTTGAATGGCGCGGGCATGCCGGTGAGAGCGCGAATCCGCTCTTCCGCGGCTTTGGCGCGAAGGAGGGCGAGGAAGCGCAGCGCTATGACCAGCCGGTGCTGATCCGTCTGGGCACGCGCGATGCCAAGGAACTGAGCGATGGATTTCCAAAAGCCGCGGAAGATTTGTTCAGCGAGTATCGCGCGATCATCATTGATGACCTTGAGGCCTCTTTCTTCACGCAGGAGCAGATGCACCTGATCCAGCGCTTCGTGAGCGAGCGTGGCGGCGCGCTGCTGATGCTGGGCGGGCAGGAGTGCTATCAGGCGGGCGGGTATGACCACACGCCCATCGGCAGCATGCTTCCTGTCTATCTTGACCGCACGACCACGACGGGGCCAATGCTGGATGCGCGCTTTAATTTAACACGCGAGGGCTGGCTGGAGTCCTGGATGCGGCTGCGCACGGACCGCGCGGAAGATGAGAAGCGGCTCGCGGCGATGCCTGCCTTTTATTCCATCAATCAAACGTTCTCGATCAAACCGGGCGCAAGCATTCTGGCCACGGTTTCGGATGGCACGCAGACCACCGTGCCGGCCATCGTCTCGCAACGCTTTGGCGA
The DNA here is from genome assembly GCF_044226605.1 of Prosthecobacter sp. Lineage (GTDB taxonomy): Bacteria > Verrucomicrobiota > Verrucomicrobiia > Verrucomicrobiales > Verrucomicrobiaceae > Prosthecobacter. The sequence goes on along the minus strand of NZ_JBGAGS010000003.1, from coordinate 241,036 downwards.
AGGGCGCGTGGGCAGCGTGATGGTGGCGGACCTGTGGCGCTGGGGCATGCACGATGAGGATGCGCGCAAGGACATGGAGCGCTCCTGGAGGCAGCTCATGCGCTGGCTGGTGGTGGACGTGGCGGACAGCATCACCTTCAGTGCGGAGACGGACGTGGCAGACCGCGAGCGTGTGAAGCTGTCTGTGCGCGTGCGGGATCGTGCGTTCAAGGCCCATGGCGATGCGCTGGTGAAGGTGGAGGTGACGCAGCCGGATGGGAAGAAGTCGCAGCTTTTCGCGGAGCCGAGCCTGAAAGAGGCGGGGCTGTTTGAGACGGAGTTCTTCTCGGCCAATCCCGGAAACTATCGCGCCGTGGCAAGTGTGGAGGACATGGAGAAGCATGCGCCGCTGGGCAGCAAGATCGCCGGATGGACCTACGGCCCGCAGGCGGAGGAGTTCAGCCGCCTCGCGCCGGACAAGGCCTTCATGCAACGCATCGCCACCGAGACCGGCGGGCAGATGCTGGCGCTGGAGGAGATTGGGAAACTGCCGGAGTTGCTGAAGAACATCCGAGTGCCGGTGGAAGTGACGCTTTCGACCCCGCTGTGGCATACGCCGTGGATTTTCCTGGCGCTGCTGCTGCTGCTGGGCGCGGAGTGGTTTTTGAGAAGGAAGGGAGGCCTGGCATGAGAAAGAAAGTAGTTCAGAGCTTTAGCTCGTTCTGGAGCGGCATTCGCTTCGCCACCCCTTGTCTGAACGAGCTAAAGCTCTGGACTACTTTGGGCTTCGCGCTGCTCGCTCCCCTGCTCCACGCCGCGCCGCGGGAGATGGATGTGGTGCTGGTGGTGGGTGCTGCGGGCACGGAGGAGTACGGGAAGAAATTTCAGACGCAGGTGGAGGCGTGGAAGAAGGCATGCACGAAGGGTGCGGTGCCGATGGAGGTCATTGCCGGGAATGAAACGACAGCCAAGCTGGAGCAACGACTCGCTGCGGCGAAGCCCGAGCGCTCGCTGTGGCTGGTGCTCATCGGCCACGGCACCTTTGACGGACGCGAGGCAATGTTCAGCGCGGAGGGGCCTGACTTCGATGCCAAGCAGCTCGCAGCGTGGATCAAACCGCTGAAGCAGGAGGTGGCGGTCATTCACACGGCCTCCTCCAGCGGCGGCTTTTTGAAGGCGCTCTCGGGCAAGAAACGCGTCATCATCACTTCCACCAAAAGCCCCGATGAGGTGTTCTATGCACGCTTTGGCGAATACTTCGCTGTAGCCATCGGCGGAAAAGACGAGGCGGATCTGGACCAGGACAAGCAGGTGTCCCTGCTGGAGGCCTTTCGCCATGCCAGCAAAGCCACTGCGACCTTCTATGAGAACGAGGGCCGTCTGGCGACTGAGCACGCCTTGATCGAGGACAACGGCGATGGTGTGGGCACTCGCAGCGAAGTCTTCGGCGCAGAACCTTCTGCCACCGCCGGCATGTCCGTGGATGGCGAGCGCGCCGCGCAGATGGTACTGGTGCTGAGCGAGGAAGAGCAAAAACTCACCGATGCCCAACGCAGCACACGCGACGCCCTGGAGAGCGAGCTGAAGAAACTGAAGGAGCAGCGGGCCAAGATGAATGAAGACGAGTACTACACCAAGCTGGAGACGCTGATGCGAAAGCTGGGCGAGGTGTATGAGACGAAGTCCTAGCACGCAGAGCCATTCGCTGCCGCAAATTCCTGCCGAGCCAATCCGTGGCGCTCAGTCTGGCTCCATCACGGCTTCAGCGGCAGCATGACCTCATTCAGCCGCTGCGCTGGCAGGGTGAAAGGACCGTCATACACGGCATACACGGGTTCCTCCACCCAGGCGAGCTTTCGCGCCTGCAGCCAGGCACGCAGCTGCTCCAGTGCCTGAGCACGACCCGCGCCCTCCGGGCGGCCACTGTAGGAGCACACGGCCATCTGGCGGGCGGGCAGCGTGGTAATCTCCACGGCGGTGTCTCCCGCGCGCGGCGCCTCCTTCTGGTGACTCTGCGGCAGGACAAAGCTCATGGTTCTCTTTTCCATGAGCACCGGCGTGGTCATGGAAATCTTTTCCCCCTTCTCATTCGCGCCGCCAATGTAGCGAAACAGCCGCATGAAGCTTCCGCCATCCTCCGCGCCGCTCGTGCGTGCGATCTTCAGCGCTGGATACTCACGGATGGAAAGCCGCCCCTCCGCCGCCACCGTGCGGTAAGGGGTTGTGGGGTAGTTTTTGCGCGAGGACGAGGCGCAGGACTGGCAGCAGACCACCACGCCCGCCAGCAGCAGCAGCGCCGAGCTGGATGCGATTGGGCGGCGGCGCAGGGCGTGCAGGGCGGAAAAGAAAAAGCGTTTCATGGATGGCGCGGGGACGGGGGGTGACCTCACCCCTATCAACGACTCCCCACGGCGTGCGGATTCTCCTTTTAGACTCGGTTCCTGCATTGTCATCAAACACCAGCCGGTCACGCCTGCGGTCGCGGATCCAGGCCAGGGCCTTGAACCGCGCCACACCAAAGGCCCAGGGGCGGAAAGCAGTCGCGTCGTGCAGCTCTTCAAACCGCTGCCACAGCACTACGGCCACCTCCTGCATCACCTCGCGTGCATCATCACGCAAAGGCACCAGGGTACGCACAAAGCCGAGCAGGGCCTCTTCATGCGCCACGTAAAGGCGCAGGAACTGGCTGTGGCGGTCAGCTTCAGGAGAGGTCATCCCCTGAACATTCTGCGAGGCACGTCATTTGCCGAAAAATGTTTTCAGTGGGCTTCGCGAAGCACGAAGCGACTTTTGGAGTGCGGTCGCGAAGTGAAGAATGAACGGAGCTACCGCTTTCGCCGTGGCGGACGGTGAGCGCTCATCCGCAGAGACGCGAAGGCGGGAGCAGGTGGACGCTCTTCCCGCACTCGGCTTACGCGAGCCACGAGACACTCGAAAGCGGTAGCTGCGGTCGTGCCTCCCTCCGCGACCGCACTCCAAATTGATTTCGCGAAGCACGCAGAGCGCTCGCTTCTCATCACAGCTCACGGATCATCCCGCCCTGCCACGAAATCCCGGAACGCCTGGGCGACGCGCTGGGTGACGGGGCCCGCCACTCCGGGCATGGGGCGTTGATCGATCTTTGCCAGCGGATGAACATCGCGGGTGCTGGAGGTTAGGAAGGCTTCTTCACAGGTTTTCAGCAGTGCGATGGGAATGGAGACCTCTTCGACCACGATGCCTGCAGCGGCGCAGGCTTCGAGGACCAGCCCGCGAGTCACCCCCGCGAGGCAGCCGGAGCTGAGCGGCGGCGTCTGCACACGACCGCCGGTCACGATGAAGATGTTGGTGCCGGTGCCTTCGCAGAGTTCATCCTGGGTATTGGCAAAGATGGCCTCCCCTGCCCCTTCGGCGTGGGCCAGGGCCAGAGCACGGACGTTTCCTGCATAAGATGTGGACTTGATGCCTGCGAGGGCGCAGCGCTCGTTGCGCGTCCAGGGCACCGTCAGGATGGTCTCGGTAGGCGGCCAGGGCTTGAGCGGTGTGGCGGCAACGGTCATGGTGGGGGGGGAGTCGCCGCGATCCGAGCCGAGCGGGCCATCGCCACTGGTGAGGGTGACGCGGACGCGGGCATCGGCGAGTCCATTGGCCTCCATGGTGGCGAGCATGGCGCTCAGGAAAGTGTCATACTCCGGCGGAGTGATGTTCATGGCTCTGCATGAGTCCACCAGCCGCCGCCAGTGCCGGGTGGGAGTGAAGGGCCTGCCACCGCGTGCCACGAGTGTTTCAAACACACCATCACCTACCAGAAAGCCGTGATCGAAAGGCGAGACGCGGGCCTCGGCGGTGTGAGTGATGTGGCCGTTGATCCAGATATGCGTGGGAAGATTCACGGACTCAGCATGGCGTGAATAAAAACATTCTCAACTTATGCACTTTATGCTTGCACGATCTTCATCATGCGCCACACTCTCCATCCCAACGCAAAAGCGGGTGTAGCTCAGTGGTAGAGCACTTCCTTGCCAAGGAAGATGTCGCGCGTTCGAATCGCGTCACCCGCTCCATCTCTCACAGAGAGATGGATTCCCCAAAAAGACTTCATGTTTGTCTGGTCAAAACTCTCAGCTTCACGTTCGGCTGATCTCTGGGAAGAACGTTTCGCGGAAAACAAAGACGGCACTCTCGTCATCAACAGTTTCCCAGGCCGCAAAATGGTCTGCCTGGAATTTTACAGCGAGACGCAGGCGCCGGTAAAAGCGGTGCAGAAAATATATGGCGGCAAGGTAAAGCACCTGAAAACACAGAACTGGGCCGCCCATGCCTCGCAGACCCCTCCCCCGGTCAAGGTGCGGGACACCTTTGTGATCTGTGCCGCCAAAACGGACGCGGAGATCGAGAAAGCACGCGCGAAGTTTCCCGGGCGCGAAATCATCGCCGTGCCGGCAGACATGGCCTTTGGCACCGGACACCATGCGACCACGGCCACCGTGCTGCGCCTGCTGGTGGATGCCGCTGAAGAACGGCAGGCCGCCGGGAAAAAATGGAGCATGGCCGATCTCGGCTGTGGCAGCGGCATCCTCGCCATCGCTGCAGACAAACTGGGCGCGACGCGTGTGTGGGGCTGCGATTACGACCCCGCCGCGGTGAAAATCTCCAAAGAGAACGCAGAGCGCAACGAAACTCCCAAAGTGCGCTTCACGAAAGTGGACGTGCTCAAGTGGGAGCCGAAGCAGCAGTGGGACATCGTGGCCGCAAACATCTTCTTTGATGTGCTGGAGGCCGCCTTTCCGCAACTGGTGCGCTCCGTGGCTCCTGGCGGCGTGCTCATGCTCTCCGGCATTCTCAAGTCCCAGGCCAAAGCCTGCCTGGCTGCGGGCAAACGCGCCGGCTTCGTGGTGGAAAAAGTGGTGACCAAAGGCAAGTGGGTGACCGCGATGGGAACGGTGAAGTAGGGCCGTCTGCGGGATTGCAGACGCCTGTGGGAAGAGGGCGGTCGAGAAGGCAGGCGCGCGTTTGGAGACACTCACGATCGGGCTTTGCCCTATCTTACCCTTTGAGCCTCAGCCTTCTCCCGTCCCCGGCATCAGCCCCCTCACCTATTTTTGTTAGACACTTAATTCTTGAGTTTGGAGGCGCTGCTCGTTTATTATTCACAAGCGTTTAGCAGCCCCTCATGCTCTTCGATCCCGCTTCCCCATCCAGCGGGGCTGGTAAAGCCAGTCCGCCGAAAAAGCGTGGCCTGCTCAATAAGGCCCAAACCGAAGGAAACCGCATTGGCCTGCTGCCAACGGAAGGCTGGCGAAAGCGTAACTTCCAGTTTCTCAATGAAGTGCTCATTCCCACCCTGCTCTCTCCGCGCAGGCCGAAGCAGGACTTCGGGCTTCTGCCCGTGGCCAAGAGCAGCGAGATCGCGGTGACCTGGCTCGGACATGCGGGTTTCTTTGCGCAGGTAGGCGGGGTAAACATCGCCATCGATCCCAACTGGGCGCTCTGGCACGGCCCGGTGAAGCGGGTGCGCCACCCGAGCGTCTGGGCAAACGACCTGCCTCCCATCGATCTCGTGCTGGTGACGCACGCGCACTACGATCACCTGCACCTGCCGAGCCTGCGCAAGCTGGCGGCGGCGCAGCCGATCATCGTGCCGGAAGGTGTGGGCCGCGTGGTGCGGCACTGTGGCTTTGGGCACATTGTGGAATTGAAAACCTGGCAGAGCGCCACCTTTCAGGACCTGCGCATCACCCTCACGCCGGCGCGGCACTGGGGAGCGCGAAACATTCACGACACACACCGGCAGTTTGGCGGTTATTTGATCAAATCTCCCGAGCGCTGCCTCTTCCACTGCGGTGACAGCGCGATGTTTGACGGCTTCCAGGAAATTGGCAAGCGGGCCAGCATTGATCTGGCGCTCATGCCCATCGGCGCCTATGACGCCCCCAGCGGTCGTCAGGTGCACATGAATCCGGAGGAGGCTCTGGACGCCTTTGAAATGATGGGGGCGCAGTCCATGATCCCCATGCACCACGATACTTTCCCGCTCGGCGGCGAACCGCTGCATGAACCGGCCGAGCGCCTGATGAAGGCCGCCCGGGAGCGCGGCCTGGAGAACCGCGTGCGCCTTCTTTGCGAGGGAGAATCCGCCATTTATTGACCCCGTTCGGTCACGCTCTCCCCTCTCCTTTCCTGTGAGTTCCCGCCCTGTCGTGACCCTGATCGCCGTCGTCTCTGCGGACGGCCTTATCTCCCGCGGGCAGGGGGTGGCGTGGGACCTGCCGCGAGACAAAGAGCACTTCCGCCGCGCCACCCGCGGGAAGTGGCTGCTGCTGGGCCGCCGCACCTACGAAGAGATGCTCGGCTGGTTTGAGGACCGGCACCCTCTGGTGCTGACGCGAGATTCAGGCTACACCCCGAAAGTGGGCGAAAAAGTGGCGGGCGTGCAGGAGGCCCTGGCACGCGCAGCTGCGGCAGGTGCCCGGGAACTCGCTGTCTGCGGGGGCAGCGCCGCCTTCGATGCGGCCATGCCCTGGGCGGACCGGCTGATCCTGACCCACGTGGAGGATTCCCTGGGAAATGGAGTCCCCTTCCCGACCGTGGCCCCCGAGGAGTGGCAGATAACCTCTCAGCAGCACTTCCCGCCCGATGCCGTGAACGCCCTTGGGATGACTTTTGCCACCTATGAGCGCCGCCAACCGTCCCAAAATGCGGCAGAATCGACATTCTAGTAATTTCAAGATGAGCAAAATCACCTTTGGGTGTATCTAAGACCCGCAGATGACTTCTCTACTACAGTTTAAGACCGGTTCCGCTGCCGCACTGCTGGCAACAGCGCTGCTGGGCGTCGGCTGCGCCAGCCTGAACACCACCGGCACCGCCAGCAAATCCGCCTCCGCAGACAAAGACAAGGACAAGGCAGCCTCCGGCATCAAGGAGGTTTCCATGACCAAGTCTCCCACGGATCTGAGCTTCCTGCTGAGCATGAGCTTCACGGAGGCCAAGAGCATTTCCACGCAGCAGCTGGAGTTTCCGCCCTATCTGAAGATCGCCGCAGATTCGATCCAGGTCTTCAAGTACTCGGCCGATGGCAAGCCGCTGAAAGCGCGTGCGCGTGGCAAGGTCTTTTTGGAAATGGACTTCAGCGAGCCTGCCAAGGCGCTCTGCCAGGAGGCATTCATCACCCAGGATGAGATCATCCTGCGTGGCAGCCCCATCCTGCAGCGCGGCGGCAGTATGGTGGAAGGCCTGGATGACAGCACCATCTTCTACATGTTTGGCACCTCCCTGCGTGTGATCGGTCTGCACAAGGTGAACAATCAAAACGAAATCGCGTCCCTGATGCCGACCCTCGGCACCTGGGCCTCAGGACCCAATCCGCTGCTGCCACCGCTCACCGAGAGCGCCGTGCCCACCAGCATCCGCGACTCCATGCAGCGTGCCGCCGAGGCGGAGATGATGCACCAGAAGACGCGTGAGCTCTACGGCCCCGCCGATGCTCCGCCGCCTCCTGCCGTCACGCCTGCCAAGCCCGAAAAGGAAGCCGAAAAGCCCAAGCCAGCCCCCCAGCCCTCTTCCAAAACGAAGAAGAGCCCGATCGTGGAAATCCGCCGCGCCGTGCCAAACAAGAAATCGTTCTGGAGCCGCTTCCGTGCGGACAAAAGCAAGGCGTGAGGGATTAAGCTGGAACTACGCGTCAGCGTCTTGGAACCGAAGCGCAGCGAAGGTAGACAGCCGCAGGCTGCCCCAAAGGGGTGAGCGTAAGCGAATCAATGCGGTGACATAGATGCACGGCGCAAGCCTGCATCGACGGCACCGCTTTAGCGGGGTTTACTCCATTCCTCGGAACTCAGCGCCCCGTCCGGCCTGCGAAAGCGGCGTCGCGCCGAGGCTTGCCGCACGCATTGATTCGCTGCGCTCACCCTTCGGGCAGCCTGCGGCTGTCTATCTCCGCTGCGCTCCGGTTCCAAGACGCTTCGCGTTCGCGTGGGAACGGGTGCTTTCGACGCTACTCACCCCACAATCGCCTGCGGCACGCGACCGTGCACATCCGTCAGGCGGTAGTCGCGGCCCGCATAGCGATAGGTCAGGCGTTCGTGATCCATGCCCAGCAGATGCAGAATGGTCGCGTGGATGTCGTGCACGTGCATCTTGTCCACAGCGGCCTTGAAGCCAAACTCATCGCTCTGCCCATACGCCTGCCCGCCGCGTGCGCCGCCGCCGGCGAAGAACATGCAGAAGCCGTGCGGATTGTGGTCGCGGCCGTTGCCGTTTTCACTCACCGGGGTGCGGCCAAACTCACCGCCCCAGATGATGAGGGTGTCCTCCAGCATGCCGCGCTGTTTGAGATCTCCGATCAGCGCTGCGATGGGGCGGTCGATGTCCGCCGCGAGCTTGCGCGTCTGCTCGTCGTGCTTGGAATGCGTGTCCCAGGGCTGGCCGTTGCCGTAGTAGAGCTGCACGTAGCGCACACCGCGCTCCACCAGACGGCGGGCCATGAGGCAGCCATTGGAGAAATGGCTCTTGCCATACAGCTCGCGCACCTTCTCCGGCTCCAGATTCACATCAAACGCATCCGTGGCGGCGGACTGCATGCGGTAGGCCGTTTCCATGGCCTGAATGCGGCCGTTCAAAGCGACATCTGCACCTCCGCGTGCGGCCAGGTGCTCGGCATTCAGCGCCTGCATGAGGTCGAGCTGCTTGCGCTGATCCGCGCGCGCCAGCTTCTCATTCGTCAGCCACGGGATCATCTGCTTCGGATCCAGATTGGAGTGATTGATGTACACGCCCTGATGCTGCGCGGGGAGGAAGGCGCTGGTCCACAGAACGGAGAAGCGCACCGGTTTGCCGGGGCAGAGCACCACAAAGGAGGGCAGGTTCGCGTTCTCATTGCCCAGGCCGTAGCTGAGCCACGAGCCCATGCTCGGCACGCGCTCGGTCATGGTACCGTTGTTGATGAGCAGCAAGGCGGGGCCGTGATTGGGATTGTCCGTGTGACATGAGCGCAGCACGCACAGGTCATCGGCATGCTGGGAGAGATTTGGCAGCAGCTCGCTGATCTCCAGCCCGCTCTGGCCGTGCTTGGAATACTTGTACGGAGAGGCCAGCAGGCCGCCTGTGGGGCGCTCCGTGCGCAGGTCAGCACCGGCGGGCTTTTGGCCGGCGTATTTGAGCAGGCCCGGCTTCGGATCGAAGAAATCCGCGCCAAAGGGGCCGCCGTTCATGAAGAGCTGGATCACCCGCTTGGCCTTCGGCACAAAGTTCGTGCGCGGTGCCAGAACCGACGCTCCCTGCAGCGTGGATGCCAGCCCCAGCGCGCCAAAGCCGCCCCCCATGCGGGAGAGGAGTTCACGACGCGAGAGTGCGGAGAGATCAGGCATGCAAAACAGTACGCAGGCCGCAGGCCAACGCTTGCGCGCCATTGCATCCAAGTTCTGATTCAGGGCCTTGTTCCCCACAGCAGCCGGGGGGACTGGCCTTCATGCGCGCATGCAGCCCAAAACCGAGGGGCAGATACAAGGCAAAGACAGGCCGGGTAAGGTTCGCGCGTTCCCAAAGTGCCACAAATGCAACAAATACGTCGGGTGGGGGTACGCACACGCTGGCACCCAGCCAACGAAACTGCGGAAACTTCAACAAATTCGGCGGGTATGGGTACACGCACACGGGCACCCAGCCGACGAAACTTCAACATATTCGGCGGGACCTTGTATTCGCGACGGTCACCAAGCAGTGGGCCAGCCAGCGGTGGGATTTCTCAGAATGCCATGCTAAAAGCGTCACACGGGCTTTCATGCCCGGTGGCAGGCCAGAGATATGAGGAACAAGCATGCCAGTGCCAGAAACCTGACCTTCCTTGTATCTTTGGCCCTCATTCCAAGCCGAATTCGAAACCTGTTTTTGATACCGCCATCGGGTAAAACAAGCTCAGGTCTTGCTGCGCAGAGCGTCCGCTATGGCCAACGAGCGAATCTGGGTGATCGCGCAGCGTTGAGGGATCGGGAAGATGCTCTCCTCCATGGCACACGCACTACGAAGCTCTGGAAGAGTGGGACCCTCTTGGTCCCAGGACACTCCGCAAAGCCCAGCGCTCTGCTACCTACGCGCAGTGGCAAACTCATGCCGTAGGTCGGTCGTGTTTGGCGTCGAAAGCATGCCATGGAGCATCCCTTCCTCCGCCAAACCGCCCGACTTCCAGGACATTCGTACGCCAGGGTGTTCGCAATGCGCTCGCAGACGGGCGGGCTTGCGCCACGACCGTCCTACGTCCATGCCAGCGCCGAATCCCCCCACCATCTCCCATGGAGTGGAGCACGCTTTCGCTTCGGACTCCTCCAGGATGGTATTTCATGGCATTCATGTCCTTTGAAGAGCCTTTTGGATTCATGGCATGCTTTATCCTGGCAACCCGGTCTGCAAAGGTGGCCATCACTGGCGGATGATCCGAGACCAAGGTGCTACGCATTGTTGTACACCATACCCGCCGAATTTGTTGAAGTTTCTGAAGATGGTTTGGCTCGGCTGCAGCCCGCGCGTATCCCCTACCGACGTATTTGTTGCATTTGTTGCACTCTGGAACGCGCGAGCCTTTCCCGGCCTGCCCACGCGTCGTGTACGCCTTGGCGAGGAAACGGTGGAAGTCTGGAGGTGCAGGAGTCCGATGGCGCCCTGGCCTGCCACTCCGCCCCCATCACTTGATCTCAAACGGCGTCAGCATGAAGAGAGGAGCGTCGCCCTCGCATTCAAAAGGATAGACCATCACGTTCGGCACCACGCAGCGGAGGTGGAAGCTGAAGAAGTCGCGCATGTAGTCTGCCGTCACCGGAGCGTCCGGATTCAGCTGCCGCCACAGGATCGACTTGATGACGTAGGCATGGCAGAAGACGGCGATGCGCTCCTCGGCGCGCTGACGCAGCGTCTCCACCGCATCATCGATCCGCGCGCAGAAATCGCGAAAACTCTCCGCGCCCTCGCCATCGCAGTAATCCGGATCGCAGCGCTCCCAGTATTGACGGGCAGGCTCGCGGCGCAGCGTCTCCGTGGTGCCCACGTAGCGCGCCGGGGCGAGAAAGGTCAGCTCATGCACCGGCAGCTCGATCACCGGCACCTGCGGATGAATTTTGCGCAGCGGCTCCGCCGTGAATCCCGTGCGTGAATAGCGCGAGACCACCATGAGGTCCGGCTCCGTGCGCCACTGCACCGCCAGCGCCTCCGCTTGCGCGAGCCCCTTCTCACTGAGACCGATGGCATGCGGCGTGTCCGTGGCAAAGCCCGCATTGCTGAGGCTTTCGGCATGACGGATGAACCAGATCGTTTTCTTCATAAGGGGCGTCTGCCATAGGCGCAGGGATGCGCGATGGCAAATGCGGTTGCGTTTAGTTTGGAAAAGCGCGCCACGGGTCGTCGCACTTCCTGTCACAACAACGAAGCCACCCGCCTGCGGAAAGCGGCAGCAACGCTCCTACCTCGCCACGCGACCGCACTCCAAAGAACGGCCACGCCTCACCTCCGCTCCGCATTCATCATCTCCGCTTTCGCCTCCGCTTCCCTCTCCTCGATCCTCCCCCGCTCTTGCAGGGCAAAACCCAGCGGCATCACCACCGCGAACGCACAGCCGAACATCCAGATGCAGGTGCCCACCCAGAACTTCACCGGCTCCCGACTGCGAAAGGTCGGGCCCCTGTTGTCATTCAGGCAGCCCGTGCGCAGCGTCTGCTCCAGATGTCTCCCTACCAGAAAACACCAGAGCGGCCCAAACACCATGAAAAGGCTGAAAGTATGAATCACAGCCCCAGCCGCCGCCGACGCCACCGACAGCCCAAACAGCCCCCAAAACCACGGCGACCGAGACTGCATCTGGCTCGCCGGCACCGCACGCCTCTTACCCGCCCTGGGCTTGGGCTTCTTCTGGACGCGCACGATCGTCCACCCCAGCGGCCCGCCGCCCCGGATCTCTCCGCAGGCCGGGCACTCCATCGTCAGTTCTTCCGAGCCATCGACCTGCGCCTGACCCGGCCTTGCGCAGAACGGACACATCAGCGCCAGCTGCCCCCGCTTCAGCTTGATTCCCAGCACCAGCCCCACCAGCACATAACCCACCGTCAGAAACACCAACATCACCTCCACCGGCGTCAGCACCCAGCCGGACTGCCCTGGAGAGAGCAGCATGTTCAAAAACCACCCCACCCCCAGCACCCACGGCGCCGCGCGAATGGCGTAGAAACAAAATCGATAGCTCAGCATCACTTCAAGTGAGCCTGCCCCCGCCCCTTGGCAATGACAGTCTGGAGCAGGAATTGGAAGCAGTGGGGCTGTGGGCAAATGCGAGTGATGACAGGCGGAAAATGATTCGCACTAGCTGCGTCGGCATTCACCGTTCTGGGGGTGCGTGGGGTCCCACCTCATCCTGGGCTTTGATCAACTCCCAGTAGCGGCACCGGAGAGTCCCCGCTTCGGTGATTCCGCAGCAGTTCCAATGATTGACATTGTTGATCCCAAGGCCGCACTTTCTAGGAGTACCTCCCGCCACCACACTGCGGCAGGCCCAGCACCCTCCTTTTCCGAACACGCCGGTGTGCTGAAAAAATCCGCCCAGGCGCATGACGGCCAGTGCCAGGATCTTTTGCTCTTGATAGTCTCGGTTATCACGCGAGACCGTCACCCCACGCGTGCCCGCGGCAGTGATGAGTTCCTGAGCCTCAGGAAGCTTTGCGGTCACCCGGAGTTCCGCGGCTACCAAGGCAGCAGGAGTTGCGGCTTCTCCCGGGCCCTTCTTCGCCTCCGCCTCATCAAACAGGTGCAGAGGCCAGGACTGCGAGAGCGGAGAACAATGCGTGTACCACAGCACCGCGCGCGCGTGGCGTTCGCCCTTTTCAAACCTGGGATGCGCCGTAAAACCCACGGCACCCGGAACCTTGGCCGCAAACTTCGCCACGTCATCGAGGGTATGCGCCTGATCGAATCCTTCCATCGTGCTCAGATCCACCATCTCATCGAGCCCGCCGTTGGTTCCGTGCTTGGCCGGAAAGTATCGGAGAGGTTTTTCCTGGTTCGTTTCCTCGCCCATGGAGGCCGCGAAAGCCAATGCGCAGACGATCACCATGAGCACCGTGTATCTGTTCATAAAGGCAAGAAGGTGGGTGCTGCGAGCATGCAGCGGTCTTTTCATCAACTCAGCAGTCACTGCCGGACTTAGCCCGTTTCTTGAAAAACGTCACATAAAGATTCAGTCCCGCCAGGAGCAGCAGTGGTGACGCCCCCAGCCAGGCGACGTCTGGCATGGATTTGATGAAGTGCGCAATCGTAGGATCATCCAGGCGAATGTCGGGCGCAACCCAGCGCATCATCACATAGACCACGGCGGCAAGGCTGGCGCTCACCCACCAGGGAATGCCATGAACGAGCATGGAGAGGAAAGATTCTTTGCGGCGAGCCATGGGTGTGACTCTTCACGATGCGCCGCGGAGTGTCATGCGACTTTCGGTCTCATGGCGGCATGCGCGCACGCAGCAAATATGGAGTGCGGTCGCGCAGGGAGGAACGACCGAAGCTACCGCTTTCGCCGTGACGGACGGTGAAAATCAATCCGCAAGCACTGCAAAGGCGGGAGCCTATGGACAATCTTCCTCACGAGGCCTCCACGAGCCACGAGACGCTCGAAAGCGGTAGCTGCACTCGTTCCTCGTTCCGCGACCGCACTCCAAATGAGCGCTGTGCAACGATGAATGATTTGGGAGGTTCCAGAACGAGCTAAAGCTCTCGACTACTTTTTCGCCTCCGCCTTCAGCGCTGCTTTATCCGCCTGGATGGCGGCGAGGGCGGCGGCCTGACGGGCTTTCTGTTTGGCTTCGTATTCGGCCAGGGTTTTGGCGCGGGCTTCGGCGCGGCGGGCTTTGGCTTCTTCTTCGGCCTGGGTGAATTTGGCGCGTTCGGCATCTTGAGCGGCCTTCACGGCGGCGGCTTCGGCGGCGCGTTTTTCCTTCTCTTCGCGGATGGCGTCCTTCTCGGCCTGCTGCTTGGCTTTCAACTCGGCAGCGGCGGCGCGGAGGGCTTCTTTTTCGGCTTCGGCCTGGGCCTTGATGGCGGCTTTGGCGGCCTCGGCCTCCTCTTTGGCGAGGCGTGCGGCTTCCTTGGCAGCTTCTTTGGCGGCCTCGGCTTGGGCTTTGGCAGCGGCCTTCTCGGCATCGGCCTGCTCCTTGGCGATGCGAGCGGCCTCTTTGGCGGCAGCTTTCTCAGCGGCCTCCTGTTCTTTGGCAAGTCGGGCGGCTTCCTTGGCTTCGGCGGCGGCGGCTTTCTCAGCCTCCTTCTGGGCGAGAAGCGCGGCCTTAGCCTCGGCGGCGGCGAGCATGGCGGCCAGGCGCTCGGCTTCGGCCTTCTCCTTGGCGGCAGCCTTCTCGGCGGCGGCCTGCTCTTTAGCGAGACGTTCAGCTTCCTTCGCGGCGGCTTTCTCGGCATCGGCCTGCTCTTTGGCGAGACGGGCGGCTTCCTTGGCCTCCGCAGCGGCGATGCGTGCGGCCTCCTTCTCGGCGTCGGCCTGAGCCTTGGCAGCGGCTTTCTCAGCAGCGGCCTGCTCTTTGGCGAGGCGCTCGGCTTCCTTGGCTTCGGCGGCGGCGGCTTTCTCGGCTTCCTTCTGGGCCAGCGCCTTGGCTTTGGCCTCAGCAGCGGCTAGCATGGCGGCCATGCGCTCGGCCTGCGCTTTTTCCTTGGCGGCGATCTTCTCGGCGGCTTCCTGCTCTTTGGCGAGTCGGGCGGCCTCTTTCTCGGCCAGAGCGCGGGCTTTGGCCTCTTCCTTTTCGGCGAGTTCCTTGGCCTTCACGGCGGCGGCGGCGGCGCGCATGGCCTCCAGCTCCAGCAGGGCCTGCGCTTTGGCAGCAGCGGCTGCTTCTTCCTTGGCGATGCGGGCGGCCTCCTTGGCCTCCAGCGCGGCGATGCGCGCGGCTTCTTTTTCGGCGAGCGCCTGAGCCTTGGCGGCCTCCTTGGCAGCGAGATCGGCGGACACCCTGGCCTCGATGGCGGCGGTGAGCTGCACGCTGTAGTCGAGCAGCTGCTGCCCCAGTTCCGTGGCGGTGGTGGTCAGCGCGGGCGCGGCCTCATCGAGCACGCGGGGCTGGATTTCAAGCGCCTGGAGTTTCTGCGCGGTATCAGCAAGAAGTGCGAGGAATTTGGGATCGAGCTTGGTGGTCGTGGTCATTGCGATAGGTCGGAAAAAGGGGCGGGCAGGATGGCCTCAGATGGGCGGGTGTAAAGGCGGGAATATTTGTGAAATTTAAAGATCTAAGGTTCGGCCCTGATCCTGCACATCGTGGCCCCACTTGACCACCCAATCACTCCTGCCGACATCTCCCCATGCACCGTTCCCTGTCCCTGCTCTTCATTGTGATGCTCGCAACCACCCTCAACAGTGCCACGCCCGACAAGGTCGCGGAACGAACCAAGACGGACTCTATTATGCTGCTAGCCTCCACGCTCAGCAGTTTCAAGACGGAAGACGCGCCGCTTTTTCTGAATGCCAGCCAGCTTTCCATCGCCACGGGCAAGCCCTCGCTGGTGCTGATGTCCAGCGGCTCCACGCACATCCCGGTGTGGTCGCTTTCCGGCGGCACGGACGGACAGTCCGTGTGCGGCGTGGTGACCGGCCTGCCGCGCGACTGCGGTGGCGTGCGCGTGGAGATCACCGTGACCAGCACGGAAGCGGAAACAGGCCCCGCTTTTGAAGATGTGTACCGCGTGCACCTTTCCCAGATGGAGGAGGGCGCGCCCTTCACCACCCGCCACCTGCAGGGCGATCCCGTGCGCACCGTGCTGCCTGCCGGGCCACTGCATTCGAGAAACATCGTGCTCAATGCCTACTACAAAGTGCTGCCCGATGCGCCCCTGTGCCTGCGCATTCAGCGCGAGCCCGCGGACCCTGCCGACACCTTCACGCGCCCGATGGGCCTGGCTGCGGTGAAAGTGACGCCCCTCAAAGCCCCCGCCGCACCGCTGCTGGTGCAGGAGGCCAAGGGCTACAACTCATGGCCCATGCTGCAGGCCCTGAGCGACAAGCTGGTGTGCGTGTACAGCCGCGGCTCCGGCCACACCATTCATGAAGACTCCCGCGCCACCTACGCGCGCACGTCCACCGACCGCGGCAAGACCTGGACCGACGAAACGCTGGTCTCCAACTCCCCCGGCTACGGCGATGTGCCCGTGGGCAAAGGCCTGGATTCCACCGGCGCGATGCTGCTCTGGGTGCGCCGCGTGGGCAAGGAGTGGCACCAGGATCTCTACCGCAGCACGGACGGCGTGAAGTTCACGCTGCTCACCACGCCCCAGCTCGACCCGCGCCCCGTGCAGATTACGGATGTCTTCCCCGTGCCCACAGTTGGCCTCATGGCGCTGTGGTTTGCCGGAAACTACGGCGATGAAGGCCCCGTACACTCCTGGGGAACGCTGACGAGCACGGACGATGGCAAGACCTGGACGCAAACGACCATCGAGAACGGCCTGACGAAAGCGCAGTGGCCCACCGAGCCCTCCGCCGTGTATCTCGGTGAGGGCAAACTCCTCGCCATCGGCCGCACCGAAGCGGGAGAGTCCACCACCCTGCGTTCTCAGTTTCAGATGACCTCCACCGATTACGGCAAGACCTGGAAGCGCGAGCAGACCAACATCAGCAACGTCGTCATCTCCACCCCCAGCCTTATCCTCGATGCCAAGACCGGCCTCATCAGCAACTACTACTACCAGCGCGGCAAAGCCGGCATCCTCTGGCGACGAGTGGTGAAGCCGGAGGCCGTCTTCACCCACCCGCTGCAATGGCCCGCACCCGAAGCCGTGGCCGCCGGCAGCGACAGCACGATTGATGCAGGCAATGTGAACGCCACGGTGATCGGGGACACGCATTACCTTTCCTTTTATTCCGGGAAGGCCCCGGATACAGCGGTGGTGGTGAGTGTGCTGGAGGCGCCGAAGGACGGGGAGAGGGAGTAGGAGCCAGCTTCCCCATGAAGGAGAGAGCCGGGCTCCGATGCAGCCGCTGCACCCGCTGCAAGCACTGAGCTCCGGCGCCGCCGGTCAGCACTCGCGCGTTCTACTCGCTCTCGCGGAGGGCTGAGGACAGCCCTCCCTACCTTCGCGCTGGGCGCTCGAAAACCCAGCGCAGGTAGGGCGGCTTGTCCTCAAGCCGCCGGGTTTGGCGGGTGGAAAATACCCAGATAGGGCATCGGTCTCCGCGTGCTGCAAACGTTGCACTGCTGGGCTCGCTGGTCTCAGCTGCCGCCGGTCATCACTTGCTCCTTTTTCTCGCCCTCGCGGAGGGCTGAGGACAGCCCTCCCTACCTTCGCGCTGGGCGGGTGAAGCCACCCTCAATCCACAAACAGCATCTCGTTCCCCGCCAGCAGGGCCTGGGCGTATTGCGCCCATACAGCGGGGTCTTTCTCTCTCCCGCTGACAAATGCCTGCGCCACTTCGCTTTCTCGCGCGCTCGGCGCACGGCCAAACAAACGCGCATAGACGTCCTCCACGCGATGCTCCATGGCCCACTTCCCGAGCACGGCGGACTGCTGCTGCATGAAGGGGGAATTGAGCGCAAACAAGCCCTGCAGCGGGGTGATGGTCTCGGTGCGCCAGGGATTGTGCGCGCCGGGATCGGGCACATCGTGGATGCGGAGCATCGGGTCCATGTCCTGGCGGTCGGCGGCACCGTAAAGGGAGCGGCGCACGTTGGCGGGAGCGCTGATGGAGGAGGCGGGGCCGCCGAGCTTGAGATCGATCTGCCCCGTGGCGCTGAGGATCGCATCGCGCCAGGATTCCCAGTCGAGCCGACGGCGAAGCATGCGGGCGTAGAACTTGTTTTCGGGATCGCGCTGCTCGGAGGCGGCGGCCACGCTGCTTTGCTGCCAGGTGGCGGAGTTCAGGATTTCGCGGTGCAGCCACTTGAGGGACCAGCCGTGCTCCATGAAGCGACCCGTGAGGTCATCGAGCAGTTCCGGGTGCGTGGGGGCTTCGCCGAGGTTGCCGAATTCGCTCGGCGTATCGACCAAGCCGCGGCCGAAATGGTGCTTCCACACGCGATTGACGATGACGCGCGCGGTCAATGGTGCGGCATCTTCGGTGATGGCCTGCGCCAGCTCCAGACGGCCGCTGCCGGTGGTGAATTTGCGCGGCAGGCCGGTCTTGCTGGGAAACATGGAGAGGAAGCGGCGCGGCACGGTCTCGCCGAGGTCGTTCGGATTGCCGCGCTTCATGAGTTCAAGGTCGCGCGCCATGCCCATCTTGTAGTCGAGCTTGGTGCCGTGCTCTTTTTCCTTGTTCACCACGTAGAGGGCGGCCTCCTCCACGGCGTTGGCCATGGGCATGTTGAAGTGCGGCGTGCTCTTCAGCGTGGCGATCTTGGCTTCGCAGTCCTGCATCTGCCTGGCCAGGTCGGCGGGCTTCTTTTTCTTGAGGTCAGCGATCTGCTTTTCCAGCGCGGCCACATCGGCGCGCGCCTTGGCCACGGGCTTCCAGAGCTCGTCCTTCATGGTGGGCACCTCGGAGATCTTCACGGAGGCGAAAACGCCCGCGAGCGCGTAATAGTCCTGCGCGGTGATGGGGTCGGACTTGTGATCGTGGCAGCGGGCGCAGGCGAGCGTGAGGCCGAGGAAGGTGCGGCCGATGGCATCCACGTGCTCCTCCCATTCGTCTGCGACGGTCGTCTTGATGATCTCGGGCGGGAGTTGCAGCTCTTTGAAATACGTGGGGCTCAGGCCGATGAAGCCCAGCGCCACGCGATCCTGCGGGCCGCACTCGGGCAGGAAATCGGTGGCAAGCTGGCGCAGCACAAAGCGGTTGTAGGGCATGTCCTCATTCAGCGCCTGCACCACCCAGTCGCGGTAGAGGTAGGAGTACTTGGTGGAGTCCAGCCAGTTCGGCGTCTCATCGGCATAACGGGCGAGATCGAGCCAGTGGCGCGCCCAGCGCTCGCCGTAGTGCGGGCTGCGCAGGGTTTCATCCATCGCGCGGCTCCAGTTTGCCGCAGTCCCCTGCTCTGCCGGGGGCAGGCCGGTAAGGTCAAAGGAGAGCCGACGCTGCAGCACGCGTGAGTCCGCACGCGGCGCGGGCTTCAGCCCCGCGGCCTCCATCTTGGCGAGAATGTAGTAGTCGATGCGCGTCTGCGGCCAGGCCTTGTCCTTCACCTGCGGCAGCGGGCCGCGCTTCAGCGGCGCGAAGGACCACGGCACCGGCTTGGGTCCCTCATCCTTTTTGCCCAAGGCAACGCCCGCCGCAGCGAGCAGCAGCAGGGCCAGGCAGAGGGAACTGGGGGCGGAAAGGCGCATGGGCAGAGTACAGCGCGTGAAGCACAGAGCTTTCCAGAAAAGAGTCCTTATGGAACCTATTCCGGCCTGTGCAGCGTGGCGATGGTAAGATATAGAGGAGCCTGAACGGTGGCAGCGCGGGTGCGGGCTGTACTGGGACTGCGCAAAGCACAGAGCATGAGGATTTTTATTGAGATCGCGATTGGGGCCTACGTCTGCCTGCTGGCATGGCTGCTGGTGCGAGGGCTGTGGATGCGGGCGCAGGCGCGGCGGGCGATTCGCGAGGACTTGAGGAGGCGGGGGATCGAGAACGGGCGGCTGCGGAAAGCGACGGTGTGGCAGAGCGGCGGCTCGGGTCCTGCGGGTTGCTGGTCTCTGAGTCTGCACTACGATGTGAGCTATCCGCAGGAGGGGCAGAAGGAGGGGAGCCTGTGGTATGTGGCGCACTTTGTGCCAGTGATCGGGAAGCTGTGCGGGCTGGAACTGCTGGTCGAAAACGGGCGGACGGTGACAGAGGAAGCTGGGACGGTGGGCGGCAGGTGATGCGCCGCGCAAAATGGGACCTTTCGGGACCTATCCCCCCAATCGGGCCCAGGCTGCTCCGCCTCCCCCTTGTGAAATTTTTCACAAATCCCAGTTGCCCACCTTATTCACACTCGGATACTGGCCCCATGGCCTCCCCCGTCCAGTATCTTCCCGGCAAAGAACCGCATGCGCGTGAAAAACGCCTGATCTTCAAGAACATCGATCGCGCCGGATACAATCCGTCCATCGAGTGCTACCTGGAAAACGGCGGCTACGAGCAGCTCAAGAAGGCCTTTAAAATGGAGCGCAGCGCCATCACCAATGAGGTGAAGGCCAGCGGCCTGCGCGGCCGTGGCGGTGCGGGCTTTCCCACCGGTGTGAAGTGGGGCTTCATCCCACCGACGAACACCAAGCCGGTCTATCTCATCTGCAACGCGGACGAATCCGAGCCCGGCACCTTCAAGGACCGCTACATCATGCACCAGGATCCGCATCAGCTGATCGAAGGCATGACCATCGCCTGCTTCGCCGTGGGCGCCAAATTGTCTTACATCTACGTGCGCGAAGAATTCCCCTACGCCGCCAAGATTCTCGAAAAGGCCATCGCTGAAGCGCACGAAAAGGGCTTCCTCGGCAAGAACATCCTCGGTTCCGGCTTTGACTGCGAGATCTACGTGCACCGCGGCGCGGGCGCCTACATCTGCGGCGAGGAAACCGGCCTCATCGAGTCCCTCGAAGGCAAGCGCCCCTACCCTCGCATCAAGCCCCCGTACTTCCCAGCGGCGCTGGGCCTCTACATGAGCCCCACCATCGTGAACAACGTGGAATCCCTCTGCCACGTGAAGCACATCATCGAGATGGGCGGCGCGGAGTACGCCAAGCTCGGCACACCAAACAACACTGGAACCCGCATCCTCTGCGTCAGCGGCGACGTGCAGAAGCCCGGCTACTACGAAGTCGAAGTCGGCAAGGTCACCATGGGCGAGGTCATCAACGATCTCTGCGGCGGCCTCAAGCCCGGCCGCAAACTGAAGGCCATCATCCCTGGAGGCAGCTCCTCCAAGGTGCTGCGTGCGGATGAAAAGTACAAGCTCAAGGACGGTCGCGAACTCGGCATTATGGACATCCCGATGGACTTCGACACCATGGCGCAGTGCGGCACCATGGCAGGCTCCGGCGGCGTCATCATCATGGACGACAGCCGCAGCATGACGTGGGTCATCAATAATCTGAACGCCTTCTACGCGCACGAGTCCTGCGGCCAGTGCACCCCCTGCCGCGAAGGCAGCCTGTGGATGAAGAAGATCAGCGACCGCATCGTGGGCGGCGACGCCAGCCCCGATGACGTGGACACCCTGGAGACCGTGGCCAATCAGATCGAAGGCAAGACCATCTGCGCCTTCGGCGAAGCCGCCTCCTGGCCCACCCAGAGCTTCATCAAAAAGTTCCGCGACGAACTCAAGTCCGACTGCAAACCCGACCTCACTGGCAAGATCGTCAATGAAGAGACGCTCGTGGCCGCCGCGGGGCTGGTGGTGTGAGCACGCGCACGGACAGGCAAAAGCTTTGGAGCTTCAGACGCGGGATGATCGTGGTGATCGTCGCTGTTCTGGTGTATTGGTTTGTCGCCTACGTCGGACAAAAGCGGTCCATCGAGTACGGCCCCTGGAAGGGCACCGACTTCATGATGGGGAGTATGCGCGAGTTTCTCACGCCTGAATACGTGGCTTCAAAGATCGGCGCGGCAAGCCCGCGCGATGAGGTGCTGATGCGCACGGACTGGCAGTTTGACGAAGCTCTGGTAAAAAAGATCGGCATGCCATGGAATCCCGCAACGCCCAACAAAGACGGCTGGGGCTCGCTCTGGTACATCGTGTGCGACTTCAACAACGACGGCAAAGTCCCCAACCCCGAACTCATGACAGTGCCGCCGAAGCCCGGCGCGACACAGAAGGAGCTGTCCGCACGCATCGTCATCTTCTCCGCCGGAAAGGATGGAGATCCCGCGACCTGGGAGGACAATCAGCCGCCGGGGTTTGCGCAGTAGTGCGGTGCAGGCAAGCCAAGGGTGTTTGTCAGACAGACGACAACCTCAGTCTTGCACGGAACGTTTGCCACCGGGCACTTCACACACACCACGGGACGCTCGGAGGCGGCAGCTTCGCGTACCGCATTGATCCTCGACACTCCACCCACTCGCAGCGGCCTACCGCTGTCTATCTCGGCTTCTCTTCGGTCCGAATGGCGGCATTCGCTCACACAGCAAATTTGGAGTGCGGTCGCGCAGGGAGGAACGACCGCAGCTACCGCTTTCCGCAGGCGGGGAAAGTCCGCGAAAACCACGAGACGTTCGACGGCCGCTGACGGAATGGTGGAGCAGTCGCGGTCGAGACAAGACAGCGTCATTGATTTGGAACTCGACAGAGAGCGGCTAGGCCAGGTACAAGCGTGGTATGAGTGACGAATCGCGCCCAAGAGGTCGACTGTCTTTGAACAGGATCGCTATCGCCATGGGGGTAATCGTCCTGATTCTCTATGGCCTCTTCAATCTGCAACGTGGCTGTGTCTTGCTTCGGGACCTATACCGGCAGACCAAAGCACAGATCAGCGAGATTCGAGCAGCCATTCAAATGCACGAAGTGGAATGGAACCGCCTTCCCATCCCCCAAGACGCCCGGCGCGATCAGGATCTTATCGTCCGCACGCGAGACCCATTTCTGACCATGCTCATCGGCAAAGAAGGAGCACCGTCAAACAGTCTCCACGGACTCAAACTTTTGGAGCCGCCTCCCGCCAAAAACCGCCAGTTTGGCCTCTGGCGCGATGGCACCGAAAGAGTGCTCAGCGACCCCTGGGGCGAGCCGTATTACATCGTGCTCGATGCGAACGTGGACAGCATGGTTGCCAACCCAGAATTCGGTGCGGATCAATCGAACTACGCATATGCGGCAAAGTGCAAAGCCAATCCGTCGCCTGCGACCCTTCCGTTCAACGCACTGATCTACTCCTCCGGCCCAGACCGCGATCCCAAGACCTGGCAGGACAACATCTGTTCATGGCGCTAATAACCATGCCTATGCAGCCCCTCAAACACCAAGACTCCAGTCCCACAGGCGACAGGCTCAGCGCGGTTCGCACCCTGGACCGCAAACAGGAGATCTTTGGCGCTGACTATCATCATTACGAACTCACCCAGGTAAGTGCCGATGAACTCGCCGAGTTTGAGGCGTGGTGCGGCGTTTCATTGCCTGCGACTTATCGCGACCACCTTTTAACTTTCGGTCATGGCGCGGGGCCGTATTACGGGTTGTGGAGTCCTGCTGCGATCCGGAAGGAGCTGGAGTCGTTGCATGAGTGTCTGGAACCCGAAAACCTCCCGCCGCCACGCATCTCCGATCCATTCCCGCTGACGCTGGCGGACGCGCAGAACTGCCGCAATCGCAGCATCGCGGGAGAAAGCGAGCCGTGGATCACCGCAGCATGGCCGCTGGCCGGGTGCCTGCCCATCTGCTCCCAAGGCTGCGAATACTACAGCGTGCTGCAAGTCACCGGAGACGCACCCGGTTCGGTTTGGGACATCAGTGAATCCGGGGTATGGATTCCCGGCCACCGTCCGACTGGCCTCATAGGCTCCAGACGCCCAAGGCCACCACTGCCCGAACTCGAGCCAACCCCCACATTCGAGGCATGGTATCAAAGCTGGATCGATCAGATCATCGCGGACTTTTCACCGTGAGCGGACCTCATGGCATCGCCATGGGCAGGCACGGTCAGAGGTCTTCAAACGGGTCCTTGCCGAAAAGAGACTTCCGCTCCTGCGCCGTCAGTTCCTTCAGGTCGGTGTGAAAAAGGGATTTCACCGTTGTGTCGTGAAACAACAACACGTTGTCGGGATCGCAACTCCGCGCGGACGCCTTTGGCACGGCAGCATCGCTGCATTGCGGAGTTTTAGATTGTCGTATAAAAGGCTCTTATTCTGCCCCTCATATCACCTGTTGCAGATTCCAAGCCCTATGAGCACACCGCGCGGTCCCGAACGATTCATCGATGGCATTCCCACTGCTTACCGCATGCTGGAGGCGGTGACGGAGGTGCCGGTGGAAGCTGGCGTTTCAGGCCGAGTCACCTACGCGCTGGCAGATGCGGAATTCCATCTGCAGAACTTCTGGAACCAGAACCCGCAGGTGGTCATTCACCCGGGCGAGGTGATCCCTGCGGACCTGCTTTCCGAAGTGCGGCACGGCATTGCCGTGTTTCAGGCCACGGCCGGACGCCCCACGTGGCTGAAAGTGCTGTACTACAATGGCACGGAAATCCTGCCGGCGGATGATGACACGCCGCTCGCGAAGGCAAGTCTGACCGTAGACAATAACACGGCGGCATCCACGCCTGGAAAGATTCGCCTCAACCGGCTCCAGTGGCTGATCTGCTACCCGAAGTGGCCGCTGCTCTGGGGAGCGCCATTGCTCGCGTTTCTATTTCTCGCGCTTTACCACGGCTGGGGCTGGTGGCTGCTGGCGGTGCCGCTGCTGATCATGAACTGGCTGTACTGGGTGCGTGTGCGCGAGCACTTCGCCTCCGGCGATGTCTGCCCGGCCATGGTCATCTCCGTCAAGCCGCTGGTCCTGGCGGTCGGCACCGATCTCAGAACGGGCTTTGAATCTCATCCGGCGATCAAGATCATCAAGGTGCCAGCGGCAAGCCTGGCGAAACACCAGAAGGTGGTAGGCTGCCGCCTGGCCACTGCAGCGCTTTATTCCAGAGGCCCGACAGCAGACGCCGCCCGCTGGGGCGACTTCGACCCGCGCCCCGTGGGAGCCGCCACAACGGATCGCGCTGTCATCGCTGGAGCCATGGACCGCATTCCTGACGACCTTTGGCAGGACTTTGAGCAGTGGTATCAGCAGGTGCCTGATCTAAAGCTCGGACTTCATAACCTCACTTGAATTTTCATGAACCGCACCCTCCCCTTTCTCTTCCTCCTGCTCCTCATCAGCAACCCGCTCATGGCAGGCAGCGCCGATGCGGTCATCCGCGGCAAGACCGAATCCGGCAGGACGGCATTTGAATTGCGTGTGGGTGATATCGAAGGCCCTATCAGCTTTGTGAAGCTGACGATAGATGGCGAGACCTACACGATTCCGAATGTCGAATCATCATCGCAGACGGTGGTCCGTGACCCGGAAAACCAGGTGTACTTTCTGGTGCTGAATGCCGGCGGAAAGGAGTTCAAGCTATGGATGATCCCCAACACCGAAAAGGTCACCAAAAAGGGGCCGGGGTCCTACCATAGCCGTTTCGCCGCTGTATTGGAAGCCACCGATCCGAGAAAGCAAAACGAGGGAAAAATGACGGAACGGATCACCCTCGGCTGCACGCTGGACTATGAGATCTGATCGCGAGTGAGGGGCATGCGCGTGCCCTGCGCGAGAGGCAGGGAGGGCTGTCCCCGGCTCTCAGCGCCAGGGGATGGAAAGGCACGAATGGAAACCGTGGAAGCGGAGCGCGGCGGCAGCGAGCTTGCGGCTTGCGGAAGCGGCGCATGTCCTACCGTGGTATTTCATCACACGCTGGGCCACGGCGGCTGGGGGACCAGCCGCCCTACCCGTGCTGGGCATGCGCGTGTCACTCCGCCTTTCGGATCACCCGCACCGCATAGATCTTCGCCGTCAGGTTGGAAAGCGTCACCGGCTCTTTGTCATCGCGCAGGGGATCGCGGGCGAGGTATTCCTGGCCTTCTTTGCCGACGATGACGCACCAGTGCTGGACGCCGCCGAGAAGGAAGTATTTGACGACGGGGTAGGAGCCCTGCTCCAGGGCCTTGTCCATGACCTTGTGGCTGGAGGCGGGGTGGAAATCGGCGGTGAGCCTGCTTTCGGTCACCTTGGGGATGGCGTTCCACACCACCCAGCCTTGGGGCAGGAAGCCGTCGGCTTTTTTCAGGCGCTCGTTCAGCTCTTTGGGCGTGAGTTCCACACCGAGGTCGGTGCAGGCCATCGCCACGCTGGAGACGAGGCAGCCATGGCTGCCCAGGGTGCCGGTGGAGCTGCCGAGCTGGTCAGCCGCCCAGCGTTTATCATTCTGCAGATGCGTTTTGCCGCTGTCCGGGAGCCGGATGTGCAGGTCTCTGCCGCCGGTGGAGGCGATGGCCGGGGCCATGCGCGCCCAGCAGGTGCGCAGAAACGCGCAGCCCGTGGCCAGGGTCGTCAAGGCCAGGAGGCCGATGACGGTGAAGCGGCGCATGCAGGGGCGGAGACGGGCTTAGTGGCCCTTCTTGTCACCATGGTCAGCAGGGCCGGCGTGCGCGTCGTGCTCCGGGCTATGACCCTTGTGCATGCCTTCATGCAGCACCTTGGTTTCTTCAAAGGAGTGCTTGTCGCAGGAAGCGGAGGCGAGAACGAGGGCGGCGCAGAAGAGGAACGAGGCGGTTTTCATGTGAAATGGAGGCGGTGCAGAGTAACGGGAGTGAGCGGTCGTGCAAATGGCAATTGCTGGGGGAAGTTTGCAATGGTTGGCGGTTGTTTGCGCTGGTTTGCAGTTGATGTCGGAAGGAGAGGCGCCTGGGAGTTGGGGAAGATTGGGGGTTGAGCGGAAACGCTCAGGGCTTATGGCTCAGCCTATGACCTCTTCGCCTGACGTTTCTTCGACCGCCAGCCGCTGGGTGCTGCTTGTTTTGGGAGTGCTGGCGGCTGCGCTGGCGCTCTTGGCCGCTTGGAAAGGCGAAGATGCCTGGGCCGCTGCGGGATGGATGGTGGCGGCGAGTGGGCTTGGGCTGGTCGTGCTGGTTTGCATCTGGCACGGAGGTCTCAAGGCAGGGAGGCCGCTCAGGGCCTTGCGCGACAGCATCGCACTTGGGGTGGCGATGGTGCTCGCGGCCGTGTCGGGGCAGCTGCGGCGCGACATTGACCTAAGCCCCACCAAGGCGCGGGTGGAGAGACTGGCGGCGGCCATCGCTGAGTATCAGCGTGGGCATGATGGTGCGCTGCCAGAGTCGCTGGAGGGCATCGAGTCTGCGCTGCCGACTACCACGTTCAAGACCTACCCGATTTCCTACAAGCGGCAGCCGGACGGCACATTCTCCCTGTATTTCCAGCCGGCGTGGTATCGCCATGAGTACTTCCCGGCGAAGCGCTCGTGGACGATGGTGGATTGAGCAAGCCCAGTTGCGACGCAACGCGGAACTTTACTTTGCCTCCGCCTTTGTCGGCTTCACGCGGAAGAGACGGAGGATCACCACAAAGTACAGCGGCACGAAGAACAGGCCCAGCAGCGTGGTGGTCACCGCGCCGCCGACGATGCCGGTGCCGATGGCGTTCTGGCTGCCGGAACCCGCGCCGGTATTGATGGCGAGCGGGAGCACGCCGAGGCCGAAGGCGATGGAGGTCATCAAAATGGGGCGCAGGCGCTGGCGGACGGCGTGCAGCGCGGCATCGATGAGAGTGGCCCCTTGATCGAAGTGCTCCTTGGCAAACTCCACCACAAGAATGGCATTCTTGGCGGAGAGGCCGATGATGGTGATGAGGCCGATCTGGAAATAGATGTCATTGGGCATGCCGCGCCATTGCGTGGCAGCCACTACGCCGAGGGCGCCCAGGGGCATGTCCATCATCACGGAGAACGGGATGGCCCAGCTCTCATACAAGGCGGCCAGGCAGAGGAAAACCATGAGCAGGGCGATGATGTAAACGGAGGTGGCCTTGGACCCGGAGAGCTGTTCTTCATACGAGAGTCCGGCCCAGGCGACGCCGATGCCGGTGGGCAGCGATTTCGACATCTTCAGGATCTCCTGGATGGCCTCGCCGGAGCTGTGGCCGGGGGCGGGCTCGCCCTGAATGGAGAGGGATGAGGAGCCATTGAAGCGCTCGAGCTTGGGCGATCCCATCTTCCAGGAGGCGGAGGAGAATGCGGAGAACGGCACCATGCCGCCCTGGGCGTTCCGCACATACCAGCGATTAATATCTTCCGGCAGCATGCGGAAGGGCGCGTCTCCCTGCATCATCACGCGCTTCACGCGGTTCTTGTCGATGAAATCATTGACATAGGTGGAGCCGAGGATGGTGCTGAGGGAGGAGTTGATGTCCGAGAGGGAGAGGCCCAGTGCGCTGGCCTTTTCCTGGTCGACATCGATCTGATACACCGACGTGTCCGCCAGACCATTCGGACGCACAGAGGTGAGGACGGGATTCTTGGCAGACATGCCGAGGAGCTGGCCCTGCGCGTCCATGAGCGCATCATGCCCGAGTCCTCCGAGATCGACGAGACGCAGGTCAAAACCTGTCGCGGTGCCGAGTTCCAAAACGGCAGGCGGTGCGAAGGCAAAGGCCAGCGCCTCCTTGATCTGCCCAAACTTGCCCAGGGCACGCATCTGGATGGCCTTCACCTTTTGCGAAGGCAGCTTGCGCTCCTCCCAGGGCTTGAGCTTTACAAACATGAGCACCTGGTTCTGCGCATTGCCGCTGAAGCTGAAACCCAGCACGCCAAAGCCGCCTTCCACCACATCCTTTTCCTCCTCGAAGAAATGGTTTTCCATTTTCTTCAGCACGGCATCGGACTGCTCGCGGGTGGAGCCGGGCGGAAGCTGCGCCATGGCAAACAGCACGCCGGTGTCTTCATCCGGCAGGAAGCCGGTGGGCGCACGCTCAAAGAGGTAAACCACGGCCGCGGCGATGGCCGCATAGGGGATGAGGGCGAGCACGTAATGCTTCAGGAACTTGCCCACGGCATGGGTGTAGTGGTCTGCGGTGCGTTCAAAGGCGCGATTGAACCAGCCAAACGGCCCGCGCTTGTTGATGCCATGATCCTTTGCCACCGGTTTGAGCAGGGTGGCGCACAGCGCGGGCGTGAGGATGAGCGCCACCAGCACGGAGAGCACCACGGAGCTGACGATGATGAGCGAGAACTGCCGGTAAATGACGCCGCTGGACCCCGTGAAGAAGGCCATGGGCACAAAGGCCGCGCTGAGCACCAGGCCGATGCCCACCAGCGCGCCGCTGATCTGGTCCATGGATTTGCGCGTGGCCTCCTTCGGCGAGAGGCCCTCCTCCTGCATCACACGCTCGACGTTTTCCACCACGACGATGGCATCGTCCACCAGCAGGCCGATGGCGAGCACGAGGCCAAACAACGTGAGCGTATTGATGGAATAACCCGCCGCCGCCATGACACCAAAGGTGCCCAGAAGCACCACCGGCACGGCGATGGTGGGGATGAGCGTGGCGCGCCAGCTTTGCAGGAAGATGAACATGACCACGAAGACGAGGATGATGGCCTCGATGAGCGTCTTCACCACCTCGTTCACCGAAATGCGGACAAACTGCGTGGTGTCGTAGGGATAGATGGCCTTCACGCCGGGCGGGAAGAACTGCGAAAGCTCCTCCACCTTTTTCTTCACGATGTCCACCGTCGCCAGCGCATTGGCGCCGAGCGCTGGGCGGATGGCCATGCCGCTGGCGGGCATGCCATTGTAGCGCGCCATGACGTTGTAGGATTCACTGCCCAGCTCCGTGCGCGCGACATCGCGCAGAAATACACGCGAGCCGTCCTGGCTGACGCGCAGGAGAATGCCGCCGAACTGTTCCGGTGTCTGCAGGCGGCTCTGCGCCATGACGGTGGCATTGAGAAGCTGCCCCTGCGTGGCCGGCAGCGCCCCCAGCGCACCGGCGGAGACCTGCGCATTCTGTGCACGCACGGCCAGGAGGACGTCATTGGTGGAAAGCTGGTATTTGTTCAGCTTGTCGGGATCCAGCCAGATGCGCATGGCATACTGCGTGCCGAAGGCCTGGATCTCTCCCACGCCCTGCAGACGGCTGATGGGATCGCGCATGACGCTGGCGTTGTAGTCCGCGAGGTCAGTGTTGCTCATGCTGCCGTCCGTGGAGATGAGGCCCACCACGATGAGGAAATTGCGCACGGATTTGTTCACCTGCACGCCCTGCTGCTGCACTTCCAGCGGCAGCGAAGGAATGGCCAGCGCCACCTTGTTCTGCACCTGCACCTGCGCGGTGTCGGCATTGGCCTCGCCATCAAAGGTCACGGTGATGGTGGCCGTGCCGTCCGAGGTGCTGGCGGACTCGATGTAGCGCAGGTGGTCGATGCCGTTGAGCTTCTGCTCAATGACCTGCGTGACGGTGTCTTCCAGCGTCTTGGCGGAAGCTCCGGGATAGGTCGCGATGATGGCGATGGTGGGCGGCGCGATGCTCGGGTACTGCGCGATGGGCAGGCTCTCGATGGAGAGCGCCCCCGCCAGCATGATGATGATGGCGATGACCCACGCAAAGACAGGCCGGTCGATGAAGAAGCGGGACATCGTGGATTACTTGGCGGCGCCAGAGCCAGGGGTTGCTGCGGCAGATGCGTTGGCGGTAGCAGGTGCAGCCGCCGGCGGAGCGGCAGCCACCTTGACCTCCGCACCAGGACGGATCTTCTGGAGATTGTTGATGATGAGCTGGTCTCCCGCCTTCAGCCCGGAGGTGACCAGCCATTGGTTGCCCACCGCGCGCGGAGTCTCCAGCACGCGCAGCTCCACCTTGCTCCCCGCACCGATGACCATGGCGGTGGGTTCACCCTTTGAATTACGGCTCACCGCAAGCTGCGGCACCAGGATTGCATCCGGCGTGGTGCCTTCTTCGAGACGCGCACGCACAAACATGCCGGGCAGCAGGTCATTGCGCGGATTGGGGAAAACGGCGCGTACGGTGACGGAATTGGTCAGCGTGTTCACCGTGACGTCGGCGACCTCCAGGGAGCCTTCCTCGGGATAGATGTCGCCGCTTTCATGCACCAGCTTCACCCGTGGCTGGCCGGAGGCATCCGCCTTCAGCTTGCCGCTCGCCAGCGCCTGCTTCAGCCGCAGCAGATCGCTGCTCGGCTGGTTCACATCCACATACACACGGTCAAGCTGCTGCACCGTGGTGAGCAGCGTGGCCTGGTCTGTGCGGACGAAGGCCCCCTCAGTCACCTGCGAGATGCCGATGCGGCCGGTGATCGGCGCGGTGACCTTGGTGTAGTCGAGATTGATCTTGGCCGTCTGCACCGCCGCCTTGGCCTGC
Organism: Prosthecobacter sp.; assembly: GCF_044226605.1. Lineage (GTDB taxonomy): Bacteria > Verrucomicrobiota > Verrucomicrobiia > Verrucomicrobiales > Verrucomicrobiaceae > Prosthecobacter. Next base: position 210,239 of record NZ_JBGAGS010000003.1, on the reverse strand, counting down.
ATGACCTCGGCCTGATTGACCTTTTGTGCACCGGAGGCCTCATCAAAGTCCTGCTTGCTCACCGCGTTGGAGGCCACCAGGCCCTGAATGCGATTGAGCTTGAGCTGCGCGGAGTTCAGCCTGGCCTCGGCGCTGGCCAGGGTGCCCATGGCGCTGTCGTAGGACGCCTGATACTGCGCGGGGTCGATCTCGTAGAGCACCTGCCCTTCCTTCACATCGCTGCCTTCTTTAAAGAGGCGTTTCAGCACGATGCCGCTCACACGCGCGCGCACCTCCGCCACACGAATGGCGGAAATACGGCCCGGCAGATCCTGCGTCAGGGTGACGGGCGCGGTGGCGATGGTCAGCACTCCCACCTCGACGGGTCCCATGGGGCCCATGGCCGCCGGCGGCGGTCCCGCGGGCTTTTTCTCGCAGGCCGCGAGGCACAGTGCCAGCAGGGCCAGGGAGTGATATAGAGGTGTCTTCATGCGCAAAGAATTCGTTTTCCACGTCCATCCGGACGCCGCTGATCTCAATCAGCACGCGTCCATACAGGCAACCAGCGACTCTGCCAAGTGTCTGCAATCCCCGATTGCAGACGGGCGGCTGCCGCTACACGGGCGCAAGCGGAATCCTCTACGCCGGAGCGGAGTGCGCGGCGGCCGCTGGACCCTCAGGATGGCGGCATATTAGGTCATGCCATTTTCTCTCATGCCCGCACCACCACCCGCGCATCCAGCGCCAGCACTCCTTCGGGCGTGGCAAGCAGCGGATTGATGTCCAGCTCCACGATGCGCGGCTCATGCTGCACGAGGCGGGAGAATTTCACCAGCACGTCATCCAGCGCGGCAAAATCCACCGCCGCCTGCCCGCGGCCGCCATGCAGCACGCGGGAGATGCGCGTCTGCTCCACCCAGCGCCGTGCCGAAGCGTGATTGAGCGGCGGCAGCGCCAGGGCGCGGTCTTGCAGCACCTCCACCAAAGTACCACCCGCACCAAAGAGCAGCACGGGGCCAAACTGCGCGTCCGTGCTCGCGCCGAGAATCAGCTCGTGCCCCTTCTGCGTGATCATGCGCTGCACGGTGACCCCGTCAAAAGCACCGAGACCATGCAGGTGCGTGACGTTGTCCCGGATCAGCCGCCAGGCCTGCTGCACGGCACTGGCATTGAGGAGATTGAGCTGCACGCCACCGCTGTCACTCTTGTGCGTGATGGAGGAGGACAGCAGCTTGACCGCCACAGGATACCCCAGGGCCTCCGCCGCCGCGACGGCCGCGGCTTCATCATAGGCGGCGCGGGTCTCCACCACGGGAATGCCGGCCACCTGCAGCAGCTGCTTGGCCTCCTGCTCCGTCATGAGGGTACGCCCGCTGCGCAGCACGGCGCTGATCATTTCACTCACCAGCGGCAGCTCCTCGCCGTCATCATCCGCATGGGCGCTCTGGGTCTCGCTGAGCCAGAGCAGGCGCATGCGGTGCTCGCGCATGCGCACAAAGGCGTGCGCCGCCTCGTCCGGGTAGTCATAGGTGGGAACGTGGGCGGCATTGAGAATGCCGCGCCCCTCCATCACGCTCTGCGCACCCATCCAGCTGGCCAGCAGCGGCTTCTCGGCCTGCTGTGCGATCTGCGCGACTTCGCGCGCGATTTCCGTCGGGTGCGTCATGGCCTGCGGTGTCAGGATGGCCAGCACGCCGTCCACGCCTTTGTCCCGGACGACGATGCGCAGGGCCTCGGCAAAGCGCGCCGCATCGGCATCTCCCAAAACATCCACCGGATTGTGATGACTCCAGCTCGCCGGCAGCAGCGCACTGAGCTGCTCCATGGTCTGCGTGGAAAGCTCCGCCAGCGCGCCATGACCGAGAACAAGAGCGTCCGTGGCCAGAGCACCGGGACCGCCGGCATTGGTCACGATCGCAAGCCGGGGACCGGCAGGCAGGGGCTGCTTGGCCAGCACCTCCGCCATGTCAAACAGCTCCTCGATCCTGTCCACACGCAGCACGCCGCTCTGCCGCAGGGCCGCATCCAGCACGGCATCGCTGCCGGTCATGGCCCCCGTGTGGGAGGCGGCGGCACGCGAGGCCTCGGAGGTGCGGCCGACCTTGATCACGACGATCGGCTTTTCCGCCGCCACGGCACGAGCGGCCGCCAGGAAGGCCGAGGCTTCATTTCCGACGGACTCCATGTAAATGACAATACTGCCAGTGTGCGGATCCGCGCCGAAATGGCGGATGAGATCGCCCCAGCCCACGTCCGCCATCGCCCCCGTGGAAACGAAGGCGCTGAAGCCCACATGCTGGTCATGGCTCCAGTCGAGGATGGCCGTGCACAGCGCACCGCTCTGGCTGAGAAAGGCCACACGTCCAGGCCGTGCCACGCTGCTGGCAAAGCTGGCATTCAGCCCGGCATGGGGATTCATGAGGCCGAGGCAGTTCGGCCCGATGAGGCGCACGCCGTGCCGCCGTGCCGCGGCCAGTGCTTCGGCTTCGAGTTTCGCGCCTGCGGCACCTGTTTCCTTGAACCCTGCGGAGATCACCACCACGGCCTTCACGCCCGCAGCCCCCGCATCCTCGACGAGCTGGGGAACGGTGGCTGCGGGAGTGACGATGATCACCAGCTCCGGCACCTCGGGCAAAGCAGCGATGCTACGAAAGGCGCTGACGCCGCACACTTCCGGGTGCTTTGCATTCACCGGATACACCGGACCGGAAAAGCTGCGCAAATTGTCCCAGATGGCGCGCCCCACGCTGCCTTCACGCCCGGTGGCTCCGACGAGTGCGATGCTGAGTGGCTGGAAGAAGGAAGCGAGAGACATGCGCGAAACTACGGGAGCAACCGCCGCAGTCTCAGCGAGGTTTGTGTTTTTTTGGGATCATTCTGATTCCCGAGCACCCTTCGCGAATGCCTGCGTGCAACATCGCCGGGTAGAATCCGTTCACGCGGAATGTCCCCGCCTGCCCTTCCCCGTTTTGTTTCATTTCTCGCCCTCGTTTTTGCCTCTGCATGCGGCCTGCACGCCGCCGAACCTCTGGCCCAGGAACACGTGGTGGTGTGGCACAATCCTGATCCTGAATACTATGTGGAAGGGCCGGGGCTGGTGCGCATGGATGACGGGGCGCTCATCGCCGCAGTGCCCGTGGTGCCGCGTGAAAAGTGGAGCGAAGAGCGCCGCGCGGAGCACAGCGTGACCCACATCCTCCGCAGTGCCGATGGTGGCAAAACGTGGCAGCATCAGGCGGACCTGCCTTATTATTCAGCCGCGCCGTGGGTGGATCGCGGGCATCTCTACCTCCTCACCAACAAAGCGGGCCTGGGGAAGAAGCGCAATGCCGACCTGCTGCTGCTGCGCAGCGAAGACGGCGGCAAAACGTGGACGCCGCCGGTGACCCTCTTCACCGGCTACTACTGGAACTGCCACACCGGCATGGTGCAAAACAAAGATCACCTCTACTGGGCCACGGATGACCTGAGCTTTGGCAAGCGCCGCGGCCCGCGTCTCATCGCAGGAGATCTCACCCGCGACCCCATGGACCCGAAGGCCTGGCGCATCTCCGAAGCCGTCCCCTACCCTGGCACGCCCAAGGAAGTCTACGATGCGAAGTTCAAGGACCTGCCGGATCAGTATCTGGAAGCAAACGTGATCGAAGTGCAGGGCCGACTGCGCCTGCTGGCCGCGACCAAGATCAAACGCCCCACCGTCACGGGGCTGTGCAGCGTGTTTGACGCGACGGACGACGGCACCAGGCTCGATCTGAAGTTCACCCAGTTCGCCGCCCTGCCTGGCGGTCAGTTGAAATTCTGCGTGCTGCGCGACGAGCCCTCCCAGCTTTTCTGGTGCACTTCCAATCTGGCGGCGGACAGCCACGACCTCTTCGGCTGGCAGGCGGAGGCCGAGAACAAGGGCCTGCACAGAGCCAGCGCCAATGACCGCCGCTTCCTCATGCTGCAGTACAGCCTCGACGGCATGAACTGGTTTCCCGCAGGCTGCGTGGCCCAGGCCGCGAAGCTCTCGCAGTCCTTCATGTATGCCCGCCCCGTGGTGGACGGAGACGACCTTGCCATCATCGCGCGCTCCAGCATCCATGCGCCGAATCAGCACGATGCGGACACGGCCACGTTTCACCGCGTGAAGGATTTCAGGAAGCTGGCGCTGAAGCTGGTGCCGGAGAAGGAGTGAGAGAGTAGTCGCTAGCTTTAGCTCGCTCCGGGCGGCGTGAGGGCCTTGTCCAGAGTGAGATAAAGCTCACAAGTACTTGGTTTATTCCTCTCCCGCGCAGCAGGAGCCGCATGCGATGTAGCAGTCGTCGCAGATGAACTGGTCGGCGAATTTCGTGGCACCGGGTTTGCCACAACGTTCGCAGGCAGCTTGGGCGCATTCCAAAGTACTTGCGAGCTTTAGCTCGTTCCGGGTGCCGTGTGCGCCATTTCCAGGGCGAGCTAAAGCTCGCGAGTACTTTTCGCATTCACGTTGCGGTTGCTCAAGGGTGATGCTGGTTGTCTCGTCACACATGCGTCATCTTCTTCTCAGCCTCTTCTTTGCGCAAATCGCCTGTGCGCAAAATACAGACCTCTTCCCCTCGCCGCCGAATCCCAAAGGCCTGCAGGTGCAGATGGTGGACGATGCCCTGGCGCTGGGCATTCATCATGCGGGGATCAATGTGAACCTCACGGCGTTGTTTGACGCCAAGTCGAAGCCGGAGACCCAGGAGTTTGTTTTCAATCAAAATTACCTCGCTTCGCTGGACCGGCAGATCAAGCCGCTTTCGGACAAGGGAGTGGTCGTGTATCTCATCCTGATCGCCTACCCTTCCAAGAACGCGGCCATCGATGCCGTGGTGCTGCATCCGGGGCACCGCAAAGACTACAAGTTCAGCGTCGGCGCGATGAACACGACGAACGGCTACCTCGATGCCGTCATGAACCTGCTGGCGGAGCGCTGGAGCGGCGCGCACGCGGAACATGGGCGCGTGTGGGGCTGGATCATCGGCAATGAGGTGAACTCGCACTTCCTCTGGAACAACATGGGGCTGGTGCCGCTGGAAACCGCCGCCAGCGAATATGAAAAAGCCTTCCGCATCATGCACACGGCCATCCGCAGGCATTCGCAAAACGCGCGCACGTATCTCTCCTCAGACCATCACTGGAGCAGCAGCATGCACAACGTGAGCGCGCAGGAAGCCACGCCGGGCCGGGACTTCCTCGACACCTTTGCTCGTCTTGTGCGGGAGCGTGGGGACTTCGACTGGAACGTCGCCTGGCACCCCTACCCTGAAGACCTGGGCAATCCCCGCGCCTGGGCGGACAAAACGGTCACGCATGCGGACAGCACCAACAAGGTCACCTTCAAAAATCTGGAGGTGCTGCCACAACACCTGACCGCGCCTGAATTTCTATTCAAAGGCCAGCCACGCCGCATCATCCTCAGCGAGCAGGGATTTCATACTCTCCTGACTCCGGATGGCGAGCGACTGCAAGCTGCGGCGTATGCATTTGCGTGGGAAAAAATCCAGACGCTGCCCACGGTCGATGCGTTTATTTACCACAGGCATGTCGATCATGCGCAGGAAGGCGGGCTCCGGCTGGGCCTCTGGCGAAATGCGCCGAACTCCATCGCCACTCCCCATAGCAAAAAGCTGATCTACGAGCTGTTTCAGAAGGCGGGAACACCCGAATGGCGCCCGGCCGCGGATGCACTGCTGCCAGTCACGGGCATGAAGACGTGGAAGGAATGAAGCAGCGAGACAGGTTATTTTGATACCGCAGAAAAAGAGCCCCGGGATCAAAAAACGGATGATACGAATGTCGCAGATGAACACTCATCTGTGCAGATCGTCATCCCGGCAGTCAAAGGTGGCACGCATGCTGCATAGGCTCATGGCAGTCACGCGCACTCCGTGCTGCCGTGGCACTCCCACTCCTTGATTATTCCCTTCACACCCTTGCGCATAAAATCGACTCATCATTCCACGCTTCCCATCAGATATCGTCTTCTGTGCCTGGCTTTGATTCGTAATGGTTTTCATAAAGGATTTCGCGCCCCGGCCATCCGTGATGGCAGACAGACGTGCGTGCCAGTCCTCAGCACCCGGAGCGCATGAAACCCATCGTTGAAAAGCTGTCTCCCATGGCATCGGCGGAGCCGGTGGTGTGCGAGGTCGTGCGCGGGCAGGATTTTAACTGCGTGTGGCATTACCACAACGAATGCGAGATCACGCTCGTGGTCAGGGGCGGCACGGAGCGGCTGGTGGGCAACAACATCAGCCGCCTCGTGCCCGGAGATCTCGTTTTTATGGGGTCCAATGTGCCGCATGATTACCGCAACCAGCCCGCGCCGGGAGAAAAACCCGCGGAGGTGGAGGCCATCGTGGTGCAGTTCATGCCGCAGCTGCCGGGGCATGAGGACTGGCTGCAGCGCTCCACCATGAAGCCGATCCGCCGCCTGTTTCAGCGCGCGGAGCAGGGACTGGAAATCACCGGGATCACCAAGCTGACGGCCACGCGCATGATGCGGGAGATGCAGCACCTGCACGGCATGCAGCGCGTCATTCTCCTGCTGCAGCTGCTGGATCTGCTGTCGAACTCCGAGGAGCTGCAGGAGATTTCCTCGGCGGTGCTGCCGCAGCCGCGCCCGGGCGCCTCCGACCGCATCAGCACGGCCTGCGAATTCATCGCATCCCACCTGCCGGAGCCGATTTATGTGGTGGACCTCGCAGCCATCGTGGGCTTGGGGAAAAGCGCCTTCAGCCGTCTGTTCAAAAAGAGCACGGGCCGCACGGTGCCGCAGTATGTGAATGAACTGCGCATCGCACGCGCCTGCCTGCTCCTGGCGGAGACTGACCTGACAGTGAGCCAGATCGCCATGGACTGCGGCTTTGTCTCACCCGCCCATTTCCAGCGCCAGTTCAGAGAGCATCAGCACTGCGTGCCGCTGGCATACCGCAGCCGGGTGCAGAAGAATTAGCGGCGGCGTGCACAAAGAGCGTCTGCTTTGCAGGATTCGGGGACTGCATGGGCCGAGGGCTGGTCCCGCACATGCTTGAGAAGGAACTGACTCAATCAAACTCAAAACCCCTTAACGCCATGCTTCAAACCAAAGGACTTCTGATCGACATGGACGGTGTGATCTACCGTGAAAACCAGCTGCTGCCAAAGGCGGCGGAATTTGTGCATCATCTCATCGAGACCTCTACCCCTTTCCTCTTTGTCACCAACAACTCTGCACCCACGCCGGAGGACCTGGTGGTGAAGTTGAACCACCTTGGAATCAGCGGGATTTCCGCGCGGCATTTTTACACCGCCGCGATGAACACCGCCGAGTTTCTGGCGGAGAACCATCCCTGCTGCACCGCTTTTGTCATGGGCGATGCAGGACTGAACCTCGCGCTGCAAAAGGCGGGCATCCCAAATGACTCCATCCGTCCCACCTATGTCGTCGTGGGAGAAGGCATGCAGTCCACGGAGAAACTCTCCAAGGCGCATGAACTGATCGAGAAAGGTGCGCGGCTGGTGGCCACAAATCCGGACAACTGGTGTCCGGTGAAGAAGGACGTGACGCGTCCCGGCGCAGGCGCGCTGGCAGCCTACCTGGAGGCCAGCACGGGGCAGCGCGCGTACTTTTTGGGGAAGCCGAACCCGTACATGTTTCAGCGTGCGCGCCGCATGCTGCAGCGCCACACGGAGGAGGTGATGATGGTGGGGGACACAATGGAGACGGACATTCGTGGCGCCATCGAGCTCGGCATGCAGGCCTGCCTGGTGCTCACGGGTTCGACGCGGCTGGAAGATCTGGCCAGCTACGTGTACCAGCCCACCTGCGTGCTGGAAGGAGTGGCGGAGCTGCTGGAGGAGCTCAAAGGTGAAGGCACCAGCAGCGCGCGCATGCACTTCCCTGCCAACTTCACCGCCAGGGAGCAGAAAAAGCCGGGATCAAAACATCCGGAGCAGAGGGTTGAAATAGCATATCCCAGGCCAAGACCCGCCATGACGAAGTAGCGGCTTGATGCTTATGCTGCGATCCGAATAACCCCAGTGAAACACCTGTGTTAAGAAGAATTCTCTGAACTCAATCTGGCACGCGTGTGTGCCCTTTTTTGCGCTGCACAAATAGCGTCTTTTTTGCGCGTTTCGGGGTCTGCATAAGCGTCAGGATGGTCATGCATGTGCTTGGAAGAGAAGGACTGAATTCAGCCTTATGCACACCTTTTCCTCCGCCCTTGTTCCTCCTCCGTTCCGCTGGATGTTTGCAATGCTTCTGCTGCTGCCCCTCTCCACTTCAGCACAGCTCACGTGGGACGCTGACACTGCCACAGCCGGCGTGCAGGAAGGCAACGGCACCTGGAACACGACGCTGACCAACTGGTATGACGGCACCAGCAACGTGGCCTGGAACAACACCACGAATGCGAACACCATCGCGGTGTTTGGACTTAACACTGCCACGGCTGGCGGCACGATCACCGTGAGCGGCACGATCAATCTCGGCGGCATGAAGTTTGTGCCCTTTGCCAGCACTCCAAATCCTGCGCACACATTCTCAGGCAGCGGCACGCTGGCCTTCGCAGACAATGCCACCATCGAACTCTCCGACCTGGTCAGCAGCGGCAGCACGGGTGTGCAGTTTGTGAACCTGAACACCCTCATTACTGGAAACAACCTGACGCTGCAAAGGGCCGCGGGCTCGACCTCCACATTTCAGTACCTGAAGTTTGCGACTCCGAGTGTGAATTCGGGCCTGGTGGGCACGCTGACCATCAAGAGCAATTCGGCTTCCGTGGGTGTCTTTGCCCTGGTCGCTTCCGCTGCTTCGAACTCCGGCTTTTCCAAAATCGTCATCGAGTCCGGCAGCGTCTATGCCATCAGCGGCACGAACAACAACTACGCCGTTCCCATCACCATGGGTGGCCTCGGGCAGAACAATGGCGCCATTCGCGTGGATTCGAGCGGCATCGTCCTCAGCGGCGGCATCACCCTGACCTCCACGGCGCTCATTCACACCAACGCACTCGTCACTGGAGTGCTGGTCAGCAGTGGCATCGGTGAATCCACCGTCGGATCGGGCTATACACGCAGCGGTGTCTCAGCCATCAGCACGGTGACCTACACCGGCACCAGCAACTTCACGGGCGCGACGACGTTTGGCCGCAGCAGTGCAAACGGTGGCGTGAACATCTTTGATTTCAGCGCAGCGGGCGCACCTGTGACGAACCTCTTCTACAATGGTGTGACTGCGGGGGCGCTGAACATCATCGGTGGGAACAGCGGCCCGACCCTGCTCAATTTCGTCGGCAAGGCAGGCACGAACAACAGCCAGTCCTTCGGCAATGTCAGCGTGAGCGGCGCATCAGCCGCCATCGGCGCCCTGGGGGTGATCAATCTCACTTCGGACACCGGCGGGCGCATGGACCTTTCTCTGGGCACCATCACCCGGGTGGCCGGCAATCAGTCGTTTCTGACGATCAATGCCGCTGCGGCCGGAGATGTGAGCACGACGAGCACCACTGGATTTCTCGGTCCCTGGATCACCTACCGCCGCTTCAATGGCATGGCAGGCTGGGCGCAGGTGGTGGGCGGAAAAGTCACCGACGGCTTCGTGGGAGATCTGCTCCATGTTTCCGGCACGGCCATCTCAGCCCTCCCGGGTTATGCAGCGTCCGGCAACCTGAACATCTCCAGTGCCTCCACGGGGAATGTGACCGTCACGGGTGCGACGACGGACATCAACACCGTGACGATGAATGATCCGTACACCGACCGCCTTGTCGCGCTGCCTTCCAGCATTTTGCGCCTGGGCGCAACAGGAGGCATTCAGCTCGATGGAGACGCGCGCAATCTCACGATCGGCCAGCCGGGATCCGCAGGCACATTGACGGCAGGCGGTGCCGCCAGCACGGCGGGTCAGCTGATCGTGACGAACAACAGCACCGACAGTACCATCACGATCAATTCTGTCATCGCCAACAACGGCAGCGGAGCAGTGACGCTGCTGTTCAACGGCACGGCCGGCAGCAAAACCATTCTGACCGGTGCCAACACCTTCACCGGCGGCAGCACGGTGGTGTCCGGCGCGGTGGAGATGCAGAGCGCGGGCGCACTGGGCAGCAGCGGCACATTGACGGTGATGGAAGGCGCGGCGCTGCAGCTTAGCAGCGGCATCAGCGTGGCACGCAGCATGAGCATCGGCGGTACGGGCATCGCCGGTGACGGCGCGCTGCGCAGCCTCTCCGGCAGCAACTCCATCGGCGGGCTCATCACGCTGCTGGCGGCGTCCCGGATCAATGTGGATTCCGGCACACTGACTCTCTTCCTGACCAACGCCTCGACCAACATCATTACGGGCACTTTTCCGCTGACTTTGGGAGGTGCAGGCAATGTGGTGGTGAACAGCCGCATCGCCACCAGCACGGGATCGCTCACCAAGGACGGCACCGGCATGCTGACCCTGGCGGGAGACAACACTTACACTGGCGCCACCACCGTCAGCGGCGGCACTTTGAAGCTGGGCAGCACAACGGCGCTGGGTGTGACGAGCGGAGTCGTCATCGCCACGGGAGGCACGTTGGATCTCAACGGACAGACGACGGACCGCAGCTTTACCTCCATCAACAGCACCGGCGTGGGCAGCCTCGGGGCCTTGATCAACAGCAGCACCACACCTGCCACGGTCACGGGCACGACAGCCTTGAGCGGAGTCTCCACCATGGGTGGCACGGGCAATATCACGATCACCAATGCCACCGGTCTGACGGGAAACTTCCTGCTGACCAAGCTCGGCAGCGGCACGCTCACCGTGATTGATTCCACCACAACGAGTGGCCGCACAGGAACCACCGAGATCGATGCAGGCACGCTCCGAGTGCAGGCGGCCACGGCCATAGCGCCCATTGGCACAGGTGCGTATGCACTCAATGGCGGCACGCTCAGCCTGGGATTTGATGTGACCAACGTCATGACCAATGTGGTGAATGTGCTGAGCGACAGCACCATCATCGCAGACCGCGCCAGCGGCGGCCCAGGCGGCACGGTGCTGACACTCAGCACGCTGACCATCGGCGGAAATACGCTGACGCTGCAGGCGGGCAGCAATGTGAGCAGCGGCACGATCGGCCTCACTCTCGGATCTGTGAGCCTCGGCGGCGTGTCCATGCGTGCGGGCAATCCCACCTTTGATGTGCAAAGCACGGCTGCTGCCGCGCTGACGCTCACGCTCGGGGCGTTCAATGACCAGGCCATCGCGCCACGCACGATCACCTTCCAAAACAGCGGCGCGGCTGCCAGCGCCATCACTCTGGGCACAGCCGCCACCAGCCTCGTGGACGGCACCGTGGTCAATCTCAACAACGGCACCAGCGCAGGCGTGACGGTGAACCTCACCAACGTGACCGCGCTCGGCAGCCTCTCGCAGGTGACGGTGAACGGCAACAGCACGCTGACGGAAGGTGTGACGAATGTCGTGCTGGGATCACTGGCAGGAACCGGCACGGTGAATGCCAGCGGGGCTTTCACGCTCATCATCGGCAATGCGGCGAGCGCTTCGCCGGTCAGCAGCAATTTCAGCGGCGTGCTCAGCAATGGCACGGGAACCCTCACGCTGACCAAAGCAGGACTGGGTACACTGACCCTAAGCGGCACGACTTCGAACAGCTTCACCGGCGTCACCAGCGTCACGGGAGGCACATTGGTGCTGGGAAAAACAGGTGTCGCCACCGCCATCACGCCGGTGCTGACCATTGGCGCCCTGGCCGCCGCCACCGCGGGAAATGCCACCGTGCGGCTGGATGCGGACAACCAGATGTGGCTCTCGTTTCCCGCAGCCAGTCAGGCAGACAGCCTCACCATCAATGCGGGTGGCACACTGGACACCAACGGTCACATTCTCACGGTGAACACCCTCGCGGCCTTCTTTGGCGCCACTGTCTCGGGCTCCGGCACGCTAGCGCTCAATCGCACTGGCGGCACGATCGGCTTCACTGGACTCGACACCATCAGCAGCACGTTTCAGCTCACCACCAGCACCGGCAGCGGAGTCGCAACTCGAACGGTGGCGGTGGGTCCGTCCTCCGGCGTCACTGCCACGGACCAGCTCACCATCAGCGGTGCCGTCACGCAGGCCACGGGCGTTGCGGGCAGCATTACAAAGACACTGCCCGGAACCCTGGTCTTGAGCGGGGACAACAGCTACTCCGGCCTCACCACGATCAATGGCGGCATCATCAACATCCGCAGCGCCAACGCGCTTGGCACCACCGCCCAGGGCACGATCATCAGCGCGGGCACGACGCTGCAGATTCAGGGCGGCATCACCACCGCGGCGGAGGGCCTGAGCATCACCAGCACGGCAGGTGTCAACAACACAGGCTTCGCAGGCGGCAACGGCATCAACATCCAGACGGGTGCTCTGGTGAATGTGAGCGGCGTAAACAACTACACCGGGCTTTTGAGCCTCTCCATTGGCGGAGCCACGATCTCGTCGGACAGCGGCACGCTGAACCTGACCAACTCCGGCACCATCAGCGGCGCCACCTTTGGCATCACGCTCGCAGGCGCGGGGGATGGCAGCATCTCCAGCATCATCGGCACCACCACAGGCACGGTGACAAAAAACGGCACGGGCACCTGGACGCTCAAGGGGGTGAACACAAGCACTGGCGCGATCATCATCAATGCGGGAACCTTGAAGCTCGGCGACGGCACCACGGGCCGGTGGAGCACCACACCCGGACTGACTTACACAGGCAGCGGCCTGTTTGAATTTGGCGGCTCCACCCTGGCCAGCACGCAGGGGCTCGGTGCGCTCACGCTTACCGCCGGCGGCGGCACGCTCAAAGTGGACGCGCCGGCCTCGGGCACGAACGCCGTGAGCTTCACCTCGCTCACCACACCGGCTTTCGGCACCGGCCTGAACATCGTCTCGCCCGCGAACACAACGGTGACACTGAGCGGCAGTTCCAACGTCAACGGCATCATCGATCCTCGCATCACTTACAACGGAGTCGATTTCGCGTTCACCACCGGAGGGGTCATCAGCGCAGCTGCCACCACCACGGCCACGAGCAGCCTCAGTGGCGGAAATTCCACACCCTACCTGATCAGCGGCTCCTTCGCGCAAACGAGTTCGGTCACGGCGAATGCAGGCATAAAATTCGCAGGCAGCGACACCTTCACGATCAACAACGGCGTGCTGCTGACAATCAACAACGGCACCAATGCGGCTGGCGGCATTCTCATAACGGGTGGTGTGGCAGCGGTGATCGCCGATGATGGCGGAGCAACCGGCCTGACCACCGGAGGCAGCGGTGACCTGGTGCTCACCACGAATGCCGTGGGCGACAGTCTGAACATTCAAGCGCCGATCACCAGCACAACCACGGGTGGTGTGACGAAGAACGGAGCGGGCACGGTGACACTCTCCGGCACGAATGCCTACACCGGAACCACGAGCGTGAATGCAGGCACTCTGATCCTCGGCAATGCCGCAGCCCTGAGCACGTCCGCCGTCACCGTTCAGGTGGGTGGCGTGCTGGACCTGAATGGCAGGACGATCACCAATGCAGCCACCTTGAACGGCACCGGCATCAGCGGCGGCGGGGCCTTGATCAACAATTCGGGCACCACAGCGTCTATTGGCGCGCTGACCATCGGCCTGGGAAATGGCACCGGCGGCATCGGCGCGAGCATCGGCGGCACCGGAAACATCATCAGCACAGGCACGCTGACTGGAGACAACATTCTCGTCAAAACAGGCGCCGGCACCCTGACCGTGGGCAGCAATGGCGCGACAGCGCTGCCAAGCACACGAGTGGGAGCAGTGCGCATTGACGCCGGAACTCTTCGCGTCAGCAATTCCACCACCGCGCTCGGCACGGCCGCTGCGGCCATGATTCTCAACGGCGGCACCCTGAGCCTGGGCAGCAGCGCCTCGGTGGCGGCGTATCCGGTTTCGGTGACGGCGAGTTCGACCGTCGTCTCGGACCTCTTCACCGCCGGCTCAGGACTCACGCACACACTCGGTGTGCTGGTCATTGGCGGGCAGACTCTGACCATCCAAACCGGAATCAATGTCTCGGTTACCACCAATGCAGGCGTCACGTTTGGAGCCACCACCCTGATCGGCAACGCCACCTTTGACGTGCAAAACCTGAGCACCGCCACCACCGGAACCACCACGCTCACTCTCGGAGCCTTGAGCGATCTCGGCGTGGCCCGGACGATCACTTTTACCAACAGCGGGAGCGCCAGCACCAACAGCGTCGTGACTCTGGCCACCGCCATGGCCAGCCTTATCGACGGCACCGTGGTCAATGTCACCAGCGGCGCGAATGCCGGAGTCACGCTGAACCTGAACAATGCAACGGCCATCGGCACCCTGGCGCAGGTCACCGTCAGCGGGAAAAGCATGCTGAGCCTCGGCACCGCGCAGACCATCGGTTCCCTCAATGGCGACGGCAATGTCATCGGCGCTTTTGCGCTCACCGTGGGGAATGCCAACAGCGGCACGGCGCTGAACTCAAACTACAGCGGGGTGCTGGGCTTTGGCGGCGTGGCCACGGCATTGATCAAATCCGGGCTGGGCACGTTAACCCTGAGCGGGGCCAACGCCTACACGGGCGCCACCACGGTGAACATGGGAACCCTGAAGCTGAACAACGCCGCAGCTCTCGGTGCCACAAGCGGCGTGACCATCGCCGCAGGCGGCACGGTGGATCTCAATGGACAAAGCACCGGCAGGAACTTCACCTCCATCAGCGGCGCCGGTTACAGCAACAACGGCGCCCTCATCAACAGCAGCAGCACCACGGCCACCATCACCGGCAGCACCGCGCTGGCAGCCGCCGCCAGGATCGGCGGCAGTGGCAACATCACTGTCAGCAACACTGGCGGCCTGACGGGAAACTTTTTGCTGACGAAGTTTGGCACCGGCACGCTGACCTTCATCAGCACCGCCACCAGCGCGCGTTCCTTCACCAATGAGATCGATGAAGGCACTCTGCGGGTGCAGGCCGCGACGGCGATCGCCCCGCTAGGAACCGGCACGTTCACTCTCAATGGCGGCACGCTCAGCCTGGGCTTTGACGTGACCAATGCCGCCAATACCGGCGCTGTGAACCTGCTGGCCAGTTCCACCATCGTCGTGGACCGCGCCAGTTCAGGAGCTGGCGGCCAGACCTTCACGCTCGGCGCCATGATCACCGGCGGCAGCACGCTGACGGTGCAGGCAGGCAGCAATGTGGCCAGCGGCACAATCGGCCTGACACTCGGCACGGTCACCATCGGCGGACCTTCGCTGCCTGGAGGCAATCCAGTGTTTGATGTGCAAAGCAGCAGTACAGCAGCGACCACGCTCACTCTGGGAGCGGTCACAGATCAGGCCATCGCGCCGCGTACCATCACCTTTCAAAACAGCGGCACAACAGCCAGCACCGTCACCCTGGGCACCGCAGCCACCAGCCTGGTTGATGGCACGCAGGTGAACCTCTCCAGCACCGGTGGCGCCGTGACGGTGAATATGAATGCCGCGGGAGCGCTCGGCACTTTTGCGCAAATCACCGTCGGAAGTGGCAACACGCTGGCGCTTGGCGCAGCACAGACGATCGCCGCCCTCAATGGGACGGGCACGGTCACCGCTGCCACAGACCTCGTGCTGACAATCGGCAACACCGCCAGCTCCACGGTGAGCAATTCCGTGTTCAATGGCGCTCTCACGGGCAGTCTGTCCGTGCTGAAAAACGGCGCCGGAAGCCTGACCTTGGGCGGCCCGGCATCCAACACGTTCTCCGGTTCCTCCGCCACCGTCATCAACAGCGGCACACTCATTCTCGCCAAAACCGGCGGTGCCGTGGCCATCCCGGCCAGTCTCACGCTCGGCTCCGCCAATGGCATCTCGGGCACAGCTTCCGCGCAGCTCAATGCAAGCGAGCAGATCGCCAGCACGGCCACCCTCACAGTGAATGCCAATTCGTCTATGAATCTTAACGGCTTCAATCAAACGCTGGGCAATCTTAACGGCTCACCTGGTGCAACGATCACCAACAACGCTGTGGGCACCAGCAGCATGCTCACCCTTGGGTCAGGTGACGCGACGGGAGGGCAGTATCTCGGTTCCATCGCCGACGGCGCGGGCGCAGTCGCACTCACCAAGACAGGCGCGGGCAGCAGCCTGCTCGGTGCTGGAAACAGCTACAGCGGCGCAACCCTCGTCCAAGGCGGCACATTGCAGGTGGGAAGCAGCGGCATCGGCACCACAGGCACGGGTGCGGTCACGGTGCAGAGCGGCGCCACCCTTTCCGGCACCGGCATCGTGCAGGGCGTCAGTTTCACGGCTGCCAGCGGCTCCTTCATTCAGGCAGGCGATGGCACGGCGCAGGCCAGCTTCGGCACCTTGAACTTCAAACCGGCCTCGGGCTCTGGCACCATCGATTTTCAAGCGGGCAGCACGATCGTCCTCGGACTCAATCCAGGCGGAACCTCCGATCTGCTCAATATCGTGGGCACTGGAACGACCTCCCTCAATCTCAATGGAAACATCACCGTCACCGCGACTGGCTACACCCCCAGTGCGCCGGCGGTGTTCAATCTGCTCGACTGGTCCGGTCTGGCATCCAGCCCCATCTTCGACAGCCGCTTCAGCTACAGCATGCCGCTCCTCGGCAACGGAGATGAAGCCAGCGGCTTTGATCTTCCTGACATCTCCGGCTCAGGCTACACCTGGGACATCAGCAGCTTCACCACGAACGGCACCATCTCCGTCGTGGCCGTGCCTGAGCCTGCACGCGTGCTGCTGCTGGGCATGGCGATGGGCCTCATGCTGACCCGGCGCAGGCGCTGAATCGAATGCAAGGACTTCCAGTGCTTTAAAATGTCTCGTCCTTCTTTGGCTTGGTATCTACAGGCTTGATGGGAACGATGGGAATGATCTCCTCGGCTTTCACCATGGCTTTTTCAGGCGGCTTCTCCGCCGGGGGCGGCGGCTTGGCGGCAATGACCGGGGCGGGCTTTGGCTTGGGTTTGGGCTGAGGCAGCAGGAGGGCATCCAGGCCCTTGCGCTGATCCGCCAGCGTGGGGTCCGCGCAGAGCTTCTCCAAAATCGCGCCGGGGTTTTTGAGACGCGAAGCCAGGTAGTGCACCGCGATGGCCGTGGCGAAGGGGGAGGCGGGGCTGATGTTTTGGTAGTACGAGCTGTTGGAAGGTGTGACATGCCACAGGCTGATGTGCGCCTTGTGCAGATCGATCGGCACGTCCAGCCGCCATGCTTTCCAGATCTGCCCCTGGAGATTTTCGAGAGCCTTGTAGCGCTCGCGTGAACTGCTGGGAATGTGGGTGCGGCGCAGCTTCTCGCCCCATCCACCGTCGGCGTCCGCGGCAAGGATCAGATAGCGAGTGAACTTCCCGGCCAGTTCTTCCGCACTCGCAGAGTCTGGCACCTCCCCCTGCAAGGGGCGGACGGTGGAGAGAAAGAATTCGAGAAAATCCGTGTGCAGTCCTTTTGGCTTTTGATTGGGCTTCACCCACAGGGTTTGCAGCAGATCCTGCTGCGCGGCGGTGCGGCCCACAGCACCGGCCGTGTACTTGCTCTGAAACTTCGCCATCTTGTCCATGCCCACCGCACGGCCGATGCTGTCGAGCGCGGCAATGCCCATGGAGGCGCTTTTGGCGGTGACCGGAGAGGCGAGCGCGGGAAAGCTGCCCGGATCCGCCGGCACGGCCAGGAATTTGCTGAAGGCATCAAAGTCCGTGACGGGCTGGTGGAAGTTGCACTCGGTCCAGCCGGTCTTCTCCGGCAGCAGTGCCGCGAGCGCATTGGCTGCGCGGGCCAGCACGGCCATGGCGGCCTCGGGCGGCACCGTTGTTTCATTGAGCTGGGAGTTTGTCACCGGCCCCTGTTTGGTAGTCACCGTGGCGCCGATTTTGGGGACCGAATTGAAGGCCGCAGGGATGAGCGGGCGGATGGAGGCCTTCGGCAGGCGTTTCATCTCAGCACAGATGGACAGCGCATGCAGCGCGGCCCAGGTGCTCTCCATGTCTGCCGAGCGCTGATTGTAGAAAAAGTCGGTGGCGCCGGGGAACTGAACTTTCTCCGTCATCATGTCCTCCCAGGTCATCGGGAACTCGGCGGTGGCAAACTTCAGCGCCAGGTGCGTCCAGCTGTCCGCATATTTTTTCAGGCGGCTGCGTGCGCCCTCCGCCTGGTCTGCCAGCACTTGATTGGCCTTGGTGGGTTTTTCCTTCAGCTTCGCTTTGGCGCGCGTGACTTCGGCGTCGCTGGCCAGGTAGTCGCTGATCAGCACGGAAATCAGGCGGGGATGAAAGCACATGGGCCCCCATAAACCGCGGGCAGTTCCATCGGTGATCTGGCCGTCGAGCAGACGTGAGGCGAGCTTTTCCGTCCAGTCGGCCGCCATGCTGTCATCCGTCTGGGCCATGGCCACCGTCAGCCAGGCGAGATTCCAGGTCTGATCGGGAGGCCCATAGGTGTCCAGATAAAGCAGCAGGTTCTCCACCATGTGATACACCACCGGATCATTTTCCGGCAGCCCTGCCGCACGCAGCGCGGTGAGCGCCATGGCAGAGTCCCCAATGAGGCTGTAACTCCAGGAGGTGTCTCCCACATGCTCGTAAATCGGTTGTTTGTAGATGCGCTCGAGCGGCCCGTTGGGGTCGTAGCGGATGTGCGTTTCTTTGCGCGTGCCGATCTGCTTGGTCGGCTGCTGCACGATGCGCTTCACTGGCGGATCGCCCGGCGATGGCCCGGGAGTCAGCACCACGAGGTCCGTGTATTCATAAATGGGAATGTCACGTTCGATGAGGCGGTACTTCAGCGGCACATCCTTGTAGCCCGTCAGCGTGACCTTCTGAATGGGTGGGATGATCCAGCCCTGCGGATCGGCCTGGGCAAACTGCTTCAGCTTCATCACGCCCTGCGCCAGAGCCACCTGTGTGGCGTAATCCACGTCCGCCGATGTCACCTGCGGCACTTCGCCTTCAGCGGCTGGCGCGGCTGCACCGGGCGCGGGAGCCGTGGCGCCAGGTGCTGCAGCAGCGGCGGGCGCCTGTGCATGTGAGGCTGGCTGCCATGCCATGAAATGAAGTGCTACATACGCTGCGCCTATTCGTGTGACCAGATGCCGAGGGGTGATCTTTGCATGCATAGGCGTTCCTCCGTGTTGGGTTGGCGGGTGGCTGCGGGGTTGGAAACCACGGGTCTGGAACGGTGCCAGACACGCGTCTCTCCCATTTTTTATTCTGGAACCGGCATGGGAGTCAAGCCGCCGCCGCACGGAAGCTGAAAACAAATCAGCCGGACCTCGCGGCCCGGCTGATGGAAGATGAAGCTAAGTATAACCTTTATGCCTTCGGCGTATCGGCAGTGCTCTCAGGAAGCTTCGGGGCCTTGATGTAATCGGCGGGAAGGTCGCCTTTCAGGGTCTTGAGGAAGGTGACGATGGAGGTCACCTCGTCGTCGCTGAGGGTCTTGCCGAGCTGGTATTCGGCCATCTTGCGGACCATCTCGTCCAGGGTTTTCACCGAACCGTTGTGAAGGTAAGGGCCGGTTTCGGTGATGTTGCGCAGGCTGGGAACCTTGAAGAAAAACTTCTCGCTGTCGCTCTGGGTGATATCCGAACGGCCATTGTCCGTCAGCTCCGGCCAGGCCTTCAGCAGACCCAGCTTCTGGTACATCATGCCACCCACGGTCACGCCATTGTGGCAGGTCACGCAGCCGGTCTTGGCAAAAGTGGAGAAGCCCTTCTTTTCTTCCGCAGTGAGTGCGTCCTTGTTGCCTTTGAGATAGAGGTCCCACTTCGAAGGGGTCAGCAGCTTGCGTTCAAAAGCCCCCACGGCCTTGCCGAAGTTGTTGTAGTTCACCGGGTCCGCCTCGCCGGGGAATGCGGCTTTGAAAGCGTCCACGTAGCCGGGCATGCTCTTGAGTACCTTCACCACAAAGTCAGCATCGGGCGCACCCATTTCCACCGGATTGAGCACCGGGCCCTTGGCCTGCTCCTCCACGCTCGGCGCACGTCCGTCCCAGAACTGGGCCACGTGCAGTGCGGCATTGTAAACCGAGGGCGAGCTGCGGCCGCCGAGCTTGCCTTCATGCCCTGGGGAGAAGGGCAGGTTGTCATTGCCGTACTTGTCGAGAATGTGGCAGGAGTTGCATGACATCTTTCCGCCCTTGGAAATGCGGGTCTCAAAATAGAGCTGGCGTCCGAGATTGATCTTGGCCTCCGTGAGTTCATTTCCAGGAGATGGCGCTTCGGCAGGAAGCGGCATGAACATCGGCAGGAAGGCATCTGAGAAATCCGCCTGCGCAAACGCGGAGGAGACGCTCAATCCAAGGACAAGAACAAGGAGACGTGCGGTTGGTTTCATGTGTGTGGAAGAATCTGATATGATCCGTTGTCGCATACGTCGCTTGGATGGAGCGGGTTTCAAGTGATTGCAGCGGTGGCGCTCTGAGACGTTTTCTCATCATCAGCGACAGCTTCAAATTGACGAAATCCCCGCCGCGCAGATAGGCTGGACAAATGATCCTAAAATCCTTTCTTCTGCTGCTGGCCGCCGCAGGCGTGGCCATGGCGCAGCAACCGGTGGGCGATGGTAAGACCGACGACACCGCCGCTCTCCAGCATCTTTTTGACACCGTGGGCAGTGTGAAGCTGCCGAAGGGCACCTATCTGCTCACCCAGACCGTGAAGATTGATCTGAGCAAGACCGGATTTGCCGCGCTGAGCGGTGATGGCACGGTGCGGCTGATCATGGCAGGCGAAGGCCCCGCGCTGCATTTCGTGGGCACGCATGAAGGCTCGGCGGCACCGAGCTCCTTCAAACCGGAGGTGTGGGAAAGCCAGCGCACGCCCATGGTGGACGGCATCGAAATCGTGGGCGCGGATGATGAAGCGGACGGGATCGAAGCCACCGGCACGATGCAGATCACGCTGAGCCGCGTGGTCATCCGCGAGTGCCGGCATGCGGTGCATCTTTCGGTGCGCAACCGCAACGTGCTGATCTCCGCCTGCCATTTTTATCACAACACCGGAATCGGCGTGTTTTATGACAATGTGAACCTGCACCAGTCCAACATCGTGGGCAGCCACATCAGCTACAACGGCGGCGGCGGCGTGGTCTCCGTGGGTGGAAATGTGCGCAACCTGCACATCGGCACCTGCGACATCGAGGGCAATCACGCCCAGGACGGACCGCCGAGCGCGAATGTGATGCTCGATTCACGCGGCGGCTCCATCGGCGAGGTCGCCATCACCGGCTGCACCCTGCAGCACACCAACAAGTCACCGGACTCCGCCAACATCCGCATCATCGGCTCCGGCACGGATCCCTCCCTGCTGCGCCGCAGCGGGCGTGAGACCACGCGCGAAGGCAATGTGACCATCGCCGCCAATGTGTTCAGCGATGTGCAGGTGAATGTGGAGGTGCAGCACTCGCGCGGCGTCACCATCACCGGCAACACTTTCTGGGAGGGCTTTCAGCATGACCTCGTGGTGACGGACAGCGACCACGTGGTGGTGACGGGAAACAACTTTGACCGCAACCCGCGCTACCTGGTGAACGGCAACGACAATGCTGAGAAAAACGGCATTCTCATTCAGCGCTGCACGGACAGCACGCTGAGCAACAACGTGATCAGCGGCGTGTGGAAGCAGCGCGCGGCCGTGGATGTGGAGGCCTGCAACCGCATGCAGATCTCCCACAACAGCGTGCTGGACTCCGACGGCGCGGCACTGCGGCTGGACGAGGTGACGAACAGCATCATCACCGGCAACATCCTGCGGGATGACCGCGAAGAGGCGGCGCGCAGCAAGGAACCCTCCCTCGTGATCGTCGGCGGCAAGGACAACGTCATTGAGCAGAACATGCTGGGCACCAAATAGGATGGGCAGCGAGGCATGACGACTGCATCCGCCACCTGGCTTCTGGCCAGATCCCACGGCCGCATGCTGCGGCACAAGCTGCGCCTGGGCATGCGTGAAAACAAGCTGCTGAGCCTGACGGTGGGCACATTTCTCGGGCTGTACAGCCTCGCCGCCTACCTGCTCGTGGGGCGCGGTCTGGAGTTCATGGTGAAGCTGCCGCTGATCGGCCCGCTGCTCACGGAGCGGCTGGTGTTTCTGCTGTTCTTCTTCTTCCTGGTCATGCTCATCATCTCCAATGCCACCATCACTGGCATGAGCCTCTTCCGGCGGAAGGACATGGAATGGCAGATCGCGCTGCCGCTGCCACCCCGCAGCCTGGTGCTGTGGAAGACTCTGGAAGGCATGCTGCTGGCCAGCTGGGGGCTTCTCATGCTCAGCACGCCCATCCTGCTGGCGCTGGCGCAGACCTACAAGGCGGATGTGAAATTCATGCTCGCGGTGCTCCCGGCTCTGCTGGCCTTGGTCACCATCGCCGCCAACATCTCCACCTGGCTGCTCATCGCAATGGTGCGCTGGGCCCGGCGCTGGATGTGGAAGCCTCTGGCAGCAGGAGCTGTGCTGCTGCTGATCCAGACGCTGCCCGTCTGGCATGCGGGCGTGGAAACGCTGAACTCGGGAGACATGGGCGCAAGTCTGAACCAGATCCTGCGCCATACGGAAATATGCATGCACCCTCTGCTGCCCAGCTCCTGGGTGGCGGAGACCATTCAGGCCGCTGGACGGGGCATCTTTGAGCGTGCGGTCTTTCTCAATCTGGTGCTGCTGGCCAATGCGGCCATGAGCATCCTGATCACGTCGAAGATTGCCAGTGCCTTCTATTATCCGGCATGGAACCGCATCATGAGTGCGGCGCCGGGAGGAGGCCGCAAGGCCAAGACCATGGGACAGCAGGCCGCACCGGAGCTCCGCGGGCGGTGGCTGCGGCGCATTCTGGCGCTCGACCGCGCTTCGTATGCGCTGCTGGTGAAGGAGGTTCGCACCTTTTTGCGCGAGCCGGTGCAGTGGGGGCAGACCACGATCATCTTTGGCCTGCTGCTTCTCTATTCGATGAATCTGCGCAAGCTGGGCTACGACCTGCAGAGCCCGTTTTGGATTACCGTCGTCAGTCACCTGAACCTGCTCGTCTGCTGCCTGGCGCTCTCCACGCTGACCACGCGCTTCATCTACCCACAGTTCAGTCTGGAGGGCCAGCGCCTTTGGATCCTCGGCCTGTCTCCCCTGCCCCTGCACCGCGTGCTGGCCCTGAAGCTCCGGCTCAGCGCCAGCGTGCTGGCCCTCGTGATGGTGACGCTGGTGGTGGTGTCCGGCGTCTCTCTCGGGCTGCCATGGCAGCGCATCCTGTTTTTCAGTGCCTCCATCCTGATGCTCAGCTACGGCCTCACTTCGCTGGCGCTTTCCTTGGGAGCACTGGTGCCGAATTTTAAAGAAGCCAATCCGGCGCGCATCGTCTCCGGTTTTGGCGGCACGGTCTGCCTCATCGCCAGCTTCGTTTACATTGTGGGCGGGATGGTCCTGCTGCTGATCCCGTCCTGGCAAAACCTCAATCAAAATGCGGTGGCCATGGTGGGCTACAATGGCAGGATGGAACTGGTGGCGCTCGGTGGACTGGCTGTGTTAACCGTGGTATTTGGAGGCATTCCCTACTTTTTTGCCAAGCGACAGACGAAAAATCTGGAATACTTAAGACATCTGTAGTATTGGGATTGTGGAAATAATTTCCAGCACTCCCATGATCACTCGAAAAGCTCCCGCTCTCGCCACGGCATCCGGCCCCCAGGACGACAATCTCCTTGTCTTTGAAGACGCGCCCGAATTCATGGACGGGCACGCCGTGGTCAATTCGCTGGAGAATGTCGACTCGAAGGTGAAGGCCGCGCAGGAGCAGCTGCTGGAACTCCGTCGCCAGCAGGAGGAAATCGAACGTCAGAAGCAGCACCTTGAAGCTCTGCGTGTGAAGCAGGAGCGCTTCGTCGCCGGCAAGCGTGATCTCGTCGAAAAAATCAGCCGCTCCGCCAGCCTGGTGGAACGCGAACTGTACGATGCACAGAAGCGCGTCGAAGAATTTGCCCTCACGCACGATGAGTTCCGCCGTCATCTGGAAATCTTGAAGTCGCTGCAGCCCGAGAAGTGGCACCGCTCCCAGGTCAGCGAAGAGCTCGACAGCGCTCTTGCCGCCATCGAGGACGCCGAAAGCGACTACGCCAAGGGCATCCGCCGCCTGCATGCCATGGGTCCGCAGGAAGGCTCCGCCGCCGTCAGCAGCAGCACCAGCGCTGAAGACATCGACTCTCCGGCAGCACCCGCATTTCTCTCTCCGACCGATGACTTGAAGACCTGGCTGCGCCGCGGCTTTGCCTTCACGCTTCCGCTGATGGGAACGGTGCTGGTGGCCATCGTGCTGATCCGCCTGATGTTCTGAGTCCGGCGGTCCTCCGCCTGATTTGATCCTTCTGAGTTCGCGAATCCCTTTTACCTCTCATCCCCATGGCTCTGTTTTCTGGCAATCGCAAAGTTCGCTCCCGTCGCTCCAAATCCACCCAGGATTTGAAGAAGGAACCCACGCTGCAGCGGAACTCACGCCATCTGGCGAAGCGCTCGGATGAACTCAGCAGCAAGATTCACCGCCTGGAATGCTTCATCACGGCAGCGCCCGAGATCGAGCGCCGGCAGCGCCTGGCAAACGTGAATATTGTGCCGCCGATGGAGTCCTCCACCCCGTCCCCGCGCAAACGCCGGGTGCCGATCGCGAAACAACGCGCACGCCGCAGCGAGCGCCTGCGCATGGCCACGGAAGGCCTGCTCGTTCTCGGCTCCATCGGTGCCGTGGTGGGCTGGCTCAACCAGTGGTTCCATTTTTGGAGCTGAAAAAGCTGGTTCTCCTAGTGTTTCGCATACGGGCGACACGGGCAAACATCCGCGCTGTTGGCAAATGTGTTGGCAAATTTTCAAACTCTGCGGCAGGGTGCCCGCAGATGTTTTAACGATGGCTTCGATACGACCACGTGGAAAAGGCGGTGCCTACTACGCTCTCTTCAGGGATGCGGCGGGCAAATTGCGTGAACGGCCCACCAAGACGACCGATAAAAAGCTGGCGCAAAAACTGGCTGATGAATGGGAGCGGGCCGCACGGCCGACGGAAGGCGAGCGCACCGCTGAGCGCATGCAACGCGTGATGAGCGAGATCCATCACGATATCACCGGATCCGAGCTGACTCGCATGACCGCGAAGGAGTTCGCCAAGCGCTGGCTTGGGACGCGAGAGAAGGAAATCTCACCTCACAGCTTTTTTGTTTACAAGGCGGCCATCGAATCCTTTCTCGAGAGTCTGGGGGATCGGGCTGAAAAGGACATTCATGTGTTGGGCCGGGAGGATGTGCTGAAGTGGCGGGATGAGGTCGGAACCAAACGCTCGGCACGCACGGCGAATCATCGGCTGAAGATTCTGCGCATGTGGCTGGGGGCTGCGGACGATGACGGATGGATCCAGCGCAACATCGCCAAGGGCATCAAGCCGCTGAAGACGGGCGACAAAAACGTGAAGCGTCCGTTCACAGTGGCGGAGCTGCGGCTGATTCTCTCGAAGGCCACGCCGGAGTGGAAGGCCATGATCATCCGCGGCTACTACACGGGCCAGCGTCTCGGAGACATCGCCAGCCTGAGAGTCGGCGATGAAGATCCGCACGCGCGCCAGGTCTCCCTGGTCACGATCAAGACGGGCGCGCGCGTCATCATCGACATGCACCCATCCTACGTTGATTTCGTCCTGGGCGAAAACACCAGCGATGATCCCAAGGCGCCGCTGCATCCTCTGGCGTTTGCCTCGATCACGAAGAACAAGGGGCGCGTGGTGACGTTGAGCGAACAGTTTGCCGAGCTGCTCGTGGAGTGCGGCCTGCGGGTGACCAAACCGGGCAAGGCTGACGCGAAGACGTTTTACCCACTGAGCTTTCACAGCTTGCGACACAGCTTCGTCTCCCACCTGCAGGACGCCGGCGTTTCGCGCTCGATCGTCCAGGACATCGTCGGCCACGAGTCGGCAGCCGTGAACGCGACGTACACCCATCTGGACCGCACCACGAAGAGCAATGCCGTGGCCAAGCTGCCGGACATCACCAAGATATAACGTTCCACCGTTATACTTGAGATATAACGGTGGAGTGTTAGATTGAAACATGGGAGCAATCAAATTTTCTCGGGTGGAGTGCCTCATGGAATACGTGCGCCGGCACTGCGATCAGCAGCGTGGTCGGAAGGCGGCGCTCGCAAAGTACTTGGGGGTACAACCCCACATGGTAAGCGCCTGGCTCGACAAAAAGGAGCCAGTGAAGCCGAATGCTGAAAATGCCCTGGGCATGGTGGAATGGTTGCAAAAGCAATCACGACCGCCTGCAGTTCCGGCGATCTGAGTCGGCAAAAAGTGCCCTGGTGCAACGGCTGTGCAAAAGTTGCAGCGTGCAACGGGGCCTTGGCACAGCTTTGGTGTTGCACGCGTGCAACGGGGAAACGTGGGGCTGTGACGCGTTCGGTGTCAGCGTTTTAGCGTGCCTTGGGGAGAGGCGTTGCGGGAGGGGTGTTGCACGATGCAACAGCGCAACACCCCCACGTACGTACGAACCAACGGTACCACCTAACGTTTAAACGTTGGCTGTTGGCCAGGTGGGTCCTGAGTTGCATTGAGGCGGAGATCTGGGAGAAGTGCGGCATGCGCCGCCCCCACCGCCGCCCTCTTCCCCGCAGAGATCCGACGCTCCGCGGGCCTTCGCTTCTCCGCGGAGAGGTCATGCCGGCGTGGTCCGCCTGGATCATCGTGATCCTGCTGGTGATCAATGTGACGCGGTCTCTGCTCGGCTGGCCTCCGTTGTGGTGAGCGACATGGTCGCAATCTGGGACTGGCATTCCTCCGAGCTTGCGCGAGATCGCAGACTAGGTAGGCTACCGCCCAAGATGGAAACGACCCGCACTCTCTGGCTTAGCCGTGATGGCGAAAGCGAACCGACTGGACCTTTTACGGAGGGGCAGATCCTGACGATGTGGAATGCCGGCCAGATCACGGCCAATGGAATGGTAGCTGCAGAGGGAGACGAGGAGTGGGTGCCCGTCGTGCAATTGACGGAGCGCCGCAGTGTTCCGCCGCCCGTCCCTCAGGCTCCGAAAAGGAGCAGTTTCTCGATCACGCGTGTATTGACGGGGGTGGTGTTTTTCTTTGGGCTACTGCTTGTTCTGACGATTTTCAGTGTCAGTGGCAGAAAAGATCCCCGCCTGGAGCGTGTCGAGCAGGAGCAGAAGAGGGAAGCTCTTTCCAAGGCATGGTCGGCGGGTCTTTTGGGAGAGAAGATACGGCAGTTTGAAGCAAGTCCACGGGTGCAGGAGCTGAAGCGTGAAATGGAGGCCGAGCAGGCACGAGAGCTGGCGAAGCATAAGCAGATGCCCAAGGCACCGCCGCCGGCGCTGGGGCAGTGATCAAACGATGACGCTTTAATCGATCACATCGACCTGGCCGTCGAGCGTGCGGTTCAGATTCCGCAGAGCGCGAGCGAGAGCGGGATTTCCGCGGGCTTTTTCGCGGAGAGCGGCAAACGTTCTGTCGAGCTCCGAGCCCGTCGGATCTTGTAGGGTTTCCATCATAAGCACTTCTTCTGGTGCCCGGCGTCTGCGGATCATCAGCAGTTCCTTTGCCCTCTTCGGCCAGTTATCGAGTGTCCAGTCCTCGGCGAGTGCTGCAGCGTCATCGTCTGAAATCTCGATGCCCATGAGCTTCTCGAGCAACTTCTGACTCATGTCGTCTTTGCCGTTTTGAATGCGGGAAAGTGCAGAGCGGTGGATCTCGGCTTTGTCAGCCAAGGCGGAGATCGTGCAACCGAGATGGTCGCAAATGTTTCGTAATGAGGCGGCAACGTAGGACATGTGAGAAAATCTCACCAAGAAATAATTTCGCAACATTTATCTTGATCGTGCGTTTTTCTGCATTATTGATTTCTACGCACATGAAAACTATCGCAATCGCCAAACCCAAATCGAAGATTGGTCTCGGCATCTTGGCAACGATGCTCGAGACGGCCCGGGCTTTCCGGGACAGCCGCCAGACGCAAGACCCCGAGGTCGCGGCGGAGGCACTCGAGTTCGAGCGGGAACTCTACGCCCGCTACAACGAGGCCAAGGCGAGCCTGAAGCTCGCCGCCTGAACCCCACCCCTGCCCTTCCTCCCATGAAACCGGCAGCTTCCCAAACTCTCACGATCTTCGACGCCCTGGTGGAGATCCTGGACCTGAGCGTTGGCGATGCCGCCGCGCGAAAGGCCAAGCGCCATGCGCTGCGTGCCAACCCGGCGCGGGTGCGGCTGCTCGCCGGCACCGCCTGCATGCGTCCGTCCTTCAAGGCGCTCCTGAGCGCCAGCATGCGCCTGGCTTCGGGCTCCTGACCTCTCTTTCTGCCTTCTCCACCTTTTACCGCTGACTCCCATGAAGCTGAACTCTCCCGTCGTCAACGCAGCGCAACGCATCCGCGCAGAGGCTTACAAACAATGCCTGAAGCTGTCTGATCTGGAAAAGATCGTGAAGGCTGACCCCGTGGCCAAGTGGCCTGAGTACAACCTCACTTTCCACGTGCGCCAGGTGATTGACTGGTCCGATGGGGACAAACCGACCACCAGCTTCATCGCCACTCTCCGTGGACAGTCGACCAGCTTTGATCTTGCGAGGAGCATCCTTGTTCTTGAGAGGGCTGAAAAGCAGGACTGGAACAAGATCCCCACACTCAAGGCACGCTACGAATTCAGCCTCATCATCGAGATCGAGAACGATATCAACGGCCTCAAGGCGTGGCTGAACTGCGAGACCGGCGAGCTCGAAGTCGGTGAGAAATGGCCGAAGAGCGTCCCCGCCACCACAACCGCCAACGAAGAAAGGAAAGCAGCATGAGCTTCCGACCCCTCAAATCCGTCAGCACCGTATCCCATGGGGCACGCTTTGGCTTTGCCATCCGCTCCAAGGGCAGTGGCAGAACGCCCTGCGTCGCGTTCTCCATCTGCGCCGATCTGGTGAAGCAGCTGAAATGGCAAGCCGGCATTCGCTTGCGACTGGACATCGATGACGAAACCCGCCGCGGTCAGATGGTGGTGGTGGGTGGAGACGACCCCGACGGCCGCAAGCTGGAGGTGCTGCAGCCGTCCGGGCGCGGCCAGTGGTGCTTTCCCTTCTCCGGAGAGGCGCTGCAGTATTTTGAGGCCTATGAGGGCATGTATCCGCTCGATGGCGTGCAGGTGAATACCACTTCCGAGAAGAAGGTGACTGGCACCCTAAGCTTTGATCTGCCGCCGGCTCCGGAGCCTGCGAAGGAGGACGAGGAAGAAGAGTCCACCTCCTGATTTTGCCCTGAGTTCCCTCCCCTTTCCCGCCGCATGCCTTGGGAATCATGCGGCGCGGATGGGGCAGGTGCGGCGCTTCACAGGGCCGCCGTGCCTGCCCCGACTTCCCCTCCCTTCACCCCTCACCCCGCGACACCAGATGGAACCGCACCCCAACTCGAAATCGAAACCGCCTCCCCGCATCCCCCGCAATCCGCGGGAGGCACGGCAACGCGCCGAAGCCTCATGCGCCGCATGGAATCACGCCTACCCCGTCGGCACGCGAGTGCGTGTCTATACCCGCATGCTGGGCGATGAGCAAAGCGCGATCGACACCACCACCACGAGCCAGGCCTGGGTGGCTGGAGGTCACAGTGCGATGGTTTGCGTCCGAGGCCTCAGCGGCGGATACGCTCTGACGCACGTCCGGCCTCTCGCCGGGCAGACGGGCTCTGTCAGTGGAGAGCGCGCCGGCGTGTTCTCACTGGAGCAAAACGTCGCCGCGGAAATCGCGGAGCAGCTGGGGAGGGGCGTGCTAGTATGAATGATCCTGCTGAAGCCGCAAAAATGCTGCGAAAACTGAACGATCCCGTTCGAAAGAGGATGCTTCACCAGCCTCTGGCTGCGCAGCTGAAAGAGACTATCCAAGAGCATGTCGAACGCTCGCGTGCCAGTCACGCCGGCGGTGAATTGTGCCCGCCCGAAGTCATCGAGATCCTGACGACTGCGATCGCCGCCTTCGTGGTCTCACACACAGAACGTGGCGTCCCCCACGAAGACATGACGCTCACGGTAACGAAGCTGCTGGCTTCAAAAATGATGAAGGCCTATTCTCTCATGGAGAAGCTGCATGGTCTTTTTGGAAAGGAGGAGTCATGAAATACGTGAACGCATCCTCAGTGCGGCAGAAGACACGCAAGCAGACTGCTCCAACAGCCAACGCCACCTGCCGGCTCTGCGGCTGCACAGAGACTGATTGTCGAGGCTGCATCGCCCGCACGGGCAAGGCCTGCCATTGGGTGGAGCCAGATCTCTGCAGCGCGTGCCAGGGCGCCGTGCTGATCCTCGTGGACGTGCGCAATCACGGCGATGCCTACCGGGCCGTCGGAAGGCGGACGGCGAAAGGAACCATCGAGGCACGCTGCTCCTGCACCGGCGGCTCTCTCCACGCTGCCTACAACTGCGCGCAGAAGCTCCTGGGCTGGCAGGTGCCGAAGATCGAGCTCAAGCCATGCCCTGAGTACTCCCGCGAAGGCTACGACGCCTACATCGCGAAACCGATGATCGTCGAAGGAAAGGAGCCGTCATGAGCATGAGCCCAGCAGAAGAAGAGGTGCGCAAGCATTTCAGCGGTGCCGAGCTGGAGCAAAAGCTTGTTGAGCTCAAAGAATTTGGCGATGGCAGAAAGCGCTTGCCAATTCAGCACGCTCTGAAAGACGACCTCCTGGAGGTAATCCAGAAGCACAAGGACAAAGGTGCCGACGGTGATCCCAGCGAGCGTTTGATTCCGCCCGATCTGACGACCGTGCTCGTCGATCTGTTATGCTGGAACGTCGCCAGACATCGCGACAGGCGTCTCTCCTTTCACGTGATCATCCAGCAGATGGTGATCGTGCTCGTCTCCCGCCTGCAGCAATGGCTGCGCACCGTGGCCGCAGACGAAGCCAAAAACCAACCCGGAGGCTGAACCTATGACAAATTACCTTCCCTCTTCTTCACAATGTCCTTGCTGCCACGCTGTCTTGGAAGCTGCCACAAACATTGGAGCTGCGAGTGTGTCTCCGGAGCCTGGGGACATCACGATCTGCCTCTACTGCGGCGCGAAGCTGAAGTTCGACACGCAGCTGAAGCAGGTGCCTCTGAGCGTCGATGAATTCGAAAAGCTCGATCCTGAAACGCGGGAGCAATTCAGAAAGATCAGCAGGCTGATTCGCACTCCGGTCTTTCGCGACAGACTCAAACTTCCGCCCCTGACTGTATGAAGCAACTCATCATCCAAATCGACGGCGCCACGTGCAAGGCCATGCTTTTCAGTGAGAGCGGGGTCATGCTGGCCGAGGACGAATTCACCATGCAGCACGGCACGCACTCGTGGAGCTATCTGCAGCGCGAGGTGCATGACCGCCTGCAGCTGCACGCCTTTGCGCCGCCAGGGATGCCCACGGAGAGCGGGCGCACGTGCGGAGATCCCTTCCGGATCTGGCAGGTGGTGTGCTGTGGCATCCCCGGTGCACCAGGATGGGGCTGGGGCTTCATGCTGCCGCTCGAGCATGTGGAGACATGCTGCGGCTTTGCAGACGAGGATTCTGCTGCCAAAGCGGCCAAGGCGCTGCAGCTCGCACGCGGCCGCATCTCCGGAGATCTGCCCGGCGGAGTGTATGAGGTTTTCCAGCTCGATGACGCCTTCGCCTTCTTCGACGCCCAGGGCGAACTGCACGCGACCTTTCAGACCGCTGCCGAGGCCCGCGGCTGCGCGGCTAAGATGGACGCCAATCACACCCAAAACGAACAGCCCAGCAGCCTGCACATATGATCACTATCAGCTACCTCCAAGCCATCCTCTACGGCGCGCTCCTGTTCAGCCTGGGATGCTACGCGCTGCACAAGCGCCTGATCAATCTGGAGCTGAACCGCCAGCTCAAGCACGCCCTCGGGTGGATCCGCAAGCACATGCCGGCGCAGGAAGCCCCGGAGCCTTCCCCCAAACACGAGTCATGAACGAAGTGACTCCACCAGCCCAACTTTTCCCATTATGAGCGACACACCTCCTACACCGGCACCGCCACCCGCCACACTCCATGACATGGTCAATGCCTCGCTCGCAGCCCTCGCGGCAGAGGGCAAGGTCGAAGCCATTGTCCGAACGCACATCGAAAAAGCCATCGGCACCGCTGTTGCGGAAACGATCAGCGGTTACAACTCTCCCTTCACCAAAGCGCTGAAGAGCTACGTCGAAACCGCGCTGCCGATGGACTTCACTGGAATAGGTCTCGCCGGGTACAATGATCTGATCATCCGAACGATCAAAAACAAGCTGGACGCGAGCCTCGCGGCATGGGTGAACAAAGGCATTGCCGAAGAGCTTGGCGAACTCCTGCAGGAACCGCCTGAAAGCATCAAGCTGTCCGAGCTTGTGCAGCAGTTCCGCAAGGAGAACCGGCACGAAAACGGTGATGAGATCACCGTGCACCTCAAGGAGGATGACGGATCTCTCCTTAACTATTGGACGCTGAGCCTTGATCCAAAGCCGGGGAAACGAAAGCACGATTGTGAGTTGTACATGGCCGTTGATTCCAAAGGCCAGATCTATTCATTGAAGGTCGCTTATCGCGGAGACATGACCAAGGGCATGTTTGTCGGCCACCTCTACGGCTTCGAGCGCACGCTCTTCCGCCTCTGGGTGGGTAAAACGAAGATCATCAAAGACCACGTGAACGAGTGGGACTGATATCATGAAGCTGATCTCCAACCTCAAACTCCCGGCGGACGTCGTCACGCGCACGCTGGCCATTCTGGCGCAGAAGGGCGCGGGCAAGACGTACACGGCGATGAAGCTGACGGAGCTGATGCTCGAGCAGCGGAGCCAGGTCGTGGCTCTGGACCCGACAGGAGTCTGGTGGGGACTGCGCTCGGACGCTGCCGGCCAGGCTGGGAACGGCCTGGACATCATCATCATGGGCGGAGAGCATGGAGACGTACCTCTGGAGCCGGGCGCGGGAGAGATCATCGCCGACTTCGTCTGCAGCAGCGGCCGCAGCGTGGTGCTGGACCTCTCGCACTTCGAATCCAATGCCGCGCAAGATCGTTTCGTCACGTCTTTTGCGGAGAGGCTGTACCGGCTGAAAGCACACAACCGAGCGCCGCTGCATCTCATGCTCGATGAGGCCGACAGCTTTGCCCCGCAGCGCCCGCAGCCAGGTCAGCTACGCATGCTTGGGGCCTTTGAGGCCATCGTTCGCCGGGGACGCTCGCGAGGCCTGGGAATGACGATGATCTCGCAGCGGCCGGCTGTGCTGAACAAGAACATCCTCACGCAGGTGGACGCTCTCATTTGCCACCGTGTCACGGGCAAGCAGGATCTCGATGCGCTGAGCGATTGGGTGAAGCATTGGGAGCAGGAGAAAGGACAGGCCGCAAGCTTCCTGCAGACACTGCCATCCCTCGATGTCGGCGAGTGCTGGTTCTGGTCGCCAGGATGGGCTGGTCTTTTCGAAAGCGGCTACGTGCTGAGACGCCACACCTTTGACAGCAGCAAAACACCGGAACCAGGCTCCCACCACGCCGCGGCTGCCGCGATCCTGAAGCCCGTGGATCTCCCCGCGCTGAGTGCTCAGATCCAGGCCACGCTGGAGCGTGCCAAGGCAAACGATCCGGCGGAGCTGAAACGCACGATCGCGCGACTGGAACAGGAAGTGCGCCTCGCCCGGGCGGAACGGAAACCCGAGTTCCTCCCCGTGTTGAACGATAAGGACCGCCAGCTCCTTTTTGAGCTGCATGGGTTCTTCACAAAAGGAGAGGTGCAGGCCTTGCTGGCCAAGGTCATCGGCCACCTGGAAGGAAAGCCTGGGGAGTATTCTGTGGTCGATATGGTGGCCACCATCAACGGCGGCTGCGTCGTCCGAACTCCGCTGTCCTATCCCCCAGTATCGCATGTTTTTAAAACGTCGATCGATGGTCCGAAGCTCTCGAAATGCGAGCGCGCCATCCTCACCGTGCTTGCCCAGCACTCTCAGCCGTGCAGCAAGCGCAAGGTGGCCTGCATCGCCGGTTACGCGGTCGACGGCGGCGGCTTCAACAATGCCCTCAGCTCGCTGCGCACGCGTGGATTGCTCAATGGCACAGATCCGCTTGCGATCACCGATGACGGCCGCGCCGGCCTCGGTTCCTTCACTCCCCTGCCCACCGGTCTGCAGGCCATCGACCACTGGATCTCCCGGCTTTCCAAGTGCGAGGCCGCCATCCTTTCCAGCCTGCTGCAGGTAGAGGGCTTTGCCTGCTCGAAGCAGGAGCTTGCCGAGCGCGCCGGCTACGAGGCCACCGGTGGTGGATTTAACAACGCCCTCAGCGCACTGCGCACCCGCGAGCTCATCGAAGGCCGGGAAATCATCACCCTTCTCATTCCATGAAAACCCTCGCCTCATCCAAAGACAAGCCAGGCGTGACCGTCGTGGAGCTGCCGAGTGCGGCGCTGCAACGGATGTGCGATCGCTTCCCCGAGGGCGTCAATGTGCTTGTCGTGCCGCCGTCGGTGGTGCAGCCGGAGTTTATCCGCCCGCCGAAGCCTGGGGAGGTGTGTCCCATCACCGGATTACCACGCACGACCTTCCTGGAACTCCTGCAGCAGGCCGGATCCAAGAATATTCCGGTGCGCTACCTGCGGAAGCCTGGCGCCAGCACCGGCATTGCCTTGGTTCCGCGCCAGCCACTGGTGGACTACATCAACAAGCTGCCGGCACCGGACTGGCAGCAGGAAACGGAGGAGGAGAAGAAATAGCCCATGAGCTCCGAACACAACATCCCGCAGGTGGTGCTCGATCAGCCGAAAGAGTTCCTGAAAGCAGCCACGGATTCCGTGAGGGAATACTTTGCTGCCATCAACACGATGACGCCGGAGCAACTGCAACGATTCCTCCAGGAGTGTGAATCTCTAACCTCATCTAACTGCGGCTATGTACTCTACCGTCTTTCGAAGCTGCTGAGATTGGAAGCGGAAGAGGCCAGAGTAGCCGCCTCGAAGAGCTATTAATATTTTTGTGATCTTATGCCACAACTCAATTTTTCCCCTCAATTTGCGCCGAAGGTAGAGTCACGTGAGAAACGTCAGACTATCCGTGCTACGCGCAAGGCGCCGATCAAGAACGGCGACACGCTGCACATCTTCACCGGCCTGCGCACGAAGAAAGCCCGCCGGCTGCTGCCTCCCCAGGAATGCACTCAGGCGCTCGATATCGTCATCCGACGGAAAGCATTGAAAAACTCGAAGTACATCGGCCTCGATGTTCGCCTGCAGTTCGCCGGCAAGCTCACCCGCGAGCGCATCGAGAAGCTCGCTAGGGAAGACGGCTTCGACAGCGTCGAAGCTTTCACCGCCTGGTTCCTTCCCGAAGGCCGGGACGAATTCAAAGGCCAGCTCATCAAATGGAATCCCGACCATGGCTGAGAACTCTAAAATCCAGTGGACGACCCACAGCTTTAATCCGTGGCTGGGCTGCACGAAGGTTTCGCCCGGGTGCAAAAACTGCTACGCGGAGACGACGACTCGCGCCCGGGTGCTCCGCAGCCGCGGCCAGGAGACCTGGGGCAAGGGGAAGAAGCGGGAACGCACCAGCGAGGCGTATTGGAAAGAGCCGCTGAAGTGGAATAAGCGCCCCTTTGTTTGCTCCAACTGCCAACATCTGACGTGTGACGAGCGGGCCTTGTCCGAGAAATGCATCTGCGCTATGTGCGGCAGCATCGGCACCTTTAGCCTAGCCAAGGTCTTTTGCGCGAGCACGGCGGACTGGCTGGATGAAGAGGTCCCGATCGAATGGCTGCACGATCTGCTGCGGCTCATCTACCAAACGCCGAACCTGATCTGGCAGCTGCTCACGAAGCGGCCGGAGAACTGGCGCGAGAGGGTGGAGAAATGCGTGATTGTGGAAGAGGGCGGCGATCCGTCAGATCGCGCTGGTTATTTTGCTGACTGGGATGGAGAGCCGCCGAAGTCAGACTTTGCGGCATGGCTTTACAATTGGCTCGGGAATGAGCCGCCAGAGAACGTCTGGATCGGCGCGTCGGCGGAGAATCAGGAATACTTCGACCGTCGGTACATGCCGCTGTCTGAGATCCCGGCCCGCGTGCGGTTTTGGTCCATGGAGCCGCTGCTCGATGCCATCGACTTCACGGCCGTGCATTACATCTCGTCATTCAAGCGGGCTTTCCATTGGGTGATCGTCGGCGGGGAAAGTGGCAGCAGGGCACGGGAGTGCCAGAGCTTTCACATCAGCGATATCGTGAGTCAGTGCGAACTTGCTGATGTGCCATGCTTCGTGAAGCAGCTCGGAAGCAATCCACGCACGACCTTTCCGACAGCCCACATGAAAGACAAAAAAGGCGGCGACATCATGGAGTGGCCCAAGGCGCTGCGCGTGCGTCAATTTCCGGCAGTCCTTGCCGCGGCATCATGACAGACGAGACCTACTCCGCACTCGCTTCATGCGCCCGCCGGCGCATCGAGCAGGAATGGTCATGCACAGCCGCCGAGCGGGCGGTACTGCAGCTCGTCACGGATCTGAGCCTGGATCTCGGCCAGACGTGGGCGTTTGTGCCCTGTCTGAGCGATTTCGCGGCCGTCCTGGGTATCCACAAGAGCACGGTCAGCCGTGCGCTGCGCAGTGCGCTGAAAAAGGGCTTTCTGCTCGTGCTGAAGAGACGGGAGGAAACGCTTTACTGCATCTGCACGGAGACGCGGGGAGACGCTGCGGCGCCGGACGAGAGCAAAGGCAGGGAGGCACGCGCCCGCCTGGTGGAGCTGAACCAGACGCGCCTGCAGGGCCGCGCAGATCCGGACGGGCAGCAGAGAATCCCGGGCATTCTCCCGAGTGAGGAGACGGCCGCGCCGGCTCGGGCCTTTGCGGCGATGATTGAGGAACCTGAACCGTCATCATCAAAGGTTCCGCTGCATGAGACGATCGCCGTTCCACGTGAAACGATTTTGCCGCCCAAGACGGGTGCAGAGGAGCCATGGGAGGAAACGGAGCAGCGCATCCAGGCAATGGTGGCTGCTGCGGAGCGAAGTCGTGCCGAGGTACCGGCACCTCCGCCACCAGCGCCGATGTCTGCCCCGATACAGCGTGCCACAGGTCAAAGTTCCGCGCCGAGCGGGGACGCAGCAAATCTGGACCGGGCGATGCTGAAGCTGTGCCGAGGACTCGATGACCAGGCGCGGCATGTGATGGAGCGACTGAGAGAGGAGTTCCGGAGCGGTGGCAAGCTGCAGGAGGCTCAGTTTTTCAAGTGGGGCCGTGCCTGGAAAAAGCGTGCTGTGGATTATCCGAGGGAATGCCTCGAGGTCGCCGGCGAGCACAAGAATTTACGCCTCACCACCGGTCCAGCCGATGAGCCTGGAGGATGGATGTTCCGGGCGCTGCAGGATCTGACGAGCACATCGAAAACGTCTTCATGAATCGACCAAAACTCAAAAGGCCCGAGAAAGGGCAGTTACTTCGGCGATTCTGCTCCGTGGAATTCTTCGACGTTCTAGGCACTCAGCGTTGGCAAGTCTCTGGTGAAAAGAAGGCACGGCGTGGTGGCCAGATTGGAATTGCGATCGCATCGATCGGCTTAAAACACAGCCAGGGCTACGTCGTCGTCCTGCAATTCGATGACGGGAAAATCGATTCATTCAATCCTCACATGCTATCTCCTGCATGACGCTTCCCTACACTAAAGCCGAATCCGATACCGCTCACCGGGAGTGGAAAGCCATGTGTGGTCACCACAGCATCGCGGCGGCGAGCGGCCGGCCGTTGGAGGCGGTGAGAAGGAGCGGGATAAAGCTCTGCGGCTGGATGAATCCGACGATGGTCTCGCAGTGTCTTTCGGGCCTGGGCGTTTCGGCGATCTTGCACAAGCTGCCGACGGTGAAGATGAACTCGGACGAGCTGCTGCTGGAGCCGTATTATCACCCGCGGCGCGTGATGAGGGTGCAGTTCCACGGGCCATGGATGAAAGGTCCGCCGACGGTGCAGTATCGGTACACGCACTACATTGCCTGCCTCGAAGAGGCCATCATGGATCCGCTTTTAGATACGAATGTGCTTTTGCGCATGGAGGATTGGATTCTGTGGGCGTGCTCTGCCTACCGTGCGGAAATCGACGAATGCGAGGGCTTTTCGTTTACGCATGCCTGGAACGTTCAAAGCCTTCAATAGTGCCCTTTGATTATGATACCTGGACCTGAAAGAACCCACTCACTACGGCGCATTTTGCTGGCGCGGCTGATGCAAGCCGCAAACAGTAATGGAGATGCGGACTGGTATCGCCTGAAGACGATTTTACTGCACCGCTATGGAAGGCGGGAGGTGAACAGTGGCTATGATTTGCAGAGAATAGAGGCGGAATGCTGGACGTGCGGGGGTTCTGGTGATTATCACTCGGCTACTTGCCGCTCATGCGCGGGCTTTGGAATCCATCATGTGACCAGGACAGTGCTCGGCAGGTGGTGGGTGGAGGACACGCTCTTCCATCAGATCCAGGAGCGAAGCATCTCACAAAGCCGCCTGCAGGAGCTAAAGCCTGGCGCACGAAACTTTTTTACCGAGCGGATGCCGCGCAGGGAAATTGATCCGCGAACGAGTCGTGAGGCGCATTTGTGGCTGCTGGTGCTGACGGTGCCTCAGCTGGGCTCTGAGCTGCTCTGGGAAGCCTTGTGGCGGGGAGGTTGCTATTGCACTCCTGGGCTGCGTCCCATGTGCCAGCTGCAGCGGTTTGTTTTCTGGCTTCGCATGTTTCCGAAGGCATTGGAGAAGAGGTTGGAGGCATGCAAAGCAAGGATCTATGTGAAAATCGTACGCAGGCTCACGCGGCTTTGTTTTGGTGACAACGATCTCTGGCGTTGTCCTCAGATAGCGGCCAATGCGGCTTACTTTGGTCGTCAAGGGTGGAAGGTGATCACCGGAGAAGCAAAAGCAAATTGGTATGAAAATGATGTTCCGTTCTGAAACAAACGGGCAAAGATAGTACTTTTGTGTCTTTCTGATATGTGCCATGATCTTGGCGCATGTCTCGCGACGCCGCCGAATTCCGAGAGTCAAGCTACTGGCACGATGTCGCTCAAGGCTGTGACACGCTCGCCGAGCATGTCGCCGAACTGGTGGCCGAGGAATGGCCCACGAAGGCTGATCCCAGGGCGAAAGGGGCTGTCATCAAGCTGGTTCACCGCGTGGTGGAGAGGCTGCTCGATGAAGGCCGCCTCGCGCCCCTGGTGGACGTCAAGAAGCTCTCCGGACGCGAGCTGCTCGCCAAACTGCTCGACGAGATCCTGGAGGCACCGGATTCGAGGCTGATGACGCGGTGCGTGGATCTGGTGATGGAGACCGGGGTGAAGCTGGGGGCATCGATGACGAGCATCGCTGAAGAGTTTGGAATCACCAAATCGACGGTCTCGCACCATTGCTGTCATTTGAAGAATACCTATCTCAAAGGCCGTCCCGCTGCCGGCATGAAGAGCACGGCAGCCGTGGAGAGTTACCGCAAGATCAGGACGGGCAGGAGCAGCCGCGGACCACGCATCGACTGGCAGTTTGCAGACACCTTTGCCAAGCACTATGGAAACAGCACTTCACGCACTACCCACAGCGGACCAAATTGAAGAGATCACCAAGCTGATCGAATCCGCGAACAATGTCGGCGACCAGGCTGTGGCCTTCAGCGCTGCTCGCCTGAAGGTGTGTGTGGATATCGGCGAACATCTGAACAAATGGAAGAAGCAGCTCGGACACGGGAAGTGGGAAGCCTTTGCCGAGGAGCATTGGCCTGCTCTGACCAAGCACACACGCACACGCTGGCAGCAGCTCGCCATCGCCAAGGCGAGCGGCCGCCTGAACCTGGACGATGCACGCACGCTACGCCATGCGTACGTGCTGGCAGGAATCCTCCCTGATACCTCGCCCGCTGACAACACCAAGAGCAGCGCCAAGCACCAAAGCTACGTCGTACACATCGCCCGCCTAGTGGCAGCCCTGCAGCACATCGATATCAAGTCACTGAAGCCAGTCGAACGCTCTACGCTTGCCATGCGGCTGCAACCAGTTCTCGACCTACACGCACAGCTCACCACAGACGCCGTCCCAGGTGTCTAGCCCAGCCCACAGCCACAGCACAGACGCCATCCATACTGTCCAGCCACCACCAACGCCAGCCAGGCTGGCCAGCCCTCCCCCCATAAGGAGTCTCCTAGACACCCCCACCCCAAGGGGTTTTTCCATCTACCACCGTTTTCATGCACACCGCCCAAAATACAAGTTCCCATGAAATTTCGACGCCCGACGGGATCCGCGTGCACTGCCTGCATGCCGAAATCGTGCCGGCAGATCAGCTGAAGCTCTTCCCCGGAAACTACCGCAAGCACAAGGCGAAGCAGCTCGACCGCATGCTGAAAGTCGTGAACGGCAATGGCTGGCGCCGGTGCGCCGTCGTCTCCAAGCTCAGCGGCTACGTCATCAAAGGGAACGGGATGGTCCAGCTCGCGCAGCGCAATGGCCTGCACGTCCCCATCGAATACCAGGATTACAAATCTCGTGCCGAGGAACTGCGCGACCTGGTCGCCGACAACAAACTAGCCGAACTCGCCGAAGACGATGACGACGCACTGAAAAAGCTCCTCTCGGAGATCGACGTCGCAGATCTGGAGTGTGCGGCCGTGACCTCCGAGGAGCTGGAGGCCCTTATCCGCGATGCCGAGATCCCCGAGGCAGAGTTCCCCATCACTGCGAAGCTGCATGAGCGCTACGACTACGTCCTCGTATTCACCACCAACGAAAGCGACTTCGCTTTCCTGCAGACGCTGACCGGTGTTGAACCTGAGCGCTCGTACAAGAAATCCGGCATCGGCATCGGCCGCGCCATCCCCTTCACCCGTTTCCTCAAATCCATCCGTGAAAATCGTCATTCCCTCGATGTCCAGGGCTAACAGCATGACCACGCACCTGCTGGTGCCGGGGGCGCTGCTGTGCGTCCCTGAGAGTCAGCAAGCCATCTACGAAGCCCGCCTCCGCGACGACATGTGCCGCGTGCCGGCACATCTGCGTGCTCAGCTCGTCACGCACCCGGACAGCGTAAAAGGTCTCACCCCCAAGCTGAACTGGTGCTTCGACCACCTCGAAGACGAGGACGGCATCGTCTTCGTTGATGACGACATCACCAGCGTGCAGCGCTGTTTTACCGAGCAGGGCGAAGAATCCACGATCCGGGATCCGCTGCTGATCCGCGACATCATCTGGACCACCTTCATCACCGCCCGGGATCTCGGAGCCTACTACTTCGGCTGGGAGGCCTCCAACGGGGCCCTGCGCTATTACACCGGCCTGAAGCCCATGATGCTCACCGGCTACATCAACGGCTGCGCCATGGGCTTTCGCCGCGGCCACGGCCTGCGCTTCGACGAGCGCGTCGTGGCCAAGAACGATTTCGACATCGCCGCGGCGAACGCCTACCGGCACCGCATGTGCTACAAGAACTGCAGGTACACCTTCTGCCAGAAAGGTACCTTCACCGGCAAGGGCGGCCAGGCCGCGTTCCGCACGTCCACCACAGAGAAGCGGGATGTGGAGCTGCTCCGCAAAAAATGGGGCGACGTGTTCAGCTTCGGCGGTCACAGCGGCACTCGGAAACGTGACTATGCCGGCGTGGAAAAGATCGCGCTAAAGCTGCCGTTTTAAAGTTGCAGACTGCGCGTGATTCGTCAGAGTCGCGGTCACAACTCGAACCGGGATGCGCCAACCCGACCAAACGGGCGAATTCAGAAATGGAAACAAACAAGGAGGCCATGCGCCTTCCAGATCCCGTGCTCGTGCGTATTTTTCGTGCCGGCCGCATAGACGATGTCATCAAAGTGGAGATAGACGGACGCCGAAACCTCACAGTGACCATGCGTGGTGAACCAGCTCCGGTTCGATTTTCCAATCTGACCGACGTCGGCTGGGTGCTAGAGGGTACTTGCCAGGGATTGTAGCCGCCCTAGTATCCGGCCACGATGGCCTGGAAGGATGCTAAAGCCGAGGGAACGAAATGGGCAGCTGAAAAGCTGCCTGAAAATCTGCGCGGCAACGTGTTGCAGCTGGTGAACTTCGAGTCCGATTCTGACTCTCGATTTTTTTATCCGGACCGCAGCGCCCAGTACCATAGCATGATCACCAATGCGATCGCTCGCAATGCGCGAAAGCGAGGAGCTAAAACGGTGTATGCGACAATAACGCCTGGTGCCTACATAGATTGGCGGACCGGGCAAGGGAAAGAAGACAGCAAGGAGCTTAGGCTCGAATTCATCGAGAGTTGCCATCTCCTCAGCGCTGACTCGTGAGCATCGGCCCTGCCAATTTGTCTTATTTCGTTGCTAAATATTTTTAGGACTGTCGCTGCTTTTTTACGCGACGTCACGAAGGCGAGGGTTGAAGATCGTTTCGTCAGAGAAACAAACCAAACGGGACGCGCCAACCCGACCAAACCGGCACCCAAAACAATGGCACATGAACTCAGCATCCAGAACGGCCGCGCAGAAATGTTCAGCGGCAGAAACATCACTCCGTGGCACCGCCTCGGCACCGTCGTCGAGGGACTTCTCACCAGCTCGGAAGCGCTCGAGGCAGCGCATCTAAACTGGAATGTCATCGGCAATCCAGTCCTCGCCCAGGTCAACGGCGTCCCGACTGCCGTCCCCGGGTATCAAGCCATCACCCGCGAGGACACGGGGGCTGTGCTGTCCATCATGAAAGACAGCTATCACCCTATCCAGAACTCCGAGGCCTTCGAATTCTTCGACGCCGTGGTCGGCGAAGGGCAGGCGATCTACGACACCGCCGGCGCATTGCATGGCGGCCGTCGGGTGTGGATCATGGCACGCATTCCCAAAACCGTGTTCATCGATGGTGGCGACGAACTTGAGCGGAACATCCTTCTCTACACCTCGCACGATGGCAGCAGCACACTCAAGATGCAGCAGGTCATGACGCGAGTTGTCTGCCAGAATACGCTCTCCGTTGCGCTGCGTCAGGCGACCAACACTGTCTCCATTCTCCATCGTGGAAACTACAAGCAGCGCGTCAGCGAAGCGCAGCGTGCCCTCAAAGTGGTGCATGGCTACTTCGATGACCTCACTACCTTGATTGAACTGTTCGCCGCAAAGCCGATGTCTCACACCGATATGCGCGACTTCACAGAGAAGCTGCTGCCGA
The DNA here is from genome assembly GCF_044226605.1 of Prosthecobacter sp. GTDB lineage: Bacteria > Verrucomicrobiota > Verrucomicrobiia > Verrucomicrobiales > Verrucomicrobiaceae > Prosthecobacter. Next base: position 167,067 of record NZ_JBGAGS010000003.1, on the reverse strand, counting down.
TCGCCACCGGCGAAAAGTCGCCCAGGACGGAAAAGGCACGGGGCGAGATTACCGACCTGTTCAGCAAAGGCACCGGCAACCACGGCCGCACGCGCTGGGATGCCCTGAACGCCGTGACTGAATGGGTCGATCATCGCCGCACCTATGGACGGACTCAAAACGGTGTGGCCGATGAAACACGCTTCGCTTCCACGCTCTTCGGCAGCGGAGCGGAAATCAAAGCCTCAGCCGTCGCTCTTCTCTCCTAGTCGGCCCCTACCGATGCCGCGTTAGCAGTGGCCCTGCCAACGCGGCATTTTGGTAGAAAATAAAAGTTAGGGGACAACGCTGGATTTACGCGACGTCACGAAGGCGAAAGTCGAAACTCAGGACGTCAGAGAAACAAACCAAACGGGATGTGCCAACCCGCAAAAACCGGCGAATTAGACATGAACACCACCAACGCAAGCAAAGCCCTCGCCCTCGGCGAAAACCGCACCGCCATCCGCTCCCTTGGAGTGACCAAAACGAACCGCCTTGTCCGCGCCGCCCGCCATCTCGACACTCTCCGCGATGCCTTCGCAGAGTGGGAAGCAGGCGAAATCTACGTCTGCAAAAAGACCGGGGATTACCGCTACCGCTTCGGCGATCGCTCCAAGTCCATCACTTCGTGGAACGCCGCAGCCCGGGAACTCTTTGCCTCCCCTGCCGAGTTTGCTTTCGCCGTGGCCGTCTTTTCGCCAGAGACGCCCGTAGAGCAGCCAGCGGCTGCACCCGCTCCTCAGACCACCGCCCCGCGCTCCACGCGCGTCAGCGTCCTCCAAATCGCCAACGCCGCCTAAGCCATGAGCACTCGCAAAGTCTATTCCGCCTGGCAGCGCAAGCACGCGGTGCCGCAGATCAAACTCCAAGGCCGCTGGCTCGATGCCGCCGGCCTCACCATCGGGGCCGCGATTCGCGTCCAGGTCGAGCACGGCCGTCTGGTCATCACCCCCGCCACCGCCACCCCATGAAAGCTTCCCCTGCTCTCATCGGTCCCGCCGCTGCCGCCTTGGCAGCGGCGCGGAGCCTGGCCGCAAAACGCGATCGCGTCGCTATCCTCCTCGATGGCGACCCCGGCATCGGCAAGACTGCCGCCCTCGACCAGCTCGCACGCGAAATCGGGGGCGACCCTTTTGCGATCGAGCACGTCAACGGGCAGTCCCTCAGCGTCGATCTTGTCCGCCAGTGGCGCGAGCGTGCGCACTATGGCAATCTCTTCTCAGACTGGACGGTCAAGCGCGTCGATGAAATCGACTCCGCCAGCTCGTCGGCCATCGCCGAGCTGCTCACGTTCCTGGACTATCTTCCCGCACGTATCGCCATCCTCGCCACCACCAACGAGTACGCGAAGCTCCGGGCCCAGTCGAAAGGCCGGCTGGAAACCCGTTTCCACCGTTTCCAGGTCGAGGCCCCATCCTTCGAGGAAACCACCGACCATCTGGCCAAGGCCTTCAAGATTCCCAAGGGCATCGCGCAGCAGATCGCGCGCGGCGCCGTACCCGACGGCCACCTCCTCTCCGCCGGCTGCAACATGCGCGCAGCCATCAAAGATGCGGAGAGCTACCTCGCCGCCATCGCGGATCGAAAGGAGGCAGCATGACCTTTGCAGAGATGCAGACACCCGGCGGCTACCGTTGCGGCGAAGTCGCGAGTGCGCTGCAGAAGTGCATCCGCCGTGGTCTGGAAGAGGACGCCCTCTTCTGGGCCACGGAGCTGGATCTCGCCGGCTTCGGGGAATACGTCTGGAAGCGTCTCCGGATCATCACCAGCGAGGACGTGGGGCTTGCCGCCCCCGGCCTCGCCTCGGAGATCCGCGCGCTTTACGACAACTGGCTCGACCAGCGGAAGAAGAAAGACGAACGCCACGGCCCCGAGCGGCTGTATCTCGTGCATGCAGTCATCCTCCTCGCACGGGCGAAGAAGTCCCGCATGGTCGATCATGCCCTGATCGTCCACTACGAAGGAACGCGCAGCGCACGCGACATCCCGGACTTTGCCCTGGACAAGCACACCGCGCGCGGCCGCCAGCGCCGCCGCGGCTGGAAGCACTTTTGGTCCGAAGGTGCCAAACTCCATCCGGCTGCCGACGTTGGCGACCTCTACGCCGAGAGAGCACACGAGATTAGGCAGGACAGCCAAGGGGAGCTTCCTGGCTTTGATCAATAATCACCAACCAGGCTCCATAACTCGCGTTCGACATGTAGAACACCCTCAGGAAGAAGGCGGTATTTCATGCTCGCATTGATACTATTGGAAGCGGCAGAAACAAAATTTAGATCCGTTAGGAATTGTAACTCAGCAGTGACGATTCGCTCTTTTGTCTCCATGGGAGCACCCGCAAGATGTTCGTGAACGAACAGATTTATGCTTTTAGCGCACATTGCGTCTGGACGAATTTTATAGAGTTCAACGAGAAGTGCGGTCCTTAAAACTGCTCTGGTTGAGGGGGTGTTAAAGAACCGGTCTTTCTTCTCTTTTGTTTCGTCCTTTTTCATGCCCTGACCATGGCTATTCGGCCAGCCTTTGACAATTCCTTTCCCGGCAAAGTGAATGCTCAAGCCGGAGGACGCCGAAAGGGTTCTGGTCAAGAACCTGGCCAACGTGATACGCAAGGCCAACACTGGCAAACCGCTCACGGCAGCCGAGCGCGCCCTCATTGAGCAGGCGGCTGCAGGCGGCACGCTCCAGGACACAGGTTCGGCTTTTGCCAAGGGATACGACGAGCTGGCCCAAAGATTCGGTGTCTCGCGGAAAACGCTGCAGAACGCAGGGAAACGCTATCCGGACGACGTCCCCAGGGCGAGAGCCGACGGGCGGCACGATGTCGCCGCCTGGTCACAGTTCCTCATCAAGCACAACATCGCCCGCACCGCCGAGAACATCGCCGGTGCACCGTCGGGCGATGAAGCAGCCGCTCCGGTCACCGTCACAGATTGGAAGGCTCGGGAGGTGCAGCTCAAATGCACGAAGCTCGAGCTCGAAAACTGCAAGGTCGCCGGCGAGCTGGTGGACGCGGCCGAGGTGGAGACAGGCACCTCCGCCCTGGTGCAGGCCTTCAACCAGGCTCTCAACAATCTCGTGCCGCGCCTGGCTCAGAAGATCATCGGCACCACGGACTACCACGAAGCCGAAGAAATCATTCAAGGCGAGGTCGATGGCGTGAAGAAAGCGCTGCAGCACTGCGAGTTTCTCGGTCCTATCGAAGCTCGGGAGGAAACTCTCGACCCAGCTTCCCCGCTGATTATCACCCCAAAGGCCGCAGCGAAAACCCTGCCAGATCAACGCTCGAAAGGCTTGCCCAAGGCGCTCTCTAAAAAAGAACGAGCCAAATCATCCCACGACTCCACACGTCCGCCAGGAAAAGCCGCCCCATCGAGCAGCTCCACCCGCGTCCCATCCGGCAAGATCCGGTGCGTGAAGCGTCCGCCCTCAAACCAAAAGCGCGGGGCATCACGCAAATGATCCCTGACAGCCTGCGCCCCCACCTCCGGAGCTTCGCAGCCATCGCGCGCGGGATCTGCGCCGCCGTGCTCATGGTCCGCCCCGCGCAGCGCATCTGGGAGTGGATCGACGAGCACGTCGTCATTCCGCAGAGCGTCGGCAGCGTCAATCCCGGACGCCTGGACACCAGCCAGATGCCGTTCTGGCGCGGCATCTACGATCTTTACTGGAAGCGCAGCACTCACTACGTCACCATCTGCGCGTCCGCCCGTGTTGGCAAGACGCTCTTCGCCATCTGCTGTGTCCTCCACAAGATCGGCATCTGGCCCAATCCCATCCTCTGGCTCGATCCCACACGCAAGACGGCCGTCTCATTCTCCCGCGCCGAGCTGCAGGCGCACATCCTCGAATGCGCTCCCGTGAAGGAACGCGCCATCATCGACAAGGTTCACTGGACCACGCTGATGATGCATTTCATTGGCAGCGTCCTGCGTCTCGTAGGCGGCGGTGCGCCGACAGAGCTTGCCGGATTCCAGGCCGAGCTCGTCGTCATCAATGAGAGCGACAAGGTCAAACACACCGTCAAAGCCGAGGCCCCATCGCATGAACTCGCGATTGCCCGCACGAAGCAATTCCGGTTCACCCGCAAGATCATCGAAGAAAGCACCCCCACCACGGAGTGGGGCCGGATCTGGCGCCGGTTCAAAGAAGGCAGCCAGCACTACGTCTACCTCCCCTGCCCTCACTGCGGCCACAAGCAGCGCCTGACGTTCTTCTCCGAGGAGAAGGAAGTCCCCTTCGATGCCGACGGCAAACCGTTGCCTGCAGGAGAAAAGCGCACCGAAAAAACTGGACGCTTCAAGTTCGAGCACCTCAAGACGCCCGATGGGCACCACGATCTGCAGCGCGTCGAGCGCGAGACCGTCTACGAATGCGCCGGCTGCCAGAAAGACATCAACCAGAGCCATCAGCCCTGGATGCTCCGTCGCTACGAGCTGCGATCGCACAATCCCAAAGCCCCCATCGACGACATCAGCGTCCACGTCTGGGCTGCGCTCTCCCCGTTCGAAGGCTGGGGCATGCTCGCCAAGAAGTTCCTGCTCGCGCGCGGATCCGCCGCGAAGATGCACGATTTCTTCAACTCGGACTTGGGCCTCCCCTTCGTTCGCAAGGCCACCGATATCAAGATCGACGACATCGAAGCCGTCATCGCGCGATCGCCCGAATACTTCCTCCGCTCCATCCCGCGCCGTCCCGAGTTCCTCACGATGTGCGTGGACGTCCAGGGAGACGGATTCTGGTGGAGCATCCGCGCCCATGGCCTCGCCTACGATCAGCCCGACCTGCCCATCTGGACCGCCCTGGTGGACTACGGCGCCGCCGTGAGCTGGCCGCAGATCGAAGAGATTGCCGGCATCTCCACAGACAAGTCCGGCAAGATCAACCAGTACACCTTCACCGACACCGACGGCACCGTTCACGAATACATCGTCACCGCCGGTCTCATCGACTCCGGCTATGAAGCCCAGCAAAACAAAAAGGTCTATGCGTTCACCCTGAAGAACGCCGACGTCTTCAGTCCCTCCAAAGGCGGCGGCTGGCAGCACCTCCGCGGCCAGGACGTCCGCACCTCCCCCGTCAATGACGACCAGCAAGACCTCGTCTGGTACTACGACGACGGATTCAAGCAACAGCTCTACTACCACTGCATTAAAGAGCACAAGCGCCTCTGGTGGCTCCCGCGCAATGTCGGCCCCGACTACAAAGCCCAGCTCACCGCCGAGCGCACCCAGGAAGAGCAGCAACCCAACGGAGAGACCAAGCTCGTCTGGAAAGTCGAAGGCGAGCAGGGCAACCACCTCGGCGACACCGAAAAGATGCACGAGGTCCTCCTCGATGCCGCCATCGAGGAAAAGCTCGGCGAGATCCGCGAGAAGTGGCTCAAAGATCACCCCGACCTCGCCGAAGCCCTACGGGAGCCAGAGGTAGAGGATGAAGACGCAGAAGAGGCAGAGGAAGAAGAATGAGATCATCCAAAGATTTCCGTTTTCCACACTGACGGTACTTTGTCCCGGTCCCTCTCCTCTTTGTCCAGCCAGGCAAGCTCTGAAGTGTTAAACGGTATCCCGTTCCGTCTAAAGTGATCGAGTATTAGGCGCTGCATCTTCCACGCCTTGAGAGTCATCTGGGACGCGATCAGCTTCAGCGTGTCCATCTCGCTCAATCCCTGCTGTCTCGCCACATTGACGCCAGTCAGAAACGCCGCATCGTTTTCCATCGCAAACCGGAAGAGCTGATCCCAGCCACCCAGCCCGACAAACTTCCGGCCATTGCTGTCCGTGTGCTCTGCAAAAATCAGTTCAGGCGGCTCCATCCCGCACCCTATCCCATCGCTCCACCCTTGACGAGCGCCCATTTTGACATCATTCTCCCGGCGTTAATCCATCTATGCCATCGCCCGCCTCTGCTCACGCACGCGGGCGGTGTCATGTACGGCAAAAGTAGCACATATGCTACATTTGGCCGCCCGCCCCGGCCGTGTCAGATCTGACGGGGGCGATTGACAGTCTGCCGCTGGCATGACCGTCGAATCATTTGCCCTGGTGCTCGTCGCCGAAATGGAGGCAGACCAGAGCACCGCCCTGGTCGATGCCATCCTGAAGGCCGCCCGGAAAAAGCTCCTGCAGGGAAATGGAACCGTCGGCACCCTCATTCAGAGCGGCGTGAACGGCAAAACCTTCCAGCGTCAGGTCGATCTCGACTGCGCCCAGGTCATCGATGCCTGCCGCCGCGCGCTGAAGATGTACCTCAATGACGGCGAAGACGACGACCAGGTCTCCGCCACCTACCCCGACTTCAGCGGAATCATTCGATGAGCGACACCACCAGCAACACAGCGGTGCCCACCGCCGGCCAGGGATCTTCCGCCTACGATGCCGCGAAGAACTCCCCCACGCGCTCCAGCTTCCTCGCCTTCCCCTACAATTCACGCCGCGAGCTCACCCCGCTCACACGCCGCGAGATCGTCAAGAAGCACCGCGCTTTGGAGGCCAACTGCCCCTTCCTCACCCGCATCATTCGGAAGTCCGCTCGCCATGCCGTCGGCTCCGGCATCCACTTCAACTGTCTCTCCGACGACGACGTCTTCAATGACGCCATGCGCCGCGACGTCGAGGAATGGTGGAACAACAAAAACGTCTACTCCATCGACGGCAGCGTGGACGGCTGGGAGGCCAAACGCCTCGCTGCAGAGACCATCCAGCTCGATGGCGAATACAACGCCGCTCTCGCCTACCATCCCGACTCCGGATTCCCCTGCATTCAGCCGCTCGATGTCTTCGAAGTCGGCGGCAGTTACGGACTCACACCACCACTCCGCCCAGGTGAAACCCTTCGCGACTGGGACGATGGCGTCCGCATCAATGAATACGAGCGCCCCATCGAATACGCCGTCCGCACGCTCCCACGCCTCGCCGGAGACAATCTCCTCGCCTGGCGCTACATCCCCGCGGACAGCATGATCCACCTCTTCCGCCGTCGCCGTGCCCACGGCACCCGCGGACTCCCCTGGGGCTACTCCGGCATCAATCAGGGCATCGACGCCCTCGATCTCAATGCCCTCGTCACCGGCACCGCCAAGCTCCACTCCGCCCTCGCCGTCACTGTGAAGGGAATGACCGGCCGCAAAGGCAAACGCGGCGCGCTGAACAAGATCCAAAGCGCCGGCAGCGGAGATCCCAACGCCTCCCTCACCGACACGCAAGCTCTGGAGAAGATCTTCGGCGGCGGCATGATCAATTACCTCGGCGAGTCTGGAGAGCTTTCCCTCCTCAGCTCGCAGAATCCCGGCCCCAACGTCCTCGCCTTCATCGAGATGCTCTTCCACCAGCTCGCCGTCGGCTGGGACATCCCCTTCACCGTCCTCTGGGACATGGCCAAAGCCGGCGGCACCGCCGCCCGCTACGATGCCGAAGACGCCCAAAGCGCCTTCGATCTCCTCTTCGACCAGATCGTCTATCAAATGGTCCGCCGCGAGATCATCTGGAAAGTCAGCGTCAGCATCAAAACCGGCCGCATCGCCCAGTCGAAAGATCCCTGGTGGTTCTCCAAGCTCGTCTTCCGCGGCCCGCGCAAGCTCACCGTGGACGTCGGCCGCATGGCCACCGCTTTCAAGACTCTCACCCGCAGCGCCGGCATGTCCATCCCGCGTTGGTTCGAAGAGCAGGGCCTAGATCCTATCGGCGAGATGCGCGAGCACATCCTCTTCCTCAAAAAAGTGAAAGCCATGTGCGAAGAGGCCGACATCGACTTCGGCAGCGTCTTCGAGCCCACCCCCGGCGTGCAAAACAACATCCAGGTCACCACCCCTGAAGACTCTTAAACGACGACCATGAAATCCTACCCCCGCATCTGGCAGAAGCTTTTCGCCAGTCCCCTCATGCTCCACGCGCCCGCGCGCCAGGCCTTTGAGCGCGTGCTGCTCGCCCGCATGTCTGGAGACGAGACCGTGATCTCCTCCGCCTCCATCAATGCCCGCAGTCCCCAGGCCTCCGAACGCATTCGCCCCGCCGCTGGCCGTGCCGATGTAGGAGAACCTGGAGAGCCCATGCACGACTGGATTGGTTTTGAACAAGACTATGCCGCCACCAAAAAACAGCTCCGCATCTCCAACATCTACAACGTCTACGGCGACGTCGCCGTCGTGCAGATCCACGGCGTCATCGACAAGATGATCTCCCAGTTCGAAATGGACTGCTACGGCGGCTGCGACCTCGCCGACGTCGATCAAGCTCTCTCCCTCGCTGCGTCCAATCCCAACGTCTCCCGCGTCGTCCTGGACATCGACAGCCCCGGCGGCTCCGTCATCGGTGTCGCCGACACCGCCACCCGCATCGCTGCTCTGCGCGAGACCAAGGAAGTCCACGCCTTCATCCCCGCCATGGCCTGCAGTGCCGGCTACTACCTCGCCAGCCAGGCAGACGTCATCTCCGCCGCACAATCCGCCATCGTCGGCAGCATCGGCGTCTATTGCGCCATCCTCGATGCTTCGAAGTACTACGAAGAAGAGGGCCTGCAAATGCAGTTCATCAAAGCCGGAAACTTCAAGACCATGGGCACCGACTGGCGTCCCCTCACCCCCGAAGAGACCGCCCTCCTGCAGCAAGGCGTTGATGCGAACTACGCAGCCTTCAAAGCAGCCTGCACCTCCCTCCGCGAAATCGACGACTCCACCATGCAAGGCCAGTGGTTCGATGCCGCCACAGGCTACGAGCTGAACCTCGTCGATGAACTCACCGGCGCCACGCTCGACGAGTACGTCTCCGCTCTGCTGCTTAGTTGAATCGCTCCCTCAAAGGAACATCACGGCTCTCGATCTTCCGAAAGACAAATCTACGCTTCACCGGATCATCGGTGCACTCCATCGTGTAAAGGCTGCCGACGACTCCTTCAAGAATCCAGTCCACATCACCACCTGAATACAGGAACGGCCGATGGCATCTATCGATCACCTAATAGTCGATCTCCACACAGTGGCCAGTAGGCAGGCCATTCAGGATCTGCCTCACATACGGCGTCATGCTCACCGAATGCGCGGGCGTCTTCGGTGGGACTGCAGGGACGGTCATTGAGAATTCCATCATGCCCCCACGCTAACGCGCAGCGCATCCCCGGCAAGCCCTGCCTTTGACACTCCCACACCGGCGAAGTCTTCACATCGCCATGTTCAAATCTCAAGAAATCGCCGAACTGCAGGGCAAAATCACCAAGCTCGAAGCCGAGCTGAAAACCGCCACCGACGGCAAGGTCCTTATCCAGGCCGAACTCGACACTGCCAAAGCCGATCTGGCGACCGCCAGCACCAAGGCCGCCACCCAGGAAGCGACCATCAACGATCTCAACGGCAAGCTCACTGCAGCAGAAGCCGCGCAGAAAGCGGCAGAAGCCAAAGCAGCAGCCGCTGAGGCCTCCGTGCAGCAGCAGGTCACCAACGCACTCGCCGCCGCCGGCGTCGATCCCGTTCGTCGCGATCCTTCCGCCAAAGTCGGAGACGACGGCAAAGAAAAAATGGACGCCTCCCTCCCTCCCATGAAGCGCGCCGCCGCCGCCATGAAGGGCACCTGGAAAATCTTCGGAGACAACTGATCCCCGCCCACCGCCGCCACCCCGTCATTTCTTTTTCACGCCAGCACGCACCGTTTATGAAAAACAGCCGCCACCTCAAAAACCAGTCTTGGATCAAGCTCGCGATCTTCGCGGTTCTTGGGCTCCTCTGCATCCCCTACGTCATGTCCGCTCCGGTGGAGTCCCTCGCGTGCCTCGGCCTCGCGGGTTCTCTGAGCCTCCTGGATCTCAGCAAGGCCAATACTGACGACGTCACCAAGCCCATCATCGAGCAGGCCGCCGGCCAGTACCCGGAAATGACCGAACTCGCCGCCCATCAGCTCGGCGATGGCGTCCTCTCCTACGAGACGCTCCTCCGCATCGGCTACCCATCCGCCGCATTCCATGACATGGGTGCCGGCGTCGCCGCCTCCAAGTCCCAGACCAAGCTGCAGCGTTTCGACTGCTTCCCCTTCCAGGGCCGCGTCGAATGCCCCCGCCATGTCGCAAACAACTGGCGTCGCGGCGGTCCCGCCGGCTACTTCGCCTTTGAAGCCCTCGGCATCATGAAGAGCGCCCTCTTCACCCTCGCCAAGCAGATCTGGTATGGCCGCGGCGCCGACGGCAAAGGCTTCCCCGGTCTGAAAAACTTCACCGCCTACGGTTCCACCGCCACCGATCCGCTCACCGGTCGCTCCTACAGCCTCGCCATCAATGCCGGCGGCACCACAGCCAATGGAGCCTCCAGCTGCTATCTCGTCGTCAGCGACGAGCAGAACGTCGAGATCCAGCTCGGCTCCGGCTCCGTCTTCGAACTCCCCGAGCCCCGCATCGGCGACATGCTCGATGCGAACGGAAACCGCGTCGAAGCCCTCATCTCCGTCCTCCAGGGCTACGCAGGCCTCCAGACGCCGAACCTCCATTGCGTGCGCCGCATTTTCAATCTCACGAACGAAAGCACCCACACCATGAGCGATGCCCTGCTCGCCCGGGCCATCAAAGAGTTCCCCACCGGCGTGAAGCCCACCTCCATCTGGATGAGCGCCAATCAGCGCTATCAGCTCCAGATCAGCCGCACTGTCACACTCTTCGGCCAGGGCAGCACCCGTCCGGACCAGCCCGTCCTCGCCCCCATGCCCACGCAGTATGACGGCATCCCCATTTACGCCACCGATGCCATCGGCGACACCGACACCATCGAAAGCCAGGCCCTCGCGGAAGAATAATCCATCTCCAGCATCCAGCATCCTAGCCCCCTAATCTCATGAGTGCCGCAGTCGCCCCCACCATCCGCCGTCTCACAGCTCCCGAGCTGAAGAAAACCAAGGCCATGCCCGCCGCCGGAGCCACCGCCAATGGAGACTCCATCGATCTCGGCCAGGACGTCCTCGGCCCCGAGGCGGACAACATCGAAGTCGTCGTCGCACATGACGCCTGCGGCTCCCTCGCAGACTCCAAGACCATCACCTCCACCATCCAGGACAGCGCGGACAATGCATCCTTCGCCGCCCTCGCTGGCGTCCCCACCGTCGTCTCCCTCGGCGCCGGTGGCGTCGGAGACACGGCCAAAAGCGTCCGCATGAAGCTCCCGCCCGGCACCCGTCGCTACATCCGCCTCAGCTCCACCGTCCAAGGCTCCGGAGGCGACAACACCGCCAGCAACTCCAGCATCACCCTTTACACGAACTGCTAAGCTCGGCAGCCTAGCTCACGCCATTCATCATTCATGAAAGCCACCTACTACAACGAAGGCCTCGTCCCCCACGTCCTCAACGTCGCCAGGCAGACGGACACCACCGTCGATCTCGCTGACGACTCCGGCACCCTCATCGTCACGCAATGCCCCCTGTCCGACGAGCCCAAGGTCGGCCATGCCGTCCTGATCAAAGGCAAGGGTGAAGACGCCAAGAAGGCCAAATAACGAACACTGTCTTGTGTTGGGAAGAGCGGCCATCTCTCCGGAGGTGGCCGCTTTTTCATGCCCACATCTGACACCCCGCCCCGGCATGTCCCCAGACTCACACGCCAAACTCCGCATCGAAGGCCAGAAGCTCAACGAAGAGATCAAAGCCAAGAAAAAGCTCCTCGACACCATCACCGCCGAGCTGCTCAAAGGAGACCCTGGCAAGTTTCCCGAATGCACCGTCGTCGGAGAGTCCACCCAGGTCATCGTCCCCGAAGGCGAAGACCATGAACGCGTCAAAGAACTCGCTGGCGAGCACTACGACAAGCTCTTCGAGCGCGTGACCTCCTGGAAGTGCGTCAAAGGCTTTGGAGACGTCGTCAACGCCCTCTTCAAAACCCAGACCGCCAACGCCATCCTCAAACGCTGCTCGAAGGTCAAATCAGGCTTCGTGAAGTGGAACTGATGCCACCATGTCCGACTTCAATGACTTCACCCAGGAAGCCTTTGGCGATGCCGGCGACATCATCGGCCGCGAGGAGTTCACGATCCGTGGCCTTGCGGGTGCATTCTGCGGCATTATGAACGAATTCACCGCCGCGCTCGAGATCGACCTGGGCGGCAAGGTCGGCACCTACACTGCTACGCTGGTCTGCCAGCTCGAAGAGTTCGACGACCTCGCCGGTCCTCTGGAAAAAGCCCTCGAAGGCAAGCGCCTCAGCATCGGCGGCCGCGAATACAAAATCGATCGCGTTTCCGTCGATTCCACCTCCGCAACGATCGGCCTCGCCAACCTCAACTCGAAGTAGGAACAGAAAGGAAAGGCATCCGCCATGGCCGCAGCATCCACCGCACCGCAGCTCAGCCTTTCGGTGGAGACCAGGGAGATTCAGGCCGCGTTCCGCCGGCTCGCTGAAGTCACCGGCAAGAAGCTTGGCGTCGTCGTCAAGCAAAACGCCCGCCTCATCGCCTGGAATCTCGCCCACAACACGCAGCCGTATGGGATGGATCTGGCGACCAAGAAGATGGGGGAAGCCGCTGTCCTGCGCGATGTCGGCCGCGTCTATTCCGCCGCATCCGCCATCTTCAAAAAGCTGCAGGACACCGGCCAGGTCAAAGTCGCCAAAGAATGGTACAAGCTCGTCAAGATCGGCGGCTACGGCAAGGCGGAGAAACTTCTCAAAAGCACCAGCCTGCAGGAGCGCAACACGCCGATCTTCGCCCCGCTCGATCCCTCGCTCCACGACCAGGCACGCAACAGCCGCGGCCGCGTCGTGCGTCATCGTCCTGCCCAGATCCTTCCGGACGCCAAGGATCTCCGGAACTACGGTGCCAAGCGCAAAGCCCTGGTCGGTTTCGGCAAGGCCGGCTGGATCACCGCCGGAGCTTCCCTCGGCAGCATCACGCGCGTACCCGCCTGGATCACCCGTCACAAAGGCATCGCCCCCGGGCGTGCCAACGATCAATCCAACCGCACGTACGATCCCTTCGTCACCTTCACCAATGCCGTGCGCTACGCGTCCTCCATTCTCCCCGAAGGCCAGATCGCCGCCGCTTTGAAAATTCAGCGCGAAAAGATGCTCGCCCACATCGAGCACGTCCTCGTGAATTCCGGACGCGAAGCCGGCTTCCAGTCCAGCTCCAACGCTCCCTCTCAACCCCTGCCCATGGCCGCATGATCAATCGCCCTCTCAAACGCAAGCTCGCCAATGCCGTCCTCGCCTGGCTGAACGCCCGCAAGGAGGGCACGTCCTATGCCGAGATCACCCTCGTCACCGGTGCGTCCACCACCCTTGAGCAGGAAGCTGCTGCAGACGCCGGCGCGGACGTCGGCCCCGTTACCGAGCCAGAGCCGCCGTACATCGCCGTCGAAGTCATCACCCAGGCGGATCCGGATCTCCCGGGCGTCTGCAGCTTTGAGCTGGTCCTCCATCTCAAGACGCTCGCCGCCGTCGAAGATGACGAAGGGAAGCCCTCGTCCCGCTTCGACGCAGACGCCATCCTCCGCGACTGCTACAACGTCCTCATGGCTCCGCTCAATGACTCCGCGCCGTTTGACGACTCGAACCTCGAATGCTCCGCCTTTCAGGCCTTCGTCAACAAGCCTGAAGGCACCGATGCTCGCGAGAACTTCCGCAAGCCCTTGCACCTCTACCGCATGTGGCACACGACGGCCCCGAGCCTCTTCGACACCGACACTTGGCACGATCAAATCATCTTCGCCGGCCACGCCCAGGACATGGATTCCCATTGATTCACTGCCTTTGACAAAACGCGCCGGTCACTATGGCCGCTACGATCCTAGGCACAGCTCATCTCTACGGTGTGGAAGGCACCGTCTCCAACGCCACCGTTCTCAGCTTCCGTGACAAGGAGAGCGCCAAGAACACCGCCGAAACCATTGACGAAAACGGCAACGAAATCGAGCGCCGCTACGACGACGTGCACAACGAAGTCTCCATCCGTGTGCGCGCCCGCTCCGGCTACACCAAGGCCGCGCCTGGCTCCACGATCACCTACAACGCCATCACCTACGAAGTGGTGGACACCGAAAAGGACACCCAGAACAAAGGCTTCCGCGAGTACACCATCAACGCGAAGAAATCCGCCGGCATCTCTTACAGCTAAGAGCGCTCTGAACCGCCAGCCCGCAGCACACCGTCATGAATCCCCGGACCCTCCGCACCACCGCCATCAATCTCCGCGCCCGCGCCAGGACGGAAGAAAACGCCGAACGCGCCGCCGCCTGGACCAAGGAAGCCGACGAGCTCGACGCCAAAGCCGCCGAACTCGAAAAGCAGGCTCCCGCAGCTCCGCCCGCCAAGGCGAAGTAGCAGCCTCCATCCGACAAGACGCCTCTATGCATGTCAGACACCTTTCTCCGCTGCCTCTTCCCCGGCCAGGCGCGCGTCTGCGGCCGCCTGCTCCCCCCGCTAACGTTGTGGCGGCTCGCGTGTCTGGAGGCCATCCAAAGCCCGTTCCTGCACGCCGGAGCTGAAGACGCATCCTTCACTCTCGCGGATCTGCTCTGCGCAGTCAGAGCCGTATCCACGCCCAATCTGACGCCTCCAGATCTTCGGGCGTCTGTTCGCGATGCCATCACACTGCTGCGCTTCCGGCACAATGCCGCCTACCGGGAGAAACACGCCGCGATTTTCATCGAATGGCTCGCCCTCCACCAGCTCCGCCCGGAGTTGTGGAAAAACGATGACGAAGACTCCCGCGACATCTCCGCCCCCATCACTCTGAGCTACGCCGTCGGACTCATGAGCATCGGCTTCCGTCATGCGGAGGCCTGGGACACTCCCCCGGGCTACGCTTCCTGGGTGCTTTCCGCCTCTGCAGAGCGCCAGTCCGATCGCGTGAAGTTCGCCAGCGACGATGATGACGAAATCAACCGCATCATCGAGGCCGAAGAACAGCGCAGCGAAGCCGAGATCCTCGCCCAGGCCAAACTCGATCTCTCAGAAGAAGCCTACGAGCGTTGGGTCGCCGCGCGCGCAAGTCGTCACCAGAAAGGCACCTGACCATGGCATCCCTCAGCGCAACGATTGGCATC
Organism: Prosthecobacter sp.; assembly: GCF_044226605.1. GTDB lineage: Bacteria > Verrucomicrobiota > Verrucomicrobiia > Verrucomicrobiales > Verrucomicrobiaceae > Prosthecobacter. The sequence goes on along the minus strand of NZ_JBGAGS010000003.1, from coordinate 152,041 downwards.
ATCACCAGCCCCTTCCGACGCGGGCTCGATGAAATGCGCGCCCAGACGAAAAAATGGGGCTCCGACATCAATGGCACCATCGCCGGCGCTTTCGCCTTCGGTGCCGTTTCCGCCTTCGTCACCAACTTCATTTCCGAGATGGCCCGCGTGCAGGACTTCGCCGACCGGCTCGGAGAATCCGCTGTCACCATTCAGCGTGTCGGAAATGCCGCCAAACTCTCCGGCTCGGATCTCGAATTCATCGTCAAGAACCTCTCCAAGATGACGCTCGCCGCGGCGGAGAGCGCAGACAAATTCGCCGCCGTCGGCATCAACGCCACCGCCTTTGCCAATGCCGGCACCGAAGAGAAGCTCATCATGCTTGCGCAGGCCTACGAGGACTGCAACGGCTCGCAGGCGAAGATGCTCGCCCTCATGGACCTGCTCGGCCCCAAAGGCGCGGACATGATGATCATGCTCTCCCAGGGCGTCGATCAGCTCAAAAAGCTCATGAACGATGTGCCCACCGTCGGCAACACGACTGTCAGCGCCATGGCCAAGCTCGACGATGCCATCGACGGCTTTCACATGCGGGCAAAAGAAGCCCTCGGCTCTGTCATCGGCCTGCTCGGACATCTCGGCGCCGCCGCCGCTGCCGCCTGGCAGACGGTCACCGGAAACGGCTCCTTCATGGAGAATTACCAAAAGAACATCGAGCCGTTTATCGACCAGACTCCCACCGGAGGCGGAAAGAAAAAGGATTTCGACGCCCAGGGCGAACAGGCAAAGCAGGCCGCCGATGAAAAGAAGAAAGCCGAAGCCGCCGCCAAGGATCTCGATCAAGAGATGCTCGACCTCGCGCGATCGCGCATGACGGCGGAGCAAAAGATTGCCGATCTCAAACGCGAGCAAGCCCAGCATGCCGCCGCCGCCCAGGACAAAAGCAAAGGAGATGTCGAGCACCTGCAGGAAGCCAAACGCGTCCTCGAACTTCAGCAGCAGATCGAAGCCGCTGAAGCCGAGGGCATGAAGAAAAAGCAGCAGCTCGAAGACGCGCAAAACAAGCGCAAGCTCGAAAAGATGGACCCCGCGCAGCGCATCGCCGAGCTGAAGCGTCAGCAGGACGAGCTCAACAAGCAGGCGGACGCCGATCCCGGCACCCAGGCCTCCATCGAAAAGAAGCTCGAAGTACTCAAGCTCGACGACCAGATCGAAGCCGCCGAGAAGGAGCAGCACCAGAAAAACATGGAAGGAGCCAAGGCCGAGGCCGATCTCGCCGAGGAGGCCAACAAGCAGCGCCTGGCGAAAATGAATCCGCTCGAGCGCATTCGCGAGCTGAAGCGTCAGCAGAAAGAACTCAACGATGCCGCCGCCAACGATCCCGACGCCAAATCCCGTGCCGAAAAGAAACTCGAAGCTCTGAAGCTCAACGACGAGATCGCCGCCGCGGCCAAAGAGATGGAGGGCGAAGGCGGCAAAAAAGGTGGACCTCGTTCCGTCATCGCATCTTCCCTCGCAGCGATCGGCGGTGGTGGCCGCACCTACGTCGGGACAGATCCGGCTCTCTCCGAGGCGCGCCGGCACACCAGCCTGCTTCAGCAGATCGCCGCCAATACGTCCTCCACCGGCGGAGAGGGCGGCATGCCATCGCCCAAGGCTAATCCTTTCTGACACCCGCCCCCACGCGATGTTGATCAAACACGGATCGCCCAATCTCACGCTGCAGCCAGACGCCAACGTCAGCGAGGACGAAAACGGCCTCCTCACCGGCACCGCGTGCTACGAAGGAGACCGCGCCTATGCGCTCTCCGTGCCTGCCGTCGGCACGTTGCATCCCTTCGACTTCCGCCTGACCTGCTACAAGCGGGAGATCACCTACATGAAGGCGAGCAAGATTAAAGCCACGCTGAGTTACATCGGCGTCGCTGCAGATCCCACGCCGTTTTTCATCGAGCACCCGGGCGGCAGCGGCCAGGACCCCATCGAAACGCACCCAAATTTCACCGACTTCGCCGGCACGCCGGACGATCCGCTCAACGGTGCGTACTTCGACACCGAGACGGGCGAGTTTGTCGGCTTCACCGATCCCACGAACTCCCTCTGCGGCGTGAAGAGCTACATCGTCCCGAGCGTGATGGTGAACCTCAGCTTCTACACGCACTTTGTGCCGGATCTGAACGACGTGGGCAATCTCTACACCTGGAACATCCCGAACCTGGTCGCCCCGCCCAACGTGAAAAACTTCCTCCTCCTGGGCATGCCGTATCGCCAGATCGGAAACGTCTTTCAGGTCACGCACCAGGTCCTCGGTTCCGGACCTTCCGGATGGAATCGCAAGATCTACTGATCGAGTCACGCGATGAACACGAGCTCCAACCCCTTGATTCGCCCGGGCAATCCGTTCCAACGGCGGCTCGTCAGCGCCGTCGAGGGAGCCAGGCCCGCCCGCGGCGGAGCCTTCGGACAGCGTCGGCTCCCCGGAGGCACTGCGCTCGAATGGCGGCAGAAGCGTCAGGTGTTTTCGGTCTCCACTCCGTTCAAGATCACCAATGCCGGCAAAGTCATGCCCGGACTCGTCGGCACCAAAATGCCCACGCTCGGCGGCGTGGCGCTGGACAATGTCGCCGTCGGCGCACTCGATCTGACCGATCACGGTGGCAACTTCAAAGTCTATTTTAAGATGACGTTCAGCGTCACTTATTTGACCAGCTTTCTCAGTGCGTACTCGCTCACCAGCGTGACGATTGAAACAGCCACAAGCACACCCGCCGACACCGACTCGGTGAAGTACCTGCAGTTCAACACCATCACTGCCAGAAAGCCCGCAGCCTCTTTCTTCTCCGCCAGCATCAACGTCGCTCTCTACGACAATGGCGCCAATGCGACGCTCCTCTCTTACGCACGTGCATGATCTGGCGCAGCTCCGGCACCCCCTTTGGTACATCGCCGCCTCCATCGCGGCCGAAGTATCCTGACCCCAACGGCGCCAACCTCAAGGTGTGGACGCGGACACGCACCATCACCACGTTTAACAGCGGTGGCACGATCGATTCTGGATGGAGTTCATGGTCCATCGGTTTCACCTGGCCGGCTGCCGGCTTCGCACGAGCGGGCAGTGGTGGAAGCACGAATGAAGTCCGCATCGAAACCGCCGGACGTGCCATGCCCTGGCAGATCGTCATTCGCGACAAAATCACCATCATCGCCACGGGTGCCACGTCCTTTTCCGACTACACCACCGACATGCTCCCAGGCGTCGTCACCTCCTTCAGCTACACCGCCACCACCGGCACGCAGAAAGAGGCCTTCCTGCATTACTACAACATCCCCGCGGAAGGCGTCTGAGGTGTGCGTCTGACACGCCGCCCTGATCCATGGCGGCAAACACGCTCAACTTTGTGATCGACGTCCCGAACCGTCGGTTGATCCGGGATTTTTTCAGCAACCTCGAAATCCTTCCCCGTCCTTTCGTGCAGGGAGACACGGTGCACCTCCGCATCATCGGAGTGGAGCCAAACATCGGCGGAGATCCCACGCGGCCGTGGCGTTACGTCTCGCTCCCCACGTCCCTCTATTTCGGCCTTGGCCCCGTCGGTGCATCGCCCACGCTCGGCACCTTCACCCTGACCTTTGGAGCCAACACGACCGCGCCGCTCGCCTACAACATCACCGCGGCCGCATTGCAGACCGCGCTCAATGCCCTGACCTCCATCACCAGTGCCGGCGGTGTGGACGTCACCGGTCCCGACTCCGGGCCCTACCAGGTCGTTTTCCGCTCCAATGGATCGCGTGCGGACATCACGGGAAATGCAGACCTGCTCTATCCCCTCTCCACGATCCAAAACTACGAGGCCCGCGCCGGAGATGCCGGCACTCCCGAAATCCAGGTCCTCGTCATTGATCGCCAGCCCGCAGCCCTGGCTCAGACTTTCACGGCGATCGCATCGCCCGGCATCACGCTTTCCACGCTGCAGAACGGTGCATCCGGAGTGCCCGAGATCCAGCAGATCGCTCTCGATCCCACCACGCACGGCGGCACCTTCACCCTCACTTTTGGCGGCAAGACCACCGTCGCACTCGCCTACAACATCAGCGCGGCCGATCTGCAGAGCGCCTTTCAGGCCCTCTCCAGCGTCGGCGCCAACAACGCCATCGTCACCGGATCATTCCCAACCTACGTCGTCACCTTCCAGGGCAGTCTCACCGACAACCAGGGAGACATCACCGCCAGCGCCGCCGGTTTGATGGGCCCCGTTGGCGTCGAGGGAGATCTCTCGCTGAACACCGCCGGCATCGAGCAGCTCCTCTCCGGAGAGGCCAGCGTCAGCACCGTGCTCGAGATCTCCGCGCAGATCGCCGGCTCTCCCGTCACTCTCCTGCAGACAGCCGTCACACTGATCAACGATCAGATCCCCAACGCCCCCGCCACCGGCACCGGTTTGCCCGCATATTACACCAAGACGGAAAGCGACACCAAGTTTGCCATCAAGACGGGCGTCACACTCTCCCACCTCACTGCGGACGCCGACACGGCCGTCACACTCAGCGGCAGCTACTCCAACACGGAAGTCGCCGGCAAGCTCAACGCCCTGGCCACCAAGCTCAACGCCACGATCACGAAGCAGAACTCCATCCTCACCCAGCTCGAAGCCGCCGCCCTGCTGACACCCTAAACGCACCGCATGAAAGCCATTCCCCTCTTCATCAATGCCGGAACGGGCGAGCTTCGACGCACGCTCACCCAAGGTCCGGCGCCGCGCATCGCCGCGATCCTCGGCACCACGCTCGAACTCACCAACACGTTTTTCGATGACGAGGACGCCGCGATCGAACTCGATGAAGGAAGCACCGGCCGCCTCGTCTGCCGTTCTCCTAACGGCCTGGACGCCGAGACCGTCCTGCTCGATTCAGCGTGGGATCACACCTCCGGCCAGACCACGTACAGCCTCAAGACGCTCGCGGACTCAGAGCAGCTCCGATATCTCATCAAATCGAAGCCCGAATTCATCCTCAGCGCCCAGGTTGAATTCACCGTCCCAGGCGAGGACGCACCCCGCAAATCTCTCCCCTTCGATCTTGTCATCATCAACGGTCCAGCCCGCGGAGACGAAGGAGCGCCCGACGTCAACGGCTCCGTTCAATCCGCCTGGCTCACCGAACGCGCCCCACGCATCGACATCGATGCTGTTTTGACCTCCATGGAGCGCACCCAGCTCCTCACCAACATCGGCAACGTGCTGCAGCAGCGTCTCAGCGACGATGGCTCCTACGTCCATTTCTACAACGCCGCCGGCATCTACAAAGGCAGCGCCACGCTTCTGGATCTCGGACAGGCCAATCTCTGACACTCCACTCCTTTTCCGAACCATGCGCCTCAAGCTCATCACTCTGCTCGTACTTCATGCGGCCTTCGCCGCAGCTCAATCCGTCGGCGATTTCAGCATCCCCTACAAGTCTCAAGCGGAAGGGCCGATGACGCCGAAATATTGGCCCAAAGCCAACAGCACTCTCTGGGGCACCGATGCCAGTGGAAATCCCCAAAGCATCACCATCGGCAGTGGCCTCACTCTGACCGGTTCCACTCTCACCAGCAGCGGAGGCGGTAGCGGCGGCAGCGGCACCGTCACAAGCGTCAACGCCACCGTTCCAACTTTCCTCTCCGTGACAGGCGTGCCGATCACCAGCAGCGGCACCATTTCCATCAGCCTCAGCGGCACCGCGTTGCCAGCAGCCAACGGCGGCACCGGAGCCACTTCGTTTACCGACGGACAACTCCTCATTGGCAACTCCACCGGCAACACTCTCACCAAAGCCACCCTGACCGCCGGAAGCGGAATCACGGTGACCAACGGCGGCGGCTCCATCTCGCTTTCGATCGGCACCGGAGCAGTGACCAACACGATGCTGTCTGGCTCGATCGCTTTGAGCAAATTGGCCACCGATCCTCTCGCCCGGGCGAACCACACCGGGACGCAGACGCTTTCCACCATCAGCGATGCCGGCACACTGGCGGCACTCAGCACCATCACCAGCTCGCAGATTACCGACGGAACGATCGTCAACGCGGACATCAGCAGCAGCGCAGCGATCGCACTGAGCAAACTGGCGACTGACCCTCTCGCGAGGGCTAACCATACCGGGACGCAGACGCTTTCCACCATCAGCGATGCTGGCAGTCTGGCGGCTTTGAGCTCTGTCACTTCGGCCTACATCACCGACGGAACGATCGTCAATGCGGACATCAGCAGCAGCGCAGCGATCGCACTGAGCAAACTGGCGACGGACCCTCTCGCGAGGGCGAACCACACGGGGACGCAAGCTGCATCCACCATCACTGGCCTTCCCGAAGAGATCATCGTTCCGTGTTCCACCGAAACTGACGGGCTTACAACGGGAGCCCCAACGGTGACATTCAAAATGCCCTGTGCGATGACGCTCACGGCCGTGTATTTGGATGTGCTGGACGCTCCCACTGGAAGCCCCATCATCGTCGATGTGAAAGAGGCAGGAACGAGCATTTTCAGCACCAAGCCTCAGATTGCCACCGGCGCGACCACGAGTGAGGGCGGTGCGGTGCCTGGAGTGATCTCGGACACCTCTTTGGCTGCAAGGGCCGTCATCACGATCAACGTTGATCAGATTGGCAGCGGAGTTCCAGGCACCGGTTTGAAAGTCACCCTGAAAGGAACCCGATGATCAAAAAATTCAGCTTCATCCTTCAATCGATTGCTTGTGTTTGGCTCGCGTTCGGTTTTTCCGCCCCGTTGTCCGCCGGTGTGGTTTATCTGAACTCCTTTCAGATGTTCTATTCCGGCGGCAGCGGCGGTGGTGGCGCCACCGATCCTTACTTTGCCAACGTTTTGCTGCTCCTCCATTGCAACGGAACCAACGGCGGCACGACCTATCCGGACACCTCCACTTTCGCCCGGACGTCCACGGCGTTTAATGGAGCGTCGCTCTCAACGACGTCGCCAAAATTCGGCACTGCCGCCAGTTCTCACGATGGCGTGGACGATTACGTTTCCGTCGCTTCCAGCGCCGACTGGGCGTTTGGCACCTCAACCGACTTCACGATTGAATTCTGGCTTTGGGCGGACTCCAGCGACAGCACCGGGTGCGGCATCGGCCAGGCCAGCGGCAGTTATGTCGTGATCTCCAGCGGCGTTCTCTACGTTGGCAACGGAGTGGCGAACCAATGCTCGTACAGTTACAGCGGCTACTACAATCAATGGACGCACGTCGCGGTGTCACGCACCGGCAGCAACATCTACCTCTATCTGAATGGCACGATGGTCAACAGCGGCACCAATGCCGCGTGGGGGGCGAACAGCACGATTTACCTGATGTACTCTCCCGTCGTTGGAGGTTTTGGGAAGGGCAAACTCGACGAACTCCGCATCACGAAAAATGTTGGTCGCTGGGGTGCCGGCGGCTTCACGGTCCAGTCCGGAGAATTTCCAGATTCATAACAGCATGAAACTTCTTTTTGATCCCGAGACGCAAGCACTGAAGCCTTATCCGAGATCCGACGACGAGCCTGTCGTCGGTCTGGATCCTCGCTACATCGTGCTCGACGTGGTCCAGGCCCCACAGCCTGCGCTGAGCGCCGGCCAGGTGGCCCGAGCCACGGAAACCGTGAACCTCGAAACGCGTCAGGTTTTGCGCGGCTGGGACGTGGTGACGTTTCCAAAAAAATGGACGGATACCCAGGCCTTCATGGCGGCATTCACCGACGCCGAAAAGGCGGCAATCGATCTGTCCACCGACCCGGAAGTCGCCGCCATGCGCCGCACCCTGGACACCTGGAGCGGCACGATGGAACCTTACGATGCACGAGTGCAGGCCGGCCTGGATAGGCTCGTGACTTTGGGAATCCTCACCGCCGAGCGCGTTGACGCAATCGTGGCGACTGCAGCTTGACCTTTGACAGGCCCCGCTTCGCGCAATGACGCGCGAAGAAATCCTCCATTTTGAACGGCAGACCGACATCGCCAAAGGCCTCCTCGGCGGCGGAACCTGGCTGGCCAGTTTCATCATGTCCAATCTCTCCACCATCGAGGCCGTTTTGCGCATCACGAGCCTGCTGATCGGCATCGCCGTCGGCATCCTCACGGTTCGCAGCATCCTCCGCAAAAAGGGGTGATTTCCACCCTTCTCTGACACGCTCCACCGGAAGCCATGAAATTTGCCTCTCTCCTCCTGCTCGTCACCTCCCTCGTCTCCCTCACCAGCTGCGCACCGCGCCCGCTGACTGCGCAGGAACAAAACGCCATCGTCACCGCTGCAGACATCACTCTCGGCAGCATTGACGGCTACTCCCAGGGAGGCAAAGCCGGTGCCGTCATCGGCGGACTCGGCGCACTCAAGCGCGACCTCAAAACCTCCGCGAAACAGCCCAAAAACGTCACGCCATGAAAACCACCATTCTCGGCATCCTCACCATCGCCGCGAGCATCATCGGTGCCGCCATTGAAATCATCAAAACGGGCACCTGCAACCTCCCTGTGGCAGCCGCCGGCATCGCCACCGGCTGGGGCCTGATTCACGCCCAGGACGCCAGCAAGCCGACTCCCTGACCCGATGCCACGCCAGGTCAACAACGCCACCTTGGAACTCGTCCGAAGCTTCGAAGGCCTCTACCTCGAAGCCTACCGCGATGAGGCAGGCGTATGGACCATTGGCTACGGCCACACCGGTTTCGACATCGCCGGCGGAGCCGTCAAACCAGGCCGCAAACTCGCCGACGAAAACGAAGCCCTCGCCATCCTCCGCGTCGATCTCGACAACGTCGCCAAAGACGTCGAAAAGCTCCTCCTCATTCGTCCCAAAGCCGAGCTCAACGACAACCAGTTTGGCGCCCTCGTGTCTTTCGCCTTCAACGTCGGCATCGGCAACCTCGAGAAATCGGCACTCCTGCGCCGGCTGAATGGCCGCGACTACCTCGGCACCATCCCCGAATTCGCCAAATGGAACCGCTGCAACGGCAAAGTCCTCCGCGGCCTCACCCGCCGCCGCAACGCCGAAGCCGCCCTCTTCTGCAGCTTCCCCCCGCCAGTCATCAGCGCATCCTGACCGCTCAAGCATCAGAGGTCAGTTTGCGATTTTGAGCAATTGCCCACATCGGCAATTATCGCTTTATCGGAACCCGATAACCGGCTCTCCCGGCACCCGCGTACACCCGCGTCGTGTTGGCAAAACTGTTGGCAAAACCCCTTCGTGGCCTTGCTCCATACTGGGTAATTTCAAAAATTTAAGCCGTTTCTGGCTCAACCAGTGGTTCCACTTCTGGAGCTGAGCAAGAAGAGACATTCACATCGGGTGAAGAGAGAAGACAACGGTAGATCGTTGCCATTTGCCCTCTCCCTATTCAGACACGGGCGCTCCTCCTGAGACCAAGCCAACGTTCTCACACGAGTTCTTGGATGCCGCGCAAACGCGGGTACACATCGAGGAGCTTGCTCATGAATATCTCAAACATCCGGGAATCAACGGAGGAATTTCACCTGCTGGTCACAACAGGGCGCAGCCAGACCGCAACGATGACACTGGTCAGCGACGCCGCCACTTCGGACGAACTTAACACGCATCCTGAAAGCGATCAGGTGGTGCTCATTCTCGATGGCGAGGTCGTAGCGGAAATCGGCGAGGAGCGCCGCACTCTGCATGAAAATGACTGCGTGACCATCCCCGCGGGAACGAAGCACCGGTTCGTCAATGAAGGCAAGAAGACGGTTTTTGCCTTCACCGTTTATGGACCTCCAGCCTACCCGACGGATGACCCGGCCTAAAAGAAAAAAGCGACAGACACGAATGCCTGTCGCTCGTTGATTCATTCAGCCGTCTTGGCTTACTTGCCCCAGCGCTTGAGCAGCGTGGCTGCCATGTCGGCGGGAGAGTCGGACACGGCGATGCCGCACTCGGCGAGAATCTTCTTCTTCGCGGCAGCGGTGTCGTCTGCGCCGCCGATGATGGCACCGGCGTGGCCCATGCGGCGTCCGGGAGGAGCGGTGGCGCCGGCGATGAAGGCGGCGATCGGCTTTTTGCAGTTATCCTTGGCCCAGCGACCGGCTTCCACTTCCGCATTGCCGCCGATTTCTCCGATCATGATGATGGCCTCGGTCTCGGGATCGTCGTTGAACATCTTGAGGACGTCGAGATGGTTCGTGCCATTCACCGGATCTCCGCCGATGCCGACGCAGGTGCTCTGGCCGTAACCGCGGGTGGTGAGCTGCCAAACGGCTTCATAGGTAAGCGTGCCGGAACGGCTGACGACGCCGACATTGCCACGCTTGTGGATGTAACCTGGAGCGATGCCGATGCGGCATCCGCCATGGGACTTCTCACCACGGCCGGGAGTCACGAGGCCGGGGCAGTTTGGACCAATGAGGCGGGTTTTGCGCCCCTTCATGGCGGCTTTGGCCCGGATCATGTCGTTGACAGGAATGCCCTCGGTGATCGCTACTGCCAGATCAAGATCGGCATCCACGCTTTCCAGAATGGCGTCGGCCGCGAAAGGAGGGGGCACGAAGATCACGCTCACGGTCGCACCGGTTTCACGCGCGGCTTCCGCCACGGTGTCAAACACAGGCACTTTTTTGCCGGCGTGTTCAAAAACCTGGCCGCCTTTGCCCGGAGTGACACCCGCCACAAGCTGGGTGCCATACTCGATGGAAGCTTTGGCATGGCGGGAACCGAAATCGCCGGTGATGCCTTGAACAAGAATGCGGGTGTCGGTTTCAACAAGAATGGCCATCGGAATGAGTCAGGGTGAGGTTTTTGGGGGGGCGTGAAAGCGCCGCATCATAGGAGAGTGCTCCGCTGCGTCAAGGCGGCGGCGGAATAATCTCAGATCAAGCGCCACAGTCGGGGCACAAAGATCAGCACGCCCACGCAGAATGCGGCAAGTGCAGCCAGCAGCACCGCCGCCGCAGCGGTGTCCTTGGCACGGCGGATGGGTTCCTCTCGCTCCCTGCTCACGCGGTCCGCCAGCACTTCCACCGCCGTGTTCAGCAGCTCCGCTGCGCAGACCAGGCCGATGGCCAGCAGCACGGCGCACCACTCCCACGATTCAATGCGCAAGGCCAGCCCCAAAGCCACCACCAGCACAGTGGCGAAGGCATGGACCTGCAGATTGCGCTGGGTTTTCAGCGCATACACAAGTCCTGCCAGCGCCGGACCAAAGCTGGAAATGACTGACGCGAGCCAGCGGTACATCCGCCACAGTGCGGCTATTTCTTGTCCACGACAACCGGCTCCGACACTTTTTCCACCAGGGCGCGGAAGTCTTTCAGCCACTTGGGGGCATCAGGGTGGCTTGGGTAGCCCTGGATGATCTTCAGCATATCCGCCAAAGCGTTCACTGGATTCACGTCGTTTGAGACAAGATAGTTGTCTTTCTCCCACAGCATGCGCGGCCCTGCGTCCTTGCTCCACTCGTTATACTCGTTTTCGCTCATGAGCGCCTTGCGGATCGCCACATCTGCAGCGATGCGATTGTCCCACTGCGCAGGCAGTTCGGTCGGTTTCTCCGCAAGAAAATAGGGGAAGATGATATTGGAATAGATCCCCTTCACATTCAGCGGCTGATATTCCCATTCCTCACGCTTGAGGAAGTCTTCCAACGAATAAGCCTTGGCAAAATCAGATTCTGCCACGGACTGGCGCAGAGTGCCCAGGATGTCCCCGGCAGGCACGTTGCCGCCGCCCTTGCGCCCGCCCTTGGAATCCTTGTCCGTTACCGCGCCCGAGGCAGAATGCGAGGTTGTGCCCTGAATGGCGGAAATGGCTTTACCAATGAAAGCCTGCAGCGAGGTCACGATGGGCGCCATCTTCTTGGGATCGTCGGCATCCTGGGCCTGAATCGTGAGCACGAGGTATTCGAGCTGCAGCCACAGCGCCTTTCTGAAGTCTTCATCCTTCAGCTTAGCCTCATTCCTGCTGCTCCAGTCTTTGAAATCCACCGCCTTCAAGTTTTTACGATCGAAGTGTTCCAGCTTGTAGCAGTCCATGTAGAGGGAGAGTGCCGCCGCCGGGCTGGCCATCCCCTCACGAAACTTGGCCATGGCTGCTGAGAAGACAGAACCCCTGCCCTTGTTGATCTGCGCCTCCACCTTCTCCAGTTCCTTGAGGATGTGCTCTGTTTGCGCCGGAGTCAGGATCACTTTCGTTTCAGTTGCAGCGGGCTCGGTGCCAGGCGCCGCCGGTGTTTGGGCTGAGGCAGGCGAGACCAGCAGGACGGCGAGCAGGGACAAAAGATAAGTTGGTTTCATGGTCGGTGGCAATTAACACGGCAAAACGTGGATGGGAGCACTAAAAAATCCTCGTCCACGAAAATCTTTCCATCCAACGGCCCAGAAGCGTACAAACTTGGACTTGGCTGAACAAAGTGATCGGCTATTTGTACCGCCCCCCTATGAAACGCACCGCTTTTCTTTTTGCCCTCGCGGCTCTCCTCACGTTTCCCGCAGCGGCCGGAGACGCACCGGTGAACTACATTGCTGAAATGACCGGCATGGTCTGTGCCGGATGCAAAGACCACGTGACCGCCTCCTTCAACAAACTGGAGGGCGTGTCGAAGGTCCAGATCGTCCCCGGGGAAAAGCCCGGCACGCAAAAAGTGACCGTGACTTCCACGTCCGCCTCCTTGACCAAGGAGCAGGCGGTCGCCTCTTTGGGAGCCTCCGCGTCCACGTATATCGTGCATGCGTGGAAAAAGTCTGACCAGCCGGCGAACTGAGTTTAAAAACAGCGGGCAAAATCGCTTGCCTGTCTCGTTTGACTCGCCAGTATCCGCGCTCTCCTTTGACCGGAGCAAGAATTTGGACAGGTGTCAGAGTGGTCTAATGAGCACGCCTGGAAAGCGTGTGTAGCCTAAACAGCTACCGAGGGTTCGAATCCCTCCCTGTCCGCCATTCTTCGCCGACGAAAGTCGCGAAGGTTTCACGCCCGCAACATCATGCGAGCCGCAGTGCATCTACTCTTTGGCTCGAAGAAAGCCCGGTGCTCTGTCGAGCCTGTTATCGCTCACGCGAGCCGCGCCGCGAATTTGCCCGGCAATCCCGCCGCATGAATGGCACGCTGCGCACCGGCAATGTCATAGGCCACTCGCCGCCACCAGACGTCCTTTTGGCTGCGGCGGAAAATGAGGTAGCAGGCTCGCTCGTCGCGATCCCGCGGCTGGCCGACGGAACCCACATTGATGACCTGCTTCACACCTGCGCGCAGGTTTTCCAGACTGGTGGTCGCCAGCGCCCGATCCTCGCCTTCCACCCACATCCTAGGCTGGTGCGTGTGCCCGACGAAGCACACCGGCCTGACCTGGTGTTGAAAATGCTGGGCGGCATCTCCAGCCTGCAGCAGGTAGGGCCACGTCTCGGTGTCGTGGAGCGAGGAATGCACGGCCTCGAAATCTCCGCCATCGATGTGATAAGGGCAGGCCCGCAACCAAGTACGCTGGGCCTCCGTGAGCTGCTCGCGTGTCCAAAGGATGGCCTGCCGCACTTCGAGGTTCACTTCGCCGATGCCTCTGCCGCTGAGAGTGTATTCGTCGTGATTTCCGAGCAGGCTGCCGGAGCAGAAATTTCCCACGAGATCGATGCACTCCGCCGGGTTGCCGCCATAGCCGACGATGTCTCCGAGGCAAATGCACTCGGAGATTCCCTGGGAACGGATGTCCGCCACCACGGCCTCCAAAGCCTGCAGGTTGCCGTGAATGTCGCTGATAAAAGCAATGTCCTGGTTCATGAGCCGCTAAAAAGCCGGAATGCGCTCGCGAAGGGAGCATTCCGCCCCCTTCATTAGCGCCGCCAGCCCCACTGTGCAGCCATCTTTTCTGCTCCTTTTCTGCGATCAGTCACCCACGGGGCGGACGTCAGACGGCCGCCGATGAGAAAAACACTTTTTCTGCCGTCCCACGCAGCATCCAGGCCTTTTCTTCGGCAGTGAGGAAGTCGAGGCGGTCACGGATCAGCGCGATGGAGTGGTGGTAGTCATGCCCATGCTCGACCTGGAAAGGACAGTCGCTGGCCCACATCACACGCTGAGGGCCAAAGGCGTCCCGCACCTGGCGAATGAGCGGCCCCATGTCCAAATAGGGCGCTTTTTTGGCTCCGAGCGCATAAAAGGCGGACGCCTTCACGTGAGTTTTGGCATGCCGTGCCAGACGCAGCAGGCCCTGCACCTCCTCGGGCTTGGCGGGTCCCGCCATCCCGAGACGGGCGAAGTGGTCCACCACAACGCTGGTTTCAGGATACCATTCGCACATCTTGTCGAGCAGCGGCAGGGTGTCCGGATTGATCAAGGGGCAGACGCTCACTCTTAGTTCCGCCGCCGTCTTCCACAGCGTCGCCATGCCCGGAGAGCCGAGCCAGGCGGAGAGGTTTTTCTCCTTGCCGGGGTTGATCCGGAAGCCGCGCACCCCCCGCTTTACGAGACTCCGCACCGTCGCGGCCACATCCTCCGCGTTTTCATCCACGATGGCCACACCGCTGAACACCCCGGGGTGCGCGCGCATCATGTCCAGCATGTAGCTGTTGTCCGTCTGGTAATAGCTCATCTGGATGAGCACGATCCGGCTCACGCCCTCCGGCTTGCAATGGGCAAACAACTGCTCGGGGGTAAAACTTGGCGGCCGCATGTCGCTGACGGCAAAACCGCGGGCGAGAGGATATTTTTCCACATCCGGCGTCCAGACATGGACATGTGCGTCGATCCAGTCCCCCTTGCTGGAACCTGGCAGCAGGGAGCATCCGGTCAGGGCGGCGGCAGAGGCGAGGAAGGAGCGGCGTGTCTGTTTCATGCGGGACTATATCGTAGCCAGCACCCCGCCTGTTGCGCAAGCCTTTGCACCAGTGGCGGAAAGCATTCATGGTCCGCCTCTATGTCCCGACTGCGCCGACTCTGTGTTTACTGTGGCTCCTCCTCAGGAAATGATCCCCTGCACCGCACCGCGGCCCACGCATTGGGCGCATTTCTTGCGCAAAGAGGCATCGGCCTGGTGTATGGCGGCGGCCACGTCGGTCTCATGGGCGCCGTGGCGGACGGTGCGCTGTCTCAGCAAGGCGAGGTGATCGGCGTGATCCCGCAGTCTCTCATGGACAAGGAACTGGGGCACGGCAGCGTCACCCAGCTGCACGTCGTGAAAAGCATGCACGAGCGCAAGCAGCTCATGGTGGACCTCAGCGATGGCTTTATTGCCCTGCCAGGTGGGTTTGGCACGCTGGACGAGCTGTTTGAAACCCTCACCTGGTTGCAGCTTTCGTTTCATGACAAGCCCGTGGGCCTGCTCAATGTGGGCGGCTTCTTCGACGGCCTCATCGACTTCATCGGCCACATGACCCGTAGCGGGTTCATCCGGCAGGAGCATGCCGCCAGCCTGCTGGCAGCCTCCTCAGCGGACACGCTGCTGACGCAGATGGAGGAGTTCCGGCCGCCCGATTTAGGAAAGTGGATCGAAAAACTGGCCGCCGAGGGACGCTAGCAGGCCTGCCCAAAATTTCGTGAAACAGGACTTTTCAGTTGCAGCCCCGCGGAATCCATTTGTTCGCATTTTCTCCCTGCGCAGAGAGCAGTTTTTGACAGGTTATTAACAGCCTATTGGAATTCTCAGTTATGAAGGTGGGTAAATGGAGAGGCTAAAGAATAGACGCATAATCGAATGTCGGCCCGATGCGTAGCGCCGCAATCGTGGAACCCTTGTTTTTGAATCGTGGAACACCTTCCACGGCGGCAGAATCCAACGATTTCGTCACCTTGGAGACTCGGTTAAGATCGACTTTTGCAACCCAAACCACAACCCTTAAGCCAACTCCACAACCCATGTAATTCACTCGTTTTGAATGTTTTACGAACACATATCACCGAAACAGGGCGGGAAAAGCCGCGACATTTATGGTTGACTGCCACAGTTTTCTTTTCCCGAAACCCCACAAATTTTGTTTTCCAAAAAAGCCACGGTTTCATTTCCCGCGTGATGCGGGATTTGCCTAAAGCACCGGGACATTTCCCCTGCGCAGGGTTTTGGTCGTTTCTATCAAAATCGAAAATTTTGAAGCACTTTGCTCCCGCGTGTGAAGGAAGTGACGCTGTTGAGACACCATTTGTTCACAGGGCATGTGGAGAAAAATTCGTTCCTGCCGCCCGAGGCGCGGTTTTTCGTGGGTGAAGAAAAACACCTAACGTCGGAACTGCCGTTCCCCTGCGCTTATTGCTTCACAATCTTGAGCACGCGATTGTTGTAGCTGTCGGTAATGTACAACTCTCCGGTGTCGGGCTTGATGGTGACGCCGTGAGGGCGGGAAAGCTGGCACTGCAGGGGATCTCCGTTGGCCCCGGTGCTTCCCGACTTGCCCGTGCCGGCGATGCGTTCAATCTTTCCGGTCTTGGGCACGTAGCGGCGCACCAGGTGGGCTTCGGCGTCGGCGATGATCACGCTGTCGTCCACATCCACGCAGAGGTGCTTGGGGCCGTTCATGGTAGCCTCCAGGGCCGGGCCGCCATCCCCTTCCCCGCCTTTCTTGCCACTGGCATTCACGACCGTGCGGATGTGGCCAGACTTGTCCACCACGCGGAGGGCGTTGCCGCCCCGCTCGAGGATGTAGATGTTCCCCTGGCGGTCAGGAGCCACGGCGCGCGGGTCGGAAAGCGGCGCTTCCACGGCCACTGCGCCATCTTCCGGGCGGCCTTTTTTACCATTTCCCGCAACGACGCGGCTCTTGTGCGTAGCCAGATCGAGCTCGTGGACTTGGAGAAGGTCGGCAATGTAGAGCTTCGTCCCTTCAAAATTCAGGGTGATGCAGTAGGGGCCGTTGCCCTTGGCCTTGCCCTCTGGCGCGCGCCAGCCTTCCAGGGTGGAGACGATGCGGGCTTTCACATCCACCACCCTCACGCGGCCGTTCCAAGTGTCCGCGATCAGCACCTTGTCATCTGGCAGGATGGCGAGATTGTGAGGTCCGTTGAACTGGGCGCGGAGGGCCGGGCCGCCATCGCCGCTGTCTCCGGGCTGCAACTGCCCCGCCACATGCTGTATGGTGCCGCCGCCATCCACCTGCAGCAGACGGTTGCCGGAGACCATCTCCACGATCCACAGGTGGCCGCCGGAATCAAAAGCAGTACCAAAGGGTTCCTTGAGCTTGGTGTCTATGGCGGCGATGTCCATGGCATCCTGTGTCCCGCCACCTGCTACGACAACGATTTGATCCGCATGAGCGGCGAGGGGCAGGCAAAGGGCGAGAAGGCAGGTGCGAAGAGAGGTCATGATGGTGAATGACAATACAGAGCGTAACGGCTCTTTCGAACGGGAATTCGTTTCGGCCCTTTGCTGTATTTTCAGAATTTTACTCAGTCGGCACGGCGAATGCTTTAGCCCATGAGATGCTCTCTCCCATCCAAGAGTACGTCGAACAACTGCATTCACGCTACGCGTCCAGCACGGAAGGCCATGTGGCCGATTACATCCCTGAACTGTCAAAAGCCGACCCCCGCTGGTTTGGCATCTGCATCGCCACCCGGGACGGTCACGTCTATGAGGTGGGGGATACGAGGCAGACATTCACCATTCAGTCCATTTCCAAAGCGTTGGTCTACGGCCTGGCGCTGGAAGACCGCGGAGAGGAGCATGTCCTCTCGCGCATCGGCGTGGAGCCTTCCGGTGAAGCTTTCAATGCGATCAGTCTGCGCGAAGGCAGCGGCGCTCCGTTCAATCCCATGATCAATGCGGGTGCGATCGCGACGGCGGGCCAGATTTTGAAAAAGGACGGCAAAAACCGCATCGAACGCATCATGGACTACCTCAGCGGGTTCGCCGGCCGGAGCCTGGCCATCAATCAAGAGGTCTATCAAAGTGAGAGCAGGACCGGGCACCGCAACCGCGCCATTGGCTGGCTGCTGCGGAACTTCGGCATCCTGGACGAAGACCCGGACGAGACACTGGAAACGTACTTCCAGCAGTGCTCTGCGGAGGTGACCTGCCGGGATCTGGCCCTGATGGGAGCCACACTGGCCAACCAGGGCATTCAGCCGCTGACCCGCAGGCGGGCCATTCCTTCCGAATATGTGGACAATGTGCTCGGAGTCATGGCCACCTGCGGCATGTATGACTGGTCCGGCGAATGGATCTACCGGGTTGGGCTGCCCGCGAAAAGCGGCGTGGGAGGCGGCATTCTGGCCGTGCTGCCGGGGCAGCTGGGCATCGGCATCTTCTCTCCGCCTTTGGACAAGCAGGGCAACAGCGACCGCGGCATCAAGGTCTGCATGGACCTCTCGCGTGAGCTGGCGCTGCACATGCTGAATCCCACAGCGACACCGCTTTCCGCTGTCCGGCTGTCCTATCATGGCGGGGAGGTTGTCTCCCGCCGCCGACTGCCGCCGCAGGCGCGTGAGATTCTGCGAATCAATGGGGACATGATCCAGGTCATGGAGCTGCAGGGCGGGCTCACCTTCACCACCATTGAACCAGTCATCCGCCATGCCGCCGAGCTGGGCGCCGGCTGCAAGCACATCATCTTTGATCTGCGCGCCGTGGTGAACGCCAACTCGGTCAGCCTCATCCTGCTGGCGAATCTGGGCACCCGGCTCGCCAAAAAAGGCGTGCGCGTGCTCTTCTGCCATCCTGGCAGGCTGATGGCCGCCCTGCGCACCGTGGGCATCGCCGAAAATGAAATCTTCAACTCCATGGACGCCGCCCTGGAGGATTGCGAGGACTCCCTGCTGATGGAGGTCACCGGGGTCTCGTGGCGGCCACACGCCCCGCTGAACCTCAAATCCTGCACCCTGTTTCGCACCTGCTCGGATTCGGACATTTCCTTCCTGGAGCAGGAACTTCAGCGGCGGCGCTATGAGACCAATCAAACGATCATCAGCTCTGGTGACAAGGCCACTGAGATGCTCGTCATGGTCAGCGGAAATGTGGAAGTCCAGATCCACCTGGACAAGGAGACGCGCAAACGCATCGACGTCCTGACCGCTGGCATGACCGTGGGAGAGATGGCCTTTCTGGACGGCTCCGCGCGCTCAGCGGACGTCGTGGCCATGGAGCCCGTGGAGTGTGTGGTTATTTCCAAAGAATGGTTCGATGGCCTGAATGCGCGCCATCCCGCCCTGAAGATCGCGCTGCTGCAGGAAATGACGCACGAGATCGCCTCCCGCCTGCGGCAGGCGAACCTCTCCATTTCGGCCTTTCACCGCTCCTAGAGGCATTACTTGAGCTTCAGCACACGCACGCGGTGCGCCTCGCTGTCGCCGATGAAGACGGAGCCGTCGGCATCGCAGTAGATGCCGTGGAGGCGTGCCATCTTGCACTTGAGCGGATCGCCATCGGGGCCGTCGCCTTTTTCACCGGTGCCAGCCATGAGTTCGAGGTTGCCGGTTTTCGCATCGATCATGCGCACGCTGTGGCTCTCGGTGTCGGCCAGCCAGGCATTGCCCGCGGCATCGATGGCCACGCCTTTGGGGCCGCTGAGAGTGGCGAGTTTGGCAGGGCCGCCGTTGCCGGTGAAGCCCTTGGCTCCCGTGCCGGCTACGTGCTGAATCTTGCCTGCCTTGAGGTCAAATTTGAAGACCTGATTTCCCTCGCGGGTCACCAGCCAGAGATTGCCGTCCTTGTCGAAGTCGAGCGAGCGCGGGCCTTTGAGCGGAGTGCCTGCGATGGGGGAGCCATCCGGTGTCGCGCCGGGTTTGCCGGTGCCGGCGAAGGTGCTGATGGTGCCGGTCTTCATGTCGATCTTGCGGATGACATTGTTGCCGATGTCGCAGACATAAAGGCTGCCGTCCGGACCAAACTGAATGCTGTGCGGTTGCTTGAACTGCGCCTTTGCCGCAGGGCCGCCATCGCCGCTGTAACCAGCCACGCCCGTTCCCGCGATGGTGGTGATGATCTTCGTCTTCATGTCGATCTTGCGCACGGCGTGATTCGTCATATCGACGACGTAGAGATCGCCATTGGCATCGAAGCGGAGTTCATGCGGCAGATTGAAGGTGGCCTGCAAGGCGGGGCCGCCGTCGCCGCTGTAGCCCTTTTTACCGGTGCCTGCGATGGTGCTGATGGTGCCGTCTGGCGCCACGCGTCGGATGCGCTGGCCGGTGTACTCGCAGAACCAGATGGCGCCGTCCGGGCCGCGCACCACGCCGAAGGGATTGTCGATCTGCGCCCCAGTGGCCTGACCGCCATCACCGCTGCCTCCTGCGGTGCCGTTGCCTGCAAAGGTGGAGATGGTCCACTCGGCGGCGGTGGCGGAGTGAATGAGAAGAGCGAGGGCGAGGAGGGTGCGCATGGTGATTGGAAAGCAAAAACGATTAACGGTGCCAGGAGCAATGCCAAGCAGGAAAAAGGAGTACGCAATCAATCCACCGTTTCAGTGGCGCAAATCTTCAAGCCTGCCAGAATCCGCGAATCAACCATGAAACCGCTGATTCTCTGCGCCTGCCTCGCCGTCCTGACTTCCGCTCATGCGGCCGTTCAAATGCCCTCTGTCTTCACTGACCACATGGTGCTGCAGCGCGACCTTCCAGTGCCGGTGTGGGGCAAGGCAGCCCCCGGCGAAGAAGTCACCGTGGAATTTGCCGGGCAAAAGAAGTCAGCCAAGGCAGACGCGAGCGGCAAGTGGATGGTGAAGCTGGATCCGCTTAAGGCCAATGCCGAGCCGCAGGTGCTGAAAGCGGGCGGCGTGACGATTCAGGATGTGCTCGTCGGTGAAGTGTGGCTCGCCTCTGGACAATCCAACATGGAGTGGGAGATGCGGATGAAGCCGGACAGCACCGCGGACATTCCGCAGGCCAACCACCCCAGTCTGCGCCTCATTGAAATTCCGAAGACGGTGGCGCTGACTCCGCAGGACCAGGTGCCCGCCGCGTGGGCGCGCTGCACGCCGGAGAGCGTCGCTTCCTTTTCGGCCATCGGCTATTACTTTGGCCTGCGCCTGCAGGAAGAGCTGAAGGTGCCCGTGGGCATCATTCTCAGCGCTTGGGGCGGCACACGCATCGAGCCATGGACCAGCATCGAGGGCTTTGATGCCGTGCCTGCGCTGGAGGACTTCGTGAAAGACACCCGTTCCAAACTGCTCGGCACCGACGCCTACCGTGCGGCGCAGGAGAAGCACATCGGCGACATCGAAGCCTGGTCCAAGACCGCACGTGCCGCCCTGTCCCAGAAGCAGGCCGTGCCGCAGCAGCCTGCGCAACCAACGACGCTGCCTGCCAACCAGGTCACGCCGACCTCGCTATACAATGCCATGATTCATCCGCTGGTGCCCTATGCCTTTCGCGGCGCCATCTGGTACCAGGGCGAGTCGAATCACAACGAAGGCTTTGGCTACACCGACAAGACGAAGGCGCTGCTGGCCTCCTGGCGCAGCGTGTTTCAGCAGCCGGACCTGCCGTTCTACTTTGTGCAGATCGCCCCGTGGCAGTATGGCGCTGAAGATGTGCAGATCCTGCCGCAGTTCTGGCAGGCGCAGCGCGAGTGCCTGAAGATCCCGAATACCGGCATGGCCACCATCTCGGACATTGGCGAGGTGGGAGACATCCACCCCGCGCACAAGAAGGAAGTGGCACGCCGTCTTTCCCTGTGGGCACTGGCAAAAAACTACGGACATTCCGAGATCGATCCCAACGGCCCGCTGTATGCCAGCCATGCTGTGGAAGGTGCATCCATTCGCGTGAAGTTTGAACACACGGGCGGCGGACTGGCCTCGCGCGATGGCAAGCCGCTCACGCAATTTGAGATCGCCGGCCGTGACGGCATCTTCCACGCGGCGGAGGCAAAGATCGACGGAGACAGCGTCGTCCTCACTTCGGCGGCGGTTCCGCAACCTCGCCGTGCGCGCTTTGCGTGGAGCAAGGTGGCCATTCACAATCTCATGAACAAGGAGGGTCTGACTGCCACCGCCTTTCACACGCACTGGCCGGTCGATCCTGATCTGGGAGACAATCTGGCGCGCGACTGCACCTGGGAAAGCAGCGACAAGAACACTTACGGCTGGGACACCGGCCTGACGGACGGCTCCCTGCTGGAGGCTCCGCCAAACTGCTATGCCACCAGCGACTCGGCCAAGTTTCCGAAGCACGTCACGATTGACCTGAAGAAGGCGCAAGCGATCAACCTGGTGCGTGTCAGTGCGCCGAGTGTCGGCTCGACCAAGACGGTGGCCGTCTCCGTGAGCACGGATGGCAAGACCTTCCGCGAAGTGGGAAAACACACCTTCACCCTCGGGAAAGCTGAAACGGCAGGCCTGACCTTCCCAGATGCCGAAGCGCGCTACCTGCGTATCACGTATGTGGATCGGTACGACCAGCTCGCGGGGCAGTTTCCCAATACATTTGCGTTCACCACGGAGGTGGAGGCGTATCGGACAAAGTGAGGAGCGTCTGACAACCGATCCAGTTGCGGCGCAACTGGGCTACTTTCCAACCAACCATGAAACTGACCTTCTGCGGTGCCGCGGGCACCACCACCGGATCGAAGCATCTCATCACCGTAAATGGCAGGCGCATTCTGCTGGACTGCGGCCTGTATCAAGGCAGGCGCAGCGAGGCCTTTGAGCGCAACCGCGACTTCCCTTTCAATCCGGAGGAGATCGATGTGGTGGTGCTGTCCCACGCGCACATCGATCACAGCGGCAATCTTCCGCACCTGTGCAAGCGCGGCTTCACCGGCAACATCTTCGCCACGCCCGCCACGCGGGACCTTTGCAGCATCATGCTGCCGGACGCCGCGCACATTCACGAAAGCGACATCAACTGGCTGAACCGCCACCGCAAAAACGACGACCTGCCGCTGCTGGAACTCAGCTACACCATGGCCGATGCGGAGCGCTGCATGCGCCAGTTTGTTTCGGTGGGTTATCACCGGCCCATGATCATCGCCGATGGCGTGACGCTGACCTTCATCGACGCCGGGCACGTGCTCGGCTCCGCGCAGGTGGTGCTGGATATTGACGATCGCGAGACGGGAAAGAAATCCCGGCTGCTTTTCTCCGGAGACATCGGCCGTCCGAACAACGACCTGCTGGCCGATCCCGAAGGCTGCGAAAACGTGGACCACATCATCATGGAGAGCACCTATGGCGGGCGGGAGCACGAGCTGGCCACAGACTCCAACGAGCATATCTGCCAGATCATCCGCCGCATCCTTCAGCAGAAGGGCAAGCTCATCATCCCCGCCTTTGCGGTGGAGCGCACGCAGCAGCTCCTGTACACGCTGGATCAGCTGCGCCACGAGGGCTGCTTTCCGCTGATCCCCACCTTTGTGGACAGCCCGCTGGCGGTGAAGGCCACGGAAATCTTCCGCCTGCATGTGGATGAACTCAAACCCACAGTGCGCGAGGCCGCCTTCATGCGCTCAGACCCCTTCGGCTTTGAAGGACTGCAGCTCGTGCGCGATGTGAATGAATCCAAGAACCTCAACAAGATCAAAGGCGCCGCGGTCATCATCTCCGCCTCCGGCATGGCGGAGTCCGGCCGCATCCTCCACCACCTGCGCAACAACGTTGGCAGTGATCACAACATCATTCTATTCGTTGGCTACTGCGCTGAAAACACCCTCGGCTGGAAGCTGCGTGAAGGCCACAAGCACGTGAACATCCTCGGCGATGAATTCGAGGTGCATGCCGGCATTGAGATTCTCGACTCCTTCTCAGGCCACGCGGATCACAACGAACTCCTCGGCTGGTATGATCGCGTGAATGGCCCGAAAAAGAACATCTTCCTGGTCCACGGCGAGCCCGAGCGCTCCACCGCGCTGAAGGCCGCACTGGACAAGAAGCGCGGAGACAGCAGCGTCAAGATAGCCGTGATGAATCAGGCGGTGGAACTCTAGCCACACTAGAATGATCTTCAAACGCATCAAGAGCCTCATCTTCGGCCAGAAGAACGAGGAGAAGCCGACACGTCCCACGGTCGCCACCTGTCCCGACTGCGGCGTTGGCAGTGGCGAGCTCCACGATCTTTTCTGCACCCGGGAAAAATGCCCCTTCTGCGGCGGTCAGCTATGTACCTGCGCATGCATCGGCACAGTCCTGAAGCTCTCGGACGATGAGCAGCGGGCCCTTGACGAATGCATCGATGATTCCGTCCCACCTGTTTCCGAAATTAATCAACGCTGGAAGGAGGCACTCCGCAGCAAAGGCCGGATACCTTTTGAGGCCTTCGGCAACGACCCCATTCGCAGCGCCTATCGCGGAGAAAGTACTGCATTGAAGAGCTTCCTGGATGCCGGTTACCCGCCCAATGCAGCCAACGAAGTCGGTTACACCGCCCTCATGGCGGCTGCGCGCGGAGAGCAGTGCGAGATCATTCATCTCCTGCTTTTACGAGGATGGACCGCCAACTTTCCAGATCACCGAGGTCTCACCGCACTGCACTGGGCCGTGGCTCAACCAGCCTCCGATCCCAAGCGGCAGGTCGCATGCGTAACGGCTTTGGTGGATGCTGGAGCCGATGTCAATGCATGTAGCGCAGAGGGAGTCTCCGTTTTGATGAACGCTGCATGGTTTGGCAACGGACACGCAGTGAAGCATCTCCTGCAGGCAGGCGCGGATGCCTCCCACAAGGACACGGATGGCCGCACTGCGCGTGACCTCGCAACAACCCGCGGCCATGCCGATCTGGCAAAACTGTTGGCATAAACCAACCCCCATGAAAACCACCGTGGCCATCTTTCGACTGTTCGCAGCGTTCGCTCTTTGCGCCACATCCGCCCTGGCCGAAGAGCCGGATAAAGCAGCAGTTCCTGCCCTGACTTTTCACATCGTAAGCAAAGACGAAATCGAAGGCTGGAAGCGCGTGGATCTGCCGGGGCATCGGCAGCATGGCTATATCTCCCAGGACGCAGATCTGGTCCTGCGCCGGTTGAAGAGTGTCGAACTCTACAAGATGCCTGCCGTCATTTCGGACGGACAGCAGGTGCTGGAAGGGGTCTCAGGAATCAAGATCACACTTCAGGACGAAGATGCCGCCGCCTTCACAGCGATGAGCCGGCGGGCGGTCAAGCATCAGGTGCTGGTGCGACTGGGAGACGAGACCCTCATGGCTCCGATGATGATGGTGCCCATCACGGAACCCGTGTTTAACCTCCAGACGAGCAAAGGCGAGGAAAAGGAGCTGAACGAGGCGCTCATGAAGCTGGCGAAGCCGTAAGCTTCATGGCGCCCGCGCTGCTAATAGACTAATTGTTCCCGCTGCGGAACAGACGCTTGAAGAAATGGCCGACTTCCAAGCCGGTGTCGCCGGTCCACTCCCAGGCGTTGCGGGCGGCGCGCCTGACGTCGTCAGCGGCTTTTTCGCCTTTGGATCTGGGCGGGCCGTCGCGACCGGGGCCGCCTGGAGCATTGGCAGCCAGACCGTTGTCCCATTGCTGATTGACGACCGCACCTGTTTCCGCGGAGATGACGATAAAGCCGACTTCCACACCGTTGACATCATTCAGCGCCAGGCCCCATTCCGGCGCACCGGTGGTGACATTGGCGGCGAGCTGATACGAAGCGGTGACAAAGTTGGTCTTGGCCAGCGCCGCATTCTGCTGGGCGATCTTCAATGCGTCAGGAGAGCGAAGCTTGATGCGGTTGAAGACGATCGCCTGCGGTGGCGTGCGGGTGAGCAGCCTGGGGCCGGCGCCAGCGGGCTTGGGTGCCCAGCCGCTCGGGCTTGAGGTAAGCAAGGAACAGACAAGCTCGCCCGGGCGGAATGGATCGCGCGCAAAGACGGACCACTGGGTGGGATCGCCAGCACTGGCGGGAGACTGCAGCAGCACCACGCCCTCGGCGGTGGCGGCTCCGTATTCCTGATCGATGATGGTGGCCAGCTCAGGATTGGCGTGACTCAACGAAGCACCAGCGAGCAGGAGGCTGAAAAGGAGGGAGGTTTTCATGGGAGGCACCGGATTGGAGTGCGCCAAAGCAGCAGCCGTTCAATCGTTGCTGCGCAGCTTGGCCAGGAGGCGGAGGATTTCCAGGTAGAGCCACACAAGGGTGACGAGCAGGCCAAAAGCGCCGTACCACTCCATGAACTTCGGCGCGCCTGCGGCGCAACCGTTTTCGATGAAGTCGAAGTCGAGCACCAGGTTCAGCGCGGCGAGAACGACCACGAAAGCGGAGAAGGCGATGCCGATCGGGCCATTGTCAAACAAGCCGGGGACGTGGATGCCAAACATGCCGAGCACCCAGGTGGCGAGGTAAAAGATGAAGACGCCGAAAGTGGCCGCCGCGATGCCGAGCTTGAAGTTCTCGCTGGGCTTGATGAGGCCGGAGGAATAGGCGGCCAGCAGGGCAAAGAGGATGCCGCAGGTGAGAACGACGGCGGTAAGGACGATGCCGCCAAACTGCCGCTCATAGAGCGAGGAGATGACGCCGACGAGGACGCCATTTCCCAGGGCATAAACAGGTGCGAGCGCCGGTGCCGTGGCGGGTTTGAAACCAATGATCAATGCGAGCACCACAGGGCCGATCCAGCCAAAGGTGAGCGCGGTTCCAAACCAGGCCGGAGCCTCGCCTCCCATGCCGATCTTGAAGCTCCAGCTCGCTGAAACCAGCAGCAGGAGGGTAAGGACAGCCGTCTTGAGCACCGTGCCATTGAGCGTCATGACACCATCGGCAACGTTGCCGGTGCGTGAACGTGCGAAAGCTTCATCGTTGAGTGTGGGATTGGAGGAGCGCATGTTAGGTATAGGTCTGATTCGCCCGGAGCCTACAAGAGATACTGGGGCGGCGTCAATGAGAGGCTTCGCGGTAATTTGTCATCGACAGAGGTGTGTGCCCAGCCGCCACATCCGCATACGGGTGGCGCACATGAAAGGTGGTCAAAGAATGGCGGGCGGGGCATTTTCCTGTGAGGAGGCGGCTTCGTTGGCCAGATTTGACCTCAGAATTCACGCTGCAGATGACTTCTTTCGGTGGAAATCCACTCGAAATTCAATATTATCCATACAACCATCAATCCTTTTCTTACTTCGAGCATGCTACGAAACCTTCCATGGTCCACAGCTCCTCGACCAGCGCAGAGCGACCTGCTTCCGCGCCGTGAGCGTTTTGCCCATCTGCATTGGATATGACTCTCTTTGACGCCATGCGCATTCTGGAGCTTGCCGCTCCCATCACACCGGAAGGGGTGGACGGGGCGGGGCATGCGATCATGAGGCGTTTGGAGGATCTTGTGACCGCCTCGCCGGCGGACGCGGAGCTGGCCGCCCGTGCACAGGCCTATGCGTGCGAGGTCCGTGCAGCGCATGCTTTTCTACGGGAGCGCCCGCCGCACCTCTACCCCTACCGCATGGTGGAGCCATCGGGAGAGCAGCCGTCACAGCCCGCTCCTGGCACGGGCTTGCCGCCGGGCGCATTTCAGCCCTTGGCGCTGGATCCTCTGGCACCGCCTACGGAGATGGAGCAGGCAGGCGGGAAGACGGACCCGCCCCATGCAGCATTGCCGTCCTGGGGGAATCCTGCCCCAGCACGCAGCACACCGCCGCCGCTGCCAAATTATTATGCGTGCTCCGCGACTTCTCCTGCGCAGTCGTCCCGGAGGTCTTCAGGCTTGCAGACTTTGATCGCGGTGGCGGCGCTGGTCATCGCCTGTGGTGCCAGCTTGTGGTATGGCGTCCAGCATTTTTACCCTGCGGACAGGTGGGCACCTGGCGCGGGTGGTGGACTTTCCTCAAATCAGCCAGAATCGGCGCCGGGCGAAGGCGGGAAGCCGGCTGCGAAATACCCCAGCAAGTCGGACGCGGCGGGCCTCCGGGGTGCCTCCAGCCACGAGGAGCGTCCCGGTGACGGCTCTCCGCGGCGTTTGGAGGTGAAAATAGCTCCGGACGGCAGCACCGTGGCCACACTGCCGGACGGTTCCACCTTCCACCAACGACCCGGGGGCAACCGCTATGGAACCTATGGACCAAAGGGCAGCCCCTTCGGGAACCATTCCTCCAGTGGCCGAACCTGGCGGATGCCCTCTGCAGGAGCCTCCCTGTCCCGCAAGTCCCCCGACCAGGGAGACGCCGAGGCCGATTACAACCGCGCCACGAAACTTCTTTTCCCGCCCAGCCCTCCGTCCGACGCACCTGAAGGCCTGCGCCTGCTGGAAAAAGCCGCCAGCCAGAATCACCTCATGGCCAGCTACATGCTCGCCTGCACCTACCTTGACGGCATCGGACGCCCTGCCGACCCCAAGAAAGGCGTGAGCATGCTGAAAAGCCTGACCGATGGCCGGGACTTTCCCGTGGCAGCCCTCCGGCTGGCCGATTGCCACCGCGACGAACTGGGCGTGCCTTGCGACTACGAATTCGCCCTCTCCGTTTACCAGCACTGGCAGACCCTGCCCGCCGCGCAGTACCGCCTCAGTCTCATGTACCAGTTTGGCTGCGGTGTGGACAAGGACGATGATGAAGCCCTGAAGTGGCTGCAGCTCGCCGTGGCTGCCAGCCACTCGCCCGCGCTGTACCAGATGGGCCTGCGTTATGCCAAGGGTCTGGGCGTGCCCCAGGACGATGACAAAGCCGTCCAAGTCTACGAACAGGCCGCCAAGCTGGGCTACGCCCCCGCCCTGGCAGCGCTGGGCCGCTGCTACCACAGGGCCCGCGGTGTTCCGTTTGAGGGCGGGCTGGCCATCCACTACTATCAGCAGGCCGCCGTGCAGGGCTTTCCCCATGCGCAGGACTACCTGGGCAGCTGCTACGCCGAGGGTGAGTGCATTTGGAAAGACCCGGTGCAGGCTGCCGGCTGGTACGCCAAAGCCGCCGCCCAGGGCCATGGCCCCGCGCAGATGCATCTGGGCAATCTGTTGATGGAAGACCACCCAAAACTCGCGGCGGATCCCGTGCGTGCGCTGGCATGGTTCATCCGTGCCGAATCCGAAGATGTGGAAGGTGCGGCCGAAAAGGTGCGCGAAACAAAGATGCTCCTTTCTTCCCAGGACATCGCTGCCGCCGAACGCGCCGCAGCCAGCCTGCCGCGCACATCACCGTGGAATCAGTGGCAGCCTTTCTCGCCTTAGGAGTGTTGAGGGACCAGGATGGCACCCCTCCTGCCGGAGCCTCGCTGTGCGGTGGCATGGGAGGAAGGGGATCACCTTGATCCCCCAACGCGTGCGTGTGCACCCAACGTCCCGCATCGACGCTGGCTTGTTGCGGCTTGGATTGTCTGTCTTGATCGGCTCTAGCAAACCGGCTCTGTCACGCCATGGTGCGCCATCGCGGCTTTGACAAAGCCGTGGAAGAGCGGGTGAGGGTTGTTCGGCTTGCTGAGGAACTCGGGATGGAACTGGCAGCCCACGAAGAAGGGATGCGCGGGGAGTTCGATGATCTCGGCAAGATCTCCCTTCGGCGAGGTGCCGGAGATGAGCATGCCCTTCCCTTCCATGAGTTCCTTGTAGTCGGAATTGAACTCAAAGCGGTGGCGGTGACGCTCGGTGATGGTGGCGCTGCGGTAGAGATCGTAGGCCTTGCTGCCGGGAACGAGATCCGTGACCCATGAGCCCAGGCGCATCGTGCCGCCGAGCTGCTTCACCTTTTTCTGCTCTTCCATGAGGCTGATGACCGGGTGCTCCGTGGTCTT
Source organism: Prosthecobacter sp. (assembly GCF_044226605.1). Lineage (GTDB taxonomy): Bacteria > Verrucomicrobiota > Verrucomicrobiia > Verrucomicrobiales > Verrucomicrobiaceae > Prosthecobacter. Next base: position 122,534 of record NZ_JBGAGS010000003.1, on the reverse strand, counting down.
GTCAAACTCAGTGCTGGTGGCTCCCTTCAGATCGCAGACATTGCGGGCAAATTCGATGACGGCGATCTGCATGCCGAGGCAGATGCCGAAGTAGGGAATGCCCTTTTCACGCGCATAACGTGCTGCGGTGATCTTGCCTTCCGTACCACGGTCGCCAAAGCCGCCGGGAATGAGGATGCCCTGCAGGCCTGCGAGGTAGAGATCCGGGCCGGCTTTTTCGATGCTCTCGGCATCCACGCGAATGATGTCCACCTTGCAATCGTTGGCGGCACCCGCATGCGTGAGGGATTCATAGATGCTCTTGTAGGCGTCCTGCAGCTCGATGTATTTGCCCACCACACCGATGCGAACGTGGTGCGTGGGGTGAATGACGCGCTGCACAAAGTTGCGCCAGCGGGCGAGGTCCGGCTGCGGGGTGGTGAGGTTGAGCTGGCGGCAGACGTTGTCGTCCAGCCGCTCCTCGTGCAGCTTCAAAGGCACCTCGTAGATGGTGTGCTTCACGTCCCGCACTTCCACGACGGACTCGATGGGCACGTTGCCAAAGAGCGAGATCTTTTCCCGCACGTCCGAGTCCAGCGGGTGTTCGGTGCGGCAGAGGATGATGTTGGGGGCGATACCGATTTCCCGCAGCTTGGCGATGCTCTGCTGCGTGGGCTTCGTCTTCAACTCCTGCGCGGCCTTGATGTAGGGCACGAGCGTGGCGTGGATGTAGAGCACATTCCCCGGGCCCACTTCATGGCCAAACTGACGAATGGCCTCCAGGAAAGGCAGGCCTTCGATGTCTCCAACCGTGCCACCAATCTCGGTGATGATGACGTCGCCGCCCATCTTGGACTCGACCTCGTGCATGCGCGCCTTGATCTCATTGGTCACGTGCGGGATCACCTGGACGGTGCGGCCCTGGTATTTGCCGGCACGCTCCTTGTCCAGCACGCTCTGGTACACCTGGCCGGAGGTGATGTTGTTGAGGCGGGAGAGATTGGTGTGGGTGAAGCGCTCGTAGTGGCCCAGGTCCAGGTCCGTCTCCGCGCCATCGTCCAGCACATAGACCTCCCCGTGTTCGTACGGGTTCATCGTACCGGGGTCGATATTGAGGTACGGGTCAAACTTCTGCATGATGACCTTGAGACCGCGCAGCTCGAGCAGAGTGCCCAGGGAGGATGCGGCAAGCCCTTTGCCAAGTGAACTGACGACGCCGCCGGTGACAAAAATGTATTTCATGATCCTTCTCGGTTGGAGGTTGTCGGGGTGCAGTTCAAGAAGATTGTTTTTGAAGATGCTTTTCAATGGCATCCGCCTGCTCCGGAGTGTCCACACCGGGAGAGAGTTCGTCTGTCAGCACCACCCGGATGCGGGTGCCGTTTTCCACGGCGCGCAGCTGCTCCAGAGACTCCGTCTGCTCCAGCCGGGAGGGTGCCCAGGCCACAAACTGGAAAAGGAAGCTGCGCTGAAAGCCGTAGATGCCCAGGTGGCGGTAGCTGCGCGGCCAGGCCTCGGGATTGCGCAGGTAGGGAAGCGGCGAGCGGGAAAAATAAAGCGCGTCTCCTTGGGTGTCGAAGATGACCTTCACCACGTTTGGATCGCTGATCTGAGCGGCATCCTGAATGGGGGCGGCGGCAGTGATCATGCGCACGCTGAGGTCGTCCCGCAGGGTGCGGGCGAGTTCATCGATCAATGCGGGGGAAATGAGCGGCTCGTCTCCCTGCACATTGATGATGACGCGGTGGTCCGGGAAGGAATTGGCCGCCTCGGCGATGCGGTCCGTGCCGCTGGGGTGATCGGGGTTGGTGAGGACAAATTTGGCCCCGAAAGCTGCGGCGGCCTCGGCGATGCGCGCGTCGTCCGTGGCGATGATCACATCATCAATCTCCCGGCACTCCTGGCAGCGCTCCCAGACGTGCTGGACGAGCGGTTTTCCTGCGATGAGGTGAAGCGGCTTGCCTGGGAAGCGGGTGGAACCCCAGCGGGCAGGAATGGCGACGAGAGTACGGGAGGAGGAAGAGTCGGAGGATGCCAAGGTATGGTGTGAGGCAGGTTCACCTGAAATGACGCGGAAGAGGGGGGGATGCAAGGGGGAATTCAGCGACGTGAGTCGCTCGTCCTCCTACTCTCAGTTGACTCACTTCGTTCACCCTTCGGGCTCCTTTCAGTCGTCAGTCTCGCTTCGCTCGGCTGTCCTCGATCTCGCGCCGCCGTTCCCGGTTTAAAGTTTCAAGTTACAAGCTTCAAGTTCCGGCGCTTCTGGCGGTAGCCAAAGCGATGCCCACCAAAGCAGAAAACCCGCAGACGGCGTACCATCTGCGGGTTTTCGAAGGGTTGCCTCACCGCATTTCCCCCTGAAAATCAAGGGAATGCAGCGAACAGGAAGGTAGGTTTACTTGACGTGCTGGTTCACCAGCTTGGTCATTTCAAACATGGTCACCTGGCTCTTGCCACCGAAGACAGCCTTCAGCGCCTCGTCGGCGTTGATGTTGGTCTTCTTGGCCTGGTCCTGGAGACCGTTTGCCTTGATGTAGTCCCAAAGCTTCTTGGTCAGCTCTCCGCGGGAGAGGGGTTCCGAACCCACGACCTTGGCAAGGACTTCATCCGGCTGGACGGGCTTGCTGAGGGCGGGATTGGCTTTACGGGCGGGTTTGGAGGTAGGTTGGTCAGACATGGGGGGTAGAGGCTGGCAGGTTAAAGGCCTATGGTCAACCTTTGTCATGCTGAGTAGCGGGGTTTTTGCGCAGGGGATGGGGCCAGGAGGTCAAAAAAGACCGGGCCAGGCAGGGAGGGCAAGCCGCGAGCCTCGCCCCTTTGCCTCTCCCTACTCCTTCTCCCCTGCCTCCAGCATGCGCACATTTTTCTCCACCAGCGGCAGCCAGAGGCTCACGCGGGTGCCTAGGCCCTCCCGGCTTTCGATGTCGATCTCCCCGCCGTGCTCGCGGATGATGCGGCGGACGATGAGGAGGCCGAGGCCGGTGCCGGTGCTGCGGGTGGTGGAAAAGGGCTGGAAAAGCTTGCCCATTTGCTCGGCATTGATCCCCTTCCCCGTGTCCTCAAAACTCAGGCGCACCTCGAAGTCGGTGAAGGTGCCGTTGATGGTGAGGGTGCCGCCCTTGGGCATGGCCTGGCAGGCATTGCGGATGAGGTTGTACACGGCCTGCTTCATCTGGCCGGCATCCAGCAGGACGGGAGGCAGATCGGCGCGGATGTCGAGCTTCAGCTTCACCCTGGAGGCCTCGATCTCAGGCTGGAGAAAGCGCACGCACTCGTCCAGCAGCTCGCGCAGCTGCACGCGCTGGAGCTGCGGCTTGGTGGGACGGATGGCGGCGAGGAACTGGCCGATGATGAAATCGAGGCGCTTGATCTCCCCCGTGGCCACGTCCAGGTGCTCCTGCAGGCTGGCCCCCTTGGCCCCCATTTTTTTGAGGCGGCGCTCCAGGAGCTGGAGGTGGATGGTCAGGGAGTTGAGCGGATTTCCCAGCTCGTGCGCCACACCAGCGGCGAGGAGGGTGAAGGCATTCAGGCGCTCGCTCTCCAGCTGCTCCTCGGTGCGTTTGCGCGTTTCTGTGACATCGCGGATGAGCATGACGAACCCCTGAGGAGCCTCGTCGTCGATGCTGGTGATGTAGAAATTGAGATAGCGGTTTTCCGGGTAGAACACCTCAAGATCGCGACTGACGATGGTGCCCGGGATGAGCAGTTCATTCCAGTCCAGCCCGCGCACGCCCTGGGCCAGCCGGCCACCCAGCACCTGATCGCGCTCCAGACCAAAGAAGGTGCAGGCGGCGCGGTTCACGTACGTGACCTTCGCTTCTGCATCCAGCAGGATGACGCCCTCCTGCAGCGCCTCGAAGACCTTTTCCTGAAACTTCTTTTCCCGCGCCAGCTCCAGCACGATGCCCTGGACCTCCCCGGGCTCGAGGCGGTCCATGCGTTTGATAAGCTTGTCAATGAAGGCGGATCTCATAGGCTGGCGAACATCATCATGAACGAGAACGACATCCTCATCGTCCTTTGCACCTTCCCGGACCTCGGGAAAGCCCGCGAGACTGGCACGGCGCTGGTGGAACTGCAACTCGCCGCCTGCGTGAATCTCATCCCCGCCGTGGAATCCATCTACCGCTGGGAGGGGAAAGTGGAGACCTCAGCGGAGATCCTGGCCGTCTTTAAGACCACCCGCGAGGCATGGCCAAGGTTTGAGCACCGGCTCAAGGAACTGCATCCCTACGAGGTCCCAGAGATCGTGGCGCTCAGGCCGGAAGAGGTGAGCGCGGCTTATGCGCGGTGGGTGGGGGAGTGTGTAGGGTGAAGGGAGCAACAAACCTGATTTTTTTACACCGCAGAGGCTGGAACGCCGCAGAGATTGGTTCTGATCTTGTTTCAGTCCTTTCTGGAAAACTCTGCGGCGTTCCGATCTCTGCGGTGTAAGGTTTAATGTCTGCCTCATCTTCTCTGCGACTGGATTCTCCGCGTTTCGGTGCCGAGCGATGCAGCGTGGAAGTTGAGGCAGAGACCTGTTTCCACGCCAGCCGCTTTCAGCAAGGAGCGATCTCTGGCGAGTTGAAGAGGGTTAAGCTCCTTCACACAATGGCAGGACACCATGAGGCGGTTTTCGACAATCATGGGCACCTCTTTGCGGCTAACGATGAGTTGATCACGATAGATAAGATTAGCAGGCAGCTTCACCTGCGTCTGAATGCCCCGCAGACTCAGCTCTCGAACCAAACAGGCTTCATAAGCACTGCGGAGCAGTCCATGCCCCAGCTCATGCTGCACTTCCAGAGCTGCGGCAAGCACCTCGCGGGACAGTTCATCAAACTCCATTGAAGGAGGCGTTTCAATGTAGTGTCGCGACGCTGGCTGAACAGAACGCGCCCGCCGGACGATCCCATTACGCATGATCAGAGTGTTGAAATTCATGAGCAACCCCAGCGAAAGCGCGGAGAGGCGCAGATAAGTCAGCAGTTGCGCCTCGTGCAACGGGTGGAGTTTTTCCACCGCTTTGAGTTCCAGCAGCAATTTTCCAGAGATGACCAAGTCCATGCGGTAGCCGCAATCGAGTGTCTCTCCCTTATAACAAATCGGTAGCGGCACCTGACACTCATGCTCCACACCAAGAGCCATTAATTCCAAATGAAGTGCTCTCTCGTAGTCAGCCTCGTCCAGGCCCGGCCCAAGGATACGATGAATGGAAATGGCAGCTCCAATGGCTGACTTGGTAAGATCACCGCCGAGATCTGGATGGATGGAGATTGGCACTGAGGAAGGATTTTACACCGCAGAGTTAGGAACGCCGCAGAGATTGTTCCTGAATTTACTTCTGGAAAAACTCTGCGGCGTTCCAATCTCTGCGGTGCAAATCAAAGTTTCCCTAGAGCATATTAAAAAATACTATAGCCACAAGAGGCAAACCAACCCATGGCGTTTTTGGCCGTGATTTTTGAGAACGCCATGGTGATGGCTTCATCAAGCTGCGCGGGCGTGCGTGCCTCCGCGCTGCGCAACAGCCCCTTGATCTTGCTCCACATCTTCTCAATCGGGTTGAGATCCGGTGAGTAGGCCGGCAGGAACCGCACTTCAGCGCCAACCGCCCTCACCAGCTCCAAAACTACGGGACTTTTGTGCACCGCGAGGTTGTCCATCACAACGATGTCGCCCTGCCGCAACGTTGGGCAGAGCACCTGGCCGATGTAAGCCACGAAGGCGGCGGTGTCGACCGCTCCAGAGAGGTGCATGCAAGCCGTGGTGCCATCGAGACGGATGGAGGAGATCATGGTGGTGCTCTGCCACCGGCCACACGGCGCTGCTGCATGCAGCCGATGACCGCGCGGAGCTCTGCCACGCAGGCGGGTCATGTTGGTCTTGGCACCGCTCTCGTCGAGAAAGACCAGCCGCCAAGGCTCTAGCCCGCCTTGCTTGCGCTTCCAGAGGCGGCGCGCTTTGCGGACGTCTTCGCGTTCTTGCTCGGCAGCGCGGAGCGTCTTTTTTTATATGTCAGCCCCATGTCCACGAGCACGTAGTGGATCGCGGGCAGGGTGCACTCCAGCCCCAATGCATCACGCAGTTCGGCCAGTGTCATGTCGGGCTTGCCCTTGAGATGCTGCCGAATGGCCATGCGGTGTGCGGCTACAATGAGCTTTTTGCGCCCGGCAAGGTGATGCCGTGGCTTGATGCATCCGGTGTGGCGCCGCTGCTGCAGGAGCTTTTTGACCATGCCAAGGGAGACCTGAAAGCGGTGCGCAATCTCATCGCGGCTGCCTTCGCCTTTGTCATAAGAACTCAGGATGCGTTCACGCAAATCAAGGGAGAGTGTGGCCATGTGCCTTCATAGCATGTCATCGCCACAATGGCTATATAATTATTTAAAATGCTCTAAGCCTCCAGCACTTCACTCATCACCACTCCAGAGCCCGTCGGCTGATGCAACGGAGGGCACTCATGAATAAATTTCTACACCGCAGAGGCTGGAACGCCGCAGAGATTTCTCCTGAATCCTTCTGGAAAATTCTGCGGCGTTCCGATCTCTGCGGTGTAAACCTGTATTTCCTTAAGCCTCCAGCACCTCACCCAGCGCCCGCGAAATCCGCGCCAGCGTCTTTTCCTTGCCAATCAGATGCGCAATGGCCGTCACACCCGGACCGCGTGACTGACCGCTGAGCGCAAAGCGCAATAGCGGCATCATGGCACCAGGTTTCACGCTGAGGGCTTTTGCGGCGGCTTCGACGGCATCATGCACGCTCTGCTCGGTCCATTCGGCGGCTAGGGCGAGCTGCTCGCTTGCGGCTTTGAGGAGACCGGGGTTTTCGGGCTTGGCTTTGAGCTTGGTCACCACATCGGCTTCGAAGGGGTAGTCTTCGCGGAAGAAGTAATGCACCCACTCAGGGAACTCGGTGAGGAGGCTGACTTTTTCGCGGACGCTATGGACGGCGGCGGCGGCCATGGCGTCATCGGACCAGGAGAGGCCTGCGTCGGTGAGGAAGCGGCGGGCGCTTGACAGAAGGGCTTCGGGGCTCAGCTCGCGGAGGTACTGGGCGTTGAACCACTGCGCTTTTTTGAGGTCAAACTTGGCGTTGCTGCTGTGGATGGCGCTGGCGTCAAACAGCGCGGTGAGCTGCTCGCGGCTGAGCTTTTCGCTCTCGGCCTTGGGCGTCCAGCCGAGCATGCAGAGGTAGTTGAACACGGCGTCGGGCAGGAAGCCCGCGTTCATGTAGCTGTGCTCGATGGCGCTGCCGGCATCGCGCTTGCTCATCTTGGTGCCGTCCGGATTCAGGATCAGCGGGATGTGGGCGTAGGTGGGCGGCGTGGCTCCGAAGGCGTTGAAGAGGTCGATGTGCTTCCACGTGTTGGAGAGGTGGTCCTCCCCGCGCAGCACGTGCGTCATGCGCATCTCGATGTCGTCCACCACGTTCACAAAGTGGAAGATGTAGCTGCCGTCCGGGCGACGGATCGTCATGTCCGGCTCCTCGGTGGGGGCAAAGGTCACGTCTCCGCATACCAGATCATGCACGGTAATGGCAGTGCGGCTGAATTTGAAACGCTGCGCGCCATCGGGCTCGGCGTAGACGCGGCCGGCGTCTTCCAGCTTTTTGAAATAGGCGTCGTAGATGTCCTTGCGCTGGCTTTGGAAATAGGGGCCGCAGTCGCCACCGGCTTCGGGGCCTTCATCCCAGTCCAGGCCCAGCCAGCGCAGGCCTTTGATGATGCCGGCCGCAGCTTCGGCGGTGTTGCGTGCGCCGTCGGTGTCTTCCACACGGAGGATGAAGGTGCCGCCTTCCTTGCGGGCCATGAGCCAGTTGAAAAGGGCCGTGCGGGCGCCTCCGACGTGGAGGTCACCAGTGGGGGAAGGAGCAAAGCGGACGCGGATGGACATGGGTGGATGGAAAGAGAGGGGTGCGGGCGGTCCTGCCTGCCCGCTCAAAGCGGGGTGAAACAGGGGGTGACGACAATAGCCGGGATTCGCCAATGCAAATTTCAAATCTCAAATTTCCAAACCGGTGCATGGCGTCCCAAGGGCACTGAATGAATCAGATTTCTACACCAGAGACTTCCACTGTTTTGATTTTAACCACAGAGTCCGATCCGAGGTGCACGGAGGTTCTGATTCGAACCATCCCCTCTAATACATTTCCATGTGTCGCTCTGGGGTGAATGCTTTCCCCGAACGGCCCGCACTCAAACCTCTCAGCTTTGCTCTGCTGTGTTTGATTTGTTGACGGTTCCCCCTATGCTCACCCCATGAAGAAGATCACCCGCATCATCCTTATCCTCTTCGCCCTGGGCGTGCTGCTCGCCGTGGCGGCTCCGCTGGGCGGCGTCTGGTGGCTGCGCCAATACGTCAGCAAGGAGCGGCTCACGCTGGAGACGGAAAAGAACATCAATGCCCGCGTGCAGCTGGATGAGGTGACGCTTTCCATCTTCTCCTGGCCGCCCAGCCTGCGGCTTTCAGGTATCAAGATCGCTCCGCGAGACCAGTATGCCGGCACGCCCGTCGAGGCCAGGCCTCCCATGAAGCATGCTCCGGTGCAGGTGGAGATGGCCTACCTGGAGCTGGTGCCGCAGGGCCTGATGGAGCGGCAGTTCATGCCGCGCGTGCTGCGCCTCATCGGCGTGGATGTGAATGAAACCATCAGCCCGCAGGAGGGCAGCTCTTTGCAAAAGCTCTTCCAGCCGCCACCTGAAAAACTGGCGCTGATGCAGCAGCAGATGGACGAGGTGCCGCGCGCCATCCCGCTGCAGTCCGCACCTCCGGTGGCCGCCGTGCCTGCACCGACAGAGCCGCCCCCTGCCCTGGTCACACCGCCCGTCACCGAGCCGGCCGCACCACAGCCCACGGCCACGCGCCTCTCCCTGCAGGAAATCAGCATCGAGCAGGGCCACTTCCATATTTCGAACCAAGGCGTGGACTCCCAGTTCAATGCCGACATCAGCGACTTCAGCTTTGCGCTGACGGACATGGACATCGATCCCGAAAACCTTGCGGCGCACAATCACCTGAACGTGCGCCTGGCCGCGAAGGTGGTGGTGGATGGCGTGGCGCAGATCGGCGGCCAGCCCCGGCAGGTGCGCTTTGCGGACATGAAGCTGCACGGAGATGGCGTGGTCAATCCCGTCGATCCCGCCACACGCCTGTGGTCGCCTGCGGCCGATCTGAAACTCATCATCGGCCAGGGCTCCACCATCGGCGGAAACATGACCATCGGCGATGCCGCGGGTCCGCACCTGGACAAGCTCAAGAAGAAAGGCCTCGACATCAGCGGCGTCCGCATCGGCGGCACGCTGGCGCAGGAGGTGAACGCCCACATCCTCTACCGCGAGCAGTCCATGCGCTTTCTGGAGGACACCGCCTTTGTGCTGCCGGACTACGAGTACACCATCAAGCACAATTCGTGGATGGACTTTGCCAAAGACCAACAGGGCCTGCTGACGCGCATGTCCTGCGGGGAGGCGCTCAAGCAGAGCCTCATCCAGGGCATCGCCAGCCACGGCATCAACCGCACCATCTCCCAGTTGATCGTGGAAGGCCTGTCTGACAGCCGCGGCCGCCTTACCTTTGACCTTACCGTCACCGGATCGCTGTCCCATCCTGAAGTGAAGCCCGATGCCATGATCAAGCTGGACAACATTTTGGGCGATGGCATCGAGGAGAAGGCCAAGGGGCTGATCGACACCTTCAAGGGGCTCAAAGGCCTGTTCAAATAACGCAGCGGGCGCCGTCTCCGGCCGCATGCCTTTCCGCCTTTTTCGGCACTCGTAAAAAGCTGGTAATTTGTGCCGTGAGCGCTTGGCAAGGCAGTACGTGCCGCGTAGCATCCGGCCACTATGACCAACAAAACCTATGGCTGTCTGACCGTCCTGCTGCTCTTCCTGCTGATCGGGAGCATCCTGCTGAACGTGGGGCTGTTTGTGACCAAGCTGGACTTTGACGTGGGCACGGAGGCCTCCTTCTCCACCGCGCGCCCCAAGCGCCACCTGCATGAGGTGGTGGTGGAAAACGCCGCCAAATCTTCGCACGACAAGATCGTCCACATTGACCTCGAAGGCGTGATCTCCTCCGTGTCCGTGGGCGGCATCTTTGCCGAGGCCATGCCGAGCGTGGACGGGATCAAGCAGGCGCTGGAGCAGGCCGTGAACGACAAGAACGTGAAGGCCATCGTGCTGCGGGTGAACTCCCCCGGCGGTGAGGTCACAGCCTCAGACATCATCTACAATGCGGTGAAAAAAGCCGCGAAGACCAAACCCGTGGTCGTTTACATGGACGCCATGGCGGCCTCCGGCGGCTACTACGTGGCCTGCGGCGCGACGAAGATCGTGGCGAGCGAGACGACGCTGACGGCGAGCATCGGTGTGATCATCGAGACGATGAACTACAGCGAACTTTTTGGCAAAGTGGGCCTGTCCATGACCGCCTTCACCAGCGGTGCCTTCAAAGACTCCCTCAGTGGCGCACGCCCCATGCGCGACGATGAAAAGGCCTACGTGCAGAATTTGGTGACACAGATGTACGACCGCTTCCTCGGCATCGTGTCTGAGTCACGCGGCGTGCCGAAAGAACAGCTCAAAAACGTGGCGGACGGCCGCGTCGTTACCGGACGTGAAGCCCTCAACGCAAAGCTCGTGGACCAGATCGGCTACGTGGAAGACGCCTACGTCCTCGCGCGCACGCTTGGCAAGTCGGCCGATGCGGGCGTGGTGAAGTATCGCAATGAAGTGAGCCTGTTTGACGCCCTCGGCATGGCCTCCGCCAAGGCGGGCGCCGCACCGGCCAAAGTAGAGCTGGATGTGAGCAGCGCCCTGATGCCCAAGCTCCTGCCCGGCGTGCCCTACTACCTGCCACCCAGCTTTGCTCACTGATCATGGCGGACACATCCTCATTCGGCGTGCTGCATGACCTGGCGGTGTTTGCCAGCCTCGTCACCGCACTGTCGCTGGTGGCCTATCGTGTGATGCGGCAGCTGCGCCCGGAGGTCTCCTGGAACCGCGAAGGCGCCGTGCTCGCCAGTCCCTACGGTGCGCCGGACCTGCTGGCGCTGGCGGGGCTGGGCCTGTTTTACATCCTCGTGCTCATGCAGCCGGCGGAGACCGGTGCCGCAGGCGCGGCAGGTGCCGAGGGCAAGGTGAATGACGCCACCCTCGTGGCAGGAATGCTCTTTCACCTCATCGTATGCGCGGGCGTGCTGATGTACCTGTTTCAATTTCGGGGCATGAATCCAGGGGAGCTGTTTGGCCTGCAGAATGTGCACTGGCGCGCGCTGGCCGTGACCGTGGTTGTGTTTACAGTGGTCATCCTGGCCTGCGTGAATCTGGTGGCCTACTTTTCCAACTCGTGGCTGCAGAGCTTCTGGCCCCATCTGGAGCCTCAGGAAACCGTGAAAGCCTTTCAGCAGTCGAGCGGCTACGGCATCAAGCTCCTCGTCGTGCTCCTCGCCGTGGTCATCGCCCCGCTGGCGGAGGAGACGCTGTTTCGCGGCTTTGTGTATGGCGTGCTGAAGCGCTACACAGACGCCCCCTTTGCAGCGCTGGCCTCCTCGCTCATGTTTGCCATCATCCACATGCACGTCGGCAGCCTGCTCCCGCTGTGGACGCTCGCCGTGCTCCTCTGCTGCGCCTATGAACTCACCGGCTGCCTGCTGGCCCCGATGATCCTGCACGCCATCTTCAACGGCGTGAGCATCGTGGCGATGATGTTTGGGGAGGGCTAGATGCTAGATTCAGCATCCAGCATCCAGAAACTAGCATCTAGGATCTAGTTACATCACCATCCCGCCATCCACCGCCAGCACCTGACCGGTCACATACTTCGCGGCGGGGCTGGCCAGATACAGCGCGGCTTCTGCGATGTCTTCCGCGCCACCGAGGGAATTCAGCGGGATCTTCTTCAAAATCTCCGCCTTCAGCGTGTCATTGAGCACATGGGTCATGTCCGTGGCGATGAAGCCGGGGCAGATCACGTTCGCGGTGACACCACGGCCTGCAAACTCACGGGCGAGCGATTTGGTGAAGCCGATGAGGCCCGCCTTGCTTGCGGCGTAATTCGCCTGCCCTGCATTGCCGATGAGGCCGATGACGGAGCTGATATTGATGATGCGTGCGCCCTTTTGCTTCAGGATGCTGCGCTGAAAGGCCTTCACCATGTTGAAGGCACCTTTGAGGTTGGTGTCCAGAACTATGTCCCAGTCTTCTTCGCTCATGCGCAGGAGGAGGCCGTCCTTGGTCACACCGGCGTTGTTCACCAGGATGTCCACGTGGTCAAAGTCGGCGAGGATCTGCTTGCCCACTTCGGCGCAGGCGGCGCCGTCGGCCACGTCCAGCGCGTAGGCCTTGGCGGCGTCAGGGAATCTGGCGTTGATGGCGTCTGCGGCGCTCTGCGCATTGGCCTGTGTGCGGCTGACGACGGCCACTTTCGCCCCCTCGGCGGCGAAGGTTTCTGCGATGGCTTTGCCGATGCCGCGTCCGGCTCCGGTGACGACTGCGATCTGGTCTTGAAGTTTACCCATGGCTCCACCCATGAACGGCATGCACGTATGCGCAAGAAGAAGGTGCAAGCCGCCCGGCCCGCGCCATGATCTGCCCTTCCCTGCCGATGACCGACGACGCGCCGCCTGCCGAGAGCCCCTCACCTTTGAAGAAAAAATCCGTCACACTTGCCGGGCTGTGCGAGTGCATCGCGGTGCTGGCGCTCGTGTGCACCTGGCTCGGCGAATTCGGCCGCTTCGGCTGGATGTTTGACCTCATGTCTCACTTCAGGCTGCAGTATGCCGTCATCTGCGCGGTGGTGCTCGTCATCGCGCTGCTGCGCCGCCGCACCTGGCTGGCGGTGCTGGCCCTGCTCTCCACGCTGTGGAATGTGCAGATCATCCATGCCTTTCATCAGACCGCCGCCGCGCCGGGCGACCGCGGCGAAAAGCCGCTGCGTGTGATGAGCTACAACGTCCTGATGGAAAACCCCAATCACGTGGCCGTCATCGATCAGGTGCTCAAGGCGGATGCGGACATCGTCTGCCTGCTGGAGGTGGATGAGTCATGGCACCCGAATCTGGAGCCGCTGCGCGTGAAGTACCCGCATCGCGCGGAGGAGCTTTCGGACGGCAGCTTCGGCATCGCCTGCTACACACGCCTGCCGCTCAAGAGTCTTGGCGTGCGCCGCTTCTCCGCATGGAAGCTGCCCACCTTCATCCTGAATCTCGATCACCTCGGGCATCCGCTCACCTTCGTCGCCACGCACCCCATCCCGCCCATGAGCCAGCAGAGAGCCCAGGAGTGGCGCCAGCAGCTTACCGATGTGGCAGCCCTGGTGACAGACCTTCAGGGCGAAGTCATCGTGGCCGGAGATTTCAATGCCACCCCCTGGTGCGAAGGCATGCGCCTGCTGCGCGAAAAAAGCGGCCTCGACTTCCGCTCCGTGGACCCCGTCTGGCCCCCCACCTGGGGCTGCCGACTGCCCATGATGATCCCCATCGACCACGTCCTCGTCAAAGGCGGCCTCACCATCCAGAAACGCACGTTAGGACCTGAGATGGGGTCAGACCACCGCTCGCTGATGGTGGAGATTGTGCGGTAAGGTGGAGAAGGCGCGGACAGGGCGGGCCCGCGCCCCCGGCTTTCCACCATCCGGCTGGCGGGACAAACTTCAGCAACTTCGGCAAATTCAACGCCAGGGGTTGTCAAAGCCCGGCAGCGGCGGAAAGAGAAACTTCCTCAAAAAACTCAAATACTTCGGGGGGGGACCCGCGGAGCGGCGGTGGAGGAAGAGCAGACAGCGTGATTTCGCTCATTTCGCTCATTTCGCGTGGTGTGTGTCCCGCGTGCGGAGAGGCTGGCAGGGTGAGTTCGCCAATTTCGCCCATTTCGCCGGGTGTGTCTCTCGCACCGTGCGACAGGACGAAGATGGAATAAAACCACTCCATACCACAATATACCGAATGCCCGAAGCAGAGGAAGGCCATCAACAAACTTCCTGTTCCTGGCATGTAAGCCATGAAGGTGTCCTCCGGCAGATAATCATGACCACGAAACGACCTATGGTGCATTTTAAGAGAAGGAAGTGGAAAGATATCCCATGGTGGCTTCCCCCTAGACAGAGAGCAGAGCCTGAGCAGGGCGGCTATACCCCCGAGTATATGAGACTTTTGAGGAAGTTTCTTTCCATCCAACACCATCACGAGAGAGACACACACCCCGCGAAATTGGCGAAATTGGCGAAATTGGCGAACTCCCCCGCCTGAGCCGCCACCGCGTTAGAAACACACCCGGCGAAATGGGCGAAATGGGCGAAGTTGGCGAAGTTGGCGAAGTTAGCGAAGTTAGCGAAGTTAGCGAAGTTAGCGAAGTTGGCGAAATGGGCGAAATCACCCATCCTTCCCCGCTTCGTCTGCTCACTTCCGCAGCGTCAGCTTGGGATCGGTGAGGAGCTTGTTCTGGTAGGTGCCGGCCATATTGAGGCTCGTGTTGATCCAGACGGGGATGCCCTCCTTGTTGGCAGCGGCCACCAGTTCATCCACCAGCTTGTTTTCTGCATCGCGCCAGGGCTTGTGCTGGCTGAGCTTGAGAAGGTGCGGAGACATGCGCTTCTTTTCCTCCTCTGTGAACGGGATGGAGTGCGTGTAGCTCACCACAAAGATGCCGTCCGAGATCCGCTCCGCCGGCTTGGTGCGGTAATGCGCGATGAGCTCGTCCGCATGATCAAACCCCGCCTCGTATTTGCCATCCTCATTGGGGACGAACCACGACGCCGAATCCAGCGAAACCGCCGTCATCGTCACCGCTTGGTATTTGCCTAGAAAGCTCATGGTCATCGTCGGCACTTCTTCGGCATGCAATGCCGTCAGATGGAACACAAAGCCGACCAAAAGGATGAGCAGGGTGGTGTGGGGCTTCATAATGATGGGGAGACTTTGCCACTATTTTTGGTCTCCTTGGCCAAGAGAGTGTTGGATCGCTTCCGAGCCTTGGGTCTTGATGGCGGCTGCTCAGGATTGAGAAACGCCATCTCTCGCTTGAGTTCGGCAGTGAGATCGGCCTCCGAGGGCAGATGCAGCTGGTAGCGGCTGGCATAAATGCTCTGCTGGCCGGTGCCCAGAGTGTATTTCACAGCCGTATCGTTTTTATCCGTGCAAAGGATGAGGCCAAGCGTGGGATTGTCCCCTGGGGTGAGGCGCTCCTGGTCGTAGTAGTTCACATAGAGCTGCATCTGCCCCAGATCTTCATGGGTGAGCTTCCGCACCTTCAGATCAAGCAATACATAGCATTTCAAGACGGTGTGGTAGAAAACGAGATCGACATAGAAGTGATCTCCCTCCAAGGTGAGCCTCTGCTGTCGCGCCACGAAGGCGAACCCTTTCCCCAGCTCCAGCAGAAAGGTCTGCAGGTTGGAAAGCAGTGCATTCTCCAAGTCTGATTCCACCAGGCGATTGCTTTCCGGCAAACCGAGAAACTCGATCACCACGGGATCTTTAAACACATCGGCTGGCTGCTGAATTTCCTGCCCTTTGATCGCAAGAGCGAGAAGCCCCTTCTTGTCCCGGCTCTTTGCGAGACGCTCGAAAAGCAAACTGGCGATCTGACGCTCCAATTCGCGGGCCTTCCAATGGTTCTTCGCAGCCTCGATTTCGTAGAAGGCACGAGCTTCTGATCTGCCGACGCGCATGAGAGCGCGGTAATGCGTCCACGAAAGTCCCGGATGAAGCAGTCCTGGCCTCCATGCAGCGGAACGCGCCGTTTCAATGATGCGGGGCACCAGCGAAGCGACAGAGTCCTCAAGCCTCACCAATACGCTTGGCGATGATCGGCTTTTCATGGCTTGCCCGGAGCCTTGACCCGATTCTTTACGCACTGCGTAAAGAATCGTTTCCCCGGGCAAATCCGGGTAGCTGAGATAGAACTGACGGCAGAGGTTCAGCGACAGTTCGCCATACCCCGCAACACCGTCTTTTTTCAACTGTCTTGCGAGAGCCGGGATAACCTGCCTTCCATATTCCGCCCGCCTTGAACCTTCCTGCTGCTCTTCAACAATCTCCCTGCCGATAAGCCAGTTTGCGACCACTTGAGAGGTATTGACCGAACGAGCCGCATATCCCTGAGACGCAGACAAAATGATCTGCACGCGATCATACACCGCAGCGCAAGTTTTGACAGGCTTCTTCATGACTGAAAGTAGAGGTCCGGCATTTGCCTTCCATGGCAATAAACCGTGATTTACACTGGCGCACCCGAGATCTTACCCGATTTCATGCACGCCTTTTGCTCCACACTCGAGACAATACCGCCTTCAGCTGGCTCTGTTCTTCCACGCCGATCATCCACTGGCTCAGGCCCTGAAACATCGAGTCTTTAAGACACATCGAGTTCATCTCACGCAACCAGAAGGGAAACGGACAGGCCAGACCGATCAGCAGCGACAGCACCACGACGATGATCACAGCTGCAATGATGTACCCCCGGGTATCTCTTTCTTGGGTGGGTTGGCCGGGGGTTCTGACATGCGTTCCACGTTTGCCCCGCCTCACGCCAGCACCGCCTTCACGGGCTCGTGATGCTCCACGCCGGTGAGGCGTTGGTCGAGGCCTTGGAACTTGAAGCTGAACTTGCGGTGGTCGATGCCCATGAGGTGGAGGATGGTGGCGTTGAGGTCGTTGATGTGCACGGCGTCTTTGACCACGTTGTAGCTGAAGTCGTCGGTCTCGCCGTATTCCACGCCGCCTTTGATGCCGCCGCCAGCCATCCACATGGTGAAGCAGCGCGGGTGATGATCACGACCGTAGTTTTCCTTCGTCAGCGTGCCCTGGGAATAGACCGTGCGTCCGAATTCACCGCCCCAGACGACGAGGGTGTCCTGCAGCAGGCCGCGTTGTTTCAGGTCCATGATGAGGGCGGCGCAGGCTCGCTCGCTGTCCTCCACCTGACCGCGCAGGAGCTTTGGCAGATTGTTGTGCTGGTCCCAGCCGCGATGCAGGATCTGCACCACACGCGTGCCGCGCTCGATGAGGCGGCGGGCCATGATGGCGCTGTGGGTGAAGCTGCCGCTGCGGTTCACATCCGGGCCGTACATCTCCAGCGTGGCCTTGCTTTCCTTGCTCAGGTCTGTGAGTTCCGGCACGCTGGTCTGCATGCGGAAGGCCATCTCGTATTGCGCGATGCGGGTCTGAATCTCAGGATCGCCAATGCGGTCGTGGTTGATGGTGTTGAGCTTGTTCAGCGCATCCAGCATGGTGCGGCGGTCCGAGGGATCCACGCCGGGCGGATTCTTCACGTAGAGCACGGGATCGCCCTGGCCGCGCAGGGCCACGCCGGTGTACTTGGTGGGCAGGAAGCCGCTGCTCCACATGCGGGTGAAAAGCGCCTGCGCCTGGCTGGCGGCGGGAAAGGTGGGCGTGAAGACGACGAAGGAGGGCAGGTCATTGCTCTCGCTGCCGAGGCCGTAGCTGAGCCAGGAGCCGATGCTCGGCTTGCCCGGCACCTCGCTGCCCGTCATGACAAAGGTGCAGGCAGGGTCGTGATTGATCGCCGTGGTGCTCACGCTTTTGATCACCGCGATCTCATCCACAATCTTGGCTGTATGAGGCAGCAGCTCGCTCACATAGCGGCCGCACTGCCCGTGCGGGGTGAACTTGAACATGGAGGGCGCGACGGGAAAGCGCGCCTGCCCGCTCGTCATGGTGGTGATGCGCTGGCCGTTGCGGATGCTGTCCGGCAGATCTTTGTCGTAGTGCTTCTGCAGCTGCGGCTTGTAGTCCCACAGGTCCAGCTGCGAGGGCGCGCCATTCATGTGCAGGTAGATGAGGCGTTTGGCCTTCGGAGCGAAATGCGGAAGCCCGGTCAACGCCGGCTGCACCAGCGAGAATGAAGAAGAAGCACCACTGGCAAACTGCTCTCCCAGCATGCTCGCCAGCGCCACGCCACCCATGCGCAACCCTGTCTGCCCAAAGAACTGGCGGCGGGTCTGCTGGCGGTGAAATTCAAGAAAGGGGTCCATAAGGCTGAAATAACGCTGAGTGATGGCGCGGGCTTGCGGCGGAGAGAAAAATGAAGAGCGACTATTCAGCTCTGGCCCCTGGGAAAATCAAGCGGCGGGAGCAGGCTCAGCGGGCTTCAGGCAGCCAAAGAATCGGAGAGAACGGATGCGGCAGGACATTGACCCCACGGCACGACTCACTACCTTCGCCATCATGAAAGAAACACCCAAGCTTTCTTTGTGTTTGTGGATCCTGACAGGGCTCAGTTTGACTGCTTGTGGCGGCGCCTTTCTGTTCACAAGGCACATGCTCAAGCTGCTCCATGAGATTCCAACCAGCGACAAGGACCAGTCAGCCGTCTTTTTTCAGATGAAGACAATGATCGAGGGCTTTGGAGATGTGTTTTACCGGTTTGCCTTCTGCCTGCTCGTTCTTACCATGGTCTGGTATCTTTTGGTGCGCAAGTGCCTGAAGCTTGTCCCGGTCTCGTGAGGTGGTCACACCCTTCTCACGGCAGCGGGTGCCCTCTGGCTCACCTGAAGGCATCGCTGGTGCAGAATCAGGCAGGCTGGCTGCATAGGAGAGTGCCGCAGGCTCGGCGACCCACCCACCTCACCGAGTTTTCGGTGCTGGTGCCGGTTTCACTTTCGGTACAGCAGTGGGTGCGGGATATGGATAGGCGCCGGCGTTTGTCGGAAGCAGCAGGCCGTCGATCAGCGAATCAGATCCAGCTTTTCCCTTGGAAGTAGGCTTCCAGAACAAGCGAGACGGCTCCTTCAGCTTGCCATCGAACGCCAGCGTGTGTTTCACGAAATTCAGCTTCACCGATGAGTCCACCTTGGCTGGCTCAATCACTTTCATCTGGGGGGTGAAAATTTGCCCCGTCCCCACCAACAGCATCTCCTGCGACGGGCTACGATAGTGGATCTCAGTTGCCCAGATGCTGTAAGAACCACCGGGCGTGATGACGGTCACGAGCGCCCTTTTGGCTTTGGCCAGCCTTACCGGTCCAGTCTTCCCCTCGCGTGTGAAACGGAGGCTCTGGGCCTGCAGCACGACGTAGGGAGACTGGCAGAGCACCAGCTGCCGGCGCGGTGTGGAGGGCTTCACCCGCCACGGGTCGTCCACCACCCAGGTGACGGGGTCCACCCACGCGAGGGTGTAGGTCAGGCCATCCACAGCAGCGGAAGCGCCCTTGCCCACCAGGGTGCCGGGACGTGGCGCATTGCGGCCGCCCTGAGTCCAGGCCAGCTCCGCATCTTCAATGCGCATGCTGGCCGGGACGGTCTGATTTTCAGACACCGTCAGCTTCGGCTGCTTCTTCTCCGACCATGCTTCGAGCTGCGGGGTGGGCAGCTTGAGCTTGTCTCTGTCCCGGTGCGTCACCGCATTGTGCGTGCCATCCACCGCCATGGCGCCCCAGATGCCCACACATGGCGTGAGCCAGGGAAAGGAGAGCAGGCAGGCTGCGGAGACAAACAGGAAGCGCCGGAGGTTTTCTCGCTGCATTGCCGGACGATGAGGCTCGGCCCGCCGTGGTGCAAGCCTGCATTTCCCACGGCTTCATCAGAGCGAGGTGCCCTTGAGCATGCCTTATGGCACCGGCTGAGGCCACGAGAGTCCGAGCCGAGAGCTCGGCTGGGAGGATGAGGAAGCATGGACGCCGCAGCAGCAAATGGAGGCCGAACATCGAAAGCCGATGCGCGCCATGAATGCGCGGCCTTTGCGGAGGATGCTGTGCTCAATGAACCGGCGGAGAATCGCCTCACTTCACCTTCGCTGCGATCTCGCGAAAGACCTTGGAGGTGGCGGATTTGGCGGGATCTTCGAGGGCGACGGGGTGGCCTTCGTCGCCGCATTCGCGGACGTGCATTTCGATGGGAATCTGGCCGAGGAGCGGGACGCCGAGGCGCTTGGCTTCGTGCTCGCCGCCGCCTTTGCCGAAGATGTGGTACACCTGCCCGTCGCTGGGGCAGAGGAAATAGCTCATGTTTTCGATGATGCCCATGATCGGCACATTCACCTTCTGAAACATGCCCACCGCCTTGCGCGCATCGATGAGCGCCACTTCCTGCGGCGTGGTGACAATCACCGCGCCATCGAGCGAGACGGTCTGCACGATGGTGAGCTGGATGTCTCCGGTGCCAGGGGGGAGGTCGAGCACAAGGACGTCCAGATTGTCCCACGCGACCTGCCGCAGAAACTGCTGCGTGTAGCGGGTGGCGATGGGGCCGCGCACGATGACCGGCGAGCTGTCCTCCAGCAGGAAGCCCATGGAGATCAGCTGGATGCCGTATTTCTCAATCGGCACGATCTGCTGCTCCTCGTTCTGGTAGGGGCGCTCATCGGTGCCAAACATGAGGGCGATGCTGGGGCCGTACAAATCGCAGTCGCATAGGCCGGTGCGCAGGCCGCTCTGGCTGAGGGCGATGGCGAGATTGGACGCGACGGTGCTCTTGCCCACGCCGCCTTTGCCAGAGGCCACGGCGATGATTTTTTTCACACCGGGGATGCTGGATTTGCCCAGTTTTTCCGACGCGGTCACGCCTGCGCCGGGCGGGTCTTTGATGTCAAAATTCAGCTTCACCTGGCCGACGCCAGCCACCTTGTTCAGCACATCCGTGGCCTGCTCGTGAATGAGGCGGGGGATGTTGGGATCCTTGGTGGCAATGGAGATGTCGATGGTGACGTCCTTGCCTTCAATGTGAATGCCTTTGACGAGGCCGAACGAGAGGATGTCACGGCTGAAACCGGGGTAGCGGACGTTGCCGAGGGCGTTGCGGATGTCTTGTTCGGTAGGCATGGGAGGTTGGGGGATACGCCTGACGTAGCGCGAAGGGGCGGGTTTGCAAACAAAGGGGAGGGTCAAAAAGCGTTATCCGCACGCACCAAAAAAAACGCCGCCTGTTTCCAGGCGGCGTTCGTGGAGAGAGGATGTCTCGGCAGCCGATCAAGGCTTCGGCACTTCGGAGATCGTCTTGAGAATGCGCGAGGCGATCTGGTAAGGATTGCCCTGGCTGTTTGGACGACGGTCTTCCAGGTAGCCTTTCCAGCCGTTTTTCTTGAAGCTGTGCGGCACGCGGATAGACGCACCACGGTCGGCGATGCCCCAGGAGAACTTGTCGATGCTCTGGGTCTCATGCAGGCCGGTGAGGCGCATGTGGTTGTCCGGACCATAGACGGCGATGTGCTCGGCGCAGTTCTTGTCGAACTGGGCCATGAGGGCGAGGAAGTAGGGCTCGCCGCCGGTTTCACGCATGTACTTCGTGGAGAAGTTGGCGTGCATGCCGGAGCCGTTCCAGTCGGTGGCGCCGAGGGGCTTGCAGTGGTACTCGACGTCCACGCAGTATTTTTCGCAGAGACGGTTCAGGATGTAACGGGCCACCCACACCTGGTCGGCAGCGGTCTTGGAGCCCTTGCCGAAGATCTGGAATTCCCACTGGCCCTTGGCCACTTCGGCGTTGATGCCTTCGTGGTTGATGCCGGCGTCAAGGCAGAGGTCGAGGTGCTCCTCGACGATCTGACGGGCGATGTCTCCCACATTGGTGTAGCCCACGCCTGTGTAGTAAGGGCCCTGGGGGGCGGGATAGCCGTGCTCGGGGAAGCCGAGAGGGCGGCCGTCCTGGTAAAGGAAGTATTCCTGCTCAAAGCCAAACCAGGCGTCCGAATCGTCAAGGATGGTGGCGCGGTCGTTGGAGGCGTGCGGGGTGCCATCCGCATTGTAAACTTCGCACATGACGAGCACGCCGTTCTTGCGGCTGCTGTCAGGGTACACGGCCACAGGCTTCAGCACGCAGTCAGAGCTGCCGCCAGGGGCCTGTTTGGTGGAAGATCCATCAAAGCCCCAATCGGGCAGTTCTTCCAGCTTAGGGAAGCTGGCAAAGTCCTTGAGCTGAGTCTTGCTGCGGAGATTGCGGACCGGCTGATAACCGTCCAGCCAGATGTATTCGAGTTTGTATTTGGCCATGGTTGAGTGTTTGGATTTAGTCTTGCTTTTGGCCTCCGGAGACTTCTCCTCGGCGTTGGCAAGGCGAGATTTGAGCATGTTGCATGCCAGAAGCTAGATGTTTTTTAGGAATTTGCGGTTTCTTGGATTGATTGGGGAGTGAAAGCTCCGCCTCACCCCCATCCTCCCACCGCCGCTCCCTTCCCTGCAAAAAAAGAACGGCGCGGGCTCTTGCGCATCTTTGCCGCAGGCTGGAACGTTGCCCTTTCACCCACCATGCACGAAGCCAAAAACACCGCCCGCGCCATTGTGCACATCGGCTATGACGGCAAGGTGTACAAACAGTTCAAAGGGCACAACGCCCAGGGACGCTTTGAAAACGAGGTGCGGGTGCTCAAGGTGCTGGAGGAGCGCGGCTGCAACTACGTGCCGCGCCTGCTGGAGTCCGACCCCGCGGCGCTCAAGATCGTGACCACCAACTGCGGCTCAATCGTCACCCACATCAGCGAGAAGCGGGTGAAGGAGCTGTTTGACGACCTGGAGCGCGACTACGGTGTACGCCATGAGGACGCCTTTGCCCGCAACATCACCTACCGCAACAGCGACGGGAGGTTTTGCCTGATCGATTTCGAGCTGGCCACCGTTCTTGACCAGCCGCCGAAGCCTGCTGCATGACCGAATCAGAACCCAACCAACCGCCAAGCCACATCCTCTGGTCCGGCATGACCCACCGCGGTCGTGTGCGCCAGAACAATGAGGACACCTTCCTGTGCCTGAACTTTGACGCTCATGAGGTGCGCTACCTGGGCAAGATAGGCGACTCCAGCCTGGAACGCGGAGACTTCGTCTTTGCGGTGAGCGACGGCATGGGTGGAGCGAAGTCAGGGGAATTTGCCAGCAAGATCGCCGCAGAAAAGATCACCCAGCTGCTGCCGAAGAGCTTCAAGCAGTCCGCCCAGCACATCGCCATTGGTCATGGGGACATTTTGGGAGAGCTTTTCAGCCGCATCCATGAGGAACTGATCAAGCTGGGGCGCTACTACGAGGAATGCCGCGGCATGGGTGCGACTTTGAGCCTGGGCTGGTTCACGCCGGGGTGGCTGCACTTTGCCCACATCGGGGACAGCCGCATCTACTGGCTGCCGAAGGCGGGGCCGATGAAGCAGCTCACGCATGATCACAGCTACGTGGGCCATCTGGTGCGCAAGGGAGAGCTCAATGAACGCCAGGCGCGTACGCACCCGCGCAAGAGCGTGCTCATGCAGGTGCTGGGCGCCAACCGCCAGTTTCTGGAGCCTCACCTCGGCTCCGTAAACTGCGAGAGCGGCGACCGCTTTCTCTTCTGCACAGACGGCGTGATCGACGGCATCTGGGACCGCCGCCTGGGAGACATGCTGGCAACGGAAGACGCCAGGGCGATCGTGGAATACGCCGTGGCTGAGTCCGGCAGGGACAATGCGAGCGCGGTGGTGGTGGAACTGAGGTGATGAAGGGCGGGGACGATGGCGTTGATGCCTTTGGTTCTCGGTTCTCGGTTCTTGGTTCTTGGTGGAATGAGGGTGGTGCTGCGCAACATCTGCCCACGCATGCCCAAGGCGGGCGGAGCAGCGGAGGGCGTACGCCTGCATGTTTCATGCACCAACCCATGAAACGAAACGACCCCATCTCCCACCTGATGTCCCGAAACGTGATCACCGCCCACCACGGCGATCCCATTTCCAAAGTCCGCGCCCTTTTCCGCACGAATGGCATGCACCACATCCCCGTCGTCAATGGCGAGCAGCTTGTGGGCATCATCACTTGGAGCGACATCCTGCGCGTGAGCTTTGGCGATGCCTTTCAGACCGATGAACGCACCGTGGATGCCACGCTGGACCACACGCTGACGCTTGAGCAGGTCATGCAGAAGAACCCGGTCACGCTGGCAGAAACGGGCACCGTGCGGGAAGCGGCGGAGCTGCTGGCCGGCGGCACCTTCCACGCCCTGCCCATCGTGTCCGGCACGAAGCTCGTGGGCATCGTCACCACCACGGATCTCATCAAGTATCTGCTCGATCAGTTCTGAATCAGAAGCCAAGGGTGCAGCATTCTTCTTTGCCGCGGGGCGAATGCTGCGATAGGCTCCATGCAGCATGCCTGAGTCCCGCAGTATCTTATTTGCAGCCGCCGCCCTTTTCGCCTTTCCCGCCGCACTGGGCGCCGCGGGGCTGGAGGAGTCTGCGGAATATGTCTCGGCGCGGCAGGCGCTGGCAGACGGACTGCCCGGAGTGGCCGGGGTGAAGGCGGAGCGGCTGCTGAAGCGCAAAGGCTGGACGCGGGTGGAGACCCGCCTGCTGGCCACCTTTGCCGCGGAGGCCTGGACGCGCGCCGAAGAGGGCCCACGCGTGCTGGCGCTGGCGGAGGCCTATGATCTGGATGACGAGGCCTTCTGGCGCGGCCAGGCACTGGCCCTGACGGGAGATCTGGCGGCGGCGCGCAAGGCTTTGGCGGAGGATTCAGACACAACCCACCATCCGCGCACGGAGCTGCTGCTGGCGCAGGTGCTGGCTGCGCTGGGAGAGAACGCCGAGGCACGCGATGCGCTCGCTCCTCTGCTGGCAGACTCCAAAGACGCCGCGCTGCAAAAGCATGCGCGCCTGCTGCAAAGCGAGATCGACATCAACGAGGGCAAGCCCGCCACGGATCTGCCCGAAGCTGCGGAGGATGCCGCCACGCGCTTTCTGCGCGCACGCGCGCTGCTGCAAAGCGGGCGGGTGGAGCCTGCGCAGGAGATTCTGCAGTCCGTGCTGGACTCCCCGCAGGGAGGAGAGCGCATGCACCAGGCGGCCACCCTGCTGCAGGCGGAGGCGCTGCTGCGACAGAAGCGGGTGGCGGAGGCGCAGGCGCATCTGCTGAAGTTTCTGGACGCCACGGCCTACAGCCGGCTGTGGGAGGAGGCCTTTGACCTGCTGAACCGCGTACACGAGCAGGAGCCCCAGTCCGCCACCATGCCTGAGGGCGTGCTGCGCTGGATTTCCTCTGGAAACAAGGCGCAGCAGCTGCCAGACCCACCCCCGGTGCTGGCGGCGGCCACAGCGGAGTTTCGCGGACATGCGATGTACCTCACCGCCCAATGGCTGGCGGCGCTGAAGCGCGATGACGAGGCTGTGGGCCTGCTGGAGGCGCTGATCCAGTCGCACACGAGTCATCCGCGCCTGAGCGAGGCGATGAGCCTGGCCATGGAGATCTATGCCAGCCACCACAGCGACGAGCGCGTGCTGGTGCTGGCGGAGGCATGGCGGGAGAAGTTCAGCCGCTCCTCCGTGCCGGTGGATTTTGCCGTGGGCAGCCTGCTCTACCGCCGTGGAGACCACCAGGAGGCGGTGGAGGTGTTTCAAAACGCCGCCAACGTGGCCGCCACGCTGACGGAGCGCCGGCGTGCACTTTTCAATGCGGCGGTGGCGGCCATTTCAGCGAGTGATTTCACCTTGTACCAAAGCCTGCTGGGCCAGCTGGAGATCCTGACAAACACCGCTGCGGCCGGCGTGGACAGCAACGATTCCGCTGCCACCCTGGAGCTTGAGAAGGCCCTGGAGCTTGCCGCTGGTCACAAGCCGGAGGCGGAGTCCGCACTGCGCGCCTTCATCCGCGCCCACCCGAAACATCCGCGCTTTGCGGATGCGTGCGTGGCGCTGGCGGAGTGGCAGCTGATGGCCGTGCCGCCGCGTGTCGATGAAGCGCGGAAGGCCCTGGACAATGCCACCACCGCCAAGACCGAGCTCTCCCCGGCGCAGTTGCAGCGCATCGACTACACGCGGATGTGGCTGAGCGATGCCGCTGGAGATCTGAAAACGCTGGTCACGCAGGGAGCCGCATTCATCAAGGCATGGCCCAAGGGCGCACTGCTGCCGGAGGTGCGGCTGAAAATCGCCGGGGCCTACTACCGGCTGGAGGATTATGCGAACGCGCGCACCGAATTTGAGATCATCGCGCGCGATGCCCCGGACGGTCCACAGGCGGATTCCGCGCTGTATTTTGCTGCGATGTCCGCCAACTCGGTGATGAGCTTGGAAGGCCGGAAGCGTGCCATGGAAATCTGGGAGGAGCTGGCGCAGAAGAACGGCCCGCTGGCCGTGGCGGCGCGCAGGCAGCAGGCGCTCTCTGAAAGGCTGCAAGGAAATCACGCCGCAGCCCTGGCCGCGCTGGACAAAGTGCTGGCCATGAAGGCGCTGGATCCCGAGCAGCGTCTGGCCACCATCTGCGAGAAGGCGGAACTGCTCCTGCTGCTGGGCAAAACCGAGCCCGCACGCCTGGACGCTGCCGCGGACCTGCTGGACGAATTTCTCACCGATCATGCCCTGCCCTTTCTGTGGAAGGCGCGCGCGGGCTTCACGCTGGCCTCCATTCACCACGATGCGAAGCACGACACCGAGGCACTGGAAGCCTGCTACAACGTGCTGCGAGAGGCAGACAAAACGCCGCCCGCCAGCCCGGCGGACTACGTCTGGTTTTCCAAGGCAGGATTCTTCGGCGTGGACCTGCTGGAAGCCTCGCGCCAGTGGGAGGCCGCAGCCCGTCTGGCGGAGCAGATCGCCCAGCGCCCTGGCGACCGTGCCGTGGAGGCCCGCGACCGCGCCACGAAGGTCCGCCTGGAGCATTTCCTCTGGGACGGCCCCTCCCCCACCCTGCCCAAGGTGCTGAAGTTTGACGAAGCACCTGAGAAGCCTGCGGCCGCTCCGGACAAAGCCGGTGCGAAGGGGACGAAAAAGAAGGCGAAGTGAGGCGGTATTCGGTTCTTGGTTTGTTGACCGGCGGGAGATCCGGCCTGCCATTTTATACCATGGTGCAGCATCGGACTTTCGCCTTTTAATTTTTGACATGCGCGAGGAAGAGACGGTCCACGTGTTGAAACACTGGTGTCGTCCGCGCTTTGCGTCCTGGACTGCGCCGGACCTCCGGCGCTTTCGAACGTCCAAAGACACGCGAAAGCTCCAGAGACTGGAGAACTCCAAGACGCAAAGCGACCACGTGTAGTCTGCGGTTTAAAGGCGTTCAGAGGCGGGCGAACGCCCCTACGCCAGCAGCCCTTTCTTCACCTCGCCGAACACATCCGTCAGTCGAAAATCTCTGCCCGCATAGCGGTACGTCAGCCGCTCATGATCCAGCCCCAGAAGGTGCAGCATCGTCGCGTGAAGATCATGCAGATGCACTTTGTCCTGCTCGGCTTTCATGCCGGTTTCATCGGTGCTGCCGTAGCGGATGCCGGGCTTTGACCCGCCGCCGGCCAGCCACATGGTGAAGCCGAGGTTGTCGTGATCGCGTCCGTTGTTTTTGTTGAGCGTGGGCGGGCGGCCAAATTCGCCGCCCCAGAGCACGAGAGTATCTTCGAGCAGGCCGCGCTGTTTGAGATCGGTCAGCAGCGCGGCGACGGGCTGGTCGGTTTCGCGGGCGTGCTGCGGGTGGCCCTTGAATATGTCTGAGTGATCGTCCCAGAACTCGTGATTCACCTGGATGAAGCGAACGCCGGCCTCCGCAAACCGGCGTGCCATGAGGCAGGCGCGGCCGATCTGATCGGTGGGCTTGCCATCGCCGATGCCATACATCTCCTGCGTGGCCTTGCTTTCCTTGTTGAGGTTCATCACCTCGGGCATCTCGCGCTGCATGTTGAAGGCCAGCTCCGCGGAGGTGATGAGGCCTTCCAGTGCTTCATTGCTGCCGTCCTGCGCGAGTTTCTGCCGGTTGAGCGACTGCACGAGATCGAGCTGCCGCCGCTGGGCGGGCACATCCAGCCGCGCATTTTTCATGAAGGGGAGCTGGATGTCCTTCAGCGGTGTGGCGGGAAATTCGGGGCTTGCGCCATTGCCACTGTCCTGGCCGATGGGGGTGCCGCCGCAGACCGCCGGCAGAAACGCGCAGCCGTGCTTGAGCGGACCACCGCCGGAGAAGGAGGGATTGATGGTGACAAAGCCCGGCAGGTTTTGATTTTCCGTGCCAAGGCCATACACACACCACGAGCCCACGCTGGGCCGCGTGAAGGCAAAGCTGCCGGTGTTCATCTGCAGAATGGCCTGCGGATGCGCGCTGTGATCCGTGTGCATGGAATTGATGACGCACAGGTCATCCGCATGCCGCGCGATGTTGGGCAGCAGATCAGAGATGAGCATGCCGCTCTGCCCGCGCGGCTTGAAGGCCCACGGAGACTGGTAATACATCGTCGTGCTTCCCTTCGCGATCGGCACCTCGTGCTGTTTCGTCAGCGCTGGTTTGAAATCAAACGTGTCCACCTGCGAGGGGCCGCCCTGCATGAAGAGGAAGATCACCCGCTTCGCCCGCGCCGGAAAATGCGTCCGCGCCGGCACCAGCGGATTCACCAGCGCCGCCTGTGCATTTGCACCGAACAAGCCGCGCAGAGCGAGCATGCCAAACCCGGCGCTGGAGGCGCTGAGGAGACGGCGGCGGGATGCGAGCGGACCCATCGAAGACTTATACGCGTCGCTGGCGGGAAAGTTTTCGCGGGAGAGCGGCACTATCAGTGCCCGATGTATTTGACATTCACCTCTCCTGCTCCCGGTACGTTCATCACATAAATGCCTGAGCCGATCGGGCGGAGAGTGACTTTGGTTCCGTTGCTGTAGGAATAGAAGCTCTGCGTCCTGCCGCCTGTCTGCTGGTAGGCCTTGCCATTGACGAGATGGAAGATTTTCCCGGGCGCGAAGCCGTCGAAGTTGCCTTGCAGAAAGCTGCTCACGGCGCCATCGTCGTGGTTCACCCCCGGTCCAGGCACCCGCTCCTTCATGGCGGGGGAGAGATTGTCGAAGCGCTTCTGATTCAGCCAGGCCGCGAGGACCTCGCGTTCCTGCTGCTGCAGTTTCTGCCTCCAGGTGTTGTTGTTCGGCGACTGCAGGTTCGGATTCATCACCCACTCCCGCAGGGCTGCCTGTTCATTCATGTCCAGCTTGTCCACGCCAGATGCGGCGCGGTCGCGGGACGACATCATGGCGGCCAGCGGACCCACCTGGTTTGCCTGTGCGGCGGCGGTGGCCTGTTGCTGCTGCTGCATCGCTGCCGCCTGCTGTGCCTGGGCGGCGGCCACTTCGGCCTCGTACTGCTGGCGCTGGCGCGCCTCCTCGGCGTCCAGGATGCGCTGGCGCTCGGCACGCTCGGCGGCGCGCTGAGCACGCTGGGCGTCCTGAATCTTCTGGGCTTCCATGAGGTACTGCTGCTGCCGGGCATAGGCTTCGGCAGCGGCCTGACGCGCGGCCTCCTGGCGCGCAGCTTCGGCACGCTGGCCGGCGGCGCTGGTTGCATTGTCTTCAGCGGCCATGCGCTCCCTGAGAGCTTGCGCGTCCCGATACTGCTGCTGTGCGGCGGCTTCGCGCTGGAGACGCGCCTGCCTCTGCTCCGGAGTTTCAACCATCGAGTTCAGCTTTTCGAGGGCTTTCGGATGCAGGGTGTTGAGCGGTATTTTGCCGATGCCATCGTCCGTCATCACGCGCAGCGCATCTGGCAGCATGCCCGTGATTTTGCGCACGCGGCGCACGGTGCCATCGGCCATGAGGATCTCGACGAAGCCATTGATCTCCACCACCGGAGCCGCTTCATTGACGACCTGCACCGCTGCGACTGCGTCAGGCAAGACCGGGCAGAGAGCGAGCACGGCAACTGCGAGGATGGGTAATTTCATGGTGATAAAAACAGGATTCCAACGTTCGAGCTAGGTCAAAGATGTAACGACAAGCATCTGCATGTCCAAGACATTCTTAGAGGCAAATCAGAACGTGAGGGGACCTGCGAAGTTTCGCGGAATTTTAAGGCAAAATAAAATCGGCGTTTTGTATGTCACGCGGATCGATAACGCCCTGCGGCTGAACGTGCTGCCTTCCGCCACATTCGTTGCGGGGCATTCCGTGCGTCCGGCGGGATCGCCACGGACGATCCCATGCTACCGACTCACGGAGGCGCATCATTCAGCTTCCCGTCTTCCCGTTCCCCCTCCCCTCCACTCTGTCATGTACTACCTTTCACCGGATGCGATGCTCGCCCAACTGGAGGCTGGCTTCAAAGCAAACTCCCTCCGCCTCAAGGCCGTGGAAAACGACCTTCGCTCCAAGCTGCAAAGCGGTCGCGAGTTCGGCGCCAGCCACGCAGCCACTGCGGATTTCAACCATCCGTGGAACGATGTTGAAAAATCTTTGGGCCACATTCAGCACCTAGCTGCTGAGACAGACCTCGCTTACACCGGAAAGCCCGCTCAGGCGGACATCGAGCGTGCCCTGCAATCATGGAAGGCCCTGCAGGAAGAAATCGCCCGGCTGGAGAAAACCCTTTCGGAACTGCGCGACGAGGCCGCCAGTCTCGATGTCTCCTCCCGGCGGGCATGGAACACCCTGGCGCAGTCTTTGGAGGGAGATTTGCAGATCCTCCTCGCCTGCTCCCGCACGCTGCGCATCCGGCTGGACCTGCTTGACGGGCGCAGCCAGGAGGAGGTGGACGAATTCCTCCGGTTTGTGCTGGCGGAACTGCGGGAGCAACCGCTGCCCAAGGGCGTGGATGCCAGCACCTACGAGCTTGATTACCTCAAGTCGGCCATCGAGACAGCCCACGAAAAGCACGAGAGCCTGGGATTTCCCACCATCATCAAAACGCTTTTCACCTGGTACGAAAAACCCGAGGAGCGTGTGGCCCGCACGCTGCAGGTCCCCGTTGACTGACCGACTGCCATGAAACCCAAAGCGAGCATTCACCGCATGGTCACGCCCAAGCATTTATGCCCCTGGGGCGTGAAGGCGCTGGATCTGCTGCATCGCCATGGTTACGAGGTCGACGATCATCACCTGACCAGCGAGGAGGCGAACGAGCGCTATAAAAATGAGCACGGGTACAAAGAGACGCCGCAGATCGACATCGCAGGAGAACACATCGGCGGGTACGACACCCTGCGGGAACATCTGGGCCTGCCACCAGACCCCAAGGAGGGGCCAACCTACCAGCCCGTGGTAGCGGTGTTTTCCATCGCCCTGCTCATGGCACTGGCGGAAAGCTGGTCGTTAGGACGTCCACTTTCCTTCGTTCATGTGGCAGGGCAGTTCGTAGCCTTCAGCATGTGTGTGCTCGGGATTTTAAAACTGCGGGATCTGCAGTCGTTTGCCACCGGCTTTGTGCAGTATGACCTGCTGGCCCGGCGCTACGTGCCCTACGCACACGCGTATGCGTTTATCGAGACGCTCGGCGGCGTGCTCATGCTCGGAAACCTGCTGACCTGGATGGTGGCCCCTCTGGTTCTGGTCGCCAGCACGATTGGCGCAGTCTCCGTCGTGAAAGCAGTTTATATCGAGAAGCGAGATCTCAACTGTGCCTGCGTTGGCGGCGGCAGCCAGGTGCCCCTGGGGTTCATCTCCCTGACGGAAAACCTCATGATGATGGCCATGGCGGTGGGGATGCTTGTCCGGCAGGTCTGAATGCACGGGTGAAACAGAAATCACAGCGCCAGCAGCGCGATGACGATGTTCTTCACTTCAATACACCACCTGAAACTCCCCGCTCTGCATGAGCGCATGGCAGAGCTGCGCCCAGCCATTGGGTGTGTCTCCGGCGCTTGCGAGAAAGGCACGCAGCGTTTGCTGTTCTTCTGCCGTCGGGGCGCGGCAGCAGGCCATCTTCCAGGCGCAGGTGATTTTCTCTTCAGGGGTGCGGCCGCTGAGGCGGCGAGCGAAGGATTCTGCCTGGCGCATGACTTGATCGCTGTTCATCAGCAGCAGGGACTGGACGGGGGTGATGCTGGCGGAGCGGCCGCCGATGACGAGACCGGGATCGGCGGCGTTGAAGCACTGCATCATGGGCATCTGCGCGCCGCGCACGATCGGCAGATAGACACTGCGGTGGGTGGTGTCGTCCTGGAGATCGTTGAGGAAATGTCTGCGGCCCACTTCGCGGCCCTGGGGCGTGATGGCCTGCGCCTTGTCGGCCACGGGAGAGCCTTCGCGCGGGGTGAGATCAAGCGTGCCGCCGAGAGCAAGGATGGCGTCTCGCAGGGGCTCGGCTTCGAGTCGTTTGCGATTGGCGCGCCAGAGGAGGAGGTTGGCGGGGTCCTGCGCCTGCGCGAGATCTGAGCGGGTGCTGGAGCTGAGCTGGTAGGTGCGCGAGAGAACGAGCTCGCGGATGAGGCCTTTGATGGACCAGCCTTCATTCACGAAGCGTGCGGCGAGGTCATCGAGCAGTTCGGGGTGGCTGGGCCTGCCCCCCATGCGACCGAAGTCGTCAGGTGAGTCTACCAGCCCGCGGCCAAAGAGATGCAGCCACACGCGGTTCACAAAGACGCGCCCGGTCAGCGGATTCTGCGGACTGGCGATCCAGTCAGCGAGCTGCCTGCGCCCGCTCTCTTTCGGACCGATGGGGGCGAGCTTGACCGGGATGGCGGAGAGCGCGCCGCGCTTCACGGGAGCGAGCGGTTTTTTGATTTCGCCTTTGTCAAAGACAGGGCAGTCGAGCGGCGTCTCAGCTTCGCGTACGGACATGCCGAGCGGCGGGGCCTTGGGCATGCTCTTTTGTTTTTCCGCGAGCTTCTTCTGCCATTCTCCGACGTCTCTTTCCAGCACGGTGAGGGTGCTCATCTTCTCCGCCATCTCCTTGGGCATGACCGCGTTTTTCTGCGCGGGATTGATGCCGGCCTTCACGAGTTCTTCGCGCATGGTGTTGCGCTTCTTTGCCACTTCAGCGTAGTCCTTCTGCATCTCGGCGATGTCTTTTTCGTGCTGCTTCACGGCCTGCATGCGCTGCACGCCATCGGGGCCGAGGGGCATTGCATCGGCTTCTTTTTTGACGTTGTTGGTCTCCACGCCGGAGAGGTTCTGCGTACTGCGGAAGATGCCGGCGAGCGCGTGGTAGTCGGCGGTCGGGATGGGGTCAAACTTGTGGTCGTGGCAGCGTGCGCAGTTGGCGCTGAGGGCGAGGAAGGCATGGCAGGTGGCGTCGATCTGATCGTCCGCGACGTTCATGTCGTAGAGCATGAGGTCGGATTCGCCGAGCGACTTGACGCCGATGTTGAGAAAGCCGGTGGCAAGAAGCTGGTCATCGTGCCGCAGGGCATCCGGCGCAGGCGGCAGCAGATCTCCGGCGATCTGCTCGCGGATGAATTCATCAAAGGGAGTGTCGCGATTGAAGGCGCGCACGACGTAGTTGCGGTAGCGCCAGGCGAGCACGTAGGCCATGTTTCGGGTGTTGCCGCTGGTCTCGGCGTAGCGTGCCACATCCAGCCAGTGGCGGCCCCAGCGCGCGCCGAATTCGGGCGAGGCGAGCAGCCTGTCCACCACAGCGGGGAGCTGCGAGATTTCGAAATTCTCCATCACCTCCAGCGGCGGCGGCAGGCCGATGAGATCGAAATAAATGCGCCGCAGGAGGGTCAGTGGCGCAGCATCGGCATTCGGCTGCAGCCCGGCCTGCTCCAGACGCGCAAGAATGAAATGATCCACACGCGAGCGCGGCCAGCCCCGCTGCTGCAGCTGCGGCAGAGGCTGCCGTGCAAAGGGCCGCAAGGACCACAGCGGCGCCGTAGGCGGAGTGCCTGCCAGAAGCAAAACCGGCAGGCTGAGCAGGAGTGTGAGGCGCGCGATCACGCGACGAATACGGGCTGAGGGGCGGGTTCTTGAATCGTGGGGAGAAAAAGATGAGAGGCTGGATGAGGCGAAGTGTGATGAACGATGACAGCCGGGTGCATCAAGCGAATGGCATGAGGTCAAAGGAACCGAAACTGCAGAGGAGCATCAGGAGGCGCCAGAGGAAGAGGAGGATCTGCCGCGGCAAGCGGAGTCGTGATGGACGGCGCCTTCAGCGGCTGTTGGTGGTTTCGCAGAAAAACCCCTTGCATGATGCCGCGGCATCCCGCACTGTTCACACCGTTCCAAGTTCTCTCAACTTGGTGAACACTTGGTGTTGTTCCCGGCAGGATTGCCGAAGTTTCCCCAGCCCTGGCGCTGATGAAACGCGACTCCGCACTCGCTGCGTGGCCGTCATTCCTGCAGAGACTCACCGCGGCGATGCCGCTTCTCCCCCCTCCCTACATTTCCCCAAACCACACCGCACGGATGGCCGCCGTCATTGTCATGGCCGCACCGGTCCGCTGCATTTTAACTGACATCGTTCATAATCATGGCAGGCCACAATAAATGGTCCAAAATCAAGCGTGGCAAAGCGATCACGGACGCCAAGCGCGGCAATGCATTTAGCAAGCTGGCAAAGGAAATCACTCTGGCGGCGAAGCATGGCGGCGGCAGCCCGGACATGAACGCACGGCTGCGCAGCGCCATCCTGGCGGCCCGCGCGGCAAACATGCCGAATGACAACATCGACCGTGCCGTCAAGAAGGGCACCGGAGAGCTGGGCGGAGCGCAGATCGAAGAAGTGCTGTATGAAGCCTACGCGCCCGGCGGTGTGGCCATGATGATCGAAATCGTCACGGACAACCGCAACCGCAGCTTCAATGACATCCGCGTGCTGCTGAGCAAAAACAGCGGCACCCTGGCAGACTCCGGCAGCGTGGCATACATGTTTGCGCGGCGTGGTGAGATCCGGCTGGACAAGGCTGCGGCTACGGAAGACCAGATCATGGAGGCGGCGCTGGAAGGCGGCGCCGAGGACATCGTGGAAGACGGGGACGACTGGATCGTCTACACTGCCACGGACCAGCTTTTTCAGGTGAACGGCGCGCTCAAAGAGAAGGGTTTCACCTCGCGCTCGCAGAAGCTCATTTACCAGCCGCAGACCACCGTGACGATCAGCGATGTGGACACCGCGAAGTCGCTGATCCGCCTGTACGACATCCTGGACGACTACGACGACGCAAACAACATCCACGCCAATTTTGAAATCGACGACTCGATTGCCGATCAGCTCGATTAATCCCCTCCCCTTTTCTGTTTATGTCTGAAGATACCCTAGCCGAGCTAGAAGCCCCGAAAACCAAGCGCAAAGCCCCGGCCAAAAAAGCAGCGGTCAAGAAAGTCGCCGCCAAAAAAGTTCCTGCCAAGAAGGCTCCCAAAGCCAAGGCCGAACCTGTGGAGGAAGTGGTGGAAGTGAAGGCTGAGGAAGCCGCACCGCCAGCCAAAGCCAAGCCAGCACGGAAGACGGCGAAGAAAAAAACAGCTTCTGATGACGATACCCCTGAGCTGGCCCTGACGACAGCCGAGGCACCTGCGCCTGCCCCAGCCTCTGCACCTGCGGAGCCTGTTGCTGCAGCTCCTTCACCGGCCGTGGAAGCGCGCGCACCTGAAGTGGTCGCTGAAGCTCCGGCTCCTGCCGCAGCCACCAGCGCGCCTGAGGGCGATGCCGCAGAAGATGGCGAGGGCGAGGATGAAGCCGACGGCCCTGAAACGACCACGAGCACCGAGCCCAGCGGACTGCCGCGCTACACCGTGATCGGTGAAAACGGCCAGCCACGCCCGATGACGGCGAAGGAACGGCGCAAGGCGAAGTTTGAGCGCTGGAAGCAGCGCCGTGCGGAGCGCGATGCGCAGCGCCGCTCGGGCCAGGGAGGCGCGCCTTATCAGACGAACGGCGGTGGCAATCGTGATAATCGTGAACGTGACAACCGTGACCGTGATGGCCAGCAGCAAGGTCAGGGCGGACATCACTACGAACCGGAACCGCCGCAGCCGCTGGGCCCGCCGGAGCCGGCCAATGGCATTCTGGAAATGTCGCCGAAGGGCTACGGCTTCCTGCGCCGCCGTGAGATGTCCTTTGCGCAGCATCCGCAGGATGCGTTCATCGCGCCCGAGTTCATCCGCAAATACGGCCTGCGCGAAGGCATGCAGGTCGTGGGCGTGCAGTGCAAAGGCGCACGCGGACCGCAGATCACGGAAGTGACCGAAGTGAATGGCCGCAACCCGCTGGCCATGCGCGAACTGCCGCTGTTTGAAGAACTCAAGGCGGTGAATCCAAACAAGCGCTACCAGCTTGAAACCACGAAGGAGCGCCTGACCACGCGAGTCATCGACATGATGACGCCGGTGGGCCGTGGCCAGCGTGGCCTGATCGTGGCGCCACCACGCGCAGGCAAGACAACGATCATGCAGCACATCGCGGAAGCCGTGCTGACGAACCACCCGGGCACACACCTCATGATTCTGCTGGTGGACGAGCGCCCGGAAGAAGTGACGGAATTCAAACGCGCCCTGCCGCAGGCGGAGATCTACGCCAGCAACAACGACCAGGATGTGAAGAGCCACACGCGCATCTCCACTTTCGCCATCGAACGCGCCAAGCGTCTCGTCGAGTGCGGCGAGCATGTCTTCATGCTCATGGACTCGATCACGCGCATGGCACGTGCTTTCAACAACAGCATGGGCAAGGGCAGCACGGGCAGCGGTGGTCTGGCGGTGGGCGCGCTGGAGATTCCAAGGCGTCTGTTTGCGGCTGCGCGCAACACGCGCACCGCCGGCTCCCTCACCATCCTGGGCACGGCGCTGGTGGAAACCGGCGGACGCCAGGACGACATCATCTTTCAGGAGTTCAAAGGCACGGGCAACATGGAGCTGGTGCTGGACCGCAAGATCGCGGAGCAGTACATCTACCCTGCCGTGAACATCTTCAAATCAGGCACACGCCGTGAAGAGCTGCTGCTGCAGGCCTTCCAGCTGGACAAGATCCACATGCTGCGCCGCGGCCTGGCCGGTCACAAGCCGGTGGAGGCGATCCAGCGGGTGATCTCCCTGCTGGAGCGGTACCCGAGCAATGCGCAGATGCTGGTGGATCTGCCGAACAAGTCGTAGTGGCTGCGAGTTCTTGGTTCCCTGGGGCTAAATGAGCAGACAGGACGAACAGGTCATAGAGGGCCTGTTCGTGGGGGGAGAGGCGCGTTTGAGCGCCAGTATCTATTTTGGGTTACAAACGCAGAAGGGTTTTGCATGCCGTGCCCGGCATTACGAGGTTGCCATTTGCGGCCTTGGGGTATCCAGTACTTCATGCCCGATCCGACGAAAGACATCAAGGTGGACGAAGTGCTGCCGCCGAAGGTCAATCCCATCGCGGCGAAGCTGGCGGGCAGCAAGGATCCGGTGGACAATGCGGCGGCGCGCATCCTGACGAAGTATCTGGATGAACTGATGCGAGTGCCTGGGACAAATGTGAGGGTCGGGCTCGATCCCATCCTGGCGCTGATCCCCGCAGTGGGAGACACGGTGGCCTCGGGTGCGGGCTTCATCATTCTGCTGGATGCGCTGCGCAGCGGCATACCGATTCATGTGTTTCTGCGCATGGCGCTGAACATGGGCATCAATTTCATCATCGGCCTCGTACCAGGTGCTGGCGCGTTAGCATCCGTGTTCTTCAAGTCGAACTCACGCAATCTACGGCTGCTGACCGAGTGGCAGGCCGGGCACAAGGACAAAGTGCACCGCAGCACGTTTCATTTTTTTCTGGGCCTGTTTCTTTTGGCGTTGATGATCGTGGGCTTTCTCGTGGTGGGCTGGATGGTGTATGCGTGGCTGTTTGTCACGGTCTTTAACGGCTTGATGCATGCGCTGGGGCTGCGGTGATCTTTTTCCGCCCGCACTGCCCTCTTGCGACACCATTCGAATTTTAAGCGCATTTTTTTGAGCCATTCTGCGGTTTCAGATGCAGTGTGGTTCTTCCATGAGCAAACCCGCCCTCAACTCCCCCGCCCCGGACTTTACGGCACCCGTCATCGGCGGGAAATACAAGGCCGGAGACACAGTCACGCTAAGTGCACTGCGCGGTCAGAATGTGGTGCTGTATTTCTATCCGAAGGATGACACGCCGGGCTGCACCAAGCAGGCCTGCGCGCTGCGCGATGGCTGGAAGGAGATCTCGAAGAAGGCGGCTGTGTTTGGCGTGAGCATCGATTCGGTGAAGAAGCATGCGAAGTTCATTCAAAAGTATGAACTTCCCTTCCCGCTGATCGCGGATGAGGACCAGAAAATCGTGAACGCTTATGGCGTGTGGGTGGAAAAGAGCATGTATGGCAAGACCTACATGGGCACCGAGCGCAGCACGTTTGTGATCGACAAAAATGGGAAGATTTCAGCGGTCCTGGAAAAGGTGAAACCGGACGAGCATCTGGATGCCGTGCTGGCGGCGCTTTAGCCTCACTTCGCGCGGTTCAAAAACAAACGCTCTTCATCCAGCAGCAGCCTCTCCGGCACTTGCTCGGCGATCTGATAAGCGCGAGCGACACCGCCTGACTGCGCAAGGAGTCCGGCGATGACGGCACGCTGGCCTGCGGAGAGGCCTTTGGTGTCAGGGAGGGTGGTGAGCTGGGCTTTGACGCTGTCGTTATCGCCGAGACGATAGGCGGCTAGGGCACGGAGGAGCTCCGGGGAGATGTGGTCGAGGGTGTTCGTCTCTTCCGCAGAAGCGGTGCGGGTGGAGGCGAGGGTGACGGTCTCGATCTCAACTCCGAGCACGAGGCGGAGGTAGTCGTAGCGCTCTGCAAAGGCGGCACTGCTGGGGCGGAGCTCATGGAGCCTGCGGGCGACGGCGAGGAGGGCTTTGCCGTCTTTTTGCAGCAAGGCCTGCTCGTAGGCCTTTTGCAAAAACAGCATCTCCTTTTCGGGAACGATGGGGGCGAGCGCACGGTAGGCACTGACCGAGATGTCATGCAAGCCCAGGCGCTCGGAGAGCACACCAGCGGCATACAATTCGTCACCATTGAGCTTGGCAGCGGCGAAGTCGACACCGATGGAAAGCAGACGGCGGGACTCGGTCAAATCGGGCTGCAGATGGCTCTCGACGTCGGCCATCCAGATGGC
The DNA here is from genome assembly GCF_044226605.1 of Prosthecobacter sp. GTDB lineage: Bacteria > Verrucomicrobiota > Verrucomicrobiia > Verrucomicrobiales > Verrucomicrobiaceae > Prosthecobacter. The sequence goes on along the minus strand of NZ_JBGAGS010000003.1, from coordinate 83,916 downwards.
TGCGAGCGTGTCGGAAACAGGCGGCCGCTTTTCTTTGAGCATGTCTTTAAGCTCCTGCCAGCGCTGCAGCCCGTAGAGGGCTTCAAGCATGCTGACGTAGAGAGGACGGGAGGTGGCGGCGAGTTTTGGCGGCACGATCTCCAGCAGCCGGGCGTGCTCTTTTTCCAATGCCAGCCAGTGGGCAAGATCGACGAGGCTGCCATTGTCCTCGCTGCGATAGCGCGCGGTTTCTTCATCGAGAATGACGGAACGGCGCTCGGGCTCAAGCCGCATGATGGCGGAGACAACGTGGAGTCGGTTGGGGAGCTTTTTCAGAGGATGCTGTTCGACGATCTCCAGCAACTTGCGGGCCTCGGGAAGGGTCAGATCAGGATCTAGAACGAGACGATCCACAGCAGCCAGACCCACGATGGAATCGAGTGCGGCGAGGTTCCACAGCTCCGCGCGGGCCTGCTGTCGCACTTCCGGGAAGATGTGATTGCGGTCTTCCACGGCGAGCTGCAGGCGTGCCTCGGGGGTGTCTGTCTTGAGCTGAGAGGAGCGGCGCAGAATTTCCGCGGATTCGGCCGTGTGCCCTTCGGCATCGAGCAGCTCGGAGAGCAGTTCCAGCGAGGCCGGGGTGGAGCCGGTGGCCGGGGTCATTTTTTCATAAAGCGTGCGCGCTTCCGCCGTCTTGCGCACGGCGATGAGGCTTCTGCCGAGGAGGACAACTTCATCGGGCGAGAGCGGCTGCTTTTCAGCGAGAAGCTTGAGCTGTTGAGCGAGGGTGGAGGGATCTGAACGGGTGATCTTGAGGTAGTCGATCACGACGCGAATGACCTCGACATCCTGCGGCGCCCAGGAGCAGGCGTCCCGGATGTGGGGCACAGCTCCAACGAGGTCATTGCCCGAAATGGCCGCCTGCGCCTCGCGGGCATGGTGGCGTGCCCAGGCGGCCTTCACCGAACCTGACAACGGCTTCCACGCGATGAAGAGAACGAGCAGCAGCCCGAAGACGCCGATGAAGCAGATGCTGAACCAGCCGATGCGCTCACGCGGCGGCGCGATCTTGGGCACAGCTGCCTGACTTTCTGGATTGAACTGGAAGGCCATGGTGGATCAATGAATGAGTGCGGTGATTATTCACCGGGCTGACTGCTCTTGCGCTTCTCGTCGTCACCGCCACCACCGCCATAGCCGAGCACTTCAACGGTGATGATGGACGGGGTATCATTCTGGGTCTGCTGCTGCTGTTGTTGTTGCTGCTGCTGCTGGGTTGCAGCGGTATTGGTGGCAGCTCCGGAGGAGGCGGCGCTGGAGAGGCCGCCGATGTTTGGAGAAGCGACCGCAGGTGCGGACGGCGTGCCCGCACTGGAGCCGGAAACCTGGATGTTGCTGGCATTGAGCACCACGGTGGCGGCGATGTTCAGATTGCCCGTGGCGCGAATGCCAGCGTCACCGGCATCCACCGCACCGACGGGAGCGATGAGGTCAATGTTGGAAGGCTTGGAAGCGCCAACGGTGGCAAGGGCACCGATACCACCCCCGGTCGCGAGACCGGCGAGGTCCAGATTCACATTGGCGCTCTGCGGATCAATGATCACGCGGGTAGGCGGTGCGGACTGGACGGTTTTGGCTGAGGAACCCGCGGCGATGTCGCCCGTGGAAGACCAGATGGTGATGTCACCTCCTTTGAGGGTGAAAATACGCGAGATGCCGATGTCCACGCTGTTGTGGGTGAAGACGGAGATGCCGCCGCCGGATTCGGTGATGATGCCTGGAGGCGCCAGCTGCTGACCAATCGCCGTAGGCGAAAGCGTGAGGGCTCCGCCCGTGGCAAAGAGGGTGATGTCTCCGCCGCTCTTGGTGCGAATGTCACGCGCCTGCGTGAGGATGCTGCCAGGTGCGGAGGTGGGGAAGAGCTTGGCGATGGCCTGGAAGCCGTTGTCGTAGGAGCGGAAGTTCGGGCTGTCGGGATTGTTGTAGTCACGTCCGGCATCGCGCAGGACGAGGTAGAAGAGCGCGAGAGCCAGACGGTCGCGCTGCTCGGCGCTGAGGGCGGGATTGTTCAAATCGACAGAGGGAACGCCAAGGCTGTCCGCGAGCTCTGCGAGGTAGCGTGCGCCCAATGCGCCGGTGCCAAAGGTGGCCAGGAAGCTGGCAAAGTCGGCACTGCTGCCATTGATGCCGACAGCGGCCCTGCCAATGCCCGCGGCGGCATAGATGTCGGATCCCACAAAGGGCAGATAGGGATTGCGACCGTTGCCGATGCTGGTGATGCCGACGCCAGTGCCATCGGAGTTATTGGAGCCGACGCCGAGGTCAAGATTGCGCCCGGCCAGCACCTGCAGCGTGCCCGGGCCGCTGATCTGGATATCGCCGGCCTGGGCGACTTCACGCTGGCCAAGGAGATTGCCCGTGCTGCGGGAGAGGACGCGCTGGCTGGTGATGTTGTCATACGCGATGATGTCGCGGCCGGCGGAGACGATGGAGAGATCGTTGCTGCTGTTGTTTTGCAGGTAGAATGAGACGTCCGCAATGTCCAGGCCACCGATGATGCGGGTGGCCTTGGGGGAATAGAGTGTCATGCCGCTGATGGAGCCGGATTTGGAATAGATGAAGACCGGGGAGGTATCCGCAGCATGCAGCAGTCCGGCGGCATGCAGCGCCTGTTTCGTCTGAAGCACGGCCGCGGTGCCGGTGGTGGAACCGGTTTCATTGAAAAGATTGTCGAGCGATGAGAGGAAGTTGTTGACGGTGTCTCCTGCGGAGCTGTCCGAAGGACCGGACAGGAAGCTTTGATTTTGATAAGCAAAGGGCGAAGTGATGCCAGGGATGGCTGTTGGGGTGGCGTCCGAAAGATTGATCCTGCTGGCGGACCAGACGACGGTGTTGGGAGCGCCGCTGATGTTGGTGGTGCCGGTGGGATTGAGACCGATGATGTCATTGGCGGAAAGAAGCTCCAATGTGCCCTGGGCAGAGGGCGAGAGATTCATGCTGCCGGCAATGTTGATGCCGCCGGCAAAGGCGGTGACGCGCAGGGTGCCGGGCATGAGGCTGAAAGCAGTGTTGAAAGGCTGCAGGCTGGTTTCGGCAAGGCGGAGCCAGGGCTGGTAGAAGGAGGCAGTCTGCCTGCCGCTGGCACCACCGCTGGAGCTGAGGAGCAGCTCGTCCTGATACCATGCGCGCAGCGTGGGGATGGCCACGCCGGCAAAGCCGGTGTTCGGCAGGGTGACACTGGCACGCCACGTGACATTTCCTGCGAGCGAGGAGACGTTCACACTGCTGTCCGCAGCATAAGTAGAGAAGTAGGTCTTGTACCAGAAGGAGTTGCTGTAGCCCTGCGGCACGAGAAAGGCATTGGCCACCGGGCCGAGCAGCACATTGCCACGAGCCTTGATGCTGAAGCTGCTTTTGCCAACGAAGAGTGTGGTGGGCAGCCAGGTCTGATCATTGAGGTAGGTGGGATTGGTGAGCCCGGAAGGCTGGGCCACGATACCGAGCGAAGGAGAGCGAGTTTTGTTGGTGATGATAGAACCACCCACGTCGAGCGTGCCTTTGCCGCGCTCCACATAATACACGCCACCGTCGAGGTTGCGCCCGGAGTGAATGAGGAGATCGCCGCCGCCAAGTTCGATCATGTTCGCAGCATCCGGAGCGATGTTCACGCCCGTGGAGTCCCTGCCCTGCATGCGTGCATTGGTGGGAATGACCGCGTCCACATTGCTGACATCGCGTCCGGCGGAGACAGTGACATTGCCACCTCCGAGGGCGCCGACGTTCATGAAGAAATTGCTGAAGTCCGTCCACCAGGTGGTGGAGGCGCTCTCATTGTATTTGGAGCTGGCGAAGACGCCCGTGGTGGGGTCCACAGCGCCGCGGCGGAAGAGCCAGTTGGTGGGCATCTGGCGGCTGGAGTCAGGAATCAGCGTGGCGTCTGTGAGGCCGGTGAGCGCGGTGGTGGTGCGGGTCTGCTGGATGACGTCGTTCTGCGCGGCGATGGTGACATTGCCGCCGGCCATGGTGTACTGTGCGGGATATTTGGGGCTTTCCTGATTGGTGCCGAGAGGGCCAGAGTAGCCGCTCATGTCCGGGACGGGCACGGCGAAGGTTCCGCCGAGAGTAGGATCGGCAACCTGCGCGCCGACGGTGTAGATGCCTGAGAAGACGTTGAGGAATTTCACATCGCGCGCCGTGGAGATGTCGATTTCACCGGTGCCGGTGCGAATCACCTGGAAGCGGTTCGTGGTGCTGGAGGCGCTGGGATTGACCACGGAGATGGTGGTGGCCGCGGTGCTGGTGCCAGTGCCGGAAGAAATGGGAACGGCGGCATTGCGACCGAGCAGAAGCGAGCCGGAGCCTGTGGCTGGAGCGGACTGCACCTGGTGATAATCGGCAGCGGTAAAATCAGCGCCGGCCGTGAGGCGATAGGACCAGGACTGCAGATTGGTGGGCAGCGCGGTGTTCAGCGTGCTGAGAGCTGAGTTGTACAGGCCGGTGGCGAAGCCATCGCTGAGGCTGTTGAAGAAGATCAGGTTGCCCGAGGCGCGCAGTGTGAGGATGCCGGGGACTTTGAGTGTACCGAAACGCGCAGTGGAGGCGCCGAGATTCCAGTCGCCGCTGGTAGGGCTGACATTGGTGAGGCCGAGGGTGAGATCGCCGGAGGTGTTGATGACTTCCGCGCCAGGAAGGAGGAAGAAGATGGATTTCAGCGCGGCGGCATTGGCATTGCCAGCAAACAGAGTGTTGGTAATGGCGGTGGTATTGGCGGCGAAAGTGCTGCCATTGGTGGTGATGGCAGTGAGCGCCGCGGCATTGAGGGTGCCACTGGCGGGTGTGTAGATCTTGTAGCCTTCCGCAGTGATGACCGAAGCTCCGGTGATCTGCGCATTGATGGGATTCATCTGCAGGTTGTTGGAAGCCGCCACCTGCGGTGCGCGAAGCTGCAAGGTGCCGGTGTAAAGGCCCCATGCGGAACTGCCGGCGAAGCTGACGCTGCCGGTGCTGTTCAGCGTGAATGACTTTGCGCCGATGATGCTGGTGGCCTTGTTGGCTACGAGAGAAATCGTGCCGCCATTGGCAAGCGTGACGGTGCCGGAGACAGTGGAGGTGATGGTGTCAAAACCACCCAGATTGGCCGGCACGTTTGTGGACACTCCGGCGGAAACATTGGTCAAAGTGCTGCCCGGAATATTACCAGCGACGGAGAGATCAATCTGCGATCCGGTCTGCAGATCGAGCACGGCACTGGTGCTGGCCACTCCATTGCGCTCGGAACCGGCCATGAGGGAGATGTTTCCGCCCTTGCCCGCATTGTCGAACTTTTGCGCGGCAGCGGTAATGCGCGAACCGCTGGCAAGTATGACGCTGCCGGTAGCCTGTAGGGTGACCTGGCCGCCAGTGGCGCCGGAGGCATCGATCAAGCCCGTGACGGTGATGCTGCCCTGGTCGGCGGAGAGATTGAAAATGCTGGAGGTGGCGGTGCCATCGACCGTGACATCGCCGGAGAGAACGCGAATGCTGCGCGAGTAGCTGATGTTGGCGGCATTGAGCGTGGCATTCAGACTGGCCAGGGATGGCAGTGCGCCGGCGGTGAGGATGAAGGAACCGGTGTGCCCCCCTGCCCCGGCAAAGCTGACGAGCTGGCCCTGTGGCAGCGGACTGCCGGGCACCGCAGCGGAAATGGAGAAAGTGCCGGCCGGTGTGGAGACGGCAAGCGTGCCCGCATTGCCGCCCAGCAGCGATGCATCGGCAGCGATATTGATGACACCGCCGGGCTGCAAATTGATGGAGCCGAGAGCTGCCTTGAGATCGATGCGGCCTGCGTCCGTGTATTTCACCTGGTCATAAAAAGTCTGCGCAGTGCCGCTGACTTTGAGCGTGCCGGTGATGTCGAGGTTGCCCGTGGTGGCGGTGAGCGTGAGCTGGCCGCTCAGAGCATCGATCTCCGTGCCTGCGCTGATGGAGGAACCTGTGAGCGCGAGTGTGGCACCGAGACCGCTGACCACTGGAGTGGCAGAGGCGGCGCTCGATTGCAGAACCATCGCACCACTGGAGGTGATGGCCTGCGACGCAAATGCGTCTCCCGCGATCACAGGCGTGGTGGCGGTGAAGGTGCCCTGCACCTGAAGTGCACCGCTGCCCTGCGCAAGAATGCCATTGGTGGCCGTGGCGGTGACGGCGGTGAATTGATCGATCTGCAAGGTGTTTGCGCCGAGGCGGAGCGTGGTGGTATTCAGCGCGAGCGTGCCGCCGGAACTGGCAACCGCCCCGGGAGCGGTGGCGGAGGCGGAGTTGTCCAGCAGCATGCTCTGCGCGGTGAGAGTGACGGTGCCGGAGTTGTTGTTGAAGCCACGAATTTCTCCGGCATGCAGCGCGAGGGAGGTCATGCTGGCGGAGCCGAGCTGGCCGGTGCCGTAGAGGTCGATGGAGGAATAGCTCAGGAGCGAGAGTGACTTCGCGCCCTGCAAACTGGCCAGCAAGGAACCAGCGATGACGAAGCCAGGAGAAGGCTGCAGCGAACCGGGACTGTCAAGCTGCACGCTGATGCGGCCGCTGTCGATGTTCAGCGTCTGACCGGAGAGGACGGCGGCGGTGTCCACGCTGAGGGCGCTGGTGGAGTCCAGGGTGATGCTGCTGCCGGTGATGCTGGCTCCCGCGCTGATGGAAAGGACGGGCCCCGCAGTGGAAGCGACGACGCCGGAGCGCAGCATCGAAGCGGTGCTGTCCGAGGACACACGCAGCAGGGCGCCATTGCCGCTGCCAGAAGCGGCTGAACTTCCGATGAGAAGGGTGTCAGCCTTTGACACCATGGCGCCGGATTGAGCGATGACGGCACCTGCATTGAGCGTGAGTGCGCTGCTGGCTGCGAGGATGACCTCGGGCATCGTGAGGGCGGAGGCGGCGGAGTTGCCCACGGTGATGTTGCTGGTGCGGACCGAAAGTGCGGTGCCAGCGGTGGTGCTGCTGCGCTGGCCGCCGATGAGAAGGCTCTCGGCAGCGAAGGCGCTGAGCTGGGCGGCATCCAGCACGAGCACTCCAGGCGCGGCGCTGGTGCCTGCGGTGGCGATGAGGATGTCCGAAGGACTGCTGATGTCCACCGAAGCACCACGGCCGCCGGTTCCGGCGGAGCCCTGGATCTGGCCGAGGAAGGTCATGCTGTTCACGGCCTCCAGCAGCAGGCGTCCGGCATCGAGCGGAAGGCGCGGAACGGTGATATTCAGCGCGATGGCGCGGTCACGCAGGAAGGTATTGGCGGAGAAATCGTCATACTGGGCACGCACGCGCGTGACTGCGGAAGGAGCAACCTCAAAACTGGTGTAGAGCAGCGGCTGCTGGCGTGAGGAATTCAAGTCATTGAAGCGATAACCAGACACGAGCGAGGCACCGCTAGGCTGCAGCACGGAACCCTGGGGGGCGCCCGATTGGGGAGTCACGAGGAATGCTCCTGCCAGCAGGGCGTAACGTGCAGGGAGGAGTGTGTAGTAGCCCGCCTGCAAACCGCTGCCGCCATTGAGATACACGCGGTCTCCCACGCTGAGAGTGGTGTTTTTGTAGCCATCCACGCCGGAAGCGAGGTTCACCGTGTTTGTCGTGTTGTTGAACTGACCAAAGGGCGCGTAATCAGGGGTGTAACCGGGCAGGACGGCAAAGGCTCCCGAATTGGCCAGAATGTCCACGGTGCCGCCGGTGCCGCTGACCCAGCGATAGGCGTAAAGATCGCCACCGCCACGCAGATCAATGGTGGCACCGGTCTGCGCGGTGATGCTGGTGGCGGAAGTGTTGACCGCCTTGGTTGGAAGTCCGCCGCCGGTGATGTCCTGCCCCAGGGGATCGATCCATGAGGAACCATCGCTGCTGTAACCGTAGGGGATGCTTACGCCGAGGCCGGTGATCGGATCGATCTGCGAGACGGAAGTGCGGCTGCCAGCGAGAAAACTAAGATTTGAAGCAACCGGCACGGAACGGCCTGCGACGATGCCCGCGCCAGTGAGCAGATCCTGCGGACTGGCGCCGGTGCCGTCCCAGCCTAGATTGATGGTACCGGCAGGGGCGACGAGGGTGCCGCCTTGATTGATGGTGGTGGCATAGACATTGATGGTGCCACCAGCGGAAAGAGGCAGACTGCGCACGCCGCCTGAGGCAAACGTGATGGAACCGCCATACGAGGCCATGGTGAAAATGGAGGCCGTGGGCGTATAGATTTGTCCAGCGGTCATGGTGAGATTGCCCGCGATATCAAAGGTACCATCGCCGCGGATGTCGCCATTGCTGGCATTGAAGCTGGCCGAGCCGGTGTTCTGCAAGGTCAGGATGCCGATGTCGATGGTTTTAGCAGCGACATTGAGGGAGCCGGTGCCGCTGGTGGGCGCGATGTAGTAAGGCTGACCGGCCGAGGTGTATGGCAGGGCCTCGATCTGACCGGACTGCATGGGAGTACGGAAATCCTGACCGAGAGAAACATAGGCGGCGTTCAGATTCACCACATCGTCGGAGCTGAACACACCGCTGGAGGCGATGCGGAGGCTGGAGGCCGCCGTCAAAGTGACGGGGCCGGAGAACTGCACGGTGCCGGAGAGCGTGAGCGAATCAAAGCCGCCGCTTTGAAACGTGCTTGCCTGGAAATAGCCCTGCTGCGCGATGGTGGCTCCACCCGCGGTGGTGGCAAAACGTCCGAGAGCATTGCCGCCGGCCGTGTAAACGGGAACGGGCACCGAAGGGGTGCTTTGCGTCACGAGCATGGTGACATCTTCTGGTATGGCGGAGACACCCACCTGGTAGAACCTGCCGGAGGAAAGAGCCAGCGCGCCGCCGGTGGCTGTGACGCCGCCGCTGCGTGCGCTGAGCGTGGCGTCCACAAAGAGCATTTCACTGCCTTTGAAGGTGATCGAGCCGCCATTGCTGTCCACACGCACCGGCACGGTGAGAGTGCCATTGAACAAGGGAGTGGTGAGGCCGCTCGAGGGAGAGGCGTAAGAAGCACCGGTCACCTGCCCTGCCTGGGCCAGGGTGAGGTCGAGCATGCCACTGGCACCGGAAGCATCGAGCACGGCGCCGGATTCAGCGAGCACGTTGCCACTGATGCTGATAGTGCCACCAGCGAGCACGCTGCCCTGGTTCAGACCAAAAGCATTGGGCAGCAGCAGACGCTCGCCCGCAGTGGAAAGCATGCTGCCGGGCATCAAGTCCACGGTAAAGAAGGCACTGGTGGGCACAGGGTCAAACGAGACATACTGGCTGCCCCCTTTGACGGTGATGGACCCACCAGGGGCGATGACCGAACCGGCCAGCGCCATGGCATCGGCATTGAAGGTGACCGAACCGCGTGCATCGGTCTGGATCCGTGATCCTGCCGCCATGACGATCTCGCCACGGACGAGAAGATTGCCGCTGAAGTCATCGCGCACGGCGTGGGCTTCGAAGTCCAGTGAGACAGGCTTGCGCACACCTTCGGCGAGAATCTGTGGCGTGAGGGTGACACCGGAGTTCTGAGAATTGAGAACGGCGACCCAGCTCTGCACCACGGGTGAGAGGCTGGTGCCTGGAGCAAAGTAAACCGCCGGGGAAAAGACGCCGCTGACAGCAGTGGTCTGGCCGATGCCGGTAAGCGCAAAGGAATTGAAACCACCCGCGCTGAAAAATTCGGGATCCAGCACGAGCGTGTTCGGGTCCGTGCTGGTGCCGCCAATCTGAAAAGCAGGCGCCTGCAAGCTCAGGGTGCCCCCGGTGGCACCGGAGAAGCCTCGCAGGATGGAACCCGGCGTCAGGCCGCCGCCAAGCACGCCCGTCAGCCCGATGTCCTGCCCGGTCTTGATGGAGATGCTGCCGGCATCGCCATAAGTGAGGGCGGAGGTGCTGGCGACGCGCACGCCGCCGGAGACATCGAGCAGGCCATTGGTGGCCAGGGTCACGGTCATGGCATTGATGGAGATGCTGCCGCCAGTGATGACACGCGGCAAATTCAGCCCCACGCTGCCACGTTCATCAACGATGAGACCGGTGGTGTTGAGCACCGCAGTCGAGCCGATGCGCACATCGCCACGGGTCAGATCGGCCGCAGGCAAGGTTAGCGGAGGATTGATGTGCATATCCACCACGGCGGCAGGAGAGAAGTCGTAGGCAGTGAGGGAGATGCTGCCACCACGGGTGATGATGGTACCGTCCAGGTCAATACCGGCGGCTGCGAGCGTGACAGAGCCGAGCGGCGCAGTGGTAAGAACGGAAGCTGCGGGAAGGACGATGCGACCATCCACATTTTGCACCACAAAATGGCCGAAGCCAAAGGTGGAGACGAGTTCGGGAGAGAGATTGATAGTGGCGACACGGTCGGAACGCAAAGCGTAGGCGCCGGAGGGATCCGAAGCGAAGGGATCTGCCACAGGCTGAGTGACGCCGGAGCGCAGGAAGACAGTGGTGCCGACCGGATAAACAAGCGGATAGCTGGTAGCGGCGGAATTTGCCTGTGCCTGAAGGCTGATCGTCAGCGTGGCGGCCTGCGGGAGGGCATCGCGCTGGCGCGAGCCGGCCACGGTGGTGCCGAAGAGCGAGCCATCAAGAGCAAGCGCCGGGGTGGAAAGGGTGATCTTGCCAGCGGCGGCGCCCTGGATGCCACCGGGGTCCTGATAGGTGCTCTGGCCAAATTGGGAGGTGGAGGTGCTGCTGCTGCTCCAGGCGGTCTGCGTGGTGGTGGTGGAGCCGGTGTAAATGCCGGAATACACCTTGTCCGGCGTGGCCTCCGCGATGTTGATGATCTGACCGTCGGAGATGAGCTGCGTGGTCTGCACGGTGCTGCCCTGGTAGTCCACCCAGCCGCCAGAGACGTCCAGCGTGGCGGAGGATTGCACAACGACCGAACCGCCGGCAGAAAGCTTGATGCTGCCGCCCGCAGTGGTGAGCTCGGCGACCGTGCGCTGAATGATGCCGACGTAGCCGCTAAGATCGGCGAGCGGTGTGCCATACCACACCTTGCCATTGTAGGTGCCGGTTTCGCGAAGATCGACGGTGACGGTCTGATTCCGAAGGGCGCCATTGCGCTGCAGCGGTGAGTCGGCGAGCTCGTTGCTCCGGAGCTGCACAGTAAGAAGGTACTGGGACACCGGCACGGAGACATCGGTGGAACCCGCCACGCTGATGGTGGCACCGGCGTCAACGTAAATCTGGCCGCCGGAGTAGACAAACGTGGAGCGTGGAAGCACTGGGGAGTCCACAAAATCCCAGATGCCGGCGTTTACGGAGACCTGGGCATTCGGAGCGAGAACGGAGGCATTGGCGCCCAGATAAACCGATTGCGCAGTCATGTTGATCTGGGAAACGAGAGCGAGCTGCGTGCCCACAATGGTTTCCGTGGAGGCCCACTCGGGAAGAATCTGCGTCACGGAGCCGGAACCAAGGCTGAGAGCGCCGCTGGACTGGTAGAAGAACGGCGGCACGTCAGGGAGCGAAATGGGATCGTAAACAGCATTGGGAACGGCATTGTAGGAGGCGTTCAAAGTGATGCTGCCGTTCAGCGCTACGGAGGTGCTGCTGGTGATGGCGCCGTCTTGACGCACGTCCATGCCGGTCATGGTCACATTCCCACGTGGCACATCGATGATGCCATTGTTGACGGCGGTGCCGGCGTAAGAGCCGACTGCACCGAGGTAGACATCCAGGCCACGCAGGCTGGGATCGCTGCTGCTGTGCGCTGCAAAACCCACCTGCAGACCAGCGGCGAGGATGGTCTGGCCGTCCGGAGTGGAGATCTTGCCGTTGTTGGTCACATTGGCACCGATGAGTGCGATGCGTCCGCCGACGTGGTCTGCAGTGGTGGGGCTGCTGAGCTTTGCGCCGGCCTGCACGGTGACATCGCCCGTCTGGCCGCTCGCGGTGAGCGGGGTCGGGGCGGTGAATGCGGGAGAACCTTTGGCCCCTGCAGGCTGATCCAGCGCGGAGAAGAGATACTGCACATCCAGGGGATTGAGCAGACCACGATCTACCAGATCATCATTGATAGGCAGCGAGGTGGCGACCATGGTGTGCACGTCCACCTGACTGGACCCGCCGAAGATGATGCCATTTTGATTGATAACATACACCTGCCCTGGCGCGGTGATGGAGCCGAGGATCTGCGTGGGATTGCCGGTGGGATCAGTCACACGATTGAAGGCGATCCACTGGCCGACATTGGCACCGCCGGCGCTCTGGTCGAAATTCAGCGTGGTGTTTTTGCCGATGTTGAACGTCTGCCAGTCAATGAAGGCCTGCTGCTGGTTTTGAACAATGTTCACCGTGGTATGGCCGCCGGTCACGGACTGCGTGGGGGCGCTGGCGCCGTCCGGTGTGCCGATGATCTGCAAAGCACCGGCACCGAGGCCATCGGGTACATTGGGCAAAGTGCCGCCACCATTGGGATTCACGCCGACATTGTTGGCGCCGCTAATGGCGAGAGAGCGTGCGGCATCCTGCATGGCCTGCACCGCAAGCACGGCCTGGGTATTCCGCGCGAGAATGTCCGAGGCATGCACACGGGCCACGGCGGCGGCTTCAGCCCCGGTGGCACCGCTGGCCCCAGCGTCCGTCTGCGGCTGCGCGGTGCCGGCAGGAGCGCCGAAACCGTGACGCAGCACATCCACCGCCAGCGCGACCGGCAGAGGTCCGGGCAGCAGTGTGAATGCGGTGATCACCGCGAGAACACGGTAACCGAAGGAGAATTCTCCAAAGACAAGTCGGCGAGGACGGGATGAAATGCGGGGCATGAAAGATCAGTTCAAGGTTTTGCGCCGGAGCCGCCAGAAGTGACCGCGGGCAGGAGCTTAGACAGCGCGAGCTCGTTGATAACGAGGGGGGTATCTTGTAACAGTTTCGACAGATAAGCCTGGGTCTCCGCACGCGTGCGCTCTGCTCGCAGCAGGCGGGTCAGCTCCGGACGCAGCTGCTCCAGCGGCGGCGTGAAAGGCTGGCGCGCATCCAGCACCTTGATAAAATGCCACCCGTCGTCGAGGCGGATCGCTTCTGAGGCCACATTGAATGTGAGAGACGGAAGCTTGGCGAGGATCTCGGGCTGGATCTGCTTTTCAGTGAGCCAGCCGATCTCGCCACCGCGCGCTGCGCTCTCGCGTTCTTCGCTGTATTCACGTGCAATGGCAGCGAAGTCCGCCTTCGGCGCGCGCACGAGTTCGCGCACCTTGTCCAGACGCTCGCGCGCTTTGCTGGCGAGCGCCTTGTCCTGCCCGCGCGGGTCAGATATGTAAACTTGCGCGAGATGAAATGTCTGCGGCACCATCAGGCTGGCACGGCGTGCCTCGTAGGCGGCACGCAGTTCGGCGTCATTGGGGTAGCTGTCCGGCGGACGGGAGACGGATTTCAAATAGGAGTCCGTGATGGCGACTTCGCGTGCATGGCGGATGCGCTCGATGACTTCGGGCTGTTCATCCCACTTCTTTTCAAGCGCCTGCTGCAACACAAGACGCTGCACAACGAGGGACCGCACGAGCTTGTTCAGCGCGGCGGGATCCCGGCTGAGAGACTGGATTTCAGCATCCGACAAACTGCTCAGCGCCGGACGGATGTCCTCCACCAGCACATCTTTGCCACCGGCACGCCCCAGCACTCCGCCCTCCTGGGCCAGCAGAGGGGAGCAGGCGAGAAGCAAGGCCAGAATGGGGGTGCGGCGCATCATGGTTTGGCTTTCTTGCTCGCAGTGGACGCCGTCGCTGGTTTTTGCACTGCCGCCGCTTCTGCCTTGCTAACCGGCACATTCCTGCCCCCTCCGTTTGCAGGGGCAGCCTTTGAATCCTCCGGTTTGATTTTATTGTCCATGAGCTTGTCCTGATACTCCTGCACAAGACTTTCCATTTTCACGCGGGTGAGGCGCGTGAAGGGCTCGCGTGCGGTCAAAGCAGTGCCGAGGCCGAAGTTTTCGTAGCGGGTCAGCACCTCGGTACCGGCCTTGTAAAGCTCCTCGTTTTTACGGCGGTAGTCGGCCACACGCCGATCAAGGATGACGACCTTGTCCGCGAGCTTGGCGTTGTCGGCATCCCTGGCATTTTTAGCGTCCTCCACCTTCTTGTAGCCGGCCTTCCACTGGGAGAGGGATTCATTGAGGCGCGCGACTTCGAGGGTCTGCTCCTCATTTTTCTCTTTGAGGTCAGCGATGGTTTTCTCAGAGGCGGTGCGCTCCCTGGCATTGAGCTTGGTGAGATCTTCAAGCTTTTTGGCAAGATCGGCGTTCTTCGCCTCGAGATCGACTTTCTCAGCCTGGACGGCGGCAAGATCGGCATCGCTCTTTTGCTTCTGGATGGTGATGGTTCGAAGCTGTTCGCGAACGCGCTTGAGCATGGCCATGGCGGGGTCCGCCTCTTCGGCAGCTTGGATAGAATGCACGGCAAGCAGGCTCACGGCGAGGAGCGGGCCGAGGCAGATGGATTTAAAGGGAGTGGTCATGGTTAGAAACGAACGCTGAGGTCAAACATGAAAACGTCTGCATTGAGAGTGGGACCGGCGGCCTGGGTGGCGCTCATCCAACTGACGCCAACGCGGGCCGAACGGGAGAGAGCCATGGCTGCGGAAAGGGTGTAGCCTTTCATGTTGGTGCCACCGCCACCGAAGTTGGAGTCAGTGAAGGCGTCCATGACGGCGTCTGAGCCGAGGTAGCGGTAGCTGAGGCTGGTGGTCCAGTCACCGCGCTTCTCGAAGACCGGCTTGCCTGTGGTGATTCCGAGGTACCAGGCGGTGTCGCTGCCTGCGAAGGCACCGAGACCGCCGCCACTGCGGTTGTTCACGGCGACGCTGTTGATGGCGGCCTTGTTAAAGGCAAGGTTCTTCACGTATTCACCAACCAGCGAGATCTGCATCGGCTCGTAATGATTGAAATCAATGCGGCCGTTGAGGGCGAGGTTCTGAAATCCGGTGGCCAGGCCGTAATACTGGAACTGGTTGGTGGTGCCAAAGCCGTTGAGGGCTGTCGGCGTGATATTGCGCAGAGGCATGTAGGTGTTCCCTTTCTGCGCAAAGAGCGGGCGGCGGTTGTCCGTGCTTCCCGCATCAGTGGCATTGAGAGGCACAAAAGGATTGGAAAGCTTGCCAGAGACGTTCTGGAAGTAGTAGTAAGCGGCTCCAAATTTGGCCTCGATTTTCTTGGTGGGTTTGAACTCGACGCCCACCTGGGCGGCGTAGAGATACTTGTCCGTGCTGGAGATCTTGGCGGCGGAGTTGTCCGGGAAGTTGAGATCGGTGTTGAAGATGGGGAACAGGCCGCCATTAAGAAAGGCGGTCATGCCGGTGGAGACTTCATAGCGGCCTTTGAACGCGACACCGTCAAAGCCGACGTCTTCATCCCACTGGAGCTCGCTGACCGTGAAGAAGGGATTGTCAAAACGCCCCACCAGGATGCTGAATCCGTTGTTCGCGTCCGTGCTGTTTTGATATTTGATGAAGGCGCGGTCCAGCCAGAGGTTGTACTTGCTGAAGTTGCCCCCCTGGTTGCTGCCAGCGCCACCCACAGCACCCACGGCCTGGTTCGTGCTGACAGGAGAGTTTGTCTGGCCGGAGGCCATGCGGAAGCCGGCGGTGAAGCCGTCTTCGAGATCGATGTCAAAACCAATGCGGGCGCGCATGAGCATGCGGTTGCGGTTTTGATTCACGTTCAGCTGGGGTGCGAGCACCGCGCCTGTAGTGTCAAAGGGTGCGCCACTGTTGATGGCGACGAAATTGGGGAACACGCCAGAGACATCGTTGCCCGTGGGAAAGGTGAAGCCCTGATACTGGGAGCGGAGGTCGCCAAAGATCTTGATGCGCCGTGTCCACTCGGGGATCTCATTGGGTGCGGCCCAGTTTTCACGCCTGGCCTGGGCCAGCACTTCATCCTTGAGCTGATCGCGGATCTGATCCTTCACGGTTTCCGGCACATAGGTCACGCGATATTCATCTTCAGTGGCGGGAGGCACTGGAGCTGAAGCGACAGCCGCCTGCTGCATCTGCGAAGCAACCGCGGCCTGTGTTTCCGCAAGAGTCTGGGCCTGGCTGCGCGCCATTTGCGCATCCGCTTCTGCGAGCTTGATCAAGTCAGCCGCATCCTGCTGAGTGAGAGCACCGCGCTGCACGAGGCGGTTAATGAGATTGATGGTGACGTTTTCTGACAATGATGCAGAGGGACGCGGCGCGATGGCTCCCGGTGCAGGAAGCAGCGGCGAGTCAGCAGCCGGTGCCGGTGCCGGTGCCGGTGCCGGTGCCGGTGCAGGTGCCGGTGCCGGTGCCGGTGCAGGTGCCGGTGCCGGTGCCGGTGCCGGTGCAGGTGCAGGTGCAGGTGCAGGTGCAGGTGCAGGTGCAGGTGCAGGCGCGGGCTCTGCCTCGGCAAACAACGGGAGTGGCAGGGCGGGCTCCAACTTAGATGGGGGTTCCGCAGGCAGGAGGCCACAGGTGCCGAGAGAGACGGCGGCACAAATGCGACGGAGCTTGGCACGGGACTGGCGGGATGCGCGCAGCATGAGATGTGAGAGGGAGATCAAGCGGGATCAGGATTTGCGCGCGGTGATGCGCAGGTTGATGGGCAGAGGCATGTCTGAGGGGGGGGGCTCATTGAGCACGAGGCCGGTGAGAACTTGATTTTTGATGGCGTCGTCGATCGCGGGATCGCCCGTGCTGCCACCGAGGGTAACTTTGGTGATGCGACCTGTGGAGTCCGGCCAGATGCGCACCGTGATCACCGCATTGGCTTTGCGGGTGAGCTTGTTGCTGCGGAGAGCCTCGGAGACGCGGTTCTGCACAGCGCCGGCATACCAGCCCCACTTGCTGCCGCCTTTGCGACCGGAGCCACCGATGCCACTTCCGCCCCCGCCGCCGCCGCCAAGCCCCAGTCCGCTTCCATTGCCGCCGCCGATGGCGGTGCCGAGGGGTTCATCCGCAGGCTTGTCCACGGGTTTATCAGGCTTTGCTTCGTCTGGCTTGACCTCTTCCTGAGCGACCATTTCGGGCTCCTTTTCCTCTTCTTTCTCAGGCGGGGGCTCCTCCTTGGGCTTGGGAGGAGGGGGCGGCGTTGGCGGGGGTGGCGGCGGAATAAAAATGTTTACCATTTCCATCTTCTGCTTTGGCGCGGCCTTCGAAGGCTTGTGATTGGCCGCAAAGTAGCCGCCACCGGCGAGCACGAGGCCGCCGAGGATGATCATGAAGAGGTTGCGTTTGAAGAATCCTGGTTCGTCGTCGTTTAGAGTGGGTTTCATGACGGGATGCGGGGGTTATTTTTTCGGAGCCTGGGTGGCGAGACCGATGTTGGTGAAGCCGGCGCGACCGATCGCGGTGAGCACATCCATGATGGTCTGGTAGGGCGTGCCGGTGCTGCCGCGGACAACCACGGGCGAGTCCGGAGTGGTGCCATGCAGGGCCTCCAGCATGGTAGAAAGTTCGTCGAGGGTGACGGCCTTGGCGTTGAGCTTGATGTTGCCCTGGTCATCCACGGTGACGGCCTGCATCTTTGGTCCTTCAATGGGTTTGGAAGTGGAGGGGCCGCCGCGCGGGAGATTGACCTTGACCCCCTGCACCCCGGCGGTGGTCATGATGATGAAGATCAGCAGCAGCACGAGGTAGAGGTCCACCATCGGTGTGACGTTGATGTCATCGTAGGATTTGTTGTCGGCCTGCATGTGCGGTTACTCCTTGTAGTGTTCGGCCATCTTGGTGACGAACTCGTCGATGAAGGTCTCCATGTTGGAGACGACGTCCTTGATGCGTGAGCTGAGGTAGCTGTAGATGAACAGCGCCGGGATGGCCACGGCCAGACCGGCCACGGTGGCCAGCAGAGCACCGGCGATACCGGGGGCGATGGAGTTCACCTCCACCTCGCCCGACTTGGCGATGACGGCGAAGGTGATCATCACCCCGATCACCGTGCCAAGAAGGCCGAGGTAAGGACCGCCGGCGATGCCAATGGTGAGGAAAACCAGCTTGCCATTGAGCTTCTGCACCTCGCGCACCATGCCACCGTGCAACGTGGCCTTGATGGCTTGGATTGAACGCCCGGAGAGGCCCATAACCCTGGCCTCCTTTTTTTCCTGCGGATTGAAGGTGACCTGGCGAAAGGTCTTCATGCGGTTGCTGATCTCCTGCGCACCAAGGTGGTAGAGCTGATACAGCGGGGACTGGCGCATGAGCTTCTGCATCTTGGAGCTGACGCTGCCGCCGATGTTTTTGACGCTCTCGGCATCTTCTGTGTCGATGGCTGTGAGATCGGCGGCGATGGTCTCCCAGCGCTTCATGAACTCCTTGGAGGCTTTCTCAATGGTATTGAGATACATGACCTTCCCTGCGGCGATGATCCAGCCAACGATGGCTAGAACGGTGCAGAGGAAGATGACCACCCAGCCGTCGAAAGTGAGGTCTTTGGAGATGTCCGTGATCAGGGAGAGATGCTTCATGATCTCGCCCTCCTCCTCATGCTCGGAGGATTCATCAGCACCAATGCTTAGGAGCTTGGAGGAGTCTGCGGTGGTGCCCTGGTTGGCAGCGGCGAACTGGATGAAGCCGGCGGGGCGCGCGGTCTTGGCAATCTGGAGTTCATCGATCTCACCGGTGAAACCGTTGAAGCTGGTGGCGGAGGGAGAGGTGTCTTTGTCGATCTCCGCCGGGGTCTTGATGGAAGGCATGGCGGCGGACACAGCTCCGTAAGATTTGCCGTCGAGATAAACGGTGACGTTTCCGGCATCCGCCACGGCGGCGACGTGATGCCAGCCCCCCGCTGCGATGGGCGCGCCGTCACTGCTGCGCTGCTTGTTGATCTCCACAAACGGGATGCCGTTGTTCAGGCCGAGGATGAAGACATTGAGACCGTCGCGGCGGCTGAAGATGACGGCATTGGGCTGCAGTGCGCTGGGCTTGATCCAGGCGGACACGGTCACGGGAGCGCCAGGGGCAAACTCTGGCAGCGGTGGCGCAGGAACCTTGATCGCCGCCTGCCCGAAGACGCGAAGGCCGCTGGCGACGAGGGAGGCCGGCGCTGCGGCTGGCGCCCCTTCAGCATTGGCGCCGGAGGCAGAAGAATCGGTGCCGGTCTTCGCCCCATCGCCGAAGTGATACACCAGCGTGGTGTTGGGGTCGTAGGTCTCCTTGGCGGCTTCGGGCGCTGGAGCTTCGGCATTGCCATAATAGAGCCAGATGGTGGTGGCCTTGGAAGGGGCCAGATCGGGCACCTGCACCCAAACATAGCCTTCTTGCAGGAGAGAGTCCCATTTCTCAACATGGTGCTTCAGTTCCGTCTTGTGATCGTCCGCCACAAATCGGAGATCGCTGCCGTCTTCGCGTGAGTTCATGAAGGAGAAAGCGCCTTCATGGAGGCGGATAAGGACGGCAGAAGTACCGATGGGCTCGGCGATGGGAAGGCCTTTGCCCGTGGTATCAATGTCGATCTTTTTGCGGAGGGTCCACTTGTCATTCCACCAAGCCTTTTCGGCGGCATGGACTGAGGGAGCGACAGAACAGAGCGCAGTGGAGAAGAGCAGCAGTGCGGAGAGCAGAGGGAGGTGCTTGGTCATTGGGGAAGAGAAAAATTTAGAAGTCGAACCACAGGCGGAAGCGCATGTAGAGGTCGTTCGAAATGGCGTGCGGCTGAGTGATGAGGGGCATGGCGAGATCCACGGAGCCATGCATATGCTGCTTCACACGGACGCGTGTGCCGACTCCGGTGCTGGCGAGGTCATAGCGGCTCGTCTGCGCAGGCAGCGGATTGTTGATCATGACACGGCCGCCTTCCAGGAAGGCGTAGAAGCGCCACTCGTCGGGGCTGTTTTTGTCCGAGGTGCCGATGAGCGTGGGGCTCCGCAGCTCCGCGCTGCCGATAATGCCGCTGTCTCCCAGTTGAGTGGCCTCAAGGTAGCCGCGCACGGTGCTCATGCCGCCGATGGCAATCTGCTCGGTATTGATGAGAGAGGAGCCGGAGGCCTGGCCCTGGATCTTGGCAAAAGCCTGAAAGCCCCCCGGCAGATCCTGCGTGTGGGAGACGTCTCCGCGCACATAGAAGAAGCCGTCGTCCGCAAGGTAGCGCCGGTTGGCAAACTGCTGGCGCGTGCCCATGCCACGGAGGTGAAACGTCGCACCGAGATTGAAGTCGGTGAAGCTTTTTTCCCGCACCTTTCCAGCGCTGTAAGCCAGCGTGAAGGGATAGTAGGTTACAGGGGCGGAAGTGGTGACGCCTGCGGTGATGATGTCCTGGCCGAAGCGCTTGTAGTCCATGCCAAAGCTGAGGGACTGGAAGTAGCCGCTCTCATACGGAAGCTGCTTCATGAAGCGAAAGCCGAGAATCTCGCCACGACCCGCCACCGCGCCGCCGCCGAGCGTGGAGACATTGCTGTCCTGCTTGGTGCCGTTGAGCATGAAGCTCAGACCTTCACGACCAGGAACTGGCATCATGTAGTAGCCGGAATAGATGCTGGCGTCCTTGGTGCGCTCCGGCGCCACCTGATAGCTCAGCCCAAGCGTGTGCCCCAGCTGCCAGAGATTGCCATAGCTCAGCGAGGCATTGATGCGGTACTGCGTGGTGTTGGCGTTGTAGCGGTTGTTTAGCTCGATGCTGCCGTGTGCGGGTGACTTGTCGGCAACGATGAGATCGATGTCCACGGTGCCGGGCTCCACCACCTTCAGCTCGGGCGTGACCTTGCGGTCACGCCACTGGTTGAGGGCCACGATGTCCTTCTTCACATCGTTAAAATTTGGCACCACACCCTCCTGCATCGAAGGGGCATGTTTCTTGATCTCGCTGGGGAGGTACCATTTGGCACCTTTCACGCGCAGGCGGCGCACCGGGGCCTCGACGACCTGCATGAAGATGACGCCGCCTTTCGCATCTTGCTGCGGCACTTCAACGACCACGGTTTGATACCCGAGGTCCTTGTAGGCCTTTTCCAAAGCCTGGCGTGCCTGCTCCACATCCTGCTCACCGCGACGCGGGCCGAGGAAGGGATACACAGCTTTTTCGATTTCGCGCTGCGGGAGCTTTTTTGAGCCACGGACTCGGTACTCGCGAATGAAGATGTTTCCAAGGACTGGCTCCGCAGGAGCTGAATCCGCTGCTGCAACAACCATTCGCACCGTCATGGCAACAAGACATGCCGAGCACCATATCGCCTGCCTGCAAGACAGAGAAAGACGCTGGATGAGTTTGGTTGAAGAAGGGCGCATGCAGGCTCGGTAAAAATGACGAGCCCTTTATTTGTCCAGCTAGCAGCAGCCTCAAGACACGCAGCGTTACGATTGTGTCACGCTTGAAAGGAGATCTGAATCTCCATGCGGTTAAAACGCGATTTTCGGTTACAATTCCGCCACTTAGAGAGCTCGGAAGCACTTATGAATCGCGATTTTGATGTTATAGGAAACCGCCAAACCCCGACATACCAAGCGGTTTTTTAGCCACGATTGCGCACCCATTCAAATCTCTCATGCAGCGAATTAGAACTGAAGCACTCCCCCTCACCAGCTGTTGGTTGCCAGCATTCACAGCCGCTCCATTGCCCTTTCTCGCAAAAGATCAACGTACGCGCGATGCCTGCAAAAGATAAGAGTTGAACCGGTTCCAGCCGAGCAGCGCGCGGAGTTTGTCGTCAGCCGACGGCTGCGCTTCTGCCCAGCGTTCGGCATACTGGGGATCGTTGGGATTTTGCTGGCCCACTGCCTTGGTGAAACTGGTGCGCAGGCGGTCGATACCCGCGACTTCCTGGCTCGTGAGATTGAGAGCCGCGATGTTAATGTTGCTAAAGACGAGCGGGAGCTTGATGACGGGCGCGGCAGCTGGAACCATTCCGACCACTTCAGCGATCGATGCACTGGAGCCGGGCACATTGCCGGCGACTGGCTGCGTCGTTGGAACATTCACCGGAACAGCAGAAAAAGAGTTGTCGCTGGAAACGGAGACCAGCTGCGATGCAGATGAATGCAGGTCAGAGGCATTCACGGCAAGGGCATAGCCGGCGGAAGGTGGTACAGAAACTTTGGAATGAACGGCGGTGCTGTTTTCGAGCAAAGCTGGCGGCGTTTGAGCGATGCCATGTGGCTGCATGAATCCAGCAGCCAAAGATCCCCGCGGACAGCCCATGCGAAATCCAGCGTACGCAGACGAGAAGAGGAGCAGGGCGAAGCAGAGGGCTTGTGCAAATGGCGAATGCTGCAGCCTTGGCTGGGACGTCAAGTTCATGGGAGAGAAGGCGGTAATAAAGAAGCCGGTGCGGAGAGAAATCTCCGCACCGGCCTGTGATTGAATCAAAGCATTGCTGCCGTGTCGTGCATTAGAAGCCCACTTTGGGTTTAACCACACCGCCATCGGTCTGGCGGGCAACTTTCAGTGAGGTCGAGTTAAGTCCCAGACCAGCAGAGAAGTAGTCCACGTTCTTCACCTGATTGGTGAGGGCGGTGTAGTAATTGAACTTGGAGAGGTCCGCGCCGGTGGAACTGCCGTCCACGCCGGGCTTCAGCGTGGTGTATTCATAGCCCCAGAGGGTATAGGCACCGTTCCAGATGCTGGCAGGCAGGATGATGGAAGTGGCGATGGTGGCCGTGGTGCTGGAAGCGGTTGCGTTGGCGCTGACGGTGATGGTCTTGCCAGCGCTGTCGATGGAGACGATCGTGCTGTCAGCGGGGATCTGGCCGGTGGCGCAGCGAACGAGCTGACCGACGACGAGGCTGTTGAGCTGAGCAGTAGTGGCGGAGGGGATGGAGACGACAGCGCTGCCACTGGTGGTGGTGCAGTTGGTGGTGAAGGTGAGGGCCTGGCCGCCGAAGGCGCTGGCACCATTGTACTTCAGGTAGCGAGGGGCGTTCGAGGCACCAGGAACGATGCTTGCATTGACACTTGTGCCTGCGCCATTGACCGCACGATTGGCATCGCCTTCGCCCAGATAGCTGAGGAAGCAGGCATTGCGAGTGGTGATGCCGTTGGTGTTGGACACCTGACCGCTCAGATAGCGAAGGTTGTCAGCAAGGGTGCCGCCGCTGGCTTCGCCGTTGTTGCCAGCTGCCACTGGGAAAAGAGGGTCGGTGGCAGTGTCTTCCGGGGTAAGCTCGACAGCAGTGATGGTCTGGGACGGGTCGGTGCCGGTGGTCGCGTTCTTGCGATACTGCACAGCCGTGGTGGTGATACCCACGCTGCTTTCAGCGAAGCAATCAATACGCGTGCCGGAGAAGGGATCGCGGCCGAAAGCATACACCAGCGTGCCACCGAGGTTGGGAGCGTCTGCGGGATTGTTGGTGAACAAGGCAGCCGAGAGGTAGCCGGTGGTAAACAGAGCGTTTGCCTGCTGGGAGGTGATGCCGGTGATGGCAGCCGGAGCGCTGCCGCTGATGACAAAGGAGAACGGAATGATGCCGACCTTGGTGGCCGTCAGGGTGTTGTCCGTATAGATGGTGGAGTCCTGAGTGTTATCAGCGAAGGCGATGTCTGGAGGGGAGATATCGTCCGTGGCGGCATTGTCCAGAGCAGCACCGGAAGTGCCACCGGTGCTGGTGGTGGTGGTGTCCTTAAGCCAGCGGATGCTGCTTTGGTTGCTGACGTCGCGAATGCCGGCAGCGGAACCTGACCAGTTGGTCTTGACGGTGGTCACACCCGAGATTCCGGAGACCGTTCCTTTGAAGATGGAGTATGTCGTGCCGCTGAATGAGGTGCCACTGTAGGCGTAGGTAACGCCTGCGCTGTAAAGGTTTTTGATGGCGCTCATGGCACCAGACCGAAAGGCGGTGGAGCCAGTGATGCGGATGGTGACGTCAGCGGACGCCGGGGTCGCCAGCAGCAGGGCTGCGGCGGCAGAGAATATAGGAAGACTAAGTTTCATGGATAGGATTTGAAGGAATGTTGGGAATTTTACAGATGGAACGATGGCTTAAGCGGCGACACGCGCCGGACGACGGCGGCGAAGCATGAAGGCGCTGAGACCGAGGGCCATGAAGGCGGCACGGCCGGGCTCAGGAGCTGCCGCCACATTGGAGGTAAAGCTGATGCCGCCCGTGCTGGAAATGCTGAAGGTGCCTTCGATGGAACCGAAGGTGCCGCCACCATTGATGTTGTCTGCCACTGCACGGGACAGGTCCAGTTTGGAAGTGGCGCTGACTGCCTGTTCAAGGCTGGTGCCCCAGACACCGCTGTACCCAAAGTCAGAGCCCACGCCGGTGCCAGACTTGCCCCAGGTGCCTGCGGTGGTGTTGGATTGGATCAGTGCGACGTTGTCCGTGATGGTCTTGCCCGCATAAGTGGTGGCAAGGTTGTTGATGCCGGTGGTGGCGGTGGCCTGGGTACCGTTGTCCAGCTGTTCATAGCCAGCGGTGTTCAGCCCGCTGGTCTGCTTGAGCGAGGAGTAAAGGGTGTTGGACGGATCTCCACCGACTGCGGCTGCGCCCGTGGTGCCTACAATCGCCCACTTCACGGAGCCGTCGGTGTACCAGTTCGGACCAAACTGAGCAGCAAGGTCCGCGTCCAAACCAGCAGTGCCGAGCACCGGATTGAGCGTGCCGGTGGCATCACGGTAAAGGGAGGCCTGACCGATGTCGATGACGAGGCTGTTGGTGGAAGCGCCCGTTCCTGTTTGACGGAAGCCCAGAAGCAGGTCCCCGGCTGTGTATGTGGTCGCCGCGTTGACCGCGGTGGAGGCGAAGGCCATTCCGGCGGCTGCCAGAAGGGTGATCGCTTTCTTTGGATTGAACATCATGTGTAGGTGGAGTTGGTGAGGAGGTTTGCTTCCCCAAAGGCTTGCCTCGGGAAAGCGACGGATGCTGCCACCCCTGCCCTGCTCCGACTACCAATCCACTGTCACAATTTCGTTGCCCTCAAACACAGTGAAATGAACCCGCGCAAAGACCTCATTCTCCCAGTGCCAGAGGGACGCGAATGATAAAAACAGTGCGGCGGCCTGGCTGGCTTTCCAGCTCAATGGAACCGCCGTGCGCCTCCACGGCGCGTTTGACAATGGACAGACCGAGACCGGAGCCCTTCGTCTCCTGCCTGGACTCGCTGGCGCAGCGGTAGAAGCGCTTGAACACGAAAGGCGCATCTGATGCGGAGATGCCTACCCCGTCATCTTCGACGGAGAGGATGCACTCGTGCTTTGTCCACCGGCCGGAGAGCTTCAGATGCAGCCCGGTGCGTGGATTTTCTTTGAGCGATTTCTCGATCAAATTGGTGAAGATTTGATCCCAGTAAAATCGCTCTCCCGCCAGAAGGCCGCCATCGGGAGGGAAGTCCAACGTGATGACCGGCTGCCGCACCTCGATGAGCGGGGTGAGATGCTCGAGCGCATCCTGCACACAGGCTCGCACGAGAAAGACCTCCGTTTTCAGTGGTTCATCCTGGGCTTCCATCCGGGAAATGGTGAGCATGTCTTCAATGATGCGCATCATCCGGCGGCTGTGCTTCTCCATGACGTCCAGACAGCGCACCAGCGAATGTGGATTTTTAATCATGCCGCTCTTCAGCGTCTCGATGTAACCATGAATGAGCGAGAGAGGGGTGCGCAGTTCGTGTCCAACGCTGGTGACAAAATCACGGCGCGTCTGCTGCGTAAGATGGCGCTCGGTGTGGTCCTCGACCATCACCCAAATACCGCTGCGGTCCCCTTCGCTCCACGGAGCGGCGCAGAGGCGGTAGTGGTGCTCATGATTCCACTCTCCCAGGTAAGGCAGCGTGAGGCGCATTTCCGTCTCCGTGCGTGACCGCTTTTTACGTGCTTCGTGGATGATGCGTTCCAGTGCCTCGAGACCCGCCGCATTCCCTAGGGTGGCGCCGACTTCCAGCTGGTAGGGGAGGAACATCACGTTCATCGCCAGGTTCACAAAAAGGATGACGCCTGTCATATCGACCACCAGGATGCCCTGGTGGGATTCATTCAGCAGAGAGCCGAACAGACGGCAGTCGTCCTGCATGCACATCGGAGCAGCTGCCTCCAGCTGCCCTGTTTTCCACTCTGTGCCAGGCAGCGCTCCGGCACTCAGCATCTTCGTGGTCATGTGTCCGCCATCTCCCCGACCACGCTGTGAAACAAATACCCTTGCCGCCGCAAGGTGCCAATATGCCTGCCATGATCTCCCAGTTTGTCACGCAGGCGCTTGATGTGCGTATCGAGCGTGCGCGAGTGAGTGTCGTCCGCGTAGCCCCACACCGCGCTGAGAAGTTCTCCACGCGAGTGGATGACGTCCGGATTGGCCATCAGCGTGGTGATCAATTTCAATTCCGTGATGGTAAGCTCCACCAGTTTCCCATTGATGGAGAGAGACATGTTTTTGCGGTCCAGCAGAAATTCCCCAATGCGCTGCTCTGCCAGCATGACGACCTTCTGGGATCGGCGCAGAACGGCACCAATACGGAGCATGAGCTCGCGCGGACTGAAGGGCTTGGTGAGATAGTCGTCCGCCCCGCTCTCCAGACCGGCGATGCGGTCATTCGTCTGCGCACGCGCGGTGAGCATGATGACGGGAATGTGGCGCGTGCGCGTGTCCGCGCGCAGCCGGCGGTGCACCTGCACGCCGTCGATTCCCGGCAGCATGATGTCCAGCACGATGAGATCCGGAGCTCCCTTCACGGCCATGGGCAGCACCTCAAGGCCATTGCCTGCGGACTCGACTTCGTGGCCTTCGCGTTGCAGATGAAGGCTCACAAGATCGACAATGTCCTTCTCGTCATCGACAACTAGGATTTTGCTCATGTGTGGGTGACGGGATTGTGACGACAGGAATGAAGCGCTGCCAAAGACAAGCGTGTTACGATCTCGTCGCACAGCATGTGGCGGATGAGCATGTGACGATTTTGTTGCTGTCCTGGTGCAAGAGATCCTACCGGAACAGCGGCGTAAGCCGGTCGTGTAATCCCGAGGGCGGTAAAACTCTGCATCACTGTCGTTTAAGACACTACAAGACAGGCAGCCGGCTTGTTGCAGAATCGAAAGGACTGAAGTGAACCGAAGAAGCGCAGGTGACGGGGATGCCGCAAAGGCTAAATCAAAACGCAGACCGAGTGAATTCAGGCGCAACAGTATTGTGACGACTTCCCGTTTGTTTGCCCCTGCTTCATCATCTCAAAATGAGATCATGTTCAGGTCCCGAAAAAAGCACGACGAACTCCGCAGCTATCTGGAATGGCAGAGGCAGACGCGTTTCATCCGGAGGCACGGGGGACCGATTGTAGCGCTGGCGCTGTTTGCGACGTGCCTGTGGTTTGTGTGGCGTGCGTGCCACAGTCGTGAAGCGGCACCAGAGCGCAGCAGCCGCGTCGAAGAAAACCAGGCACATGACATCGACCGCTACCTGCAGGCGACCAAAATGCCAAAGTGGTAGGAGCAGTGCGGCAGAAATGGATTTCTCCACGGATGCCCCCCAGTGACGAAAAGGTTTCACTCGTCGCCTTTCATCCATCAGGCACCAAGGCGATGCCTGTGACAGGGCCGTTACTATTCACAGCCACTTTCGTTTTGATGGCTGTGAGAACCCCTCGTCGCTCCCACTCCTATGAAAACCAAACTACGCATTAAGACCTTGTTCATGTCCGATGTCCACCTCGGCATGGCGGATTCGAAGGCCGTGCAGGCGGCGCATCTGATCCGCCACTGCAAGTGTGAGAAATTGGTGCTGAACGGCGACATCATCGATGTATGGGCGCTGAGAGGCTCCGGACGCTGGACGCAGGAGCATACGCACTTTGTGCGAACCGTGCTGAAGAAGATGGAAAAGGAAGGCACGGAGGTGATCTACCTGAGGGGCAACCATGACGACATTCTTGAAAAGATTCTGCCGTTCAAGCTGGCGGGCCTTTCGCTGGTGGACGAGCACATCCATGAGTCTCCGCATGGGCGCTACCTGGTGGTGCATGGGGACGGCTTTGACCATGTGACGACAAACCACGTGTGGCTGGCAAAGGTGGGAGCGGTGGGCTACGAGGTGCTGCTGCGCCTGAACCGTGCATACAACGCCTATCTGCGCTGGCGAAACAAGGAGGCGTTTTCCCTCAGCCGCTGGGTGAAGATGAAGGTGAAAAACGTGGTGAGCTTTGTAGGCCGCTATGAGGAGCAGCTGCAAAAGCTGGCGAAGTGGAAAAACTGCCACGGCATCATCTGCGGGCACATCCATACGCCGGCGGACAAGATGATTGAGAACGTGCACTACCTCAATTCCGGCGACTGGGTGGAAAGCATGACAGTCATCGTGGAACACCTCGACCGCACCTTTGAAGTCCTCACCTACCACGACTTCTGCCGCCTGACGGGACGCAAGCCGAAGGGCGATGCGCCAAGCATGAACATGAGCGAAGTCAGTGAGGCGCAGCCCTTGGCCCTCCCTGCGCAACGGAAGGAATTGGTGGAGATGTGAGGGGCTGATGTATCAAGACCCTGCACGGTTATGGCTGACTGCTTTCAACTACCCGCCGGGTATCATCGTCCACAGCGTCATCAATGCCTTCATCTCCGGCAGTCTCATCAGCATCATTGAGGCGCCGGAAATGCAGGCGAGATTCGCTGTGCTGGCGGTCTAAAGCAGAGAATGAACCTTTATCCGCTTCCAACGCAGGAGGCCCGGAGGGTTTGGTGGTGTAGAGCGACGTTTTCATGAGCCAAGAAATACTCGCTGACGACGCCAGACAACCTGATCTGGTCCTAGGTTCAGAGGTCAGGGAATGCCGGAGGGCGAATTTTACTCCACCATTCCAGCCACTTCCTGCTGCACTCGTCTTTTCAGTTCCTGCGGGCCCAGAACCCGAGCCTTGCTGCCCCAGCTCAGAATCCAACGTGTGATTTCTTCAAGGCCGGAGAGAGTGGCTTGGAATTCGATGAGACTGCCGTCCGCCTTGAGCTTCTCAATGGTCTGGGAGGGGTGCCACTGACGCTCTGCGACGACACGGGCGGCGTAGCCTTCAAAGCGAATACACACATCGTGGCTGCGAGCCGCACCCTCTGCATAACTCCAGACGCCAAAGCCGCCACCGAGATGGTCGTGGGCGTTGAAGGCGGGATTGCGTGTGAATTTGGACTTGAGCATCTCCAGCCGGGAGATGCGCTGCAAGGCGAAAGTGCGCATGGCCTGGCGCGCGGGATCGTGGGCGATCAAATACCAGCCGTGCTCGATCTGGCCGACGTGGTAGGGCTGCACCGTGCGGGTTTCGGGCTGTGAGCCGGTAAGCTTGTGATAATCAAAGGAGACTTCGCGAGTGGCGCGGATGGAATCCAGCAAATCTCCAAACAGCGTGACGTCAGCAGCGAGCACGCCGGCGGCTTTGACGGAGAAGGCGTCATCGAGTTCATGCCACTGGATGGACACCTCGCCGGGGCAGGCCTCGGCGATCTTGCTGAAGCTGTCGGAGAGCATGCGCTCCAACCGCGTGCCACGCAGAGGCTCCAGTGCGCGCCGTGCGAGGAAGAGCGCCACGAGATCGGTGCGCGACAGATGCAGAATGGGAAATTCGGTGACCGGCCGGGTGTTGTAGTAGCCGTGTTTTACGGGGTGGTATTCCAGCGGCAGATCCAGCTGATCGCGCATGAAGGTGATGTCCCGCTGAATGGTCTTCGGTGTGACTTCAATCTCCCGCGCGAGCGTGGTGCAGTTCGGATGGCGCCCGGTGCGGATGATCTTGTGGATCTCCATGACACGCCAGATGGCGGGGCGGCTGACGCCGGAGCGCGACGCCGCAGGGGAGGATGAAGCTTTGGCTGCGGAGGAATGGCGGGCGGCGGCGGGCATTGGCGCGCAGAATATTGAAAAAAGACGCACTGTCACCCCGCGAATGTCCCACCCCCGGTGGCAGGATCACGCCGCAGAAAGAAAACGAATCGAACGCGGAACCTTGAACCATGATCCAAAACCTATGAATGGAGCAAACACGATGAGCAGAGAGCAGTGGCGGGATTTCAGACTTTCCACACGAAATGCCGGCTACTGGCATGGAGTGCGCGAAGGCGGCCCCTCGGCCAACCGCAGAAGGCCTTTGCATCAGCGGCTGCTGTGGCGGCTCAGCAGGCAGATCCCGTTGGATGAGCTTTCGCTCAGCTCCCCCTTGGTCGCACTGAGCGCCCTTTGCCTGACCGGCATGGCGTTCGCACTTTTGCTTGGATTTTACCTGATGGCGCTGGTTTTTGGCGGCACCATGCTGGGCAGTCTTGCCTGTCATTTCCGCAGACATGCGGAGCCGCGGGTAAGGACCACCTTCGAGCGCCAACGACCGCGAGAATAACCGGGCCCTGCCCCTCCTTGGCAGGCGCATTTTTTCTGTCGCTGTGCCTCATGCGTGAGTTCCTGGTTACAAGATGCTCCCAGCCAAAAAAAGGGCGGGCGCGAATACAGGGATGGGCGCGCTGCTTCCACTCCGGGAGAGTTCCTTCCTGGAGAACGCAGCTGCCAAATCCATCCCCAAAAAACCTACTCCCCTCATGAAAACTGCACCCGATATTCACATTCCCGACAGCATTTCCAGATCCGTCGCCCAGGTGGAAAACTGTGTCCGCAAAAACCCGGGCGGCGCCATGCTGGTGGCCGCAGGCATCGGCGTGGTGGCCATGCTGCTGACGCGCGCCTTGCAGCCACCGCCGCCGCCGCGCAGCCGTGCCCAGCGCCTGCTGGAAGACATTCAGGAACGATTGAATCATCTTGTCGAGCAAGGCAGCGAGGCACTATCCCATGGTATGGAATCAGTCGAGGACCTGCATCTGGAACGCAAGCTGGACAAGATCGCACGGAGTTTGAAAAACCTCTTCCATTAATTCTGTCCGTTGAAGCGCTCAAGGCGGCGCAGTTTCATCTCCACATGTGGGAGGCAGAAATCTGTGTCCGCCTGAACTTTTCGCCGAATGCAAAAGCTCTGTGTCGGAGTGCGTCATGGAAAACCTTTTTCCGTGAGGACGCAGCAGCCGACGCATGCTTTTCTGAAGCTTCAAGCAGCCTGGAGGGTGTGGATGGCATTGCGGGTGCGGAAGACCTGGCGCAGCTTTTTCAATCCAAGCTCCATCCGTGTTTTGACGGTACCCAGCGGGGTATGCGTGGCCTCCGCGACTTCGCGCTGGCTCATGCCTTGCAGGAAGGCCAGTTCGATCACTTCCTTCTGCGCCTGTGGCAGCAGGGTCAGGTGCTGGGTGAGCACGCGTCCCATGTCCGCCTGTTCACACTCAGAAGCCGTGCCCTGGGTAAACGTTTCAGACTGCTGGATGGCGCCCTCCATCCGGTCCTTCGCACGGCTGTAGGCCATGGAGCGGCGCACGTGATCGATTGCCCGGCGCTTGGCCAGAGTCATGAGCCACGCCATGGGGCGGCCCTTGGCAGGCGAGTAATGGGACGACTGCCTCCACAGTTCGAGGAAGCACTCCTGCAGCACGTCTTCAGCACTCGCGTCATCGCTGACGGTGCGCATAATGGCGGACTTCAGCAGGCGGCGGTAACGCAGGATCATTGTTTCCAATGCAACGGCATCGCCCTGCTGAATGGCGGCCATGAGTTCTTCGTCCTGAGGCTGCTGTGCCTCGGATGTTTGAGCAGCAGTGGTGGCGGAGGAGGAGAGTTCGGAGGAGGATGTGGTGTATGTGTTCATGATGGGCAAGAGATAGAAAAGCAAGCCCACTCGCTCAACCTGACTGCACCCTGCCCACCGGCTCAGGGGATGCCTGAGGCGAAACTTCTCTCATCAGGGTTGCCCATTGTGCCCCCAGGTCACCTGAACGCCTGCCGCAGGATGAGCGTTCGCAGCGAACACGAAGGCCCCTTTGTTCGGTAAACGTAGAGACACATTCCGGAACGTTAGAGCGGTCCAATTTGCCACTGCATCGACAAAAACTTTTGGCACGTGTCGAATCATTCAAGAAACTTGAGAACTACTTTTGAATCGAGCCCCCTCTCCGAAAATCGCAGGAATGGCGGAAAGCCCCGAACAGGGAAAGACGGAACCTCGGCCTGCTAACGGGAAGGAACGGGTGTCAGCGTAAAAGAAGGAGTGCCACGGGGTGACAAATCAGCTTGCCGGAATGCAGCACCACCGCATAATGGGGGTCGTTCGAAGATTCGTTACGGGCGCGTGAATATGCAGTCTATCCTCGGGTGGCTGCAGGAGATCGGCCCGGCGTTTCCTCGGCAATACGTTGGGGCTATAGCTCAGTTGGTAGAGCGTCTCGTTCGCAATGAGAAGGTCAGGGGTTCGAATCCCCTTAGCTCCACGGTTTCAATTTCCCAAGCTGCTTCATTTGGGGAGGTGGGCGGCTCCTGGCTTACAAAGGCAGAGCGCCAATCAAATGCTGAAGGCCAGGCGCACCTTCTTATTCGGTGCTAAAAGCTTTAAAAATCGCCGGCACCGGCTTCGTTACTACGGGCCTGGACGAATAGAAAGCACATGCTTCCAGCGCACGGGCAGCCGGAAAACAAACACGCATGATCTCCTCGGTGGGTGCCTGCCGAGTGGCCAGGGAGCAGGGCAGCGATCTGCCCGTGCTTACTTCTTCTTGGCTTTGGAAGCGGGCTTGGCGCTGGACTGTTCGCGGGCCTGATCCGCCTCCACCTGTTTGGCAACAGCGCGCTCGACGTAGTTGGCAAAGCTGCGGTCATCGAGCTCGGCGTACTTTTTGGCAAGCTTGGCGATGCGGGGATCGATGGTAATGCTGGTATTGATTTTCATGGTGTAATAGACTGTGGTATTTTGAGACAGTTTGCAACGCGTATTTGACCTCCGGGGGATGGGGAGGAAGGCGGAGGATGCGATCAGGGACAAGTCCTATTCGAGGGTTAGGACTCGACAAAGTGCGACGGAAGCAGGTATTTTGACTGAATGAAACATGCATATCTCGCGCAGATGGTGATGGGAATCCTCCTCATGACGGGCGGAGTCCGGCTTGGGCTGGCTCAAGTGCCCGAGAAGCAGAAGGAGGAGGCGATGGTGACGCGGGAGTATGCAACGCCGCTGAACTTCCTGACGTCTGCGAACGCGGGCCTGGACAAGAACTACCCCTACAAGCGTAAGACGGTGAGGGAGGCTCTGGAAAGCTGGGGCCTGCCATTTCCGGCGGGGGCGGAGGCCTCTTTCGACTTGGGAAGGAACCGGCTGGTGGTACGCAACACGGCGGAAAATTTGGAGGTCGTGGATTTCGTGGTGCAGGAGCGCAAGGCGGAGGCCCCCGTGAGCGTGGTATGCCATCTCACTGTAATTGAGGGGCCGGGAAAGTTGATGCGCGAGATGAATGCGGCGGCAGCGCGGAAGATGAACGCGGTGAAGGAACTGGAGGTGTTGCTCGCAAAGGGGAGCGAGGAGGGGAGCCGGGTGAGGGTGGTGGGAGATGCCTGGCTGGAGGCGCGGCCGGGGGCGCGGGCGCGAACAGAAACGGTGCATGAGCTGCGACGGGCGGACGTCGTGAGCCTGGACGAACAGGGCCGAGCTGTGCCAGAAATGGGGACGGAAATGCAGCCGGTGGGGCTGAGGCTTGAACTGGAAGCGCACGCGGGAGCCATGAGCGAGGAGATAAGGCTGACCACAGCGCTTGATCTTTTCCCCGCCACGCCGGAAACGCGCGGTATGAGCGTGTCCCACGCGAAAAGCGGCAGCGCGGTGGAGATTCCTGTGACGGACGTGCGCCATGTTCACTTCGAGTCCAAACTGTTTCTGTTTAATGGAGACACGAAGATCCTCGGAATGGCGCAGCCGGGAGGCAAGGCGGGCGGCGAAGATTTGGTGTGGATGGCGTTCATCACCACACGCGGCCGTGCGGTTGAATCTCTACCCGATTCTCGTGCAGCCGCAGAGAAACAGCCACCCATCGGCAAGAAGGCTACAGAGGTGAAACAGAAGACGGACACCGAGGAGGGAGAGGCAAGAGATGAGCTGGACTACTTCCCGGCACGGCTCATGACGAGTTTTTTCACGCTGCATACGGTGCAGGCACCGGGGCCGCTGCTGCGCGTGCTGGCACAGAAAGCTGCCGGGGAGGGAGATCACGCGGAGATGTGGAGGGAGATTGAAAAAGCGGTGGCACGCGGGGAGGCGTTTTTCGTGGACAGTCATGCGCTGGAGTCGAAATCCGGGGTGAAGGCGGAGGTGCAGGCGGCGCGGGAGTGGAAACATGTCGCGAGCTTTTTGCCGGATGCCAAAGGGCGGGCGGAGATCGAGTTTGAAACGCGGCCGGTGGGATCGCTGCTGTCTCTTGAACCGGAAATCAGCGATGACCTGCACAGCTTGAGGGTCGAGGTGGACTACGAACTGCACACAGCGCCGCCAGCGATGCGCCGGGAGATGTTTCACGATGCAACGGCGAAGCAGCTATTTGAAATGAGCCTGCCGGAATTCCACACGGCCCATGTGGTGACGGGGATGACGATGGCCAGCGGTGGCACACGGCTGCTGGCGTTGGGGAAGCCACCAGGGCGCGGGGATGCGGATGTGCTGTGGGCTTCCTTTCTGCACGGAATGGTGGTGCGGCAGCAAGTGTGGGAGAATCGACCGCCCGAGAAGGTGAAAAAGACAAGCCCGATGCCGGAGGAGAATGAATGGATCTCGAGAGTGTACCTGGTGCCGCCGGATTTTCTGAGCAGCGGGAAAACGGCCAGGCAGATGCTGGAGGAGGCGGGCATCCCGTTTCCTGAAGGAGCCAAAGCCGAATATAATGCGAAGACGAACAGGCTGATCGTGCGCAACCAACGCAACCACATGGAGCTGGCGGAGGCCTTCCTGGGGCCGTGCGGCCTCAGGAGTTTGCCACGCTCACTGGTTTTCACCACACATGTCATCGAGGGGCCGGGGAACTTGATCCGTAGTGCGATGAGGGAGGCGGCGGGGCGTTGCGATCACCGGCTGCAGATGGACAGGTTGATGGCATTCGGCGAGGTGAAGCAGGTCGGAACATCTCGGATCGAGACCACTCCCGGAATCAAGGCCATGACCGTGGATGCGCTGGAGCACAAGGCGCTGGCTGAACTGAGCATGGATGAGCAGGGCCGGATGGCGGTGGTGCAGGAGATGCGGCAGGCGGGCTTTATGATGACATTGGAAGGAAATCTCACGGAAGACCGGAGTCTCGTGGATGTGGTGGCCACGGCCGAATTTCATACATCGCTGCCGCAGGAGCTGCGTGAAACCCTTGTCGATCCAAAGGGGCACCGGCTGGAGTTTCCGTTCACACATTACCATGCGGCGAAGGTGACTACGACTCTGCTGATGCCGGACGGAGCAGCGCAACTGCTGGGGGTGTGGAAACCAACGGGGAAGCCAGAGTTTGAGAGGAGCGACATCCTTCAGGCGGTGTTCATTAGCTGCGACGTGCTGCCTGAGGTTGTGCCCCAAAAGTGAACAAAACACTCGGAATGCGAGGCAACGAAGCTACAAAAAACCACGCCCTGGGGCAGGGCGTGGCTGAGGGAGGAAAAAGGCTTTAAAACGAGCCAGAGCGAACCATTCGCGTTTTAGCGAGCGGAAGCGACTTTGACAGTCTTCGCGGGAACTTTCAGGATGGGGGAGCGCTCCTCGACGAAGTTTGTGGGTCCACCGTCCCTGTTGCTCCAACGCAGATGCGGCTGGCGAAGGAGTTCAGGAAAAGTCTCATTGAGAACAAGGCCGGTGTAGGTGCTGTTGTAGCTCAGCGCTTTGAGAGGCAGAATGTGGTAGTTGCTGTCGTCCATGCTGTTTGATTCATCAACGACCTGGACAATACGACCTGCGCGCAAGTTCAACAACAGAAGGCCAACCTCTCCAAGGTATTTGCCCTGGGGATTTTTGATCTGCATCATTTCAATGGCCTCGGTGGTCTGCACGTAGCCCAGGCGTGGTCCGGAGGACTTTCCACCATGAGCGAACCACGGAACCACACCAAAATAACGGCTGGCCGCCACGATGCGATCCTGCTGGCCATAAGTGGCCGAATCTCTGCGGCTGATCGTCGGTGCGGCATTGAATCGTGCTGGGGTCACATTGAGTCGCGCCACCTCATGAAAATCATCATAGGTGATGGCCTGAGGAGGGACCGGGGTGAGGCGTTCGTTAAATCCAAACAGACCCGCCTTCGAGCCTACGAGGACTTCGACCATGCGGGAGTTGGCGAGGTCCACGGTGATGGCCTTGATCCTTCCGAGCTTTTCATCCTGGGCATTGCGTACTTCGACGCCGATCATTTCTGCAAACCGAACAGTAGGACCGTCCACTTCGCCGGTGGCGCGGAGGATGGGGGATTTCTTCCCCTGAAGGGAGGAGACGCGGGTGGGCCGCGATGGAGTGGCGCCTTGCGCTTGGAAAGCGCATGACACAGTCAGGATGAAGCTGACAAGACAGGTGTAGCTAAGTTTCATAATGAGTGGTTTTTTAGCTGCACCACTGGCTAGCACTGACATTGATCTGCCGGTGACTCTCCCTATGCAGCTTTAACTTCAAATCGAAGTGGCACAGCATTTTGGATGTGAGCTTGTAGCACCGACTTTTTCGAACTGGCACAAGACTGGAGTAAGAATACAACTCCGATATTTGGAGGCATCCAAGAGAACCATCTGGAGCGATTTCTTTACCCGGCAGAAAGGCAGACAATCATGAGTCGTGGAAACTCGTGCAATGAACGGACGGGTTTGAAGGAAAGCGCTCTGGTCGGTATCAAGTGAGGGAAGAAGGATGGTGGCTCGGCACCACTCACATTGGGAGATAAACTAGGCTTCGAACGGGCGTAACTTCACCCCCCTTTTGATGATCACTTTGACGCCCCTCCGATCGTTTGTTTTGTGCTGTGCCCTGGTGTGGACTTGTTCTGGTGCTGCGCAGGAGCAGAAGTCCCCTGCATCGGCTGAGGATATGGCGATGGAAGCGAAGAAAGCCGAGGTAAAAAAAACCTTTCGAGAAAAAGTGGAGCCGTTTGTGAAGAACTACTGCTTCGAGTGCCACGGTGATCGGAAAATGAAGGGCGGGGTGACCTATCATCCCGCGCTGAAAAATCCGAGCGATGCGGCCTACAGCCGGCGTTGGCTGATGGGTCTGGCAACGGTAAACGCACACGACATGCCGCCCGAGGAGGCCGACAAGCAGCCGACAGATCACGAGCGGCAGATGTTCGTGGACTGGGTGGAACAGCTAAAATACCTGAGCCCGAAAGATCCGGGAGCATTCGTGATCCGGCGTCTCACAAAAGCGGAATATGGAAACACTTTGCACGATCTGCTGAGCGTGGATGCGAGCGTGGTAAGCGAACTACCAGACGAGGTAGCTGGCGAGGGCTACATGAACACACTTTCGTCATTGCAAATGGAGCAGTATCTGGGCATAGCAAACGACGCCCTAAAGCGTGTGCTTTCTGCAAAAGATGCGTCTCCGACGGCGGTGGAGAAGCGCTTATTGGGTCCTGCGCCCGCAGCAGGAGGGGATGAGCGGGCAGCGGCGCAGCAGGTGGCACGCGGTCTGGCGCGAAGAGCGTTCCGGCGACCACCATCGGTGGAGGAGCTGGATGTGCTGATGAGTGTGTTTGACCTGGGGCTGCGGAACAAGCTGGGGTACAACGGGGCACTTCGGCTGATGCTAAAGGCGGTGCTGGTTTCTCCACAGTTTCTGTACATTACTCCTGCGAATGAGGTGGCGGCGGGGAGCCAGATTGTGCCGCTGGATGATTACCAGCTGGCCTCGCGTCTGTCTTATCTGCTTTGGTCCACCATGCCGGATGACGAACTGGGGGCGCTGGCGGATGAAGGCAAGCTGCACGAACCCGCGGTGCTGCGGGCGCAGGTGGCGCGGATGCTGAAGGACGCGCGGTCGCGGGCGCTGTTTGACGGCTTTGGCGCGCAGTGGCTGGGGCTGGGGGATCTGGCCGACAAGACCTTTGATACCACGAAATTTCCGCAGATGACACCCGCCCTGCGCACGGCGATGTACGACGAGGGACGGTTGTTTTTCGAAAGCATCGTGCAAGAAAACCGCAGCGTGGTGAGCTTTGTGCAGAGTGACTACACCTTCCTAAATGAGACACTGGCGGCGATCTATGGCATGGAACACACAGTGAAGGGCGCGCAAATGCGGAAGGTGAAACTGACGGATGCCAATCGAGGTGGGATTTTGGGCATGCCGGGGATTTTGGCGACGACTTCGTTTCCGAATCGAACCAGCCCGGTGAAGCGCGGGGTGTGGGTGCTGGAGCAGGTACTGGGGCAGCATGTGCCCCCTGCCCCGCCGAATGTGCCGACGCTGGAAAAGCAGGACAAAAAGAAGATCGCGAACCTGACGCTGCGGCAGCGCACGGAGCTTCATCGGACAAATGTGGTGTGCGCCAACTGCCACAAGATCCTGGACCCGATCGGCTTCGGGCTGGAGAACTTCGATGCGATCGGCCGCTGGAGAAACGCGGATGAAACCGGCGGCGCGATCGATGCGGCGGGCGAACTGCCGGGCGGAAAGCGCTTCTCCGCACCGAAAGAGCTGAAGGGCATCATCGCCGCACGCTCTGATGAGCTCGCGCGGAATCTGACGGAGAAGCTGCTTGCGTATGCGCTGTGCCGGCAGCTTGAGGGCTATGATGAGATCGTGGTGGATGGTCTGATGAACGACATCCAAAAGAATGGTTACCGGATGCAGAGTGTGATCACAGCGGTGGTCACGAGCTATCCGTTTATGAACCGGCGGGTGGTGGAGACGGTCGGAGGCGGAGCCAGTGGCAAGAAGTGACTCACCGTCATCCGGGCGTCAGGCTGCCGCGCCCGGAAATTAAATGGCAGCTAATCATAGAAAACGGGCCCGTCCCGCTGCTCGAAGTTTATCTTGTTGAAGAAAGGATTGAAGTTTACGCCGATGAAGAAACCTCGGGAGGGGGTTGGGTAGTAATTTTGGGAGGCCATACTGCCGTCTTTGCAGCGCACTTTGACGGCTATTTGAGTGCAGGGGCCGGTAGCAGGCAGCGTCCTGGCAAGCCCCATGGAAGCGTCAGATGTGACCACGCCTTTGAAGTGCGGACGACCATTGATCAAGACTTCCACTTTGGACTGTTCAAAGCCATGCTCGAGGGCGATCGAAAAGGATGCAGGCGGAGTTCGGTGTGAGCATGAAGTGATGAGCACGCAGGTGGTGATGGCTGAGAAGGTAGCCAGGGCGGTACGGATCCAGTTTTTGGAAGGCCTGCATGTTGCGTGAGTGGCATTTTTCACCCGGCCAATCTCACTTGTGCCGCGCGGCGTAGCAAGCATGGGCGAGTGCTTTCTCCTCATGCCAGAGGGGTGGGTGCCAGCGTGCGATGGGCTGAGCGGGTGGCACGATCTCTGCACAAAATGCCAGACCTGGCGCGTAGTTTACAGAAGTCATCTGCCGCCTGCTTTTTTATCCATGAATCTCTTTTCTCTGAACCACAAACATCTCATCGACCGGCGCACCTGCCTTCGTGGCATCGGCGCATCTCTGGCGCTGCCGCTGCTGGAGACGATGGGGTGGGCTGAGGCGGTGAAGGGAAAAGCAGCTGTAAAGCCGCCGGTGAGGCTGGGTTTTATGTACATGCCGCATGGGGTGATCATGGACCAGTTCTGGCCGGCTTCTCCTGAGAGCTTTCTGAAGTCGCCGCCCCCAGCACTGGAATCTCTGAGGCCGGTGCTGGACCAGTGTTTGCTGATGAAGGGGATCTCGGGAATACCGATAGCGCCATTCAATGGGGCGCCTCATGCGCTGGAGCTTTCGACGTGGCTGACGGCGCAGTTGCCGAATGCGCGCCAGAGGAACCGGATCAACATCGCAATCTCGGCGGATCAGATCGCGGCGAATTATGTGGGGGCGCTGACAGCGCTGCCTTCGCTGGAACTGGCGACGATGCCGCAGACGCACAAGGAGAATCAGGAAGGTCTGAACGAGGGCTACTACTCGCACTGCAGTTTTAGATCAGCGACACAGGCGGTGCCCGCTGAGATCAATCCGCGCAGTGTGCTGAACCGCTTGTTTAATCAGAATGCAATGGGCAGCGGGAAGGCGGGGGACTCGAAAACAAATGCGCTGGACCAGAGCATGCTGGATCTGGTGATCGGCGGTGCCAAGGATCTGCGGCGCAAGCTGCCGCAGGATGATCAGCACAAGCTGGATGAGTATCTGGACAGCGTGCGCGCGGTGGAGCGGCGGATCGCGGCGATTGAGTTCCGGCAAAAAGAGGCGGCACTGGAGAAGGCGGGCGTAAGCAGCAGCAAGCGAAAGGCGAGTGATTCACCGCCGATCGAGATCAAAATTCCGGAAGGAGACAAGCGCAGTGAATACATGCAGGTGATGTGCGACCTGAATGTGCTGGCTTTTCAAACCGACACGACGCGTGTGAGCACGTATATTGGTTCGACCCCAAACGGAGTGTCTTATCCAGAGCTGGGCTTCAAGGACGAGCACCATTCGCAGACGCACCACAACAACCAGGCGGACAAAGTGGGAAAAGTGGCGGCGATCACGGCATTCAACATTTCGCAGTTTGCCTACATGGTGAAGAAGATGGCCAGCCTGCGCGAGGGCGACGGGACACTGCTGGACAACTGCATCATGATGTGGGGTTCGGGACTGGAGGACGGGAACAAGCACACGCGAGAAAACCTGCCCTTCATCATCGCGGGAAAGGGCGGCGGCTCGATCCGTACGGGGCGCTTCCTGGCGGAAACGAAGGGGAACCAGGGCGATCTGCTGACAACTCTGCTGGCCTGCGCGGGAGTGCCGTTGGACAGGCCAATCGGGATCGCCACCAAGCAGATCGAGGAGATGAAGGCAAGAGGGGCTTAGGAATGGGAGCGCTGTCACGCTGCAACCTGTCTGCGCTTAAAGCTTTCAGGTGGTTCCAGCGGGCACCAGCCCTATCGAGCGGATAAGGGTTCGTGATTGAAGGGAGTGGATGCCAGGGTAAGGTGCACGACATGAGACCGATGCTTTTTTCTGCCAGGACCGGACTGCGTGTGGTCGTGGGGCTGCTGGGTTTGCTGCTTTGCAGCTGCATGCAGGGCCAGGCGGAGACGGGATCCTCGTTTCGCAAGGGAGTGCAGCGGGATGCGTGGAAAACGCAGGCGGCCTATTCGCAGGCGGTGCTTGCCCACAGGGACACGCTGCAGAAGGAAATCCCGAGCGCCTACTGGGCTCCGCGAATTGAGCAGCTTCGCCCGCTGAAGGTGTATACACACCGGAGAAACCTTGTCGTGGTGCAAAGCGTGCGGGACGGGATGGAGCACGGCCGGTATGTCTATCTGCCCATCTCACCCTACAAGCCACGAACCTCGTGGTTTCCGAAGACAGGAGTGGATGGCTATGTCTTTCGAGAGACAGTTGTGTGGGATGAGTATGATTACACGCGCCCGCTCGGTTACTAAACGGTGCGGAGAAGGCGCCAGCAGGGCCGCGGGTGAGATACGCCAAAGACTAAGCACTGCTGGAGCTAGGCGGTTCTACGGCGACGCATCACGAAGCCGAAGAGGCCAAACAGGAACAGCCATGCACGGCCGGGTTCCGGTGCTGCCACGATGATGCCGTAGCGGGTGAAGGCGGAAGTATCCCAGCCCAGGCTGCCGCCAATGGCAGACAGATCGAGATCAGTGGCCACACTGAAGGCGCCAGCAAGAGACGCAGCGTCCGCTCCGGTCAGCGTGGTCCAGTCCAGCAGATTGAAGACATCGCCGTACGTAGGGGCGGAGTAGGTGTTAAACGACACACTCACTTCATGCGCGGCATGGCCGAGCGTGAGAGTGCCGCCAACATTAAGATAATCGTATTTGTTGGAGCCGGAGACGAGGGCGGCATTCCATGTGCTGACTGACGATGCATTGGCGGGATCATTGAGGAAATCCAGTGCCGTGGCTCCGGGATGAGACTGCAGGTAGGCATCGTAGCCGCTTGAGGAACCAGAAAGAGTCGGACTGTCGATCTGAAGCTGAATCTGGCCGCCTGCGTCTACTGTGAGGTTGCCACCGATATTGAGACCGCTGTTGGTAAGCATGCCCAAAGCAGTGCCATCCCCAGGCAAAAGAACGGCGCCGCTGGCAATGGTGGTGGTGGAGGCCGCTCCGCCAACGATCCCTGTACCGGCCAATGCTGCTCCCGCGCTCACATTGACAGCCCCTGAGCCGGCACCAACACTTGCCGTCGCAAAGGTGCTGTTCGTTCCGACCTGAAGTGTGCCGGCGCTGACCGTGGTGGTGCCACTGAAGACGCTGGTGCTGGTGACGGTCATGGTTCCCGCTCCGCTCTTGGTCAGGCCGCCGGCCCCCGCAGAATTCGGCTGGTCCATGAGAACCCCGGAAACCAGCAGGTCTGAGCCAGCGTCGCCTGTGGCATCAGCGACATTGAACGACGTATTAGCTGACAGATGATATCCGCCGTAAGTAGTGCCGCCTGCCGCGGGGCCAGAGATGGTGGAGGCCATCGTGCCGCTGACGGTCACGCTCCCCTGGAGCGAGTACATCTGGGCCTGCGAGCTTCCGCTGCCCTTTACGCCGGTCAGAGTGCCTCCCTTAAGCTGAACCGGACCGAGGGTGTTAAATTCACCCGTGGAATCATTGGTCACAGTACCTCCCGCATTGATCACGAGAGTGG
Organism: Prosthecobacter sp.; assembly: GCF_044226605.1. GTDB lineage: Bacteria > Verrucomicrobiota > Verrucomicrobiia > Verrucomicrobiales > Verrucomicrobiaceae > Prosthecobacter. Next base: position 41,510 of record NZ_JBGAGS010000003.1, on the reverse strand, counting down.
CTGCGACGGTGCTGGTGCTGCCGCCAAAGGAATCGCTGCTGCTGAACTGAAGCGTCCCGCCGTTGTTGACGCTGATGGTGCGAGCCACCTGCATGTTGCCCAGTGCACTGCTGGCCGGGTTCACCGAGTTATTGCTGAGATTTGCCACCAACGTACCGGCATCGATGTCAATGTTGCCGGTGAAACTGTTTGCGCCAAGGAGGGCGATGGTGCCGGTGCCGGTTTTGTCAATGCCGACGCCGGTGCCAGTGATGATGCCATTCACCTGTCCGCCAAAAGTCCCGGTTTCATCAAACACTCTTTCGCCAGAACCAGCGAGAGTGATGCCGCCGTAGATGATGCCGAAGTTCCGCAGAGTGCCGTTGGTGAAGGTGAAGGTGTTGAGCACGGCGGTGGCCGAGCCGATGTTGTGAACAGACGAGCCGCCGCCGCTCATGTCGAGCAATGCGGTGGCACCATTGAGAGTGAGGGTTGCGGTGGTGGCGTTGCCGCCCCCTTTGGTAATGTCCGCGTTGGCGCTGAGGGTGCCGCTGCCGGTAATGTTGATCGTACCGTTGGCTGAGCCCGTCGTAGCGGAGTTGGTGGCCAGCACCATGCTGCCACCGGTCTTTACCGTGAAGGTGCCACCACCGATGTTGAGAGTTCCAGTGCCCGCGCCGGTGCCTGCAGTGCCAGACTTGAGTCCGAGGGAGGTGTTCAGAGCACTGACTGTGCCTGCATCGAAAGACAGAGTGCCGACAGCACCACCGCTCGAAGCGTTATTACCGTTGCCGAGCTGGAGAGTGCCAGCCTGGATGTTGACGACATGGCCGGTCACATCGAAGACCACAGTATCAATCGCAGCGGTGCCGGTGCCATTGTTGCTGGCAATTGTGATGTTGGATGTCGATGCGCCGCCGGCGGTGCCTGCAATTGTAAGCGTGCCCGGACTGCCTGAGGTGTGGGAGGCGAAGCCGACGTTGGAGCTCACCTTGCCAAATCCAAGATTGATGGTCGAGGCGTTGATGACGTTTGTCCCGCTTCCAAACTGCAGCAGGCTCGTACCATTGCCATTGTTGCCTCCGCTGAGGCCCACCTGCAGGGTGGTGGCGGTGATGGTGTTGGCGGTGTTGGAGAGCAGCACGGTGCCGTTTCCCGTGGTGGAACTGCCCACGCCCACGTTGAAGGTGGTGACGGCAGCCGTGAAGTTCAGCACATTCGTGACGTCCAAAGTGGCCTGGCTGTAATAGGCGGCATTGGTCGCCGCCTGGTTCACGCTGATGTTGACGGTGGTGGCCCCGCTGATGGCAAAAGTGCCGGCGCCGCTGACGGTGAGGTTTGAGTTTGTGGCTGTCGTGCCGCCAGCGGCATCATACCCCATGGTCAGCGTGCCTGTGGTCAGCGTCTGGCCGCTGCCAATGGAGATCGTGTTGGCGGCGACAGCATTGCTCGTGACGAGGATGGTGGAAAGAGTCTGTGAGAAGGCGTTCAATTGAAGTGCGCCCACATTGGCTGACGCTGCGGTGCCAAAGGTCAGCTGATTGGTTGTCTTGATGGTGTTGGTCGCTCCAATGATGAGAGTGCCGCTGGTGAGAGTGGTGGTGCCGGTGTAGGTGTTTGCGCCGCTCAGGGTGGAGATGCCATTGCCTTTGAAGGTGACGCCATTGGTGCCTGAATTATACGGAATGATGGCTCCGCTGATGATGAGGTCAGGAGCTCCAGACGCGACCGCACCGGTTCCACGATTGACCTGAAAAACGGCAAGGGCCTGGGTGCTGATGCTGGCGCTGATGATGGCGGCATTTCCTGCAGCGTCCGAGGTGGCGATGACCGATGTGGCGTTGTTAAGAGAGAAGGCACCGCCATTGGCATCTCCGAGTGAAGTGCCCGAGAGCGATCCACCCGTCATCGTTACGGTATTGATCAGCGTATCCCGCTTGCCGGAGGCATTATTCTGCACCGTGCCACCATTGATGACCAGGACGTTGCGGCCGGCGGTGTAGCCGAGGGTGTCGTTGTTCGTCAAATCGAGCACGGCACCGGCATTGACCGTGATGGTCGGAGAACTCATGGCACCCAGGGAGCTATTGGCGCCTGTGACAGTCAAGGTGCCTGCGTTGATAGTGGTGTTGCCCGAATACGTGTTGATGCCGGTGAGCGTGAGCTTCCCTGCCCCGTTCTTGGTAAGCGTGCCTCCGGGGCTGGTCAGCGCGGTGGCAAAGGTCACATTCTGACCGTTGGTGTCGATGGCAACCAGATTGCCGGAAGCGGAGCTCAAGCGCGCCGAATAGTCGCTCTGATTGGCGGCAGTGTACTGAAGAATGCCGCCGTCAAAAGAGATAACGCCTCCATTGCCCAGCGGACCAACACCAGAGCCTTCGGCGACACCGAGTACGACAGTGCCCCCGTTGATGGAGGTGGCGCCGGTATAGGTGTTCTGGCCCAGCAGCGTCAGAGTGCCGGCGCCGGTTTTTGTCAGGGCCGAGCTGCCGGAGATGCCCACGCTGCCGCCCGCATTCTGGAAGGTGTAGTTGACCGCGGTATTGTTCACCGTCACGTTGCCTGGCTGCACTCCTCCGGCGGCCACTGTCACAGTGGCATTGGTGACATTGCCTCCTGAGATCACATTCAGATCCTGGAAGGTGACGGCGGAGCCTTCGGAATAATCAACTGCTGCAGGAGAAAGGTCGGCGAAGTTGTTGTTGCCACCCGAGACTGGTGACCACACCGAATTGGCAGCACCGGCGCCGTTCGTTTGCCCGGTCCAGCTCAAGTTTCCGACACCTGCACCGACCACCAGCTGCTCGATCCCCGCCACGCTGGCTAGGTTCAGCTGATAACTCAGCATGCCCACGGTCAAGGAAGTGCTGGTCGTGCCGTTGTCGAATTTGAAAAGTGTGTTGCCCGCCGCGATGCCGGGGGCGGTCAGGAACGCATAGGTACCAGGCGTCAGGGAAGTGCCCAGTGCCGAGACGGAGATGGTGTTGGTGCCGGAGATGACGGAGGCCACGGAGTTGCCGGAGACGATCAATTGATCGACCCCCGCACTGCTAAGGTCGAGATTGAGATTGGCACTGGCAAGAGTGAGTGCAGCACCCGCAAAGGAGGTATTGGTATTGAGAAGGAAGGTGCCAATGCTGCCATCGACCATGGAAAGCGTGCCGTTGGAGTTGATGGTCAAAGTTGCCCCCAAAGTGCCCGCCCCAGTGGAACCCGCAGAGGTGGTGCCGGTGCCCGGAGTGGGTGCGAAGACAGCGCCATTGGCGACGGTGATGGCCGTATTGCCCAGAGAACCAGTGCTGCTCAGCGCCAGGGTGCCGGCATTGACGGCGGTGCCTCCGGTATAGGTGCTCGCACCACCCAGCGTCCAGGTGCTGCTGTTCTGCTTGGTGAGGCGGGTGTCACCGTTCCCGACGGATACGTAAACGGCGCTGTCGGAGATTACACCATTGATAGCGTTGCCGGCGCTTGTTCCATCGAGAATCAAATTATCCCAATGCGCGGTCGCGTTGGTGAGCTGGCTTGTGATGTTGCCGGTGATTGTCACCGAAGCGGTGGTAGGATTCAGGGTGGTGTTGGCACCGGTGGACCCTGCCAGAGCGAGGCTGCTGTAGCTCTGCCGGTAACCGTTGGAACCGGTGAAATTAAACGTGGTGGCGAGAGCATTGGCAGCGGTGCCGTTGTTCAGCGCCCCCAGGGCCACTGTGCTGCCGGTGGTGGCACCACCATTGCTGCCCACGTCGATGGTCACGACGCCAGCGGAGGTGACGTTCACGTTGTTTGAAACATGATTGATCGTGGCGGCATCATCCCGAATCTGCAGGAAGGTGCCAGCCGCCTGGGAGATGGAGGTGGAGCCCTGCAAGGCGCTGCTGCCTGCATACTGAAGGGTGCCGGCCGTCAGCGTGGTGGCGCCAGAGTAGCTGCTGCTGCCAATGATCCAAAGCCCTGCGCCAGTCTTCGTGACCCCGGTCAGTGCGCCGGCTCCGGCATTGCTGTCCACGATTCCATTGATGGTGTTGCTGCCAGTGCCTGCACCCGCGATGAGGCTTAGAATCTGGGTGTTCGCTGCGGAGTTGACGCCAGTCATGCCTCCAGTAATGACAAGAGCACCGGTGCCCTCGCTATCAATTGTGAAGCCGGAGGCGGTCGTCGCATTGCCAAAGGTGTAATTGCGGTCCGTTGTGGAACCGCTGCCGGTGTACAGCAGCGTGCCACCGCTGAGGACGAGGTTGGAAGCGGCATTGGATGAGTCGCCAATCGAGCTGGGAGTGCCTCCAGCACTGAGAGAAGACACGGACAAAATGCCTCCATTGATGGTGGTGGAGCCGCTGTAGGAACTTGTGGTTCCGGCCAGTGTCCACGTACCCGAACCATTTTTGATGAGAGAGACCACAGTGCCCGTACCGTCGGGAATCGGAGCCGAAAGGCTGCCCGCCCCGGCCGTGCCCGTGCCCGTGCCTTGCAGAATAAAATTCACGTTACCAAGACCAGGGCTGACGGCGAGCGCACTGGTGGACGTGAGGGTTAAAGTCCCCGCCGTGGTTCCCGAGGCATCAAGGCCCGTGTTGGTCGCCGCGATGGTAAAGCCGCGATCTGTGCTTCCGGCAGCGGTTCCGGTGAAGCTGAGAATGCCTCCATCCAGCAGGAGGTTGGATGCCGCACTGGAGGAAGTGCCGAGGTTGCTCGAAGCTGCGCCACCATTGGTGATGGTGGAGACTGCCAGCACGCCGCCCTTGATGTCCACCGGACCGCCGAAGGTGTTTCCGGTACCGGACATGGTGAGGGTGCCCGTGCCCACCTTTGTCAATCCTCCTGCGCTGCTGTTGGCCGTGGAAAGCGGTGCGGAGGTCACGGTAGCGGCAACGGAGGCCCCACCACCCACGAGGGTGATCGTGGGCGTCTCCCCCGCAGCATAAACACCGGGATCTGTGATCACGATGCCCACCACACTGCCACCGCTGATCAACGCGTAGCCGGATGCAGGCACCCCGGTGGCGGATGCAGGCTTGCTGAAAATAACCGCTGGCGCACCGATGTAGCCTGAACCACCGCTGACCGTGAGGTCATCCTGCGTCACACGGAATCCCGTGGCGCCGAGGAGTGGCATGGCGGCGGGAACGCTGACATTGAACGAATTTGTGTCGATGGTGAGGCCCCCGTTGAAAGACGGCGCACCGCTGACCGCGCTGTTGTTGATGGCACCATAAATCGTATGGATGAAGGTGATGGTGGCAGCAGAAGCCGGCGTCCAGCCACTGGTGAGATTTGCAGTGGCCCGCATGGTGCCGCCCGCATAGTTCCAATATCCGTAGTTGGGCGCCGTGGGCGCCGCCGGCAGACTGACGGCGGTAGTGCTGCTCGTGCTCAGCAAACCCGCCGCCAGATTGACGAAGCCGCTGTTGCCATCGCCATTGCCTGCATTGGAGTTGTTGCCAAATTTCATACCGCCAGCACCGAGCAGAACCTGGGCGCCAGAACCGGCAAGGTTGAGCACGCCGTAACTGCCACCCACAACGGGAGTATCCATGATGAGGCCGAAAGGAACGCTGGTGGTGCTGCCGGTGCGGTCGATTTTGCCCGAGTCCGCGACGGTTGTCTGGCCGAGGCTGTAATTGAGGTACCAGTCTGCCGAGGTTTGGTCCAGGATGCCGGTGCCGCCGATATACACGACTCCTGTCTGCACGCCCGTTCCCGTGCCGTTGGTGGCAGAGGCAGTGCCTTTGTTGGCGAGAGTGAAACGGGCAGTGTCCTTGAAGGTGCCGCCGGTGATGCTGTAGTAGCCATAGGCACTCGTGCCTCCCACCACGTTCTGGTTGCTGGTGCCAGGAGAAATGGTGATGAGGCCGGCGGTCTGATAAAAGCCGGAGGCCGTGCCCGCGACGGATGCGCCAGTCACCGCAAAGAGAGTGCTCGTGCCCGTGCTGTTGTAGTTCACGACACTCGTGTTTCCCGCTGTGGGGGTGAGCGAGAGCTTTGTGGAGGCGGCAAGGCCGGTGAGGCTGCTGGTGCCCGTGAAGTTCAAAGTCCCGGCGCTCACCACAGTGTTGCCCGTGTAGGTCTGAGCTCCGGTCAGGACCAAAGTGCCAGTGTCGGTTTTGGTCAGCAGGCCGGTGGTAACGGCACCAGTGGCACCCGCCAGCGTGAGGGTGGATGAGCCGGCGACGCCGATGGTGGCGGTCGCTCCCGCATTGATGGTAAACGCACGATCGCTGGTGGAGCCGGTGCCATTGTAGAGGAAGGAGCCGCTGATGACGAGATTACCCGCTGCGCTGGAGGACTGGCCGATGCTGCTGGGCAGTCCGCCATTGGCAAGGGTGCTGACACGCAGAGTGCTGCCAGCATTGATGGTGGTGGTGCCGCCATAGGTGCTGCTGGCGCTGGAAAGAATGATGCTCCCTGTGCCGGCAATGTTGAGATTGAAATTACCTCCGCCATCGCCGATCGCGCCGGAGACGGTCAAGGAGTTGGAGGCGTTGTTGGTCCAAGTCTGGCTGGAGCCCAGCACGATCCCGGCACTGATGAGGCTGGCACCCGCGCCTGCATTGAGGGTGATGCCATTGCCCGCCGTGTTACCACTCAGAGCACCAGCATTGATGGTAAGCGTGTTGACGCCAGCCCCGGAGGCAATGGTGGAACCGGCGGTATTGGTCGTACCCGAGCCAGTGAAAAGGAGACTGTTGATGATGAAGTTCTGGTCGAGCGTGGTGCTGAGGTTTGTGGCGTTGTTGGCCGCAAAGGCGACGTTCGACACGCTGCCAGGCAGAGCGTAGGTGTCCGGTGTGCCGATCGCCGCAGCGGACCAGTTCGTGGCGGTGCCGTTGCCACCGGGCTGGTAGGCCCAGCTGCCTGTGTAGGTGCCGTTCCAAAACGCGGTGTTGGGGGTCACCGCAGCGCCGCTGTTGACTGCCACGGTCAGCACCTCGGAACCGGTGGTGCCGCTGAGAGAGAGCTGGTAGAGGGTGCCTCCCACGTTCAGGTTGGAAGATGCGAGGTAGAAGTTGGCATTGTTCAGCGTGCTGCCAGCAGCGTTCGCAGAGATGAGGGTGTAGCTGCCGGGCGTCAGGCTGAGCGCACCTGCGGCGATGGAAATGCTTATGGCATTCAAGCCACTGGACGTGGCCTGGCCGGTTCCCGTGACGTTGTTGAGACGCACATCAATCTGATCGGCCGAGGCAGCGCCGATGTCGAAATTCAGGACCCCGCCGGTAAAGGTCGCAGCATTGCCTGAGAAGGTGGAATTTTGGACAAGGACCAGAGGATTGACAACGCCATCCGCCATGTTCAGCACGCCCCCGGCATTCAGGGTCAGTCTACCCCCTGCCGCAGCGGTCGCCGTGTTGCCTACGGTATAGCCTGACGTTCCGCCCAAGGGAGATAGCATGCCACCGCTGTTGATGACGATCCCGGTGTTTGACATCGTACCTGTGCCACCGCTGCCTTGAGAAAGGATCAAATTACCGCCGTTGACGTTGGTGGCTCCCGTGTAGCTATTGACGCCGGAGACCGTCCATGTGCCGGTGCCTGCTTTGGTGAGCGTCGTGGTGTTTGTCGTGCTGTTTTGCGTAATGGCGCCCGCGATCTCCCCGGTGCCTGTCGTGGAGCCTTGCAAGACAAAGGTCTTCGCTCCGCTGCCGGGCGTGGCGAAATTGGTGCTGAATTTTAGCAACCCGGTGCCGGACTGATCGATCGTGCCACCCGTTGTTGTACCATTCAGGCTGATGATGCGGTCGGTCGTCTCGCCCGTGCCGGTATATTTCAAAATGCCTCCAGTGTTCAGCAGGATGGTGCCATTGGCGGCAGAACTCGGCACGCCAAGGGAGCTGCTTGAGGCGCCGCCGACCACGCTGTTAATCGAAGAGACCTGAAGCGTGCCCGCTCCATTGATCTGCACCTGACCAGTAAAGGTGTTGGCACCCGCCAGGATGACCACTCCTCCTGAGACGGAGTTGAAGTCGATGTTTTGCAGGCTTGAAGCTCCATTGGCAATCACCGCATTGATCGTGAGGGTGACACCTGCGGCTGCGTTGTAGTCAGGACCATTGGAGGCGGCATTGGTGGCACCGAGAAAGATCTTGCCATTGATCGTGCCGGAGCCAGTGGCGACCACCGTCGAAGTGCCCAAATTTGAAAGGCTTAATCCACCTGCGCCGGTGTCCAGAACGCCTCCGCTAATGGTGAGCGTGGTGGCGGTATTGGCACCAGAGAGAGTCACCGTGCCAGCACCCGCCTTGGCAATCGTCAAGGGAGCGGAGCCCGTGCTGGCATTGCCCGCTATGGCGCTGGAGAAATTGATATTTCCTGCACCGGAGAGGGTCAGCGTTTTGGCACCGGTGCCTGTGAAAGTGACAGGGCTGGCGAGGGTGAGCAGTCCAGAGCCCGAATTGTCGATGCCACCACCTCCGGAGACGCCCGAGAGATCGACAACACGGTCCGTCGTTTCACCTGAGCCGATGTAGCTCAAGGTGCCGGTAGTAGCTCCGAAGCCGAGGTGGATGGTGCCGTTGGCCACGGTCACCGGCGCGCCGAGACTGCCTGAGGCAAAGAGCGGAGTGCCACCATTGACGCTGTTGATGATGGAAGCGTTCAAGGTGCCGTTTACGATCGAAGTGGTGCCGGTGTACGTGTTTGCCGTTCCGGTGGTCAACGCGTTGGCGCCGCTTTTCGTGAAATTAAGCACACCCATCGCTCCGCCTGGATCTGATAGGACGAAGGACAAAATCGCCGGATTGGCTGAGGCATTGGTGGTGTCCAAACCGAGCGAGGAACCAGGGGCTAGAACATTGTAGGTACCATTGAGAAGATTGGTAAAATCCGTGGCAGTGATGGAATTGGGACCTCCAAATGGAAGCACCAGCGTGGTTCCCGAGGCGACGATGATCTTCGGACTGGCAAAGGTGCCGAAGGCGGTGGCGGGAGAGGTGGAATAGCCAGGGATCGCAAGTGTGGAGGCGTAATCCAGGATGCCGCCTGTCACGGTGGCAGTTCCGGTATAGCTGTTGGTGCCGGAGAGCACGAGCTGGGTGTTTGCACCGCTTTGCAGAATGTTTGTGACGCCCGAACCAATGCTGGCCGTGATGGTGGTGACACCGCCGCCGGTTCCCGAATTGGTGATGGTGCCCACGCTGCTGATCGCCGTCGTGCTGACGGTGATGCCACCGCTGGAGTTGGCATTGAAGGTCAGGGGCTGGGTGCCGGTGAACCCACCTGAGAACGTCCAGAGACCGGTGCCGGTGGAGGTGAAGGTGTTCAAACCGGCGCTCAGCGGCACGGCTGAGCTGACCGTAAAGGGATTGGCTCCGGCCTGGCTGATGGCACTGATGCCTGAGCCGATGAGACCGGAAAGCGTGACCGTGGAAGTGCTTGTGCCGACGTTGGAGATGGAGCCCGTCTGATTTTGTGCGCCGGAAAGGATGATCGGCGAGCCGCCGCTGCTAGGATTGAGCTGGATCGTGCCGGTGCCCGTTACGGTGCCGCCGAGATTAAGGGTGGCGGTCGCACCATTGGAATTGTTCAACTTGAGAATGGTAGCTGCGGTGGACCCTGCCGCAAAGGTAATGGCACCCGAGGCGTTTTGAAACGCGCCCGAGGTGACCGTGATGTTTGCCGTTCCCGAAGCGGCGGCAATCGTGATGGCGTTTGTCAGCGTGGTGGCGGTGGCACCGCCGAAACCAGCCGTCAAGGTGGCACCTGGGGTGATCGTGATCAAACCCGTCCCAAGCTCGGCTGTCGTGGAAACGTTGGTGGATACGAGAGCCAGGGTTCCGGCCGTGATGTTGATGGGCATGGCGGACTGAATGGGAGCATTGCCGCCAAGCATGCTGAGGGTAAGCGTGCCCGAACCGACCTTCGTCAGGGCATTTGTGCCTGAGATGAGAGGGACATTCGCGGTGGCACCGCCAAGCGTGATGTTGTTGGCGCCGCCAAAGGTCAGATTCCCTGCGGGTGCGATCGTAAGCGTGCCAGCCGTCAGCACGCCCCCGGGTGTAATCGTCAGAGTCCCAGTGGTGGAATCGATCTCACCACCGCCGGCGTTGATGGTGATGCCGCGTGTCATCGTGGCGGTCGATCCCGTATAGACCAGCGTACCGGAAGTGCTCGCCCCGCCAAGAACGATATTGGTCGTTGAATTGCCCAGGCCGCTGGTGGCGCCCGTCGCGGGAGTACCTGCAAAGCTGAGGATGCCGCTCGTGACGGTGGTGGTGCCGGTGTAGGCATTGGCAGCGCTGGTCAGCGTCAGAGTTCCACCACTGTTCTGAACGATGTCAGTGACGGTGGAAGGAATGGCGGCTGTGAGGGTGACGTTGCCTGCGCCAGCACCCGAGTTGGTGATGGTGCCGCTGCTTGTCATGGCCGCAGTGACCGTGATGCCCCCGGTGCTGGTGGCGTTGAAGACAAGGTTGGTGCCACCCGTGACACCACCCGTCAGGGTGAGAAGTCCCGCTCCATTGTTGGTGAAGGTGCTGCCAAACTGCGAGACCAGCCAGGCAGGCGTGAGGGTCAGCGCGCCCGTTCCTGTCAGATTCAGCGAGGTCACTCCGGCTCCGATCGTGGTCAGAGTCGTGGTTCCAGTGCCGGTCCCTGAAGCAGTGATCGCGCCGGTGTTGCTGGTGCTGGCAACGGTGATGCCGCCTGTACCGTTGGTATTAAATACCAGACCGGTGCCGCCAGTGACGCCACCGGAGAGAGTGAGAAGTCCGGACCCACTGTTGGTGATGGTGGCGCCCAGCTGCGACACTGGCCACGCTGGCGTGAGGGTGAGCGGGCTGGCACCTGCCTGGTTAAGTCCGGTGACACCGGCACCCAGTGCACTGATGGTAGTGAGGCCAGTTCCCGAGCCGGCATTCGTCACGGTGCCGCTGTTAGCCACATTTGCCAGAGTCAGACCGCCAGTGCTGGTATTGGAGACATACAGATTGTTGCTGCCACTTACCGCGGTGGCGTTCGTGAAAGAAATGGCAGTGGCGCCCTGGTTGCCAATGGAGAGGATTCCGGTGGTACCCGAACTCAGGACAATGGGATTGGCGTAGGTGCCGTTGGTGTTTGAAACCGCCAGCCGCGCATCAGCACTGCCGGTTGTGTCTCCGAGAGTGATGGTGTTCGCCGAGGAGAAAGGCACCACCGTTCCGCCCAAGTTCAGCGTGCCTGCTTTGACATTGATCGCGCCAGTCAAAGTACCGGCGGTGGTAGGGCTGAGGGTGACGGTTCCAGGCGTGGTCTTGTTCAGGCCAGCGGTGCCACCGAGCGGCGCTGAAACCGTGCCCGACTGCAGATCAAAGGCAGCCGTGCTGGTGAGCACACCGGTGGTGCCGGTGATGCTGCCGTTTCGCAGCACGACGGAAGCCACCGTGTCCGCAAACGTCGCTTCACCAAATGTGCCGCCATTGACCACCAGGGAAGATGCGCTGTTGAGAGCAGCCGCGATGCCCAGGTTCAGGGTGCCGCTGTTGACGGTGGTAGTGCCGGTGTAGGTGTTGGCTTTGGAAAGAGTCAGCGTACCGGTGCCGCTGTAGGTCAGGCTGGAAGCGCCGCCTGCATTGTTCTGGATCACGCTGGTGATGGTGATACCGTTTGTGCCCGTGATGATTTCGAGTTCCCTGCTGGCACCGATGGTAATGGTGGCGGTTCCGATGGTCCATACTCCCGAGCCCGAGTTCATCAGGCCATTGACCGTGAAACTGGTAGCTCCTGGCGCCGTCGTGGCCGCAGCGCCGGTGTAGCGTATGGTATTGGCTGAAACAGTGGCAGCGACCGTTCCCGTTGCTGTGGTCAGATTGTAGTTCACCGAGCCGGTGGTGTCGCTAAGACTTGCAGCGGTGGCGGCGGTGGTGCCACCGGTGTACGCGATGATCTGATTGCTGCCGTTGACGGTTGCATAGCTCAAACCGCTCGTGCCGCTGCCGACGCTGGCCCACGTGCCAAGAATGCCGTTCACATTCGTGTTCGTGGTGGTGGCGATGACGCCGGAGGTGAGAGGGACGACACTGAAATTCAACGAACCGCCCGTGGACTGGGTGATGACTCCCAACGCCGCAGTGAGGGAGGCCGCAGCGTTTTGGGTGAGGGTGACCACCCCGCCTCCCGTCACGCTGGTACCGGCAAACGTCTGGCTGTCTGTGGCACCGCTGACTCCCGACAGTTTGAGAGTACCGCCGTTCAGGACGAGCGGAGAGCTGCTCTGGATGAGATTGGTGGCATTGGTGGTGAAGTCGAGATTCAAAGTGGCACCGTTGCTCAGGGTGGTGCTGCCGGTGTATTGATTGAGGGCGGAAAGGTTCAGCGTACCGGGACCATAGAGCCCAAGCCCGTTCGAACCCGCGACAGCCGCATTGATCGTCGTTGTAACTGCCGACCCCACGAAGAGATTGGAGCCGCTTCCTCCTAGAGTGAGCTGCGCGCCGGTCAGGGAATAACCCGTGGTCAGGAACTGAAGGCTGCCCGTGTTGGCACCTCCGGACGCGAGGGTCACGGTACCTGCCGTTCCGTAAAAGACGGCGGTGTCGGATGTGACGTTGGGCCAGGAACCGTCCGTATTGTTCAAAGCGTTGTACCAAAGCAAAGACGCGGCGTCCCATGTTCCCGTGCCGCCCAGATTGGTGCCCAGCACGGCGTTGTTGCCGCTGACGCTGCCATCAGAATCCCAGTAAAAAGTGGCCGCATTCAGGGGGCGGGAGAGAATAAACAGCGCCCCAAGCGAAAGAAAACAGACGACCAAACGCAACCGTGAGAAGAGATTTTGTGTCATTGAATTAAGCGAAATTGTGATGCGAAGGGGCATCCAAGGGAGAGAAATTCATTCATGGTCGCCGCCAAACTCAGCCCCTGGTGAGCGTGCGGGCGGAGGAGTAGTACCGATAAAGAGATGGTTCAAGCTTAGGTAGTGTCGGATTCAGAACTTTTGTTCAGAAATCCCACTCAAGAATCTAGCCTATTGCCATCCGAATATTTCTACTCTTTAAAGAGGTTCCGGTTTGACGAAATTATGTCGCCAGCTGTTATTAAGTAATACAGAATCTAAAATAAGTTAAAATCTTACTTTGTTTTAGAAATAACATATAGATTTGAACACCGATATAAAGAATCAACAAGCACCCAACGTTCAATGTCTTTAGCCGTCTGTTCTTGAGATGGGACGACGTTTATTTAAGAGTGAAAGCTTCGTTTCACCTGAGGTAGAATTTCAGAAATGCTCTGAGGCGCTGGATGGTGGCACTTGGATCTTTCATCTCACCTTTGCCCTCCCCATGCCCGCTTCCCACTACGATCCGCCGAGCTCCCTGAAACGGGAGGACGGGCGGCGATGAGGGGGCGTGAAGCGCAACTCTATGCGGCTCAAAGAGCACCCTGCACTTTCCCCAAAATCGATAAGATCGCACCCTATGGGTGAAACGTATTACTCAAACCCCACTCTGCCGCACCCATGAACGAAGCCCAATCCACTCAGACCATCCGCTTGGCGATCGTCGACGACCACACCATGATGCGAGAAGGCCTGAGCCTCTTTATCGAGAGTACGGGGGACATGCGTTGCGTATGGACGGCGCAAAATGCGGCAGAGGCGGTAAGCAATGTCGAGCGTGACACACCGGACGTGCTGATCGTGGATATCTCCCTCCCTGACCGTTCGGGGCTGGAACTGATCAAGGATCTGCACCTGCTCCGGCCTGCAATGCCCGTGCTTGCCGTGTCCATGCACGACGAAAAGCTTTATGCTCAGCGTGCCTTGAAATCGGGTGCCAAAGGGTACGTGATGAAAAATGCCCCGCAAAAGCAGCTGGCTCAGGCTATTCGCCGGGTGGCGAGCGGCGGGATCGCTCTCAGTGAAGAGATGTCCGAGGAGGTGCTCAAGGCGTTTTCCTCCGGTGGCAGTGCGAGCAGCAAAGGGGTGGTGGCGGATCTGACTGACCGTGAGTTTGAAGTGTTTCAAATGATCGGCAACGGCCAGAGCACCAACCAGATTGCCGAAGCCATGAAGCTCAGCACCAAAACGGTGGACGTGCACAAGATGAACATCCGCAACAAGCTGAACTTGAAGGACGGCAGCGAACTGACGTTTTTTGCCTTTCGCTGGATGCAGGACAAGCAGGCGTGAAGACTCCCCATGCCCAGAGTGGGGCTGCGAGAGGTTTTTTTCAGAGGACCATCCGGCCGGGGGCAGACTCGCCGCCGAACTGTCTTAAACCGCCCAAACTTTGCAGGGGCGGCGCTCTGATCTGCGTTTAGCTTTTAGACGATCCATGAATTTTGATCCACGACGCCTTATGAAAACAAATTGTTTGTTCGTTTGCGGTCTGGTGGCGGCCTTGGGGCTGACCTCCTGTGATATCAACCACCTCTACACCACCACACGGGCCACCAGTGGCAGCTTCAAGCCCTACCTTCCACCGAGCGCCGGCCCGATCTACACCCCGCTGAGTCGCCCGTACAGAAACAGTTCGTATCTCGTGGAGCAGGACGTGTCCTACGCACGCCTTCCCTCGGTACGGGGGGCATCGCATTACGTGTGCTATGATTCGGTGCAGCCGCAGCCAATTCCTCTGCCGCAGAAGGTGAAGACCTGGCGGTATACTTCACGTTATCCGACTGAATGGGGCGCCCCGATCTGGGTGACCACCTACAGGCCAGCCCGCAAAGCCTCCCCTGCCCCGGTCCCCGTCGCTGGGGAAAGCTATGCGCCACCCCGTTAGTCCTGCTCAACGAGCGAAGGAGCAGGAGCTGAGGGGAGGAAAGTTTTGCGCTATCTCCTTGCCTCTGCCTTGGGGACTGGCAGCGCCTTAGGTACGGCTTCTGGTGCACTGACACTTTGATAGGGATCCTTTCCCACCACAACGCCTGCCACAGGGGTGACGGGAACGATGCGGGACTCGGCATCCACAGGAAGAGCGCGCAGAGCTGTGCCGAGGAACTGACCGACGCCCGGTTTGACGTCCCAACCTTTCGGTTTGCCCTCCGTCACCATTTGAAACACGGCAGCCCAGAGGGGCAAAGCGGCGGTGGCGGCCGTGGTCTTGGGGCTGATGAGGGCGTCTTTGTCGTGGCCGATCCAGACGAGACAGGTCACGGAGCGGTCGAAGCCGACAAACCAGGCATCCGTGCGGTCGTAGGTGATGCCGCCAAATCCGGCGATGCTTTTGTTGGCAAGCCCATGATCCAGAAGGGGCTTGCGGTATTCGGGACGCTCCATGCTGGAGACCAGGGTGTCCCGCACATGACCGGCCGCGGCGGGGGCGAAAACCTCCGCACTGCGGACAGTGGGCGCTAGCAGGAGATGCGGCGCCGAGCACATGCGGCCGTCATTGGCCAGGGCGGTGAACGCACGGGCCACCTCGATGAGGCGCAGCGGTGTCTGTCCCAGGGTGAAGGCAGCTTCGGTGCGCAATGGAGTGGTAAAATTGCAGCGGTTCAGCGCGGCGCGGAGAGGGTCCAGCCCCACCTGATAGCTGAGGCGCACCGTGGCAGCGGTACGGCCTTCGAGAAGTGCCTGCATCGGCGTGATGGTGCCCCCGGTATAAGTCACAGGCTCGCCATCCGCTCCCCACTCGCCAAGAGTTCCCACCAGGCCGCCGATCATGGCCTGCCGGTTGTCCAGCGGACCATCAATCTGCGCTGCGTCTGTGAGGTCCGGCTGCGTGGTGAGGGCGGCGGCATACACGAGCGGAAGAAAGGCGGTGCCGGGTGGGCGGACGCCATCGAGCGCACGATTGAATGGACTGGTGGTGAAATCCCGCCCGCCCTGCATGGCGAGGATGGCACCGCTGCGATTGTCCAGCACGATCACCGCTCCCTGCATCGTGCCTTTGTCTTCCGCTGGAAGGTCCTCCAGGTGTTTTCGCACCATGCTATCCAGCTGGTGCTGCCATTTCAGGCGCAGCGTCATGGTCATTTCCGGCGGATTGCCGGGCCGGAGGCCGAGGCGCTGAAACTCCGCACGCGCGGCAGCCAGCATGTACCCGGTGCGCACGCGAGTCTTGTCATGGCGCACGGTCAGCGGCAGGGCTTTGGCAGCGGTGGCCTCCGCCTCGGTGAGGCTGCCCGTCTCCACCATGCGCTGCAGGGTGAGATCCCGCTTCTGCTTGGCCAGGGCAGGCTGGGTGATCGGAGAATAGGCCACCGGGGCCTTGATGATGCCGGCGAGTGTGGCCGCCTCCACGAGACTGATGTCTTTGACGTCCTTCCCAAAATAACAGCGCGCCGCCGCACCCACGCCGCTGCAGCCGGTGCCGAGATAGATCCGGTTCATGTAATCGGTGAGAATCTGCTCCTTGCTGCGCTCGCGCTCGATGCGCATGGCCAGGAAGATCTCCGTGATCTTTCGTTCATAGTTGCGCCCTTGAAGGCCAAAGGCATTGCGGGCGAGCTGCTGAGTAATGGTGCTGCCGCCCTGCCGGATGCCTCGCGAGTTAAAGTTCTTCACGGCCGCACGGGTAAGGCCGATGAAGTCATATCCGGGGTGGGAATAAAACCGGGCGTCTTCCGTGGCGATGATGGCCTGGACCAGAGAAATGGGAACATCCTCAAGGGTGATGAGCTCTCGCTCAATCTCGCTGGCGCTGCCAACCAGCTCCCCTTTGGCGTCCACGATGACCGTCTCATTCTGGCCACGCTTGAGCGCGCTCATATCATAGCCGGCTGCCACGATGGTGTAATGATGCCAGAAGAAAGCCAGTGCGATCGCCCCGATGGCGCAGATCACCACGCCCAGTCCGAGCACTCCACGCAGCCACCTGGGCAGACGCCGATAGCGGGAGCGGATGGTGTAGTACAGGCCGAACATGGAGAACAGGAGCGATGTGAGGGGTTAACGGAACAGGCGCTGGAAGAATCCCTCCACAGGAGTGCCTCCATACCGCGTTGGCGGCGCGGGGCGGGGTTCACCGTAGTAATAGCCGGAGGCCATCGGCTCAGTCAGAGGATCGTTCTCCTGGTCGACACGGGTGTTTTCATACTTCACGCCGTGGGCTGCAGGCTTGGCCTCGATGTCACGCAGGACTTTGGTGATGACCGGCGCCGCAGTGCCGCCCCCGGAGAGACCGCCTTCACCCGCATTTCCTTCGATCATGACGGCAAACGCCAGGGGCGGATTGGTATCAACAAAGCCCGCAAACCAGACCACGTTGGCCTTGGCGCCGCGCAGCACCCACTGGGCGGTGCCGGTTTTTCCATACACGGCGATCTTCTTGAGGCGGGCGGCTTTGCCTGTGCCGTTCACGTGGTTGACCACGCTGTACATGGCATTGCGCACCGTCTCAAGATCGGTCTGGCTCACGGGCATGATGGTCTCGCGGCAGGGCATGGCAGCATCGCCGATGTGGCCGCTCTGGGATTGCGTGTGCATCACCAGCCGTGGCCGAGGGCGGCACGTGCCATTGGCCAGGGTGGACATGGCCATGGCGACCTGCAGCGGAGAGGCCTCGGTGACCCCCTGCCCGATCGAGAGATTGGCGAGATCTCCGTTGGAAGGCGCGCTGCGTGGCAAAGAACCGGCCGAGGTCTTCAGCGGCAGCACGGGCGCGATGCCAAATCCAAACTCACGCGCCATGTAAAGAATGGGCATGTCCCGCGTCATCATGGCGGACTGGTAGAAGTAGGTGTTGCAGGACCGGATGAGCGCGGCACGAGCATTGAAAAAGCCGTAGTCATCCTTGGACCAGTTGTCGAACTCACGCCCGTCGATCATGAGCGTGGGACCGCATTCAAATTCGCGCTGGGCGTCCACGGTGCCGGCGCGCAGCCCTGCCAGGACGACAAAGGGTTTGAAGACGGAGCCGGGCGGGTAGGTGGCCTGCACAGCGCGGTCAAACAACGGACCTTCGATGTCCTGGGAAAGCTTGGTAAAGGCCTCGCTCGAGATGCCTCCAGCAAAGGCATTTGGATCGAAGCGCGGATGGCTGGCCATGGCACGGATGTCTCCGGTGCTGGAGTCCACGATGACCATGGCGCAGCGGTGGCCGCAATGATCCAGCGCATTCTCAGCGCAGCGCTGGGTTTCCAGATTGAGCGTGGTGACCACATCCCGCCCTGCCTGCGGCGGAACAAAGACCTGTTCGTAGGCAATCGTGCCCGCATCCGTCATCATCAGGCAAAGCGTGCCGTCCGTGCCGGTGAGCTGCTTGTGATACGCGGCCTCCAGTCCCACCGCTCCGCGCGTGCGCTGCCAGAGCGGCTCCCCACGCTGCACTTGTCCCACGGGCGGAGCACCATCCGCTGAGACGTAACCCAGCAAATGCGCTGCCATGTTTCCCTGGGGATAAAAGCGTTCATATTCCGCGCGCGCGCTGGCGTGAGGATGCTTCTGGGCATCAATGGTGAGTTCCTGCTTCACCGCATCGCTGACCGTCACAGGCAGTTCCCGGCGGCTTTCATAATGCCGTTTCAGTACGTCCGCATCCGGCATGCGCGCGGCAGGAAAATCATGCTGGCAGGCGGCGATCTCCTTCTCCAGCCAGGCCGTGAAGGTTTCGAGGGAGCCGCGCTGGTCCGCCGGAACGGTCAATTGCAGCCGGTGCACGACGGAATTCTGCGCCAGGGGCCGACCTTTGCGGTCAAGGATCTGCCCCCGTGGTGCCGGGATGGCGAAGTAGAAAGGCTTCACATCCGTGCGCGTTCCTGTTCCCGGGACAAAGGCTGGCGTCGGGCGTTCGTCCCCGTGCACGGGAAATGCGGCGATCATGAGGCCCACTGGAAGTATGAAGTGAAGCCGATGACGAGGCGTGAGGAGGGAGTCAGCAACAGCGCGCCAAAGGGCGCGAGCGGGGGCAGGGATGGCTGTCGGTGAAGAGGAAATCACAGTCACAAATGCTAGGAAAACTCTGCCAGGGACAATAACGCGCCACCAAGGCTGACTCCAACTTTATATCGTCCCGGCAGCGACTTTGGACGTGGCAGAACGCAAACCATTCAAGAATAGACGGGCGGAATCTGTTGAACACCAGGATGCCACGTCTGCAGAGGTGCGGCCACCGCAACAAACCCGCAACCGCTGCTCGACAAAGGAGGGGGGTGTCGAATACTCACACCGCCCCGAACGTTCTCCCACTCCATGCCAGCCTCACGCACCGCCCCGCCACGCAATGTCCTGATCACGGGTGCCTCGACCGGCATCGGTGCCGCGTGCGCCCGGATGCTGGCAGAGCGCGGATGGCGCGTCTTTGCCGGCGTGCGGCGGGAAAAGGACGGGCAGGCGCTGGTGGCAAGCGCGAAGGGACTAATCGTCCCAGTCATTCTAGATGTGACGAATCGTGAACAGCTCCAAAAAGTCGTGCAGGAAGTCAGCGCCGCAACCGGTGCCGATGGTCTTCAAGGAGTGGTAAACAACGCCGGCATCGCACTGGCCGGCCCGCTGGAGTTCATGCCGCTGGAGGCCTTTGAAAAGCAGTTTCAGATCAACGTGCTGGGCCTGATCGCCGTGACCCAGGCCTTCATGCCGCTGATCCGGGCCAGCCGCGGGCGCATTATTTTGACGGGGTCCAATTCCGGCTTCATGTGCGAGCCGTTCCTCGCAGGCTACGGAGCGACAAAGCATGCACTGGAGGCCATCGCGGATTCTCTGCGCATCGAGCTGCGCCCATGGGGCATCGAGGTCGCGCTGATCCAGCCGGGTGCGATCAAAACGCCCATCTGGAGCAAGTCCCGCGAAGCAGCCGAGCAGCTTTTTGTGGGCATGCCTCCGCAATGCGAGGAGCTGTATGCGGAGCCGATCGCCGCATTGCGCAAGATGGTGGAAAAGATCCCTTCCATGGCGATTCCGCCTGAGCGTGTGGCCAAAGCGGTGACGCATGCGCTGGAATCCCGCAGGCCGCGCACGCGCTACCCGGTGGGGCTCGATTCCATGCTCGGATCCGTGCTGGTACGGCTGGTGCCCGACCGGCTGAGGGACTGGCTGATCCGGAAGTTTATGGGTCTGAAATAAAACCTGGGCGCAAGGAAACCGGGCAGCCTCAGATGATGCCGAGCTCCTTGCCCACCTTCTCGAATTTTTCGAGGGCACGGTCGATCTGCGCAAAGGTATGCGTGGCCATGAGGCTGACGCGGATCAATTCTTCCCCCGGGGGAACGGCCGGCGGAATGACGGGATTGACGAAGATGCCTTCATCCTGCAAACGGCGGCAGAAGGTGAAGGTTCGGAGGGTCTCATTGACGTAAACTGGAAGGATGGGGGTCTCGGTGGCGCCGAGCTTGAATCCGAGGGAAAGCAGACCCTGCTTCATGCGTGCGGTGTTGTCCCAGAGCTGCACCATGCGCTCGGGCTCGGCGATCATGATGCGCAGCGCGGCGAGAGCGGCAGCCACGTTGGCGGGGCTCATGCTGGCGCTGAAGACAAGCGGGCGGGAGTGGTGCTTGAGGTAGTCAATCGTGTCCAGATCACCCGCAATGAATCCACCAAGACTCGCGAGCGATTTGCTGAAGGTGCCCATGATAAGATGAACATCATCGACCAGACCGAAGTGCGAGGCGGTGCCGGAGCCATGTTCTCCCAGAACGCCGATGCTGTGGGCATCGTCCACCATCACGGCGGCATTGTACTGCTTGGCGAGTTTGACCACCTCGGGCAGCTTGATGATGTCCCCTTCCATGCTGAAGACGCCATCCACGATGATGATCTTCGGAGACTCCGCCGGCAGGTGGGCCAGACGGCGCGCCAGGGAGGTCATGTCATTGTGGGAAAAGAGGAAGGTCTTGCCCGGAGACATCTGGCAGCCGGCACCGAGGCTGGCGTGATTGGCGCGATCCGCCAGGATGCAATCCTCACGCCCCACAATGGCGCTGATGACGCCGAGATTAACCTGAAAGCCGGTGCTATAAAGCAGCACGGCCTGCTTCTTCATGAGCTGCGCCAGTTCCTCCTCCAGCTGCACATGAATGTCGAGCGTGCCATTGAGGAAGCGGGAGCCCGCACAGCCGGCACCGTACTTTTGCACCGCCTGGCAGATGGCCTCCTTGATGCGCGGGTCATTGGTGAGGCCGAGATAGCTGTTGGAGCCCAGCATGAGCACCTGCTGGCCGTTGATGATGACTTCCGTGTCCTGCGCAGAGGCGATCTCGCGAAAGTAGGGGTAGATGCCTGCGGCGCGTACCGGCTCCAGAGCGGTGAATTTACGGACCTTGTCGAACAATGGGAGGGAACTGGACGGAGAAGCGGAGGGCATCGGAGCGCAATGGAAGTTCCGAAGGTGCCACTGGATCGCCGACTGTCCACGGCCACCTGAGAAAGAATGGATTAAGGCGTGTTGGACATCACGCCGAGTCGGCGAAACGCCTACTCTGCACATCAATCCAAGGTGCGCTTCGGTGGCGCGATGGTCACAGGAACCGTGCCTCCAGGAGCGGCGGCACGCGGCGGCGTGGGAGCCAGCCGCTGCACTTCATAGCCGGTGAGATTGACGGTGAGGTCCAGCTTGGCAAGGAACTCCCAGGTGGCCGGCACTCCCACTTCATCAGCGATCCTGCGGGCTTCCAGATACGCTTCGAAAGCGTCCGGCATGACTTGGAAGATGGCAACGCCGCTGGGGTCAGCCTTGATGTCGCGCATGAGGCGGATGTAGGCGGAGTTCGGCTGCTTCATGGACTCCACCGTTTCTCCGCCGCCACCTTTGGGAGTGAGGGCAAGCTGCACATACGGGAGGGTGGGCAGGGTCTTGGGCTCAAAGCCATAAGAGCCTGTCGTGAGAGGGCTGGAAGCAGCACGTTGCAGCAGAGCGACGATGCGCGCGGAATCATAGATGGTGCGTGCCTTGCTCACATTTTCGATGCCTTTGACCTTGGACAGATCGTGGAAATAGCCCAGCACATCCTTCGGCGTGGCCTTGACCTCCTGAGTGATGGAGCCCCAAGAGAAAGTGATTTTTCCGCCTGCCGCGGTCGCTTTGATGACAGGCACGGCGGGGTCGCGCGAGGGATCCAGCTTCACCCAGGGAGCAACATCGCCCTTGGTCGCGGCTACGATGGCTTCCGCCACGGCAGTCATGGTCTGGCGGGTGGGGATGGAGATGTCTGCGATGGCGCTGAGCAGCTGCTTGCTGGGCTGAATGCCACCGGCCACGAGGGCTTTGTAGGCTCCCGCCACGTATTCCATCTGCATGCGATTGACCAGCGGTGCGATGTCCGGCCAGGCCTTCTGTGCATTGGCAGGCGACCCCAGAATGCCTTCGAGCAGCTTGGCAAAAGGTGTGTACTCCACCTTTTCAAATTCAAGCTTCGACTTCACCTTCTCCATGCCGTCGAGAATGGGCTGGAGAAACTTGGCTTGGTTGAAGGTCAGCACCCCCTGCTTGGCAACGAGGATGCGCGTCTCGTTCGGCTTTTCCGGATACGGGTGCGGATTGGGCAGACGGACGTAGGTGGCGGGCAGCGGCTGAAAGACGGGCGTCTTGTCGAGCAGTGACTTCAGGCGCTCGACTTCCGCGAGCATCTTTTCCGTCTCCGCCTTGCTCATCTCCCGGTCTTTTTTCCGCTGATCCAGCTGCTTTTTGAAAGCCTCCAGATCCATGAGCTTGATCTTTGTCTGCGTGTCGGCGGTGTCGACGGTCTTGAGCTCTTCAATGACTCGTTTGAGTTCGACCTCCGCCTTTTTCAAATCCTCCTCCAGCTTCTCGGGATCGACTTTTTCGGGCAGCACTTTGACCTGCTCCTTGATCTGCTGAAGCTCCTCCGGGGTGACGGGTGGCAGATCAGAGAGAACTTTTTTCACCGCACTGGCCGCGCTCAGGCCGACCATGACGAGCACGATGATCAACACGCCGACCACATTGGTCATCGTGTCCATCAAGGCGACGAACGGCAGTTCCTGCTCTTCGTGGGGTTTGCGTTTTGCCATGGTGCGTCAGGCAGGTTTCTTCGGGGGTGGAGTCGCGGCCGGGGGAGCCGGCGGAGGCACAGTCTTTGGCGGCACTGCCGGAGCAGGCGGAGCTCCCGGCGCGGATTTGGTTGCGGGTGCAGGCTTGGTAGCCGGGGCTGGCTTTGCAGCGGGAGGAGCCAGCGCAGCGGCAGGCGGCGGCGGAATGGTGCCGCGATATTTCGCAAAGGTCGCGAGGTCGAGAATGCCACGCCCTGGGATGGGCAGCTTGCCCACACGCACCTTATAGTCATTCTCGGCACGGCCGGCGCCGTTGTTGAAGGCAGCCTGGCCGTCATCACGGATGAGGAAGAGCACGAGAGACTTGGGATTTTTGGCCACTTCGGTGAGGAAGTGATTGTAAACGGGATCCGCCACCACCACGGCTGCGGTGGCGCTGAGGCGGTAGTCGTCTTCCCCCCAGGCGCCGAGGATTTTCAAAGCGCCTGCGGTGGCCTCAACGAAAAAGACCTTCGTGTCCGCGGCCATGCCGCTGCCGGAAGGCTGCACCACCACCGGGGGCGCTCTCCGCTCCGGCGGCACGTCGCGTTTTTTGAGCTCTTCCATGAGCGCGGCGATCTCTTTTTTGCTCTCCGCCTGCTGTTGCTTCATGCCATCGAGTTCCAGCAGCAGGTCGTCCAGCTCCTTCTGCATCTGCTGGCTGATCTTGAGGTTTTCCTCCTGGGTTTCCTTGGAGGTGGCGAGCAGTTTGCGCAGCTTCACAAAGCGCTGCTCCTTTTCCTCAATCTGCTTCTGCAGTTCTTCCAGGGAGGCAATCTTCTCCTTGAGCGCGACCGACTGAGTGTTGCGCTCCACAATTTCCTGACGCAGGCGCTTGGCCTCCTGCGCCGACTGCAGGTCTTCTTGCGTGCGACCTTCCGCCTGCTGCGTCTGGGACACGCACAGCACGACGATGATCAGAATCAGCACGCCGATCAACGAGCAGAGAATGTCCAGAAACGGGACCAGGAGGATCTCGTCTTTGGCAGCATGTCGGCGCTTTGCCATGGTCGATGTTCAGAGGTTAAAACAGAGGGACAACTACTCTTTGCTAAACCAGCCCTTCTTCTTCACCTGGTGAATCAAGATCTGCTTGCCACCGAGTTCTGAGAGGAGGCTGTTCAAAGACTGGATGCCGCTGGCCAGCGCACGTGTGTAGTCGGTGGTGGTTTTGACGCTGTCCTTGACCGAATTGGTGAGCTCTTCCCGCATGCGGTTCAGGGTCATGGCAAACTCGGAGTCCACCCGCTGCTGATGCGCGGCGGCGCGTTTGTCGAGGTTGTCCGCCTGCTCCTTGACCTGCTTGGAGAGGGCATTGAGATCCACGAGGAATTCTTTCTGCGCATTGGCCACGGCTTTCACCAGCGTGTCCATGATGCCGCCTGTGTCCCCGCCGGCGACGCCGCCGCCGTCGTTGAGGCGCGGCAGCAGCACTTCATTGCAAAAGGAGTCGATGTCATTGAGGCAGTCATCCTCAGACTTCATCATCGCATTGAGCGGGAAGTTCAGCGTCATGGCCAGCACAAGACCGAGCAGCGTGGCGTCGAAGGCGGTGCCGAGACCGCCGGTCACCTTGCCGAGCGTGCCCGTCACCTGCTTGATGTCCGTCATGTTGGTGAAGTCCATGCCGCCGATGGCGTGGGACAGACCAATGACGGTGCCGATGAACCCCAGGATGGGGATGGCCCAAAGGAACGCCTTGAGCAGCGAGTAGCTGCCGCCGATGCGCATGCTGTCGATGTCCGACTGGCTGGAGAGCATGTTCGTCACGTCGCCAGTGTTCTGCTTCACTTCAAACAACTCCAGGGCCTTGCGCATGCGGTTGACCATCATGCTGTCTCGCAGGCTGTGGGGCAGCTTGTAGAGGTGGTCGATGAAATGACCGACGTTGTCGCGATTGATCTCAGCGCCGAGGTCCCAGGGCAGCACATCCAGGAGGAGGGCTTTGCGCTGATGGCCGAGCTTGCGCAGCTTCAAGTAGAGGATGGACATGGCCCACGTGAAGAACAGCGTGTTCATGAAGCTCACCAGCATGTGCTTGAAGAACAGCGAGGCGATGAACTGCATCGTCGTGTAAGTAGCCGGTGAAGCCCCGTCAGGCGCCTGGAAGGGATAGAGAATGCCGACCCACAGCACGAAGAAACCGAAGCCCATGCCGAAGCTCAGCAGGGCGTTGGGATTGGTGGGGTCGATCTCCTCCCAGCCGCCGCGTTCACCGCGCGAGTTGGAGGTCGAGGCGGGCGCCTGGGGAGGCGCCGTGGTACCATGCTCGTATTCCGCACCGAAGGCGTCGTTCTCAGCAGGCGCCATCCCGCTGGGGGTGGGCAGTCCCGAGGGAGAGGGCAGGCCTGAGGGCGCAGGGAGTGTGGCGGCAATGTTTGCCGGAATGCTCAGCTTGGTGTCGCAGCCGGGACAGCGTACAATTTTCCCGGCCATTTCCGGCTCGGCTTTGAGCTGCATGTCGCATGAGGGGCATTTGAACGTCACGGGTGAATTCCTCCAGAGTGTGTATTGAAACGGGGTGGCTAGTACCTAGCGGAAGCCATACTCCTTCGACAATATAATTCTTGGGGTGAAACTCACATCAGCCACAAAGGTACCAATGAATCATTCAAAGGTACCATTTTTGCCCCTTTTGGATCACAGCAGTTCCTCGACGAAACGCTTGGAATCAAAGGGCTGGAAGTCTTCGACACGCTCTCCCAGACCGATGAAGCGGGCGGGCACGCCAAGCTCCTGCTGGATCGCCACAAGCACACCGCCCTTGCCACTACCATCCAGCTTGGTGACAATGACACCGGTCAAGGGAATGATCTTATGGAACTCACGCGCCTGCTGCAGCGCATTGGAGCCAGTGGTGGCATCGCAGACCAGCAGCACCTCATGCGGCGAGGTGGGATCTTTGCGGCCGAGGATGCGGTGAATTTTCTTGAGCTCCTCCATCAGGTTGTGCTTCGTGTGGAGACGCCCGGCGGTGTCGCAGATGAGGAAATCCGACTGCGTCTTGACCGCCTTTTCGTAGCCCTCAAAGCACACGGAGGCGGGATCGCCATTGGGCGGCCCTTTGACGAGAGGGATTTTCAAGCGCTCGGCCCAGACCGTAAGCTGCTCCACGGCAGCCGCACGGAAGGTGTCCGCTGCGGCGAGCACCACCTTGTGCCCGCGCTGATGGAGGATGTGGGCAAGCTTGGCGGTGCTGGTGGTCTTGCCTGTGCCGTTCACTCCCACGATGAGGAGCACCTTGGGCTTGCCAGGAATCGGCTCCAAAGAGGTCACGTTGTCTGGCAAAATCTTGCGCACGTGCTCACGCGCCACCTGCACGATGTCCGCGCCGTGGAGCGTGCGCTGGCGGGATTTCAGGTCTGCCACGATCTGCAGGGCCAGTTTCGGACCGAGATCGCCAGAGATGAGCATGGCTTCCAGTTCATCCCAATCGATGTCGGGCTTGGTGAAGCGCTGGATGAGGGATTTGAAAAAACCGGCCATCGGAAAATCAGGAGGCTTGAGGAGCTGGAGCCGAAGCTCCGGGTTTGCGGAGGGACTTCGCCAGCTTGTCGAGCACGCCGTTGACGAAGGAGCCGGACTCGCCCGCGCTGAGGGCTTTGGCGATGTCGATGGCCTCGTTGAGAATGACGGGCGTGGGCACTTCCGGGCAGTACAGCAGCTCAAACGAGGCCACACGCAGCACGTTGCGGTCCACGGCAGCAAGGCGCTCAAAGCTAAAATTCTCCAGCAGCTTCGCGATTCCGGAGTCGATCTGCTCCTGGTGCGCGAGCACGCCTTTGATCAGGTTTTCGGCAAAAGCACGGGTCGAGGTTTTGGCGCTGTGCAGCGTCCAGAAAACCTCGGCGTCTTCAGGCTTGGACTGCCCCTGGAGATCACGGGCAAAGAGGAATTGAATGGCGGCCTCGCGGCCTTCGCGGCGTCGTCCCATGATGTTAGGCTTGGTCAATGGGTTCGCCAGCAAAGCTGGCCTTCATCTTGCCAAACAGATTGATCATTTTGACGCAAGTCTGCGCGGCTTCCGTGCCGCGATTGATGGTGGCGCCCAGGCAGCGCTCCTCCGCCTGCTCCTCCGTGCTGACGAGCAGCACTTCATGGATCACGGGGATGCAGTGGCGCACCGCCATCTGCTGCAGCGCATCCGTCACCGAAGCGCCGACCAGGTCCGCATGCTCGGTGGAACCGCGGATGATGACGCCCAGCGTGATCACCGCATCAGGCGCGCTGCCACGCAGCACATGCTCCACGCAGACGGGAATCTCAAAGGCGCCGGGCACGCGGTAGACATCCACCGAAGCATTGGGCGCGATGACCTCGATTTCTTCCCTGGCGGCGTTGAGCAGGCCCTGCACAAACTGGTTGTTATACAATGAGGCGACGATCGCGATGCTGATCGGCTCCTGGGTGGGACGTGGACGGCTGGATGCGTAATTGGACATGATTAAAGCTTGTGGCCCATCTTCTTTTTCTTGGTTTCGAGGTACTTGGCGTTCTCGGGATGAGGAGGAGATTTGACGGGGACTTGTTCGATGATTTCGAGCTTGTGGCCTTCGAGGCCGACAACCTTGCGCGGGTTGTTGGTCATGAGCAGGATCTTGCGCACACCGAGATCGGAGATGATCTGCGCGCCGATGCCATAGTCGCGCAGGTCCATGGGGAAGCCGAGCTTCAGATTGGCCTCCACCGTGTCAAAGCCCTGCTCCTGGAGCTTGTAGGCCATGATCTTGCCGTGCAGGCCGATGCCACGGCCTTCGTGGCCGCGCATGTAGATGATGATTCCCTTCCCTGCGGTCTGGATGTGCTTCATCGCCGCATGAAGCTGGCTGCCGCAGTCGCAGCGGCGGGAGCCAAACACATCGCCGGTGAGACACTCGCTGTGCACGCGCACGAGCACGGGGTCGTCTGGCGTGATGTCTCCCATGACGAGGGCCACGTGATGCACGCCGTCCAGGCTGCTCTTGTAGAGGTGCAGCTTGAAGGTGCCGAAGTCCGTGGGCATGTCCACGACCTCGATCTTTTCCACCAGCTTCTCGCTAAGGCGGCGATGCGCGATGAGATCGGCGATGCTGCACATCTTGAGGCCGTGCTTCTTGGCAAACTTCTTCAGGTGCGGAAGGCGCGCCATGGTGCCGTCCGGATTCATGATCTCGATGAGGACGCCGGCCTCACGCAGTCCGGCGAGGCGGGCCAGATCGACAGCGGCCTCGGTATGGCCGGCGCGGCGGAGCACGCCGCCGGGCTTGGCCACGAGCGGATTGATGTGGCCGGGCTGCACCAGGTCCTCGGGCTTGGTCTTGGCATCGGCCAGCAGGCGGATGGTGCGGGTGCGGTCAGCGGCGCTGATGCCCGTGCTGATGCCTTTGGCGGCATCCACCGTCACCGTGAAGTCGGTGCGGAAGGCTTCGCGGTTCTCGGGCACCATGCTGGGAAGATTGAGGTGCTCGGCGATCTCGAGTGAGACGGGCACGCAAAGCATGCCGCCGCCCTGACGCACCATGAAGTTCACCATCTCCGGGGTGATCTTTTCAGCGGCGCAAATCAGGTCGCCTTCATTTTCGCGATCTTCGTCATCGGTGACAATGACCATGCGACCAGCGCGAATGTCTGCGAGTACAGACTCCACGGAGTCGAAAACGGATTCCTTTTTGCGGGGCATGAGAGAAGTGGAAAAGAGCCGGTGCCGCGGGGTGCGGCGTCTGGGGTGGATGACTTAGCCGGTTGGGGACTGTTTTCCAGTGCGAGTTGGTTTTTCGTTGCCGTCGGAGAGAAGCATCGCGTAAAGTCGGTCCATGCCGCCTCCGACCAAAGTCAAACGCCCGCCCTCGGTGTCGGTGGGGGAGTTTTTCAGTCTGAATGAAAAATCGCTGAGGCTCAAACTGGTGGGATCGGACGCTGGCTTCGCACGCAAGATCAGCGAACCCTCCGTGAACCGCCCAGGTCTGGCACTGTCTGGGTTTTTCACCTACTTTGCCTACAAGCGCGTGCAGGTCATCGGCAATTCGGAGCACTCCTTTCTTCAGGGCCTGGACCCCAAGCTGCGGGCGGCGCGCTTCAGCCAGCTCTGCTCCTGGGACATTCCTTGCATAGTTGTGGCACGCGGACACCGCATTGAAGACGATCTCATTCAGATCGCCAACAGCGCCGGCATCTCGGTGTTCCAGACGAGCATGATGACCATGAAATTCCTCAATGCAGCCACCATCAAGCTGGAGTGGGCCTTTGCCCCCACCCTGCTGGTGCATGGCTGCCTGGTGGACGTGCAGGGTCTCGGCGTGCTGATCCAGGGAGACAGCGGCTGCGGCAAGAGCGAAAGTGTGATCGGCCTGCTGCAGCGCGGCGCCAGCCTGGTGGCGGATGACGCCGTGCGCCTCCGGCTGATCGAAGACCGGGAAATCGTCGGCTCCGCCCCGGAGATCACCCGCGGGATGATCGAGATCCGCGGCCTGGGGATTCTGAACGTGGCAGCGCTGTTCGGAGTGAGTGCTGTGCGCCTCAGCAAACGGCTGGATTTGATCGTGGAACTCGTACGCGGCGCGAAAACGGAAGACCTGGAGCGGGTGGGCGTCAACACAGACACCCGTGACATCATGGGGCTGAAGGTTGGACGAGTTCAGCTGCCGGTGGAGCCCGGCCGGGATGTGGCCGGCCTGATCGTGCTGGCCGCCATCAACTTTAAATTGCGCACCTTTGGCTACAACAGCGCCGTAGAGTTTGACCAAAGGTTGTTGAAAAAAATGACGGATGATCAATTAGGTTAAGTGCAGCCGCCCTCCCCTCCCCACATGAGCATTCAAAAAGAGCTAACGATCCGCAACAAAATGGGCATGCACGCACGCCCTGCGGCGCAGTTCGTCAAGCGTGCCAGCAAATATCAGTGCGATGTCTGGGTGGAGAAAGACGACGAACCGGTGAACGGCAAAAGCATCATGGGCCTCATGATGCTGGCCGCCGGTCGTGGCGAGACGATCAAAATCATCGCCGATGGCAATGATGCCGAGGCCGCCGTGGCCGACCTCGAAGAGCTGGTGACGTCAGGGTTTGGGGATGCCGAATGAATATGATTTACGATTTTTGATTTATGATTTGGGAAACCCGCACTCGAGAAGCAGCTGGGCCATCTGAGAAATCATAAATAAAACCGCTCCGCTACTTCTTCGTCTCCGCCTTCTTCGCCTCTTCCGCCTTCCCTGCCGAAACCCGGATCTCCGTCGTCTCTTCCTCCTTCGGCGGCGGCGGCTCTTTCAGAAGCTGCAGCATCATCGTTCCAATGATGTAGATCAGCCCGCCGCCAATCCCGGCGCCGATGGCGATGAATCGGCGCTGCCAGGTGTGCTCGCGGTCTATGGCATACCAGAAGCGCATGCAGAATAGGATCCAGATGATGCTGGCGACGAGAACGAGAATATGACCTGAGGGCATGGACATGGGTCGGAGTGTGGAGCGGATTCGGACTGCCAGCGACAGAAAAAACAAAACCCCGCACACGGCGGGGCTTTGCACACATCGAGCTGTAACAGAGGATTAACGCTTGGAGAACTGGAAGCGTTTGCGGGCGCCTGGGCGGCCGGGCTTCTTACGTTCCTTGGCGCGGGAGTCACGGGTGAGCAGACCGTTCTGCTTCAACACGCCGCGAAGCTCTGGATTCACGCCGATAAGGGCGCGGGCAATGCCGAGGCGGACTGCGCCGACCTGGCCGGTGCTGCCACCGCCGCTGGCGTTCACCTTGAAATCATAGGTCTGACGGGAATTGGTCAGGGCCAGGGGGAAAAGGATCTGGTTCTGCAGGGCGACGGTCGGGAAGTATTCTTCGAAGTCGCGTCCGTTGACGGTGATGCTTCCGGCTCCTTCAGTGATGAAGACGCGGGCGATGGCGGTCTTGCGGCGGCCGGTGGCGGTTTTGAGAGGCTTGCTCATGCTAAGGGTGACGATGGGAAAAAATTAAGCGACGGAGAAGGGCTTTGGATTCTGCGCCTCATGCGGATGCTCGGCACCTGCATAGATCTTGAGCTTGCCCAGGACGGAGCGGCCAAGGCGGTTGTGCGGGACCATGCCCTTCACAGCGCGCTCGACGAGAAGCTGAGGACGGCGGGCGCGCACGCGCTCGACATTTTCGATCTTCTGATTGCCGACGTAGCCAGCCTTCGAGGTGTAAATCTTCTGGGTTTCCTTTTTGCCGGTAAGTTTGACTTCGGCGGCATTCAGCACGACCACGAAATCACCGGTGTCAACGTGCGGGGTGAAAGTGGGCTTGGTCTTGCCGCGCAGGAGATTGGCGGCTGCGACTGCGACGTCTCCAAGAACCTGGTTCTTGGCGTCGATGACCCACCATGTGGGATTGTGCTCCTGGGCTTTTGCTGAAAACGTCTTCATTGAATTCTGTGTACGAAAATCTTCCGAGAGGGGAAGAAGGGGGCCGCGATGGTAAAAGGAATGGCGGGGGTGTCAAGGTCAAAACCGAGTTATTCACAATGAAAAATCATTCCGCATCCTGAATCAATTCGCCGACGTCTGTTTGAGCCCCTGCATGGCCTGGCTCAAAGAGGCCACTATGTCCGCCGGAAGTCCAGGTGTGGCGCTGTGCTGCGCCAGCCAGCCTGCCGCCTGCGGATTGGAGACGTTTTGCAGCGCGGTGAGCACGGCCTGGCGGTAGTCGGGGTTCGTGTCTCCCACCCGAAATGCGGCGCCCAGCACACCATCCAGCGCTTCCGGCGTGCCGATGCGTGCGAGAGACTGGACCGCGGCGTACTGCAAGGGCAGTTCAGGAGCATCGCGCACGAGGTCACTCAAGGAACCGATGGCAGAGGGATTGCTAATGCCTCCCAGGGCGGAGAGCACGCTCTGCGGCTGCTCAGGAATACTCGGCGGCTCGCGATACAGCTCCGTGAGAAACTGCACGGTGTCATCGGTGGCCAGACGTGAAACCACGCCCGAAATCCCGCTGCGCACTGTGGCATCCGAAACCACCGAAAGCGAGGACGTCAGCGTTTCCAGACCAAGGCTGCTCTGCACTGCATCAAGCTGACTCAACACCGCCGCCCGCTCCTGCGGCGAGGTGATTTTCACCAGCGAGAGCACGAGTTGATTCACCGCCTCGCTGCTGCCCAAGCGCACCAGAGCGGCAGACAGCACTGTTTTGGCAGGCACGCCCTTTGCACTGCGCAGTGCAGCGCCGAGATCGTCCACCGCCCCTTCCCCGAGCTTGCTCAGGCCCTCCACCAGCCCTTGAAATTCTGACTCGGTGGCCGTTTCTGCTTTTTGAATGGCCCCACTGATGAGACGGAAGGCCGCCGAGTCCGCCTTGGGACTTTCCTCGGGCGGCACTGCGGGTGCAGGAGCCTCTTCAACAGTCTTCTTGGATTCGCTCTGTTTCGCCACCTGCTTCACAGGCTGCGGCTCCAAGACCACCCTCTGCGGCACCAGCTTCCAAAACAGCATGACCACGATCACGGCCACGGCGGCGGTGATGATCTCCTGCTGACGCTGACTGAGTTTGATCACGCTGGTGATACGTTGCACCGAGGCGGGCAGTTTGGCTACTGGCTGGTTCCGGTGAGAACTGCGTTGTAGGAGCCCGCGCTCGGATTCGGACTGGTGAAGGCGATCGCTGAAATGAAGCTGGTGGCTGCCACGGAGGGATTGAACTGCACCTGCACCACGCTCGACTGTCCTGGTGCCAGAGTCATGGACTGCACACTGAGAATCTTGAAGGCCGGCGGACGGTAGCTCCACTTGCCACCGGTCTTCGTCGCGGTCTGATTGCTCAGGCTCACATTAAATTGAAGCTGGCCCGAGCCCGTGTTGGTGACGGTGAAGGTGTTTACCACGGGCACACCCACGGTCGTCACGCCGTAGCTGGCGATGCCACCGGAAGCCACATTGCCACCCGAGAAAGCGACGGAAATGCGGCCCGAGTTGGGGTTCGGATTGATATGGCCGGTCAGGTTGATGCGGTAGGGCGCACCGGGCGTGACGTTGTTATAGATCAGCAGCTGCGCGGCCTTGTCCCCCAGCGTGAAGGCGTTCAGGCTGATCTGTACATTGGCCGACTTCCCCGCGGCGATGGTCGTGGGCAGCGCACCCACGAGACGGAAATCCAGCGCCTGCGCGGCCACAGTGGCGTTATTGGCGATGACGCCGCACAGCGCGGCAAAATCATTGGCATTGAAGCCAGCAACCGAAGGCAGGCTGGAAGCCGTGGCGGAGGGAGCAATGAGCCAGCCGGTCAGCTTGAGGTCGGACTTGCCCGCATTGGCAATCGTGATGGTCTGCGAGGCGGGAACACCCACAACGGTGTCTCCAAACGCCAGCGTGCCGCCCGAAGCGATGGCCGTGGAGCCGGAGCTGACGGCGATCTGTGCTGTGGAGCCGGAGACCACCCCCGTGAGCGCTACCGTGAAGGGATTCTGCGTGCTGTCATTGCTGCCCACCACCAAATTGGCGGCGGCCGCACCCACGACGTTTGTTTTCATGCCCACACGCACCGTCGTGGAACCACCGGCAGGTATGCGTGCCGTGGGTGGCGTGACGATGGCGAAACCCGGCGTGTTGGATACGACCGCGGAGGCGCCCACGGAGCTCTGCAGAGAGACGGAGACCACGAGGTCGGAGTTGCCCACATTGGCCAGTACGAAGTCCTGCGTCACCACCGCAGCGCCTTGCGTGGCGGTGCCAAAGTCAACCGTAGTGCCATTGGCCAGGCTGGTCGCCCCCTGACTGACGGCAAGCAAAGGCGGGGGCAGCACCGGGCTGCTGTAAATAGTGAGAGCAGGGATGAGAGTGGAGGCTGCGGGAGATCCCAGCCCCGTCACCAGATCATACGCTGTCGTGGCGAGGAAGCCGCCGTTGGATCCTGCGGTGATGTCGCGAAAATCTGCCGCATAGCTCGTGGCAGCCACCGTATAGATCGCGGCGCCAGGCGTCTGCAGCGCCTTGGCCCGGGAGCTGTTCACCAAGGCTGACAGGGCGGCCCACTGCGGCGCGCCGGCACTGGTGCCGCCCACGGTGATCCAGCCGCTCGTGCCAGCGTAGTTGCTGATGTAAACCGGGAAGCCTGTGGCAGGATCGGCGGCATAGCTCACGTCCGGAATGCTGCGGTTCACGCTCGTCTGCCAGCCGTTTTGGTAGCCGGGCCGCGTTTCAAAAAGGCTCACGCCACCGCCGCTTCCAGACCAGCCGGTCTCAGACAGCACGTTGCCACTCGCGTCCAGATTCAGCGTGGTGCCCCCAACGCTGATGACGTAAGGAGAGGCCGCCGGCCAGGAAGTGCCTGCGCCACTGTCGCCCGATGCCGCGAAGAAACTCACGCCGGGGACATTGAAATGGTAATCAAACCCGGTCTGCCCGGCGAACTCACCACTGCCCCAGCTCATGGACACCTGGGAGGCGCCCTGACTCACGGCATAATCAACCGCGCTGAGCAGGTTGGTCATCGAGGCGGTCTTGGCGATCACAACGAGGATTTTGGCTCCGGGAGCGATGGCGTGCGCCCATTCCACATCCAGCGAGGTTTCCAAAGCCCAGCCGCTGCTGGCCGCCGGGGCGCCCTGCGGATACGCCACAGTAATGCTGGCGGCAGGCAGGCCAAAGGCTGTGCAAAAAGTAGCCACATCCTGCTGCAAGGTGGGGCTGCCGTAGGCATCCACGATCGCGATGGTCTGTCCGGTGCCGTCTCCGATGATCTTGTCAAAGCCATAGGCCTTGCGCACCTGGGCAGGAGAATAACCGACCGCACCGCCCGTGGCGCTCGGCCTGGCCGTGTTGCGCATGCCACCATGCGTCCAGATGGGATTCCTCGCGCTGACCGGATCCGTCAGACGGGTGTCCCCGCGCCGCGCAAAGCTCTGGGCACCAGCCGAAGAAGCTGCGCCAAGCGAGAGAAGGACGGTCAGTGAAAGTGCGAAAAACGACTGCTTTTGCATGGGGCTCAATAAATCAAGAATGGCTGATCGCCGATTTCTGCGCGTAATCCACCATTCAAACAGAAGGGGTCGAAAATGTCACGCCAATTCTTGAGCCCCATGTAGGCGTTACTCCTACTTCCGCCACAGCCACTTCATCGCCTCGGGGAAAATGCTCGCGCCCTGCTTGCTGTTGTGCGCGCCGTCGCCAAACGTGAAGGTGTAGTCGTACTTCTGGTAGGCCAGCGCCTTGGCCATCTGCTGATTCGCCAGCGGCCAGTTGCCGAAGGGGTTGTCGAGATCGGTGGCACCATCCTGCAGGTAGACGCGCAGCGGCTTGCGCTCGGTGAGGCGGATGATGGAAGGATAGACATGACCGCCCGCCAGATCCACATAGCTGCCGATGGTGGAGAAGACTTTGCGGAACTTGTCCGGCCGCTCCCAGGCCACGGTGAAGGCGCAGATAGCGCCGCTGCTGGCTCCGGCGATGGCCCAGCCCTCGGGGTTCTCGGTCAGCTTGTAGTCTTTCTGAACCTGAGGGATGATCTCCTCCAGCAGGAAGCGCGCATAAGTGTCTCCCAGCGTGTTGTACTCCTTGCCCCGGTTGTTGTTCTTCCAGGCGCTTTGCGGCTTCGTCTCCCCGCTGTGGCCGGGATTGATGAAGATGGCAACCGTGGGCGGCATGTCCCCGCTGGCGATGAGATTATCAAACACCACCGGCACCCGCCACGCGCCTTTCAGTCCCACGTAGTCGTGTCCATCCTGAAACACCATGAGGTTCGCGGCCTGCTCGGCCTTGTATTGTGCCGGCACGTAGATCCACCAGTCGCGCTTGGTACCGGGGTAGATCTTCGACTCGTGCTCCGGCATCTGCGTGACCTTTCCCTTCGGCACGTCCGCCTTTTCCTGTGAGAGCGGGCCGAGCTTGTAGTCGTCCACCGCAAGGGCGGAGAGGGAGAGGGAAAAAAGGAGCGGCAGGAGATGGCGGGACTTCATGGTGAGTGGAGGAAAGCGAAGTACGCTGGAAAGGTCAAGAATTCCTCGGGGCAGTTCGCTCTGGTTCGCCCTCTCCCCGCCCCTTCCATACCCCTGCAACAAGATTTACTTCAGAGAGAGGGTTGGGGTGAGGGGGCAGCAATACCATTCGTCAGCACGGGCGTAGGACTTCCCCACACCCAGCCTCTCCCAAAAGGAGATCTGGGGATTACCTTTGTGCTCGCACGATAATGATGAGTCAGGTAGTTCGCTTCAGCTTTACTCGACCACTTCCAGACCGGAACGAGCTAAAGCTCCTGACTACTTTACTGAATCAACTCCTCCAAATCCCCCTCCGTCAATCCCTCCATCATCGGGGCTTGGTCATTGAGTGCAGCCTCCACAAGCCCACGCTTCTGTGCCTGGAGTTTGAGGATGCGCTCCTCCACGGTGCCGCGGATGGCGAGGCGGTAGGCGTTCACGACTTTCTGCTGGCCGATGCGGTGGGCGCGGTCGATGGCCTGGGATTCCACGGCGGGGTTCCACCAGGGATCGGCGAGGATGACGTTGTCGGCGGCGGTGAGGTTGAGGCCGTAACCGCCGGCCTTGAGGCTGATGAGGAAGATGCGGCAGGCGGGGTCTTTCTGGAAGCGCGCGACCTGCTCGGAGCGGTCCTGGCTGCTGCCGTCGAGGTAGGCGTGGTCGAGCTTCTCGGTCTTGAGGTGGTCGCGCATGAGGCGCAGGAACTGCACGAACTGGCTGAAGACGAGCAGCTTGCCGCCGGATTCCAGGACGGACTCGATCTGGCCGAGCAGCGCGGGCCATTTGCCGGAGAGGTCTTCCTGGTCGAGGCCCTTGAGCGCGTCTGGCTGCACGCCGGTCAGGCGGAGGTCGCAGCAGACCTGGCGCAGGCGCAGCAGGACGGTGAACATGGTCATCTTGGCCCCGCCCTGGCCGGAGCGTTTGCGGGCGGCTTTGATCTCCTCGCGGCCCTCTTCCAAAATTCGGCGGTAGAACTCCGTCTGCGCCGCGCTGGGGGTGCACCACAGCACCTGCTCGATCTTTTCCGGCAGGTCCTTGAGCACCTGGCGCTTGGTGCGGCGGAGGAAGAAGGGCTGCGTCAGTTTCTGCAGGCGCTGGGCGGCGGCGCGGCCCGCAGGCAGGTCCAAACCGGACTGGATGGGGCTTTCGAAGCGCTCTTTGAAGGAACTCTGGTTCCCCAAATACCCCGGCAGGGTGAACTGGAAGATGGACCACAAATCGCGCACACCGTTTTCCAAAGGCGTGCCGGTGAGGGCGATCCGACCCGCCGAATTCAGGCTGCGGAGGGTCTTGGCGGCGTCGGTGGCGGGGTTTTTGATGAAGCTGGCTTCATCCAAAAGAATCAAACCAAACTTGATGCTTTGGTAGTGTTTAATATCTCTGATGATCAATTGATAAGAGGTCAATATCACATCATGAGCGGGGATGGTACCGAGGGCTTTTTCGCGCCCCGCGCCCTGGATTTGCAGGACCTTTAGGCTGGGGGCGAAGCGCTCGAATTCGGCCTGCCAGTTCCCTAGCAGGGACTTCGGGCAGACCACCATCACCGGGCCGCTCTGGTCCCCTTTGCGCTGCTTGATAAACAACGCAAGGGCAATGCTTTGCACCGTTTTGCCCAGGCCCATCTCATCGGCCAGAATGCCGCCACGGCCCCGCAAGATGCGCGAGGTCATCCAGCAGACGCCCTCCATTTGATAAGGGCGCAGCATGCCCGCGAGGTCGCCGATCTCGGCATACACTTCTTCATTTGTAACGGTAATATCGTTAGTTGAATCGGCAACCGCATCGCCAAAGTAGGCGGCATGGGCACCGTGGACGCGAGCACCATGGGGGGTGAGTTCCAGCGGCACATCCCGCAGCGATTCCTCCAAATCATCCACAGCGGCGATATCGAGGATGTAGCGCTTCCCGTTCGCTCCCTGGACCGATCTCTGGCCGGAGCGCACCAGCCGGAGCACCTCAGTACGCGGCAGGCGGAAGCCATCGGAGGATTCGTAGGCCAGCTCCATGCTGAGCCAGTCGCCGCCGCCACCCGCCTGCCCGGCAGCCGGGACGAACTTCGTTTTGGGCGCGATGCGCTGGATACCCCGAGTGACGGAACGCCAGCGCTCGCCTTCCACGATGGTCGCCAGCTCCTGGAGCAGCCGCAGTTCGGAGGCGTAGAAGCGCAGGACGTTCTCGCTGCCTTGCAGCCGCCAGACCTGCCCCTCGGGCTTGAATCCGAGACTCTGCATTCGCCGCAAAAGGCGGGCTTCACCCTCTATGTTTCTGGCGTAAAATAAAAAGGCATTTGACTCATCTTGAATGGGAAAAAGATTCGCAGGCGCTTCATTGTAGCTCACCGGCCAGCGGTGAGAAATGTAACGGGCGGATAGTTTCGCATCGACCACCTGCAATGACCCGTCCAGGTGCACTTCGAAGGTGCACGGCACCGGCGTTACGTGGAATTTCTCCAGGCCTGCCCCTCGGAGTTCTAGCTGGAAGCACTCGCCGAGGGCCTCCCCCTGCTCTGCCAGCCAACGTAACGGCTTGGTAACGCTTGAGCGGCTCAGTTCTCCCGCCAGAGCGGTCAGGGCGGGGGTGTCTGAAAGGTGGCGGAAGAGGGAGGAGGTCTCCTGGCAGATCCACCATGGTCCCATGACGTGGCGCTGGTGGCCGCCCTCCAGCCTGAGGCGGACGCTCTGGGCATCCGCCGACTCCACGACCAGCGGCAGCCGCACCTGCTGCGGGGCGACGTGCAGCGCCCGCTCCTGCCCGTTTGGCTTGCCCACAAAAACGCGAGGGTGATCCCCCAGCGTCTGTAGAAAGGTGTTCAGGCTCTCGCCCCGCAGAGAGATCGGCAGGCTCTGCGGCTGCTTGATTCCCTGCCCGGCCAGCCAGGCCGCGAAGAGGGACGTTTCGCCCTCGCCCCCGCTTGGCTCATACTTTACGAAGACGCCAAACGGCTCCCTCACCTGCCCCTGGAGGAGGGGTTCCGGGAGGTAAAGGGAGTAGCGGCCGGGTATTTTGAGCGGGTCTGATCTGAGTATTGTAGTACCGGCTTTAGCCGGTCCGGGAGCGCCGCCAGCAGCTGCCCCTCCAGAACCTGTTGAAGCAGGACGCAGACCTCCAGAGCCGGCTGAAGCCGGTACTACATTACCCAGATTCCCGGAGCGGGGCTTGGAGGCACCGCTTTGCTCCCGCACATGCGCCAGGGCCACGGCGAGGGCGTGCTCGCACATCATGCCGCTGCGGCGGGCGTGGGGGCAGGTGCAGAGGTTTTCCACGTCCGAGGAGGTGCGGATGCGCAGGCCGGTGGTGAATTTCATCTTTCCCGACCCCGCCGTGCCCCGGATCAGGCCGTCGCTGCTGCTGGTGACGACGGCCAAACCGGCGTCCACCAGGGAGCGGGCGGACTTCATCACGGCCCAGCCGCCAATTTCTCCGAGCCATTTCTCTGTGATTTCCATTTCGTGCTGGCGTCTCCCATGGTTTATCTGCAAAGTCCAGCGCCAAGTACCTATGAGGATTGTCGCCATTTCCAACCAGAAAGGCGGTGTCGGTAAAACGACGACCGCTTTGAACCTCGCCGCATGTCTCACCCAGCGCGGCGTACGGGTGTTGCTGGTCGATCTCGACCCCCAGGCCAACGCCACCAGCGGCCTCGGCCTGGCCCAGGAAGACGGCGGCAGCCTGTACTCCGCGCTGGTGGAGGGCACGGACCCGCGTCTGGCCATCCGCAGCACACGCCTGCCAAACCTTTCCATCATCCGCTCCCACCAGGAGCTGGCGGGTTGTGAAATCGAGCTGGCGCAGACTGGCAACCATCTGGCCCGCCTGAAGGAGGTGCTGGCCCCGCTGCGCGACTCCGGCCACTTTGACTACGCCATTCTGGACACCCCGCCCTCCCTCGGCGTGCTCATGACGGGCGCCCTGGCGGCGGCAGACGAGCTGCTGGTGCCGATTCAGTGCGAGTATTTCGGCCTCGAAGGTCTGTCCAAGATCGTCAACGTCGTGCAGCAGATCCGCGACTGCGGGGCCAACCCGAACCTGCTGCTGGAAGGCATCGTCATGACCATGTACGACAGCCGTGCCAATCTGGCGAACCAGGTGGTGAACGACGTGCGCAACTACTTCGCCGAGACCTGCTACCAGACGCTGATCCCGCGCACCGTGCGCCTGGGCGAAGCGCCCAGCTTTGGCAAAAGCATCATCGAATACGAACCCTCCGGTCGCGGCGCGCAGGCGTATCGTGCGCTGGCGGATGAGTTCCTGGCACGCCGTGCAGCAGTGGGCGGGTCGGCGGTGGCTGCGGCTCAGGCGGCATCGCCGGTGGCGGCGGCGTAATCCGTTTTCCAAGATCCTGCAGGCACCGGTTGCTTTCGCGCCTCGCGAAGCGTAGAACGGTCTATGCCTGTTCATTCGCACAGCGAAGGAGATCACACCCCACCGGGCGTGAAAGGCATCCATGGGCGGGGGGCCGGACACAACCCCGACCAGCGCTTTGCCGAGCTGCATGTGGACTACGATGCCGGCGAAGCGCCGGAGAAGGTGGCCACGAAGTTTCTGCGGGACGATTCCTCCTCCATCATCACCCGCAACACCAGCCCGGACCTGCCCTTTGAGGCCAGCCTGAACCCCTACCGTGGCTGCGAGCACGGCTGCGCTTATTGCTACGCCCGTCCCACGCATGAATACCTGGGCTTTTCCGCCGGGGTGGATTTCGAGTCGCGCATCATGGTCAAGGAAAACGCCCCTGCCCTGCTGCGTGCGGAGCTGATGAAGCCCAGCTACAAGCCGGTGCGCCTCTCCATCAGCGGCGTGACGGACTGCTACCAGCCCATTGAGAAAAAGCTGCGCATCACCCGCGGCTGCCTGGAGGTGCTGGCGGAGTGCCGGCATCCGGTGGTGTTAATCACCAAGAACCATCTCATCACGCGGGATGTGGATCTGCTGGCCGAACTGGCGCGGCATCATGCGACGGCGGTTTATATCTCCATCACCACGCTGGACTCTGAGCTGGCGCGCAAGCTGGAGCCGCGCGCCTCTTCGCCCAAGATGCGGCTGGAGGCCATTCGCACGCTGCATGAGGCCGGAGTGCCCGTGGGCGTGTCCACCGCGCCGATCATCCCCGGCCTGAACGACTCGGAGATCCCCGCTCTCATTGAGGCCGCACGCAGCGCCGGGGCGCAATTCGCGGGCTACACGCTCGTGCGCCTGCCCTTTGCCGTGAAGGACGTCTTCCGCGCCTGGCTGGACCAACACTACCCCGGCATGCGCGACAAGATCCTCAGCCGCATCGAGGAGACTCAGGGCAAGACGATGTCCCATGGCGAATTTGGCAAACGCCTCAAAGGCATCGGTGTGTGGTCTGAGCAAACTGCCGCGCTTTTCAAGGTGTCAATCACCCGCGCCGGCATGCTGCACCGGAGGCCGGAGGTGAACGCGGAGGCCTTTCGCAGGCCCAAGGATCCCGGCGGGCAAATGGAGCTGTTTTGAGAGCGTTGGAAACTCCGCCGACCCTCCCCTGCCCCGGCCCCAGTGGAGGGCTGGGATTTGGTGCCAAGGTGCCAAATTCAACTCAGTGGGGCTCCAGTGCCAAATGGCCCTATTTTGGCACCTTGGCACCAACCTACGCCTAGAGCATATTAAAAAATACTATATCCACAAGAGGCAAACCAACCCATGGCGTTTTTGGCCGTGATTTTTGAGAACGCCATGGTGATGGCTTCATCAAGCTGCGCGGGCGTGCGTGCCTCCGCGCTGCGCAACAGCCCCTTGATCTTGCTCCACATCTTCTCAAT
>NZ_JBGAGS010000032.1:0-79521 GCF_044226605.1 Prosthecobacter sp. | reverse complement strand
AAGCGCATTACAAGCGCTCAGGAAAGCAGCACAGCACTGAAGGCAAAATCGCTTGGCAGAATGCCAGAATTTAACCGGCATTCCGGGCAGGCCTCTCTAAAAAGAGTGTTTTCACACAGCCTGGACAGCCCGCCCTACCCCACCGCGATGCCCCCATTCAAGGTGGCAGGGCGGTGGAGGTGGCTTTGCGGCCGGTGGGGCGATAGACTTTGATGGGATGGGCGCGGCCGCGGACTTCGCGCTCGCCGATGCACTCGAAGTCGAAGCTGGTGCGGGCGTCGGCATTGACGTTTTCACTGACAAGGATGGAGCTGCCTTCCTGCTTGGTGAGGCTTTCGAGGCGGGAGGCGGTGTTGACGATGTCGCCGATGGCGGTGTATTCAAAATGGGTGTCTGTGCCGATGTTTCCGAGGGCAACGAAGCCGGTGTCGATACCGATGCCGATGTCCACGGCTTTGAAGCTTTTCCAGGCTTCCGACTGGCGCACGAGGGGGAGGGCTTCGATGAGGGCGAGCGCGGTGCTGACGGCGTGCTCGGCGTGGTGCTCGTCGTCTTCGAGTGTACCCCAGGAGGCCATGAATCCATCGCCGATGTATTTGTCGATGAAGCCCTGGTTGCTGTGGACGATGGGGACCATGATCTGGAGGAACTGATTGACGAGGCCCATGGCCTGCGCGGGCTCGAGATTGTCTGAGAGGGTGGTGAAGCCGCGGATGTCCACAAACATGACGGAGATGCGGCGCTTGCGGGCGACGACTTTGCCGTCCTTCAGCGCCTGCAGGTAGCCTTTGGTGCCGATGTAACCGGCGAGGGCGATGCCGAGGCGGAGATTGTTTTCGAGCTTCTTGTAGGGGCCGGCGAGCTTGTTGAGCTCAAAGCGGTAGAGGAGGGCGAGGAGGCCCCAGAGGCCAAGGCAGCCGAGGGCGCAGGTTTTTTGCGAGGCGAAGACGGCGTCTTCGACTTTGCGGGCATCGATGTCCAGCCCGACGGCGCCGGCGATGGTGCCGTCTGCGGCTTTGATGGGGGCGTGGGCGCTGAGCCAGCTGCCGTATTGGTCTTCGACGAAGGGTGGCTCGACTTCGGGCTTGTGGATGTCGATGAGCTGCTCCTGGCCGCGATGGAGGGACTTCATGACTTCGCCGATCTGGGAGCGGTTTTTGGCGGAGTGCTCGGTATCGACGACGAAGACGGCGAGGGTGGCGTCGTCTTCATGCGGGGCGAGGGTGTACAGGTAGTCCGGGCTCATCTCGGCCTCGTGCGCACGCTCTTTGATCTTCTGCAGGACCTCCATGATGGCGATGTATTCGGCGCTGCTGGCGCTGCGGCTTTTGTAGGCTTTGACGTGATCCTCCGCGGACACCGAGGTGGCGGCGACGCTGGCGAGCAACAGCGCCTTCTGCGAGATGCGCTCAATGACCATGCCGCGGATGAAACTGCACGCGCCAAGGGCGAAGAGGCCGATGAGGAGAAAGGACAGCACCAGGAACATCCACCAGCGACGGTCATACTCCTCGGTGAAAAGCTTTTTGGTTTCGGGAGTCATTTGATTAGGAGAAGAGAGTGTGCGCAAGTGAACGCGGGATGAGGATGGGTCTGTTCATGAAAGCATGGATTGATGAGAAGCGGGCGGGGGGATTTTTGTGGAAATGGGGAACTCCGCCGTTGCTGCCCGTTCCGCCATCCAGCCGCTTTGAGTTCAGCCGCTCCCCTACCGAAAGGTCACCTGCACTTTGAGCGGAGGGGGATGCGCCTGCAGACTCGGCATGGAAAGCCCGCGGTGCTCCGCATAGTACGCCGTGAGAGGCGCGAGGTTTTGAGGGGCACAGCCAAGTGCATGAATATAGACCGGTTTGGGCAGCGGCGGCAGCAGCGGTCGCTGCTGCGCGGAGATCAGGTGCAGTTCCAGCGCGGAGGTCAGCAGCCGGGCCCAGCGGCCGTTCCCATCTTTGAATGGATGAATGAAAATCAGCCGCGCATGAAAAAAGGCGATGAATCTCAAAAGGTCCGCCGGGAACACGCCCGCCTCATACCCGTCCAGGCCGAGCGTCAGTTCCTGGCACTGCTGCAGAAGCAGCCGCATCTCCGCCTCGATGTACTGGAAGTCCGCTCCCACGTAAGGTCCGAAGGAGGCCAACTGGCCCCGCTGGCGCCATTCCCCGGCATGGGGATAGAGTTCGCCAAAATACAAATCATGCACCGTTGCCAGCTCTTCCGCCGTCCAGTTCGGAAATCGCGGCATCAGGCTCGCGAGGTAATGCACCGCTGCCTCATACCCGCGCTGCGCAGCAGCGCCATAAGCCGATGCATCCACTATCTCAGGCAGGCATTTTCCTCGTCTGATTTCTTCTTCAACCCCTGAATGCTCGTGAGTGGACACCGAATTTTCCCCAGATGTTTTATTTATTGACAAATTTTGTGCCTCACGACTGAATCGCCGCTCATTATCTCAAATCATGCGTTTTGCCCCGGCCTTCGTGCAACATTATTTTTTGGAACTGGATCCCCGTTACTACAGAGACGTGGCGCAGTCTCTCGAAAAAAGCTACAGCACGGAATGTGCCTCCCCCTCCGGGGACGCCCCCACAGCGGGCGGCCCGGCACTGCGGATCGGCCCCTGGCGTCTTTTCGCCTGGCTCGACCGCCCTTCCTTGTGGGCCCTCCGCTCTATCCAGCGCACCAGCGGCCTGGACACCTTTCTCTTCGACGATCACGGCCTTCCCGGAGTCACGGACGTGGCCGAGATGATCAATTTTCCTTTCCAGGAGGCCGCCGCAGAGCCGGACGGTGTAGTCGCCACCAGCTGGGCGGAGTTTGAGCCCACCATGCGGGGGAGTGGCTTGCTCTGCGCCACCTTCCTGTGGCCGGACTGGGATGTTCTTACCGCCGCCTCATGGGCCGGCCCAGAGGCCACCAAAAGCCGGATCCTGGAGGCCATTCATGCTGTGTTCCGTCAGAGCGTGATGACCGAGTTTGCCGCCCCGGCCGCCGACTCCGACCGCGGCACGTGCGGCACCTTTGCCAAAGAAACCCGCCCCCCGCGGCCCCCGCTCCTCATGATGGCCTCTGCCGGAGATGCGGATCTGGTGCTCTATGGCTGGGTGAGCAGCGCCGAGGTGCTGGACCGCTACCTCTTCCTGCTTACCCGCATGTCAGTCGCGGATCTGCATCAGGAGATCTTTGGTGCGCCTTCGCAAAAGCATGGCGCGGAGAGGTCCGTCTTCAGGGCGAGCCAGACAGAACTCGCCGTGGACCTCGGCGCCTATGAGCACAGCATGCAGCTGGCCGTGAAGACTGTGTCCCCGCCCGCACAGCCGCAGGCCCCGCCTCCGCACCGCTTTGACGGCACTTTCCATGCAGAGATCGGCCTCTCCCGCGGGCATGGTTCCCTCGCCCATCTGCGCGACGGAGTCAGCCAAGTGCTGGGA
This sequence comes from Prosthecobacter sp., assembly GCF_044226605.1. Classification (GTDB taxonomy): domain Bacteria; phylum Verrucomicrobiota; class Verrucomicrobiia; order Verrucomicrobiales; family Verrucomicrobiaceae; genus Prosthecobacter. The sequence continues at coordinate 76,096 of NZ_JBGAGS010000032.1, read as the reverse complement.
GGCGGCCACCCCTGGTATGAGCGCACCATCTTTGGCGGTGAAGACATGATTTTGGTGGGAGAGAATGTGTCGTTTGAACAGATTATCAGTCTTCAGGCCAAGCTCGACGCCGCCCTCGCCTCAGACCCGCGCTTCGTCCGGCGCACGTCCCTGCGCATCGGCATTGACGTCAGCGAATCCTATGGCCGCACCGCCACGCTCCCTCTCAACGACCCCGCCACCCACAGCCAGATCAACGATCCCGTCGGCCACAGCTGCCCCAAGGTCCCTCCAGACCTTGGCGTGGTTCGCGCCGAAATCGAGCGCCTTACCAAGATGAAGTGGCGTGAGGACGTCCGCATCATCGAGCGCATGGTGGAGCGCTGCGTCACCCTGCAAAAAGCCCTGCACGTCCGGCTGGAAACCCGCCACATGGCGGCCACCGCGCTGAAAAATATCGTGCGCCACTGCGATATCATTCGCCGGGACGAGGAGGAGCTGCAGAATGTGAAGGACAACCACATTCCGCCCGAGGACCGCCACCTGCGCCCCAATCTGCTCGTGCAGTTTGCTGAAGACATTCGGCTGTCACGGAAAGAGCTGCTCGAGGCCGGGGTGTACCTCGACCGTGCGCTGGCGCACCATTCCAAAGGCGTCATCCCTCTCTTGCTGCACCCCGCCAGCCAGGCGCGGGGTCCCGAGCATTTTGGCTCCGAGGTGGGTCTGAGCGTGGGACTGGGCACCATGTTTCAAAACGCCGCCACCCGGCTGTGGCGGGAAATGAAGTCCGCGCCAAGACCGAATTCCGAGTGGGACGAGTCCTACCAGCAGCTGAAGGAAGATCTCCAGAGCCTGCGACACCCCACTGTGTTCGCCAGCCATGAGCCGGACTTTGGCATCATGCCGCAGCTGGGCCTTCTGCGCGTGCCCCGCTGGGCGCTGTGGTATGCGCCAGCCTCATCCCACCTCATGCACGAGTTTGGCCATGCCGTCGCGCGCATCGGCGCTTTGCAGTATCTGCTGACCGCCCTCATCGCGGATCTGGTGCACAAATATGACGCCCTGGATGAAGAATACTGGCAGTTGCGCCCGGCGGTGCAGGAGGCTACAAGCCACTGCCAGCCCACCAAGAATCTCGACCTGCGGGCCTTTGCGCGCTATCTGGAACGCTTCTCTCCCGTGCTGCTGACCCAAGGAGATTACATGCTCTTCTTTGAGGAAACCGCCTGCGACCTCGTCTCCCGCCTCTACTCCTACCCGCCCGAGGAGCAGTGGGACTCCGTCTGGCTGGAGCACTGCCTGAAATACGTTCTGCCCTTCATCGGCAGAGACTCCCCCTACCAGATCAAGGAACGTATCGCCCGTCTGCAAGGGGCCTATGTGGCGGTCCGCCTCATGCGCCGCGCGGGGGCGCTGCACGTCGGTGCGCAGGCTCTCACGGTCGGGCAGCTCGCCGCCGTGCAGGCCCATGCGGCGGAGGAGGCTGAGCACTTCGTCTCCAGCCTGGGGATGTGGAAACAAAAGGTGATGGCGGAACCGGCCACACGCCACTTTCCCTCCTGGGCGGTAGACGAACTGCTCAATATCTGCTCCGACCGCGAAAACCTGCAATACTCCAGGCAGTGCCCGGAGCTGCTCTCAAAGTTTGTGCATGCCGGCTGGCTGTTGTGCTTTGCCATGAGCCTGCCTGACGGGGATGTGCGCACCGACCCCTCCGCCATCAAGGGCCTGATGGTCTGGCGCGCCATGCTCCGCGCCGGCTGGGAGCACACCGATGAGTCCGAACTCGTCGAGGCCCTCGCCCGCTGTGAAATACCGCGCAGGCGCAGTGCTTTCCCAGAGCGGCTTCCAGGACTCCTCGTGTCGGCTCTGAACCAAAACCAATCCCGCGTGGAGCCCGCCACTCGTATCGCTCTCTCCTTCTACCTTCGCGATCTTTACAACCTCGAAAACTATGAATAAACGCTTATTTTATTGATATAAAAACGATAATAATTGCCCCTCAGCCCTCGGCAAGGTAATTTCCCGATGCATTCGGCACAGAATACGCTTTTTGCTTACATCCAATTTTCCTTATCTTTTTCGATTTTATTTTTGTACTTTTCGATTAGTTAACCTAACACTGATACCATGGCCGTACAACGTTACGCTCAACTGCTGGGCCGCTCTCTGAGTGACAGCCAATATAGCCGCAAATGCGCCTTGGACCGCGAGGGTTCCGACCGTCACTTCATGCCGTATGCTCACGATCATACGCTGGAGTCCGGCGCAGACACCGGGTACGCCACGCAGTCTCAGGCTGCTGCCGCTGCTCCCGTACGCAAGCCCAGGCCTTCCAAGGCTGCCAAGACCCGCGACTGATCACGCGGAAACCCTATTGACTCACAGGAGGGCTTCTGCCATCCTGTAGGACTTACAACCGCCACCACGGATGAACGCCAGCCACGAGTCCTGGGAAAACCGCAGCTACAACGACCTCTTCGAAGAAGCAGTCGCCCTCGAACTCAGGGAAAGCGACGGAAGCACCTCCGCCGCGCCAGATGTGGGCGGCGGCATGCGATCCTTCATGGGGCCAGTCCAGGCACTGCCCGGCCTGCTCATGGTAGAGCAGGCGCGTGAGCGAGTGGCCCGCCTCGTCAGCACCTGCCTGCTCGTCGGCCAATCCACCTATGAAGCCTTTGTGCAGCGCTGCCGCCGCCTCCCACTGATGAAGCAGGCGCGCTCTCCCAACCTGGATCCTCTGCTCCAGGCTGCCTGGGTGGCGCGCAAAGAGATCGCCGAGGGCACACGCACACTTACCACCGCGGAGGCACAGACCGCTGCGCGCGGGCAGGCCCTGCAAAGCCTTCTCGCGGCAGATACCACCTCGTCCTGGGCCTACGAAGGCCTCGCAGTCAGCATGAAGGCAGGCTGATTTTTGTGGGGATGCCGGAGCATGCTCACTGTGGCTGAGCAGCTCCAGCCCCTATTTTCTCATCCGCGCGCAGGTCCTTCAGCAGCCGCGCATATCCCGACTCAAAGGCATGCTGCTCCTTCCAGCGGGAAAAGTCGGGAATGAAATACAGCCGCACTTCAGACGCAAGGTCCTGCCCGCTGTCCGCATCAAAGCACTCCCACTCCGTCAGCGTTTGAAAGTCCGCGATCCGCACCGGAAACAGCTTCCGTTTGCCGCTCATTCTTTCCGCCTTTCGGGCCTTCTTCAGCTCTGTCATCACCCATTCGCTTCGCAGGCTGTTGGAAGACAGCACGATGAGCAGCTTGTCATAAACCCGGATGGCCTCGTCGATCTGCTCATGCAGCTTCCTGCCGCCCTGAATGTCATGCGGCGAAAACCACACACGCACATGATCCTGCTGAAGCCTCCCATGCAGACGACGCGCAAACTCATCGTCCAGCGTGCTGTAGCTGATGAAGCAGGAGTAAAACTGAATCCCCTCCCCCGCCACCATCAAAACCTTTGCATGGGCGATGCAGCTGTCAGGCACGCCACAGCCGCGCAAAAACACGTCAGGAATCTGGCCCTTCGATTTGTAGAGCGTGTCAATGCCAACAGAGGACGGGATGCGATGCCGCACGGACTCAAGGCCTTTCGCGGTCCTCAGATCAACTTCAGTGAAAACGGTGCGCCCGATGCTGACATCGTTCAGGCTTGTGTCGCTGAGCTCCGCACCGCTGAGATTCGCACCTCCGAGGTCCGCGCCTTGGAGATCTGCGTCGTTGAGGAGTGCCTCACTGAGGTTCGCGCCCCGGAGGTTGGCTCCCCGGAGGTTTGCGTCATTGAGCAGTGTTAATTTGAGATTCGCGCCGCTGAGGTTCCCGCGGCTCAGGTCCGCGCCTTTGAGGTTCGAGCCACCGAGTTCCACGGGCGTTCCGGTGTTTCGTGCTCTCCACGTGTTCCAAAGCGCGCCGCCCTTTTTGATCACCACATTGCTTGAGGCCGGTTATGAGTTGGGCTAACCACACCGCACCTCTTCCCCGCCATTTCGCCGCCCAAGATGCTTGACCGGGTGGCATAAAAGCTGTTCCCCTCATGGCATGGCTGATTCTCCGGTTACTGCTTCTTCTTTTGACAAGATCCTCCTGCGTGGCGGGGTGCTGGCGCTCTTCTGCGTGCTGGTGGGGTGGCTGGCGATGAAGAAGCTGGCGCTGGGCGGGGTGGCGGGCGGGGTGATCGGCGGGGCGACGTTTGGGATCGGGCTGTATGCGATCGCGAACCTGAAGGGGGCGCCGGCGGGGCTGTGGGTGACGTTTGGCCTGAAGCTGCTGAGCGTGACGTGCTACAAGATCCTGATGGTGGCGATGGTGAGCTACCTGAGCAAGGACTGCGGCCTGGATACGGCGACGGCGCAGTATGCGTATGCGACGTTTGGCTTCATGATGTCGTGCTGCACGCTGCTGGCGGGGTCGATCACGGATGCGATCGGGCTGAGGCGGACGCTGACGATCGGGGTGTCGCTGGCGGTGCTGGCGCGTGTGGTGATGATTTCGGTCTCGAACCCGTGGATCGCGCTGGTGGCGGGGCTGGTGCCGGTGGCGGTGGGGGAGGCGCTGTGCACGCCGGTGCTGGTGGCGGCGACGCGGAAATTTAGCACGGCGGAGCAGCGCAGCGTGGCGTTTTCAGTTTTTTATGCGCTGCTGAACCTGGGCTTTCTGGCGGCTTACTTCATCTTTGATGGGGTGAAAAACCTGTCCGACAATGGCGCGACGCTGCACCTCTGGGGCGCGGAGCACAGCGTGCAGCGGGTGCTGTTTGCGGTGAGCGCGGGGATCGAGGTGGTGATGCTGCCGGTGCTGCTGCTGCTGCGTGAACGGGATGCGCCGGGCGAGAATGGTGGTGGTGGTGATGCGGCCACAGATGATGCTAAAGCCAAAGCCGAAAACAAAGCGCCAGAAGCAGGTACTGCTACAGGCCAAGCCGACGGCCTCAACCCATATCAGGCACCAGCATCCGCCTTCGCATCCTCAGCCGCGACCCCAGCGCCCGCATCCACGTCAGAAGCCGCACCGGAGCCCAATCTCACCGTCAGCGCCGCTGTCAAAAAATCCGCGCAGCTTTTTGCGAAGCTGCTGAGTCATCCGGGGTTTCCACGGCTCCTGATGTTTCTGGCGGTGATCGGGCTGCTGAAAATTGTGTTCAGCATCATGGACGGGGTGCTGCCGACTTTCCTGGAGCGCGAGCTGGGGGCGGAGGGCGGTGCGCGTGCGGGCCGTGCGAACGCGGTGAACAGCGTGCTGATTCTGATCCTGGCACCGATCGCGGGAATCCTGACGCGGAAGATGCCGGCGTATCCGATGGTGATCTTCGGGGGATTTATCACGGCGCTGTCGTTTGTGTTTCTGGCGCTGCCGCCGCAGGTGTTTCAGGGGCTGGCGGACGGGCCGCTGGGGCAGGCGGTGATCCGGGGGTATTTTGCGTGGCAGGGCACGGCGCATCCGCTGTTTCTGATGGTGGTGCTGTGGCAGGTGGTGTTCTCCATCGGGGAGGCGTTTTATTCGCCGCGTGTGTATGAGTATGCGGTGTCCATCGCACCGAAGGGGCAGGAGGCGAGCTACGCGGCGCTCTCGGCGGTGCCGCTGATCCTGGGCAAGATCACGACGGGGACGGTGTTTGCGTGGCTGCTGACGCGCTACTGCCCGGAGCAGGGCCCGCGCGATACGGCGACGATGTGGGGCATCGTGGGCGGCCTGGTGCTGATGGCGCCGCTGCTGCTGCTGGTGCTAAGGCCGTTTATCCGGATGAAGGAGGAGGGGAAGGAGTAGCTAGATGCTGGATCCTAGATCCTAGATGCAGGATGGGGTCGGGATTGAAAACTGAGAATTGTAAACTGAGAATTGAAAATTGGGTGGGCGAGCGGGGCGTTGAGGGATCAGGATGATCCCTCTCCTGCCTGAGGCGCTGGGCCTTCGCGGGTGCGGTTGGCAAGATGGATGGGCTTCGGCGTGGCCAGGGGTGGCACGCCGTTTGCGGCCTTACGCGGCGGGCTGGGGACAGCCCGCCTTACCCATGCCGGGTGTGGGGAATGCCTTTGGCGAGGCTCCGCTTCGCATGCTTCATACCACAAAGAAGCAGGAACCACCACCAAGGGACGCGCCTCGAAAAACTATCGCCAGCCACTGCAAACCATCGCCAACAACCGCCAGCCACTGCAAACCCTCGCCAACCACTGCAAACCCTCGCAAGCCACTGCAAACCCTCGCCAACTCCCCTTTCCCCCTACGCGGCGGGGCGGAGCACGAAGGATTCCTCCACCTGCCAGCTCTGGGGGCCGGCGTAGAGGACCTTGCCCTCGATGTCGGAGCCATTCATGAGCCTCACCTCCACCGCCCGAAACTGCGGCGAAAGCGGATGCACGTCCCCGACGTCAGGCTGAGATCTGAGGACGAGAGGTTCGAGGGAGGGTTTCATGGGAAAATGGGGTCAAGGGGAGGGTTATCATCAAGATCTCAGGCTTCTGCTTCAGCGCAATCTGCATTTCACTCAATCTTTTAACCTATGCCTAGGAAGGCCGAAACTAAACCAATGCTTATTTGCCCCTAGGATTAGTACAAAATCTCTCCGAACCTTTCCCAGAGGGAGGGAATACGTCGCTTCTGGGGAAGTCTCCACCACGGGGGTGCGGTCTTTCTGCTACGGCGAGGGGGCGCGGATTTGTGCTGGCGAGGCGGGCGGCTGGGATTTCGTCACATCCAGTGAAAAACGGGCCACTTCTGCCCTGCCGTCACGCATCCTCGAAGTACTCTGAGTCCACGCGCCGAATGGCGATGGAGCGCACGGTGGAGACGCCGATGCGGTGCTCGATCATGAGCTGCGCGAGGCGCTGGCCGTTGATGAGGATGATCTTGTGCGTGACGCCGCGCGCGTAGTCGAGGGCGTTTTTGTGGAAGTCGCTGATGGTGATCTTTTTGTAGTCGTCTAAGCAGGCCGGTTCCAATTCGTGAAGTGTGTCTTCAGACGCTCCACGGTGTGCCGCCACTTGGGCGTGCTGGGCTGGCAGACGGTGTTTTGATTGCCGAAGAGGCCGAGCTCGTTCACCGCTTGTTTCGTTGGCAGGGTGTCCAGCCACTCCACGCGCACAAAATACTCCGCACGTTCAGGATCGTTCACATGCTGCTTGTAGAGATCCGCGAACTTCAAAACTTCCAGGCAGGGGCGTTCGCCAGCAGGTGTCATCACCTTGAAGTCATTCATCGACTGCACCGCTTCTTTGACGATGCCCACGCCCACGTAGCCGGTCTTCGGCACTTTCACCCACACGCGATCTCCGGGAGACAGCAGCTTCAGCGTCTGGCTGTACCAGCTCCCGCCACCGCCGCTGATGAAGCCATATTTCATGGCGTCGTCCCAGGAGCGGTAGTCGGCGCCGCCAAAGGACACGTAGAATTCGCCGTTCCACCTTTCTTTCTCTCCCTTCACCTTGGTCGCAGTCGCGGCATTCACCTGGGTTTCGCCAGGGTCGATGAGCCACGCGCGGCTGAGCAGCTGCTCAGTGCCGTGCTGAAAGACCTGGAAGAAGACCACATTGATGGCGATGTCCCGCGCATTGAGGTAGGTGATGATGCGCTCGGTGGAGTCGTCCAGCTCTGCGGCCACGAGGATGATCTGGTGGGACTCATTGAGCGTCTCCTCATCGAGTTCTTCGCCAAATCGCCGGCGGAAATCCGCGCCGAGATCTCCGCCTTTGGAAAAGCGCTGGTAGATCTGCACAATCTTGTCCGCTGTGAGCTGCTCCACCCAGGAGGCATAATCGAGCGCCTGCGCCACGATCTCCCGCGGCGTGCGGTTTCGCTTGAGTTCAATGAGGACGAGCGAGGCATCCGGCGCGATGGCGAGCAGGTCGATGCGGCCGCCCATGCCTGTGTGCTCCTGCCGGCCGATGAGCATCCACTCGCTGGAGAGGATCTGCGGCGCGGCGACGATCATGTCCTCCAGCAACTGCTCATTCGTGAGCTTCGTGGTGATCAGCGGTGCAGGGTCTGTGCCGACTTTCCAGATGGCGTGTTTGATGGGCATGGGTCAGTTTAGTCGCGGTGGGCTTCCAAGTATGGCAGCAATCACCACTCACTCATGCTCCGAACTCAGCACCCTACTCTCCAAGTCCCGTCCGAAATCGGCCGCTTCGTCTTCCTCAATGAGAGTGATGCCTTTGCAGGAGTTCAGAATATCCTTGGCCCGGCCATAATGGCGCGCGTTTCCAGGCAGGGTCGGCTTGCCGAGAAGGTAGTGAAGCTTCGGCGCTTCGCTGGCTTGGGATAAAAACTCGCTGCGGCTATGCCAAGTGTAAGCTTTGCGATCAATGGAATCAGGATCTGTCAGGTCGAAAGACAGCGTCTCATAAACATTCCACACCCCGTTCTTCCAGGCATTCTTGAAGACGTGTCTGGCTAGCGGAGCCGCCACTTCATGCTCATGAATCTTTCCGGCTAGTTTTGGAGAGGTGAAGATGGGACGGAAGACTTGGCGGAAAACATCCTGATCCTCCCGGCGCGTGGCTTCTTTCACCTCATGGTGCTTGCCGATGAAACGATCATAAACCTGTGTCAGCTCGGCGGCTGGATCAGCCGTGAGTCCACCACGGGCCGGACTCCAAAGCAGCGAACCATCATCTTCCGGCACCACTTTAAATGCCAGTTCCCGCGCACTGGCAGGCAGCGAATCGAGCGGCAGACCATGGAGGATTTCCTCCGCCATATGGTCAAACCGGCGCTCCACATGCGCAACCAGCAAGCGGTAGCCGTCACGGTCCAGATCATCGAAAAAATGAGTCAGCCGGGCGTAACGATGGCTGCCCCGGAAGCCGAGGAACCGATCCTGCGGACACCAAAAAAGTACGCCTATATTGGCAAACTCCCCCGCCTCACGGTCCTGACAATAACGCAGGAAGCTGTAACTATAGTCGTGGGGATTCATGTTTGGAGAGACGCTTTCAGGTAGTCAAAGAAGTCCCCGGCATTCGCCGCCAGGGTAGATAGATACGCTCGAATTCGGGCCAAGTCCACTTTTGAGGAGGAAAATGCGGCCACAGCGGACTGGTGGCATTCGTCAAAGCCGCCCTCCAATTCCAGCTCCAAAACACTCTCCCACAATTGTTTACCAAAATCTGGGTGAGCCAGCCTGCGACCAGCCGAGTACAGTACATGGCGTGCAACAGTTCGTGCTTGGAAAAAGCGCCGCCAAGGCTGCGCCTCTCCATCAGACAGCTTGAGGTAGCCGAAGACTTTTTCATGATCGAGCACGGCGAGTACCTGCCCTTTCCACATTAAATTTGGGTTGTCGCGACTTCTGTCGGTATGCTGGATCAGGGCATCAAAGGCCAGCACGCGCTCCACCATCTCTTCTGGGAAGCTCCGGGTGGAGAGTTCTGGCAGCCAGACCTTCCAGTCGTTTCCCAAGGCCACTGTGCCAAAGTTCAAACCGGCGCTCTGATTCAGCAGTTCTGCATGCGCAGGGGCATCATACACCAGCCGACCGGCCTTGGTGGGCACCTCCACTAGCACCGGCTCAGGAGCTCTAAGTCCCAGCCGCTGGGCGATCAGCGTCGTGAAGAGTTCCACCCCGGCAGCCTCCGGCCTGTCAGCATACCCTGCGAGTGTTTTTAGAAAGACCGTCTCCCGCACGCCGTCGGCGCCCTTTGCTTGAATGATCAATGGTTTCGTAATCCCGCGCTTAGCGGGTTCAATGAAACCAATGAACTGAAGCTTACGGACCATGCTAGGCGGCAGTGAGGTCTGTGACGAGAGTGGAGAGGAAATTCACGGCGGTGACGGGTGAAGCGGAAAGCTGCATTTTCAATGCCTAGTCAAGGACATCAGGTGATCTACGACGGCGACAATCCAGTGTTGTTCAGCCAAACCGATTGCAAGAGAATTCATCCGGAATGAATTCAAAGGTTCGACATACGGCGCACTATCCACTCATATAATTCAGGCCCTGCCAATTTCCTTGTCACGCCATCGAGGCGAACGAACGCGTCAACACCACCAGCAAAATAGGGGGCGCTTGACTTGATGAGCGGAACAAAAAGCTCCACGACAACCAAATCCGTCTCGCCTCCTGGATCTTCCACCAAGTGAATCTCAAGGCGGAAAGCGGTTGGATCAATAGCTGGGCGAATCGCGCCAAGCTTGCTGGTGATATTTTGACGCAAGCGATCTCGTGCGTCGAAAGTTAATTTGGTCCCCAACACGATCCTGTCGGAGCCTCGCACTCCCCAGAAAATGCGACCGCCCTCGCTGTTGAGGAACGCCACGGCATACTTCTCGGCTACATCGGCAATATCGCTGAGCTTACTATCTGGTCTGACCTCTTTGAATTCGTATGTGCGCGTTTCCTCAATTTCCAAGGGCTGACCACGGACAAAAGACCTGACAGGTCCGGCAATGAAGTCGTCAAAGCCAGTGGCGATTCTTATTAACGGAACAGCTTGTGGAGCAGAGCCTTCCTTGAGCCGCATCTCATTTGTCGAATGGAAATCCCTTCCTTGCATGAGTGCGCACGTTTGATGCAGCCGTTGTGTTGCGACTGCAATTGCCTGGGAGGAATTGTCACCGCCGATCCAACGTCTTCCGCATTTACTCGCAGCCATGAGTGTGGTTCCCGAGCCGCAGAACGGATCTAACACCAATCCTCCTTTATTCGAACCCATCTTGATCAGACGCTCAAGAAGCAGCTCTGGTTTCTGTGTTGGGTAATCCGCACGTTCCCCCGCAGTAAGACTCAGCGGCAGGTCATCCCATACAGTCCCAATATCTATTCCAGCGGCAGCTTCCGAAGCATACTGCTTCAGTCGCGGTGGACTCCCGGGTGGACCCATAACGATCTTTCCGTCAGCATGGAATTGTTCCAATCTCTCTCGCGAAAATCTCCAAGAATTTCCTTTTGGCGGCATTTCCCCCTCCCATTCAAAAGCCAGGGATGGTCGTGATATTGGTGAAACAAGGCTCATGAGACGAAAAGGGCCGCGAGCATCCGATTTTGAGAACTGCCGGGCAGTTTCCTCTGGCGTCAGAGCCCGCATCTGAGCATTGAACACAAACTCCGAACCGACTCTGAAATGGAAAACGGTGTCGTGTCCAGCCGGAAGCCCCCCGCGGGTTCTCGGTGTTGGTCGCGGAACGATGATCTCCTGGCAAAAATTCTGCCGTCCGAACACCTGATCGAGAAGAAGCCGAATGCTACCATTCATTTCCGGCTCGGAGTGAACAAAAATATTCCCCGTCGATGTAAGACAGCGCCGAGCTTGTTGCAGCACCTTCGCCAACGCCAGTAGATGATCTCTCATGATCCGGGTGCTCTCCTGGGCAGCAGCTTCATCAATGTGCGGAAACAACGGTGGGTCGATGTAGCAGAGCTCCACTGCTCCTGAAGGCACGCGCTCGATTAAAACAGCGGCGTCGCAGAGAACCAATATATTTTGGCCTACAGGTCCGCCAAGCATGGTATCAGATAAAGTCGGGCTCATTGTTATGATTGATGGTGAGTTGAGCAAACAAGACAGCAGAGAACACTCATTTACAGCAGCGGCTCTCGAGACAGCGAGCTGCATTCCTAGAGTGCCAATGAGGGTCAGCAGTGATTATGAGCATCAGCATCGGAGGAGCCATGCATCCTAAGGCAACGGATTTACGCCCACTCCCCCCTCACAACATCCGCCAGTCCACCTGGGCGGCTTGGGTGGCGGTCATGCCGTGTTTTTTTAAAACGCGGGCGAGGAGGCGGGCGTCGAGGTCGTCCTGCTCGGTGGGGGTGAGCTGGGACCACTGCTTGGTGACGCCGTGGCGGGAGCGGCAGAGGCAGTCGTAACGGGCGAGGGCCTCCACCAGGGCGGTGGCGCTGCCGTAGCCTAATTCTTTGGCCCTGAGTTCAAGGGCATCGGCCAGGGCGTGGCTGAGGCGGAAGGTTTTGGTGCGGGTGGCGGGCATAGGTTTTATTCACACATCCGTGTAATACAGGCAGTGAGTTGCATGCAGTGGAATTTGGCAACAAATTGTTCGCATGAACATCACTTTTATTGAATCGATGCGCGGGGGCGCGGCGGGCCTTTTTTCTGAGGCTGGCGGCGCAGGGGGCCGGGAATCTGGCGCGCGCGGGGTGGTTCAGGTGAGGTGTGCGGGGAGGGCGGGGCTGGCGGCTGGGGTGGTGAGTCGGAGGGATCGTGCGGGGGCGCTGGAGGGCTCGGCGCTGGGTTTGAGGTCTCCTTGGGTGGGTTCCGAGTGCGGCGATGCCAAAGCGGGCTTTTCCAGAGTTTTTGACCACGGATTGCACGGATTGACACGGATGCCTGAGGCTGAGGGTCAAAGTTTCCCGGTGCTTTTCAGGGACGGCCTGAAAAGTTGCCAAGGTAGAATTGGGGCATCGATTTCCAGCCGGGGGACCAGGATGGTCCCACTCCTGGGGGGCTTGCGGCAGGGGTTCCGGCAGGAGGGGGGGGCTTCTTGATCCCTCGGGGCGTGCGGGGGTGCGCGGTGGGCGGAAGGCGGGGCTGGGGAGGGCTGCCGCAATGAGCGCGGCGGCGGGAGCGGCGGGGGCTGCTTCTACTTCTTTTTTGCGGGTTTTGCCGCTTTGCGGGCCTTCCTGGGGCTTTGTGTGAGGGCTTCGGCCAGGGCTGCATCAAACAGGGCGCGGATGTATTCGGCCTTGTTGGGGTAGCCCTTCTCCGCGGCGATCCGGGCGAGCGCTTCGTCCTTCTCCTCGCTGATGTAGGCGCCGGCGAGCTTGGTTCCGCTTTGTCGTTGGTTGGGCATGAGTCGTCTGGAATTTCAGGGGTGATTAACACCATCAATCACCCATACCATAATTAAATCAAGAATTTTATTTTGACGGGTGGTTATCACCCTGGCACATTGGGTGATTAACACCCGCAGCACACAGCAGCAATGAAACTAGCAGGAGCATACATCAACGATGACAAGTACGAGAGGCTGGTGGCTCTCGCGGAGTCAAACAACCGGACGCTGGCGGGCCAGTGCCGCCATCTCTTTGACCGCGCGCTTTCCGGCGAGCTGCAGGTGCCTGCCTGCCTGCCGCAAACGCCGGGCGAAAAGCTTGCCGCACCAGCGGACAAAAGCGCTGCGGAGCCGGAGGTGCTCACGAATGCGCCTCAGGGCGATGCTGAAGCAGCGGCGCCGGAACCCCGGCGCACGCCTGCACCTACGCTGGATCTGAACAAGCCGGAGCCGCCCCGAGGCCGCGCCAAAGCACCGCGCCCGAGCGTGAAGGACTCCTGCACCCACGCGCAAACAGCGCCCACGACTGTGAAGGTGCCGTGCATGAGGCTGAAGACATCGCCTGCTTTTGGCAAAACACCGCCCACTCACAGCAAATCCGCACGCCCAATGGCAAAGGAGGCGGCGCGATGAAATCGGCGGCTGCATCTGCGCGAACACGCGGCAAGGCGAACGAAGGAACCAAGGCGGAGGGGAAGGCCAGGGCGGCGCGGACTGCCGACGGACATGGCTCTGCCGGGGCCGGGTGCGGGACCTGCGCAGGGGCTGCGGCGTGTGCTCGCGGATGCCGGAAGGCGGCGCGCCGGGGGCGGTCCATGTGGGCTTTTTCCTCCGCCATTTCCTCCACTCAAACCACAAACCACCACAACATGCTATGAAACACACCCTGGCTGAACTCATGAACAAATCTGCCAAAACGCTGCCGCCGCAGAGGGCGGGGCGCTCGGCCTTCCGGCTGCTGCTGCCGCTGTTTCTGGAGATGGCGGAGCGGGGGCACACGGCCTCCAGCATGGCGGACTTTCTGGTGCAGGAAAAGGAGGTGGCGCCGGAGCGGCGGCTCTCCGCCTGCCGCAGCATTCGCAACCTTCTGGCCCGCCACGCTTCCTGATGAACTCGTGGACCTGCTTTTTGATCGCCCTGCTGGGAGCGGCGCTGCTGCTGCTGAGCGTGCGCGCCTGCCGGAACAACCGGGAGATCCGCCGCCTGCAGCGCAAGGGCTGGCGCAGGCAGACGCTGCGCCAGAGCTGCCAGCGCGGCTACGCAGACGAGGACTTTCTGCGTGCGGTGGCGGAGCTGTGCATGCTGATCTTCCTGCTGGCCTCCGTGCTGGCCTGGCTCTCCCTCCGCGCCCCGGCAGCGTAATGCCGTTTCCGTCCATACCACTTTCTACCATTTTCTACTGCCATGCGCGTCCGCACCTCTTTGCGCTCCGCCTGCGGGCGACTGCGAGCCAGTAAGCGGTGAACTGAGAACTGTGAACGCGCCCACGTCTTTTTTTAGAACCGACAAACCACACCTGAACTGAACCTACCAACACTGAACACCATGAAAACCTACGACATCGACGTCCTCCTCCGTGTGATCAAGCCGGAGGGCCATGGCAGCAATCCGCTGGCGACGGAGCTGCACAAGCTGGCCTGCGCGCTGCAGGAGCAAACCGACAAGGTGCACGCCGCGCTGGATGCGGTGCGCAATCCGCAATTCAAGGGCGATGTGGTGGGCGAGCTGGTGGCGTGGCCGGGGCATTTTCCATTGGAGCTGGATCACTCGGGCGATTTTTTGAACGACATCTTTGTGCGCGGCCAGTCGGTGAGCGAGCACCTGGCCGCCGGCCTGTGGGAGGAGGCGGAGGGCTACGTGCAGGAGCGCTACGAGCCGGAGCTGAGCCTGGGCACGCGACGCACGATCGCACGCATGGATGCGGCGGATCTGCGCAGCGCGCGGGCGGCGTGAGTGGGTCAGACTGTGAGACCGTCAGACAATCAGCCCAGGAGACGATGAGACTGTCAGATCATGCGACGAGGAATTTTTTTTGGTACGTGTGGGTGGTGTGATGGGCAGTGGGCTGCCTGGGGGCGGTGCGGGGTGCGGGGATTCAGTCCTGCGGCTCGCACCGCCTTTGGCAGCCGCCTGCTTTTCCTCTTCCTTTGTTTTCGCCTTGTTCTTCTTCTTGCTCCGAGCACCAACGATTCACCTTTAAGTTCCAAGTGAGCATACCATCCCGAGACAGCGCAGCTTCTTCGAATTGCAGCAGTGGCTTTCGCCGGCCCGGGTCTTTCTCTTCCGTTTTTCATCACTGCTGCTGCTGGTTCCGCTTCTGCTGCGGCAACAGGACGCTTCGGCCTCTGCGGCGGCTTCACGTTCAGTTTCGCCCGCAGCGATTTTGACGCTTCAGGCCTGGCGCAGGCTGCTGTTTTCCTTTTTCTCGATCTTTCACCCACCCCTCCTCCCCCTTCCCTACATGAGCACGTCTTCGGATGATCCACGCACACCAGAGGAAACGCGCCGGGCTGCGGCGGTCGCCTGGCCGGGGGTGCGACGGGAGCCGCCTGCGCCGCAGGCGGAGGACGAGAAGGTGCCGGATCTGCCGCATGCAAAGTGCGCGGGCACGGGTTCGCAACCCCATCCGCAGGGGCCGGCTGCTGCGGGCTCGGAGCCGCCGCCACGGCCGCCGGAGTACCGGGCTCCTTCGCCGGTATGGCATGGCATCACCTGGCATGATGTGCCGGGGCACGACGAGCCGACGCAGAAGCTGAACTTCTCCCTGCTGCGCCGCGGCATGCTGAAGGGACACCAGAAGTGCCTGAAGCTGGAGGGCGAGGAGCTGAAGGCGGAGCTGCAGAAGCTGAGCGAACGCAACCGCAGCAACAGCCGCAAGGCCAGCCTCCGCAGGCGCGGCGCGCCGCAGCCGCCGCGCTTTCCCCTCCCGCCACCACGATTTCCCACGCCGCCGCCACGATACCCCTACCCTTCCTGACCTCGTCGGTCCGGCTCTTTCTCCTCCTCTTACTCTTACTCTTACTCCTCCTCCCTTTTCCGGATCTCCGAACCGAGGGAGGAGGAGGAAGAGCAGGAGGAAGAGGAAGATGGCCGGGGACCGTGGTTCTGCTGCGATCTACCACTTTCGATCATTAAATACCTGTTTGTGAAACAACACTCCGACCATACCTGCCACCTGGAGGATTCCCCCATGAGCGACCCTGAAACCCTGCCTGCCCCTTCCGTACGCGATGCGCCTGCTTTTGATTTTTACCCGGAGCGCTGGCTGGTGGGCGTGGCGGGCATGAGCGATGCGGAGCAGCTCTCCTACCTGCGCCTGCTGTGCCACCAGTGGCTGCTGGGCGACGCGGGCCTGCCGCCGGATGCGCCTGCGCTGAAACGCCTGGCGGGCAAAGGGGTGACGCCCGCCGTGCTGGCCAAGCTGCCGCAAAACGCGGATGGCCGGCGGCGCAATGCGCGGCTGGAGATCGTGCGCAAGGAGCAGCGGGAGCGCATCGCGAAAAAGAGCGAGCAGCGGCGTGTGGCGGCGCAGAAGCGCTGGCACTCGGGGCCTGCGCCTGCACCTCCGCCTTCCGCGACGCTTTTGCGCGGCCCTGCGCCGGACGATTTGAATGCGGAGGACATGCGGCCGCAGTGCGGGAACGATGCGGGGGACATGCGGCCGCATTGCGGGAGCATATGCGGGGAGGATGCGGCGGGCATGCCCACCACTCACCGCCCACCACCCACCTCCCACCCCATTGTACCTGATTCCATCCATCCGCGTGGGCAAGCGCAGGTGCAGTCGCACGAGCGTGTGCGGCCTACGCTGGAGCAGGCGCGCGCCATCGCGCCGGAGATCGGCATCACGCCAGACCAGGCGGAGTCCTGGTGGCTGGCCCGCGAGGCGAGCCAGTGGCTGCGCAGCAGCAATGGCGCCCTGATGCCGGTGGGAGACAACTGGCGCGCCGATGCCAGAACCTTCACTCAAAACGCGCTGCAACGCCGGCAACCGCGGCATGCGGGCCCGCGCCAGGCTGCGGTGCGGTGCGACAGCGCGAACGCGCCGGGGCGGTATGCGTAATGCGACGAATCTATGATTTATGATTTTTGATTTACGATTTATGATTTGTTTTGGAACAGAATCTCGGCGCTGGGCGGTGGCTTGCTGCGGACCCAGCGATGAACGGCGGAGGCTTGTGGCGCTGGGCGAGAAGGCCCAGGGCGCATGGGGTCGCCTGGCTCGTGATTCGGCTGCGCGGGGTGAAGGCGCTGTGTGGACGTGCAGGCGGGCTGTGACGAGGACGTTGCCGCTGATGCGACACGCTGCGGCGCGGAGCTGCGGCCTGCTTTGGATTTCGAACTTTTTAACCTGAAACTTTTCACCGCCCCTTCCCCACTTTTTATGCAAACGACTGCCCAAATCTTGCGCGCTGTGACGGCGCGTGCTGCTGCCGCTGATGATGAATCGGTGCCTGAGATCCACGCGCATGTGGCGGGGTGGCCGTGGAGGTTTGAGGTGTATCACCCAGGGCTGCGGAAGGTGCTGCCGGCGGTGATGGCGTTTTGCAGCGCGGTGATCCGGCGCGAGCAGCCGCGGCGGTGGATCTCGCTGCTGGGGCCTTCGGGCGTGGGCAAGACGCACGTGCTGAAGCAGGCGATGGCCTGCCTGCAGAGTGCGGCGGCGCGTGGTGTGTGGAAGATCCCCACGGCCACGGGGCATCGCGGCCCGCAGATGGCGCACCTCATTCCTGCGGTGGATCTGAACGACTACCGCGCGGCGCGTGATTATGCGAAGTACGACGTGATCTACGTCGAAGACATCGGCAGCGGCGCGGCGCTGGACAAAGGCGCGGGCGCGGTGATGAGAAGCCGCATCGCGGAGCTGCTGCAGCTGCGCAGCGGCAAATGGACGCTGCTGGACGCGAATTTGTACCGGAGGGAGATCGAAACGGAGATCGACGGGCGGATAGCCTCACGCCTGAAGCGGGATGGCAGCTGGCTTTGTGAGATCGAGCAGGAGGTCCCAGATTTCTGGGATCGGTGAGGACACGTTGCGCTCCTTGCAGTCACGTGGCACAGGAACTCTTTGGCACTCAATTTACATCACACAATAAAAGCTTTGGCGGTCAAGGAGCAAAATAAAGAAATACATCCGCGATTTTTCTCGTCTAGAGCGTATTTGTTAACATAAATATTATTCCATATGCTGTACCAAACACACTCTGGACAACGGATTGAGCCCCCATCAGGGACGGCCAGCCGTGACAGGTTGATTGCACGCATTATTTCGACTACTCGCAAACCGGTGAAGCGGATGCACACTGAAGATTGGTCATTTGTGGACACTTTGCTCGCTGCTCAGAACGCGGCTCATGCACAGATGAAGGACAAGCGTGAGTAAAATCGAGTACAGAGAAAATCCTGAGCGTGCTGTTTATGTCACATCAGACATAGACAGTAATCTCGTTAATAGATTGTTGCCTCAAATAATAAAACTACGCCTTGAAAGCAATGATCCAATTTGTCTCTACATCGATTCTCTCGGTGGGAATGTGGCGCACATGCAGCGCTTGATTGATCTGTTGAAAACTCCAACGCAAAACGGTGATGTTTGCAAATTAATCACAATTGCAGTAGGCTTTGCTGCAAGCGCAGCGGCAGACTTTCTCGCCTTAGGAGACTATGCTATCGCCTACCCAGATGCGCGGGTCTATTATCATGGAACCAGGCGAAGTGACGACGATTTAACCTTGGAAAAAATCAGCACTTTGGAAGTCGAACTTCGTGAAACAAACGAAAGATTCGCCCTGAGATTGGCTTTGCGAATGTTCAGGCGCATGGTGATGCTAATGATAACCGCTCAATCGGAATCTGAAGACCATGATCCGAATATGCTTGTGCATGCGGCCGTAACAAACACCAGTGAGTTCTTTCAAAGATTGAAGCGAAATATTAGCCCAGATCAGCAGCAACTCATCAGTGATGCACTAGAAAGACAGCAGAAAATCAGCCAATTGATGAATCTTGCTGCGCAAGCCTTAGAAGGCGACCCATCGCCTAGCATGCTACAAATTGAAAAGGAGCTTCTAAAAAAGATCATCGACTTTGAAATTCCGACAGATGAAAAGACCGACAGCGTATCCCAGCTGCATCTTGATGCGATTCAGGACGACTTCATCCAACTGCGCGACTTTATTTCGGGAGCCTACCGTGACAATGTTGAAGAGCTGGTCTCGCAAAGAGGGCACGCTTTCCTGTCACCGCCAGAATTTCAAGAATATGAAAGAATAGACAGCTCGGATGAAGATGAACAAAAAAGGTTTGTTTTAGAAAAAGCCGGGCCAAAATTGGATCCCCTGTTCTACTTGGTAGTGTCGATTTGCAGATGCCTGCAAAAAGGTGAGCACCCACTCTCATCAACAGATGCTTATTGGCTTGGATTGGTGGACGAGGTGATTGGGAGTGAACTTCCATCATTACGCACTATAGATGAGTTGTCCTCGACGCCTACCGCTTAGCGGCCGCCTTCTTGACTATGTCAGAGCGTTCCTCCTTTGTGATGATGCTAGCAGCGCAAGCCCGCCCCCCTCTTTTGAGACCCCCAACGTGACAGCAGCAGCTTTACTGAGAGAGACGATACAGGGTGGAGTGGCTTTCTCCGACGCACTGCCTGCACTAAAATTCACAATTATCTTGATAGGCTGGTTTGGAGCTTGAGAAACTTCGGTTCTTTCATGCCTGCCAACGCTCAGACATGCCCAGCCACGCCAGCTTCCAAATTATACCTTTACCAAAAACCATATCCAGTTCTCAGCGGGTTGTGGCATTCTTCAAAACAGACCCAAGGCTTGTAAGGCACGGATGCGCGCCTCACGACTGCCAAAGGAGAAATGCACGTCAATGAGTTCAGCGCGACCGGTCTTGGTGCTAATGATGACATTGTCTTCATGCGCGTCTGTCATGAGGATACGCCCGGCAGGCCCGGCGTTCACCCAGAAGCGGCCTTGTGCGGAGCCTTCTTCTTGCTGCAGCAGCCCCTGCGCTTCCAACTTTTCCACCAGTGTTGACCAGTCGGGGTGGGTGCCATCCACGTAGGGCTGTGTGATGATGACGTGTAGCTGATTGTTTTCCTCGTAGAATCCTCGAAGCCTCAAATCATCGCCGAAGAGATGGTTGCAGAGCATGAGATCTGTCAGGTAGTCGAACAAAGAATCCGTGGGCTTGTAAAAAATGTCCCAAGTATCCACGTCGATCAGACGTGGATCGTAATCCTTGATCACAAGTTTTTCACCACTCATTACCCCCACTTCATGTTCCAAGCCTCGTTTAAGAGGCTTTTGGGCCAGCAGCTTGCGCACCTGGCTGCCATCCAGCATCAGCTCCTCCGAGTGGCCGAAATCGGCGAGTGCGCGTATTTCCGACTGTCCTGCAGCCGCCGGATCATCTCGTTCGTGATCGGGCCTTGCTGCTGCAACAGCTGCTGCCGCCCTTCTGAGAAGGTCCGGCGAAGCTCTTCGTAAGACATGAGCGTTCTGGTTGGTTTCGTCTCCGGCGGCATGGGATGATTGCAATGCAATTGGAAAATTGCTCTTCGGGGGATAATCCGCAAGTTAAATTAAAAGTACGGTGCACCAAGAGACATGCGAAGGGTTGCCCGAGAGTGAGACAGATCAAAAGTGGATCGTCGTGGCACCTAGGCTGGCGCGTCTTTCAGCGCGCCAGCCAGGGTGCCACGAGCCGAAAGTCAAATATTGGATATTGACAACGCTGCGCATGGGAAAGAAACTTCTGTCAGAAATTTGGGTGGTTATTTCTGACAAAATGACTCAAACAATTAAAATGCAAGGCATTGATTCAAAGATGATTAGGAGGATACGTGCCACGAGGAGTGCTCAGGCATTTTCTCCGGTGCATTTTCTTGATCTGGGATCGCGGGCGGCGGTGGATACGGCTTTGTCCAGACTGACGAAGGCGGGGAAATTGAGGCGGGTGGCGCGGGGGCTGTATGATCTGCCGCGCAGTCATCCGTGGTTTGGAAAACTGACTCCGAAGGCGGAGGATGCGGCTGTGGCGGTGGCGAAGCGTGAGGGGATCAAACTGAGGCCGACTGGGGCTGCGGCGGCGAATTTGCTGGGGCTGTCTGAACAGGTGCCGGGCAAGATCGCTTATGAAACGGACGGGAGATCGCGGAAGCTGCGGATCGCCGGACAGGAGGTGGAGCTGCGGCATCGCTCGGCGCGGCTGATGTCGATGTCGGAACGGCCAACGGGGATGATCGTCTCGGCTTTTCGTGTGCTGGGGAAGGAGCATATCAGCGCGGAGCAGCTGGCAAAGATCCGGCGTAAACTGTCCGCGGCTGACCGTCGTGTACTGCTGAAGGAACTGCCGCTGGCGCCGGCATGGATGCACCCAATGCTGCGGGGCCTGGCAGCAGATGCAGTGGGAGGCAAGAAGAAACGATGAACCGAGTGGCCACGGCGGATGCGGTCATGCGCGCGAGGGCTTTTGCCGAAGCGGGGGCACGGCTGCGCATGCCTGCGGCGATCATCGAAAAAGATTTCTGGGTGTGCTGGCTGCTGGGGCTTTTGTTTGACGCCTCGCAGAGCAGGGACGGCCGTTTTGTTTTTAAAGGTGGGACGGCGCTGTCCAAGGTGTTTCGTGTCATCAATCGTTTCTCTGAAGATATCGACCTGTCGCTGGATCCTGCGGTGCTCGGCATCCGGGATGCGGAGGTGGAGGCTTTGAGCGGACGCAAGAAGACGGATGACTTCATGAAGAGGGTGGAGGCCCTGTGCGGCGAGTGGGTGCGTGATGAGCTGATGCCGGAACTCAACGGGGCCATCGTGGGTATTCTGGGTGAACGAGCGGGCCATGAAGGGTGGCTGGAATATGAGGAGGATGCGGACAGCAGATCGCCCGTGCTCTATTTTCGCTACCCCTGTGACTTTCCAGATGAAATTGCTTACATCAGGCGTGCGGTGAAGCTGGAATTTGGATCGCTGACGGACCAACGTCCCACAGGCCGGCACAGGGTGCAGCCATGGCTGGCGGAGACGATGCCAGGGGAGATGCGGGAGATGGGCTGCGATGTGGTGGCGCTGAATGTGGAGCGGGCCTTTTGGGAGAAGGCGACCATCCTGCACGCGGAGCATCATCGCGATCCTTCGAAAGCGATGCCGGTGCGCTATTCCCGCCATTACGCGGACCTGGCCGAACTGGCGCGATCGGGGTACATGGAGGATGCCGTGGCAAACACGGAGCTGCGTCAGCGTGTGGTGGACTGGAAAAACCGGTTCTTTGCGCGGGCGGCGGCGCGTTACGATCTGGCGAGGCCGGGGACGTTCCGGCTGATTCCTCCGGAGCACCGAATGGAGGAGCTGAAAAAAGATTTTGCGGCCATGCAGGAGATGTTCATGGGAGATGCTCCAAAGCTGCCGACTATTTTGGAGACTCTGCGCGCTTTGGAAGAGCGGATCAACGCTGAGGCTGCTGTGATGGAGTGAGGCGCGGGCGCGGTGACGAGAAGCACTACATATGGGAACCACGGTGGTCCCGTCCAGCTTAAAAACGCACCGCCTGCGAATTTAGATGCTCCTTTCTTACTCGCTGATGGCAAGCCACAAACACGGAAGCGCCGCTTGGTCAGCCATCACTCCCCCAGCAGAAACCGTGCGGTGGAGACGAGGTCTTCGCGGATGCGCTGCTGATCATCTGAAAAAGCCCGCAAAAAGGCGGCGGCGCGGGCTGGGGCGGCGGCGTCTGGATGGATGAAGTATCGGCGCAAGGCCTGGCATGCGGTTTCGTAGCCGGTGTTCCCCTGCCCTGCTTCGGCGTGGAAGGCGGCGATGGCGGCCTGCGGGCCGTCCACAAAGGCGGTGACGGCCTGGAGCACATCGTAGGCGTCTTTGGGGCGCTGCCGGCCGGTGGGGCCGCCGAAGGCATTGATCTTGAGCACGAGCAGCGGGCCGATGTCTGCCATGGCGACATCGCAGCTGGCGGTGGCGCCGTAGATGTCCTGCCCGGTGATGGTGACCATGCGACGTGCGGCCAGTGCGCGGTTGATGCCTGGAAAGACGCTGGCGAGGACATCATCCACTCTGCGGGTGCCGGTGATGGCGGGCGGGGCCTCGGTAAGGAAGTCCACGTAGAGGTTCATGTTTTCCACCTGCCGCACCAGTCGGCCGGCAGCCTGCGCATCCGCGTGAAATCCGAGTCCCTCCATGGCGGTGCGCACGCTGCCGTACTGGCCGTTTTCGGCGCTGAGCTCGATGCCGAAGTCCACGTCTGTGGTGACGACTCCGGGCCAGGGACTGTCTGTGCGGTGCCGGGTGAGGTAATGCACGGCAAGGCCGCCTACGAGCACCAGATCCTGATGGTATGGGGAGAAAGAGGGCCAGAGGGTGAGCAGCGCGGTCTGTGCAGCGGCGAGGCCGCTCGCTGGGTAGGCGGCGTGAGTTTCGTATTTGCTCATGCGGACGGGGAGGAGGTGGAGGCTGGCCAGCATCCGGAAAAGTCAGGCCAGCGGCGCAGCTCGGCGGCGGCCTCATCGCCGCGCATACCAGCACGCAGCAGGTCCAGGTAGATCTGGACATCTCCCACCAGCGGCAGGCCATTGACGGTCTGCTGAGGGTGGAGCACGCCGGCGTCTTTCGGACGTACGAGGCGGAGCCTGCCGCCGCCTGCACCACCCTCCACGCGCCGGGCGAGGAGCCCGCTTTTGAGCAGGTCTTCCTCAGGGAACTCGGCAACATAGACGGTGGTGAGGGGCACGGTGGTGTAGGGGTGGCGCTGGGTGGCGGCGATCCACTGTGTGAAGGCGTGGGGCTGATGACCGAGGAGCTGATGCACGCGGGTGGCGATGTCTGCGGGGTCCGTGTGCAGCAGGGAGTAGTCTCGCACGGTGGTGCGGTCCTCCCAGCGGTCAGCGGCGGCCCAGGCATCCAGGAGATCGGCGGGGCGCGTGACGAGGAGGCCTCCTGCCGCCTCCTCGGCCGCCCATTCCTGCGCGAGAAGCTGCTGGCGGACATCGCTGACATGGCCGAGGCTGACGTCTGCTGCAGCGGCGAGTTCTTTGACTTTCCACGGACGCAGGGGGCCCTGGAGCAGGACGCGGAGAATGCGCGTGGCCTTGGGCGTGAAGATGGACTTCAGGGTGCGCTTTTCATGGAAAGGATTGTCCGCAGCGCGGGTCTCGATATAGATGTGGGCGAAGGAGAGACGGCAGTTTCCTGCGAGGTCTGCATAGCCGATGCCAGCCTTGGCGCAGAGCTGGGCGGACGCTGGCGAAATGAAGGGCGCGAGCAGGATGCCGTAACGTCGCGTTTTGGGCGGGAGCAGGGAAAGCGCGTGCTGCAACCGCAGCAGCGCTGCGCGCACAATCTGGGGCTGGCCGCTGTTTTCCGCCTCTGCGACCAGAGTCCATTCACAGAGGCGATCGATGGTTACTTTGAGAACTGCGTCTGCCCAATGCTGGATCTCACCAGCACGCCGGCGCGTCACCTGAGTGCGCAGGGATTGCAGTTTGAGAAAGGGCACACGCGTGAACAGACCTCGAAGCAGCGAGTCGATCTGCTGCTGCGTTTCTTGCTGTTTCACTTTTTTTGCCGGTTTCAGCATTTGCTGAAACTAGTCTTTTTAGTGAAACTCGGCAAGAGAGAATTTGCCGGGTCCAGAGGGCTGGGGCGGCTGAGAAATGGGCTGGGCCTGTGGGTAAAGCCCCCTGACCAGGGGAAACGGCGAAATGTGGGAATGAAGCTTTTGGATTTATGGGGTCTGGGGAAAAGGGTGGGAGGAGGGGTCTTGGGGGCGCTGGTTTTTGGGGCGGCGGGCATCGGTGCGGAATCACGGACGGGGCGCGGCGCATACCAACCTGCCGCTTTGGGGCGAGGGTGGTATGTAGGGGTGTTTGTCGTGGTTTCGAGATGCTGCGGGAATAGGTGGCGGGAATCGGGGGGATGGCGGTGGGCGGGAGGATGTTGACCGGGGTTGGTTCGAGCTTTATGACGGGGGCTTGAGTCGGTCGGGGGGCTGGGGACGAATGTCTTGAGTGGTCCTGGTACCTGAACTGAGATTACCTGCGCCTTTCCCCTTCCCTTCCCTATGAGACTGCCTGACTTGCGGATGATGATGCCTGTGAGATGGAGAATGCCGGAGATGTGCCTGCGGCTTTGGCAGTGGACCGGGTGGCGGACGATGGTGGTGGGGACGAGGAAGATGCTGCTGAGGTCGCTGAAGATGTTTGTGATGACGTTGAAGTTGCTGCCGATGCCGATGAAGTTGCTGATGCCGGTGAAGGTGCTGGGGCTGATGTTGATGATTTTGTGCTGTGGGCTGGTGGGTTGTGCTACGAAGGGTGGAGATGCGAATGGGGCGGCGAGTGTGGGTGCCCATGCGAAGGCACGTGCGAATGGGGCTGCGGCGGTGGGTGAGGTGAAGGGGGCTTCGATGTTGCCGGGGGTGGCGGAGGATGTGCTGGGGCGGGTGGTGGGGGATGTGGAGGAGGGGACGGGCGGGAAGGAGGTGCTGCTGAGGCGGCCGATCGCGCTGCGGGGGCCGGATGGGAGGGCGCGGGTGCTGGTGGGAACGGAGGCGATCTTTCTGCAGCGGGCGCCGGGCGGGCCGCTGGAGAGGCTGGAGGAGACGATGGAGGATGATGCGGAGAAAATGATGGAGCTGGCGGAGGGCGTGAAGTGGTCGCCAAGGGGGACGCGGGTGGCTTTGCTGAGGCTGTTCAAACGCGGGAGCGGGGTGGCGGTGTATTCGCTGGCGGCACAGCCGGCGGCGGAGGTGGAGGTGTCTGTGAGCGAGGTGCACGACGCTGCGGTGAGTCGCGCGGGCGCGGAGTACGGGCACGGGCGCTTTTATTATGACAAGGTGCTGCGGTGGATCGATGAGGATCACCTCGAAATGGAGTGCAGCGGGAATCTGGTGCTGAAATCTGACGGGGATCCTGCGAACGGAAAAGGGTACTCGGCGACGGTGCGTGTGGAGCTGGGGGCGAAGACGGGGAATGTGGTGGGGGCGCCGGTGTGGGGGGCGATGACGGATTAGGGGCGGAGTTTTTGGTTCTCGGTTCTCGCTATTTGGTTCTTGGTAAGCGGATCTTGGTCATTCGGACGGGTGCTTGACGGGAGGAGGTGGCGGCGAGAGGGCGCGAAGGTGCTGAGCTGGGGTTTAGAGGGGGCTCGGTGTTTTTTTTGCGGCTGATTCGTGTGGGGCTGAGAGTGGGAGGAGCTTGATGGAGCGGCGGGGCTGGGCATTGGTTGGGGGCATGAGATTGAGAGGGATACTGAAGACGCTGGCGATGATGCTGTGGCTGGTGTGCGCCTGGGTGCTGACTGCGTGTGCCTCGTCTAAGCGGTCGGAGGTGGCTTTCCGGGAGATGGAGCGGCTGGCGAGGGTGGCGGTGGCGAATGAGGACCGGCCGGCGGGGTATCGCGATGATTCGGGGCTGGGCATCCAGAGCATGTATATGTGGAGCCTCGGGACGGAGTTCTGGAAGGCTTACTCGGATGCGCGGCTGGCTGCGGGGGACGGGCGGGCGCGGAAGGAACTGAAGGCGCTGCTGGTGCGCCATGGGGTCTCGGCAGCGATGCTGGTGCCGATGAACGCTGCGGTCTATGGCGCGGAAGAGAATGCGATCGTGGATGCGTGGCTGGTGTCTGGGGGCAGGATGACGGCTCTGCTGAAAGAAATGGTGGGCGATCCGCCTGACCTGGAGCGCATCACGGCGTTGCGAAAGGGGAGGCTGCGGGGATATTGAGGGTGCGAGGCGGGCACCATTTCATTTTGTTTCTTTTCCTGCTATGATGTGGCATTTTCTGCTGAGATGAAATTTTCTTCTTTTCAACGAAAGTGGGTCCTGGCGACGCTGCTGGTGCTGGTGCTGGGGGTTGGGCAGCTGGGCAGCTGGGCAGCTGGGCAGCTGGGCGGGTGGGCAGGTGGGTGGTGGACCGGGCTTTGACAGAGGAGGCGGAATTCGACCTTTTAGCTGCGCAGGGTTCGGGACAGGGGCTGGCGGTGAAGGTGGTGCGGCGGACACGTGGTTTTTTCATCAGCGGCGGGCATGGGTGGAGCCTTGGTGACAGGCGGGATGAGCATGAGCTGAGCTGCGTGCATGAGGGGCGCCCGCTGCGCTGGCGGGGGCCAGGGATGCCGCTGATTCTGCGCAGGATGGGCGATGCTTTTTACCTGGCGACGTTTGATCGGGAAGGGCCGCTGGATGGGTGGGATTTCCGCTGCTTTGTGTGGGAGGACGGGGAGTGGAGGGCGCTGCCGACGAGGCTTTTTCCGCGGAGCCTGGCGCGGCTGAATGTGACGGGGGAAAACTGGGACGCGGACTCGGAAGGGCCGATGATGGAGCCGCGCTTCCGCATGTCTCTGCTGGCGCACTTCTGGTATTGCATCGATTCCGGGAAGCCGCTGAGAGAGGTGCGCAATGTGACGGTGACGGAGGAGTTTGTGAAGGGGTTTGTGGAGACGATGAAGGGGGGGCAGGATCGGTGAAGTGGAGGGGGAGATGAAAGTGGTGGACGCTGCGGGGGCGGGCGGGACGAGGATGGTCCCACTCCTGCGGGGGTTTTGGAGGTGCGCTTGCGCGGGAGGATGAGGGGGCTTGCGGTTGGCGCGGTGTTTGTGATCGCTCAGCTTGGCGCGGGGGTGAAGGCTTGCGGGGAAAGTGTGGGTGGGGGCGGGTGGGCTGCGAAGGGCTCTTATGGTGCCTGCCGCGTCTCTTGCATGCCTTCAGCATGCGCCCCTGGCCTGGGGTTTGTTGTGCAGGTTGTCCGTTGGTTCTCGCTCGCCGAGCCTCGCTTCACCATAGGCTCATTTCTTGGCTCCTTCCTGGAGCCGATGGCGGGAAACATGTGGCGGGTTGCCTCTGGCTGGTGTCATTTCATGCACGTCTGTTGACTGGCGCAGTATTCAATCGTGGCAGTGAGGGTGGGACATTTTTTGGGGATTTTGGCTGACTTTTGGTTTTGGGGGCCAAGGGTGGCAGGAAATACCATGGCAAAATCTCAAACTTTATCTTCTGGTGGTGGGTCGGCGCGAGGTGGGCCTTCAAGGGGGGCGGCGAAGGGCGCCGGGGGCGTGAGGGCGAGGAGGAAGGGGGCTGGGGACGTGGCTGCCGGGAGTGTGGGAGCGGCGGTGGATGTCGGGGACACGGGGGCGGGGGTGAACGCGGCGGGTGCTGCGGCTGAGGCGGTGGGGCTGCGGGGGTGGGTGGCCTGGGCGCGGGGGGCGGGGCTTTCGGAGGGACAGATGGTGCTGGAACTGCATGTGCGCCAGGGGGTGCCGCTGCTGGGGGTGGCGGGGGCGCTGGGCGTGGGCTTTGATGCGGTGTGCGGGCTGTGGCGGGAACAGCAGGCGCTGATGGAGTCGCGCGGGGCGAAGTCGGAGAGGGAGATCGGCGGGATGCGGGAACACATCGCGGCGGTGCTGTGGCGGACGGTGGAGCTGTCGTTTGCGGAGGTGACGATGGGCGGGACTGCGATGACTGCGGGCGTGGTGGCGAATGCGGGTGCCGATGCCAATGCCGGTGCCAATGCCGGTGCCAATGCCGGTGCCAATGTCGGTGCCAATGAGAGTACGAATGCGAGTGCGGTTGTGAATGCGGCGGCTGGTGCGGGTGGGGCTGTGAATGCGGTGGGGATGATGCCGGAGGTGTGGGGGACGATGCTGTCGCCGATGGCTCAGGTGCGGCTGAAGGCGCTGGATCAGCTGGGCAAGCTGTATGGGGTGAATGTGGGTCGCGCTGCGAAGGAGGAGGATGAGAAGGAGGCGTATGCGACGCCGGAGGAGATCGCGCAGGCGGTGAGGGAGAGGATGCTGGCGCTGTGGGGGAAGACGGGGTGAGGTCTCATGATTTATGATTTGTGATTTGGGGCGGGCTTGGATGCTCGATGCTCGATGCTGGGCGCTGGGTGGGGTGGATGATGGGAGGGGAAAGATTTGGTGGATTGAGGTGGGGCTGGCATGATAGGATGGTATTTCCTATTTTTTGTGAGATGAGGCCTGCGAATTTTATGAGTGCGATTTTGGCGACGGCTGCGGTGGCGGTGACGAAGCTGCAGTCGGTGCATGCGATCATGAAGTGGCGCTCGGTCGAGACGGCTTTTGAGATGAGGGGAGTGGCGGGGGCGCCGCGGGAGCAGCTGCTGTGGAGGGAGGCGCTGGATCCGCTGCTGCTGGGGGTGCTGCTGGTGGTGGCGTGCGTGCTGACGTATAAGAGGAGCATCGCGGGGCCGGTGATGGCGATGGTGGCGCTGGGCTGCTCGATGCTGAGCGTGGTGGGGCGGGGTCCGGCGATGATGCTGAGCGTGTACTTTGTGCTGATGGTGCTGGCCTTTGTTTTGAATGCGGGGGCATATGGGCACCTGAGGCGGAGGAAGGGGGGCTAAACTTTTAAAGATGAGGACCGAGAGTGCGCCTATTGAGACTTGCGCAATAGACTGACACGAAGGGAGCGCATGCACATGCAGGAGCCGGGGCCTGGCGTGTGGCGGAGACACATGCTGGCTGCTTCGGCGCGGCGGGAGGACGCTGCTGGGGGACGCGGTGCGTGCAGAAGGCGCTGGCTTTGCCGCCCTCCTGCGGGTGCTGAACCCAGGGCGGCGCTCGCCAGGGCGGCGCTCGCCAGGGCTCGCTTGCCCTGGGCTACGCTAGGCCGCACCTTTGGTGCTAAAATCCGGAGGCAAAGCCGACGATGACCCAACTTAATCAAGTGCCACGTCAGTCTATTGTGCAACTTTCAATAAGGTGGTGAGGGGGCGGGTGTGAGGAGGTGCCGGGGCGGGGCATTCGATGCGGTTTTAAACTGAGGTCTTGCCGAAGGGTGGTGCGGCGTATTATTTATGTTTTCAATTGTATTTGCGCTTTGGCCTCCCAAGTGCTTCCTAGGTGGACTGCTCTAAACTATTATTTTCTATTATGCCTATGAACGGTCTTTCTTCTTTTCTTGCGGTTGGCGCCATTGGGAACATGGAGCTTCTGATCATCTTTGCGATGGGGCTGGTGCTGACGCTGGTGCAGGCGGTGCCGTTTTGGTTTATCTGCAAGAAGACGGGGATGTCGCCCTGGCTGTGCCTAATTTCGTTTATTCCGCTGGGGACGCTGGTGCTGACGTTTGTGCTGGCGTTCAGCGACTGGCCGGCGCTGAAGCGGAATGGGCCGCCGGGGTATTGATGACGGCGGGCGGTGCGTGGGGGATCCCCTGCCCTGCGCTGCTTTTTTGGGTGCGGGGCGGGCCTGACGGGGTCTTTGTTTTTTAACCTTCGATTTTTCTGACGATCATGCAGCCGGTTCCTTCTCCTCCGCCGTCTTCTTTCCTCGGTTCGCCGATTCTTCTCATCCTGCTGCTGATGGTGATGGCGGTGGTGCAGGCGGTGCCGTTTTGGTTTATCTGCAGGAAGGCGGGGATGTCGCCATGGCTGTGCGTGATTTCGTTTATTCCGCTGGGGACGCTGGTGCTGACGTTTGTGCTGGCGCTGAGCGACTGGCCGGCGCTGAAGCGGAACGGTCCGCAGGGGTTTTGAACTGCTGGCGGGCGGGCTGCGAAGGCGCACTGCTGATCTCACTGACACCTGATTTTCTGACATGGAAGCGATTCAATCATGGCTCGGTTTCGGGGCGCTGGAGAGTATCATCCTCGGGATGCTGGGAGTGGTGGTGGCGCTGTTTTGGATGATGTGCGGGAGGGCGGTAAGGTGGAGGTGGCTGGGTGTGATTTCAGTGATGCTGCTGGGGACGGTGGTGCGGGGGGAGGAGGTGTGGATGCGCGGCGGGGGGCATGCTTCGGTGAAGGCGTTTATGGCCGCGGGCCGGGCGTTTGTGCCGTCGGCAACGCCGGGGTCTGATCTGGCGGGGCTGTTTGCGGTGCCGGAGATGGGCGAGGTGAAGCGGGGGAAGCCGGTGCCTGCGAGGTCGGTGCAGGAGTGCACGGAACTGTGGGCGAACGAGGAGTGTGCGCTGGTGCTGGCGGTGGCTTTTCCGCCGACGGAGGCGACGAAGTCGTGCGTGGGGGTGCTGTTTCTGCTGCGGCGGCAGGAGGGGCTGTGGAGGATCGCGGATCTGCGGCGCTTTTCAGCGACGGGCAAGCTGGCGCGGGTGGAGGCGGAGCAGACGGCGCATGCGGGGAGTGGCTACGCGCTGGGCCGGGAGGGGATGCGGCCGGTGGTGACGGTGAAGCAATGGGACGGGGGACGGGGCTATTCGTATGGGATGTCGAGCTCGTATACGGTCTCGGGCTGGAAGCTGGTGAGGATGGAGCCTGAGTGAGCGGCCGGGGTGGTGTCTTTTGTTTCTTTTGTCGTTCCTTTTTTCGGAACTGGTCTAATATTCCATCCTTCTTTATAATATTTTATACCATTTCTACATCCGCTCTTCACTCTATTCCTGCCCTTGGCCCTATCGGTAACATGGAGCTGCTGATCAGCCGTGCGCGTTCTCGGTTCTCGGTTAGAGGAAGAGGCGGACCGGCTGAAGCCGGTACTACAATACGAAGAGGCGGGGGGCTGAGTTTGGGTTACCAGCGGAGGTTTTTGGTGAGGACGACGCCGATGGGGTGCTCGGAGCCGTCGGGGTCGCGGTAGTAGACGAGGTAGGTCTCGGGGGGGAGCTTGCCGAGGTCGAGGTCGGGGCACTTGGAGGTGAGGCCTTTGGCGGTGCGGCGGGTTTTGAGGGTGAGCCAGATGGTTTCTTCTTTGCGGATGACTTCGGGCGGAAGGCAGGCGAGGGAGGAGTCGAGGCGGGTGGGCGGGGTGGTGATCTGACGGGTGCCGGAGACGTCGCAGTCGATGGGGAGGATGACGTGGCCGCGGGTGTCAAGCCGTGCTTTGCCGAGGGCGATGCCGCCGAGGCTTTCGATGGTGCGGTGGTCGAGGCGGCGGGTGTGGGTGCTGCAGGAGGTGCTGAAAATAGTGACGACGCTGAGGACGAGTAGGATGATGGCTCTCATGGTGGCTGGATGAGACACGCGGGGAGGTGCGGTGTTCAACGGGGAATGTGGGACGGGGGGCTTTCAGACGGGGGGACAATCAGACAATCAGACAATCAGACTGGGAGACTGGGAGATGAGGGGGCTGGGGGATGGTGGTAAAATGATGGGAGGGTAAAATGATTTTTTCCGGAGGGGTAGTGGGAGGTGGGGACGCACGGAAAAAGGTGAGGGCGTGGGGATGGGGGAGGCTTCGCGGCAGTTTGCTGAGTCTGCGCGGCAGGAGGTGGTGAATGGGGGGCCTTGACAGGTGGGGTCAGGCTGTGATGTGCTGCGAAGGCACAGGTTCTCCGTTGCGAAATGGCGGTGGGACGCTTCTGGGAGCGGGGCGTGCAAAGAGGATGATGGGGTCGCCTGCCAGTGTGGCTGCTAGAACCCAGGGGGGCAGCTTCTAACGCTCCCTTCTTCGTTCTACGAGCTACGGTGGGCATGGGGCGCTCCGTGGGGCTGAATGACGGAAGACGGCTGCTATTCAAGACTAGCGATCAGCCTAATGCGTCCTTCTCCATGAAATGGATGAGCGTGGACTGCTGATGAGCCAGGAGATGGCATGGAGGGGCTGATTTCAGAGTGTGGGGGATGGCAACTTTTTGATGCTTCGGGAGTCTATTCTATGGAACGCGGATTTTGAATTTTTGCTTCTGCCGTGAGTCTGTCTGTCCAAATGGAATCTTGAACGACGCTGGTGTCCTTCAAGGCGGCCAATTTCTCCGCGACCTGAGAATGGCCTGCGAGGTTAGATGCCTGGACTGTTGACTCGATCTTCCTCCAGTCAGCCGAACAAAAGGGGGGCTTTAAGTTGAGCCAGGTTTCGAGCGCATCCAATACGGCAAGCAATGTATGAGGGAAGGTGATGTGGGGTATGGCTGCCACGAGCAGCTCTGCGGTGGGGCGGTCGCAGTTTGAATGAGCGGCCTGGCCGAGGGCGGCGATGAGGCCGTTGCAGGTGCATGGGTGGTGGGCCGGGGTGGCGGCGGCGGCGATTGCCTCGGTGGCGATATGCGCAAGCGGGATGTGGTGGTCTGCGATGAGCGCTGCGATGCGACGGATGAGCTGGTCCTGGTGCGTTAAATTGTCGGGCGCTTTGGAGAACTCCCAGGCATCATAATAGCTGGCCAGGGATTTGATGTGTTCCAAAGCTGGCGTGCTGTGTGGTGGGGTGGGATGTTCTTCGGTCATGGGTGCTGAGGGTTCACCAGATCTGCGACGATCTGCTGGGCGACATAACCGTAGGGGATGTAGATGTGCTGAGCGGGGATGGCCTGCGGCTGCTGCAGAGGGGATTGTGACCGCCCTTCCTGCCGCCTGGCTGATCTTTCGCGCCGAGCCTGCTCCTCCCTTTCCGCCTGGGCCGTCCAGAACTTCTGGATGTCGGCGAGGGCGTGAGCATCGGGGCTCTTTGTGCGCTCTTCGAGGCCCTGCCGTGAGGAGAGCATGGCGGCGGCTCCGCCGGTGGTGGTGTAGGTGTAGATGGGTAGACCGGGGTGCTCGCGGGCAAAGATGTCTGCTTCTTCGAGAACGCCGCCCATGCCACCGATGGCAACCATGGCAACCATTTTATAGGGCTTGGGTTTTTCATGGATGCCGTCGAAATCGGTATCTTTGATCATGGCCTCGCGCATATGCGTCAAGCTCCTGGGGGCCTGCGAACGGTCCTCGATTTTGGGGTCGACTTTTTCGCCGCCTTTGATGTCGGTCCACTTGACGGTGACCAGTGGGTGACGCTCGAGGCGCTGGGTGGCCTGGGCCCAGTCTTTCTGCCAGACTTTGCTTTGGTAGATGATCAAGGCGGGATTTTTCCAATGCTGGGGTCTCTCTGGGCTGCCTTTGGATGAGGGCGCAGGTTCGGGGAGATAGAAGTCCTGAATCACGCGGGCGACCAAGGGCGAGATGCTGGGGTGCGCGCCGAAGACTAGCGTGCCGCCCTCCATAAAAATGGCACGGGCGAGGCTGATGACGGCTTCTTCGATGCGCGCGAAGGCATCGTGGATGACTTCGAATTTGGGTTCGCCCTGGCGCTGCTGTTGCGTAGGGACTTTGGCACTGAGGAAGATGGCGGAGCGGTGGAGTCGGCTCTGCGGTGTGGTCTGGGGCGCTGGCATAATGAGAGAGGATCAGAGTTGGGCGATCATGTCCTTGATCTGTGCTTCGCAGGCGTGCTGGATTTTGCTGACACCGCCGAGCCAGGTGATCTGCGCCTGGCGCTGGTGCTCAAAGAAGGGTGCAGGGCTGATGAGCCAGCCCTGGCGGATGGCGGACACTTTGTGGCGCTCGCCGAGACCGAAATAATTTTGCAGCTCGGGGGGGCGGGCGGTGAGGCCGATGATGGTTTCAGGCTGCGTGGCGGAAGGAAGTGCGAAGGTGCCATCGGATTGCAGATCGTGGCATTTACCGGCTTTGGTGAGAGCAAGACCGAGATTGCCGATCAGTTCAAGACGGCGGCGATGCAATGCCTGGCCATGGACATCCCTGATGCGGCTGATGACGTGGGTGAGCTTGTCCGCGGAGAGCTTTTGCGCAGTCCTGGGATAGTCTTCTCCTGCGGGAACGAGGTCCGCGGAGGTCAGGAGTTCAGTGGAATCGGGGCCGATGTCTGCGCGCTGAGTGATGCCGGGGAGGCGCAACTCCAGGAGGCCGAGGCGGTAGTTTTTAATGGTGGCGATTTCTTGTTCGACCCAGCGGGAACGCTTGTCGGGAGCTACGGCAGAGACCCTTTCTGAATTGAGCAGGATGACCATGGCTTTGTCGCAGAGATCCTGCATGAGGCGCTGCTGGAAATTGACGGCGGCGGGAACGCTGCAGCGGTCGAGAAAGACATCGAAACCAGCCTCGGTGAGTGCCGCGAACAACTGATCTGCGATGGCGGAGGTTTCTTTGCGGACATAGCTGATGAAGATGCGGCTTTCTTCGGGGGCGAGCCCGACGCGCTGGAGCACGGCCCAGAGGATCTCAAAGCGAGAGAATGACCAGAAGCAGACATTGATGACGCGCCATAGCGTGGGGAGGCACAGGTGGACGTTGTCTCTGTCTGTGGTGTGCAAGATGGGGATGACCTCCCACTTGCAGGGCGGATACGGTGCCGGCACGTACGGATGCTTTTTTGCCTCTTCAGGCTGCTCCTCTTCATATTTCTGCTTTTCGATTTTTTCCTTTTCCTCCTTCTCACTGTCCCAAGCCCTCAGGCGATCATGCCAAATGCCAGAGGCGGACTGCGCGGGCAGAATCTCAGGATCCGAGGTGGCGGGCTGAGCGAAGTGGACGAGGATCTTGCGGCAGTCGTGGTCAAACATGGCATGGCAATGCACGGTGGGGCGGCAGCCCGGGCAGGACAAAGCTGTGACTTCAAAGGCGCCTGCGTATTTGAGGATTTCTTCGCAGAAGGCTTCACCCATGTCTTGCGCGGCGTCTTGAGCCGAGGACAGCAGGCTCTCGAACACGAGGAAAACGGGTGTGGTGAGGTGCAGCCCACGGAACCCGCGGCAGGTGTAATGATTGCCGCCCTGATGGTCCTCGGGATACTGGACGATGAGTTCGAGATTGTTTTCGAGCATGGTGAGGGATGGGGGGATGTGGTGCTCAGGGATGATGCGAAGGTGGGGCTGCTGCTCTTTTGGCCGCAGAGGGTGATGACTGATCGTGACGTGATGCGCGGATACGAAGGACGTGATGCGGGCGCTGTGCTAGATGGTTTTGATGTAGAGGAAGGCGATGAGGATGGCGGCGACCATGGTGCCGTGAAATGGCAGGACGGTCCTTGAATGGAGCACGGTGAGCCATCTTTCGGCTGCTGTGATGTCGGGTAATGTCATGCTGTAGTCGGTGCTGCAGGCCTGCCGGACTTCGTTGTAGAGGGAGCGAAAACGGCGCTCCAAGGAGAGATAGTAGGCGTCGAGAAACCAGAACATGGCGCACGGGATGAGGCTGAGGATGGCGAATTCCTTCTGGCTGTCCTTTGCTGCGAGTGCGACCAATGCTGAGACGCGGGTGACGGACCAGCCGCGGATGAGGAAGGAGTTGCCGGCCATGCGGGTGATGACGGCCTGGATGAATTCGAGGTGCTTGCGCTGGTCTTCGCTCATGGGGGTGGGTGTGCGGTTTGAACGGGTGGAGGGCTGGCGGGGTGGGCAAGTTAGAGATCCTCTGCTCCGCCCTTCTCTGCTCTTTTGCCCGGGGAGCAACGGTCAAGGTGCTGGTTGCTTCCAATTGAGACACTGCCGCTGGAACGCGAGGCTGAGGTGTAGTCGCCGGGTTTATGGTGTGACAGGCGTTTCATTGGGTGTTTTGCTGATGTAAGCATGGGCGTTTTTCATGGCAAGGGGTTCTGTGGGGAAACTGGATGCTGGGGACTAGATGCTGGGGGCTGGATGCTGGATGCTGGATGCTGGATGCTGATGCTGATGCTGATGCTGATGCTGATGCTGGGAGCGCTATGCGACGGGTGGGCTTTGGGTGGTTTGGGAATGGGGGTGGATATGAGATGGAGTGGGAGGGGCGGCGGTTCCTGGCATCGGGGTTTTGAAGGGCAGTCCTTTTTTTTGCGGTGTGAAAAAGATTTTTGCTTGCGCTTCGATTTCGGGACCCAAGTGGTTTGTCATGTCAGCCTGACGGAGTGTGGAACTCGGAGGGATGAAGCGCTTGGTTCTCGGCTTGCCGGATGCGGTGCCGGGAGCTCGCTGCCTGACTCTTAGTGCCAGATGCTGGTTTATAATGCTAGCTGCTGGTGTACCGGCTTGCGGCGGGTGCATTTTTGTTTTGGCGGTGTTTGCTGGCGATGGGCTGGGATTTCTATTTTCTTTTTCACTTTCACTTTTTTTTATCGCATGCCTTTGATTCCACATTCTTCGGTGAGTGCTTCGGCTTCTGCTGATACGCTGGCTGCGCTAAGGGCGAAGGCGGCGCTGGTGCGGAAGCGGAGGAAGACGCCGCTGGAGGATGCGCTGGCGGCGGGCGGGGGGACGCGGGCGGTACGACTGGTGCAGTGGGCGCGAACGCAAAAGGCAAACTATGATGCGGGGCTGGTGCAGTGGCGGGCGAACCGGGTGAAGTGGGCGCAGGAGGCGCAGGATGTGTTTGAGCATCGGGCCCGGGCGCGGCGCGAGAGGCGGGATGTGGAGGAGGCGGGGAGTGTGTTCGAGGTGGCGAATGAGTCGGTGAATGTGGTGGGGGCGCTGGCGGAGTTTGCGGCGGCGCAGGCGGAGCAGGACATCTATGGCGGGGAGCCGTGGTTTGCGGCGAATCCGGTGGGGCGCACGGATGCGAAGCTGGCGGATGACATTCAACATCACCTGCAGTGGGTGTTTCGCGATGGACGGTATGTGGATGCGCAGTGCCTGGGGATCGACCAGGCGGTGACGCTGGGGGAGTGCTTTATGAAGACGCTGTATGCGGTGGATGTGGATGAGTATGAGGCGGTGACGCCGTGCCTGCATGCGGATGGGAAGCCGGTGATGGACGGGCGGGGTGCGCATGTGACGAGGGATGAGCAGGTGGCGGGCCTGCGCGGGCTGCGAGGGAAACTGGAGTGGCGTGATGCGTATGAGACGCGGAGGCGGGTGCTGCGCGAGGGTGTGGAGGCGATGCCGGTGCACTTTAATGACATCAGCTTTCGGGAGGATGCGCCGGAGCTGGATCTGCGGCATACGAATGTGTATGTGAGCGTGGAGATGAGCGTGTTTGAGGCGATGCGGAGGTTTGATCTTTCGAAGGAGGATGCGATACGGCTGGCGCGGTGTGCGGTGGCGGGGACGCGTACGGATGAGGAGGTGCAGAGGGAGAGATCTGCGGATGCATGCGCGGTGGGCGGACCGCCGGTGGAGGTGGCGCTGGGTGAGGAGGAGGCGGACAAGCTGATCAATACGCGGGTTAGGCTGATCGAGGGCTACATACGGGCGGATGTGACGGGGACGGGGAAGGAGGCGAGGCTGTGCATTGTGTTTCCGCCGCTGCACGAGGACTGGATTGTGTGGGGGGATTACCTGGCGAATGTGTCGCCGAATGCGGAGCTGCCGATCAAGTGCGAGGTGTGGGAGCCGGTGCCGCACAGACTCTACGGGCGGGGATTTTTCTCGAAGTATGCGTATCTGCAAACGGGGACGGATAATCTGTGGAATCAGGTGCACTTCCGCAATGAGATGCATGCGAATCCGCTGACGGCGGTGCATGAGGAGAACATGCTGCGTGATGAGGACGGTGGGGATGTGGTGATCGGGCCGGGGCGGACGATCAAACCGAAGGCGGGGAAGCGGCTGGGGGATTGCGTGGAGTTTGCGCAGCTGCCGGATGCGGATACGCGAAGCATGGAGCTTTTCCAGGTGGGGATGCAGCTGGCGCAGCTGAGAAGTGGAATAACGAGTGCGAGCCAGGGGGATCTGTCTTCGGTGCCGGAGAGCAACACGGCGACGGGGATCAAGTCTCTGATAAGCCGTGCGGCGGTGCTGCTGAAGAAGCCGGTGCGGAGGCTGCGGCGGTGCAAGGGGCGCGGCTTCAGCTATGCGGTGAAGCTGTATTATGCGAACTTTGACCGTGAGGAGGCTTTTGTGTGGGGGGAGGGGCACAACAAGGAGCTGGTGCGGATAACGCCGGAGCATGTGCGTGACCTGGACGTGGATGTGGTGATGCTGCTGACGCAGGAGCAGAACCAGACGAAGCTGGAGGGCGCGAAGGCGATGATGCAGATGGAGCAGACCTATGCGGGCCTGCCGGAGGTGGACAAGGCCGGGGCGCGTGTGGGGATGGTGCAGGCGCTGAAGGCGCTGGAGTTTGCCAACGCGGAGGAGATGGTGCGCAAGCCGATGCTGACGGTGGAGAGCTGCCTCTCTATTCTGCCGCCGGAGGAGGCGGAGAAGCTGAAGGGGATGCTGGCGAATGCGCAGCAGGCGCAAGCCCAAGCGCAAGCTGCGCCTGGGCAGGCGCAGCCGGGGGCGGGTGCGCAGGCGATGGGCGGGTCCCCTGCCCCGGGACCTGATGCGAATGGTGCGGTGGGTGCCGCACAAACTTTATGACTATGAATACCATGCCATACCACTTTGATGCACTTCATGGGATGGATGCTCCGGCTGCTCCGAGGTGGGATGTGATGCGCCTGCGATGCTGCTGATGCGAACGCGCCTGCACTTTTTTATTTTTTTTAATACGAACCTACAAACACAAACACGATGCCTACTACCAAACGCCGAATGACTCTGGATCCACATAGCACGCCGGGCGTGCTGCAGGAGATGGTGCCGAATGATTCCTTCCGGGCAGTGACGCCGTCTGACACGGTGGCGCTGAAGGGAGGACCTGCGCGGGCGCTGTATGTGGGCGGCGCGGGGGATGTGACGGCGGTGAACGAGAACGGTGTGGCGGTGACGTTTGCCGCGGTGCCGGGAGGTTGCGTGCTGCCGATCGTGACACGGCAGGTGAATGCGACGGGCACAACGGCAACTCACATCGTGGCGCTTTGATTTTATGATCGCACTCGGACACGGACTCGGACTGACGCTTTCCTCTGGCGGTCTACCAGGTGATACCACGCCTGGTGGAACGGAGGATGTGCTGCTGCTGGCGGGAGGCCAGCGCGGCCTGCTGCTGGCGGATGGCACGGGCTTTTTGGTTCTTCATTCTTAACGACTCACTTCTTTCTCTTAATCCCTAACTTTTTGCACTTCTATGTCTGACAAAACGCTTGCCTCACTGTAATCTTGCCCTGCGCGCTCCAATGTTTCAGGAGCGTCTCAACCTTGAAGATGAGGGACTCCGTCATCTCCTCGCCCTTGCCGGACTGGTGGCTGATCTGGGCGATGTGGAGATCCTGCGTGATACCAAATCTGGCAAACACAGCCTACTGGGTGGAAATGATTCCGTTGACAAGTGCTCCGATCACCTTGTCTCCGACGTCCCCGCCGGTCGATTTGAAATACTGCGCTGCAAGCCATTTCATTGTCTATTCACCATTAGGCTTGAATTTTTGTTGGCTTAGGAAGTGCAACCAAACTTTTCTACCCACAGGTCGAAGGTCATTTTTGGCGAGAGGTTTCGGCGAGGTAAACCGAGGACTGCAGGATCTGCCGTGTGGCTAACGGGATGCACGCCGCTTCGGAAGGGAGAATCCGTTGCATAAAAAGAACTGCGGGCTTTATGGCCATCGCTTTAATGCGGGCGGCCATGGAGAATGCGCGGCAGCGGCGAGATCCGGTGGCTGGTTCGGGAGGGCAAGTGAGCACGGCGGCAGATGAAGCGGAGGCTCAGGCGGCGCCACGCATCCCCTGCCCTGGCGGATGAGAGCGTGCAGGAAGAGAAGGAGGCTGGAGGCGGAATGCGACGGAAACGCAGGATGCCGGTACAGGCTTAATACCATGACCGAGCATCTCGGCGTATGAAATAGCATGGCTTTCCTAACACGCAGGAAAGCGCGGGCAGGGAGTTTTTTCATCGGCCCACGCGCCCGCGGCGCTTCACCTTCCCTACCTTTGCGCTGCCAATGCACGCGCATCTCTTTCCGCGAGGGGGCGCACGCGGGGCGGAGGAAATGGTGGCAAAACGGCTCGCGGCTGGAGGTTCGGCCAGAGGAGTCTTGCGCCCAAGCTCGGTTCAGGTAAGCTTTTCAGCACAGCCATCTGTGCCAGTTGCCATGAAGACGCTCACCTCTTTGCTCTTGATCCTCGTTCTTGCCGCGGCCGAGTGCTCTGCATTCGATTACGGGCCGCTGATGGCCGGGCGGCCAAAGAGTCCGGAGGCGATTTCTGCGGGCATTGCTTCCGGCACATCGCTCTTTATGCGCCACCTGGAGGCTCCGGAAAGTCTTTCCTCCGTGCGAGGCTTTACCGCCATTTATCGCAAGGGTGTGGAGACTGCCACCGGCACTGCCGCCGCCATGGGAGGTTCTCCCGAGTGGAAGAGGAAGCTGGTGATTTCGGTGGCGGTTCGCCTTCAGGATCATCCGAAATACATCCTCGGCAAAGGCTGCCCGGAGGCTGTTGTTCCAGGGACGGGCAGCACGTACCTTGGCATGTCGTTTCTCTCCTACACGGAGGGTGGCGGGCACTCTGGCACGGGCACTCAGGCCATCATCCAGCATAGCGAGGTGGACATGCTGAAGATGGCGGGTCCGCTGGATGCGAGCAAGCTCCCCTTCAAGCTGGACACCCAGGCGATGCGGGAGCAGCACGCCGTGCCGGTGTTTGTCTGGCTGCCAGTGACGTTCGACCCCGCCAAGGCTCCGAAGATGATGCCGGAGAGCGAACTGCCCGATGGAACGGTCATTGTGTATGCAGTGATCGATTAGAGCGGGATGCACCATGGACTGACGCGACTGAAATCATGACCATCAACGACCTGACCGTGAATATCAGCCATCTGGACCGGGAGGCCTTGCTCTCCGAGTGGCGGTGGCTGACTGGAGCGACCAAGCTTCCCGTGCTGGCGACTCTCGCTGGAGATGTTTTTGTACAAGACTCGACCGACGGCTCCGTGCATTTTCTGGATGTGGTGGAGGGCAGGTGCACGGAGATTGCGCCAGATGGAGACACATTTCAGCGGCTTCTCAGCGACCGTGAGTTTGTCATGCGCCATTTGTCCGTCCAGCTGGTCGCGCCGCTGATTCGCGCGGGGAAAGTTCCTGCTGCAGGCCAGATCCTTTCGTGGCGCCATCCTCCTGTGCTGGGTGGCGCCTGC
The DNA here is from genome assembly GCF_044226605.1 of Prosthecobacter sp. Classification (GTDB taxonomy): domain Bacteria; phylum Verrucomicrobiota; class Verrucomicrobiia; order Verrucomicrobiales; family Verrucomicrobiaceae; genus Prosthecobacter. The sequence continues at coordinate 34,764 of NZ_JBGAGS010000032.1, read as the reverse complement.
TCCACGGACAACCTGGAGGCGACGGACATTTCAGTCCACTTCAGCATGCTAGGGCAGATTTGGCGGCAGGCTTCGACCCTGCCTCCAGGCACTCCCATTCATATCTCCATGCAGTCGACATCAGCGCAAGGCAACGCGCCCGAGGCGTAGCAATCGCTGACGACAACTCCTCGCGACCGTCGCTCACCACAGCGCAGTCTTGCGCCTGCAGCCGGCATAGCATCGACGTTTGTTTGCCCGGACCCGCAACTCATCGCCCCAACCAATGGACCATCTCGCTTCAGCTCTGCTTTCAGCCATCTCATCCATCGAGAGCAGGGACGTGCCCGACGAGATCGCGGATGAGGATGTTCGTGTGCTTGAGGAGGCATTCTTTCACCTCCGAAGGTGCAGCGATTCGGAGCGCAGCCGCATCGCAGAAGCCGCCCGCAATGAAGCCATGCAGACCACCGATGCCCGTCGTCAGCAGTCCATGCTCTTGATCATTGAAAATCTTGATCCATGACCGGCTGCGGCGGACATCTCTTAGAGGACAAAACGACCGTGCTGACTTCCGGGGCGGCGCCGGCGCGTTCGCTTTCCACAACTTCAACGCGCCTTGCCTTATCCTGGTTCTGCCCCGCTCCGGCAACAGGCACCGCTTTCATGCAAGGCTGCCCGACCACTCATGCCCACGCCCGCTCAAGACATCTCCATTTTAAAGCTTGAAGGATTTGAGGAAGTCGCGGCCATCAAGGCCGGCCGCCCCTTGTTTCATTTCAGCGGGGTGCACTCATTTCACTTCTCCATCCGCCGCGAGGATGATCGTGGGGAGACATGGCGCGACATTGAGATGGTGGATGAGCGCGTGAAGAATGACACCAAGGCGTAAAGCGTAGTGCGTGCTTTCTCTGCTGTCGAAGCAAACTCACGGTTGGAGAGCAAATGGGGGCCAGGCGCAACTTTTCTGACACATTGACGGACTGAACCGTGGATGAGTTGCTGCTTCAAAGCGCACCGAATTTTGTCAAGTATTTGCACCCTGACCCCTTTTTAGGCAATGGATTTACGTTTTCTGCATTGTATAAATGGGTTGACGAGGCGCTCTACACCCCTCCCTTAATCACTGAAAGTGAACACTTTAAATCGTCAAAAAGTTGATTTGAAGATCAAAGCGATTGCGTTCGCAAAGATTTGTTGTCCGGTTCCGGCAACATTCATCAATGAGCAAATCAACCGCGCTCTCCCTGCTTTCCCTGATCAACGAAAATGTCCATTATTGCAAAAGGCCGATCATTCCCGGGGATGTCCAGACGCTGATGGTGAAAGCGGGCGATGACCTCGTGGCGGCGCTGTCTGACGAACCTTACGCCCAGGAACGGGCGAAAACGCTCGGGGTTTTTCTTCGCTCGGTGTTTCGTCCCGGGGCGGCTGTGAATGAACGGTTTTGTGAGGAGATCCTCATTCAGACGAACGCGCTCATCGCTTACTTAAAGGGGCCCTGAAGGCAGCCTTGCCCATGGCCAGGTCGTCTGTGAGGATCTTCACCCATGAGCGTTCACTTTATCGAGCGCGTCGTGTTTCTGCACGGTGTCAGGTTCCAAGTGAGGGCGCAGCCAGGTTCTTTCGATGATGGGGTAGGAGGCAACGATGGGCAGGATCAAAATGATGCCGAGCACGCCTCCGACGATTCCAGCCATCATGCAGCATACCAGGACCGTCAGGGATGAGAGGCCGAGGCGCCGACCGTAGATCCTTGGCACGATGAAGTAGTTTTCGATGAGGTGATAGACGCTGTAGAGCACCGCCACTGACACAGCCGTGGCTGGCGAGACGAATGCGGCGGAGGCGACGGCGGGTATCACGGCGATAAAGAAGCCGATCAACGGAAGCACGTCGCAAAATCCTGCGATCACGGCAAACAGCGCCGCATCGGGCACGTGCAGCAGGCTGAGAACGCAGAATGCGTAGGCTCCGCAAAGCAGGGATGTGATGAGCTGGCCGCTCATGTAGCCGCTGACCACGCCGGCGATTTCCGGAGCTGCTGCTCCCAGTTTTTTGCGGTGGCGCGCGGGGAGAAAGGCGAGGAGCCAGCGGTAGACGCGTTCGCCGTCGGAAAGAAAATAGATCGATGTGATGACGATGACCAGAAACTCGATGAGGCCCTTGAGGGCAGTGCCGCCAAAGGCCACGATCTCTGCGACGAGCGGTTTTGAGTCCGCAAACATGGGAGAGGCCAGAAACTGCTGCGTAAAATTGTGCACCGCGCCCTGCGCTGGCGCATATTTGACGATATCCTCCTTCAGCTTGGGGAGGGTTTCGACAAGCGTGGCCGCCTGGTGCGTGATGGTGGGAATCAGCAGGCCAAGCCCGAGCGCGACGGCGCCCAGAAGGATGAGTGTGATGCAGGACAAGCCGAGCCACTCAGGCCAGCGGTGTTTTCGAGACCAGCGGATCATCGGCCAAAGGGTGATGCTGATGATCAAGGCGAGGAGGAGGTCCGCAAAGAGATGCCTCAGCTCAAAGGCGACGAACGCAAACAGCACTGCGGACAGCAGCTTCAGGATGGTTTTCCAGGAGATGAAAATCTCCCTGCGCTGCGAGGCGGCGGGATGAGCGCTCTGAGCCTGGGAGCCTCTTCTCGCGACGCGCTTTGGTTTGGGCGTTCTCACTTTGGCACTCTGGGTTTAGCCGGTTTGAATCGCTTGGCTGAGCGGTGGTGGGAAGCACTGAATGTGCGTGCGGCTCCGCAAGACCGTGGTTTAAAAAGTAGTGCGCGTGCAAGGCCAGGAGATGGAAGCACCTGCGCCACTTGCTTGTGCGATGAGAGGCCCCGAACCGTTTGACGGGGCCCCTCAGTCACAGGCGGATCACACGGGGGAACGAAGCGCCATGTTTCGGACGCTTTCCCCGGTGCGCTTAATAACGACGGCGGGAATTGTATGCGCGCTGATCCTGCGCGTTTCCAACCGTGTTGCCGGCGGCCGCTCCCAGGCCCGCGCCGATGGCGGCACCTTCCAGACCACGCCCGCTCTGGCTGCCAATGATGCCGCCTGCCGCAGCACCGGTCAAACCTCCGATTACCGTCCCTGTTTGTGCACGCGGTCCTGTGGCGCAGGAGGAGACAGTGATGGCAAGGATGACGCTGTAGATGAATGTTTTCATGATGTGGTTGGTTTAAGGTTTGGACAGTATCGTTAGACTGTGTGCCGCTTAAATCGCTCCTCCTTAATCAAGTGGGTGTATTGACGTGAAGAGATGGCGTATTTCGCTCTGAACTGCGCGGGCAGAGCATGCGAGAGAAGCGCGGTTTGTCCGCATCGATGTGCGGTGCATGGAGCGGCGGATCCTTCTCACTCACACAGGCGATGTTCAGCACATCGATCAAGCTTGGCGTCAGGACATCCATCTCGCACGCTATCGATAGCCGGCCATGGTTGCGCGCAAACTGCGGGGAGGCTCACGCCATGCAGGCGTTACCTCCCCTGCCCTTAGCTGTGCTGTGCTTGTTCACTTCACTTTGGCCCGCGCGATTTCTTTGCCATCGCCTTTGATGCTGAGGAACTCGCCTTCCTCGGTCACGTCCAGCTTTCGGACGCCCTTTGGGATGATGCCCAGCTTTTGCTCGTCCAGGGTGAGATTGGATTCGCCCACGGTGAGCGTCTTGCCCGCCACCGCCACCTCGGCAGTCGATCCGTTCACATTGACGGAAACAGATCCCGGCGCAGTCACGCGGATATCGCGACCGTTTACCGTGGCGGTGGCGGTGCCTATGCCCGCAGTGGTGGTGCCAGGAGTGGCGGCGCCGCCGCTCACGCGCGCGGTGGCAGATCCACCGGTGGCAGATCCACCGGTGGCAGATCCACCGGTGGCAGTGCCGCCCGTGGCGCTCCCACCTACCGCCGATCCTCCTTTAACGCTGCCGCCTCTGATCGTGCCACCTGTCACTGATCCGCCGGTTGCCGAGCCACCCGTTACGGTGCCTCCGGTTACAGTTCCGCCTGTGACGGTTCCGCCAGTGGCAGAGCCGCCCTTCGCCGAGCCACCGCGCACCGTGGCCGACTGCCCCCACAAAGCCGAAGAGGTGACGACGGCCAGACTTCCAACACTCACAAGATAGAGAATCGTTTTCATGCTGAAGTATCGGCGGAAGCTTCCACGCGCGCTCCGGTTATGCGCGACCTGAGTGGCAGATCAGGCATCCACGGAAGGTTCGTGGAGGAGTTGGTTATCAATGAACTGACACTGATGCCTGGCTCATCCTAGGTTCTGACATTCAGACTAAAGGCGCATTCGAAATAACGATGCTATGAAAACTAAACCCCTCATTACCACCCTCGCTGTAGCAATCTTTGGCCTCGCCGCCAATGCACAGACCACCACGCCCACTCCACCCACCACCTCCGGCACCGGCACCGCCACTGGCAGCGCCAAGGCCTCGGGTACCGGCGGCAGTGGCACGGCCACCAGCACCGGCGTCGGAGGCTCCGCCACCAGCAACACCACAGGCGGCGCGACCACCGGCGGCTCGGCCACGGGCGGCGCCACCACGGGCAGCTCGATCTCTCTGGACGGCAAGTCCAAGATCATGCCGCATGCCACCATCAATGCCAACACCACCGGCGGCACTACCACAGGCGGCTCCGCTACTGGCGGCACCACCACGGGTGGTACTGCCACCGGCGGTGCAGGCACTGGCGGCACGGCCACCGGCACGGGCGGCGCAGGCAGCGGCACCGTTTCCAACAGTGGAAACGCCTCCGCCACTGGTTCCGCCACCAGCAGCACCAAGAACGACAACACTCAGGCAGGCTCGCACCCAGAGGGCACCTCGCGTCCTGGCAAAGGAAACGACGACAAAGTCCACCGGGAACTGAAGACGCCTTCTGGACATGACAGGAAGGATGACAACCGCAAGGACCGCTAACCGTCCTGCGAGTCATTTGGTATGGTGTGAAGGCGCCCTGGGGGTCATTCCCCAGGGCGCTTTTTCGTGAGTTTGTCTTCGATGGGGGCCGGGGTGCGGACGTTTCTGCAAGCGCCAGGACCAATGATGAAGGCCATGGTGCCTGATGCGGAGGATACGGCTTTTTCGCCGAGACGGAGAATCCGCAGCGGCATGGGGGGGCGGCGTCTGATTTGCATCTGACGAATTCGCGCGGGGGCTAAGTTTGTCCATTTTTTGCACCCTGCCCTACTTTTTCCATTATTTGCACCCTGACCCCCTTTTTTCTTTTTTTGCCTGCCCCATTTTTTTCATTGCACTCGGGCGGGCAGACTCAGGAGGGGGCGGTCCCCGGTGGTGCTAGACCTGGCCATTGACGACGGAGGCGATGGCGTCGCGGAGCTGGCCGAGGTCGACAGGCTTCACGAGGTGGGCGGAAAAGCCGGCCGTTCTTGACTTCCGATGGTCGGCTTCCATCCCGTAGCCACTGAGGGCGATGCCGGGCCAGCCGAAGCTTTCTTTGAACTGCGACATGAGAGCGTAGCCGTCACCATCCGGCAGACCAATGTCGCTGATGACCAGATCACATTTGTGAGCCTTCGCTTGTGAAAGCGCCTCACGCATGTTTGTGGCACAGAACACCGAATGTCCGTCCCGTTCGAGCAGACGGCTCATGGCCTCCAGGGACTCAACGTGGTCCTCCACAAGCAGAAGGCGCAACGGGGAAAGCTGGGTGTTGTGCCGGGGTGTCGCGGCGGGCGCGCTTGCGGGCCTCGTCGTTGTCTCGACGATCATGGTAAAAGCCGCCCCGTGGCCTGGTCCCGCGCTCTCAGCCATGAGGCTGCCTCCATGTGCCTCCATGATGTTTCTTGAGATCGAAAGGCCCAGGCCAAGTCCTCCGAACTGATGCCTGCCTGTTAATGCGCCCTGATGGAACGCGAGGAAGATGTTTTCGAGTTCGCCCTCAGGGATGCCAATGCCTGAATCCCTGACCCTGACGGCCAGACTTCGTGGGGCGGGATTGAAGGTGCTGAGCGTTATGGAGCCGCCCTGGGGCGTGAATTTAACGGCGTTTTTCAGGAGGTTCCACAGCACCTGCAGGAGGCGTGCCGGATCTGCGTGGACACACGTTTCGAGCGCCTCCAGCTCCATGCGCACCTCGATGCGCTTGTCCCGGATTTCCTGGGCGAGGGTTTCTTGTGCGTGCCTTAGCAGCTCATGAACATCCGTCAGCACGGGGTGAACCTGCAGCTTGCCACTGCTGATCCGCGTGACGTCCAGCAGATCGTCGATCAACCGCGCCTCAAGCTGGATATTGCGCCGGATGACGGTGAGCTTCTCACGAACATGGTCAGGAAGCGACGGATCATTTTCCAAGTCAGCCGCATTGATGAGGGCTGGCGAGAGGGGCGTGCGCAGTTCGTGGCTGAGCGCCGCCAGAAAGTCATCTTTGGCACGGGAGGCTTCCTTGGCCTCATGAGCTGCCAGGCTGAGCTCCCTCTCTGTCCGCTGGCGTTCGGCGACTTCCTGCGTCAAGGCCGCTTCTTTCGCCCGTAAGATGTTCTCACGTTCAGACACAATTCCCGCACACCACCACAGGAGGGTGCAGAGCAGCGCGATGAGGGCGATCACCAGCAGAGCCGTGCCCATGTTGAGATCAAACAAGCCCGCTCGCTGCCCTCGGAGCCGAAGCCAGCCCAGCACGATGGGAATGCCGACGATGCATGGGAGGGAGCGCCTTACAAGGGCTCCAGCCGCACCGGAATCCATCAGCGCCCGCATGGGCTGGTGCTCACGCACGCTGGCGGTTACTCGCACCGCCAGGGCGAAAATGATCATGGCAGACTCCATCGCAATTCCCGTGTAACGTGAAACTGCGTAAAGGGGGTCCGCACCGAAGGCGTAGCCCATGAGCGAAAAGCTCGCGATGGACATGATCAAAATGCCCATGGCAGGAACAATGCGGCGCGCGCTCCCCGAGAACGAAAGCAGTGTGATCGCCACACCTAAAATCGTGAACGAAAGCGACGCCGGAGGACCGGGTCTTCCAAGCGACACTGCAGCCCGATGGCCCCAGCTTGCCCTGACTAAAAGTTGATCGATGCCAAGATCAATGCCGGACAGATGTTGGAACAAGGTGGCCGCCCCTACCAGTGCGGCCAGCAGTGCGAGAATACGACTGGCAGCAACCGTCCCCTTTTTTGCCGAACCCTGCATCATCAAAGCAGCACCGCACCCGATCGCCATGAGGGCCGTATTAACGAACATGGCGATGCCGTCGCCATCCCAATCGGTGAGCCGGGGTCTTTGTGCAAACCACCCGATCAGCGTCAAAGCGCCTCCTGCCACCGCATATCCGCCGAGGACCCGCGGAAGCAGGGCCTGAACTGGTGTGGCGATTTGCTTTTTTAACTCCATAACCTTTACCGCCACACCCTGAACCGTGGGCAATCCGACAACTATGAGCGTTAACCCGCCGTGGAACAAGCAAAAGCAGGCTTCATTGCCAGCAGGGTGCAGGGAAAGGATGACGGCGGAAGCCAGGGAGGATGGAAGTGTGAGATCGCAGCTTTGAAGTTAGCCAGCCTGAACCCGTGCATGAGTTGCTGCTTCAAAGCGCACCGTTTTTTGTCAGCTTTTTGCACCCTGCTCCCGTTCCCGTGCCCCCTTTCTCCGGCATGAAAACGCGTGAATTCATTTGCGCCTGCAAATACGGACCCAAGGGGTGTCTGCATGGCCTTCTCATCCTTCATTCGCAGCAACCGTCCCGCAGCCGAAATCCCTGAAGAAGAAGAAGAGGAGGAGGAACAGCCGATGCTGAGGAGCGGGAGTGTGCGGGCTTTCAGCCACCTGCCGGTGCGGGAAGAAGAGAGGGTGGATGCTCCGATAGTGCCCGGGAATGAAGGGAGCACGCGCCAATACATCCCCATGCCGATGCATGAGGATGCGGTGGAGGATTGGGGAATGCTGCCACGCAGCGGTGGTGTGCGGGCTTCAAGCCACCTGCCAGCGCGGGAGGAAGAGGATGCGGATGCGATGCCTGAAAGTGGCCACGGCCAGCAAGGCTTCGGTCTGCCTGTGGCGGGCAGTGCATCCGGCCCGCTGTCTTTGCGCGGAGCGCAGCCGACGGGCCGCTGGCGTCAGCTCGGGGGACTGGCTGAGCAGGAAAATGGGCGGCAGTTTGATCGGGTAACATCGGAACCGCATGCCCCAAGCGGAGGAGGCGAGCCTCCTCCCGGCTTTGGGTGGAGAGCGGATGACCAGCGCCAAGGCATTCGTGGCCCCGGCGCTGAATCAACAGGTGATCGTTTCGCCTCTGACCAGGGCAAGCCGCCCATGAGCCGCTTGTTTGAGAAGCGCAACCGCGATGGTACCGCTCCTTCCAGCCGCGGCATTCCTCAGAGCGGCGGGCTGGGATTTGATGATCTGGTGTATCGCGGTCAGGCACCGGGTGCGGGCAATGGTGGCGCTGGAAGTTTCACGAACGCGGACGCCATGCCGGGCGTGCGCCTACAGCAGTTGGCTGCGGCAGCGGGATCACAGGAGCAGCAGGTGCGCGGAGCCGCGGTGCATGCGCAGGGTGGGAGGCTTGGAGCGCAGCAGGCTGCAGCACCCAAATCATCCATTCCAAGTACGCCCCCTAATCCCACATCCGCTGCTGAAAAAAGATCATTCAGCTCTCCAAGAAGAGTTTCAGGAGACAGGCCGCTTGGATATAAAAAGCCAAAGCCGCAGCCACCAAAAGAGCCCGCCCTGATTCAGAATGACAAGGTTATTCAAGCATCCAGCGTTTCTCCGTCCAAGCGCGGCCTGGCGGTATTGCGCGAGTTTTTCAATCCTGACGCGACCGACTTAAACCAACTTTACGACTCCATGAGGAAACGGCTGGCCGATGGCGAAGCCTTGGTCCTGCTTATCAATTCAAATGGCGCACATGCCGCCATCATCACCTTTTATTTGGACGAAGAAGGCAATCTGGTGAGCACTCTTTTCGACCCAGGAGGAGAATACAAACACGGAGGAGTGAGGGGTTCTGACGGCGTTTTTACGAATACAATTCCCAAACAAGGACCTAATGAAACCCGCTGGTCTTTGGCTGAGTACATCGAGTTTCATTCCAAAGATGGCGCCATGTCTTTTGTCCCAGTATGGACCGATGCAAAAACGGCTCAAGATTTTCAGTATCCACAAGGCACCTCCGGAGGGTTTTGCGCCAAGGCTTCGTGCGCCGTTCTTGTGCAAATCCCTGGTATTACCCACCGTGGGGGCCCCGGGCCTTTTTTTCCTTCAGCATTGTCAGACCGACTTTACAAGCTTATGGGGAGGCGTGTCACCATCAAGCACTAGCCATGAAATGGTCGAATGTTTTCAAACTACTCTATCTGATCTTCAAGTGGCTCGCCCGTGTTTTTCTTTGCCTGCTGCCGTTTGTCTGTCTCGCGGCGTTTGCCTTTGACCGGATCATTGTCTCCGAGGTCAGGAGTGCCTGCGAACTCCCGGTGGTGGACGAGCGGCAGAGGCGGGCCATCGACCAAGCTTTCATTTTTTCCTGGTTTCATGTGGCGCGCGTTGGTGAAATCTTTGAGAGAGAGCACCCGAGACTGTCGGGCATTTTTACCTGGCATCAAAAGTTGGCTCTGATCAATGCGTGCATGCTGCCGCGGCAGTGGGCGCGGGTGGATCTTGAGGTGCAGTTCACACCCGTCCACGGGAAAAACGGCGAGTGGCTGACCGGCCTGGAGGCCGCAAGCCAGCATTGGTTCGGTCATGGCATCGAACTGGCGACTCCAGCGGAGCTGCAAGTGCTGAATGACAACCGTGCCACTGCGGCTGGCAGGCGTCCGGCCCGGCGGAAATGAACACCCCCTGTGGAGGAGGGCAAAGGCGTGTGATGTTGAACCCTGCTAACGCTGAAGATGTAAAAGCGGGTCGGGCGAAATGATTGACAGCATCCACACACACCTTCGATTGTTCCGTGCTGATGCGCGGAGCTGCCGCGCTATTTGATAGCGCAGCGCCTGCATCAAACAGATGTTTATTGTTGCTGCCATTTGTCAATTATTTGCATCCTTTAACAGGATAAGCCCGGCGGTCCTTTTAAGGTCAGAAAGATTACGCCAAGTCCCACAGCCGCGCCAGTCCCACAAGTGCGCGATGCATTTTGGCATTGCGATGAGGGGTGCCGCCCTCATATACTCTGACGATGAACCTGAGTCTCCAGCACCGCTGCATCATCGCCGTGGCGGTCATTTTCTGCGCGCTCTTTCCTGCGGCGGCCAAGGCGCAGCAGAACACCACTACCCAGCGCATACCGCTGGGTAACACGCTAAGCTGGGAAGAGCTGGCTGCACATTCGGGACTGTCCGGCCTCAAACTGAAGACGCCCGAAGAGTATCAAGTCGATGTGCGTTTTGAAGTCGCTGTGCGTTTCGGATCCACGGTGGTGCCCTGCTCGATCAAGGCATCCATTCAACTGACTCCTGAAGAGTGGGCCCGGCTCGAATCCGGCAGCCACCCCATGCTGAACCCATGGACGACAGGCAAAGTGGATGACAAGACCTGGAAAAGCACGGTTGATCTTATTTTTTCTGATGAAGACGAGGCGGATGCAGGCCTGAAGCCCAGCCCAGGCGGCGACCTTGACGAGCTCTTGAAAGGTCCGTTTAGCTCTGCGCCCCCGCGTGCTGGAAAGGTGGATGTCAGCCGGCTGAAGATGACCGACAAGGCGGTGGTATTGCGCCGGCTTGACCTGCGTAGCACACGCCTATACATGCTCTCTCCCAATCCCGACGGCAAAAGCGGTGTGCTGTACTACTTCTACACGAATTATTAGGGCCCCGCGGGAAACCAGGGCCAGAGAAGGGTGCCATTTTCTGACACATTGAGAGACTGAAATCGTGGATGAGCTGCTGCTTCAAAGCGCACCGCATTTTTGTTGAATTTTTGCACCCTGACCCGCTTTTCCCCGGGTGCGCCGAAACATTGATGCGGAAACCTTGGGCCACGAGTTTCAACATCTCGGCGAAAAACTTTTTGGCACCCAAAATCCTTTTTTGAATGCGTCACACCCTGACGATACAAAAGCTTATCCCGAGACCGGAGGTCTTGACAAAGAATTCCGCGCCATGAGAATTCAAAACCAACTGCGCTTGGAACGAGCGAGGATGAAGAATATCAAACCGCTTTTGTACCCTCATTACTACTTCAATGAAAAGAGCCGCTATCCCATTCCTGGCAGCCTTCTTCCGCTGCCGTGAACACCGCCAAAGTTATGGCCTCCTGGTGAAGCGCTTTTGCCGCCGGATGGCCCCTGCCTTTCATCTGCCGGTGCTGTGCGTTTTGTTATTCTGCTGCACGGGATGCGGCGACAGGCAAAACAGCGGTGATGCAAACAAGGATGAAATCTCCCGGCGTCGGGACGCTGACCAGGACCAAAGCGAATACCCGTCTGAAACTGCCGTGATCGATCTGGGCAAAGCCCCGCTGGCTCCGGGTGCCTTCAAAATGAGCGTGGGCGATTACTTCAAGCATTTGGAGGAAGAACACTTTGCAAAGAAAGGATTGATGCTGCGGATCATCGTCCCTCCTTTCGCCTTGAAGGATCTGGACGACGTGATGAAAGCGCCGTGCGAATCAAGAGTACCGCCCGAAGACCGTGCCAGGATGGCAACAGAGGGCGATCTTTTCAATCATATCATCGCCGGAATTGGGCAGCACCCTCAGTATGACCGCTCCACCATTTACCTGAGGTGCTTTGATGACACTTATTTCCCCAGTTATCACATCAATCAGAGCACGACGCAGTCGCGTTAGAGCCGAAGGCACCGTCACCCGTCATTGATTACAATGCAGATTTCATCGGATCTCATGGTGGGAGACAGGAACACGGAGGCACAGGCGCTAGTGTTTGAACTATTGAAGCCTGCGTAATAGGCTGACACGACCGGAGCTCGCGTGAGGAGGATGATGCGGGGACGCAGCAACTGAGTGGCGAAATGGCGAGGCGGACGCTGCTGGAGGTCGCGGTGTGGAAAGAAGGTGCTGGGTTTGCTTTCCTGAAGGATGCACCCCGTACCAGGGTGGCCTCGCTTAGGCTCGGCAACCCTTCGCTATGATGCGGAAGGCCGTTGGCCTTCAAGGCAGAAGTGTCAGTCTGTTGCTCAAATCTCAATAAGGCTTGACGCTCCCGCCATGGCCAAACTATGTCTTAAGACATGACAAGATGGCATGCCAAGCTCCTCTTCAGCGGATCGCTGCTCGCAGCCCTGTGTGCGGGATTGTCTCTGGGTTTTTGGATGGAGTACTTCCACGGTTGGAAATTTGGGGCGTCCCAGCTAGTGCTCGAATGGACTGACACCAAAAGCTATGTCGTGCTGGCTTTCATGACGATCGTGGCTGCGCTGGGCGCGTTCCCTTTTCTACGAAAGAAAAAGCCGACGGATACACCGGATGTGGTCTTGTCCTTGTTTTATCATGGCATCACGCTGACAGCGGTGCTGGTCATGGGAGTCAGTTCCTACTGCATCCGGCCATCGAGTGTTCGCAACGCGGTCTTTGCATGGGGAGCGGCAGACTTTTTATTCGAGTTTCCTGGGGAGGCGGACCTTCTTAAGAAGGCACTGTCCGAGAAAAGACCTCCTCGGGCAAAAGAAATAAGCGATATTTTGGATACACCCGCCCCCCTCAAGGGGAGCAGCTGGGAAACCCGACCTGGCATCCGTGAGGTGTGGTATGCCGAACGTTGCAATGTCCTTGTTTTCGAAAGTCTTTTGCATGGCCACAACCGGCATGCTGTCGCTGTTTTTTTGGCTGGCGAGGATGAAGCTGACACCAGAAAAGTGCTGGCTGAGGACAAATGGAGCTTTCATAAACGTCCCATATTCGGCACCCGGACGCATGGGCTGGTGATCGAGTGGCAGGACATCACTCATAGATAGCCTCATACTGACCATGAAGCCCCCACTTTGCCCGTCCCTCTTCGCATGGCTCGTGGCCGTGCTCCTGCTGCCCGCCGCAGCGATGCGCGCTGCGGATGACGCGCCTGCGCCGGACTACCCGGCTGTGATCAAGGCTCTTTTTCAAAAGGCGGACGTCGTCAAGATCACCGGCCATGTGGTGGAGGGGATCCGTCACAACATCGAATGCATCGAGACGGAGGCTGCGTTCCGGAAAGAGCTGGAGGATCTGTTTCTTGCCGAGAAGCCGCGCTATCTCGGCAGAGACATTCCTCCGCACCTGGGAGAGTATTTTTCCAGCAGGCTGAACTTCACCTGGGTGGATGTGGAGCAAAAGGAGCTGGGCCACGCCGCGCTGCTGGAGGGAGACAGGCTCCTCATCAATGACAGCCTGCTCTTCAGCCTCAGTCCCATGACGGGAGAGAAAAATCTCACGTTCCTCAGGCATGCGGCGATGTTTGCCAACGACCTGGTATTCGACACACCCGCTGATACACCCAACTTCCGCCGCATGGTCAGCGGGTTCTTTGCGAAGGCGGCTTCATGCAAAATAACGGGATACCACAACATGTCACGGGAAGGCCCCCACATGATCGACTACACCACGCCGGATCTTGCGGGGCTGCTGGAGCTGAAGCGGATCTTCCTGCATGAAAAAGCCGTCTTTAGCTATGAGGTGCCCGCCGCCGAAGCGCCCACGCCTGACCAGGACCTTTCCAACGGGAACAGCGTCTATAAGTTTACCTGGCTGGACGCCCAGGGTGCTCCGCTGGCCAGTGCGGCGCTGGTGGACAGACACCTGATCGGTCTGAATGGCCGCCTTTATTTCGCCCCCCACTCAGCCGGACGTTCTGGCACAAACATCACCCTGTGGTTGAGCATCACACGTCTGGTCGATCCCGGGATCTTCACGCCGCCGCCATCGGACTACCAAGCCATGATCCAGGACCTCTTCTCCAAGGCCGCCTCCTGCAGCATCGAGGGCAGCTATGCGATCGGAAAGATCCTTCCGTATGATGTGAACTTCACGGCCTCAGACTCCGCCGCGCTGCTGGCCCTGAAGGAGATCTTTCTCTTTGAGAAACCGCGCTACAAGGAGCGCAGCAACGGAGACCCCACCCACATCACGCGCCCGTCCCGCCTGCATTTCATCTGGAAGGATGCGCAGGGAAAGGAGCTGGGCGGCGTCTCATTGATCAATGAAGACAGGCTGGAGTTCACCCCCACGCATGACATTTTCCAGATCACCCACTTTCCGGGCAGTGTACAGCGTAACATCACGCTCCTCACACACGCGGCCCGCTTCGCACTGCCGCGCTCCTTTAAAAGGCCCGCGAAGCCGGACTACCAGGATCTGGTGCAGGGCCTCTTTTTGAAAGCGGCGACGTGCAGGATCAAGGGCTACCACACGGACGTGGAGACGGACACCACCCACGATGTGGACATCGCCGCGTCAGACCCGGCCGCGCTGCTGGCGCTAAAGAAGATCTTCCTCACGGAGAAGACCGGCTATCTTGGCATTTGCAGCAACGATGAAGCCCCCGGCCCCTTTGATATTACAAGCCTGCACTGCATCTGGACGGATGCGCAGGGAAAGGAAGTGGGCCACGTGGCGCTGCTGAATGATGACCATCTGCTGTTTGCCGGGACGCAGGATCTCTTCGCCACGGGTGCTGGCGCGGCCGGGAGTGGAGGAACGACGCTGGTCAAGCGCCTGGCGCACTTTGAACATGAACAACCCCGTCCGCCCGCACCGGCGAAGTGAGGCGATATCAACGGCTGTCTCGAGACAAGCTTCCGCGTCATGGTGATCGCCGGCACGGCCAAAAGCATAGCGCGCCCTATCAGCGAGATGCCTGGGATTTGCGCGGGTGCCAGCCCTGACGCTTGGCTTCTTCGGGAAGAACCTGTTTGTCGTAGTCGATGACGTCCCGGCCATTGAGATCCACCAGCAGCCTCGGAGCAGGATTGAAGGTCATGCTGGCTGCGCTCTGGGCGGGCTTCAACAGTTCGCATTCGAGGCCCGCGAGGTCAATCACCGTATGAAAAGTCGTGTCGCTGCAAAAGGGCGTATTCACATGCTGCCTGAGCGCGGCGTCTTTTTCCGGACGTTCTTTTTTGAAAGCGGGTGAAGTCCAGACCAGCATCGGCACATGGATCGTGGACGAGGCAATGACGCCGTGGCTGAATGGCATCATGACGGCATTTTCAGACGTCTCCCCATGGTCGGAGACATAGGTAAGCGTGGTCAGGGCATCTGGCTCCGCCTTGAGACGGCTGATGAGTTCTGAAAGGAACCAGTCCGTGTACAAGACTGTATTGTCATAGGCGTTTGCGAGCTGCTGCCGGGACTCTGCGGTGTCCACATTCATGTAAGGAATGGGGATCATCCCGTGCATGAAGGTTTTGACGCAAGCCTCACGATTGACAGGGAATGTCTCAAAGTCTCTGGGGTAGCGGTCCATGTACAGGCAATGGCTTCCCATGGTGTGCAGGACGATGAAAACACGTTTGTCATCGCTGGAAAGAGCGGCATCGACCAGCGGGAGCAGTTCGCCATCATGCGCGGAGCGAAAGTCAGTGGCCTGCTCGGTGAGCTTTCCACTGATGAAGCGCGACTGATCGGCATCGCGGGAGAAGATGGAACAACGCAGATCGATGAGGCCATGCTTCCTCTGGCTGGACAGCCACCAGGTGCGGTAGCCGGCTTTGCGATAGACCCCCGCAATGCTGATCATGCCTGAAGCTTCGGAAATGTTGGTTGCAACGGCGGGGGTGATCAGGGCGGGCACACTGAGGCCGGTCATGCACGCGGGAGCCGTGACTTGCTGGAAGCTGTGCAAATCCGGAAGGGCTGCCAGACGCGGCGTGGTGGCGCGCTTCGCTCCATTGATCTGAAAGGCGTCAAACCGTGCCGACTCTCCAATGACCAGGACGTGAATCTCACGGGCGTTCGGGGCACTCAAGGGAGGCGCGGGCTTGACTTCGATGCTTGCATTGATGGCATCGCGGTCAGCATAACAGGACTGAATGGTTCGCGCCCTCTGGAAAGCCATGATGACGTTGACTGGATAAAGATTGGCCTGGCGGACAAAGGATCCCAAGGTGGCATTGGCGGCAGTGTCTCCCGTCATGACAAGAACCGGAATGGGAGCCAGGAGGATCGCCGCGGTGCAGCCACGAAACTTCCAGCCGGGCTCGATATGGCGGGAATGACGGACGACTTTCCAATAGACCCAGAGCAACAGGGGCGTGGTCAGCGCCAGCGTGGAGAGTTCCACGCCAAAACGCGCCATTTCGCTGCTGTCCGTTTCATAGAGTGCGAGCAGGCTCCAGACAGCGGGCATCTTCTCAGTGGACCAGTAATAAAGCGTTACCAGAGGCATCAAAGGCAGCAGGACGGCGCAACAAATCAACCAGGGCCGCAGCTTCATCCCGCAGAGGAACGGCAGAAAGAGCAGGAAAACCCCGGAAGAAAAGTCGGCCCAGTCCGCCAGACTCACCTTGGGATAAACAGCGGCCACCGCATTGGGCAATTGCAGCAGCAGCGCAGCGATCGCCAGCACGCACGCAGCCAGCCACGGAGTGCGCCGAGCTTGCGTGCTTGAGGAGCCACTGGCAGCGGCATTTTCCTGCGATTTGATTGATTCATCCGAAACTTCCATAATTATTATAAATAAACCAATGCAAACTGGCTTGGCAACCGGTTTTGGAGTTTTCCGTTCGAACCCGCCCAAGGTTGGAGCTTCCTAGGATGGGGCCTCAAGTGAGGGGGACGGCAATGCCCACCGCGGCGTGTGGCGGCGACCTATGCTGCCTGCTTCGGCGTGGCGGGAGTACGCTGCTGGGGGACGCGGTGCATGAGGAAGGCGCTGGCTTTGCTGCCCTGCTGCTGGTTCTCAACCCAGGGCGGCGCTCGCCAAGGCTCGTTTGCCCTGAGCTACGCTAGGCCGCACCTTTGGTGCTGAAACCTGGAGGCAAAGCTTACGATAACCCAACTTAATCAAGTGCCACGTCAGTCTATTGTGCAACTCTCGATAAAGGAGGCCTTGCAATCCCGGGCCGAGATGGAAGGCGCGCCAGATTGTGGCGCAGGAAATCCAGAAGCTGCGCAAGGCAGCCGTCATTGAGACGATGGAGGCGCCGTGAGCTGAACTGAGCGCGGGCGGTCAGGCAGTCCTGTTGCCAAACACGTCGGCACCGGTCTTCCGGCTGAGAGAGGGCTTGGAACCGGGCCAGAGCATTGACTACCACAAAATAGCATGAAGGACTGGCATCATCGTGGCGGACGCCAGGCTTCGCGTGTTGACGCTTTCCTGTGGGACGGCACGCCGCTAGCGTGCTGCTGCAAACGCCTCTTTTCACTCATGAAACCTCAGCTTTCTCACGGCGCGATGCGCGCCCTTGCCTGCCTTCTTTGGCTTTTCTCCACCCTGGCGCTGGCGGAAGAGCGGCCGGTGGCCACGGTCGATGGCGTGCCGATCATGCCGGCGGATCTTCGGGCGGAAATCCGCAAGCAGGAGGCGAAGATCCTCCTGGACCACCCGGCTGAACCGGGCAAGCGGGAGGAAGAGATCGCCGCCATGAAGCGCACCGTGCTGGACACGGTCATCGATCAGCAGCTGCTGCTCAACGAGTTCAAGCGCCTCGGCGGCGTCATCAAGCCGGAATGGGTGGACGAGGATGTGACCGATGTGATCAAGACCTCTTTCAAAGGAGACCGCGATGCCTTCATGGCCTCGCTTGAGAGAGACGGCGTGACCTTGTCCGAGTTCCGTGCCGAGACTGAACGCAAGATCAAGCTTGTCATGATGAACCGGAGAACCATCGGAGAGAAAAGCCGCGTCACGGATGAGGAGGTGCGGGCCTACTATGAGAAAGAGAAGCAAGGGCTCACCAGGCCGTCAGAGGTGAAGATCCAGACGGTGATGGTGCGCAAGCCCACTCCGGATGCCCGGAGTGTGGCGGAGGGGCTGCGCAAGAGGATCCTCGAAGGCGCGGACTTTACCGCGATCGCGCGTGCCTTCAGCCAGGACAGTTACGCCCAAAACGGCGGTGACTGGGGCTGGATGTATCTGAACGATCTCGCTGAAGATTTGTACCCGGTGGTGGCGAAGATGAAGAAGGGCGAAGTGAGCGGCCTCATCGAGCAGCCGGGGGCCTGGGTGATCGTGCGTCTGACTGACCTCAAGGACATGCTGGTGCCAGACTTTGATGCTTTGAAGGAGGCCTTGCAATCCATGGCCGAAATCGAAAAGGCGCGCCAGATTGTGGCGCAGGAAATCCAGAATCTGCGCAAGGCAGCCGTCATTGAGAAGATGGAGGCGCCGTGAACTGAGCTTAACTGAGCGCGGGCGGGCAAGCAGGCAGGCCTGTTGCCAAACACGTCGGCACCGGCCTTCCGGCTGAGAGAGGGCTTGGAACCGGGCCAGAGCAGTGACTACCACAAAATAGCATGAAATCATTTGCGTCCTGAAATTCGGACCCAAGGAGTGCTTTCATGAACCACTCCTACACACCCGGCAGCCTCTTCCTCACTCCACGCGCGCCCAATGGCAAACGCCTCTCCGCCCGCGCGCGGCATCACATGCGCGGCTCGGAGGACAAGAAGCCTCCGACTGCGCCCAGCCCCCCAAAATGGACTCCGGCAGACAAAGACATTGTTCGCAATCCGGCATACGTTCCTCCGGCCGTGCCCGGCGCAGGTGTGCTGCTCCCTCCGCCCACGGATGAGGAGCGAATCAACAAAATCATCGAAAGACACTCCCCGGAGGACTTTTTCCCGGACAAGAAACCGGAAGGCGGGATTCCGCTTCCCGGCGGTATCAGGCTGCACATCGAACCTGAGGTGGAGCCGACCAAGCCGGGCGAAAAGACCAAGATTGTACCGAAGTTCAACTTTAAAAAGGAGTTTTAAGGGCCTTGATCCTGAAGCATCGCATGGACTCGCATCCCAGATCCTGCTTATTGAGTCTTGCGTAACAGGGTGACGTCCTTCGGCGCTGAGTGGCTAAACTGTTTCCAGTGCGGCTTTGCAGCTGCTCCTGGACGGAGCCAGGAAGACAGCCGGTGGTGAAGCGAGGCTTGGCGAGCGAGAACCACCGGAACAGGTGAAAGTTGAACTTTGGCTTTGACCCAGGGCCGCATGCTAAAGGCATGCGAGAGCTGTGCGCAGACTCCACGTCTCCACGTCCACGCTGGGTGTCAGGAGGCTTCTCGCATACCTCCGGCATGCGACCTTCACGGGATGCGGCGCGCTGCTCCGGTCCGGTGGTTCACGCTGCACCGCTTCGCGGTTTCGCTTCACCACCGGCTAATATCTCTGCTCCTTCCAGGAGCCCATGCCCAGGGCATTTTGAGCCTTGTTCTGCGATTCGGTTTTCTGTCACCCTATTGCGCAACTCTCAATAACCCTTGCCTAAAGGAGCATGCCTCTTCATTTTTGGGAAGCCACCCCTTCCCCATCATGAAGATGCTGCCCGCCTTTCTTTTGCTCTGTTTGACACTCGGCGCAGCCGCGGCGCCTGACGCCGGCAAACAGGGCACAGAAGCCATTTCGGACCTGATGAAAGCGGGCAAGTATGCCGAGGCGGAGCAGGCGGCCGAATCACTGGTGGCGGCACTCACGCGGGCGCAGGGCGCGGAGGCGCGGGAGACATTGAAGGCCAGAACGACGTGGGTGCGAGTGCTGGTGGCCGTGGGCAAAGATGCCGCGGCAGAAAAGCAGGCGGAGGAATTGCAGCCGGTGCTGCAGCGCATCTTTGGCGCGGAAGCCCGCGAGACGCTGGCCGGCCAGCATGAACTCATTTCCGCCAGGATGGCGATGGGAAAATTTAAGGAGGCAGAACTGGAGCAGCGCAGCCTGATCGCCACGGACACCCGTGTGCTGGGTCCGGAGGACAAAGACACCCTGCGCGCGCGTGAAGGCCTGGCGGTGGTGCTGCTGGAAGAGGGGAAGGTGGAAGATGGCGAAAAGGAGCTGCGCTCAGTGCTGGGGATTGATGAGAGACTTTACGGCGTTGATTCCGCGGAGGCTTTGCTGCATCGTCAAAATCTGGCGCAAGTGCTGTGCATGCAGAACAAGCGTGAGGAGGCCGAGTCCATGCTGCGCGGGCTGGTGGCCACCCGCACGCGGGTGCTCGGCCCTGAACATCCGGGCACCCTGACCAGCATCATGGCTTTGGCAGGACTGATGTACGAAGAGGACAAGTATGACGAAGCACTGGAGTTGACTCAGCGCACGCTGACCATCCTGACACGAACACTGGGGCTCGATCATCCGGACACGCTGAGGGCCAGGGCCAATCTGGCCAACATGGTTTCCTGGCTGGGCAAGCACGATGACGCTGAAAAGGAACTGCGTGCCGTGCTGGCTGTGAACGAGCGGCTGAACGGCGCCGAGCATCCGGACGTCATTTTCGACTGTCTGATACTGGCGGAGTGCCTGAAGCAGCAGGAGAAGTACGAGGAGGCGCTGAAGTACGCGCAGCGCGCCTACGAGGGCAGCCTCAGGCTTCGTGGCAAGGAAGATCCGTCAACGAAGATCGCGCAGACTCTGGCAGATGGGCTGAAGAAGAGGATGAAAGAGTGAGAAAAGCCGGAGGGAGGGAGTCCTGCGCCGCGCCCGCACTTCACCGCTTGCCATGCCTTCGGCAGCTCCTTTATTCAAGGCACCACCGCCCCTGACCACCATGAAGCCACTTCTGCGCTCTGCGCTTTCCTTTGCCCTGCTGCTCTCAACTGTCATGGGGGAGACCGCGCGTGCGGAGAAGAGCGGCCAGGAGAAGGCGGGGCAGAAGAGCACGGCAGGCGCGGCTGAGGATGAAGCCTTCGCTGCGGCGGAGGCGCTGCTCAATGCGGGCAGGCATGCCGAGGCGGAGAAGGCGGCGCTGGCGCTGGTGGCGGCACGCACGAAGGCGCTGGGTGCGAAGGACAAGGAAACGCTGCGCTGCCAGCGCCTGCTCCTCCAGGCCTTGTCTGCCCAGGCCAGATCCGCAGAAGTGGAGGCGCTGTGCCGCAGCGTGATCCCGCTGTACGCCGAGGTGCTGGGAGCCGGGAGCAGGGACACGCTGGAGTGCCACTATTATCTCATCAGCGCCCTGAACGCCCAGCAAAAGGACGCGGAGGTGGCGGAGGAGTGCCGCAGCCTGCTGCCGCTCCACATCAAGATCTTCGGCGCTGAGAGCAAGGACACGGTGGCCTGCCAGACCCTGCTCATGGAAGCCCTCGCCGCGCAGCAGAAGGATGCGGAGGTGGTGGAGGTGTGCCGCAGCCTGCTGCCGCGCCAGATGAAGGTGCTCGGGCCGGAAAACGAGGACATTTTGGAAACACGCGGGCGTCTGGCCTATGCCCTGGTGCATCAGAGCCAATGGTCGGAGGCCGAGGCGGAATACCGCGCGCTTCTCGCGCTCCAGATCAAGATGCTCGGGGAGGAGAGCAGGCTTGCTCTAGCAACACGCGGCACTCTGGTGCGCACGCTGAGCGAGCAGAAGAAATGGGCGGAGGCCGAGGCGGAATACCGCCGGCTGCTGCTGCTCTGCGAGCGTGTGCTGAAGCCGGAAGACGAGAGGTCCCCCGCCCTGTCCCGCCTGCGTGATTTCATCGGAGACCTGAGCAGCGCGAAGAAGCATGCCGTGGCGGAAGAACTGTGCGGCCGGGTGCTGGCCCTGCACACCCAACTGCTCGGGCCGGAGAACGCGTCTGCTTTGAGCCTGCGCAGAACTCAGGCCTACATCCTGAGGAGCGCGGGAAAATTCGCGGAGGCTGAAGCGGCCTACCGCGAGCTGCTGCCTCTCTATGCCCGGGTGTTTGGCGCGGAGTCCCCGGCCGCCCAGAGAGAGCGCACGTCTCTCGCCTTCCTGCTGATCGAGCAGAAAAAAGATGCCGAGGCGGAGAAGGAGTTTGATCAGGTGCTGGAGCTGGCCGCACGTGGCCGTCCCAAGGGCTCCGAGGATGAATCGCCGCTGGAGGATGTGGCGACGACGATGGAATCTCTTCAGTCGATGTACCGGGATGCGGAGGTGGAGACGCTGTTGCGCAAGCACCTGCCCGCCTTCATCAAGACGTATGGCCAGGACCACAGCGAGGTGCTGAAAATGCAGGAGGTCTTCATCGCCGCGCTGACGGCACAGAAGAAACACGCGGAGGCGGAGAAGGAGTGCCGCAGCGTGATCGCGGCGGAGACCCGCGTGCTGGGGCCGGAGGCCAGGGCAACGCTGGAGTCCCGCTCCCATCTGGCGCAGCTGCTCGCTAAAACGGACCGGGAGGCGGAGGCGGAAAAGGAATACCGCGAGGTGCTGCCACTTTATACCAGAGTGTTCGGAGCGGAGTCCAAGGACACTTTGACGCAGCGCATGCAGCTTTCCAGCGTACTGAGCAATCAGGACAAGAATGCCGAGGCGGACAAGGAACTCAGCGAGGTGGTGGACATAGCCGTGCGCGTCTTCGGCGCGCAGGACCTGTACACCACGGTGCCGCTCTCGCTGCTGCTGGAGCTGCGCAAGAGCGTGGACCGGGGCGCGGAAGTGGCGGAGCAGCTGCGCCGGCAGCTGCCCGGCATCATCACGACCCACGGCCAGGACCACCGCAGGGTCATGGACCTTCAGCTGACGATCATCTCCACGCTAATGGAGCTGGAGGATGATGCGGGGGCGGAGAAGGAGTGCCGCAGCCTCGTCGCCATGCAGACCCGCGCCCTCGGGCCGGAGGCGGAGGAGACCCTGGACTCGCGCCTCACGCTGGCGGACCTGCTGGTGCGGCTGAAGAAAAACGAGGAGGCGGAAAAGGAGTGCCGCCAGGTGCTGGCCCTCTCCGAGCGCGCCCTGGGCGCGGAGCACCCGCAGACACTGACAAGCTGCCACCATCTGGCCATCTGCCTGGCCCGGCAGAAGAAGAACAAGGAAGCCCTGAATTACGCCCAGCGCGCCTATGCCGGACGCCTGAAGGCGCTGGGCAGGGACAACTCAGACACGCAGAAGTCCAATCAACTGGTGAATGCGCTGACGAAGTCGGAAACGAAGGCGTGACGTGAGGCTTGGGTCTTGAGGTTCGAAGCGCAGGACGCCGAGGTGATGAGCGGGCAAAGATGGGCGGCCACCAGACGAAGCGGTGGCGGCGGATTCGTGGTATGTTCAGTCATTAAAAAGCATGAAATCATTTGCGACCGCAAAAACGGACCCAAGGTGTGTTTTCATGAACCCGCACTACACCCCCGGCAGCCTCTTCCTCACTCCACGTGCCCCCAATGGCAAACGCCTTCCCGCCCGCGCGCGGCACCACCACCACCACCACATGCGGGCTTCAGAGGACAAAAAGCCGGATCCCACCTCCCAAGAAATGCAGGGGCTGGGCGGGCAGATGAGACAGGAGAACCCGGCTGGCGGGATGAGAACAACACCTCCGGCGGGTCAGCCTCAGGCTCCGAGAGGATCTCTGGCTTCTCAGATGGAACCGCATGACCCACGATGGAAAGGCGTGGATGGAGACATTCTGAGCATCCCCAAATACGCCCCTCCCGCCATGGATGACACCAACACCATTCGCCGTGCTCCCACAGAGGAGGAAAGACGGCAGATGGAACGTGCTGGCGGCGCTAAAAACGCCGTTCCAGCGCCTGAAAAGGGCGGCCGGGAGCTCCCGGTCAAACCTAAGCTGGATTTCAAGCACGGCAAAATTGAGGGAGGCTCGCTCGAGGGGTCAGTTCCCTGGGAAAAGATCTTCGGAAAATAGGTGACACCTTTGATGGGGCGCCCTCCGGCATGACCGGCGCACTATCCGGCAGCCGCCCATGCTTTGCGGCCTCCGGCGTGGGTGCGGGAGGGGCCCCGGCGGCGCCACATTTGGCTTGCCGCCTGCATGCCTGCCTTCATCTTTGAGCATCCAGCCCCCTGCTCCCATGAAGATTCTCTCCGCCGTCTTTCTGCTTTTCCTTGGAACCTGCCGTGGTGCGGCGGACATCAGCGAGAAAGCGTACGACTCTGCCGTGGCGCTGCGAGAGGCGGGCAGGTACGACGAGGCCGAGAAGGCGCTGCGGACGCTGGTGGAGGCACGGACCCAGGCGCTGGGGGCTGAGAACCGAGAGACTTTGCTGGCCAGAATGCAGTGGGTGGTGGCGCTGCTCAAACGTGACCACAACGCCGACGCCGAGGCCAGGGCGCAGGCCCTGCTGCCGGTGCTGCAGCGCGTGCTGGGCGCGGAGGACCCGCGAACTCTGCAGTACCGCGGCATTCTGGTCTATGCCATGTGGCAGGCGCGCAGGAAGGCGGAGGTGGAAAAGGAATGCCTCAGCCTGATCCCTGTCATGACACGGGTTCTGGGGCCGGATGATGACATGACACTGGTCGTGCGCGGGGCTTATGCGGATGCCCTGGGCGACTTGGGAAAACTGGATGAAGCCGAGCGGGAACACCGCGTGCTGCTGGACATTTACGAACGGCTGCAAGGCGCCAGGGCGAAAGAGACGCTGATGGCCCGGCACAATCTGGCGGTGCTGCTGGCACAGAAGGAGAAGCTTGCGGAGGCGGAGGCGCTTCTGCGGGGCGTGCTGGCCGACCAGGTGCGGGTGGTGGGCGCCGAACACAAGGACTCCCTGGAGAGCCGCAACAGCCTGGCTGTCGTGCTCAATGCAGAAGGGAAATATGAGGAGGCGGAAAAAGAGCTGGCCAGCGTGATCGCCATCCGCTCACGCGTGCCCGGGCCGGACGATGCCTCCACGCTGAGAAGCAGGTCTGCCCGCGCCGATGTGCTGAACAGCCTGGGCCGGACGCAGGCGGCGGTGCAGGAATTCCAGTCTGTGCTGGCCGCGATGGAGCGGGTGCTGGGCGCGGAACACCCGGTGACTCTGAGCGCCCGTTACTTGATGGCATGGAGTCTGGCAAACAATCGCCAGATGCCGGAAGCGCGGACCTGCGCTCAGCGTGCCTACGAAGGCAGGCTGAAGGTGCTGGGCAAAGAGCATCCTGACACCGAGAAGTCACGCGAGCAGGTGACGCGCCTGACGAATTGAAATGCGAGGAGGTGCCAGGGACGCGGCTGCATTTTGCTCCGGTCTGGCGGGCGACAACCCGGGGCATGTGCCGGCGCGGAGTGCGTCACACGCTGATGTGCCAAGCGACCTCCGAAACGCGATGGGAATACCACGCTATAATATACTGGAGCATGAGATCATTTGCGCCCGCAAAACCGACCAGGGTGTGTTTTCATGAACCCCCACGGAACCCCGGCAGCGATCGTTTTGGCCTGGATCTCGGCGCGGGAGTCAAGACAGACTCGACCCACGACATCCAGCCCGCCACAACCAAGGAAGCTCTGGATGAGTGCTGGGAAAGAATGCGCGGTCCGCGCGCGCCGGGAGTGCGCAGCGTGCGCTGGCAGGGATGCTCAAAACGCTCGGAAAAGATCATGCAGAAACCCGGGCCGCGCAGCGGCTGGTGGATGAGCTGACCCGGAAGAAGACGGAGGTGTGAAGCAGGCTGCGCCGGCAGCGGCAATCCGCAGAGGGCGGGGCGAAACGCCTGCCGCAGCACATCCTACCACAAAATAGCCGGAAATCATTTGCACTCACGGAAAGGGGCCCAAGGGATGCTGCATGAAGCACCCTGACCACTCTCCATCCTTTTCCCCCGCCCTACGCCGCCCCGCCGGCCTACGTGGGACGGCTTTCGACGCCCTTGTGAACTCAGGCGGGGGGAATCCCCTGCACGAAGACGGCGCGCAGCCGAGGCGTGAAGCGCCCGCTTTTGCCACCGCTTCCGGGCCGGATTCCGCAGCGGGCCCTGGGGCGATGCAGCGAAACTCGGTCCATTGGGACGAGGCCGCAGCCCCGGCAGCCAGTGCCCCAAAACCGCCCAAGTGGCTGGCTCCCTGGCTGAAACCTTATTTCAAACGCTCGAAGGATGAGACCGAATTCGAGTTTAAAAAAAGCATTCCCTGGTGAAATGCGCCAAAGGCATGCCGGAGCTGCGAGGCATCCCACGCCTCCTTGCGGGCGGCGCTGAATCAAAAGCGCTTGTTTCATCTCTTCTCTCTTTCCCGGCGCATGCGATTGCGCCGATTTTTTTGTGGTCATGGGGCGTGCAGGTGTACGGCCCGCGTTTTTTTCACCGCAGGCCGACCGCGGACTATTATAGCATGAAATGGTATTCACTGGTTTTTTCGGTTGCGTTCCTCCGCCTCGGCCCAAGACGTGAAAGCCAGAACCGGACGCTGTGAAGAACTCGGAAGGTGCCACCGCCGCGCTGCGGCCACGCATCCGCCATGTCTTCCTACCTTCGCCCCCGCCGTCCACCGCCCTCCGCCATCGCCCAGATGATCCTCCGGCAGAAGAGCGCCGCCCACCAGCGCGCCTCCGAGACCGCCCCGCCTGCTCTCGGTGCCCCGCCGCGCAAGCTTCCCCCTGGCATCGCGCAGCCTCAGCTTCCCCAGCCACCGCCACCGCCGAAACCTGCGATCCCTCAGCCTCAGCCTCAGGCTCCGCTGCCGCAGGAGCAGAATCAGCAGCGGATAAATCTGGTGCAGCCGAATGCGACTCTGCCGCGCAGCCAGCCGCTCGGTCCTGCCGCCGCAACGGTGAGGCCGCCGCTGAAGATGCCGCTGCCGCAGTCGGAGCCAAAGCCGCAAGCTGCGCAGGCCGCGCCGGTGCCGCTGCGCTCCGTGCGGTCGTACGAGCCGCAGGCCGCCGCGCCGTCTTTCTCGCTGGAGGAAATGCTCGACCGCCACCGCGCCCGCTCGGGCGGCCAGCAGAGTGCCGCTGCTGCTTCTTCAGGCAACCCAATACCACAACCTACCACCCTATTTCAGCGCACGGGCTCCCCCACTTTGGAATCTTTTGCCCGGCAGGCAGCCCTGGTCAAACGTCACGGCGAAGCCACGGGCGAGGGGCAGCCGCTGGATTTTCCAGGCAGCGCAACACCACAAACCACCACCCTTTTTCAGCGCACCGGCTCCCCTACCCTGGCATCTTTTGCCCAGCAGGCAGCCCTGGTCAAACGTCACGGCGAAGGGCAGGCGCCGGATTTCCCAGGCAAGAATTCAGCGACCAATGCCAGCCTCTTCCACCGTCTGGACGCCGCCGACCCGCAGAGCCTGCCCGCTGGCGGCGACCTTTTAAATCAACGGGCACCGGCAGCGCAGCCTGCAGTGGTGCCGCAGAACAGCGCGGCTCCTACCAACCAGCAGACAGCCTCCACGGGAGTGAACGCGGCAGTGCGCGCGGCCGTGAGACCACAGGCAAACCCGCCTCCCGCAAATCAGCAGGTAGCATCTGCAGCGACAAACGCGGTGGCGCAGGCCGCTGCGCCACCTCCAGGGCAGAAAGGGCAGTCTTCTCCAGCGCAGCCAGCTCCAACGCCGCAGGGCCAGAGCCAGAGCGCGCCCCCTGCCCCGCAACCAGGAGCCTCCACAGCGGCCAACGCACTGCCGCCACCCTCTGAAGTCGCGAGCCAGCTTCAGGAAAAGCTCAGCAAGGCCGCTCCCGGCACCCCCATGAGCCTGCTGGATGCCGCGACCGGCGGCACCCCTGGCAGCGGCGTCAAGGCCAAAGGATCGGATGCCGTCGCCGCACGCGAACTCTTCATGAAAAGCATGGGCATTGCGGATGTGAATCACGTCCAACTGCACCCCCAGCCAGACGGCACGTTTGACCTGCGCTCGAAAGGCAATGCCAGTGGCACGCCCACCGCCACCTATGACCCAAAGCAGCACTCGCTCACCGTGCAGGCACCGGGTGGCACTCTCAGCGAGGACACGCGGCAGATGCTGCAAAACATCGCCGTGCCTCCTGGACGCCCGGGGGCAAAGCCGCGCGCCAGCGATGGGCTGCCCGTTTACTTTGGCAATGGCCGGCGCGCGACGACGGAGGAGTTCGGCGCGCTCAGCCAGGCAGGACAGCAGGCGTCCAGCACCGCCCGCACCCCGGAGGAGCGGGCCGCCGCGCTGGACAAGCTGGGCCTCTCCCCGGCGGGCATCAGGCAGCAGATGGAGGCAGGCCGGATTTCCTTTCAGCAGGCGCTGGCGCTCAATGGCCACTTCAACCATGTGCTGGAGCACAACGCCACACTTCACGGCGCTTCGGAGGCACTGAATGACTGGGGGCTTCAGCCGCAGAACAAGGACATGGGCTCATGGCTGCATTCGGGCACGCCGGAGCAGCGCGCCTATGCCATCAACCAATACTTCGATCAAACCAGCGGGCGTGCGGAGAACAACCTGCTGACCACACCCGAACGCATGGAAGAGCTCCGGCGCCGCGCGCTCGGCGAGATCCCTGGAGGTAATCCCGAATGGGGCAAGCCCGGCGCTGTCTCCCCCGGTCGCGAACCGAAGGACGGCCCCGCGGGCCTGCTGCGCATTCCCCTTCAGGGCGGTGGTGCCGCGCACATTCCCACCGGCACGTGGACGCGCGAGGACTACGAGACGCTGGACCAGCACTCCGACATCCGGAATCTGCCCCACGCAGAGCGCGAGGCCGCCGTGGACACACTGCTGCAGGAGCATTACGCGCAGCTCTCCTCCCAGCCGGGCTTCTCGGGTGAGGACCATCGCAAGTTCCGCGAGACCGCCCAGCAGCTGCGCGACCGCGTGGCCGAGCTCAAGACCCTGAAGGACACCGCCGGTGAAGGCGTGGACATGGTCAAAGAAGCCGCCAAAAGCGAAGCCACCACCCATGTGGCCGCTGCCGCAGACCTTTCCTTCTTCGATGGAGAGGGCAATCCGCGCTGGCCCGCCGGCAACATGGCGGCGCAGAGCGCCTTCCAGGCGCGGAATGCCAAGGACACCGCGCAGCGCCTCGCCCAGCCCACCGCGGAGAAAAAGATCGACGACGCCCTCGCGGCCATCCATCAGGACATCCGCAACGGCAACTTCCCCCTGGCCCCGGGCGAGGAGCAGGAGAAGTGGATCGACGCACTCTCCGCCAGTTTCAATCCGCAGCGCCAGCAATGGTTTGACGCAGTTCAGGGCCCTGCCGACCCCACCACGCCCGAGGGAAAAAAGCACCTCTCCCACACGCAGGACTACACGCTCGCCCACCCGGAGAACCGCGCCAAGATTCTGGACTACATCCGCACCGGCAATGAAGAGCGCTGGGATGAGCTGAAGCACAACCTCAAGAAAACCCCGCAGCGCGCGCAGACGGAGGAGGAGCAGGAAAACAGCCTCAAAAACGACCCGATCGTCCGCGTCCTCAACAATGCCACTGGCTCCGACTGGAGCGAGGACATGAAAGGCGCGAACGGCGCCGTCGTGGGCCATTTCGTGCCCGGCATGGGCAGCGCCACCAAAGGCGGCCGTGTGGGAAAATGGGTCCGCCGGGGTGCCGGAGTGGCCGCAGACATCGGCGGTACCGTGGCACAAAATACCATCGAAAACCCCGACGCCGATTTTGAGGATCACAAGAAGGCCGTCATCGCAGATTACGCCACCTCCCTCGGCCTCAAGCCGCTGCAGCATGGTGCGGGATTTGCCGGCCAGAAGGTCAAGGACAAGCTCCAGAACCAATCAGGGGCAAACAATGTCTCCCCTGGCGCAAATTACGGCCCCAACGGCAAAGCGGATCCTCCGGGTGGCCAGACCTTTGAGGAACGTCATAAGCTTGAGCAAGGAGGCATGCAGATCCCCGAGCAAGCGGCGGCTCGCACGCCTTCTGCACAGGATGGAATACCAGTACATACCACTAAAACAGCAAGGGCCGCACGCGAAGCCTGGGAAAAGGATGGTGGCAAAGCGCTCCAAACCATCGACCGCCTCAAGACCAAGGCCAAAGAAGCGCCGCTGAGTGCGGAGGAGCAGCACGAGCTCAACCAGGCTGAAAAATTGCAGGCCAACGTGCGAGTGGCCAACCTGGAAACCGAGCAGCAGAACCGGCCGCAAGGGCTGGACCCGGTCAAAGCCCAGGCGCTTGAAACAGAGCGGGCCATTTTGCAGAAGTCCGCCTCTGGCGAGCAGCCCCCAGGAGGCGGAGGCGGCGCAGGTGAACCCGCCGCAGTGCCCGCCGGCCAGGACGCATCCCCGCCCCAGCCGATGAATGGCGGCGCCGGAAATGGCGGCAAGGGCGGCGGGGAATCACCGCCGCTGCCACCACCACCGTCTCCCTCCGAAGGGCAGCCGTCGAAGAATAGCAGACCTCAAGATCAAGACGCAGCACCTGCAGGCGCAGGCCAGAAGGATACTCCCGTGCCCACGTTTAAGGAATTCGGCCAAGCTCAAAAGACCGTTGAGAGGCTCAAGGCGCAGGACGTTCCGCTGACTCCGGATCAGCAGCGAGAGCTGGACACCGCCGAGAAGACGATGGCCAGGAAAACAGAGGCCAATATCCTCGAACAGAAAGCCGCATTGGAGAAACGTGGCGAAAAAATCCATGACAAGACAGCCCAAAAGCTTGCGGAAGCGCAGGCCACCCTCGCAAGGCCGACTCCGGGTGGTGGAACTTTGCGCTCTGATGATTCAGGGAGAAACGGAAACGTTTTTTTGGACACCACAAAGAAGCTCGACACTCCGGCTGATCCTTCAAAGCCGCCTTCGCCAAAGCCAATGTCGCCTGATCCGGCAGCTTTCGACCCAGCAGCGGTGGATCCGGTACGACATCAAGAGCATCGAGACAAGTACGAACGCAAGCGTGCGGAGCCACGGGATGCGGAAGCGCAGGCTGAACTAAAAGCCCGAGAAGCTCCGCTGCTGCATCCCGAAACCGGGGTGGATGCAACACGAACACGAATACAAAAAGCTGCAGACGAAAAATCTTTTCGAAAGGGAGAAGAGATTAGCGGAAAGCATGTCAATGCAGTTGATCACCTGAAAGCAGACGATGGTCTGGAGGTAGTACACAAGCCCAGAGACGGTCAGGAGAAAAAGAAGATCCGTGCAGGGATCAGTCCTGAAACCACCGGCCATCGTGAAGTAGCTGCTTCAAAGATTGCCCAGATTCTGGGCATTGATCTCGTGCCAGCCACGACCATGATCACCCACGAGGGACAGCCCGGTTCCGCGCAGCTTTTCAAGGGGGGCGACAATGTTGTGGATGGACGAAGCGCCATTTCGCCCCCTCACAATGTTAAGATCGACGCTAAGAACCGCTTTCCAAAAGAACTCCCCGATGACGCCGCTCATGACTGGCAACTTATGGACGATCTCCTAATGCACGGTGACCGACATGAGGGCAACTATATGCTGCATCTTAACGGGAACAGGATTGCGGGGGTCTCCCTTGTGGACAATGGCCACGTCCTCCCAGCGAACACGGGAGTCGTGAAAAAGCGCTTTCTGGGTCCGCGTGAGGGTCAGCCCATTTCTCCCCTTAACCAAGAGCGCCTTCATCGAATGCTCGACAATGAAAAGTCACTCAGGCAATCATTGAAAGATCACCTGGAACCAGAAGCCATCGACGGCCTCCTCGCCCGTGCCAAGGCCTTGCTGGCCCGGGGAAGGTATGGCAACTTCACCCTGGATGAAATCAACGCCCACCTGCCACCAGAGAAGCATCGCGTTGATCCAGTTCCCTTTCACGACATCGGCCAATAATCAACTCTTGATATGAAAGTAGAAATTCGAAGTTACCATAAAAATCCTCACGGGACACTTTGTTGCACATGGACTTTGGACCACAACGGCCATGCCGTCTGCGACGACCCCAAGACGCAGGAAATGGTGGAATACAGTGGTATCTGCGGGATTGGACGCCTTTACTTTCCGAAGGATGGAGAGGAATTTTTGCGCAACTATCCGTGGGAATACGCCGGCAGCAGCTTCGTGCGCGCTGTCATTGTGGAGTAACGGCAAGTAAATGGGGTCATGCGACATGAATACGAAGGAGAATGCCGCTTTTTCCCGGGTAAATGGGGTCAGGGTGCGAATAAATCGATATATCAATCGAAGTTGTTCCGCTTTGCAGAGGCTCTGGTTCACCGGGCAAACTTCCATTTTGTCAGATATTTGCACCCCGCCCCCGTTTCTGCGCTGGAGAACGTACGCCTTGCAGACTTGAAATGGAACCCTGATGATGATACTGTCACTCATGAACCTACCGGGCGCAGGCTATCCGAAGGAGATTTTAAACAAATCGTATCGGGACTGGACCCCGGAGGAAGCGGAATTGGTACGACGACACTTTCTCGGGCCCTTATTGCACGACATGCGTTACTCGTGGAAGCCCCTGGGGGCGGTCGCTTGGGACATCAGTTGCATGAGGAATCTCGTGGACAAGGACGAGGAGAAGCTGATGTACTTGGCGATGAGCTATTCAGACTACGTGGAAAGAACAAACAACTCTTTTACTCGCAGCCCGAGGGTGCCGATGCTGGTGGAGCAAATAAAGGAACCGGAGACGGAGGTAGCGGCCGCAAACTCGCCGGCCACTTCGGCAGCGACTCAAAACAGCTAGCTGGCGCGACAGCGCAGACTGTGGACACGCTTAATCAACGTGTCCCCGGTCTTCTCCACGACAAGACCCACGTCTTCCACAGCGTCGAAGACCTCCTAAATTCCGACTACGCCAAGCAGCACCCGTTTTCGAAGGAAGATCTGGCTGGCCTGCAGAACGCCGAAGGCTTCCACGATCCGAAAACCGGCCACAGCGCCATCATCGCCGGCAATGTGGAGATGCGGCATGGTGAAACACCGCATGATGCGCTGAGCCGCGTCATCCTCCACGAGCGTGTGGGGCACGATGGATTGCAAACCCTCCTCGGCTCCAAGGACAGCAAGGCCCAGAAACATTGGGAGGGATTGACGCAACGCATTCCGCAGAAAGAACTCGACAGCATCGCCAGCCAGGAAGGCTACCAGCACCTCAAGGATGACCGCAACGCACTGGCGCACGAATGGTTTGCCCACCAGGCGGAAAAGTCGCCCCACCTGCTCAAGCAGCCCGGCGTGCTGCGAGACATGTGGGAAGCCTTTAAAGGCCAGCTCAGGAAACTGCGGAACAACTTGAAGGACACACCCGAAAGCCATCTGGACACCCATTTGCACGAACTGCTGCGCCACTCCCGCAAGGCGGCTTTGAAGCCGTCTGCGTCTCGCTCAGTCAGCGACCGATAAAAAATCCTCACAGCTTCCCTTCCGAAAGGCCAGAACCACAAGGAAAAGGTCGCCTTGGAAAGAGCGGAAGGCATGCAGATCCCCGAGCAGGCGACCGCTCGGATGCCTTCTGCACAGGATTGAATACCAGTACATACCACTGAAACAGCCAGGGCCGCACGCGAAGCCTGGGAAAAGGATGGTGGCAAAGCGCTCCAAACCATCGACCGCCTCAAGACCAAGGCCAAAGACGCGCCGCTGAGTGCGGAGGAGCAGCACGAGCTCGACCAGGCTGAAAAATTGCAGGCCAACGTGCAAGTGGCCAACCTGGAAACCGAGCAGCAGAACCGGCCGCAAGGGCTGGACCCGGTCAAAGCCCAGGCGCTGGAAACAGAGCGGGCCATTTTGCAAAGGCCCTCCTCCGGCGAGCAGCCGCCAGGAGGCGGAGGCGGCGCAGGTGAACCCGCCGCAGTGCCCGCCGGCCAGGACGCATCCCCACTCCAGCCGATGAATGGCGGCAATGGCGGCGGAACACGACCGCCTCCTCCCCCCAGCCCGGAGCAGCCATCTAAGAGTGGCAATAAGGATCAGCTAGGCACAACGAATAAAGCCGATCCGACCACCGGAAGCCTGCCTCCGGGCGATGCAAAAAAGAAAAAAAGCAATACCACACGCAGAGGTGTGAAACGCAATAATCCGCAAGACTGGAAGGACACAATGAAATTATGGGATTCTCTAGGTTATCAGGACCTTCTCAGCACGGCCAATCGTAATTCAATTCGAAACAATCGTGTTCCTATTGTAGACGACGCATGGATCCAGCATCATCCAGAAGATGCAGGGCTCAGGGGGCAAATTATCACCATTCATCATGTTCAAGGCTTGCCACTAAATGCACCTTTGCCATATTCTCGACATCTTGATGCGCATAGACCAAGAGGGTTTCGATACAATCCAGGGGGTATAGGCTCGCAGCTTCCCTTATATCTAGATCCAACAAATCCACCCCCGCCTACCCCGCCAATTACCTTGCCCCTGCGCCCCCCGCCTCCACAAAAATGAATGTTTCCAGTGCTTCCGGTGAGGATCATCCCATTCAGCAGCTTTCATTTGTTGCGCTTACCAATGATCCTCAAATGTTCAAACTCAAACTCGAGCGTGCGCTTCAGCATTTGGCGCAATCGCGTAGATGGATCATCTCACCGCCAGTTCTCTTTGGCTCGGACCCTGTGGGCAATAAACCACCCGTGGATGGAGACGCGGCGACTGACGACTTTAATGAATCAAACCAACTGGCAGGATATTTGGACCTTTATTCAGCGATCCAAGGACCTCCCCTGCCATATGAACTTGATAAAGCACAATTCGAGGAAGTGACCGCACTCGTTCATATGCTGGAGCGGTTCTCCATCGAGCATGGAGTGGAAATTGAGTTTTATCTGGATTCTGAAATAATCGGCAAGATTGTGTGGGGATTGCAGGATGAATCTTTGCGCGTGGGCCTGCTGGAGGAATGGAGCCACATGCTTGACTTAAAAAAATGAAATCAAAACAGGCATGCGGCTTCTGAAGGGTAAATGGGGTCAGGCAATCATTGACAAACCACTCGAAGTTGCTCCGCTTTGCAGAGACTCTGGTTCACCGGGCAAACTTCCATTTTGTCAGATATTTGCACTCCACCCCCGTTTCCCCGCTGGAGAACGTGCGCCTTGCAGACTTGAAATGGAACCCTGATGATGATACTGTCACTCATGAACCTACCGGGCGCAGGCTATCCGAAGGAGATTTTAAACAAATCGTATCGGGACTGGACCCCGGAGGAAGCGGAATTGGTGCGACGACACTTTCTCGGGCCCTTGTTGCACGACAGACGCT
>NZ_JBGAGS010000031.1:0-87357 GCF_044226605.1 Prosthecobacter sp. | reverse complement strand
CTGCAGGAGCTTTTTGACCATGCCAAGGGAGACCTGAAAGCGGTGCGCAATCTCATCGCGGCTGCCTTCGCCTTTGTCATAAGAACTCAGGATGCGTTCACGCAAATCAAGGGAGAGTGTGGCCATGTGCCTTCATAGCAAGTCATCGCCGCTATGGCTATATAATTATTTAAAATGCTCTAGCCTACTCGCACAGGCAGCGGCGGAAAAAGTCCACCGTCATGCCCAGCGCCTGGCGGGCGAGTTCGGCATCGTAGCGCAGGCCTTCATCGCGCAGGAAGGCGTGGGCGGCATTGAACTCATGCCAGGTAAACTTCACTCCCGCTGATGTGAGGGTCTGGTAGATCATGGCACGTCCTTCAGCGGGCACATGCGGATCCTGACGACCAAAGACGAGCATGAGCTCTCCCTTGATGTCAGCCGCACGGGCCAGCGAGTCGTCGTTCATCCCAGCGCCGAGGCTGCGTTTGTGGAGATCGGTGGGGTAAAAGCAGGCAGCAGCAGCGACATCCGGCTGCAAGGCGGCGCGATAGGTCAGGTGACCGCCGATGCAGGGGCCGAAGGACCCGAGACGACCCGTGCAGTCCGGGTGCGCCTTGAGGTAGTCGAGCACGGCGCGGTTGTCGGAATCGTAGGCGGCCACGGGTTTTTCAGTCTTGAGCTTGTTGCCCACATCCGAGCCTGCCTGGTCATAGGCCAGCACGGTGCCAGCGGGCAGGTATTCATGATAGATCTCCGGCAGCACGACGATGAAGCCATGCCCGGCCAGATAAGCGGCGGTGCGGCAGATGGGCCCCGTGTTCTGGAAGATTTCGGAATGAAACAGCAGCCCAGGAAAACGCCCCTCGCCTGCTGGACGCAGCACCAGCGCACGCATAGGACCGGTGGGAGTGGAGAGTTCGATGCTTTCAGTTTCGCGGAGTGTCATGGGAATTTTGAGGAAGGAGATGAGTGTGAGGATGATTTACCGCTTGCCCGGCATCCAGGCCACGATGCGCAAGGGGCCGCCGCTGCCTTCTTTGATCTTCATGGGCAGCGCGATGATGTAAAGGCCGGTGGCGGGGAGCTGGCTCATGTCTCCCACGTTTTCAAAGGCGGGGATGTTTTTTTCCAGCAGGATGCGGTGACTCTCAAACAGGGAGGACTGGCCGTAGTCGATGCTGGCGGTGTCGAGGCCGATGGCCTTGATGGAGCGCTGCGCCACCAGCCAGCGTGCGGCGTCTGGATGCAGGCCGGGAAAGTGAAGCTGTGGCACGGCCTCCGCACCCCGCATCTCGGTGCCCAGGTAGGTTTTCGGGTCCGGCCAGCGCTTGGCATAGCCGGTGCGCAGCAGGACAATGATGCCCTGGGGCAGCTGACCGTGGGCCTTTTCCCATGCCTCAAAATCCGCCACGCTCACCTGATAGTCTGCAGTGGCTGCGGCTTGGGCGGAGACGTCCACCACGACCGCAGCGCCGAGCAGTTGATCGATGGGGAGTTGATCCACCGTCTTTCCCTTCTCGGCAAAGTGAATGGGAGCATCGATGTGCGTGCCGCCGTGCTCGGAGGCCCGGTAGCGATTGGCGGCATAGAAGTACCCCTTGGGCGTCATGGCGCGGGATTCCACCTCCAGCTGGAAGCGCTGCGCCGTGGGCCAGTAGAGCGTGTCCGCGGCAAACTCATGCGTGAGATCAATCCAAGTGCCGCCTGCCGCAAAGGGTATGAGAGGCGCGACAGGCATGGAGGCAGGAGCAGCCCCGGCTCCGGCGAGATTGAACAGCCAGCCGAGAGAGACCACGCACAGAAGACCGAGAGGAACGAAAAGCGCTTTCATGCACTCCAGTTCTAATCAGCATTGGCGCGATTTCCAACGAGGGTTTTGCCTGTATGCAGGCTCAGAGTTCAGACCGCTTCTTGCCAGCGGCCACGGCAGGCGCTAGGTGCCCGCCATGACTCCCGATTTCTCCTCCCGCCTCGCCGGCATGCTGCAGGGCAGCTTCATCGCTGAATCCATCTCTCTGGGCGTGCATTGGATCTATGATCCCGATCTGATCGTGAAAAAACATGGACGAGTCTCCGGCTATCTTGCCCCCGGTGCAGAGTCCTACCATCCGCGCAAACAAGCGGGCGCGCAGGGGCATGTGGGAGATCAGGCGCTGCGCCTGCTCGCATTCCTGCAACGTGAAAAGCGCTGGGATGCCGCCGCTTTCCTCGCCGACTGGCAGTCCATGTGGCTCGCCTACGATGACTACGTGGACAAGGCCACCAAAGGCACGCTGGCGAATCTGCAAGCCGGTGCCACGCCCGCCACCAGCGGCGCGCCCTCCGACGAACTCGCAGGCCCCGCACGCATCGCGCCACTGATGGCTTTCTTTGCCCACAAGCCGGAGTCTGAGGCCGTGACGGCAGCGGTGGAGCAGACGCTGCTCACGCATCGCTCCCCAGCGGCGACCGAGTGCGCCGAATTTCTCGCCCGGGCCACGTATCGCCTGCTGCACGGCGGTGAACTGCAAAGCGTCATCCGCGAAACCGCGCCTGCGTGGACCCTGCAAGCCGCTGAGGCTGCCCCGGCCACGGATGCCATCGGCAAACTCGGCCGCGCCTGCCCCATCCCGCAGGCCCTGCCAGCCACGCTGTGGCTCGTGCGCCATCACGGAAATGACTTTGCCCAAGCCACTCTCGAAAACGCCATGGCCGGCGGCGACAACTGCGCCCGCGCTCTCGCGCTAGGCATGCTGCTCGGCGCCGCGCATGGCATTGAGGCGATTCCCTCCGCGTGGCGCGAGGGGTTGCTGGCGAAGGCGCAGCTGGAAAGCTTTCTCGCCTGAGAAGCACGTTTGGCCGGCCTCTCGGCAGATGCTTCACCCCACTCCTCAGTGCGCGGCGCGTTCCTGCAGGAGAATGGCGCTGATGTTTGACGGTGAAACACCCGCGAGCCGTTTGCCACTCCAGGCTGCGGCCTCCCGAGTCATCCGTTGAAGCGTGGCTGGCGAGGTCAGCATTTCCTGCAAGGAAGGCCAGGGCACAATGGAGACACCGCCGGTGCGTCCTCTCCAAACTTCCCTGCCGCTGCGGTCCACAAAAACAACGGTCAGCTGCATGACCATCTGAAAGCCACTTTTGCCAGTTCCCGGTGCGGCTTCACTGAACATGATGCGGTCATAGGCGGAGCCGATGCGAACGACGACATCTTCGCCTGAAGCCACGCGCCGCATGCCGATGGCGGAGAGCTCGTGAGCCACCTGATCCTCGATCAGACTTGCAGGCCCGGGCTTCAGCGCCTGCATCGCGCTAAACAGCTTCGCCTCGGGTTTCATGGCGGACACCCCGCCTACGACCATCCCCAAGGGGCCAAAAGCATTGGCCCACTGCTGCGAACGCCCGAGATAAGACACGTGGCTGGCGGAGGGAAAACCATTCACCGTTTGCACACTGAAGGTTTGTGCCTTCTGCCGGACAGCAGCAGGAACGACACAGGAGCTGCACGCAGCCACGACCAGCGTGAAACCAACGAGAAGCAATCGCGCGATCACAGACAGATTTAGAGAATGCATAGACCGCGCATAACGCAGCCGCTTAAACCCGTCTTGCAAACGCCGCAGCCGACCGTGCCCCGAAAAGACCGGGCTATGGCTTTGCCCATTCACTGAACGGCGTAGCCGACAATCGCGAATTCGTGTACCGCATATCATGCGAGACCTCCTCGCCGATCCACTCCGGTAGCTCAATGGGTGTGTCTTCAGCGGGCAGTTCGATCTCCGCCACGATGAGACCCTCGTTCGCTCCATGAAACACATCGACTTCCCACAGCATGCCAGCGTGCATTACCTCATGACGTGTTTTGTCGATCAGCGGCTGGTGGCAGAGCTCCAGCAAATCGCGGGCGTTTTCCAGAGCGATGGGAAACTCGATCTCGGTGCGTGAGATGCCGGTGCGGCGGCTCTTCACCGTCATGAAGGCTTCATCGCCCACCACACGCACGCGCACAGTGCGGTCGGGATCGCGTGAGAGATACCCCTGCGCCATGCGGCGGCCCGGCCCGGTGGGCTGCCACAGGGCGGGCTGCTTGAGGAGGAACTTGCGCTCGATCTCGGTGGCCATCCTTGATGCGTGCTTCAGGCCTTGGAGGAATAAAGCGCCACAAGGGCGGCACCGATGGACTGAGAAAGCTCTCCCAGCGTGGCGGGCACGATCTGGAGTTCGGCGCGCTGTTTGGGGAAAAGGTAGGGCTGGGCTGCGGCGCGGATGCCGCCGAGGTAGCGCTCGCGGAATTCAGGCGTGGTGCTGTCCGGGTCCACCAAGCCGCCGCCGATGACGACGATGCCGGGATCAAGCGCCATGCAGAGATTGGCCACATGAATGCCGAGCGCGCGGGCCTGAATGTCGAAGATCTTCAGCGCGAGCGGATCGCCCTTCTGAGCACGACCGCGCAGGGAGAAGCCTTTGCTCCGTGGCGTTTCATCGCTGGTGGCCAGTTCGTGTTCCGGGTGCTTCGGCAGGAAGAATTCCAGAAACTGCGTCAGCCCGGAGATGGTGGAGTAGGCCTCAATGCAACCCCAGTCACGGCCGCAGCCGCAGCGGAACGCGGGCACTTCATCCAGGCCGTGGCCCAGCAGATGACGCGGGATGGGCATGTGACCGCCCTCCATGCCAGCGAGGTGATCCCCGCTCAGCGGCAGGCCATTGGCATCAATGTAAGCCGCGCCCAGACCGGAGCCGGGAGCCAGCAGCAGCACGGTGGCCTTGGTGGCACCACGCACGCGCGCGGCCTCGCCCACACCGCCGAAGTCGCCATCATTTCCGGCATAGAGCGGGATCTCGCGGCCTGCGGCCTTGGCGATGGCCGCGGAGTAGTCGGCGTGGAAATTCCAGCCGGTGAAACTGTCTGGCAGATTGGAGGATTTCTCCAGCACCCCGTAGCGCTGGTAAGGTCCGGGAAGCGCCAGTCCCGCAGCGGCCACGCGATCCCAGGAAATACCATGGTCCTTCAGGAACCCTTCCGCACCCTCCACCCAGCCGGCCACCACGGCAGCCGTGCCGGCTTGTGAATTCGTCGAGCTCTGACGCAGATGCGTGGAGATCGGTTCACCATTGGCATACACGCCGCCGGTCTTTGAAGTGGTGGCGCCGGAGTCGGTGCCGAGAAAAATGTCGCGAGTATCAGATGCCATATTTGGGGCCGTGAACTTGGAGAGCGAAAGGCCGGTGGTCGAGCAGAATGCGTGGGGATGCAGATGGAAGTGTTTGATAGGCGGAGAACCGACTGCCTCTGGCTCCACAACAAAATCCGCTGTGCGTGAAGCGGATGCCAGCCTCAGCTCTCTACCAACCATACATCACCGCAATCTCTCGCGCTAGATCACCCAGCAGACCCGAGCTGTCATTGGCATTGATCAGGATCGCAATGCCTTGAGCTTTGTAGGTGCAGCCGATGACATACGCGTCAAAGCCTTCGTTGCGCCCGGTATGGTAGAACTGCAAAATCTCGCCTTTGCCAGCGAGGAACAGACCCAGGCCGTCGTCGTCCCTCTGCACCGTCAGCATCTGCCTGGCCGTTGCTTTTGAGATCACGCTCTGGGATTCTCCAGCGAAAGCCTGGTTCACCCCCAAGACAAAACGCGCCAGATCCGTGGCCGTGGTCCACAATCCGGCGGCGGCCATCTCAGGATAGATATGCCACCGGCCATTCACCGCCGTGCCATCGGCATAATGGCCCGTCGCGGCCAACGCGGCTTTGGCGGCAGGCAACGGCTGCTCATAGGTGCTGCTCGTCATGCCCAGTGGTCCGAGCACTGTCTCGGCCATGAATGATGGGAAGGGTTTCTGCGTGGTGTCGAGCATCATCTGCTGCAGCACGACATAGCCGCCTCCGGAATAGCGCCACTCGCTGCCCGGCACGCACCCCACGCGGATCGGCGGTGAGTTGGCGGGCTTCTTTCCATTCAGCACTTCCATGAGTTCAGGCACCGGCTTCCCGTCTTCATAGCCGTCAAAGTGATCCCCATTGATCCCTGCGCTGTGACTGAGGATGCCCCGCAGCGTGACCTTCTTTTCCTTCGTGAATTCATTCTCCGGAACCTTCCATTTTTTCAGCACCGTGTTCACATCCGCATCCAGAGACAGCACCTTCTGCTCGACCAGCCGCAATGCGCCCAGCGCGGCGACTGGCTTGCTGATGGAGGCGGCTTGAAACAGCGTGTCTGCCGTCACCGGTTTGTGGCTGTCTTTGTCCGCCATGCCATAGCCCTTTGCTTTGACGATCTTGCCATCATGAAGGATCGCCAGGGACAAGCCGGTCACCTTCGCTTTGCTCATCATGGCTTCAATGAGAGCGTCCATCTTGTCTATCGGGTTAGGGCTGTCAGCGGCGTGGAGTTGGACGAGGGCAGTCCAGCCAAGGACCAATGAAATGACAGCAGCGCGTGATTGCATGACTCGCCTTCTTTTACCTGAAGGCTCCGCAGACGGCAAGCATGTCCTCTGTAGCGTGTGATCCCCTGTGCCATGTCTCACGGGATGTGATTGACAGCCCCTCTCGACCAGACGACTGGCAGCCACTCTCTCCTTCCTTATGGTCACACACGAGCACGGCCGTCGTCGCTTTTTGCAGATGCTTGCGAGCAGTCCGGCTCTCGCGGGCGGCATCGGCCTCGGCAGTCTTTTGGGTGCGAGCTCTCCTGCCGAAGAGGAACTCATCACCGCGGCGGATCAGGCGGTCAACGTGCTCGAATTTGAAGCCGTGGCGCGCAAGAACCTGCCGCCATGGCACTACGCCTACATCGCCACGGGTGTGACTGATGACTCCACGCTGAAGGCCAATCGCGATGCCTTTGGCCGCTACCAGCTGCACACGCGAAGGCTCGTGGATGTGTCGAAGGTGGACACGTCCGTGAAACTCTTCGGCGAAGTGTGGGAGACACCCATCATGCTCGCGCCGGTGGGCAGCCAGCGTGCATTTCATCCGGAGGCGGAGCTTGTCACGGCACGCGCGGCATCGGCGCAGAAGCACAACTTCATCGTCTCCACGCACTCTTCCACCAGCATCGAGGGTGTGAACAAGGTCATGGAGCGCCCGGCGTGGTTTCAGCTTTATCCCACGGATGATTGGAACGTGACCCGCGCCGTGGTGAAGCGCGCCGAAAACGCTGGCTGCCCGGTGATGGTGCTCACGGTCGATTCGCAAAACGGCGCGCTGCGAGACACGCTTTTCAAAGTGCGCCGCTCCGCACCCGTGAAGTGCACGGACTGCCACATCGGCGGCTTCACCTACAACGCCGTGGCCAGCCGCAGGCCCATGTTTGCCGGACTTGATCTCTCCAAGGTCACCACCCAGCTGCCGCTGAACATGACCTGGG
The DNA here is from genome assembly GCF_044226605.1 of Prosthecobacter sp. Lineage (GTDB taxonomy): Bacteria > Verrucomicrobiota > Verrucomicrobiia > Verrucomicrobiales > Verrucomicrobiaceae > Prosthecobacter. The sequence continues at coordinate 80,023 of NZ_JBGAGS010000031.1, read as the reverse complement.
ACGTTCTCCCGCGCCTCAAAGAGCTCACATCCATGAAGCTGCTCATCAAAGGCATCGTCACCAAAGAAGATGCCGCACTCGCACTGCAACATGGTGTGGACGGCATCATCGTCTCCAATCACGGCGGCCGCAGCGAGGACAGCAAACGCGCCAGCATCGACTGCCTCCCCGACGTCATCGCCGCCGTGAATGGCAAGGTGCCCGTGCTCGTGGATGGCGGCTTCCGGCGCGGCACCGATTTCTTCAAAGCCCTCGCCATGGGCGCCAGCGCCGTCTGCATCGGCCGCCCGTATCTCTGGGCGCTTGCTGCGTTCGGGCAGACTGGGGTGGAAACCATGCTGACGCTGCTGCGGAAGGAATTGCAGATTGATATGCGACAAGCGGGTGCTGCGTCGGTTAAGCAGATTACGGGGGAGTTTTTGGTGAGGTAATAAGCCTCTAAAATGAAACGCTGGCGCAAAGCACACCGTGACGGCAACATGTGCGCCATGGAGGATTTGAATCCCTATGCAGCACCCACAGCGAAAGTGCTCGTGACGGACGCGGATGCCAGCCGCGTACGATATGATCATTTGAGGACAGAATCGCACTTGAAGGCCTTGGGGTGGGTCCTTTTGATGCTGGGCATTTTGTCTCTCTTTTTTTCTTGGATGATCCAGCGGATCCAATGGCGGGAGTTTGGACTGGAGCCGGGCCTGGAGGTCATTCCTTGGTACGATTGGGTCACGATCGGAATGTACTTCGTGGCAGGCCTGGGCTTGATACGCCTGATGAAACTAGCTGGCCTGCTGACGATGATTCTGTCTGCGGTTTGGCTCATTACCAATGCTCTCTCCCTCCCCCAATCTCTGGTTGGAATCACGATTCACGCCTTCATCCTGCGCTTTCTATTTCAAAAGCAGACACGTTTCATCTTCTCTGAGTCCTATCAGACCACTCTACGACAGACCCCCGAGATCAAAAGCAGGATGGAGTCGTGGGGCATCTTGGTAATCATCCTTTTATTGCTCATTCTTATCATCCCCGCGTGGATCGAGTTTCACTGAAGTCCCGAATGTCGCAGAGATTGGGTGGCCGAACTGCTATTTGTCACATCAGGCCAAAGTAGCGGCGGCTGGGGAGGCAGAAGGTGAAACGACAGAAGAGAAAGCCTATCGGATAGTGACCTGCTCCCCAAAAGCTGAGCCATGTGTTATGAGAGTCTGAGGTGCGCGAAGCGCATCATCAGACGACATGAAACGCAAGAGACACACAGCAGAGGAAATCATCAAGAAGCTGCGCGATGCCGCAGGGCTTATCGCCGGAGGCAAGACCGCCGAGGAGGCGGCGCGGCAGATTGGAGTGAGCGTGCCGACCTACCACCGGTGGAAGGAGCAGTATGGAGGCGCTGATCGAAGCACCGTCAAACGGCTCAAGGAACTTGAGCAGGAGAACAGCAGGCTCAAGAAGCTTGTGGCCGACCAGGCGCTGGACAACGCGATGCTCAAGGAACTGGTGGAGGGAAAGTGGTGAGCCCGGCGCGCAAACGCGAGGCAGTCGCGCACCTGGAGCGCAAGCTCCAGGTGTCGCAGCGCCGGGCCTGCCAGGTCATTGGCCAGCCACGTTCGACCCAGCGTTACGCATGCACGCGCCCGGCGAGGGATGCGAAGCTCGTGGCGGAGCTGCGCCGCTATGCCACGGCGCATCCGCGACGTGGTTATCGCATGGCCGCAGCACACCTGCGCAGGCAGGGCATGAAGGTCAACGGTAAGCGCGTGGCCCGCCTCTGGAGGCAGGAGGGGCTGCGAGTGCCGCAACGCCAGCACAAGCGCCGCAGGCTGGGCCACGGCGGCAACAGCACGCAACGACGCAGCGCCACGCGCATCAACGAAGTGTGGAGTTATGACTTCGTGTTTGACCAGACCGTGGATGGCAAAAGGCTCAAATGGCTGCCGATCTGCGACGAGTTCACGCGAGAGAGCGTGGCGTTGGAAGTGGAGCGGCGGATGGATGCCAGAGATGTGGTGCGGGTGCTGGAAGCCGCCATCGCCCAGCGCGGCCGTGCGCCGCAGTTCATCCGCAGCGACAACGGTCCGGAGTTCATCGCCAAAGCCGTGAGGGAGTGGATAGCGCAGCAGGGCTTCCAGACGCTCTACATCGAGCCGGGCAGCCCATGGCAGAACGCTTACAGCGAGAGCTTCAACAGCCGCCTCAGAGATGAACTGCTCAACCGCGAGGTCTTTGCCACATTGGCAGAAGCAAAAGTGCTGGGCAAAGAATATCGGCGCAGCTACAATGAACAGCGGCTGCATTCAGCTCTGGGGTATGAGCCCCCGGCGGAGTTCGCGCTGCGTTGCCTTTCGGCCGACTCCGCTACGCTGCGTCAACCGAAAGGCAACGCAGTTCCCGCAACAACCAAGAACAAAGACAACACCCAAACCAAGCCGTTAGCCACCGTCAGACTCTCATAGAAACTGGCTCAAGCTCCGGGGGCAGATCAATAGGCCTCAGAACCTAATTCGGGCATTTTTTATTGGAAGCTATTCTGGAGTTAACCAACCGCCCTCAACCTTTCTCAAGCCACGCTGATCGGAACATCCTCTTCCCGCAGCATCCAATAAGCTTCGTCCCAAACAAACCTATTGATGGAAACAAGTTCAGCCGGAGCCTCTTTTCCATCACAGTGCGGGCACTCTTTTTCACCGCTATTAATTTCAGCATGCTCGACAATACTATCGCTTGCCGAATGATTGCCTCCTTGATCAGCAAGAGCCTTCTTCGGCTTTCTCCAAAGGAGCGCCCAAGAAAATGCCCCTTGGTCTTGATCGAGGCCGTCATAATCCCAGCATTCGAAATCAAAATCATCACTCCGTGGGCACGTCACTTCATCATGCCAGTTGTCACGAATGTATTCAGGCGCCCCAATTTCAAACGCCACTTCATCCGGCGTCATGCCTGGCGTCAAAGCGGCAAGCAACGCTTCGCGATTTTCCACACATTCAGGCAAATGAAGCAAATGGGGCTCTGACATCGGCCAGTCACCCACTTCGTTGAATATCATGAGCGCGTATCCTTTGGGCCGGACTCCGACTCTCAGCATGGCCAAATGAAGACATCTGCGAAACAGGTCAATGAAGGCGGAACCAAACTTTTCTCGGGGAGTGACCTTAATGAACCTGCCAAACTCAAAACAGGAAAGCGATTGCAGCTCTGCTAAAAACTTGCCTGTGGCGGCAATCTTATACTGCCGCACAATGAGAAGAGCCGTAAACACATTTCTCCAAAGCTCGGCCAGATGGCGAGAAACTTCACAAGTCTCGTCGTCTCTTCGCGCGGACAGGGCCGCTTGCAACTCACCTTGGTAATTCCTTGTCTCTTGGACGATTTGCAGAGCCCATTTTTCATCTTCAGCTTTGATTGCTTCAAAAAGCGCCTCTTCACCTGACTCATCTACAACGACCTCTTCATGCAGGTCGATCACGAGGTAGCGCGCCCATTCGGTGCGACAAACAAAGTAGGCCTTCCCTGACCAAGAAAAATAACGGAACCGAGCATTTTGGGTCCACATATCGCCCGCCGTGGTATGTCGCACATGATCGTCAATCCAGAGTTCCCATTTGCCTCCTTGGATGGGAGGTTCTGTAACATAAGGTCTGACGAAACCGCCCACACCAACCGTCAAGGCATCCCTCCCCTCAGGGGAAATAGCCAGCAAGCGCGAATAGGTATGAGTCCCATGAAATCGAATGATTGACCAACCGTCATCAGCAACAAAAAATTCATGCGCGTCATCGATCCGCCAATTGCCCTGACGAGTCCAGACGACTTGTTCGGTGACCAAGTCCTTGAGGCTAAACCATGGCACCTCCACTGGAAACTTTCTCCCCAACTGCTCTATCTCGGCACGTTGAAAAGTCACTCCCAGACACCATCTCCCATTATCTGATGTCTGGGAGAAAGGTCTGTAGGTCCTGTTGTACATTTATTCTTTCGTTTGCCCATCACCCCACCGCCTCCACGCACCTGCCGCACAGCGTCGGGTGCTCGGAGTTGGCTCCCACATCCGGCAGATACTTCCAGCAGCGGCCGCATTTGCAGTGGGTGGATTCCTGGACGATGGCGCTGAGGTCGCCGCCGCGGGTGATCTTGAGTTCGCTGAGGATGAGGAATTCGTGGAGGGTGGCGGTGTCGTTGAAGACGGGATGATCGAAGCCTTCGGCGGGAAGCGTGAGCGCGACGGTGGCTTCGAGATTGGAGCCGATCTTCTTTTCCTGGCGGGCTTTTTCGATGGCCTGCTGGATGACGCCACGGACTTTGAGCAGCTCATTCACCGCGAGGGTGGCATCGCTGCCGGGGAAGGCGGGATTGGGCTGCGGGAAGGACTGCAGATGGACGCTGTCGGTGTGGCCGAGGTGTTCCCAGGCTTCGTCGGCGGTGTAGGCGAGCATCGGCGCGAGGAGGCGGCAGAGGGTCTCGGTGATCTCGCGGATGGCGGCCTGTGTGGCGATGCGGCGGGGGCTGCTGGCGGCATCGCAGTACATGCGGTCCTTGGTGATGTCGATGTAAAGGGCGCTGAGGTCGCCGGTGATGAAGCTGTTGATCACGCTGAAGACTTTGCGGAAGTCGTAGTGCGCATACGCGTCCACGCATTCTTTGGTGATCGAGTGGAGGCGCTCGAGGATCCAGCGGTCCACGAGGGTGTAGGCGGGCGTGGTGCCTGAAGCGGGTGCTTCACCAGAGAGATTGCCAAGCAGCACGCGGAGGGTGTTGCGGATGCGGCGGTAGTTTTCGCTGTTCTGCTTGAAGAGGTCTTCGGAGAACGGGACTTCGTTTTGGTAGTCCACACTGGCCACCCAGAGGCGGACCATGTCGGCGCCGTAGGTGTTGTAGTAGTGGTCGGCGGTCATGGGCTTGGCGTTTTTGCCCGCCTTGTCCTGGTCGCTCTTGCTGATCTTTTTGCCGCTGGTGTCCACGACGAAGCCATGCGTGATCACGGCCTTGTACGGCGCGTGGCCACGGGCGATGACGCTCATCATGAGGCTGCTCTGGAACCAGCCGCGATGCTGGTCGGTGGCCTCGATGTACATGTCCGCCGGGGCGTGGAGTTCGGGGTGCTGATCGAGCACGGAGACATGCGAGCAACCGGAGTCGATCCAGACGTCGAGCGTGTCGTTGCCACGCTTGGTGCCGGCAGGCAGGCCCACTTCGGCGGCCCACCAGGCGTCGTCTTTTTCAAACCACAGATTGCTGCCGTGCTGCGCGATGATGGCGGCCACTTTGCCGATGACCTCGGGCTGCATGATGATCTCGCCAGTGGCGGAGTAGAACACGGGAAGCGGCACGCCCCAGGTACGCTGGCGGCTGATGCACCAGTCCGGGCGGCTTTCCACGGTGCCGTAGATGCGGTTGCGGCCCCAGGCGGGCAGCCACTGCACTTTGTCGATCTCGTACAGCGCCTTGGCGCGGATGTCGTCGATCTTGATGAAGAACTGCTCCACCGCACGGAAGATGATGGGCGTCTTGGAGCGCCAGCAGTGCGGGTACTGATGCACGTATTTCTCGTTGCCGAGGATTGCGCCTTTGGCGTTGAGGATTTCGATGATGCCGTCGTTGCTCTGGAAGACGTGCTTGCCCACGAACTCGGGCAGGCCGCACTCGGCGGTGTATTTGCCGTCGGCATCTACGGGGGAAAGGATTTCGAGGCCGTGCTCGCGCCCTGCCTGATAGTCGTCCGCACCATGGCCGGGGGCGATGTGCACGGCACCGGTACCGGTGTCGTCGGTGACGAAGAGGGTGTTGATGACCTTGGAGGTACGCGGCAGGAAAGGGTGCTGCGCTTCGCAGCCATTGAGCGCACTGCCTTTGAGTTCTTCGCTGGCGTGCTCTGTGTTCAGCTTGAAACCGGTGGCTGCGCCAAAGGCTTCCACGCGAGATTTGGCGATGACGAGTTTTTCCACGCGACCGTCCTCATGCGCGAAGCTGCCGCTGATGTAGTCAAAGGTGGGATGCAGGGCGATGGCGAGGTTGGCCGGGAGCGTCCAGGGCGTGGTGGTCCAGATGACGAGCGATGCGCCATCGCAACCAGGCGGCGGATTCACCAGGGCAAATTTCACATACACCGCAGGCGAGGTTTTCTCCTTGTACTCCACTTCGGCTTCAGCGAGCGCGGTCTGTGCGCCGTAGCTCCAGAGCACGGGGCGCTTCATGCGATAGACGAGCTTCTGCTCCACGGCTTTGCCAAAGGTGCGCAGGATGCCGGCCTCGTAGTCGGGATTGAGCGTGAGGTAGGGATTGTCCCAGTCGCCGAAGACGCCGAGGCGCTTGAAGCTGTTGCGCTGGATGTCGATGTACTTGCGCGCCTCGGCCTCGGAGCGCTGGCGCACCTCCACCGGCGTGAGGCCAGCGGCGGATTTTACCACTTTGAACTCGATGGGCAGACCGTGGCAGTCCCAGCCGGGCACGAAGGGCGCGTGAAAGCCCGCCATGGTCTTCGACTTCACGATGAGGTCCTTGAGGATCTTGTTGAGCGCGGTGCCCATGTGCACGTCTCCATTCGCAAACGGAGGGCCGTCGTGCAGGATGTAGGTGGGGCAGCCTTTGGACTGGGCCACGATGCGCTGGTAGAGCTTTCCTTCTTCCCACTTGGCCAAGCGTTGCGGCTCCCGCGCGACGAGGTCCGCCTTCATGGGGAAGTCGGTCTTCGGCAGGAGGACGGTGTCTTTGTAGTTCTTGGCAGCAGTGTCAGGGGCGCTCATGGTTACGAAAATGGAGCGCGGAGCCTAGCGAGATGGGGGCGTGTGGCAAGGGGGGAGCGCGGAGGGAGTTCCAAGTTTGAGGTTTAAAGTTCCAAGTTGGGGAGGCAAAGGGCTAAAGACCTGCCCCTCGGCCCTACGCTGCGGCGGCATCGGCACCTGCCGGGACGGGGCTGGCTGTGCCCACGTAATCCTCCTTTTCCGCCTCCAAGGCGAGGCCGCAGAGGTCTCCCATGATGCGGATAAACAGCGGGACAATCACCTCGGTGAAGACGTGGATCTGCTGCGCGGCGCCGTCCCATTCGTTTTCCAGTTTGTCAGGCAGGACCATTGAGTGAGAGACAGGCGGGTGGTCCGGGAGGTAGGGATGCGGCAGCTCGCCCAGCGCGGCTTTGCATTCATTGTAGGCGGTATCGATGCGCTGGACCAGGGCGAGAGCCTGGCGCTTCAGCTCCGCGCCATTGGAATGGTGCTGGGCATTGCCCAAAATCACCTGCAAGGAATGGAGGGTACAGGAGGTCAGCATCAAGCCGGGCACCATCCCCGCGAGGAGGCGCTGGGCGGCCAGAAGGCGGTCAAAGTTTTGCACAGCAGCCTCATCCGCCTGCCGGGAGCGCCAGCACCCCAGCGCAGCAGACAGCCTGCGCGCGCCGCCGCCCTCGTAGCCGCTCATCATGCCATAGACCTTTTGCAGCTCCCGCTGAGTCTGCTGCAGGGCCAGATCGGCACCGTTCTTCGAGCCGGAAGTCAGGAAAAACTGCCCGGGTTCCGAGACCACAAAACCTGCGGCGATGAGATCGCGCCCGATGATTTGATTGAGCTGCCGGTTCTGCTGCCGCTCCAGATGCTCAAGCTGGTGGCCATAGGTCTTGCTGAGCGCCTGCATCTGAGCCCGTGCTTCACGCCATGCCCCGCTGGCTTCCAGCTCGATGGGCTTGATACGCAGCGGGTGGAAATTCTTGTCGTAGAAGGCCGTGAGGTTTTGCTTGAACGTGTCGGACACTTGCCGCTCCTGCTCGACGCCCTCAGCATTGCGAAGACTCACCTTCTCCAGGGAGATCTCCAGGATGTGCTCAAAGAAGTGGCGTGTGACGGCGCGGGAGGTGGCGGAGAAATCGGTGAAAAGTTCCGCTGCGGGGGCTTCGTGGTGGAAGATGCCGGGGGCACGCCATGCAAGGGCGGCTTTCACCCGGTCGGCATCTGCTGGATGAGTATCCCACCACTTGGTTTTGTTTTCGGCAGACAGCTTGTCGATTTCTCCGCGATTGTCCGCCGTCAGATTTTTTTCCCTCCACGAAACGAGTGCGGGCAGATCCTCCGGAAGCGCCTTGGACTGGTAGGTCTCTTCGGCGTCGTGCATGGCGATCGCGTGGCCGAGACCGAGGTGGCGCAGGCGCTCGGCGGTACGCGCAAATTCTTCACTGCCCGCCAGCTTGGCCTCGTAACTGTCGGCATCAAATTCCATCTGGCGGGACATGAAGCAGCTGATGGCGTGCCCGAGATGCATCAGGCACCAGAGCAGCCTGCGCCCCACCCAGACACCGCCCTGCGCTAGCTTGAGGGGGAGCTTCACCAGCAGAACTTCGAAGTTCGGAATGTCCTCAATACTCGACCAGTCTGCGAGCTTTTCATCCCAGTGATCACGCTCAAAAACGACACGGGCAAACCAGAGATTCACGCTGCGGATGATGTAGCTCAGACGCATGCCGGCACCCTGAGCAAAGTGTCCAAACTCATGCGCCAGTACGCCCGCGAGCTGGCGGGTGGTCATGCCCGCCACCAGCGGCAGGCCGATGACAAGCACCAGATCACTGCCGAAAAAACTGAGCCAGCCGCGGCGGAATCCAGCGGAGGCATTGACCTGGGTATCCAGCCGAATCTCCCTGGGCACCGGAGCGCCGACGTGCTGGCAAATCCTGGCCACAAACTCAAACAGCAGCGGCTCGTCTGCCTTTGCCAGCTTGAAGACCTGCGGTCGTTTGGCCGGACGTGAGAACAGAGGCTTGAGCAGAAACAGAATGAGAATGCCGCCCACCACGGCTGGTGCGAAATAGAATGCCACCACGACCGCCCCTGCGCGCCCTTGCGTATGATGGTCCGCGACCGCGTGAGCCTCCAAATGCCAAAGCACCAGCCAGCCAATTCCCACGATAAACGCCACATAAACGACGGGCAGCAGCACCATGGCGAACGCGACGAATCCGAGTCCCAGCTGGTAAAGCAGCGACACCTTCGTGGGCTCAATGCGTCCTGTGAATTGGTCCAGTGGCGATGCAGGGGCGGTGTCTGACATGCGAATTTGTCGTTTTTCTTATCAGGCGAAGCTGGGACCGTCAATGAAACTAAGCGGAAGTCTCAAGCGAAAGCACAAGGCATGAGCACAACGCGCATTTGCCCTCCGGGCGGCTTGGCGTATCGCTCTGCAACCATGCCACCCTTTCGCCACCTGCTTCTCGCGCTTTCCGCCACGCTTGCCACCGCCCATGCCCTGGAGGTGCGGGTGTCCCCTGCCCTCTCGGTTTCTCAGGCGCTGGAGCAGGTGCGGGCGGCGCGCAAGGCGGGCGACAGCTCTGCGGCGACGATTGTGCTGCCAGCGAGCGTGACGGAGCTGACGCAGCCGATCCAGCTTGAGGCGCAGGATTCAAACCTGACCATCACGGGAGAAAAAAGTTTCCTTATCGGCGCGCCGGTGGTCAGGGGCTGGGAGAAGCATGAGGGGCAGATCATGAAGGCGGATGTGGCGAAGCTGCTGCCGAAGGGCTTTGTGCCGCGGCAGCTTCTCAGCGGTGGCAAGCGGCAGATCCTGGCGCGGTATCCGAACTTCGATGCGGCAGATCCGCTCTACGGCGGCTGGGCCTTTGTGGCGGAGTTTCCGCCTGCGGGCGCGCCGGAGGGGCATTTGTGGAAACGCACGCTGTATGTGAAGCCGGAGGATGTGCGGAAGTGGGCGCACCCGGAGGATGTGGAGATCGACATCTTCGCGCAATACGGCTGGTGGAATTTTGTGGAGCCGGTGGCTTCGCTGGATGCGCAGACGCGAATGCTCACGCTGAAGAAGGATTGCAGCTACGACCTGCACCCGCACAATCGCTACCATTTTCAAAATGCGCTGGAGGAGCTGGATGCGCCCGGTGAGTGGTATTATGACAAGCGCAGCGGCATGCTGTATTTCTGGCAACCCTTTCACAAGGACATGCCCGAAATCCGCCTGCCGGTACTGGAGAGCTTTTTCAAGGTGAAGGCCGGGGCGAAAAACATTGTCATTCGCGGCCTCACGATGATGGGTTGCCATGGCTCAGCGATCACGTTTGAGCGTGCGGAGGATTGTGTGGTGGAGATGTGCGTCATCACGCAGGTGGGCGCGTTTCATGGCAGCGGCGTGGGTGTGAGCGAGGGCAAAAACGTGCGCATCTCGCATTGCGAAATCAGCTACACCGGCAGCAACGGCATCAGCCTGAGCGGTGGAGATCGCAAGACGCTCACGGGGCCGGGGCATGTGGCGGCGGACAATCACATCCACCACATGGGTGTGTTTAACAAGAACGCCTGCGGCATCAGCATCTATGGCGTGGACAATACGGCCACGCACAATCACATCCACGACGGTCCGCGCATGGGCGTGCAGATGAGCGGGAACAATCTGGTGGTGGAGTACAATCACCTGCACCACCTCTGCCTGGAGACGCAGGATGGCGGCGCGATTTATACGGGCGGGCGTGACTGGATCAGCAGCCGTGGTAGCAAGTGGCAGTATAATTTGATCCATGACATTATTGGCTGCGGTCAGGAATCCGGCGGGCTGAAGCACCCATGGTTTACCTTTGGCCTCTACCCGGACGACAACAGCGGCGGTCTGGACATCATCGGGAACATCGTCTATCGCGTGGCGCACACGCCCATCCACATGCACAACTCGCGTGACTGCGTGGTGGAAAACAACATCTTCGCGCTCGGCGGAAAATTCCAGTTTGACCTGCATGGCTGGACGAAAGACCAGCGCTTCTACACCGGCCACATCGAGAGCATGATCAAAGGCTACGAGTCTGTGATCGGCCAGCCCGCGTGGAAAAACATGCGCAACATGGACCTGCACCCGAAGGACGCCATCCGCGAAGACGGCACGATGATGAGCGGCAACAGCTTCCAGCACAACATCATGTTTGGCGACACTGCCGGTGTGAAGTACGGCGACATCCGCAATGCCTCGCCGAAGTACAACACCATCGATTACAACCTCGCGTGGAATGGCGGGCATCCCATTGTGACGGGCATCAATCAGGTGGGGCCGGACAAGGGTGAGCCGTTGGTGAGTGAAAACTTCGATAAGGCCGAGGCTGGCAAAACGCCGAAGGGCTGGGGCTTTAACCATCGCCCAAACAAGGATGTGAATCTCGTGGTGGCCGAGGGCGCGCTGCGCGTGGACTGCGCGCTCGGCACGCCGCCGAATCCGAAGAGCGTCTTCCATGGACCCGATGTGCCGATCAAGCCCGGCGCGGCGTATCGCGTGAAGCTTCGTGTGAAAAGCACTGAACCCACCGCGAAGCTCAGCCTCGCCTTTGCTTCCTTCAAAAACGGCGAAGGCTACTGGCAGGCGGGCAGCACCAGCATCACCGCCACACCCGAGTGGAAAGAAGTCGAAGCCACCGGCCGCATGCTGCGCGAAAACGAAGCGGGATGGAAACCGTGGATGACCGCCTTCTGGCTGCGCGTTGATTGCCACGAGCCGAAGGGGCAGGTCTTCATCGATGACGTGCGGATCACTGAAGCGGAGCCGCTGGATGAGTGGGCCGCATGGCAGAATGCCGGATGGGACAAGCACAGCCTCGTGGCGGATCCTCTTTTCATCGACTGGCAGAAAGATGACTTCAGGCTGAAGCCGGAGTCACCGGCGTTTAAGCTGGGGTTTAAAGCAATCCCTGTGGAGCAGATTGGCATAAGGAAGGAGTAATTGCGCAGGTTTGTCCATGAAAGCGCTCAAAATCATCGCAGGCATCTTTCTGCTGCTGGTTTCAACAGCTTGCGGCCTGCTACTGTTGATGGTTCTTGGGTCGTCCGATTTTTTCCACACCAATACTGTAGTGATCCAGGCCGTTTTCATGGCCTCGCTGGTGGCCATCGCATTTCTGACTCCCAAGCTCTTCCGAGCTTGTCTCATGCTGATTTCGGCCGCCCTCGCACTCTGGCAATTTGGTTTTCCTGACTGGCTCCCTCTCATTCTCGCTATCACGGCATTGCTGCCGTTGGCGTTCACTCAACCGAAGCTGTTTCGGCGTGCTGTCCTCATACCGGCACTGTCGTTCGTAGCTCTGGGCGTTGACGCCTTTGCGTTCCATCATCGCCTCGCGGTTCAAGCTTACTCCACAGCGCACTCGTTGTTGTCCATGGATACAGCCCCCGCTGCAATGAGATCCCCTTCAGGAAAGGTGACCGCATATGTGATAAGTGCAGGCATCGTCGATCCCATCTACGTTATCAGCATCTCCAGCGGGCACCTTCTGCCGTTATACCGTGTGATCCGCCCTAGCACGGCCGAAGGAACAAGAAGGGCTGACCTCATCGCCAGATGGGAGGGTCCTGTCTTCCTGGCTGGAGACAAACTGGTCTCGCTTGCCTACGATGAGCGCAGCGGCAAACTCATTGACATGGAATCTTACAACTCTGGCCCGATAAGGCTGGATCAACAAGAGATCATGAAGAACACCAAAAGCCCTGAAGCTTTCGCAGAGTTTTTACTCTCGCTGCCACCCAAGGTGCAAGGACCACAGTAAAAGCGCACGCTTGGTCAGTTCAGCCCCGGAGCCGCGACTCGTCGGCGTGCCCGGCTAGGCTTTGCTATCGGACAGAGTGCGTTCTCCGCCACGGGCTGATGGACAGAGTTCGTGGGCTGCACGCTGATGTTTACAGGCAGCAGCCCCGCGGGAGTTACCAGAATGATGATGGTGATTTTCATAGCCGCCAGTTGTTGGGTTGAGGGTCAGTGTTTCCGAAAGGCGCCCCTCCTGAATGCTTTGTTGGACGGGTCTGCGATCCGAGGGGACTTCCATTTGACGCAATTTCTCCGGGAGTTGTTCAGGGTCTCCGGGGCGGCCCACCGCAAACATGGCGGCGATGTCGTAGTCATCGGGCACCTGGAGCTCTCTGCGGGCGCGTTCGAAGTCAAAACCCGCCATGCCATGAACTACCAGCCCCATCGCCGTGCCCTGAAGCGCCAGATTTTCAAAGGCGCTGCCGCAGTCAAACAGGTGCACCGGGTTGGGTTTGCCGTTCTTGGAAAAAACTTTGTGCGACAGAATGACAACCAGCATGGCTGCATGCTGGCACCAGGTCTGATTGTCCTTCATGAGCAGGCCGAAAAAGGCGGGCCATTGAGGGGTGTCGCGTCGGGCATACAAGAAATGCCACTCCTGCTCATTGTAGGTGGAGGGGGCCCAGCGGGCGGCTTCAAACAGCGTCAGCATTTCCTCGTCCGTGATGGCTTCCCCGCTGAGGGCACGTGGAGACCAGCGGCGATAGATCAAAGGCTCGATCGCATGGTCCACCTTGCGGTGCTGGGCGGGATCTGGGAGGGTGCTCATACATGGTAATCGCCCGCGACAGAACCTGCGGCTGTCTGTTTGTCGCTCGCGTGCATTTGAATGGGAGGAAGAGGCATCCTCACAGCCAGAATGCATGGGACATACGATTTTCGATGTCCAACTTCCGACGTCAGCAAGCCCATGTCCTCCACCCTCACAGGCCAGATTCACATTGGCATCTCCGGCTGGAGATATCCGCCATGGCGCGGAACGTTTTATCCGCAGAAATGGCCGCAGCGGCTTGAGCTGGAGTATGCCTCCAGCCAGGTGAACTCCATTGAGATCAACGGCTCATTCTACGCGCTCCAGCGTCCGGAAAGTTATCAATCATGGTATGAGGCCACGCCGGAGAACTTTGTGTTTTCAGTGAAGGGCGGCCGCTTCATCACCCACCTGAGACGTCTGAAGGATGTCGAAGCGCCCCTGGCCAATTTCTTCGCCTCCGGCCTGCTTTGCCTGCGTGAAAAGCTGGGGCCCATTCTCTGGCAACTGCCTCCAAGCCTGCCGTTTGAGCGTGAACGAGTGGAAACTTTTTTCAAACTGCTGCCGCATGACACTCGTGAAGCCTCCAGGCTCGCGAAGCAGCATGATGCCAAGGTTACCGGCCGGGCACGCATGACAGCGGACGCAGTCAGACCGGTGCGGCATGCCATGGAGGTGCGGCATCCATCCTTTGAATGCAGGGAGTTTGTGGAGCTGCTGCGCAAATACAATGTGGCTCTCGTCGTGGCGGACACCGCCGGCAAATGGCCGCACATGGAAGACATCACCTCCGACTTCACCTACCTGCGGCTGCATGGGGACGAGAAGCTGTACGTCAGCGGCTACACCTCCGCTGCGCTGCAGGAATGGAGCCGCAAAATCCGCAGCTGGGCCCGGGGACGTACACCGGCGGAAGCCAGACTCAATGCTCCGCGGATGAAACCTGCGGCGAAGGGGCGCGACGTGTTTGTTTACTTCGACAATGATGTGAAGGTGCGTGCCCCTTACGATGCCCGGAGCCTCGCCCACCTCCTCGGCTTGTGCGATGCACCTCCGCCACACGGAAAGAAAAAGCCGGAGCCTGGTTTCGAGCCGCGTCCCAGCTGGCCTGATGGACACCGGCATCGGAAATGAACGAGGCATGCTTTGAAACATCGCTGATGTGAGCTTCGAGTTCAGACAGAACGTTTTGGGCTCTTCGAACTCAATGCCTCCCGGCACTCAAAATCAGCATCCATTTGCCACGGCTGCACTCCGCCGTCACTGTGGAGAAATCGAAAAGCCCCCTTCCCTTTTTCTGACGTAATACCGTTCGCCATGTCCCAGTTTCTCCAATTCGACCGCACCGGCAATCCTGCCGAAGTTCTGCAGCTTCAAGAACGTGAACTCCCGCCGCCGGAAGGCCATGAGGTGCGGGTGCGCATGCGCTATGCACCGGTGAATCCGGCGGATCTGAATTTCATCGAAGGCACCTACGGACGTCCGGCGCACCCACCATGCATCCCTGGCCATGAAGGCTGTGGTGAAGTGGAGGCGGTGGGCAGTGCCGTGACTTCGCTGGAGCCAGGAGATGTCGTCATCCCACTGGTGGGCACGGGCTGCTGGACTCAGCACCTCACGGGGCCGGAGCATCACTTTGCCAAACTGCCGCCTCAGATTGACCAGGTGCAGGCCAGCATGCTGCGCGTCAATCCCGTCACGGCCTGGGCGCTGCTGAAGCACTACACCGATCTGCCGAAAGGCGCGTGGGTGGCGCAGAATGCGGCAAACTCCGGCGTGGGGCGCGCTTTCATCCAGCTGGCCAGGCACTTCGGCCTGCGGACGCTGAACTTCGTCCGCCGCGAGGAACTGTTTGAAGAATTGAAAACCCTGGGCGCCGATGCCGTGGTGCTGGACACGGATGAAGGCGTGGCCGAGGCAAAAAAACTCGTGGGCGATGAGCCGGTGAGGCTGGCCACCAATGCCGTGGGAGGTGACAGCGCCATTCACATGATGGACATGCTCAGCCCTGAGGGCATCCTCGTCACTTATGGGGCCATGAGCCGCCGCAGCCTGAAGGTTCCCAACAAGTTTCTCATCTTCAAAAATCTCCAGCTTCACGGACTTTGGATCACGAAGTGGTTTGAGAAAGCCAGTTCGGAGGAGCTCTACGAAGTGCTCAACCCGCTGACAGTTCTCATCCAGTCCGGAGATCTGGTCACAGCCATCGATGAGATTGTGCCGCTGGCTGAATTTAACCGGGCGATCAAGCGCGCGCAGGAAGGCTCGCGCGGTGGCAAGGTGATCCTCGACCTCGCATAAACCTATGCACGTTCTCCTCACGAATGATGACGGCATCCGGGCGCCGGGGCTGCAGGCGCTGGAAAGCGCGGTGGCTTCCCTGGGGTGGCAGTGCAGCATCGTGGCTCCGGCCACGGAGCAGAGCCAGTGCGGACACCGCGTGACGACGCACCAGCACCTCACGGTTCAGTCTTTGGCCGAAAACCGCCATGCCGTGCACGGCACCCCGGCAGACTGCGTGCGGCTGGCGTTGTTTGCTCTCGATATCAAACCCGATCTCGTGCTTTCCGGAGTGAACGCCGGCGGCAACATGGGGCAGGACATCGTCATCTCCGGCACCGTGGCAGCAGCGCGGGAGGCGGCGTATCATGGCATTCGCTCGATGGCATTTTCGCATTATCTCATCCGCGAACTGGCGGTGGACTGGCAGCGCACGGCCACGTGGGTGGCGGAACTGCTGCGGGAGACTCATTTGCTGGAGCAGCCACACAGTTCTTTCTGGAACATCAATCTTCCCCACCTGCCAGCCGGCATGGACACGCTTCCGCCACTCATTCGGTGCACGCCCGCTCGCTCGCCGCTGAAGGTGAGCTATCGCCAGGAAGAAAAGGGATTCGCCTACAGCGCCTCGTATGCCTCACGTCCGCGCGATGCTGGCTCGGACGTGGAGGCCTGCTTTGGCGGCAGCGTGGCGGTGTCGCTGCTGCAGGTCTGATGACGTCCTGCGATCACTTGCTCCCCCTGGCTTTCAGAATGAAAGCATAGGGCTCCACCGTGAGGCTGAGGCCAAGGAGGTCAGCCGTATATTTCAGGGCTTCACTCAGCGGCACGTCGCGCAGATCCAGCGATATGGTTGCACTCGCGGGCATGTCCTCGGCTCTCACCACGATGCCCAGCCCCTTCTTGTCGGGATCGAGCTCGCGCGATTTGGCGCGGAGAAACTCCACAGCCTCGGCCGCTGTCGCGCCTTGAAACTGCACCCGCGGGATGATGATGGCGGCAGCCTTGGCCTCCAGCGGAGAGGGCTTGGCAGCGAGCACCAGGGTGGTGGGTGAAGCTGGAGCGACTGCTTTGCCGGCAGTGAGGGCTTCGACGAACACGCTGGCGTTCTGCAGTTCCCCCTCGGTGTTTCGGATGATAAGCTGCGTGCCGTCTGGTGTGATCGTCACGGCGGCCCCATCAGGAAAGGCAACGCCCTGATTGGTGAGCCAGGACTTCGCATTGCCTATCTTTGCCGCACCGCCGGCTGGCAGCTTGTAGGAACGGGTGAACATTTTGGCAGGAGCGTTCGCCGGACCGACGAAGATGGCGGAGGCTTCATAACGCACTTTGCGATTGCTGAGCTCTCCAACGTAATAGAGAGCCTCGCTGATGGGAATCGTGATCAAATCGAGAGTAATCTCCACATCCTTTTCGAATTCAGGATCTTCGATGACGATGTTCAGGCCTTTGTGCTCGGGATCCAGCTCAGTGGCCTGCTGACGCACAAAGGCGACGGCCTGCTCCAGGCTGGCTCCTTTCAGATTCATGCTGGCGATGATGAGCTTGTTCGCCTTGGTCTTCAGCGGGTTTTCAGCGGTGGCATCCGGGGCTGCGCGCAGCTGTGCCGCGGCACATAGGGCGAGCATTCCAAAAGCCAGCACCAGGCCGGTGACGGCACCACGCAGGCTGTAAGAACTGCGATTGCGAGAGCCGTCCATGATGGCGGAAAGACGAGTCTCCAAAGTGGAGGGCTGGGCCATGGCCATGACGGGCGCATGCAAGCCGCCCGCTGCCTGCACCCCACGCGCGGCCTCCAGCAGTTGCAGTGCATAATCTTCTGCCGCTGCTCCGGAGCTGATGACGAGATCGTCCGCCGCCTGCTCCTGGACGGTGCGCCATGATTTGGCCGCGAGCCAGACGAGCACATTCGGCCAGTAAAAGGCAGTGATGAAGGTCGTGATGAGACGCGTTAGCGCATCGCCGTGGCGGATGTGGCCCATCTCATGGCGCAGCGCGGCTTCGAGGCTCGCGGCATCCCATTGCAAAGCATCGGCAGGCAGCAGCAGCACTGGATGGAGGGTGCCCCAGGTCAGGGGGACGCTGACGTGAGAGGAGACGCGCAGCGCAATGCTACGCCGCACGCCGGATTCCGCGGCGATGCGTGCTGAAAAGCCAAGTACGCGTGCATCTTCCACAGGCTGGCTTTGAGACTTCAAACGGCGCAGCTGCAGGCTGCCAATGGCGCGATATGCCAGGAGAACGGCGCATCCGGCGAGCCATACGAGGGCCAGCCACTGCCCGGTGCTGAATGAGAGATGAAAACTCGATGGCGCAGGCTGTGCCGCAGGTACAAAGGTCTCCGCTGTTGAATGCAGCACTTCGGACGACGCCAAGGGCGGCGGTGCCGCCATCTCCGGCTGCATCAGTGCTATGGACCAATAGGGCTGCCACAGCAGCGTGAGCGGCAGCAGGAGCAGCGCACCGAAGGCGGTCAGCCACACGACGCTGCGCTGCGCCGCCGAGGCGCTGCGCCAGACGCTCTGCGTGGCATAGGCGAGCAGCATGATGCTGGCGCTCTTGGCCAGCAGGTCGAAGACTTGGAACAGCACGGGATTCATGGGTTGGTTGGGTTAGCGGTTCTTGGCCTGTTTGATGATGGACTCGAGGCGCTTGATCTCCTCGGGTGAAATCTTTTCCTTTCCGTCCACCAGCGCGGCGACGGCATTGACGAGCGAGCCTTCAAAGAAGGTGTTCACGAGGTTCCTGAGCGCGGAGCGGCTGGCCTTCTGCGCAGGCTCGGTGGGCAGGAAGATGTAGCGCCTGCCGTCTTCCCGATGCTTCAGCACCCCCTTCTCCTCCAGGATGCGCAGCAGCGCGCGCACGGCGGAGTAGCTGGGAGCATCCGCCATGGCTTCCGCGACTTCGGAGGCGGTGGCCTCTCCCTTCGCGTAGATGATGTCCATGATCTGACGTTCGCGACGGCTCAACTGGCTGGCTTTTTCCGACATGCTAAATTATTAGCACATAGATGCAGCCGGACGCAAACACAAAGTGCTAAATATTTAGCAGATGTTTTGCGCGAGGGATGAAAACACTGTTCCGCTCCTCGATCGCATCATCTCAATCTGGACAAGCACGCATCACGAGGGGGACGATCCGCCGTGCATGAAGTTCGCGGCCTCTGTCTTCTCGCGTCAGCCTTGCCGCTGGCGGTTCACTTCGGCAGGCGCTGCAAGTTGGAGTTCAGCTGCTGCAGCATCTTGGTGCTGGGATCGTCCGGGCCCAGCTTGTTCAGAGCCGCGGCAAAAGCCTGCTCCGCCTCCGTCCTTGCCTCGGCAAACTTCTTTTCAAGCACGAGGCAGAGCGCAAAGTGGTAGCGGAAGTTCAGCGTGTCCGGATGGTCCTTGCCGGGAAATTGATCCATGAACTTCAGCAGTGAGCGAAACTCCTGCTCGGCTTCCGCGAGCTTCTTTTCATCACGCAGCGTGATCGCCAGATTTCCGCGCGCCATGAGGGTGGGCTGCTGATTCGGCCCCATCACCCGTTCCTCCGCTTTGATCAGGTCCCTCAGTTCCGTCTCCGCCTCAGCATGCTTGCCCTGATCACTGAGCACGGCGGCGAGGTTGGCGCGATTCAGGAGCGTGGCGGGATGATCCTTGCCGTAAACGCGCTCCAGTTCCTTCACGACGGCGCGGGTTTCTTTTTCCGCCTCCTCGTATTTGCGTTCCTCATGCAGGTTCTCCGCGAGAGCATTGTGCATGCGCAGGGTTTCCGGGTTGTCCGCGCCTGCGTGCTTCAGGTGCCCCAGCCAGGCCGCGCGGAATTCCGGCTCCGCCTCCTGCACCTTTCCCTGCGCGCGCAGGCAGGTGCCCAGCGCGCCCTGGCATTCCGGCAGCAGCGCGTTGTCTGCGGCAAACATGGTTTTAAAATCATTGATCAGCGAGCGCAGCACCGCCTCCGCCTCCGCGTATTTGCCCTCCTTCATGAAGTCGCGCACCGAGGCCTGCTGCTTGCGGATGTCCTCGGCCTTCTTCTTGAGTTCCGGCGGAAGACTGGCCGGCAGCTTCATTTCCGCAGGCGGCGTAAGCGCTGGCGCAGGGGCGGGCGCGGGCGCTGCCTCAGACTTGGGAGGCTCCGCGGAGTGCAAGGCGGAGGCGGCCGTCAAAAGGAGCGCAAAAGGGGCAAAAACGAGGGCTGGCTTCATGGAATGCGGCAAGGAACGCAGAGTGCGCGGGATGTCTTGTGTTTTCGGCACCCCGCCCGCCAAATCCACCGCCGCCCTCACGCAAGCTGAGCAATGACCTGGGCCGCGATGATGCGCAGCAGCATGGTGAGCGGATACACCGTGGCGTAGGCCAGCGCGGGTGAGTCGCACCGCGCCATCGTGGTGGCAAAAGCGAGCGCGGGAGGGTCCGTCATTCCTCCGGAAAGCAGGCCGCTGAGCGTCATGAAATTCAGACGGTGAACCTTCCGGGCGAAGCAGCCGACCAGGAGCAGCGGCAGCATGGTGACGAACACACCGAGCAGCACCCACTGCAGCCCCTGCGCGGAGAAGACCGTGGCGGCAAAATGCGCGCCAGACAGCAGCCCCACATTGGCCAGAAAGAGGATGATGCCCAGCTCCCGCAGTGCGCGGTTCGCATTGAGCGGCATGTGCATGACCATGGGGCCCAGACGGCCAAGATGGCTCATGAGGATGGCCACGATGAGCGGGCCGCCTGCGAGGCCCAGGCGCACCGGCGCTGGCAGTCCTTCGATATGGATGGGGTAGAGCCCCAGCAGCACACCCAGAAGGATGCCCGCAAAGATGGCGGCAAATTTCGTCTCCTGCAGCATCTGCACGGCATTGCCCAGCTTTTGCGTGGCGGCGTTAAGGGACTCGTCATCACCCACCAGCTGCAGCATGTCGCCAAACTGCAGGCGCACCTCCGGCAGCGCGGTGAAGATAAGATCGCCACGGCTGACGCGAGTGACTGCGACGCCATGGAAGTGTTCGAGACCGAGTTCATGCACCGTTTTCCCGAGCAGCTTTTTGTTGGTCAGCACCACGCGGCGGTAGGTGATCCTGCCGGGAGCCTTCATGAGGTTTTCAGCACTCACACTGCCGATGACCAGACGGAACTGCTCCAGATGCGGCTGCGTGCCCACGGCCATGATGACGTCTCCCACATGCAGCCTGGTTTCCGGCGTGGCCGCGACGACCTCCGCCGCAGCCGCCGGACGGTGGCGGGACACCACGACGCTGTTTTCCTGAATGCCTGGCACATGGGAGATGCTCACGCCTTCGAGGTTCGGATTGTCCACCCGCAGGTTCATGCGCTGCAGGGGCTCGACGCCCGCGCCCTGCTCCCGCAGGAAGAGATCCGCCTCCTGCTTCACATCCACCTTGAACAGGACGCGCAGCACAATGAGCGAGACGATGATGCCCACAATGGCCAGCGGATAAGACGCCGCATAAGAGAGCGCCGGCAGCGTGACCAGCGCATGGTCGGCGTGGGCGGAGGCCAGCGCCTGCTGCGCGGCACCCAGCGCAGGCGTGTTGGTGGTGGCTCCGGCAAACAAACCCGCCACCGCAGGCAGGGGCATGCCCAGCATCCATCCGCCGGCCAGGGCCACCACGGCGCCAAGAAGCACCAGCGCAAAGGCGTAGGAGTTAAGCAGACGACCCTGCCTCCGCAGCGAGGCGAAGAAGCCCGGCCCCATCTGCATGCCGAGCGCGAAGACGAAGAGCACCAGGCCAAACTCCTTCAAAAAGTGCGCCACCTCCGCATCCGGCTCCATGCCGGAATGCGCCGCCAGCAACCCCGCAAAAAGCACGCCGGCAGTGCCAAGCCTCACCCCTCTGATGCGGATGTGCCCGAGGCCAATGCCACCGAGAATGACGATGCTGTAAATGAGCAGATCACACGCGACGGGATTGTCCTGATGCAGGCGCTGAAGAAATGACATGGATGCCTCATAGGCACGAAAGGTGCCAGAGGCGCAAAGCTTTTGTGTTTCATTTTTGCCTTCGCAGCACACCTCGGCTGTCATTCAGTGTTCGGGATTTGTCACGGGCGTTTTTACTCCGGCAGGTCGGCGCTGTTTGTGCTTGTACCGCAGGCATGAACCCTGGTGCCCCTTCTCTCTATGAACGTCTCGGCGGCGAAGAACTCATCTCCGCCCTCATTCCCGCCTTCTATGCCCGCGTGCTGGCAGATCCAGAACTCGGGCCCTTTTTCAAACACACGGAGCTGGAAAAACTGCACGCCATGCAGCGCGAGTTTTTTGTGATGGCCACGGGCGGGCCGCTAAAGTACAACGGCCGCCCCCTGGCGCATGCCCACCACGGACGCGGCATCACCCGGCAGCACTTTGCCCGCTTCACCGGACATCTGACGGAGACGTTGTTTGACCTGGATGTGACCCAGGAGGAGGTGGACGAAGTCATCCAGCGCATCAATGCCATGACCAACGAGATCACCGGTGCCTCCTACTGATGCCGCCCTTCCGCATCTTCCTCGCACTGCTCTGCCTGCTTGCGGCGCTGCCCGCGCATGCGGATGAATGGTGGGCCTGGTCCAATGTGGACTACTACCGCAAGCCGCCGTGGACCGGCAGCGTGTTCATGGGCAACTTCGCCGATGAGGTGGACGGCTCGTATGCTCAAATCGTGACCCCACGCCTGCGCTATGCGGCTTCCTCCTGGCTGGACATTGGCGTGGGCCTTTCGATGCTCAGGCTGGAGAACCTTGCCACTCAGGACCGCTACGACCAGATCCGCATGGAGCTGGAGATCAACCCGCACTACGATCTGACCAAGCAGCTCCGCGTGGAATGGCGCAACCGCATGGAGTGGCGGGAAAACCAGGGCGCGCCCTCGGCCACCAACCGCTCCCGCCACCGCATGCAGCTGGCCTACACGCTGCCGCAGCCGCTGGGCCCGCTGACAAGACTCTTTGCCAATGACGAATGCCTGATGGACCTGCATCTGCGCCGCGAGACGGAGAACCGCTTTGTGCCGCTGGGACTGACGTTCAGGATCACCGGGTCGATGGACTTCGACCTCTTCTACATGATCGACTCCAAACGCACCAAGACCACCTGGAAGCACGAATCCGTGCTGGGCACGTATTTGAGGATCCGATTTTAGAGAGCGGATGAAATGGCGGCTTTGGTTGCCTAACCAATGGTTTAAAGCGTAGAGAGAGGCATGCCCCAGCACTCCAACGCACGCCTGTTCGTGTGGTTCCGCATCCTCTTCAACTGCCGGTTTTACTACCCGGTGTTTACCATTCTGTTTCTCGATCTGGGACTGAGCATCGGAGAATTTGCCGCGCTGAATGTGGTGTGGGCGCTGACCAGCGTGGTGCTGGAGGTGCCGTCCGGGGCGCTGGCGGATCGCTATGGACGCCGGCCGCTGGTGGTGGCGGCGGGCGTGCTGATGGTGCTGGAGATGGCGGTGCTCTGCCTCATGCAGCCGGGGCACCATGATCTGGTATTCTGGCTGTTTGTGGTGAACCGCGTGCTCAGCGGCGCGGCGGAGGCCAGCGCCAGCGGTGCGGACGAGGCGCTGGCTTATGATTCACTGCCGGAGGCCGAGCGCACGGTGCTCTGGCCGCAGGTCATGGCCCGGCTCTCCCGCGGCATGGCGCTGGGCTTTGTGGTGTCGTCCATCCTCGGCTCGGTGCTGTATGATGCGCACAGCTTGACGAAGGCGCTGCAATTCGTGGGCATCGATGTGACGGTGGCTAAAAGCGTCTCCATGAGACTGCCGCTGCTCCTCTGCCTGGGCACCGCGCTGGCCTGCCTAGTGGTGACGCTGCGGATGACGGAGACGCGCTCCCCTGCCCCAAAGGCTCCGCTGCTCCAGAGCATCCGCGAGACCTGGGTGTCCATCCTGCAAACGGGTGGCTGGATGTGGCGGACGAAGGCGGCCTTTGCGCTGATCCTCTTTGGCGTGGTGTTTGACAGCATGATCCGCCTCTTCCTCACGGTGGCGAGCAACTTCTACCGCCTCGTCGGCATCGAGGAAGGCTGGTATGGGGTCATCGGCACCGGGGTCTCCCTGCTGGGGCTGGCGACCGCGGGCCTGATGGAAACGAGCGCCAAGGCGATGAGCGCCCGGCAGAATTTCACCTGGCTGGCCCTCATGGTGTTCGGCGGACTGATGGCGGCGGCGCATCCGCAGCCAGGCTGGGCGGGCATCGCGCTGGTGGTGCCTCTGTTTCTGAGCATGCGCTTCCTGCAGTTCTTTCTGTCCCACTACCTCAATGAGATCGTGGACTCCGGGCAGCGCGCCACGGCGCTGAGCTTTCGCGGGCTGACGATCAATCTGGCCTATGGACTCCTGACGCTGCTCTTCGGCTGGCAGACGAAGTGGGAGGCAGGCTGCCTCCACCTCGGCACGGACGATCCGCGTGTCTTTGCAGAATCCCTCACCCTCTGGCCCTGGTGGTTTGCCGGCACTATGGCGCTCTCAGGTGGCTGGCTGGTACTACGTCGTTTTTCCGGGCACCCAAGAAAAGAGCATTGAACGAAGTCTGGAGAATCAGCGTCATTAAGAACATTCGACAAACAACCGCATTCCACGCAAACTGCCCCTACCATGAAAGCGCCCTTTTTCCTCCGCCTGTGTCTGGCCGCGATCGCGGCCTTCTCCTTTGTCCAATGTTCCTCCACGCCGAAGACGCGCATTGAGAAGAACCCGCAGATGTTTTCCAAACTGAATGCGCAGGATCGCAACCTTGTCTCAAAGGGGCTGATTCGTGAAGGCATGACGCGGGATGCGGTGTTTCTCGCCTGGGGCAGGCCGGATGCCGTCTCGGTGGGAGTCAACCGCGGCCGCTCGGGCGAAAGCTGGACCTATGAAGGCCAGCGGCCGGTGCGCTCCATGAACATGAGCATGGGCTTCGGTTTCGGCGGGTTTGGCTATGGTGGCTGGGGCCCGTATGGCTACGGCGGCCTCGGCGGCTACCCCATGTGGGGCAGCGGCACGTCTGTGACCTACATCCCCTACACTGCCGGTGTGGCGGACTTCGTGGGCGGGCGCGTGGTGAGCTGGAAGTCCACGGCGCGCTAGCTCGCTAACCCCTCTGCATCGCCCGGATGAGCGTACCCGAGGAGCACCTGGCCTCCCGCCGCAGCCTGAAGTCCCGCGACACACGCTGGGCGCATGGCATGGCCGGCTGGCTGGCACGGGCCGGGGTGTCTCCCAATGCGATCTCGGTGCTGAGCGCCGTCTTTGCCGGCGGTGCCATGGCCTGCCTGATGGTGGCGGGAGATCAAACCAGCACGCCCGGCATTCTGGCGGTATGGCTGGGTGCGTTCGCATGCATCCAGCTGCGGCTGATCTGCAATCTGATGGACGGCATGGTGGCGGTGGAGGGCGGCAAAGGATCTCCCGTGGGAGCCATTTACAATGACGCACCCGACCGGGTGGCGGATGTGCTGATCATGGTGGGGGCCGGTTACAGCGGCGCGGGGGACCCGGGCGTGGTGAAGCTCTTCCATGTCATTCCCATGGGCTGGTGCTGTGCAGTCGTGGCGGTTTGGACAGCCTACATCCGAATGCTGGGAGCGTCCCTGACAGGCAGGCACGACTTTCGCGGCCCCATGGCCAAGCAGCACCGCATGGCCGTGCTCTGCGGCGGCATTTTGGTGGAGCTGACCCAGCACCTCATGGGCTGGGAACGCTGGGGCATCCTGACGGCGCTGACGGTGATCTTTTTCGGCGGGCTGTGGACCTGCTGGAGGCGGCTGGCGGTGCTGGGACAGGCGCTGGGCAAGTGACGAGGCTCACGGATTGAAGCTGGCCGAAAGAGGGGCGTGTTCGGCCCAAAGCGCATCTCCTCTTCCCCTCAAGCGCATCCCCACTCGTTCAAAGTATCCTTGGGGGAGAGGCAAGGGTGAGGGGCATCCCGGGGACATCGCAGCGGTATGCCGCTCCCTCCATTGTTCCTTTGTTCGCCTTTTTTGCTCGCCGCCCGTCCGAGTCGCCCGGTTTCACAAGGGCCGGCGCGTTTCGCAAAAATGCGGCAAAAATCAGAGATTGCTTTCAGCGCGGATTTAACTCACAATAAGTGTTCTAAAAGGAAAGTTAACAATCAGATATTGTTAATAAAATGCGAATCCACACCCTCCTCCTTCTCAGCCTCTGCGTCAGTCTTCTGGCATCTTGTGAATCCTCAGGCATCTTTGGGAAGGGCACTCGAATCACATCCGTGCGGACCACGGCCTACACTCATGGCGAGGCCGATCATATCGTGTATGGCGCGAAGACCGCCGTCGGCACGCAGCTGAAGTATGGGAATGTGCGCAGCGCCGCTGCGGACTGGTCCGTTTATCCCGTGGGCACCATTTTCCAGATCGAAGGCCTGCCCTATGTGTATCAAGTGGACGACTACGGCTCCGCCTTGGTGGGCACCAACACCATCGACCTCTACAAGCCGGACAAGGCCACCATGAAGGCCTGGGGCGTCCGCAATGTGAACATTCGCGTGCTGAAGTGGGGCTCCTTTTCCAAGAGCCTCTCCATCATGAGAGAGCGCCAGGGCTACGAGCACATCCGCCGGATGGTGGCCCGCATCCAAACCAGCACCTAGACCCCGGTTTTACTCTTTTCCCGGTGACCAAGCAGGAGCGTGCGGACTATATCCGGAAACGGCTGGGGCAGTTGTACCCAGAGCCGCCCATTCCGCTGGATCACACGGATGCCTTTACCCTGCTGGTGGCCGTACTGCTCTCCGCCCAGTGCACGGATGTCCGGGTGAATCAGGTGACCCCTGCCCTCTTCAAGCTGGGGCGAACTCCAGCCAAACTGGCGGCAGCTCCGCTGGACGAGATCGAAGCCATCGTCCGCCCCTGCGGCCTGGGACCGCAGAAAGCCCGGGCCATCAAGGAGCTCTCCCGCATCTTGACGGAAGAGCACGGGGGCGAGGTGCCTGACTCCTTGGAAGCGCTGGAGCGGCTGCCCGGTGTCGGGCACAAGACGGCGCAAGTGGTGATGGCGCAGGCTTTTGGTGTGCCGTCGTTTCCTGTGGACACCCACATCCACCGTCTGGCCCAGCGCTGGGCGCTCACGGACGGGAAATCGGTGGTGCAGACCGAGCGGGATCTAAAGCGCCTTTTTCCCGAAGATTCCTGGAACAAGCTGCACCTGCAGATCATCTACTACGGCCGGGAGCACTGCCCCGCCCGCGGCTGCGATGGGACCGTCTGCGAGATCTGCCGGACCTGCTTTCCCAAGCGGAAGAAGGCCGTTGAGACGCGGAAGAGCTGAGCGGAGGAGAGATGCACAAAGTACTCGTGAGCTTTAGCTCACTCTGGGAAGCGCCCTTCAGCCGGAAAGGCAGCGCAGTTCCCAGAAAAGGAACTCAGGGTGCTACGGCGCTCTTTCCGGAGGCGAGCTGAAGCTCACGAGTACTTTTCCCAGGCGCACAAAGTAGTCCCGAGCTTTAGCTCGCTCTGGGAAACGCCCTTCAGCCGGAAAGGCAGCGCACTTCCCAGAAATGGAACTCAGGGCTCTGCGGCGCTCTCTCCGGAGGCGAGCTGAAGCTCACGAGTACTTGTTCCCAGGCGCACAAAGTACTCGTGAGCTTTAGCTCACTCTGGGAAGCGCCCTTCAGCCGGAAAGGCAGCGCACTTCCCAGAAATGGAGCTCAGGGCGCTACGGCGCTCTCTCCGGAGGCGAGCTGAAGCTCACGAGTACTTGTTCCCAGGCGCAGAAAGTACTTGTGAGCTTTAGCTCGCTCTGGGAAGCGCTCTTCAGCCGGGAAAAGCACCGCTTCACGGAAGGCGGAGCTCAGGGCGCGGCGGAGCTCTTTCCGGAGGCGAGCTGAAGCTCGCGAGTACTTTCCCCTGCCTTACCAGCGCAGACGCAGGGTGGTGCGGAAGGCGCGGGTGGAGTCCCCGAAGTCGCCGCCGACACCCACGTCAAACATAGGCAGCACACGGAAGTAGGCCGTCAGGTCCACCATCTTGCTGTCGTAACGGTCCGCGCTGGAGACGGTGACGCCGCCCTGCAGTTCCAGCCAGTCCAGCGGCGTGTAGCGCAGGGCCGGACGCACGTAGATGGAGCCATCGCTGAAGCTTACGGAGCTGTCCTTGGCTTTCAGGCTGGCATAAATGAGACCGGCTTCAGCCACAAACGTGAGCTTGTCGTTGATCAGCGAGGTGTGGAAACCCGCGCCCGCCTGGATGCTGGCGAAGTCGTAGTTGGACTTGGTGGCCCCGGCGACGATGCCGCCACCGCCTGACCCGCTGCCCCAGGAGGCACCAAACTTCAGATAGAGCGGGTTGAAGAGAGCCACGGTCAGAGTCGCACCGATGGTGTTCGCTCCCGCGAGGTCCCCGTGCTTGGGTGCCAGATAGCGGTAGTAAGCCTCGATGTTGTTGAAATTGACCATGTTAGGTCCGGATCGAGGCGAGCCGCCGTAATTGCCGTAGTTGGCAGAGGTGGGCTGGGGAGAGGAATAGTTGCTGACGCCCTGAGGAGTGTAGGAAGACATCTGCCCCGGCATGGGCGCGGAGGCATACGGGTCCGCTGAAGGAGGCGGCGGCGTCACGCCCGGAGTGACCGTGGAAGGTGGCAGGGAGTTTGGGTAGGCCGGCACGCTGGGGGTGCCGCCGTAGCCGGGAGGTGGGGGTCCGTAGCCACTGGGAGCTGTGCCATAACCGGGAGGTGGAATACCCATGACGCCGCCACTCGGCTGCCCCAAGGCACTCTGGCACACGGCAACGCCGAGAAACAAGGCGCAAATGAAAGTCCTTTTCATGACAAGTAGGGCAACTATTGATTATTCAGATAACTTAAATATTCTCTCAAATGAATGGTTTTGGCAAATCTTTTATTAAGTTTTGAGATTTCGATTCAGTCCAGTCGCTACAGGGGTGGGGACAAGGCGGAGCTTGGGAAAGGGAGGGACCGAAAGCGCGTGAGCGTCTTGGAGTGCGGTCGCGAAGATGCAAGGCGCAAGCCTGCA
Organism: Prosthecobacter sp.; assembly: GCF_044226605.1. Taxonomy (GTDB): domain Bacteria; phylum Verrucomicrobiota; class Verrucomicrobiia; order Verrucomicrobiales; family Verrucomicrobiaceae; genus Prosthecobacter. The sequence goes on along the minus strand of NZ_JBGAGS010000031.1, from coordinate 51,511 downwards.
TCGCAGCTACCGCTTTTGCAGGCTGGACGGCAGGCTCTAGCCGAAGATTATTCGTCAGCCCCATCGAAAGCGGTGCCGACGAGGCAAGGCTTTGCCCCTTGCCTCTCTGTCACCGCACTCCACGACGCTGTCGCGTTTGCGAATGCCCCTTCCCTTCCCTGAATACCGAAATGGATGACCTACGGATCCGAGGAACGCGAGACAGACGAACGAAGTGAGCCCGCAGGGTGAGTGAAACGAATCAACTCGGAATACACGGCAAGGGATCTGTCCAAACCGCCCACTCAAAAAGACGAGTTCATTGGCATGGCTTCTCGCCTCACGCCGTTTGTTCCGTGTATTCCGTAGGCCGTCTTTTCCGTTTCTACAGCTACTTCCTCAACCAGCGCGGAATGACGACCAGCAGGGCCAGTCCGGCGGCCATGGTGGCGATGTAGGGGCCTTTGCCGGGCTGGACTTCGGCCTGAGGTTTCTCGGGGACGATCTTCACGGTTTCAGGGACTGCGGCGGGTTTGGCGGCAGGAGCAGGGACGGGTGCGGGAGCTGACGAAGGAGCGTCGGCGGGTTTCAGTTCGGCAGGCTGGGGGGCGGCGAGGGCTTTCTCCCAGTCGAGATTGAGCAGGATGTCCCAACCGGGGTTTTCGTTTTTCAGGCGGCAGCCGCAGCGGCCGACGAGGAACATGCAGGCGTTTTCCAGCGCGGCATCGTCCAGGATATTGAGCGGCCAGGCTCCGAGCACGCGCCCGCGGCCAAAGACCACGCTGGCAAAACTGGTGGTAGCGGGATCGATGGCGGCCTGGGGACCCGCCAGCATGCGCAGCAGGATCTGCTCGGCGGGGTCATTGCGATTGAGCCTGAGGGTGGCGAATTTAAGCTTCAGGGGCGGGCCGGGGCCGAGCTGGCTGTCGGGGTCATTCGGGTCTTGGATGGGCAGCGCGGCCACCTGCTCCAGAAACTTGAGGCGTTTTTCGATGCGCTGGACTTCCGCCACATCCACTGGAGAGCCATTGTCCGCGATGACCCAGATGAGGGAATCGCCCGCGAGGATCTGCTGCACGATTTTCTGCCGACCGGGCGAGTCCAGCGCCGCAGCGAGCGTGGCGGCATCCAGCTTGCCGGACCAGATTTTCTTGTCGCTGTCCCGGGAGGAGAGGAGCACCGCCTCCTGCTGCGCGGGATCTTTGGAGGTGGTGATGTCGAGGTTGGCCTTGCCATTGGCACGCATGGGGCGCAGCAGATCCTGGATGGCGGGGTCCTTGGCCACGGCGGGCGGCAGCACAAGGTGGAACTTGTCCGCCTCCCAGCGGTCCAGCGCGAAGCGGAACACGGGGATGGTGCATGCCAGGGCGCTGGTGGTGCAGAGGGCGATGAGGAGGATGAGGCGCTTGTAGGGCATGGGCGGGGATGAATAACGAATGTCGAATGCAGCGGCTCCTACGGAACTATCTTTCTCTGCCTCCTGCTCCTCCTTTTACTCCCTGTCCCGGAAAGGGGGCAGGAAGAGGAGGAGGAAGACGCCGGAGAGTCTGCCGGCGCATGGTTGGCCATGGGGCGTACGAATGTCCTCGAAGTCGGGTGGTTTGGCGAAAAGAAGTTCATGTGTTTGAGGAGGCGGTATTCGCCAAACACACCCAACCTACGGTCCAGCAGGCGCGGCCTCTTTTCGTCATTCGTCATTCGTCATTCGTCATTCGTCATTCGTCATTCGTCATTCGTCATTCCCCGTCCTCATTTCCCGAAGCACTGCAGCCTGCCATCCATCGTGCTCACAAAGACGCAGCCCTGGGAGACGGTGATGCCGTCCCACACGGGAGGGCTGGTGAGGTCGAGGCCGCTGCTCTGCTCGCCGGTTTCGGTGTTCACGGCCCACATCTTGGCGCCACGCCTCCCTTCCAGCGCTTCATCCTGCTCCTTGAGTTCCTGGAGGATGGCGGGGTCTTTGGCGGCGAGGCGTTCAAAGGCGTATTCTTCATCGATCATGTCCGGTGCGCCGCTGACGAGCACCGTCTTGCCGGCCAGCGCCATGCTGCGGGCGACGATGGGGACAAAGCGGTCCCAGCTGTGCTGCACGAAGCTGCCGGCGTTTTTGTTTCTGCCGCCGCCCTTCGCATCGGCACCGCCCTTGAACCAGAGCGCACCGCCCACCTTCCCCTTCCCTGACTCCACACCGGCACCGACGCCGTGCACTTCATTGCCGGAGTTGTCGCGGGAGTCGCCGTTGTCGAAGTTGCAGTAGAGGATGGCATCCTTCGGTTTCGCATCGGGCTGCTCAAAGCGCTCCTGCACTTCGGCGGCGCTGAGGGCCTTGTGGTAGATGACCAACTGGTCCAGCAGTCCGCTGTAAGCGCCGGCGTTTTCCTCGGCCACGCCGGTGCCATTGCCGACGATCAGCGGATTCGCGGGCTTGGCGGCGACGAGGTCTGAGGCCGAGCCTTGGGCCACCAGCTTGCCATCGATATAGAGAGTCATCTTTTTGTCGGCGGCGAGCACACCCGCGATGTGGTGCCAGCCATCTCCCAGCGCCTCGGCAGAGGCGATGCTGGTGGCTTTGGTGTCGCTGCGAATGTGGAACTGCGGCTTCTTGTCGTGGAAGTCCAGAGACACGCCCTGCTTGGGGCCGCCGTGGTTCAAAATCGTGCCGCTGGCCTTGTCTGGCAGCACCCAGGCCTCGACGGTGATGGCGGTCTGGGCGGGATCGAGGATGTCCGCAGCCGGGAACTGCACGCTGCCGGGCAGCGGTGCGGCACCTGCACCTGCCCGGGCACCGCCTTTCGCAGCGCCCTTGGCGTCTCCTTTGCCGGCCATCTCCGCACCTTTCCCTTTGCCCTTGCCCTGGCCTTTCTTTCTAGCTTCCGCCTGGGCCTTCAAAGTCTCGCTGTGGCCGACCTGTGTCTCCCCCTTGGGCTGCACGGCCAGGGGCACGCCTTTTTCATCAAGCACGACGCTGTTGCCCTTGCGCTCGGTGGTGGCGGCCTCGGTTTCCATGGCTTCCTCCGGCGGAGCCTTGGGTGTGGCATAGAGGGTGTACTCCATGGTGGTGGTCCACTTATAGTACTGAGCCTCGCGACCGTAGGAGTACACGTTCTTGTCATCATGCACCAAAATGCGGCCCGCAGGCGCATACTTGCCCGCCTGGAAGTAGCCGCCGTGACCACCGGCAAAGCTCTTGCCATACACCCAGTAGCTGCGATGGAAATTGGAGTCGTCCAGGAAACCCATCGGCGCAAAGAGGTGCTGCCCTTCGCCTTTCTGCGCGCCGCCCTGCTTGTCAAAATCTCCGCTCACAGGGCCGATCTCCACGCGCTTGCCGTCCACACCGATCTTCTGCGTGCGCAGGAAGGTCCACTTGCCGTCGCTGCTGAGGATGTCGTTCAGAGCCACGGGCATCTGCAGCGTCTTGTGGCGGTCGTTCAAATCGCCGCCGGTTTCGGGGTCGCGGTCGTCGTAGTTGATTTTCACCTTCATCTCGCCGGTCTTGGCATCCACGCGGTAGAACCACAGGCCGCCATCGAGGAAGCAGGAGTGGCCGGAGACGAAGCTCACGAGGCCGTTTTCCACCAGCACGCTGCCGTGCACGGGCCACACGCTCTCCATCATTTCCCACGCGCCGTGGCTCATCATCACCGGAGCGCCCTGGAATTTCCACACCAGCGCACCGTCCTTGGCACGCAGGCAGTACACATTCCCGTCATTGCCACCAATATAGACGCGGCCCTGCCAATACGTGGGCGGCGAGTCCATGCGACCGCCTGCGATGAAATGCCAGGCCTCCTTGCCGGTGGCGGAATTGAAGGCATGCAGCGTGTGTTTGTCCACCTCCGACACAAAGGTCAGACCGGCGGCGCTGGTGGTGGTGCTCAGCGGTGGGGTGAGCTTCACCTCCCAGGCGAGTCCGAGATCCTTCTTCAGGTCCTGATTGGAGAAGCCGCTGCGCGCATTGTCGGAGCGATACGTCGGCCAGTCCTTGGAGTCGGCGGGCTTTTCCTCGATGGCTTCAGCGTAGGCAGGCCCCTTGGTCAAACGGGCGCTGTCTGCGGTGTGCGGCGGCATGGGGTAGCGCGGTGCGGAGGCCATGGCGGCCATGCCATCGAGCTTGGCCTCGGGGTAGCAGGCGCAGTTGTGCGGACCGGCATACGTCAGTCCATTGCAAGGCAGCACGCCATAAAGGCAGGCGCCGCGCACCCAGTGGTTCAGGTCCCAGTGCTGCTTGGCCATGTCCACATACTCGATGCCGGTGCGCGAGGGGATGATGTAATTCTCCGTGGCCTTGGCCATGTAGCAGCGATGGTGGAACCAATACGTTCCCTGCGGCACGTCGGGGTAGAACTGCTTCTTCACCTCGCCCGTGAGCGGATCGCGACCGGTGTACTCGCCGGTCTGATTTCCCTGCGTGGTGCCCGCATTCCAGACCAAGCCCTGCGCCACGATGACATCCTCCATGCTGCGGTAGCCGCTCTTTTCGTGGGAGGATTTCCACAGTTCCTTGCCCGTGTCCGCATGGATGCCCTTCATCAATCCATCGCCGCCGGCGTAGAGGATCACGTCGTTGTTCAGCACCACGCGTGGGGCAAAGTTGAACTCATAGAGCTTGCGGCGCGCCTCGGGCACATCGGCAAACAGCACCTTGCCCGTCTTCACATCGCGGCTGGTGAGGCCGTCGCCATTGTAATACACCATGCGTTTGTCATCGAGAGCGATGGTGATGGGCCCGACCTTGTCATCGACCTTCCAGATCGTCTTGCCGGTCTCGGCATCCACGGCCATGAGGTGCCGTGTTTTGCCATCCCAGTTGAACTCCGTCTCCACGCGCTTCTGATCGCTCTGCTGCTTCACGGCGAACTCCTCGTTCAATCTCCAGGCCTCGGGATTCACCAGCGAATAGAGAATGCCGTTGCGGTAGAGCAGTTCCTCCGCGCCCTTGGTTTCTGGATATTCGCGGATCACCTCGCCCGTCGCACCATCGAGGCAGGTGATAGGATCGCTGATGCCAAGAGTCACATAGACCTTGTCTCCAATCGCCGCGAGACGGCGGGTGAGCTGCGTGGGGCCGGACTTCAGCGGCCACAGGTGCGTGCTCCACTGCGGGATGGCCTTTTTCCACAAGACGGTGCCATTGAAGGCATCGCGGGCGATCAGTGCAAACTTGGCCGGCATGAGGATGGAGATGCGGCTGCCCTCGTCCATGATGTAATAGAGACGTCCGCCCGCGCTGACTTCCGCGCTCACGGAGGACATACGATCATGATGGCGGCTCCAGCGTGGATTTCCCACCCACTGCATGCGCGAAGGCGGACCGGTGAGCATGTCCTTGGAGGTGGGATTTCCCTTCGAGTCATACGCATAGTGCGTCCACTCATCCATGCCCTTCGGCCAGGGCTTCACGATCTTCTCCCAGCCGCCGCCCGCCTTGCGCACCATCGCCACGCCCAGCGGTGTGAGCACGCGATCGATCTCCGCTTTGTCCACCGCCGCCGCGTCTTCGACCACCAGCAGGTTCACATAATTCTCGATGTACGGGAGATGCTTTCCGTCCCAGGTATCCACCGCCACCGGACCGTATTTGCCCGTATGATGGATCGCCTCCCGGATGATCGGCAGCGCCGCCGCGTCCTGCGTCAACCCCTGCACCTGGTAGCTGGCACTGGGCCGCAGCGCCAGCGTCGTCTTGCCATCGCCACACCCCACATGCACCACAATCCCGCCTTTGACGCCCGATTGAGAGAGCAGGTCAGCCGCATCATCGGCCAGAGCGAGCAGCGAGGAAGAAAGAAGGAGGCAGGTCAGAAGACGTTTCATGGAATGGAGTGACACCGCCTAACGAAGGGGACCACCGGGATGTTTCGGAGTGTTTTTTTTGGCAACTCGCGACATGCCCCCTTTCAAACAACCCAGCGCCGATGCGCAGCATCTTTGGAGTGCGGCCGCGCAGATGCACGGCGCAAGCCTGCATCGGAGCTGCCGCTTTCGAGCGTCCCGCCGCAGGCGCAAGCTCACCGGCCTGCGAACGCCCACCTGATCCCTCCATCAAATAACTCTCGCCGTACGGACATCCTCCCCGCCTGCGGAAAGCGGTAGCTGCGGTCGTGCCTCCCTCCGCGACCGCACTCCATAGCCTGCTACGAAAGCACCAGCGCCCATTTGGAGTGCGGCCGCGCAGATGCACGGCGCAAGCCTGCATCGGAGCTGCCGCTTTCGTGCAGCCCATGGCAAGCGCAGGCTCACCGGCCTGCGAACTCCCACCGGCTCCCTCCATCAAAAACTCTCGCCACACGCGCACCCTCCCCGCCTGCGGAAAGCGGCAGTTGCGGTCGTACCTCCCTCCGCGACCGCACTCCATAGCCTGCCACGAAAGCACCAGCGCGCATTTGGAGTGCGGCCGCGCAGATGCACGGCGCAAGCCTGCATCGGAGCTGCCGCTTTCGTGCAGCCCATGGCAGGCGCAAGCTCACCAGCCTGCGAACTCCCACCTGCTCCCTCCATCAAATGACTCCCGCCATACGCGCACCCTCCCCGCCTGCGGAAAGCGGTAGCTGCGGTCGTGCCTCCCTCCGCGACCGCACTCCAAGTGGACTGCAATTACCTCGTAATATTCGACCCAAGGATACGCCTCTCCTCCCCCTGCATCACAGCAGATTCTGAATCTGTTATTCAAGGTTCGAATCCTTGTGAGGCAACCATCCTAAAGGGATGGTTTTAGGCACGAAACCACGCTGGAATGCCTGCAAATCAAGGGTTTGGCGCGTTTCAGCGCGAATGCCGGATGCGGCCAGGCTGATTTCAATTATTTGGAATTATCTTGTATTATTTGCGCCGTTGCGGTAGCAATAACGGTAGCAAATCTATGAAGACTTACCTCGGCTCCTTCACCCTGCGTCGTCAACCGCGCTCTGCCACACGGCAAGCTAAGCCAGGGGCCGGGAAGTATGAGCCGAACTGGGCGGTGAGGTTCTATTTGCAGGGCAAAGAGATGCTGAGGAGCGCGAAACTGTTCCCAGTGTGCGAGAAGTGCATGGAGTGCGAGGCTGATCCAATCGAGGCACGTCCGAACTGCGGGTGCCATCGAGGCGCGCACAAATGGGCGGAGTCGTGGCTGATGACGCAGACTGTGCTACTCCAACAGGGCGAGATGAAGAAGCTGGAACAGCTGCGCAATCCGAAGAAGTGGACGCCACTGCAGGAGGTCCTGGAGGTGTATGAGAAGCGCGGGCCTGCTGACCGTAAGCAGCGCGTGAATTTCCTCGCGTCGATCTATGAGCAGTCCACGGGTAAGGAGAAGAAGCAGATGGTGTGGGAGGATCTCACGCGTGACTTGTTTTTGGACTGGGCAGAGTTGCGCCAGGAGGCAGGCCGGAAAGGCTGGCTGGGCGCGGGGGCTGGCAAGAACATGCCAGAAGATGGCTGGCAGAAACTGCGGGCGCTGAAAGCGGCGGGTGAACTGCCGGCATTGGACGATGTGACGGTGGCCCCGTGGAATACCACGATTCTGACCTATTTGACGAGCGCGAAGAGCATCTTCGGGGAGAAGTCACGGGCCAAGGTGCTGCGAGGCCTGGAAGTGCCAGATCTGGAGGAATGGCGGGGCATTACGCTGACACTGCCCTGCCCTAAGGGGCACAAGTCAATTGAGGAGAACATCGACGAGCGGATTGAGAAGGCGCTGCCGAAGCTGAAGACTGAGAACCCGCGTGTGTGGCTGTTCTTCATGCTGTGCGATGAGACGGGCATGCGGCCAGTGAGTGTGCGCAGACTGGCTAAGGCGAGCCTGCAGGTACTGACACCTGCTGAGGCGGCGGAGGTGCGGAAGAAGATGGCCCAAGAGTGGCGCGTGAAGGAGTCTGAGTTGTGCGACTTCGGCGGCCTGATCAAAGTGCAGGCTGCGAAGCATGGTGCGGAGGTACTGACGCCGGTGTCTGCCGAGGTGGTGTCAGTGGCTCAGGAAGTGATGACCGAGGGGAGCTTGATCGGCGCAAAGCATGTAACAGAGAGCCGCGAGCTGCATACGGAACTGAACGCCTGGCTGCGTATGCGCGGAGTGACAGGAACGCATGCCGCCTATCTGCTGAGGCACCGCAAGGGGCAGATGATGAGGCGCTTTGGTGGCAAGGCGGCCGTGGGTGCCACGCTGGGCCACAAAGGCGAGGCTATGGCCGACCGGTACAGCATCGAGAACCGCGTGGTACCTGCTGTGGGCATTGGTGGCAGGAAGAAGAGAGAGGCGGCGTGATGTTACTTTTTCGGACCTCGGATGAGGGAGAGAAAAGTAACATTGGCGATCGAGCGGGGACAAGCTTTCGGGAAATGCTGTTTGACATCTAGGTGAGAGTACTAAACAGGTCGCGATCTATGATTACCGTTACACTGAACGCCGCCGAGCAAGAAATTTTGAATCGAGGAATCGAAGGGCAAGGTGGCTACCAAGGCCTCTTGGAAGACCTGCAGGCTGGGGTGCAGCCAGACGGCTCAATCACCTTGAACGACACACAGCTTGAGAGAATTCCCCGTTACGCATTCGAATATGGCAACGGGGGCTGGGAGGACCGCCTAACAGGCATATTCGGGCGTACGCTTGGCCCGCGGCTTGACGGTAACGCGTGAAGCTTTGGCCTTTTTCTTGATGGAGACATCTGCAAAGGAGATGTCTCCACGCCAGCCTTTGGTGATGTAGATGGCTCCGAGTTGGAAGCCTGACTGAGGAAAAGACTCTGGCATTTCACAGAGGCAGATTTCCTTGATGCCAAAACCAGCGCTGTAAATATCGCGAATTCGGGCTTTGGTCCAGACGTGATTGACCGTCATGAGAAACACGATGTGATCTGCCAGGCACATGGAGTGCTGCAGGAATGCACGGATCTCGCTCCATGGAGGGTTTGTCACGATCCAATCGACAGGCTTGGTCCATTCGAAGAAGTCCCGACCTTCGCTGATTTCGCACCACTCGGCACCTGGCATGCATTTCCAAAAATTACCGAGTCCCCGACACGGCTCCAAGATGCGTCCTGTAGGCTTAAAATGAGCCACAATGCGCTCTGCGAGATCGGGAGGAGTCTGAACTACATCGTTGCTGTCGTAGTCGCGATTGGGCTGATATTTCATGGCGCCGTAGGTACGACAGGGATCCCATAGTACAACCTGAATTTTGTAAAACTCTCACAGCGGCGGCAGTGTGAAAGATTCGCCTGAATCATCCTTTAGATCAAACGTGGTGGCGTTATCGAGATCGATGGTGATGGAGGTGCATTCAAGCTCGTGGTCACAGCTTAAATCCTCAACCACTTGAAATTCTCTGGCATTGATTGCGACGTATTGACGTGGTCGCTTCCCTTCCTTTGCCTGCGCCCATTGGAGAACGACAAGATAAGTGTCCCCCTCTTGAACGACCTCGAAAATTTGATCCATGGTGATGCCGTCAAGACGCACGGGGATGAGGCATTTGAGAACTCGATCTGATGGCATGGAGGTGTAATGATGGTCCACTAAGCTTTCTGCAGTTGGGCATGTGCCAACCCGGCGGCATGCTCTATGGCCTCTGTCAGTGTGCAGCCGCGGGCTTTGGCAATAGCTTCGAACTGCTGGTGCGCGGTTTCTGAAACGCGGTTGGGGAGGGTTCGGTTGCGACCAGCATCTTTGCGGCCGCCACCGGGGGCGCGCTTGCGTGGTTGTCCCTTTTTGGTTAAGAGTGTGTCGGCTGGCTTTGGCTGGCTCATGGCTTTCTGGGCTATGGCTCGTGCGGGTGTGAAGACCTGCACGGGCGCTCTTTCAGTCTAAACGTATCGAGTTCTAATGCAAAGGCCGGGAGCGCCTGCCCCCGGCCTTTGTCGTGTCCGGCTGTTAGACCGTGGCTTTCAGCTTCCTCATTTCCTCGGCGAGGGTCCACAGGGCGCGGTTCACGGTGGTGTTCTGATCGATTCCGCCAATCTCGCGGGTGCGGCGACGGGCCACGCGGCGGCCGTTGGTGTCGCGCTGGATGTAGGAGAGACCGCCCCGGATCAGGCCTTCCTGAGCGACGTTGAGCGTGTTCCAGAGGGTCGGGGCGACATCCTCAGTGCGGCGTGGCGTGAGCAGCTGGGACGGCGTGATGGGGGCCTCTCCTTCATCGTAGCGAGCGACAAGGGCAGCAGTCGCGAAGGCGGCGCGCTCGCCTTCTGTGAGGCGAAGGCTTTCCATCTCGCGCACGCTCTCAGAAAGCTGGGGGAGCTTGGTGAGGAGTTCAACGCAACCGTCGATGACTTGGCCGGTGATGTCTCCCTTGTGAGGGATGCGGATGTCTTCAACCATGGACTCAGCAACCACCAGGCCGTTGCCGCAGATCAGGCGGAAGACTCCGGCCATGAGACGGTATGAGCTGGTGCCATCGTGCGAGTTCATGAGCACAATCTCATTGTGTGTGCCGCCCACCTGCAGGCCTTGGGAGTCATGGCGGAGGCGGATCAGGTGCTTGGTGAAGCCGCGCTTTTCCACATCGCGAGAGCCGCCCTGCATGACAGCGTAAGGGCGGAAGCCTTCACGCATGAGACCGGCGAGGACTTCGCTGGTGGGGATGTAGCTGTATTGACGGGAGCGGCTGGCGTGGGCGCCCTCAGCGAAGACGCTGGGGGCGAGATCCTGAAGCTGGTTGAGATCCAGAGCATCGCGGGTGCTGGTGTAGTTTACGGCTCCATTGGAGCGACGAGCGAAGCGAGAGATGCGGGTGGTAGAGGGGGATGAGTACATGGCTTTCTGGGCTAGTTATTGGTTTGAGTTGTGTGCTGCGGTGAAGCGCAGCACCCCCATTGTATTCGCTTTATTGTTGCATGCAACAATAAAATTGCGCTGGTTGGGTTTTTGATGGGAGCTTGACGCGTGCCTGTGGGTGTGTTGGAGTGGCGGCATGAAGACGGTTCTTAGTGTTCTTTTAGTCATGCTTGCCACATCCTGGCTGGCAGCGGCAACGCCTGAAGAAGTGATTGCGCAGGCCATCGCAGGCCGGCAGATGCTTCAGATCACCTATGCCAATGGAGAAGCAGGCCCGCGTCTGATCGAGCCGCATCTTCTGGGGGTGACGACGACTGGACAGCCTGCGCTACAGGCGTGGTTTGTGCAGGGGGCTTCGAAGTCGGGGAGTGGACCTGGCTGGCGTAACTACCTGCTGAACAGGATCCTGAGCATTGAGGCAACGAATCAAACTTTCAACGGGCCGCGTCCAGGCTTCAATCCGACGGGTGGGAAAGTGTTTCAAAGTGTGAAGGTGAAGCTGTAGTGTTGAACGACGTTTTATGAATTCCAAATTTTCCGGTGTCTTAGGCTGTCTGTTTTTCCTCGCGATCTTGGCTCTGGGAGCCGTTCAGCTTTGGGCGGGATGGCTAGGTATAGCACATCATTGGGGTAATGGATGGGCATGGTTTATTGTGATCATCTGCTGCATGGGAAAGTTTGGACTGCCTATTGTCATAGGGTCGTATTTTGGTGCACATGATGTGTGGCACTGGCCTTGGTATGGAGCTCTTGCGTTTGCTGCCCCTGGTTTACTTTTTGTGGTGGGTAGCATGTTGAGCGCTTTTGCAACTAACAAACCCCAGGGTTAAATTTTCCACGGGCCGGGAAGTATGTTTGAAGCCTCGGCGGGCGCGGGCTGATTGAGTGCTTTTGCAAGCGGGCAGTGCTGACACAAGTGACTGGGCAAGCCAATGCGCACCGGAAGGCTCAGGGAGCCGTTTGTGCGCACGTGGGAAGCGAGAGCCTGAACGGCTAGGTAGATAAGTCGGGAGCTTTCTATGCCGCTCATCTGAGCAAATGCTTCAACTGCGGCCAGATCTGCCGCAGTGAGTAGTGGGGCTGCTTCCGTGTTCATTCCAAACCTCGTGGTTGGAATGTTAATGTATGTTAAATACTCGCCTGCTGGGCAAGACTTTTTAACCCTCGCTGGCTTTTTTCTTATTCACATCGTCCCCCTTTAGCTGTGAAAACTGTGCGTTGATGTCGTCCACGGCTTTCTGCGCTGGGTGCTTGGTAGGTAAAGGCGTGACGTTGTCCTCTGGAGCTTCTTCCGCGACCAAGGCGATTTCAGTGTTCCTCTCTTGCTGGTATTTGATGGCGCGCTCGTCAACGGCGTCGGTATCAGCCTCGTGCATGTAGCCGTCAGCTGTCAGCCACCAAGTGGCAAAGGTCGCGTCTGACCGGGCGCGTGCCTCCCAGCGGTCTCGCGTGTGGGCGATGACGTCCTTTTCCATGGCGCCCGTGCTTTCGTCTATGGCATAGACCCGGACATCTCCCGTGTAGTCCGGGGGTGTTTCATCGTGCAAGTAGGCTACGAGCAGCGAGCGGGCCTCTGTGCGGGTGCTGAGTTTTTCGATGGCTGGGAGGAGCTTGGTAAGCGCTGTGAGAGTGATCTGCTTTTCCCCCGCCCTGACCCTGCTGACGTCAATTGGAGTGAGGCCAGCTTCATTGGATAGGTTTCTCAGCGAGATGGCAGAGTGGTTATGAAACCACGTCTTAAGGGCGTTTGAAAAGGAGTCCATGTGTAAGCAGAAGTAACACATATATCAATCAGGGCAACATTTCATTTGCCTCCATGTATTCGTTATGTTTACATGTAGGCGTATGAGTGCTAACCTAAAACTTCTGAACAGCATGATGGGCCTGCTACAGCCCATGCTGACGTCTCCCAACGAGGAGATGTCTAAGGCGGCCGGTGAAGAAATGCAGGAACTGCTGAAGCGGCGGCAAAAGCTGCTGGGCCAGCGCGGATCTGCCGCAAAGGAGGGCGCTAGCCGCGAGGCTGCGGTGATGGCGTGAGGCTGTTCTGGCTCCGGATGGCTCAACGTGAAATTGCCTTTGCGCTACGAATGCGTTCCAGGGCAAAGGAGAGCCGCCGTGAACTCGCCCCTTGGCTGCATGTTCCTGAAGTAGCACAGGCTGCAAGGTCTGGATGCGGCGGCTGGGCGACGGCCCACCGATACCTCGCGCAAGCCCGCCAGTCTCTTGCGCTGGCAAAGACTTGGGGAAGTCAACCGGAGGGCACAATGGTATGAGCCCTACCGCCCCTGATAACGATGTCGGTGTGATGGCCAAGGAGGTCATGGCCAGCGTACTCATGGCTCAGCCTGATCTGATGCGTCAGGCGGCCAGTGGTGATGAGGAGGCGGCGCGGGCGCTGGCCTATCGCATGCTGGAGAAGATGCATTTTACCAGCGTGCATGACGAGGTGCTGTGGGAACGCGCCAAGCAGCACGCGAAGGGCTACGATGCCGGCAATGATGACGTCTGGACGCTGGGCCAGTTGATCACGGGTGCGAAATGCTACCTTGAGACGGCGTTCATCCAGCTCACCTCTGGCAAGCCTATCCCTTCGTGTTTTACGCATCACAAGGACTGGCCGTGGCACCCCTCCACCTTCAAGGTGGAGAGCACACCCAGGCGGCACCTGATCAAGACTATCGCCATGCTGGTAGCTGAGGTGGAACGTGAAGAGCGTGAGGAGGCGCGGAGAGCATGAAGGAGGTTTCGACCAACTTAACAGCGGATGCCATTCCCATCGGTGCGAGCTTCCTTGGCACGGCGGACTACAGGCAATTGTACGCCCAGCGCACGAGCTCGAAGAAGCCTGTGGATGGTACTCTGATTCGCGTCTCTCTCGTCGATTTGAGGGGCTTTGATTTGCAGTATGTGCTGAACCTGCACGCCGATCATTTGGCCAGCTTTGACAGCGCGCAACTATGCGACCGTCGCGACATAGTATGGGTCGTGGGGAAACGTGCCACGCGGTCCAAAAAGGTGATTGTCGAGGCGGTAAAGCACGCGAGGCACAAAAGCTTGCTTGAAGAAGCCGCCGATCTGCTGCGCAAGATGAACCGTTGCAACCACTGGCACGAGATGGAGCCGCACGCCAAGGCCTCTCGCGAGTTCATCCGTGACCAGGTGAGGCTTAATCGACTGGAGGCCCAAGAGGAAGAATTTTAGACCCACGGCCCGCCACTGCCACCACGCAGCGGCGGGCCTTTTTTTTTGCGTGTCCCCGGCTTGACGGGGAGTCGAGACGCCAGGGCGCGGACACAGCGACCGGAGAGCGGATGGGGCGAGAACCCTGCCAGCGATGGAGCGGCTAAACGGCTCCTACCGACCCCGGGGAAGCTGGGGACCCATTTCTATGACTTCGACGATGGAAAATCCAACTCCACCAAGGGCGGCAGCTTGCCCGGATTGTGGGCAGCTTTTGGCGCTGCCGCGTTTGACACCTGAGGCTCTCTATTTCCTCTCGTATGGTCGAACGGCGCCGCAAATCGCGGTGCTATTGCCAGGCAGTGACGATGTGGTCTTTGCCTTTGATGGTCTCGCGCAGGTGATGCGTGTGGATGAATGGCAGCACTACGAAGCCATGCGTGATGCGGCGTGATCGCGCCGCCGCCCCCTTTTCTTTTTTTCGCGATGGGTGAAAACGACACATCTGAAGAGCAAACTAAGAAGCGAGGTCGTGGTCGGCCTGCTGGAGCAGTGCAGCTCTACACGGTGCAGCAAGTCGTGGATTTGCTGTCTCTAACCTCTGTCCAGACTGTTTACACCTGGACGCGGCAAGCGTGCGCTGATGGCAAGCCTGTGCTGCCTGTGGTGAAGCTAGGCCGGTTTGTCCGCATCAAGGAGACTGATCTGGCCAAGCTCTCGGAGCGCTTGGCCGCCCGCCGCCCCTCTTCTTTTTTTTCTGGCTGCGAATGACACCCTCGGATCACTACGAAGACCCGGACGTGGAGAAGCTGTTGAGTGCTGCTCAAGAGACAATGGAACTCGGCTTTTCCATCGACATCGTGGAGAAGGAAGAGGCCGATGGAAGGTGGCCCGACCTGACGCGCCTGGAGGCTCGACGACCTGACATCTTGGCCGGCATCGTTTGGTTCCTTGTGCGACGTGTGCCGGTGCCGTCGATCTGCGAGGCCTTGAAGGTTTCGCCCTGCACGGTGAACGCCGTCCGGCATCATCCCAAGTGGAAAGAGGCTGTAGTATCAAAATCCGAGACCCTTGCGGGCCAGATTGACGAGATCCTGACTTTGAAGGTTGAGAGCGTGCTCGATGAAGCCAGGCTGGGCAAACTGCCAAGCGCCTTCGACATGAAGCTTCTGTTTGAGATCAGACAGCTTCTCACCGGCGGCGCAACGGCCCGCGTGGAGCACCAGCACAGCCCTGAGGAGGAAGAAAGCCTGCGGTTCTTTCAGGCCGCCCGCAAGGCTGCTCTGCCCCCTTCTGAAATGGTATTTGAGGCGGATATTTTGCCGCAGTTGAGCGGCTCGGGTGCGGTGCCGATGCCCCCGCCGACACCTACTCAAACGAACACTTTAGAGGCGGAAACAGATTGAGTATCTGTGCTTTAGACCTTTTAGTTTATTCATTTTCAATGCTTTTAGTTTTGGTCATCGTGATTGCTACCGGTTTACTCTGTGGGTTTGGCGTTTTTCAAACAGGGGGGGAGGGGGTGCCAGCCGGGGGATGGACCTCGACAGGGACATTCATTTTGCCGGGGAAAAATTATTTCAAAGGGGAGTGCTGCTGCCTGCCCTCGGCTCCCCGCGTGGAGAGCCTGCCCATGCCTGTGCCGGTCAGAAAAAAAAGAAGGGGGGCCGCGCCGCGAGGGGCCGGGAACCCGGGAATGACCTCCGCTGTTTTCCGCCCGCTGGGCGCTCCGCCGCCGTCGCGGCGGCCTCTGAATGTCCGCCGCATGAAGCGGCGGCTGATACCCCAAACCACAAGACGAAATGAAACCATACTCCATCCTCATCCACGGCACGGGCACGTGCGGTGAAGGCACCGAACAGAGCGCCGACATCGCTCTGCAAAAACTGCTCGAACAGCTCCGCACGGCGGGCCATTCATTCACCTCGGTTTCGATGGTGATCGAAGGTGCCACGGTGCCGATCATCGGGACGATGCAACCACACCCGGCGGCGGATGCGCCTGCCTCACCTGATGCTGTGTCGCTGACCACGATCAGCAAACAGCTTGAGCAGCTGACCAACGGCCAGAACAGTCTGAGCCTCGCTGTGGCTGCACTGCCCGAGGCGCTGAAAAAAGAAGGGCCGCCCCCCGCGCCGAAGGCCCCGAAGGAGCCCAAGCCGAAGGACGAAAAAAAGAAGGGGCCGCCCGCCCCGGCACCTGCCCAGCCGCCCCCTACGACGGAAGAGGAGCAGGATGACGGAGCCACTGGCGAGCCCCAGCCGCCGAGTGACCCGGCGCCAGCGGAGCAGAAAGACACAGGCACTCAGCCGCCCGTGACGTCCGAGGAAAGCACCGAAGGCTGATCAACCGCCGGAGCCGGGGCGGTGGGTTGGCCGCCCCGGTGAAGGCTTCATACCACACAATACCACTATGGAACTGGTTGCTTCTGATGCCGAGACGGGCGGCTTGTATCCGTCAATTCACGCGCTGCTTTCAATCGGGGCGTGCTGCAGCTGGAGTGAAGCCAGCTTCGAAGTTCACATCACTGTCGAGAGCCAGCCGGGCAAGACGGTTGATCCCGAGGCGGCGCAGAAGAACGGTTATACGCCCGAGCGCTGGAAAGAGCTGGGGGCGGTGGATCTGCACACGGCCATGCAGAGGTTTGATGAGTGGCTGAAACAACGAAAAGAAGAGCGGCGGCAAATGAAGCTGGTCTGCCATCACCTCGCGTTCGACAAAGGCTTCTTCCAGGAAGCGGGCCGAATGACTGGCATTGAGATGCCGCACCGGCACGACTGGCGCTGCAGCCAGTTGAAGTTCGGTGAACTGATGGACGAGGGCGTTATTGATCGCGGCTCTTCATCGCTCGACCGGCTGAAGGAACTCAGTGGCTGGAAGCTGCCGAGGGCGGAGGCGCACAACGCGCTTCAGGACGCCCAGATGACGTTGCACGGCTACCTTTGGCTGAAGGAGCGGGACAAAGATCCAGAGCGTGTGTTTAGCGAACTGGCGTCTGGCAGGCTGCAGCGGGTCAGGCAGCTTGAAGCACTGCTTCAATTCCCTCGCAATCCCGAACGAGACGCCCAAGGCAACGCGGTGCTCTACCCCGGCGCGTTGTCCTACGAGGGTGTGGCTGCAGTTTTCGCCAACAGTGAGAGCGGCGAGTGGGTGATCCTCGCCCCAACGGCAGAAGCCTTGGAAGCAAAGCTTCGACTTCACGACATTTCGGACGAGTTGAAGCGCGACCGCTGCCGCGTGGTTAAGATCGAGCCGCTGCCAACATCAAAAAAAGAGGAGGGCGCGAGTCATGCCTAAGCCTGACCGCGTGCACCGTGGTATCACGTGGCACGATTTTCCGATGACGTCGGGCGGGGAGACGCTGAGGAAGCTCGCGTTCGCAGAGTTTTGCCGTGGGAAGCACCCTCTTTGTGGGAAGTCCGAGGGACTGGAAGGCCAGGCTTTGAAAACGAGGCTTCAGGAACTGGCAGAGATGCGAAGGAAGAAGTTCGGAACCTTCGCTGCGAAGACGGCCTGAGCCAAAAAAGATTTCCTATGATGAGGATGATTGATCTATTCGCCGGGCTGGGCGGGTTCACTGAGGGGGCGGAGATGGCGGGACAGCGGGTGGTGTGGGCGGGGAACCATTGGGCGCCTGCCGTGTACTACCATTCGCGGAATCATCCCTTGGTGCCGATGGTGTGTCAGGACCTGCACCAAGCAAACTGGCTGGAGGTGCCAAAGCATGAGGGTGTGCTGGCCTCGCCAGCTTGCCAGGGACACACACCGGCCCGAGGCAAAGAGCAAAGCCACCACGATGCGCAACGGGCCACAGCCTGGGCGGTGACTTCAGCGGTGGAGTGCCACCGGCCGCAGGTTGTCATCGTCGAAAATGTGCCGGGCTTCCTGCAGTGGGTGCTTTATCCAGCTTGGAAAGCAGCGCTTGAAGCGCTTGGCTACACACTGGCGGAGCATGTGCTCGATGCCGCAGACTTTGGAGTGCCACAGAACCGAGTGCGTGTGTTCATCGTGGCCACGAGAAGTAAACGACCACTGCAGTTGAGCTTCCCAAAACAGAGCCCGGTGGCATTCGGTTCCGTGGTCGATCTCGATTCGGGAACGTGGAGCAGGGTGCGCAAGCCAGGCCGCTCTCCGAGCACGCTGAAGCGCATTGCTCAGGGCCGCCGCGACTGTGGAAAGAACTTCGTAATGCCCTACTACGGCAGCGGCAGCGGTCTGACTGGGCGCTCGCTGTCCCGGCCCATCGGGACAATAACGACGCGGGCGCGGTGGGCAATCGTGCGAGGCAATGAAATGCGGATGTTGACCGTGGCAGAGACGCGGGCAGCGATGGGCTTCCGAAGCGACTACGAGCTGCCTGCCAACGTGGCTCTGGCTACACACCTGCTGGGCAACGGCGTGCCGCCGGGGATGGGAGCAGCAGTCATCCGTGAGGTAGTGAAGCTGGCATGAAAGATGAAGACTCTTCGAGAGCACGCCGAGGATGCCTGTGACGAGTTCACCGGGTTGCTTGAAGCCTTGCAGGAACGCCTGAAGGCAGCAAAGCGCCTCGACGATATCGACGCCATGCGGGCGGAGCTGATGGATCTGCAAACCTCAAGCTGTGTGGACCTCTCGAAGAAGGCCGCGGAGGTGAAGGGCTATGTGACTGCATGTGTGAATTTATGACCGACAACGACTCAAAAAACGAAGGGCAGGCGGGCGCGCCTGCGTTGCTGACCGAAGACCTGACCTCCAAGTCAAAGCTACCTGTCACGCATGCCGTGGTGGTGGTGGAATACCGGGAGGGCCAACCATGGCCAATGCTTGCAGTGGAGTTCCGAGGGGACGGACACGTGTCTCTGAAAGGGCCTCAGCACGCAGGCAACGTGGTCGGCCACATGATTGAGGCTACACGGCTGGCGATGCGGCAAATCGCAGATGGGGATCTCCGAGCGGCTCTGACCAGGTGCGGCCCCCCTGAAGGTGAAACCACAACCAAAATTTAAGCATGATCATCGAGACTGACTTTGTGAATCACTGGAAGACGAAGGCTCTGGCGGCGGCCATCGGCAAGGCGGAGGCGCTGCAGGCGCTGCTGCTGCTGTGGGGCCACTGCCAGACGCGGAAGGCCTGGGAGTTCCAACTGACGCCGCTAATGCTGGCAGGAATCTGCGGCTATGAGGGAGAGGCCGAAAAGCTCTCGAAAGTCATGCTGGAGCTCCGCTGGATCGTGCCGGCGGATGAGCTGGGCTGGTTCCAGGTGCGAGGATGGGGCGAGGTGAATGCTTCGCTCGTCGGGAAGTGGGCGGGAGGTTTGAGAAAGCAGGGCGCAACATGGCATCCGCGAGGCTATGGCATAGACCCCACCAAAGGCGCAACCATAGGTTCGACCACAGGCAGACCACAGGATACCACAGGTGCAACCTTAGGTTCTAGCAATGGCGCAACCTCTGATTCATCCACAGGCACTACCGATTTGATTGGATTGGATGGGATTAGAGAGGAAGCGAAGAGCACCCCCAAAGCCCCCAAGGGGGGCGGGGCCTCTCTCCCGATGCCTGCGGACTGGTCTCCCCGCCGGGTGGAGATCATGCAACGGTGGCTCGACTACCGCACGGCGAGCCGAAAGACCGTGCGAGCACCTTCATGGCCAGCGCTTCAGACCAAAGTTGCCGTGCTGGACGATGAACAGCTCGACGCTTGTGTGTCGGACAGCATCGCGAACGGCTGGATGGGCCTGTTTCCCGAGCGATTCACCCTCTCCCCTCCTACTGGCGGAGGTACAGGGGCAGCGAACGCGCAAAAAAAAGAGGGGGCCGCGCCGCCGCCCGCGAAAAAAATAAGGCCGCCGGACTTCCCCTGGCGGGTGGTGGCCATCGATCACGAGGGCTGGACGCCAGATGGCGAGTGGGAGGATCAAACCCCGAGGACGCGGCGGAGCCTCCAGGATTCGTGGGCAGCGCTTGCACCCCAAACGAAGGCGGCGCTGTGGACGCTGGCGCAGGACGGCAGAAAGGAGCCGGAAGATAGCGCGGAGGGATTCGCATGCCCGACGCCATGCGACTGGCGCGAGGTGTGGGCAGAAATCTACCACGGACTACCATCTCCTGACACATGGGCCGGAGTCAGCGACTTGGCGCGACGGGAGATTGTGGCGGCGATTGAGGCGAAAAAAAAGAAAGGGGCGGCGGCTGAATGAGCGATGCGAGGACGGCGCTGGCGAACGCGAACACCGAAACCGCTTTTCTGGCGGCTGCGCTCCGGGCGACACCTGAGCAGCGCCTGCAGATGGTGGTGAAGGGGCGCGAGGAATGGTTCACGGCCGCAGAGCGCGTGGTTGCGTGGCGTGTGGTGGTGGAACTCACGGGGAAAAGCCTGCCGATGGATGTGTCGCTGCTGGATGTGGCGATGCAAGGCCAGGTGCCAGAGCGCACGCGAGGCACGCTGCTGGAGCAGCTCGCGCAGTTTGTGCCGAGTGCGAACGCATGGCCAATGCTGGCAGAGAAGCTGGACGACTTCTACACACGGCGGCGTGGCTATGAACTCTCGCAGGCCGCAGCGGCGCGGTTCCTCGATCTGCAGCAGCCGGCAGCGGAGTCGCTGGAAGCGACGGAATCAGAGCTGTTCGCCCTGCACGCGAAAAAAGAAGGCGCGGGCATGCGGCATGTGAGCACGTGTCTGGATCTGGCCTATGCGGGCATTGAGGAAGCGATTGCAAACCGAGGCTTTGTAACAGGCGGCCTGCCGTTTGGCTTCACGGATTTTGACCGGAGCTACATCAAGGGAATGCGGGGCGGCCAGGTGATTATGTTCGTGGCGCCGCCGGGCGGGGGTAAGACGGTGGCGATGATGAAGGTGGCGTGGAACCGGGCGTTTGGAACGGGGGACTACGACGAGTATTTCAAAGCGCTGGACATGGCGGAGCGCGGCGTGAAACACCTGAACTATCTTGGCTGCCCAGTGGGGGTGTTCACGCTGGAAATGGATGATGTGAACCTGACAGAGCGACTGATCATCACACAGAGCAAGGTGGAGATGGCGAAGATGCACCGGGGGCAGATCAGCAGGGCAGAGCAGGAAGCGCTGAAGAAGGCGCATGAGCGAATCGTGAAGAGTCAGCTGTTCTTTGAGTTTGTGCCGGGCATTTCGATTCAGGAGCTGCGAGTGAAGGCGCGCTATGCGGTGCTGAGGCACGGGCTGAAGCTGCTGTGCATTGACTACGCGCAGCTGATCACGAGCAACAGCAAGGCGGCCAGGGGGAACCGAACGCAGGAGATGGTGGACGTGAGCAAGGGACTGGACCTGATGGCGCAAGAGTGCGGGGTGCCCATCATCGTGCTGGCACAACCCAAGCAGGAAACGTGGGGACATCGAGCAGGCCTGAACGCGATGGCGGAGACAGCCCAGCTGGCCAAAGATGCTGATCTCGTGGTGATGTTTGGATTCTGGAACAACATCAAGAAGCAGCTGGAGGGGCTGGAGAAAGCGACGAAGCAGGCGGTGATGGGCGAGGAGGCGGATGCGGCAGAGTTTGAGGACCGTGAAGCTGACGATCCGACCTGCTACGCCTACGCCGACATTGTGAAGAACAGGCATGGGCCTAACACCACGGGCAAGCCGCCGATCAAACTCCGATGGGATCGGGACTTCTTCGACTTCGTGAGCACGAACAAGCGGCTGTTTGACAGCACAGGAAAGGAGAAGCAGGCGGCGTGAGCATCGACTGGGAAGACATCAAGGCGCGGCATTCCATCGAGGACGAGCTGATGAAACGTGGCTCGAAACTGGTGAGGAGCGGCACGGGCTTTCTCACGAAGTGCCCGCTGCACAATGAGGCCAAGGGCATGAGCTTCAGCATCGACACGAAGAAGCAGCTTTGGAAGTGCTTCGGCAAATGCCAGTGCGGGGGTGACGTGATCAAACTCGTGATGGAGCTCGACGAGGTGGGGGCCGTAGAAGCGGCGGAGACCCTGGAGGGACACAAGCTAATGGATGATCCACCCGGGATGCAGCGGGTGCCGCGAGCCAAGAGGGAGCCGGTGGAGAGACCGATGGAGATTCCAACCATGAGAGAACTGCCGAGCATCCCAAAATTGTACAAGGGCGAACTGAGACACTGGCAGGCGCTGGCCGCGCTGCGGAAACTGCCCCACCACCACGGCGTGGCACTGGCCGTGCAAAATGATGTGGTGCGTTTCTGCCTCGCTTACGAGCAGCCGGCATGGGCCGTGCTCGATGTGGATGAACCATGCAATGTGCAGGTGCGGCGCATGGATGGCGGCCTGTGGTTTGAGCGCGTGAAGGTGATGGGCATCAAGCACAACTGGGCACGGTGGCCGGTGGGCTTGACGGTGGCGTTGAAGAGTCCGCAGGCGGAGATTTTGCTCGTCGAAGGAACGGGCGATTTCATCGCAGCGTATCACGCGGCGGCCGAGGGCTACACTGGCGGGATTCCCGTGGCGATGTTCGGGGCTTCGAATCCGATCCATGACGGCGCGCTGGCGATGCTGGGCGGTCGGTCGGTGCACATCATCGAACAGCACGATGAAGCCGGGGCGGTGGCAACGGAGCGCTGGAAAGACCAGCTGGAAGCGCAGGGCTGCAAGGTGCGCTGCTCGAAGGTGCCTACGGAAGGCGAGGACCTTAACGACCACGTTTCTGCGGGGCGGGACCTCGCGGTGATTTTTGGGTAGGAAACAACAACGAACTGAATACCGAACGATGAACGCAAGTGAACTCTTTGTGCCTGGCATGTGGCAGTGTCCGCAGTGCCGGTTTATCCAGCAAAACAATGTGATCTCTCCAGCCGGGGTGTTTGCCTCAAAAGCGCCAGAGCTGAGGCCCTGCCCGAATGATGGGCGCGACATGCAGCCGGTGACGTGGAGGGAATACGCAGAGCAAACCGACAAGACGCTGGGCAAGATCTTGGATGACCGCGAGGCGCTGCAGCGCTCTTTGCAGGTGATCTATGATCTTGAAGCGGACCTGAAGAAAGAGGGCATGGAGCGCTTCGAGGACTATTTCACCCACTGGAACACAATCATTCGATTTGCCGCCGGTGCCGGTGTGAGTGGCTATGCTCAAGATCCAATGGAACTACTGGCCACGCTAGTGAACCAGCGGGATGAAGCTCGGGAGAATTTGAGGGCCAAACTGCTTGAGGTGGCCGAGAAGTGCTTCATCGCTGGCTGTGAGTACTCAGGGATGACAACGGGCTATGCGGAAATGCGGTGGCAGGAGAGCCTGACAAAAAGGGACCTGGAGACTGAATGCCAGCTTGCGCCGCCCGGGTGGCAATGCACGCGTGATGCAGGGCATGAAGGGCCATGTGCCGCAGTGGAGGTGGCTGTATGAACGAAGTCTATGAATCAGCGCTGATGAAGGCGCGGAAGCTGGCTGCTCTGGCAGCGGCGGGAGTCGGGGGTGAGAGAGCGAATGCGCTGGAGATGCTTGAAAGGCATCTGCGGCGGCATCGCCTTAGCCTCGATGATCTGCGGACTGATGACCGCAAGCGGCGGGTGCTGGAGTGTTTTGATGTGAAGCGCAAGCCGATGGTGAACGCAGATCTGGCGGCGCTAGGTGTGCAGTGTCTGGCCTATGTGCTAAATGAGCCGGTGAAATGTCACACCGGCAACAAGGCCTTTCCCTGGGTGTCCGGGAAAGGGCGGAAAGCAAAGCCTTATGCTTACGGGTCGGTACTCATCGCGGATCTGACGGATATGGAGGAGGAGGACTGGCGGGCGTGCTTCGGACATTTCATGCCCGATTTTCTGGCGACACAAAAAGCCATGAAGGCCGCGCTGAAAAAATGCCTCAGCGGCTTTGTGCACCAGCACCAAATTTTCCGAGACACGCGTGAGGGTGAGGAGGGGCCGATGTTGTCTGAGGAGGAACTGGAGGCGCTGGCGGCGGCGATGGGACAGGCGCAGGGATCGAAGTGGAAGCGGCCGGCGGGGCGCTTGGTGCAGAGTGACTTTTTGCTGGGGGCTTGAGATTATGACGGTGCGCGAACATTTGGAGCAGAATCTCGCGAAGCAATTGAAGCATCCGGTTCACCCGCGTGTGGAGGTCCTGTGGTCGGAGCCGTGTGATTTCACGCGCTGCACGATGCGTGTAGGGGCCGTGACAGAAGAGGTGACGCCGGAGACGGTGGTTAAGCGGGTGTTTCAGCGGAACCGGCTGATTGAGAATGAGACGAAGGACCCGCTGCGCTGGGCATGTGAGCCGGACATCTGGCGCCAGATCGATCTGGAAATGTGCAAGAAGCGACTGGCCATGCCGGGCTTGGTGCTGGAAGTGCTGGTGACCGGGGGGATTCGAGCGGGCAAGACCGAAGGGGCAACGCGGCGGGTGAACGCGAGCTTTTTCTACACGCCCAATTCGTGGGTGGTGGGGATGCACGAAACGGACATCACCAGCCGCTCGATTCAACAGATGCGTGTGCATCGTTTTCTGCCGCCGGAGCTGGACACGAGCACGGGGAAACACAAGAGGGACAAGCGCACGAAGTTTAGCTACTCCGAGGCAACGGGGTTCACGGGTGCGGAGTTCAACATCTACTGGGACTGCTTCAACGAAGACAAGGTGAAGGTGCAGTGCGGCGGGCGGTTTGAGTTTCGATTCTACAAACAGGATCTGTCAACGCTGCAAGGGATGGAGCTGACGTGTGCGACGAGTGACGAGCTGGTGCCAGTGCAAACAGTGAAGACGATCCGCGAGCGTCTGGCCACAAGGGCGGCTGACACGGCAAAACCGGAATTTCTGGCGCGCATCCGGAGAGCCAAGGCGATGCTGGAGCGCGGGGAAACGCTGCCTGTGGCTCTGCTGGGGGCGTTGTATCACAGCGTGCACATCATCACCTTCACGCCGAAAGAGGGCTGGAGTCCCACCGTGAGCAGCTTCCTGCAAGGGGCGAGGAAGTACGGCTGGGTGAAATCTGAACTGCTGGCCGGCAAGCCGGGTGTGGCGGATCCACGAGTGCCGAGGTTTGCGCAGCCGGTGGAGAGAACGCGCCTCGTAGCCTATCTGCACACGAGCGACAACGTGATGAAGCCAGGCTACGCGGCGGTGCGTGAAATGCTGGTAGGCAAGAGTGAGAATGAAATCAGGCTCGTGGCCCACGGTGACGTGGACAAGAGCTGGATGAGCACCTTCAGCGACTACGACGAAGCATGGCATGTGCGGAACTGGAAGGACTGGCCGACGGATGCGACCGTGTATGAGATCTGCGACCCGGCCGGGGCCAAGCCTTGGGTGATCGTGTGGCTGCTGGTGGATGCTGCCGGCAGGCGATGGTATACGCAGGAGTGGCCCTCGCCGCAGTGGGAGATTGAAGGCCATGGTTTCCCCGGCCCATGGGCGGAGCCGAGCGAGACGGGCAAGCACAACGGAGACCCCGGCCCGGCGCAACGGCTGAGGCTAAAACGCTGGAACCGGGCGCGCTACACGAGGCTGATTTGGGAAGGAAGGAAGCGCATCCTGCAAAAGCTCGAAGAGCATGGCGTGAAGTGGAAGGGGCGGTTTGTGAATCGTAAGCTGAGCTGGAAGGACCGAGAGGACTGGAAGCTGGAGGGGCCGTTTGTGGATGCGGAGGAGTCGTGGATGGACAGCCGATTTGCGGCGACCAAAACAGAGAACGAAGACAAGGAAGTCGTGACGCTGCTGGAGGCCATGTGGGGTGAAGAGAACGCCATCGACTTCATGCCAGCACCTGGGGACCGCCTAACGGAAGGAGATCAACTGATTCAAGAAGCTCTGGCCGATGACGTCATGGGACTGCCCAAGCTGATCGTGAACGAGGAGTGCGAGAACCTGCGGTTTATGTTTCAGACTTACAGTGTGCCAGAGTTCCGGGACACCACAAAGGCGGCAGACGAGGCATGCAAAGACTTCCGTGATCCTGTGGCCTATGCGGAACTCAAGGGGCCAGAGTACGTGGGCAAGATTTTAATGACCAGCGGCGGCAGATAATTTCACCATGAAGAATTCAACTGTTCCCTTACCCCCTGAGCTCAAGCACCTCAGCGACGAGGAGAGCCGACCGCGCCACATCGGAAGCGGCGACGTGGCGCGAATGCTGGAGTTCTGGGGCTTTGCCTCCAATGGACAGCAGCATCTGAAGAAACTGGTGAGCTGCGGAGCGCTCATGCCGCGCCGCATCGAGCACCAACGCAACCTGCGGTTCTGTGTGGCGGCCCTGATGGAATACTACCACAAGGCCATCGGGGAGGCTTGACCGGCGAGGGAATGCCCCTATCATCGGCCTTGTCTCGGCAGGCCTCGATACCTTTGGGAGAGGGATCGAAAAGCCATGAACGACGACTCCAATCCACGAATCGAAACGCTGGAAACCGACGAGGTTCCCAAGGCAACGCAATTGATTGCGGAGCTTGAAGAGTGCATCCTGGCGGGGAACGCCATCGGGATCTTCAGCCGACTGGTGAACTGCCACAACACCCGCCGCTGCCTGTGGAATAACAAGCAGCCCGACGGGCGGCTGGGTGAACAGGACCAGAAGGAAGAGAAACAAGTGTGGCGCTGGCCCGGAGCACCGGATGTGAGCGTGTATACCTGCGACAAGATTGTGCGCTGGCTGATGCTGCTGCGCTCTGCTGTGACGAGCCGCGGGGATGTAAGGTGCGAGCCGCGACGTGCTGCAGATGAGGCCCCGGCCGCGCTGGCTTCGCTCTGGCAGACCACCATGGACAGCCTGCTGGAAGACAAGAGCTTCAACGTGGCCTACCAAACCGACCTCTTCAGCACCTGCACGGAAGAGCTGGGTTATGGGATGATTCTCGTGGATGACGAGCGCAAGCAGCGAAGCGAACTCCTGCAGATGGACCTGCAGTCCATCACAGACAACCTCGTCGAGCTGGCACGTCAAGCCAAGCTGATCGAGCTGGCGCAACAGATGGAAGAAGCGCAGTCAGAGGAGCCGGTGGAACTCTCGGAAGAGGAAGACAGCGCGATTGTCCAGGAAGTGAACGTCAAACTTGAAATGCTTCTGGCGGACGAGGACGGTGATGACGAGCCTTATGTGGCGCTGCTGCAGAGTGTGGACCCGAAGATGTCCGAGGCTGAGGCGGAATCCGTGCTGGAGCAGCTGCGCGAAGAGCCGGCCAAGCCCGCGAAGTACACCGCGCCGCGTGATGATGGCTACATGTTCAACGTGGAGACGTTGATGCCGTGGATCAACTGCGTGCATCCAGTGACGATGAGCGGCGAGGGGAAAACAGACGCGCTGTTCGTGGTGCGGTACTATTCCGAGACGCAACTGCGGGAGAAAGCAGAAACGGAGAAGTGGGATGCCAAGGCGATGGAAGAGTTGCTGACGAAGAAGAATCAGTTCTTTGAGCAGCTCACGACCCAATCGGCCATCACGATTCCCAACTGGTCACTCAACAGCATGGGGGTGGGGCTGGTGATCGACCGCACAGCGCTGGAGAAGCTGCCGCGCTGGCTGGTCGTGTATGTGTGGCGCAAAGCCGTGAATGAGAAAGGCCTGCCGATGGTCTACAAAGGGGCTTTCAATCCGAACATGCCAGACGACATGCTGTTCTGGGAGCCTACCGACCTGGAAGAAATGCCGCTGGTGGTAGACACAGCGGAGCCGGTGCTGTATGCGATTCAGGCTCGTGGAGTGGCTGACATCGTGGCGGACAAGCAGAGCTTCGTGAAAGACACGCTCGACGGTGAAGGGGCGCGGGGCCAGCTGGGGAGCAATCCGCCGCTGCTGAGGACTGCCGGAGAGCACGTGGGCATAACCCCGGGCAAGGAACTGTATGCCAAACGCAGCGGCACGAGCAGCTATGCCGGCTCCCAGTTCATGCAAGTGCCACCGATTGACCAGGGTTCCATGGCTGTGATGCAGTACGTGGACAAGCTGGTGGACGATTACTACTTCCGAGGAAAGGACACCGACCCGGAAGACAAGCGAATGTTCCGCGAGTGGAAGGTGCTGCAGGCCCGCCGCTGCCAGGTGGCCGTGCTGAGAATCATCTGGACGATCATGCAGGAGAAGATGACGGACACCCAGATCAGCGACATCAACGGGCAGATGGTGAAGCTGGGGATGAACCGTGACCAGCTCAAGGGGCGAGCGGCAATCTCCATCGGCGTGCACGTGGACGGCTACGGCGACGATGCCGCCGAGAAGTTCGCCACGGTTCTGGGGATCATGATGCAGAATGACCGTGCGGGTGCGGTGGACTGGAACGAAGCGATGATGATCCTGGCGAGGATGCTTTCGCCGACGTATGCAAACCGGCTGGTGATGAGCCAGGAGGCGGCGAGCGGGAAGATCGTGGACGATCAGGAAAGCCGGATTGCGAAGATCATGGCCGGTGTGCCGGTGGGGTATGATGACAAGGCGAGCAACCCTCAGCTGAGAATGCAGGTGCTGCAGCAGTGGATGCAGATGCCCGGAAATGTGCAGCGCGCCCAGATGGACCCGACGCTGTCGGGCATGATGCAGAAAGAGCAGGAGTACCTGAACTTCCAGCAACAGCAGATTCAGAATGCTGTCACTGGACGCACGGGGGTAAAGGCAAATGAAGCAGGTGTGTCCTAAAGTCCGATCTACTCCATAGGGGAAAACTGTCTGAAATTCTGCTGAATCGCTTCGAGCACCATGGCCATGACGCAACAAGTAACATCGTCCTCAATCGCTGTCTTGTGGGACCACCGACCACTGAGGGCATACCCAGCGTCTGACATCGCCTTATTAATCGCGTCCTTGCCAAGGTTGACAGAGGTCAAAATGAGCTGGTTCTCATCATCAAGCTTTAACAGAAGGTCCATTGTTGTGCGGTTGGCGATGGCATCTTCCAATTCTTCAAGGGTGAAGGGACAGGGAACGCGATTTTGCAGCCGCGGTAGAAGCGTCCAACCAATGCAGGTGATCTGTGATATTTTGAGAGACATAAGTTTATGGTTCTATGTGGTAAGGCGTAAGTGCCAGAGAGGTATATCCTAATCCATCACACCAACGATGCATGCGTATGTTAAAGAAACTTTTTCGCCTACTAAGGCCTCGACGATTGATCAACATCCCTGATGCCTATGGGGCGATCCTTTCGCGGTCAGAGCTTAGAGCAACCCTGCACGGATACAGAGAAGATCCGAAGATCAGGGCCGTGCTGCAAATTCTGGCAGTGCAGCGTGAGGAGTGCATGGAGGCAGCAAGCAGTGATGCGCATCGAGGAGACGATACGCGCTACCAGCTCGGAGGCAGGCAGGCAGTGGATGACGTGCTGGCCATGCTGCTGATGCTGTTGGAGAACGGGGAAGTGCATTCGAGCCTGAAGGAATTTTTCAGGGACAAATAATTTCAGCCGGATTGTCTGCCGGTTGTTGGTTAGAGAGTGAGACACCCGGGGCGCGGAAGCGCTCCGGGTGTTTTGTGTTTGGGTATTCCAGGTTATTTCAGGTTTCCTAGGTTATTCTGGCGGGCAGTGGCTTGGGGTTTGGTGGGAAGGCGGGAATGATCGGCGCACTTGCCCATAGCGGCATGCACACATCATGGCTGCACAACACACACCCGCCGCCTCTGCCAGCGGCTCTGCAACATCGGGGAAAGCTACGCCAGCCGCTGCGGCTGGCGCGTCGACCGGCCCCGGTGAAGCGAAACCTGCCCCGGAAATGCCTGTCACCAAGGGATTCGAACAGCTTAGCCCGGCGGAGATTGCCGCCGAGTTCATGGGTTTGCCCGAGGAGAAAGGGTCTGGCGAGCGCAAAAAGGACACTCAGACGAAGGAGAAGCCCAAGCCTAAACTCAAGCCAAAAGCCGACGAAGAAGATGATGACGAAGAGTCTGAATCTGACGACGAGGAGGAGGATGAAGAATCCGATGCCGACGAGGAAGACGATGACGAAGAGTCTGAATCTGATGAGGAGGAACAGGATGAAGAATCCGAAGATGATGACGAAGAGTCTGAATCTGACGACGAGGAAGAGGATGAAGAATCCGAAGCCGACGAGGAAGACGATGACGAAGAGTCTGAATCTGACGAGGAGGAAGAGGACGCTTTCAAAGGCAAGAAGGGACTGCGCAAGCGGTTCAATCAGCTGCTGAAAGAGAACCCCAAATTGAAGCGCGAAGTCAAGACGCTGAGAGAACAGCTCGACGCACTTGGACAAGCACCCAACGCGGTTCTGGCGCCAAACGCCCTCAACCCTCTTTCAACCGCGAAAACCGAGGCGGAGGTGGAAAGCCTAGCTGCGGAGAAGCTCGCCAATGCGCGGGCCAAACTGCGCTGGCTGAACCGCCACCAAGACGGCGGCACGTGGGCCGAAGGCACCGACCAGGAACGGAAGATGTCAGCGGATGACGTTGACGCCGCAATCGAGCATTACGAGAACCTCACCAGTTCACTGGAGAAGGCGAAGACAGACCGCAAGGCCTGGCTGAAGACCTACGGTGAAACGGCCAAGGCACTCGGAGCCGAAAGCGTTTCCGACCTTACGCGGCCCAAGGTGGCCAATCGTGAAAGCGAACTCTTCAAGCAAGTGCCTGAACTGATGCGCGAACCTAGCTTCCTGCAGGTGCTCGCTGATGCGAAGGCCGGGCGTGAGCTCCGCGAGAAGAAGGGCAAGGGAATCAAATTCGTCGAGGTGAAACCACCGGCCAAGAAGGGCAAGGAGGGGAAACCCGCCAAGTCAGCTAAGCCGGAACAGCGCAGCAAACCCCGGGAAGAAAAGCCGAGGGAGGCGAAGCCCGCCGCGGGCAAGCTGACCGCACGCCAGCTGGATCAACTGCGCAACAGTGCGCAGAGCGGCGACCGCCAATCCCAAGCCGCCATCGACGCGGCATTCCTGGGCTGAAGTGCATTCCAAACTTTCACCCCTTTTCACGACCATGATCGTCCATTCTGGCAATCAGACCACCATCAAGCCGGACGTCTATGACTTCCTGCGCGGAGATATCGACCTCTCTCAAACCCCCATCTACAACCGGATGCCGAAAGGGCCTGACAGCCCCGACGCCAACCTGTTTCACTACGAATTCGACGCCCCGACCGCGCCTGATAACGGCGGCAGCCCGGACGGCCAGGAAGTCAGCTCCGACACGGCTGCGTCCTACGGTTCCAGGGCCAACATCTACGGGCGCATGCATCACTACGAAAAGCCCATCATCGTGGGCGGCGTGGCGCAGGGCAACCAGGTGTTCGCCACAGGCGGCCGTGATGAGTATGCCTACCAAGCCAAGGAAGGCATGCGTACACTGATGCGCAGCGCGGAGTACACCATCGTTGGCGGGCAGGAAAGCCAGACGGGCAGCAATGTGGCGAACCACAAGACGCGTGGTTTTGAGCGCCATCTGGTGGACACTGCCGGCATTGCCGCACAGACGGACACCCCGACTGTTGTCCCCTCGGCGTTCCGCTGTGTGTCCGGTGCGCTGAAGACGATGACTGTGACCGCGGGTGATTACCCGCTCACAGAAGACGACATCAATGATCCTTTCAGCGCGATCTGGGATGCGATGAAAGGCACCATTGACCTGGATGTCTTCTGCACGCGCACGTTCAAGCGGAAGGTGAGCAAGATGGGCTATTCCGTGCCCACCGATGCGGACATGACCATTGTGCGTCGCTACAACACCGAGTCGAAAGACATGAAGATCACGACCCGCGTGGACACCTACCAGGGCGACTGCGGCACGGCACGCTTCCAACTGCACCCCTGGCTGCGGTTTGACACCGGCACGCAGCTCTCTGAAGCGATCGGCATCGACTTCCGCTACGGCTGCCTGCGCATGCGCCAGACACCGAAGGTGGAGAAGCTGCCGAAGTCCAGCAACTCCACCAAGGGGCTGTGCACCCACACGTTCGGGCTGCAATACGTTCCCAAGATGGGCGCCCGCTGGAAGCGCAGCGCCTAAAGAGAGCCATTCCCTCTCCCAGAGGATCAACCGAGGCAAGCTCCACACGCCATGCTTAACGTCGAAATCACTCCCGAAGTCCGAGAACAAGTCTATGCCGCTGTCGGCGCAGACCTCGGCGCGTGGTGGATTGAAGAGTACAAGCGAAGGGCAAACGTGGAGCTTGCCGAGGCTCTGGATGAAATGCTGGAAGTCAGCGCGGAGAACTTCAAAGCCCAGCACCGGCCCACCGATGGGCTGGGGCAATGCACTTTCCGGATCGGAGCCAAGCTCAACGCCTGGCTTCATGCCTACTGCCCCAACTACGTCTACGACGAAGCCTTCATCAAACAGCTGATCGCGGACAACCAGCACCTTTGTTTCAAACCGACTTACCAGCAGAAGGCGCAAATCATCCGGCCTGAGTTTCCGGACGCCGCCGCTGCCTAGCCACTCTCAGCCATGGTCACCATACGTCCCAAACTTCACCATATCACAAGCCCTGCAGTGGGTGTGCTCGATGACCGCAGCGGGACGATTACCGCTGCCAACGCAAGCCAGGTCCTGATGGCCGCGAATACGGAGCGGGTGTACTGGAGCCTGCAAAACCACTCCGAGACTGCCGATCTGTGGATTCAATACAACGGCGCCGCGGTGGTCGGGCAACCAAGCATCCGAGTGGGGCCGTTGGAAACCTACACGCCATCGTTCATCGACTATCGGGCCGTGCAGATCATCTCTGACACGGCGGCTGTGCCCTTCACCTGCAAAGAAGGATAATTCATGGCGCGGACACCAGCCAGATTTGAAGATGTCTTTCGCGACTTCGTTGTCAGCCTTGGCGGCATCTACGAAGAAACGCAGGGTGCCGAGAAGGCCACGCTGCTGCGTCACTTCAACGCAGGCTATCGTGCTGCGTGGAAGTATGAAGGTGTGCCGTGGGAAGACTCATGGGAGGAAGGCACGCTGACTGTGACCGATGGAATGATTGATTACGGCGACATCGACGATGCGCACGTGTTCAATCTCTGGACCACAGATCCACGGCGCGGACCTGCCTGCTGGGTGGATGCGACCACAGCCAAGTCAGGTGTTTTCGTGGGCACCAACTACCCGCAGGTGTTTGGATTCTGGAGGCCTCCATGCCCGCAGTTCACCGGCACAGACCCCGATGCGCCTTTGATTGCGATCCTTACCGATGCCACGCTGGCGTTTGCCCAGGCAGAGCATTGGAGAGGCGCGGGCCAGTATGAGACGGGCGGAGCCAGAAGGAAAGACGCCAAGGATCTCTGCGACGAGCTGGCGGCCGTCGAATTCACAAGGCTGCAGTCGAAGTGGTGGCTGCGCAAAAAGGACTGATTTTATGAAACGATTGCTTCTCATCTTTCTCCTAGTGCCGCTGGTATTGATCGGCGCAGAAATCAGCGGCGGCGGCAAGCTGAAGCAGCTGGCGCGTGCATGGCTACTGGAAAACGGCACAGCGACCATCACGCCATCACAATCAGGAATGGGTTGGGCTGATGGCAAGTTCACGCTGCAAACTCCAGCGGGAGCGATGCAGCTCTATTCCACGGGTGACCCGCTGGAGCCAACGCTGTACTGGCCGGGGCGCATCACCGTGGACAGCATCGAGGCGGCAAGTTTGACGGCCAGCATTGACGGGAGCCAGGTGAACAGCGGAATCCTTGGAAGCGGAGTCATGCTGAACTCGATGACGCAACCCATGGCAGCATGGCAGGACAATGCAGGCTATGCAGGTGCCAACGGTCTCACGTATGCAAACACGGGGCCGCTGTCGCAGTCGCAGCCAACAACGCCCGGGAGCTACTTCGCAACCATCGACGTCATCAGTGGTGGCGGTCTGGTGAGAAACTACCTGCAAGGAACGGTGCGCACCCATGCGCAGATGGGCGTGCCGCAAGTGGTAAGCGCGCCCGCCACGGCATCGAGCACCGGCACTGCCGGCCAAGTGGCCTACGACGGTTCTTATTTCTACGTCTGCACCGGGACGAACACCTGGAAGCGCGCGGCCATCTCCACCTGGTAACCCATGAAACCATTCTTCATCTTCGCCCTGCTGCTGTGTGCACTGCCCGTGCATGCCATCACGTATGCCGATTGGATCGCTTCGTATGGCCTGACCGGCGGCAATGCCGCTACCACAGCCGACCCAGACCACGATGGGGTGCCTAACCTAATGGAGTATGCGCTGTCAGGGATGGTGCCGAATGTCTCCGACGCGAAGAGCGCGAGCATGCCACGCATCGCGTTCATGCGCAGGACGGGGCCGGCCATCGGCCAATGGGAGTTTGCGAGCTTCACGAAGCCACCCAGCAACGGCTACAACGGACGCTGGCACGTGGCCCTGCAGTATGCCCCGCGCCCAGGCGGGGAAGGCATTGTCTATGTCCCCGAGGTTGGAGACCTGACCTTGCGCCGCTGGTTTGACGGAAGGTCGGCCATTCGCTCCGAAGTGTATCCGGGTCTCGTGATCTCTGTGTGTCTGGCACAGGGGCAGCGGCACAAGCGGATGTTCATGCGGCTGGGTGTGGAGCTGGACGACGACGTGGGCGATGCACTGGCAGGCCTGACCGTGGGCGGCCTGAATGCGCAATCACTGGACACAGGATCGGCAACGCCCGTGGCGAGAGTCATCAGCCAGGCCAGCAGCAGCGTAGTGACCACTCAGGACGTGACAGTGACACGGTCTGTGGGAGCAACCACGGTGACAGACTACGTGTGGAACTGGACGCCCAACGGTCACAACGTGCTGCCAACAAGCGTGGCGAGATCCAGCAGCAACCCTGCCGTGATCACGCCACACACCACCGATCCCTACCGCTGGACGTGGACGGGCAACGGCACTGCCACTCTTCAACTGACCACGGCCACGGCAATCTACACGGCGGACGTCACCACGAGCACCGCGACAGGTGCAACGGCTGACACCTACCTGAGCACCACGGCAAGCACGATGAGAGCGCAGGTCGAAAGCACCATCGACACGCTTCTCGCCGGAAAGACAGCGAGCACAGCGCTGCCGATTTTCAGCACGCAAGATCATGCAGGCGGGGTGTATGTGAGGAACGCGAGCTGCTGGGCAACGGGTGTGGATCTGACACCGATCAGCCCATGGAACAGCAGCGGCGGAGCCTACTACGCGGGCATCCTGATCTCGCCAAGGCACGTGCTGTTTGCCTCGCACTATCTGCCGGCCACGGGCTGCACGATGCGCTTTGTGAAAGCCGACAATACGGTGGTAACGCGCACGCTGACAGCACTGTCAACGCTGGCCACGACATCGAGCTACTACCCCGATATGACGGTCGGGCTTCTAGACTCGGATGTGCCGGCAGGAATTGGGTTTGCGAAAGTGCTGCCCGACAACTGGGCAAGCTACCTGCCGACGCTGGCGACGCGGCCACTGCCCACCGTGGGAACCGACCAGGAAGAGAAGCTGCTGGTGCGCGAACTCTCCAGCCTGACCTCCGACCCCGGCGCCCGTGCGGTGTATGCCGTGCCTGCGGATGCACAGAGGCGAGCATTCTACGAGGACGTGGTCTCTGGCGACAGCGGCAACCCTTCCTGCCTGATCGTAAGCAACCAGCTCGTGCTGCTCAATCTTTGGACATTTGGCGGCTCCGGACAGGGAACCAGTGTGCAGGCATTCCGGACTGCGCTGCAGTCCGCCATGACCACGCTGGGGGGTGGCTACACGACCCTGACCAACATCGACCTTTCAGGCTTCACGAGCTTCTGATGCAAACCGAACCTCATAGCACCCAACGCATCGACGAAGAAGTCTGCCGCGAACACTGGCAGATGCTGGTAGGGCATGCTCTGCGCCGGGGATGCCCGACCGATGATGCGTGCGAGGCGGTGCAAGAGCTGTTTCTGAAGCTCCTCGAGTCCGGACAGTATGACACGCTGGGAGGATTCGCACCTGCGCAGCAGGGCGTGTGGCTCAGGCGAAAGCTGGACTGGCACCTGATCAACCGGCACCGCGCCAAGATGCGGGTGTGCCGAGGATCTGGCAGCGTGCCTTTGACGCTGGAGATGGCTTTGCATGTGGCAGGGCCTGAGACTCCCGAAACGCTGCATGACCTGGGCGTGCTGGCTGCGGCACTGCAGCGCGCAGGTGTGACGGAAGACACGATGTTTCGAGACAATCTGACCGGCGGAGAGCGCACGCGGTTGAGCCGCTGGAAGAAGCGGCTGCGCAGGAGATTCCAACATTTTTTGTCATAATGGACACGCAAGAAAGAATCATGTTTCAGATCGCAGTCGGGGCGCTGGCTTCGGTAATCGTGGCGCTCTTTGGCTACATCGTGAAGGACCATCACGAGTGCCGCCGGGACCGGCTGTCACTGCGCAAGCTGTTCGAGAAGACGCTGGAAGAACTGTCCTTCATCAAAGGACAACTGGCGATCTACAAAAGTGTGTTTCGGAAACTGAACATCTCGCTGCCAGAGGCGGCGGTTGAAGAGGGGCCGGAACAGGAAGGGTAAGAACAACAACAAAAACAATCGACGCATGAAAAATTGGAGAACAACGATCTTTGGCGCCCTGCTGGCAGGTGCGACCTTTCTGGGACAGTTTCAGTCGAACGGGGGCAACCTGAGCGACTGGAAGCTGTGGGTGATCCCGCTGCTTATGGCTGTGCTTGGCTACCTGGCCAAGGATGCCGGTGTGACAGGCTCACTCAAAGCGCTGGGCTTGCTGCTTTGCTGCCTGCTGGTGGTGAGCTGCGGGACGACTGCAGAGCAGAGGAAA
Source organism: Prosthecobacter sp. (assembly GCF_044226605.1). Taxonomy (GTDB): domain Bacteria; phylum Verrucomicrobiota; class Verrucomicrobiia; order Verrucomicrobiales; family Verrucomicrobiaceae; genus Prosthecobacter. Next base: position 14,982 of record NZ_JBGAGS010000031.1, on the reverse strand, counting down.
TCCATCGCCGTGAGGGTGGGGGGCGATGTGCTGGCCGATGTGGCGAACGGGGCCACGGTATGGCTGACGACGGGCAGCGGTGCGGCGGCGGGGGCGTCAATGATCGCGCTGGAGCTGAAGCAGCTGCCGGGGCAGGCGGCGGATGCGGCGAAGGTGCTGCAGGCGGTGCCGGTGACGAGCGCGAAGCAGCCGGTGGTGGTGACGCCGTGAGTCGGAGATGAAACAAGCTGGGGCAGAAAGCCCCGGATACCCCAAACTACCATGAGACTACTACCTGAGGCGATTGTGAAGGCCGCGACCAAGGAAATTGGCACGGAGGAAGTGAACGGCACGAACTGCGGGCCGCGTGTGGACCAGTACAAAGCGGCGACGGTGCTGCCGCCGCATGAGTCGTGGCCGTGGTGCGCGGCGTTTGTGTGCTGGTGCGTGTGGCAGGCAATGCAGGCGACGGGAATCAAGGAGACAGCGACATTCAAACGGCCAACGACGGCGAGCGCGTGGAACCTGGAGAACTGGTCGCTGAAGCAGGATGACACAACGCTGACGAAGCGGAGCCCAGGGCTGGACATCATGGCGGGGGACATTGTGATTTTCACGTTCTCGCACGTGGGGATAGCGACTGGTGCGCCGGATGAGAACGGAATGGTGCCGACCATTGAGGGCAACACGGATGTGGCGGGCTCGCGTGAGGGTGGCGGAGTGATGAACAAGCGGCGGAAGCTGAGCCTGATCAAAACGCGGATACGATTCACGGTCTGAACCAGACGGGCTAAAGCCCGAACAACGTACGCAGAAACCAGACGAAGAAACTGAAACGCTTATGGCATCACAAACATGGCAGGTGGTGGACGAAGAAAGCGGCCGGGTGGTGGAGACCATCGGCTGTGTGGCAGCTTCCGTGAAGCTGGCTGGTGTATTGCTCACCCAGAACAATGCGGTGGTGACATGCGCTGCCACAACGGGGCTATGGCCTGGCATGGTGCTGGTGGGCAAAGGCATCACAAACGGAACGACGGTGGCCACCGTTGACACGGCCACAACTTTTACCATGAGCGCCGTGGCTACGGCCACAGTGAATGCACCCGGAGTGCAGGTGGTGGCGCGCAGCTACATACCCTACCGCTTTGACGGGACGGTGGCGACGGTGGACTTGAATATCGAGCCCTACCGGGATCTGTTCGGGGGGAGCACGGCTTTCTCTGTGACCGCAGGTGGCAATGATTCGCCCGGCAATGGAAATGCGATGGAGGGGGCGGGGGTGTATATCACCGCACCGACACGGGGAGTAGTAAACTCTGGAGGGGGGACGGTGTCTGTGCTGACCGGGACGCTGAACGCGGCGGTAGATGACCGGCTGACCCACACGGCGCCGAGGCAGCAGAAGCAGACCGTGACGGTGGTGCACTTCATCCTGGATGACGGGAACGTGCTGCCCAAACGATGGTCGGCCAGCCTTGGGCTGTCGAGGGTGTCTTAATTCAAGTCACGGAGCACGATCATGGCTTACCTAGATTTTGAACCAGTGCCGAGCGGCCAGGCGGGCGTGCCTGACTTCATTGTGCGCGTGCCGAGCACGTCGATTCGTGGCGACAAAATGCCCGTGCCACTGGTGACAAAATACAAGGACTTCCCGTATCAGGTGCGGAGCCGTTCCAATGAGTCGTGGACCAAGGACTACATCTTTGTGGATGACCGGCTGGGAGGGCGGAGCGATGAGCAGAGTGAAAGTCCTCTGCTGTGGGAGTTCTACTTCACGCTCGACCGCAGCGCCATTTTCAGAAAGCCGATCAGCTACCTGACAGACCCGGGAACGATGCCGCATGAATGGCCCGACGTGATGATGCGTCTGGGGTTCATCGAAGACGGCACGCAGCCTCTGACCTTTGAGGTGGGGGGCCACGTCAAGAGTGTGCCGCGATTGTTTGAACGATACGTGATGCTGCCGGGCGGAGTGTATGCCAGCAAAATGAAGACGGAGGTGTTTCTGAGTGATCAGCCATTTCCGGACAACTTCTTCCAGCTCGATATTCCGGTGCCAACGGTGGTGACATGGAACATGCGGAACAGCAGCGGAAGCCAGCGGTGCCTGCATCCGCACATTCGCTTTCCCGAAACACAGATGGGAGGCACTGTGCTCAATGGGGCAGGTACGTTTGAGCGGCCTATCTCGATTGGTGAGTATCAGGACTTCCCCGCCACGAACCATACGACATGGATCACCCATGTGTGTGACGAGGTGGTGTCACAACAATCAGGAGTGCGGCGCTGCGTGAGGACCACGGTAAATCCTCCTGCGGTGAAACAGATGAGGTTCTGACCATGAGCACTGACTACTTCCAGAAAGGCAACATGAACCCACGGGGAAGGCCCGTGCTGCTGGGCAGCGGAATCAGTGCGTTCGGTTATGCGGGGAGCGGGACGAAAATCGTGAGCGTGAGGCCGATGACGAATTTTGTGAAGAGTGACAACTGGCAGTACAACAAACGATGAACTTTCTGAGAAACCTTTTAGGCCCAAAAGCCGCGCCCCTGATGGCGGTGACTGTGAGCACGCCCCTGTATGCGGAGCTAGCGCGAGCGGCTGTGGAGAGCGTCGAGCGGCACCTGAAGGTGCCTGTGCAAGTGGTGGAGTGTGAAGACCGGGAGGCCTATCTAACGAAGCTGAGGCTGGACAGGCTATGCCCAAAAACCAAGTGCGTCTTCTTTGATGCGGACTGGCGCGCGATCAGGGACATGGACCTGACGGGATGGGACGGTGCGGCGTGGATGGCGGTTCATGACCCGGGAGTGTTCCACCCCAAAGCATTTCCGGTGCATGACTGTCCGGTGCTGGGCCTAGATGCCGGACAATATTTTAACAGCGGCTTTTTCTGCTGGGATAATTCCAGGGCAGAGCACCGGGCAGTCTTTGGCACAGCCCGAAAGCTGAGCCAAGAAATCGAAGCAGGCAAAATAGACAAACTGCATGACTGGGGTGACCAGAGCCTTCTCAACGCAGGAGTGCAGCACAACAAGGTGCCGCTGCACCTGCTTCCCTTTGGCTTCAACTACATGAGGTTTATGGTGCAAGGGCGCAGCTTCCTGCACACTCCAGCGATGGTGCACGCGGTGCACGCAGCGGGCTTTCCAGTGGCGGAGAAAATGCGCCACCTGGACGTGGCCGCCGAGTTCTTGGGCTATGATCTGGACACCAGCGAGAGCGGCGAAAGGGCGGAAGACGCGGCGGTGAAATTTCAACACGCGAGGGCAATCAAACTGGCATGAACGCTTCCTTTCACGAGACCGGGAAATTGCTGCCAGGTGCTGCTGCTCATCAAATGCAGCTGGCTATTGCGTCTGCAGTTCTGGCGGATCTGGCCGCACCGATGGAGCAACGTGCCCACGCGAAGTGCTGGGCACTCTACCGAAGCATGGAGGGTGCGGATCTGGGCGCTGATGAGTGCAGGATGATAACGGCTCATGTGTCTCTGTGCGAGATCGGCAATGAGAGCGAGCGCGTGCGTTGGGAAACGAGCCTGAGAACAGCGAACTTTTACTGGCGCATGCTGAAACTGAAAGAGGCAGTGGCAACGTGGGACGAAGAAAGCCCCGTGACGGAGTGGCTGCGTGTGCATCCGAGCTTTGCTGTGAACTACATGCGGGTGAATGCAGTGCTGGCCTATCGGGCGCTGCTGCTAGGGCATGAAGAGGAATGCCGATCCTGTGTGCTGGACGCACTGCGCACCGGCCTGCGGACGTGCGCATGGCTCCATCCTGACCAGCATGTGCTGAGGCTTCTGGAGATGCGCGATGACTGGCATGCTTACGTGACGCTGGCGCTGATAGGCCAGAGGCAAGGATGCATCCCGATGGTTCACGCGCCTTGGGCGACCGCAGAAATGATTGAGCGGGATGACGGCCACCTGCCCTACGTGAAATGCCTCAAGCAACTGGGGGCAGGCGGGATGGCAGAGCGCCGAATCTGGTAGAGAAACCAAACACTGAGAGAGGACTTCATCATGGCCAAACCACCACCATCGAACATCGACCAGGAGCAGGACGATCAGCAGCAGGAACAGGACAAGGAACAGCCTGTGTCTGGAAGTCCCGCGGGCTTTCCGCAGACCTTTGCACCGATGGGGAAAAACAATCCCTTTGCGAACGTCATAGCCGCGAATCAGCAGGCTCCGCAGCCAGAGCCAATGCCGGGGGCAGGTAGCCGGCCGCCGAGTGGTGTAGATCCGTTTGCGGCGATAGCGAACCCGTTTGGGCAGCAAGGTCAGCAGGGGCAGCAAGCGCCAGGTGCTGGGAACCGACCACCAAGCGGGGCCATGCCTCCGAGCGAACCATTGCCGGGTCCTGTGAAACGGGGCACGGGGAGCGCTGCGGGGAACGGGAGCGGGTTGGATCAGTTTTACCGCAACCAAGCTCGTGGCCCGGGGACGGTGGGATTTGGGACGGGTGAGGCTTTTAACGCAGGATGGCAGCCACCTAAACCCGCAGCGGGATCGCCGCAGGATAACGCGAACTGGGCGAGACAACCGGTACAAGGCGGCGGTGGTGGCATGCCTACGAAGCCGCAGACGAACGAGCCGCTTCCGGGTGGTGGTGGTGGTGGTGGTGGTGGTGGCGACGAGGAAGATGATGGCGGCCCGAAGAGGCCCAAGCAACCGCAAGCACCCATGCAGTTCCCGCCAAGTGGCGGGATGCCGCCGCCTGCGCCCATGAACATACCGCCGCCGCCGATGTCGTGGCGACCGGCTGGCTATAAGGCTCCGCCGCCGCCGAGGCCTGCTGGGATTGGGGAGCCCTTGAGTCCCGGTATGAGTCAGACGTGGGCTGTGGGGCGCAGCCTGAAGGCACATCCTGAGCGGCGGCTGGAGATGGCGGAGCGTGAAGCGATGGCGGATGGAAACTACCATGCTGCTGCGCAGATCGCGGGCCAGCGGGTAGCGATGAACCAGCAGAATGCGGCCAACCAGGCAGCGGCAGAACACCAGCAATGGAGGGATGAGTATGCTGTGCAACAGGACCAGCAGCAGCGAATGGACCACTACCAGATGTGGCAGGCAGAGCAGGCGGCAAGGCAGCAAGCTGCAGACCAGCACTGGCAGCAGCAGATGACCATGTGGGGCCTGAACGAAGGCTCTGATGCGATGAAGGAAGAGCGCGCACGGCAGCAGCAAGAGCTGGACAGGAACCGCACGCCGAAGGTAGGATTCACTCCGATCCCTAACAGTGACTACGGCATTCCGACTGCGGACGGCAAGCCCATGGGCACGGTGCCGCAGCACCAGACGAAGCCGCAAGCGCCGACCGCTGATCAAATCTCCCAGCACATCGCGGACATGAAGGCCAAGGGCGTGAAGGCGCAGTATGGCAAAGGAGGCTGGACCTATGAACCGCAGGCCGCCAAGGCGGAGACGGTGAAGGTGGTCAACGATCTAGGAAAAATCGTGGACTTCCCAGCAGACCACGAGGTGCCTCCGGGGTGGAAGGAGCTGAAGAAGAAGGACGCCGGGGGTGGAGGGGCTGCGGCGGCGCAGCCTGCCAAACCTGCGGGGCAGGGAGGATGGAAGGGACTCCTGCCAGGGGTTTAATCACGATCATATTTCATACCACACAAGACCATGTCTGACGAAGTGACGATGCTGCATCCGGGAGAGCTGGACAACATGCTGAATGATCCGGACTTTCATGCGCTGCCGTTTGAGCAACGGAAGGAGGTGTCTGAGAAGGGGGTGGCTGCTGCATCCAACTATATCTCCAAGAACGGTGGGTGGACGCCAGAGAGGTGGCAGCAGTTTGGCACCCTCGCGCAGCAGACGCGGCAGCAAGTGAATGACTCCGAGACTGGGTGGGAGACCACGAAGCGGTATGCAGGAGTGGCAGGCAAGGCCATCAACGACATGGCCGGCATCGTCGGCACGGGGGTGATGGGTGTGAGTCCAGTGCTGCCCGATGGCAAGCCAGGGTGGGGTGTGGTGGGGCAGGTGCCGATGGAGACGCTGGGACCCGCCTTGGGCCGCAACATCACGAGCCTGGCGGTGAGCGGTGCGGCAATGCTGAGCGATGCGGAGCAGCCGCTGGTGAATAAGCTGGACGGGCTGAAGGAGCAGATCGACCGGGGGGACTTCCTCACTCACAAGGGTGGCTTCCAAGGGTGGATCGACGAGCACCACACGGGGCTGCAGAAGACGCAGGAGGAGTTTTACGGGGACAAGGACTATGCGGAGGAGAACAGCCTGCTCGGCAATCCTGCGAACGCGAAGCTGTTGCAAGGCTATCTGGTGAGCCGAAGCCCGCAGACATGGGAGGCGCTACAGAAGAACCTGCTGAAAACGCCCTTCATGGCGAAGCTGGAATACGACAAGCAAGACCTGGAAAACAATACAAAGCTGGGGCGTGCACTGAAGCCGGAAGTGAGGGGACTGATTTCCGAGGCGGCGGATCCAGCCGAGGTGATACCGGGAATGCTGGCGGTGAAGCAAGGTGTGAAGGCGGCCGCCAAGGGTGCGACGCGGCTGCAACGTGCTGGTGACGTGGCACTGGGACTGGCGGGTGAGCTGGCTGGTGAGCAGGTGAGCGCGACCATCGACAACCCGTATCTGAGCAAGCAGGAGCGGCTGCAGGTGTTGAAGGATTCACTGGCGGGCTCGCTGGGACTGATGGGCGCGGGCGCCGTGGTGAAGGCAGGCATGAACAAACTGACAGGGGCAAGCAATGAAAGCGTATCACAGGATCAAACGCCACCACAGGCTGCAGACACGGCACCTGCCGAAACTGCGCAGGAGCGGCAGCAGCTCGAAGGAACGTTGCCGCCGCCGACTGCCGAGCAATTGAACCGGCCAGAGGTGCAGGTGGAGCCCGCTCCATCCACTCTTGATGAGGACCTGCAGCGAGGCATTCAAACTCTGCCGCCGGAGCTTCAGCAAAGGAGCCAGGCCATCCTGAATGCAAAGGCTCCGGATGCCGAGTCGTTCCTTGCAGACTATCAGGCCAAGCATGGCAACGTGATCGACGCCGATCAAATGCGCGACATGCTGCGCAGCCCGGAGCATGATGGAACGGACTTCACGCGGGCAACAGATCCTCTGGTGGCGGCGCTGTCACGCGAGGCCACGAGACGAGCAATCGATGCACTGCCCGAGGGTGGCAACGTGGTGTTTTTGACCGGGGGGCCAGCCAGCGGGAAGAGCTATGTGCGCAGTCGGTTGCCGCAGATGGCAGAGAAAGCGGACGTATTGATCGATGCACCGATGGCAACCTACGCCAACGGCAAGGCGGCGATAGACCGGGCGCTGAGCAAGGGGGCCAACGTGTCAGTGACCTACATTCACACGCCACTGGAGAAAGCGGCGAAGAACATGATGGACCGCTATGAGCGGGAAGGGCGTGAAACGAACGCCGATAAGATGGCCGACATGCACCACAGGGCACAGCAAACTGTGCTGCGTCTGGCCAGGGAGTATGCCGGCAATCCGAAGGTGAAAGTGGAAGTAGCCGATAACAGCGGAGCCGTGCCAATGCACATCTCTCCCGGCGCGCTGGCTGGGCGGGCCTACGGCTCTCTTGACGATGCGCGGGGAAGGGTGCATACTCAGATTGACCATGAGCTCGAGCAAAGAAAGCAAAACGGATTCTGGACACCAGAACGGCAAGCCGCGATCCGCGGAAGAGTTGAGCAAAGTAATGATGGGCTACGTGCTCAAGGGACTGCAAATGCCGGCAGAGCCAACGCAACCGAAGCCCCAGGCCAAGCCGGTAATGGCGGCCCAGGTGCAAGCTCAGTAAACGAGTGGGAGAAAACGACCTTCGGCCAAAGGCTGAAAGCTGACGAGCGTCTAAGGCAAAGCTGGCGCCAGAGCGTAGGCAGCAACTACCGCGTGGAGTCCGAGGCGGAGTGGCAACAGCGGGCGAATGATTTCCTAGACCGTGAGGGACCCGAGGCGGCATTTGCCGTGATGACTGATCCGGAAAGCGGCCTCGTGGATTCTGACCGCGTGGCCATCGGCCTGCAGTTGATCCTTCATCTCGATGAAGCCATCCGCCAAACCGAAATGGCCGGAGGAGGTGATACCTCTTACCTCGATGACCTGTTGCACGAAACAGCCGAATGGGTGGAACACAAAGGCACGACTCTTGGGCAGGGGGTGCGAGTGTTTGGGATGTGGACGCGCATGAGCTCCGAGGGAGTGCTGCGGGCCTTTGAACGCAAGGTCCATGCAGCCCGAGAAAAGCAGATGTCTGTGCAAACCGGCCAAGATCCAGCAAAGCTGGCCGACGAAGTGAGCACCACGGCGGCGGAGGAACGAGACGACGTGGCCGCCGAGGCGCTGGGAGAAACCACCGCCGATCAGCTCGCGGAGCTGCAGCGACAAGTCGCAGAACTCCGCCAGCAGCTCGCCCAGGCCACACAGGAGGCCTCAGCAGCGCAGCTGGAGGCTACGCAGGCTTCGACTCCAGCCGACGCTGCCCAGGCCCAGAAACGCGCCCAGAAAGCGGAGAAGCGCCGCCAGCGTGCCCAGGCCGACCTAGCCAAGGCCACGGCCCGCCAGCAGCGCAAAGCGGCGGAAGCGGGCAAGCCGCGTCCGCCCAGCCAGAAGAAGCCAGGGCGCGTCGATCCCCAAGCCCTCGCAGCCCGTCTCATTGCGCAGATGGAACGGCAGCAAGCAGCCTCACCATCTGCGCAACCAGCCGGGCAAGCCGCCAAAGATCAGGTCCACAAGCTCGCCTCCGACTACACGGCCGGCCGGATCGACGGCCCGACGCTCCAAGCTTCGCTTCAAGCGCTGGGCATCGATCCGGACACGGCCGCCCGTCTCCACTCGCTACTGGACGATGATGCCGCCGCCGCTCACGCGACGGCTCAGAAGCGCGAGGCGGAAGATCTGTCCCGGCAAGCCTGGGACCAGATCAACCGCCTCACAGAGCGCCATGTGACCGGTGGGCCTCACCAAGTGAAGCAGAACACAGGCGCTCTCAGCCAGCTCATTCGAGACTATCTGAAGGCCACGCCTGACCAGCTTCCCGATTTCAACGGGAAAGCCCGTCAGCTAGGCCTGGACGCTGCGCTGGCTGTGGAACTGCAGCGGATGCTGGACATGGAGCGCGCTGCCAAGGCTGCGCTGGCTGAAGCCAATGCCGCCGAGCGGAAACTGAATGCCTTTCAGCAACAGCTGAAAGGGCACATTGACCGCTTAACGCTGCGGCACGTGATCGGCGGCCCGCATCAGGCCAAGGAAGTCGGAAGCGCTCTTAGCCAGGCAATCCGCGAGTACATCAAAGCGAAGCCCGACGCACTGCCCGACATTAAGGCACAAGCCATGGCGCTGGGAGCCAGCGAAGCGCACGCCGCCGAACTGCAGCGGCTGCTGGACAAAGAGCGCCATGCCATCGCTGTCATCGCACAGGAGCGTGCGATAGACAGGCTGATGAAGCAGCTGACACCGAAGCTGCCAGGCAAAGCACGTGATCGTATGCCCAAGTTTTTGAGGAAGCTGTTCGACGCTCACGAGCTCGGCGCTCTCGACCGTCCGCAGTTTTTGAAGGCCTTCGCCGAAGCGTTCGATTTGCCATTGATGGACGATGCTACGCGGAAGAAAATCAAGGGTCTCATCGAGGCGCAGAAAGCCGCGCCTGAGGGGTTCCTGAGACAGGAGGCCACGACAAAGCTGATGGCTGAACTGGCGATGTGGAAGGGGATACCAGCGCTCGACATCGTGACAGCGTTCTGGTATGCCAACGTGCTGAGCGGATTGACAACGCAGGGCGTGAACGTCTTCGGCAACGCGGTGCATCTGATGCTCAAAACTTTGACTGTGGGGGCCACGCACAATCCTGTACAGACGTGGCATTTCATTCGCGGCATGTTCGAGGGTGCCAAGCGTGGAGCCTTCGAGGGATGGAACACGCTGAAGACAGGCTTGGTGCCTTACAAGGGTGACCTGCATTTCGGGAGCGGCCAGACGCTGGAGCTGATTCACAGCGACAATCCGCAGACGTGGGGGCAACGGTTTAAGAATGGAGTGGCGCTGGGCCGTTTTGTTTTCCGTGCCCTGGGTGCTGGCGATGCTTTCTTTTATCACACGGCCAAGGAAGGGCGTGCGTGGCTCGAAGCAGCGCGCTATGCCTCAGAGCAAACGAAGACCAACGGTGGGAGGTTCACGGATTATCTCGCTGAGCAGCTGGGCAATGGTCCGACGCAGTATCAGAACGCGTTATCGCAGGCACAGGCTGAGATGGCAGGAACAAGCAAGGGGAGGAACCAGGACTACGTCGAGCGCAGGGCATGGGAGATCATGGAAGCATCGAGGCCCGTGGATCTGAATGCCAAGGCTTCAAGGTTTGGAGATCTAACAACATTCACGCAGGAACCCGAGGGAACGATGGGTGCCATTGCAGGACTGATCAACGATGCGCACAAGCGGCTCTCGATCCCGAGTCCTTGGGGCCCTGTCCGGGTGCTGACGCCGTTTATTCCATTCGTTAACATTGTCGCGAATGTGACAAGCACTGCCTTAGATTTCACTCCAGTGGGCATTGTCAGAGGAACTCTTGGGCGCTTCACGAGACATGGGCTGGACCGTAGCCAAGTGGACTTCGATGCCTGGGAGGGACGCCAGCGCATCGCCTCCGGCATGCTCGGCACATTAGGCGCAGGCCTGTGCTGGGGCTGGGCACTGGCTCTGCGCGATCGGGATGACGACGAAGTCCCCTTCATGATCTACGGCATGGGGCCTACGACGAAAGCGCGCCGAGATCAAATGCCCAAGGGCTGGCGCCCATTCACAGTCAAGGTCGGAGACGGCTACGTCTCCTATGCTGAGACGCCGCTTTCGCTGGTGTTTGCCGTGGCCGGCAATGCCATGGACTACCTGCGATACAATCCAAAGGGGAAGGAAGAGCACGCTCTGGGGGCAGCGGCTTATGCGCTGGGGACTTCGCCTCAGGCGCTTTTGAAAACAGGGGTGCTATCGAGCATCAATGATCTGTTCAACCTCTTGGAAGGGCAGCGTAGCAGTTCACAGTTTGCCACGCGGTTTGCGGCTGGGTTCGTGCCTGCACAAGGGCTGCTGAGAGACATCAGCGAATTGTTTCACGGGGACAAGATCGACGACACGACCATCACAGCCGGGTTGCTCAAAGATGTGCCTGTGATCCGGGAAATGGTGGGCAAGCCAGCGCTGAACATCTTTGGCGAGCCTGTGAAGCTCGACACGCTGCAACGTTTGCCAATCATGAAGCGCCTCGCCACGGGACAGGGCGAGGACGAGCAAGGCCTGTGGCTGGCCCGTCAAAAACTTTGGCTGCCAGGCTTAGACAACCAGATCGACGTCGGCAGCTACCTCAGCAAGATGGAGAAGAAAGCCGCCAAGGAGGGGCCGTGGCGCATCGAAAGAGAACGGAAGCTGGGCCGGGCTGCAGCTGATGTTCTGACGTCCGAGGAACGATATGAACTTGTGAAGACGGCCGGGCCGGGCATACGTCAGGCGGTGAAGGAAATGCAGACCATCAAAGAGAACTTTCCAGAGGCGACGCGGGAGCAAATGCAGGACCGGCTGAATGCCAAGGTGGTAGCTCAAAGGCGTCTGGCGATGCGGAAAGTGCTGGGTTTTGACGGTAGCTGAACCGGTAGCAAAGTGATTTTTGCCCTGGAGGCCTTGTAAAATCAGGGGTTCAGCGCACCAAGACAACTCTTCTGAATCTGTTATTCAAGGTTCGAATCCTTGTGAGGCAGTCATTTCGCCCCCACATCAATGCAAATGTAGACGTGCTGTTGCTTTAGCCCCGCAAATATCAGCCAGTCTCGCGAGGTAGACATCAGGATAAAACAGGAGATTTTGATTCTCTCGTTTAAGGTTCGAGTCCTTACAGGGTAATCGCTGCCTTCCCCACCTCCATCATTCCCCCCTCATGCTCCGCTTCATCCTCTTCGGCTTCCCTGTCATGATCCACGGCATTTTCTGGCTGAATGCCGCGCTCATGGGCGGCGCCATCTCGGCCCAGTCCTCCCTGGAATGGCTGCAGGTGCTCACCTGGGTGGCTGCGGCGTTTATCTCGATCCTGATTCACGAGCTGGGGCATGCCATGGCCATGCGCAACTTCGGCGACCGCCGCGTGGGCATCGTGCTCTTTGCCTTTGGCGGGCTGGCGGTGGGCAGCCAGGCGCGCACGCGCCGGGAGTCCCTGATCGTCACCTCCTCGGGCCCGGCGCTGCAGATCCTCGCCGGTCTGGTCGTCGGGTGGGCCGCCACTCTCTGGCGGCCGCCGTGGCTCTGGCTCTACCTGCTGCTCGATAATTTCACTGTGATCAGCATCTTCTGGGCGCTGCTCAATCTCGTGCCCGTGCTGCCCCTGGACGGCGGCAATCTGTGCCGCACCTGGCTCGGACATGCCCGGCAGACCCAGGCGCTGAAGATCAGTCTGGCCTGCGCGGTGGCACTGGCGCTGCTTTCCCTGCAGCCGGACCTCTGGCTGGGCCTGCAGGATGGCGTGCTGCGCCTGCTCCAGATCAACGCGCGCGTCCGCGTCGGCAGCGGCCTCTTCACCCTCATCGTCTTCGGCATGCTGGCGTGGAATAATTGGAAGCAGTTGAAGAATGAGCCGCAAATTCCGTGGATGAATGCGCGTTGAAGGTGCATTGGACTGTTTTCGTCCCCTGATGCGCCTTTCCCGATCACTTTTCATCCTCTTCGCGGCCACCACGCTCGCGGCCGCCCAGTCCCCCAAGCCGGAGCTGATCTCCCCCCAGGTCAAGGCGGCGGTGGACAAGGCCGTCGGCTGGCTGATCAAGCAGCAAAAGTCCGCCGGCTACATCGTCGATGAAAAGACCGATGCCAAGCCCACGCGTGGCGATCTGCCCTCCCACAGCGCGGCCATGACCTCGCTCGCGCTCATGGGGCTGGCCTCCGTGGGTTACATGCCAGACGACCCCACGCCCGAAGGCCAGGCCTGCGGCAGAGCCCTTCGCTACGTGGTGGAGGGTGTGGAGGCGGATGAAAACGGTTACCTCGGCCGCAGCGACCGCTCGCGCATGTACGGCCACGGCATCATCTCCCTCATGATGGGAGAGATGATCGGCCACGCCCCGGACGAAGCCACGGACAAACGCCTGCGCAAACAGCTGGAGGGCGCCATCCAGCTCATCATCCGCTCCCAGCAGGTGCCCAAGAGCGAGGCCAACCGCGGCGGCTGGCGCTATGAGCCTAGCTCCAGCGACAGCGACATCTCCGTGAGCGTGTGGCAGGTCATGGCCCTGCGTGCCGCCAAGAACGCCGGATTTGAAGTGCCCAAAGGAGCCATCGACAACGCCGTGGCCTACATCAAGCGCAGCTACCGCGTGGACCGCGACTCCAACGGCCGCCCGAAGAGCGACAACGCCGCCTTCAGCTACGAGCCCTACGGCGGCCGCCAGACCTTCTCCACCACCGCCGCCGGCCTGCTTTCCCTGCAAGTCTGCGGCCAGTATGAGGCCCCCGAAGTCCTCGGCTCCGCCAACTGGCTGCTCAAGTCCCCGCCCGAGATCAATGAACCCTGGTTCTTCTACGGCTGCTACTACTACGCCCAGGGCATGTACCAGCGCGGCGGCGACCACGCCGCCACCGCCCGTCAGAAGACCGAGCAGACCCTCATCGCCGCCCAAGGCCAGGACGGCAGCTGGTTCCCCCGCAATGGCAATGAGAAAAGCGCCGGAGCGGTGTATGCAACGTCGCTCGCCCTACTCAGCCTGAGCGTGCATCATCACTTCCTGCCGATTTATCAGAAGTAGGGGGCGCTGTGCAGCGTCAAGGAAGTGGCCGAGTCGCTCAGAGGTGTTATTCCTTTCTTCCACAACCCTAGCATCGGCATGACATTCACAGGACTATATAAGTCGGTCTTCCTGCTATTATTCGTCCTGTCGTTGACCGGGGCTCCCTGCCTCGCACTGACTCCAGCCGTTTGCGAACACGTTGTTTTCCACGGCGACCGCAATTTCTTGCTGGAAGCTCAATCTTGTTACGGTTTGGCTTTCGAGAGCCAGTTCACACCCGAGGAAGAGAACAAGGTCCTCCTCAACTTAACTTCGATGATCAAAGAATTTCGCGTCCGCCGACTCGGAACCGGGGAAGAATTCGAAATTGAGAGCATCATAAACCGGCTGCAACAAGCCGAGTATCGCATTCAAATGATGCCGGTCCTCATCAAAGGGAGGCGAATGCTCATGCTCCACCTGCTGGCGACGGAAGCCGGTTTGGACATCTGGCGTAAAACCTATTTCACGATCTCCGATGGAGGCACTTTCAGCACCCGCGTTTTCGTCGATTTAACGACTTTCAAAGTCGAGCTGATCAATTGGAATGGATACGGCTAGATAAAGCTGAGTCAGCCAGTTTGACTGCGCCGTGCTGAGCCTGAGCGTGCATCACCACTTCCAGCCCATCTACCAGAAGAAGGCAACGCGAAGCTGGATATGGAGTGCGGTCGCGCAGCGAAGAATGAGCGCAGCTACCGCTTTCGCCGTGCAGGACGGCCAAACAAAGCCCACAAACCCGACGAAAGCGGCAGCCTGTGCGCTCTCGCCACCCAGCATGCCCACGCCCGCCACAAGACGCCCGAAAGCGGCAGCTTTGCCCATCCCTCGCTTCGCGCGCCGCACTCCAAATTCCCGCCGTGCATGATCGCGAGCTTATCGTTCTCGTCCTCGTCCTACTCGAACTCGTCCTCGATCACGGGGCATCGCTTCAAGCCACCGCTTTCAAACGACAAGCCGCCCCTCCTCCTGCGTCAGCATCTTCCTCCTCTTACTCCCAGACTGAAACGCCCAGAACTCCACAGCACTCCTCCAGCACACACACCCGCCGCGCTCCGACGACGGCGGGCTAGGGACACAGGCTGTGTGAAAACACTCTTTTTAGAGAGGCCTGCCCGGAATGCCGGTTAAATTCTGGCATTCTGCCAAGCGATTTTGCCTTCAGTGCTGTGCTGCTTTCCTGAGCGCTTGTAATGCGCTTATCAGAGGGAG
>NZ_JBGAGS010000030.1:0-88433 GCF_044226605.1 Prosthecobacter sp. | reverse complement strand
GAGCTTGGAGTCCTGCTTGTGCTTGGACCACTTCATGGCCATCGGGCCGGAGGGGATGTTTGAATTGAGGGACATGACGTTGAAAGTTCGAAGGGGGAAGGCGGGATGACGAATGAATCAGCGTCCGTAGTGGAAGAAGTAGATGGCGACGGGGATGGAGCAGTTGCCGATGAGGATGAGGCCGGCGAAGAGGTAGCCGAGCTTTTTGAAGAGGGTCTCTGATTTGTCTGTGGAGATGCCGAGGGTCTGGAAGAGGCTGCTGAAGCCGTGGCTGAGGTGGCTGGTGAGGAGCACCATGGCGATGATGTAGAAGAGCACCGCGGGGAACCAGGAGAAGCCGGCGATGACCATGCGATAGACGTCGTGCACGGTGTGGCCTTCGAGGGTGGTCTTGTAGGTGCCGTAGTCGTTGCCGGCGTGGATGGTGAAGTGGAGGAGGTGGTAAACGATGAAGGCGAGGATGGTGAGGCCGCTCCAGATCATGATGCGGGAGGAGGTGCTGGAGACCTGGGCTTTGTGCTGGGCGTAGGCGTCTTTGCGTGCGGCGCGGTTGGCGGCGGTGAGGGAGACGGTGGCGACGATGTGAATGACCACGGCGGCGAGGAGGCCGAGGCGGGCGATCCAGACGCCGCCGCCATGGAGCATGGTCTGGAGCATGTGGCCGTATTCATTGATGGCGTCTTTGCCGACGAAGATCAGGAGGTTGCCGATCATGTGGCCGATGACGAAGCCGAAGAGGATGAGGCCGGTCAGGGCGACGAGAATCTTCTTGCCGATGGAGGAGGCGTAAAATCGCGAAAGGGAGTCAAAAACTGCGCTCATGTGGGGAGGTTCATCATGAACATACGATGGGGCTGCGCAAGGGAAGCGTGCATTTTTCCTCGGGAAGAGGTGATGCGAACGGGTCTCAATGGAGGAGTGTAGGCGGGATGCCGATTTGGGGGAGACTGGGAGTGACGGAGTGGTGGAATGATGGCCTACGGAATATGCGGAAGAGGCGGGATGAAGGCAGCGTGCGGAATGGACGGGGATTGACGTGGGGTTTGGGGTTTTGGGGTTGGGAGGAGGGAATGAGGGTAGAAAAATTAGGGGTAGAAAAATTTCAGAGGGGGGAGGTGGCGGCCTCGGGGCGAGGTCATTGACTTTATGAATTTTGCCAACACTCAGGACGTTCTCTACATCCTCTACAACCCTTGATAACAAATGCTAACGAAGCAGGAACTCATCGGCATTGCTGTTGCAATGACGAGGTCGAACCAACTTGCGGCTTTAAATGATCCGAGTTTTCCGAGCAACGAAATGTGTCTGCGTGGAGATGCTCCGCTTTTCCGGCGCATGGTGGCTATTGCCGAAGAACTTTACGACGGCTTTGACTACGCGCGGACGCCGGAGTCTTTGAAGTCTTTGAAGGGCAGGTCAGAAGCTTACAAGGCGATGCGGTTGAAGATGCTCACGCCAGTGAAGAAGGAGGAACTTCTCAAGCGTTTTAGCGATGCCGTGGCTCGCATCCTTGAATCCGATGAGGCATTTGAATTGACCGAGTCAGTCAAACACGAGCGGTTGAAGGAACTTCGGACACTCTTGCTAGAGGTATCCAACGTTTCTGGTGCTTCAGTTGTGTGATAAATGAACCTGCAGCGTATGGAGCTGATGTAGCGAACGCTAGCGGAGGAGGGACTCGGCGAGGGTTTTGAGTTCCTGCCAGGACTGGGGGCTGAGCTTTTGGTTGAGAATGGCGAGGCCGGGCCATTGGGGGCCGCAGTAGCGGAGGAGGGCGATGACCATGTCTCGGGAGATGATTTCCTTCCAGGGCTTCTCGGCTTCGCCGTGGCGGAGGACTTCGACCCAGGGGATTTTGTATTGCTGGGGCAGAGGGCCGACGAGGCGGCCGAGCATGGTTTCGAAATCGACGCGGGCGGCGAGTTCGTTGCGCTGGGAGGTAGGGAGGCGGGGGAAGGCGCGCTGGGCGAAGCGGGCGGCCTGCTCGGGATTCCACGCGCCGAGGGCGATGGCGGTGACGACCATGGCCATGGCGCCGATTTCTGAGTCAACGAGCTGGCGCTGGCGATTGAGGGAGACGCAGAATTCATCGAGGCGTTTGGCATCGCCCTGCCGGCTCCAGAGGTCGGTGACGAGGCGGAGGAGGCGCATCTCGCCATGCTGCAGATGGCCGAGGAGGCGCTCGTCGGTGCAGGCGTCTGCGAGGAGGGGGATGCAGCCGGCGAAGACTTCGATGAAGAGGAGCCAGCGGCTTTCTTTTTCGATGTCGTGCTTATCTGCGAGCTCTTCGTAGGCGGCCCAGGCGATGCGGACTTTTTGGCGGACTTTGGAGACGACGGCGATGCGGAGGGACTGGAGGGCGTCTTTGACTTCGGCGGGAATCTCCGGGGCGGGCTGAGGGGGAGGTGGCGGAGGTGTGGGAGATGGTGCGGGTGCCGTGGATGAGTCTGCGGGTGTGGGCGCGGCGTCTTGCTCTGATGGATTGGATGGGCCTAATGGAACGAGGGGCGGGGCGATGGGGCCGCCTTTGAGGAGGATCTGTGCGGCCTCGTAAGCGGCGCGGAGGCGCATGAAGCCGGCGGGGTCTTGATCGGGGCGATTGGTCTTGAGGAGGCGGGCGTAGGCGCGCTTGACCTCGGGGAGGGAGGCGGTGGTGGCGTCGAGCTCGAGCACTGCCCAGGGATCGTCCGCGGAGGAATCAGTCTTCATTGGCAAAGTAGGGGCGCATGAAGGCATCGAGGCGCATGGCGGCGGTGGCGATGATTTTTGAGTCCTGGGTTTCGAGGGCGGACTCGAAGATGTCGAGTTCCTGGCTGAGGCTGTCGCGTAGGACGCCGACGAGTTCGGCGAAGAGGCGCTGGGCGCGTTCGAGGCGGGCGCGGTTGGCGGGGGCTTCGCGGGGGTGGACTTTGAGAGGGGTGAGCTTGCGGAGGGCTTCGGCGATCTGCTCGCGGCTCATGGTGCCGGGGCGCTGCTCGAAGACTTCGGTGAGTTTTTTCTGAGTGGTGCGGATGGTGACCTCGACCTCGAGGATTCCATTCATGTCGTAGGTGAAGCGGACGTCGAAGGTGCCGCCGTCCTTTTGCTCTGGCGTGCAACGCAGGCCGGGGATGCGCAACTGGCCGATGAGGTGATTGTCCTTGGTGAGGCGGCTCTCTCCCTGATAGACCTTCAGCAGGGCCTCATCCTGCTGCGGATGCATGGTGTAGTAGGTGCGGATGCGGCTGACGGGGACGGTGGTATTGCGGTCGAGGATGGGATCGAAGTAACCGGGCTGGGAATGGCCGGGGAGGAGGGCTTTGGCAACTTCGACGCCCAATGAGTGCGGGCAGACATCGGTGAGGACGAGGTCTTTGACGGCGGAGCCGCCGGCGCAAAGGGCCTGCTGCACGGCGGCGCCGAGGGCGACGACGCGGTCGGGATCGAGACTGCGCTGGGCTTCCTGGCCGAGATCTCGCAAGACCATTTCCTGCACGGCGGGCATGCGGCTGGCACCGCCGACGAGGAGGACGGCCTCGATCTGCTTTGGGGTGAGCTGGGCGTCATTGAGGGCGCGGCGGACGGCGGGCCAGAGGCGTGCGGTGATGTGCTTGGTGGCCTCGATGAAATCGGTGCGTGTCACGGGGGCGTTTTTGTCGCCGATTTGGAGGTCCACCGTTTCTTCGGTGGTGAGCTTGCGCTTGAGGTGCTCGAGGGTGTTGCGCCATTTCATCTGCTGATCGGCGGGGGCGGTGTAGCCGAGTTCTTTGGTGACCCAGGCGGTGAAGGCGTCTGTGTAGTCTTCGCCGCCGAGGCGGCCGTCTCCGGAGGAGGCTTTGACTTCGACGACGCCGTCGAAGCATTCGAGGACGGTGACGTCGAAGGTGCCGCCGCCGAGGTCGAAGACGAGGAGGGTGCTGAGGTCGTCCTGGCGATTGAAGCCGTAGGCGAGGGCTGCGGCGGTGGGTTCATTGAGGAGGCGCTCGACTTTGAGGCCGGCGATCTTGGCGGCATCGACGGTGGCCTGGCGCTGCTGGTCGTGGAAGTAGGCGGGGACGGTGATGACGGAGGAGGTGATCTCGCGGCCAAGCTGAAGCTCGGCGATGCGCTTCATCTCGCGCAAGATGAGGGCGGAGCATTCGACGGGCGTCCAGCGGCGGCCGCCGAAGTGGTAGCCGGCGGTGGTGCCCATGTCGCGCTTGAAGAAGGCGCGGCCGGAGTCGGGGGCGGTGATGAGGCGATCGCGCGCGGCACGGCCGACGAGGATGGTGCCGTCTTCGGCGACGGCGACGACGGAGGGGGTGAGGTCTTCGCCGAGTTCATTGGAGATAACGCGGGGGCCGGTGTCATCGCACACGGCGACGAGGCTGTTGGTGGTTCCGAGGTCGATTCCGATCATGCGAAGGTTTTTTAGACGAGAGAGGGTAGAGGGGTCAACTGGGGAAGTGAGTTGGTGAGCCAGTAAACCGGTGAGTCGGTGAGCCAGTAAACCGGTGAGTCGGTGAGCTTAAAAAGATGCCGGGGTTTTAGAACATGAATGGCGCTCGGTTAAGCGGAAGCTTTTTGTTTTTAACGTTCCGGAAAAAGGGCAAAAAGATTAGGGGTAAAAAAATTCCCAAACCTCTGAGGTTGAGTTTTGCGCCTTCATTTTTGTAGGCCCTGGTATTCGAGAGAAATTGCCTGGAGTGCCATTCATGACTGGCATGAATGGCACTCGGTTAAGGGTATTCATGGTGGATTTTGGCAGCCAGTGGACGCAAGCTGCAGCGGAGGGGCGCTGAGGACGCTGCTGGTGGGCGCGAGGTGATATGAAATCGCTGGGTTTGCTGCCCATGCTGATGGTGCACTGACCCAGGGCGGCGCTCGCCGAGGCTCGCTTTGCCCTGGGCTGCGATAGGCCGCACCTTTGGTGCTTAAAACCAGGAGGTAATGCGGATGATACCCGCCTTAACCGCATGCTATTCATGCCGGAGATTTAGAAAACGGAGAGGCTGAGAGGTGGATGCAGGTCTGCTGCATGGGCTTTCCACCTGAGCGGTGGATTGCTAGGGGGGGCGGCAGGGAGGAGGAGGCGGAGTAAGAGGAGGAAGATTGGCGGGACTGTGGGGGGCTTGTTAGCTGGTTAGTTCGATGGCCATGGCGATGCCCATGCCGCCGCCGATGCAGAGGGAGGCGATGCCGCGGCGGAGGTTGTTGTCTTCGAGGTGGTGCAACAAGGTGACGAGGACGCGGGCGCCGCTGGCGCCGATGGGGTGGCCGAGGGCGATGGCACCGCCGCGGGGGTTGAGCTTGGTGGTGTCCAAGTTCAGTTCTTTGGCGCAGCCGAGGGCCTGGACGGCGAAGGCTTCGTTGATTTCGATGGCGTCGATTTCGCTGAGGTTCCAGCCGGTGAGGGTGCAGAGTTTTTTGATGGCGCCGACGGGGCCGAGGCCCATGAGGGCGGGATCGCAACCGACAGCGGCGCTGGCGATGATGCGGGCGCGGGGTGTGAGGCCGTGGCGGGTGATGGCTGCTTCACTGGCGAGGAGGGCGAGGGCGGCGCCGTCGTTGATGCCGGAGGCGTTGCCGGGGGTGACGGTGCCGTCTTTGCGGAAGGCGGGCTTGAGTTTGGCGAGGGATTCGACGGTGGTGTCGGCGCGTGGGTGCTCGTCGGCGGTGACATCGCCGATGGGGATGATCTCGCGGGCGAAGGCGGTGCGGCTGGCGGCGACGCGGCTTTGGCTGAGGGCGGCGAAGGTGTCCTGCTCGACGCGGGTGATGGCGTGTTTGTCGGCGATGCGTTCGGCGGTTTCGCCCATGCCGATTTTGAGGAGGGGATCGGTGAGGCCATCGACGAACATGGCGTCTTGCAGGGAGGAGTCGCCGAGCTTTTTGCCGAAGCGGAGGTCGGTGGCGTAGTGGGGGGCGCGGCTCATGACTTCGACGCCGCCGGCGAGAATGAGATCGCTTTCACCGGAGCGGATGGAGTCGGCGGCGAGGGCGATGGCTTTGAGGGAGGAGCCGCAGGCCATGTTGACGGTGTAGGCGGGGACTTCCTGGGGGATGCCGAGCTTGAGGCTGATCTGGCGTGCGACGTTCATGCCGGCACCTGCTTGAAGAACCTGGCCGAGGATGACCTGCTGGATGTGCGGGCGCAGTTCCTGTGGAAGCATGGTATTTCCTAATGCATGGCCAAGGTCCGCTGGGGAGAGGTCTTTGAGGCCGCCGCCGAAACGGCCGATGGGGGTGCGGCGGGCGTCGATGAGGTAGATGGGGGGCATGGGGAGTGAGGAGGTGGGGAGCGATCAGATGGGGAGACAGTTGGACAACGAGACGGTGGAGTGATGAGGCGGCGGCGAGGGGGACGTTCGGTTTTGCCGCAGAGGAGCAAAGGAGCAGAGGAGCAGAGGAGCAGAGGGGGCGGAGTTTTTGAATGGCCTACGGAATACGCGGAACAACACGGAAGGCGGAGGAGGAATCAGAAGGATAGGAGCGACGTGGAACCATTCGATGGCTGGATGTTTATCGTGGTGGATGTCGGGGGTGACTCAAGGTGAGGTGGCGAAGTGGCGAAGTGGCTGGTTCCCCCCTCACCCTAACCCTCTCCCCGGAGAGAATGATGGACAGGTGTTGTGCATCAGGGGCGGGGAGAGGGGAACTGATTTGGCTGCTTGGGATTTACCGACATCCAATGTCTGCGACGCTGATGAGGGGGGAAATTCCATTTTGGCGAGGATGTCTGATTGGAGGTCGAGGCCTTCGGTGATTTCGATGAGGCGGAGGCCGTGGGGGGTGAGTTCGAAGACGGCGCGTTCGGTGACGTAGAGGACTTGCTGGCCGTTGCGGATGGCGGTGGGGCCGTGGAAGCAGACGTGCTGGATTTTTTGCACGAACTTGGGCTGGCCTTTGGCTTCGAAGGTGCAGCAGAAGATGAGGCGGCGGGCGCCTTGGGCGATATTGACGAAGCCGCCGACGCCGGCGAAGCGGCCGGCGAAGCTGGCGACATTGACGCTGCCTTCGGCATCGATTTCGACGGCGCCGAGGACGCCGATGTCGAGGCCGCCGCCGTCGTAGAAGTCGAACTGGGCGGGCTGGTCGATGATGGCCTCTGGGAAGTGGCTGCAGCCGAAGCTGAGGCCGGAGGCGGGGACGCCGCCGGTGGGGCCGCTTTCGACGGTGAGGGTGAACTCGTGGAGGCGACCGGTTTCGGCGGCGACCATGGCGACGGCTTCGGGGAGGCCGATGCCGAGATTGACGATGTCGCCAGCACGGACTTCCTGCAATGCGCGCGCGCCGATGCGTTTGCGATCGGACTCTGGCATGACGGGCAGGGTGAAGGAGCCGGGGCTGGTGACGACGAAGTCTTCGATGAAGGATTCGCCGAAGGTTTGATCGTGATGCAGGCCGCCGGAGGTGACGATGTAGTCAACCAGGATGCCGGGGATGCGGACGGACTTGGGGTCGGGGATTTGATCGACGATGGATTCGACCTGGGCGATGACGATGCCGCCGTGGTTTTTGGCGGCCTGGGCCATGGGGAGGACTTCGCTGATGATGCCTTCGCCTTCCATGCTGAGATTGCCGCGCGGGTCGGCATAGGTGGCGCGGATGAGGGCGACATGGATGGGCATGTATTTGTAGCGCAGCCATGTCTCGCCATCGAGCTGCATGCGCTCGACGAGTGGCTCGGTGGTGCGGGCGTTGAGCATGCCGCCGCTGTGAATGGGATCGACGAAGGTATTGAGGCCGACTTTGGTGATGAGGCCGGGGCGCTTGGCGGCGATCTCTCGGGTGAGGACGGAGAGGACGCCTTGGGGCAAGTTGTAGGCTTCGACGGAATTGGCGAGTGCGAGCGAGCCGAGCTTGGGCGCGAGATTCCAATGGCCGCCGACGATGCGTTTGAGCAGGCCGGCGTGGGCGAGGTGGTTCAAGCCGCGCACGCAGCGATCTCCCTGGCCGGCGCAGTAGTAGAGGGTCAGGTCTGTGGGGGTGCCTGTCTGGAGGAAGCGGCGCTCAAGGGCGAGGGTGAGCATTTCCGGATGACCGGAGCCGACGAAGCCGCTGACGGCGACGGTGGAGCCGCTGGGGATGGCGGCGATGGCTTCGTCAGCGGAGGCGAGGAGTGCGGGGGCGCGCATGTTTCAGTGACTGCGGAGGCTAAGGAGAACGGATTTAACACCGCGAGAGATTAGAAGACCGCAGAGATGAGTTTTGATGTTGGAGGCGGAGGTAAGGGGGCTCGGGGGATAGGGCGAATGGTTCAATGAAAGCGATGAATGCCTGCGGTGCAGCAGTGCGGCGGGACACGGTGCGAACGCTGCTGGAACCCGGCGTGGTGTGGCGGAGTGATGGGTTTGCTGCCCCGGAATTTGCGTGGGTGCCCCTAGGGCTTGCTCGTTCCTCGCTGCGCCCTGGGCTGAATCCGACGCCCCGTTGGGGCTGGTGTTTGGCGGGCGTTTGAGGCGGGAAGAGCATCGACCGGTTTTCAATAGCTTGTGGTATGATTTGCACCGCAGAGCACCTGAACTCAAGGCGGCTTGATTGTGGGCAGGAGAGTAATGGCGAGGGGGATTTGGAGGCCGCGTGTGAGAAGAAGGCTTCCAGATTCCGGCTAAAGCCGGTACTACAATACTGATGATGGCTGGTTTGAATTTTGGGTGATGCGAGGGGGCGGAGCGGGATGAAGCCCGAACTATACGTACTCAGACAGGCTACAGGAGCTGCGGAGATGGGGCAGCGTGAATCGTTTCCGGGAGGAGGAGTAGGAGTAAGAGGAGGAGGAAGATTGGCGGGGGATCAGCCGCGCCAGCCGCCGTTGATTTCGAGGGTTTGGCCGGTGATATAGCTTGAGAGGGGGGAGCAGAGGAAGAGGACGACGTTGGCGACTTCTTCGGTGGTGCCGAAGCGGGCGAGGGGGACGTTTTTGATCATCTCGGCGCGGACGTTTTCGGGGATGGTGGCGGCCATGGAGGTATCGATGACGCCGGGGGCGATGGCGTTGGCGCGGATCTGACGGCGGGCGGCTTCGCGGCTGAGGACGCGCATCATGGCCTGCACGCCTGATTTGGCGGCGGCGTAGTTGGCCTGGCCGAAGAAGCCCTGGATGGCGGCGATGCTGCCGAAGCTGACGATGGCGCCGTGATCGCGCATGATTTCGAGGGCGTATTTGCAGCAGTAGAAGACGCCGGAGAGATTGACATCGATGACGGCATCCCATTCATCGAGGCCCATCTTGGCGATGGTGCGGTCTTTGATGATGGCGGCGTTGTTGATGAGGAAATCGAGACCGCCATGGCGGGCCTGGATTTCTCCCATCATGGCCTGGACCTGGGCGGGATTGGCGACGTCCGCGGGGAAGACGCTGGCGCTGTCTGTGCGGAGGAGATTGAGTTCGTCGGCGAGGGCCTGGGCATCGAGGGTGGTGCCGGGGGTGCCGAGGTGATTGATGACGACGGTGGCGCCTGCGTGGTGGAAGGTGCGGGCGACCTGGGCGCCGATGCCCTGGGACGCGCCGGTGATGAGGGCGATTTTGCCGGTGAGATTGATCGAGATCATGGTGAGTTTTTACGGGACGGTGCGGATGACATCAAGCTTTCCTCCACAAGGAGGATTATTTGCCACGGGGGGCAGGCTGTGGCATAGACGGAGGATCATGGTCAAAAAACTCCTCCACACCCGGTACCGGGTGAACGATCTCGAAAAAACGATCAGCTTTTACACGCAGGTGCTGGGGCTGAAGGAAGTGCGGCGGCACAAGTCCCCGCGTGGCTCGGAGCTGGTGTTTCTGCAAACGCCGAACAGTGATGAACTGATCGAGATCTGCAGCTTTCCGGCGAGCGGACCGGTGACGTTTTGCAGCGACCTGACTCATCTGGCGTTTGAGGTGGAGAGCATCGAGGAGTTTGCGAAACACTCTGCGGCGCTGGGGTATCCGCTGTCTGACGGACCGACGCCGAGCTCGAGCGGGGTGTTTGCGTTTATTGACGCGCCGGAAGGTTATGAAATAGAACTGATCGAATACCGCAAATAACCCGTTAACAACTATCTCATGGACTTTGACTGGATCGGCGCCGCATTCGACCTCTCCCAACTTCCTCCCAAGGATATTGAGGAGTCGTTTGAGGATCCGTTTTCGATCAAGCTGCTGCCGGACGGGCAGCCTGAGGATTCGGAGGCGAGGTATTACAACCTGGGCAAGTCGCTGCAGGGGAAGCCGGTGTACAGTGTGTTCTGGACGGACGGCAAGCGCTACCGGGTGATCTTTGCACGGCTGATGACGCCGGGAGAGCATGAGTTTTTTGAACGCAAGAAGGCGGAGGACATTTGATTTTTAACTCGCACGATCATGGACACTGCACCTGCTGATTTGAAACCGGTCAAAGCGTGGAAGGACGTGCCTGTCTTTGAATCTGAAGAAGCGGAAGGGAAGTTCTGGGCGACGCATCAGCTGGATGCGAGGCTGATGCTGGCGTCGATCCATCGGGCGGATGTGAGGGAGAGCACGACGATCACGCTGAGGTTTGATCCGCGGATGCTGAGCCGGATCAAGAGGGTGGCGCGGCGGCGGTACCTGAACTACCAGAGCATGATCAAGCAGTGGCTGAGCGAGAGGATGGAGCAGGAACTGAAGGACTAGGGGGGGCTGATTTCACAACGCAGAGATCAGAAGACCGCAGAGAATACTTTCTCAATCAGTGGGCGCTTAGGATTGTAAACTGAGAACTGAAAACTGAGAATTGCAAACTGGCCGGAGGCGGAGGCGGGTGACCTAGATCAAAGGGAGTCTTTGAGGGCGGAGGAGGCGACGAACCGGACGGTCTTGGAGGCTTTGATTTCGACTTCGATTTCGGGTTTGCGGGGATTGCGGCCCATGCGGGCGGCGCGTTCGACGGGCTTGAAGGTGCCGAAGCCGATGAGCTGAACGGGGCCTTTTTTCACGCCTTTGGTGATGGCCTTGAGAACGGCATCGAGGGCCTCCGCGGCGGCGCGCTTGGAAGTGTCACCACCGAGGATTTCCTGCACAGAGTCGATGAGCTGGGCTTTGTTCATGAGAGTGGCTGAGATTCGGGGTTGGATAGAAGGTGAGTCCGTTCCAAGATGGGGAGGCGCGGCGCTTTTTATGGCGTGTCCGCGCCGGTTTCTCAATCATAAAATCTTTTCCTTCAGCCATGTATCCATTAAAGAAATTCTTGCTATCTGAGTCACAACCTGCTGTGGGGGAGGAGGTGTTCATCGCGCCGGGGGCGGTGGTGCTGGGAGCGGTGGAGATGGGGGCGCAGTCGAGCGTGTGGTATGGGGCGGTCTTACGAGGGGATATCAACCGGATCGTGGTGGGAGCGCAGAGCAATGTGCAGGATGGGAGCGTGCTGCATGTGAGCGATGACCACGCCTGTGTGCTGGGTGAGCGGGTGACGGTGGGACACCGGGCGGTGGTGCATGCGTGCACGGTGGGAGACGAGGTGCTGGTGGGGATGGGCGCGATCATTCTGGACGGAGCGCAGATCGGCGCGCGCAGCACGATCGCGGCGGGGGCGCTGGTGACGAAGAATACTGTGATACCTGAGGGATCTCTGGTGGTGGGTTCGCCAGCGCGGGTGGTGAGGACGCTGTCTGCGGAGGAGCAGCGGGCTAACGGGCAGCTGGCGCTGAAGTATGTGGAGGTGTCGAGGCGGTATCGAGAAATGGGGCTGGGCGGTGGGGTGGTGGAGGTGCCGAAGACCGCCACTAATGCGTAGAAAAAAACACGGTGTGGGTTGCCATCGGGCAGGGCGGGGCGTTTAATTGGTTCTAATGAACAAGGATGTCATCGAAGTACAGGTGCGGGCGGTGCTGCCGCTGGAGGGGAGCTTTGCTGTCTTCCTGGGAAATGAAGCGAAGGTGTTTGTGATCTACATCGACGAGTCGGTGGGCACGGCGATTTCCATGTTCATGCGGGGAGTCTCGAAGGAGCGGCCGCTGACGCATGATCTGGTGGGGCACCTGCTGCTGGCGTTTGGCGCGAAGGTGGAGCGTGTGGTGATCAACAACATCAACGGCAGCGTGTTTCATGCGCGGCTGATCATTTCAGCAGAGAACGAACTGCAGACGACGCGCAAGGTGATCGAGCTGGATGCGCGGCCGAGTGACAGCATCGCGATGGCGGTGCAGCAAAGCGCGCCGATTTTTGTGGCGAAGAAGGTGTGGGACTCCGTGGAAGACGTGAGCGAGACGCTGGCGCAGATCGAGAAGAAGGGGCTGGAGGCGCAGCAGGCGGCGGAAGCTGCGGAGGAGGAAGGGGATGATGAGGATGAGGATGATATTGAGGAGCTGAGTGATGATGACATCAATTCCATCGCGGGGCTGGAGGCGGGGAAGAGCGATGAGGAGTATGATGATGGGTTTGGAGGGGATGATGACGATGAGGAGGGCGAGGAGTGGAAGAAGGCGGATGGGTAGGGGGTATGATTTACGATTTTTGATTTATGGTTTTGGGACTCGGAGGGGGCGAACTGGCCGTGGGGGCGTAACGGCGGTGGCTGTGCGGGAGGGGGGCGCTGTTTTTGGCCGAGGGATGAAGGGGCAATGGGATAGCTGGAGGTCTGCACCGCCGCAGAGATTCTTCCGGAGTGTGAAATGGGGGGAGGATGGATTCCAGACAATGGACGCCCTGCTTAAGACCGAGTTTTTGGCCTCGGCTGTCCATACGGATGGTGGGGAAATTCTGTGGAGCTCTCGATGAGGACGGAGAGCATGATTGACCCTGCGAAAGCGGTAGCTCCGATGCAGGCTTGCGCCTTGCATCTGCGCGACCGCACTCCAAAACGCTTTCGCGCTGTATGGGGGCTCAGGAGCCGTGGTTAGCGCTGCATGAGGGCGGCGCGGAGTTGCTGGGCTTCGGGATGGGAGGGGGAGATGGTGAGGGTGCGGTTGAGGGCGGAGAGGGCTTCGGGGATGCGGCTTTGCTGGGCGAGGATGGTGGCGCGGGCGTAGGGAATGCCGGGGTCGCGGGGGTTGGCGAGTTCGCCGCGCTGGAGGGCATCGAGGGCACCGGGGATGTCGCCCTGGGCTTTTCTGGCTAGGCCGAGATTGTACCAGGCGCGGGAGAGGGTGGGATCGAGGCGGGTGGCTTCCTGGAGGGACTGGATGACGGCGGGCATGTCGCCGGTTTCGCTGAGGGCGAGGCCGAGTTCGTAGTGATATTGGGCGTGATTGGGGGCTAGCTTGATGGTGTCCCTGAGCTTGGCGATGGCGAGCTGGGTCTGGCCTGTGGTGCTGTACATCATGGCGAGGTCATGATGGAAGGGCGGGGAGTTGGGGTCCCAGCGGATGGCGGTTTCCATGTGCTGGATGGCCGAAGGAACATCGCGGCGGGCGAAGTCGAACTGGGCGAGCTGCATCTGGCCGCTGGGCTGGTCGGCGTTCCAGTGGAGCATGTGCTGGAGGTCTTTGCCGGCGGCGGAGTCGAGGTGGAGGGAGTCGCGCAAGGCCCAGGCGGCGGAGACGCGGACGCTGCGGGAGGGGTCTTTGAGGAGGGGCTCAATGGCGGACTGAACGGAGCCGCTTTGCAGCATGGGTTCGAGGGTGCGGATGGCGCTCTCGCGGACGAGGGGGTGGGGATGCTGAAGCTGGGCGGTGACGGCGGCCTGGACGGTGGGCTGGTCGATCCACTGGTCGAGGAGGAGGGTGGCGGTGGCTTTCCAGTGGGGGATTTCATCGCTGCCGAGGAGATCGACGAGGCCGAAGCGGGCGTCTGAGTCGCCCTGGCGGGCTTTGGCGATGAGGGTGGCGCGGGTGCGGGTTTTGCGGTCCATTTTGGGACCCCACCATTTCTGGGTGGCTTCGAGGGCCCAGTCAGTGGATTTGTCGGTGTGGCATTTGTTGCAGGCGTTCGGGATGTTGAACTGTTTGGTGAGGAGGGGGTCGGGGATGGTGAAGCCGTGGTCGTGGCGGGGGTGGCGCTGCATGTACACGGTCTGCGGCATGTGGCAGTTCACGCATTGGTTTCCGGTGCTGGCGGTCTGGTGGAAGCTGTGGGCCTCGGGCTGAATGGCAGGGGCATTGGGGAAGCCGCCGGCGGTGTGGCAGCGCATGCAGAGCTGGTTGCCGGGCAGGACGGTCTTCATGCTGTGCATGTCGTGGCAGTCCATGCAGCGGACGCCGGCATTGTGCATGCGGCTGCTGAGGAAGGAGCTGTATTCGTAGTCCTCCCCGCGGATCTGGCCGTCTGGATAGAAGGTGTCGGTCTGGTCTGTGATGCTGAGGCGGTAGTGATCCCAGAAGGATTCACCGGGAACGAAATCGCCGGTGATCTCATTGCGGAGGGCGTGGCATCCGGCGCAGTTTTCGATGTGCTGATCGCGGGACCATTTTACCAGGGTGGGGTCTGCTTTCTTGCCGGGGTTGGCGTGCTGCCATTCGTTGTGGGCTTTCATGGGGCCATGGCAGGCTTCGCAGTTCACGGACATCTCGGCCATGGTGGTGCGGTAGGCGTCGGTCTTGGCGTCGTAGTTTTTGCGGAGGCGGGTGTTGTGGCAGGTTGCGCACATCTGATTCCAGACCATGCCGCGGCCGGTCCAGTGGCCCCATTCGCCGGGCTTGCGGTCTTCATTGCCATAGACATTGAACCACTCGTTCTTTTTGGGGTCGAGGCAGGCTTCCATGGCCTGGAGGCGGCCGGTGCCGCTGCCTCCGCTGACGAGGAACTGGCGGAGGGGATCGTGGCCGATGACGCGCTCGACGCGGTAGGGGGTGATCTTGTCTCCGAAACCAAGGGCGATGAGTTCGTAATCGCTGCCGTTTTTGCGAATTTCAGTCGTCTGGGTGCCGTGTTTGAAACTGCGGGCGGGGACGAAGCCGGGATCGTCGAGCCTGGGGTCGGGGTTGCGCTCGGCCATGCCGTGGTGGGAGGACTGCCATTTGGCGAACTGGTCGGCGTGGCATTCGCGGCAGCTTTGGGAGCCGGCGTACTGGGCGAAGGCGGCTTTTTCGTCAGGCATGACGTAGGGCTCGGCCTTGGCGAGGGAGATGACGGCGGCCTTTGGGGCGGGAGCGGGAAGCTGGGTATATCTTTTCTGCGGCCAAAGCGCCCAAGCGACGAGGAGCACCACGCCGACGGCGAGACCACCGATGACCGCCGTCGCATGCCAGGAGGACTGCTGGGGAGGTGGGGAGGCGGGCGGGGTCTTTTTCTTCATGCGTGCGCCAGACTAGGCGGACGCGAGAACGACGCAAGACACGGCAAAGAATCAGAAATCGAGGTAGATCTCGGCGCGGCGGTTGTGGCTGCGGCCTTCGGGGTCGTCGGTGCCGTCGGATTTTTTGTTGGGGCTGAGGGGCTGGGCTTTGCCGAGGCCGGTGGTTTCCACCTGAGCGACGGGGACGCCGAGGGCGGCGAGCTGCTTTTTCACGGCTTCAGCCCGGCCGCGGGAGAGCTGGATGTTGTAGTCCTCGCGGCCTTTTTCATCGGTATGGCCGGCGATGCGGAGTTTTTTGGAGGGGTCAGCCTTCATCACGGCGGCGATGACTTCGAGCTGCTTCAAGGCGCGGGGATGGAGGTCAGCGCTGTCGTATTCGAAGTAGAGGGCTAGGGATTCGCCGCCTTTGGGATTCTTCACGATGGGCGTGTAAGGGACGCCGGTTTTGGCGGCGCTCTTGGCGAAGGAGCCGAGGATGTCGGAGAGATTGAGGCCGACGATCTGCCAGGGCTTGGCGATGTCCGCGCGCTTGAGTTCGAGGCCGAATTCGGTGTTCTGCTGGAGTGACTCCGACTGAACCTGGGCGATGACCCAGGAGACTTCGGGGTTGGCGATGGTGATGATGAGGGGCTTGGCGGGATTGAGGGAGTACTGGCCTTCTTCGAAGACGATGCAGAGGCCGACGAGGCGCTCGACGGGGACTTTTTTGTCGTCCACGAAGTTGCGTGCCGTCTTGAAGTCGTGCTTGAGGAGGTGGCGGACAAAGTCGCTGGCGTAGGCGAGGGCATCGGTGCCGTCCTCGACCGTGAAGAGCTGCTTCATGGGCGCGGCAGCCACGGTGGCTGGCGGGGCGGGGGAAGGAGGGGCGCCGGGCTTGGCGGGGGCGGCGGGCATTGGCGCAGGGGGCTCCACAGCCGTGATGGCGCTGCTCATGGATTTGGGCAGGGTGGCCCTGGCGACCTTCCAGCCCATTTTATCATCGCGCTCCAAGTCGAGCTGGATGCGAACGGTGTCCTGCGAGCCGGGCATGGCGAAGGGAATGGCGATGCGGGTACGGTTTTCGACGAGGCCGAGGAGTTCGACCTGATCCTCCGCGGCGGGCTTGTAACCCATGGCGGCGAGCTTCTGGAAGAGAGCGGCGGCGCCATCGGACTGAGTGTCATCCGAAGCGGCGGCGAGTTTGCCTGCGGCGGCAAAGTCCCCGGTGGCGAGGCTGCGGGCGAGCTGACGGCCGAGATCGAGCGGACGAGCGAAGGCAAAGACGGGAGGGGCCGGCTTGGGCGGAGTGGGAGGTGCGGCCTTTGGCGACGTGGCAGTGGCAGCGGGGGCGGCAGCCGATTTGGCGGCGTCTGAAGACGGATTGGACGTGGTGGAAGAGGAAGAGGCGGACTCTCCGGTGGCGGCCGCGGCGGTCTCATGCCGCTCCTGCATTTTCTTTTTGGTGAATAGGAAGAAGATGGCGGTGCTGAGCACGAGGGCGCCGACGACGATGAGGACAGGCACGAGGCTTCCGCCGTAAACGGATCGGACAGGGTGGGGACGGGGCGGAGTATGCATGGCCGGAAAAAGCTGACCTGTGGGAGCAGCAAAGATGCCACCACGGACGGTGATGAATCAAGGGGTATTATGAGACGGGGATTGCGCGGGACGAGGGATGGCGGGGAGGGAGAGTCCAACGTCAATGCGGCGGGAATTAACCGCGAATTTTTTCGAATGGCGCGGCAAGGAGATTGAGCTTCGGCCCTTGCGCAGCGTGGGACTGAAATAAAACGGTTTTTCCCCAGCGATCTCGATTTCCAGAGCGTGAGATGACCGAGGGGGATCAGCGCTTTTCTTCGGTGGCGGTGGTGGTCTGGCTGGAGCGCATCTTGGCTTTCAGGCGGGACCAGAAGTCGTCGTCCTGCTTAGAGTCGTCCTTGGCGGCTGCGGAGGCACCCTTGAAAGAGGGGACGTCCACGTTGCCGGAGGTGGAGCCATCGCTTCCGGTGTCTGCAAGGGCGCGGCCGTAAGGGGCGAAGTTGTTCACGGGCACGTCGTATTTCTGTGTGCTGGAGGTGAGGACGCGGCGGGCGTTGATGAAGGCGGTGGGGCTGTAATAATTGGACGAATCCCGGGCGAACTGGGAGCGATTCATGCCGATGTGGAGGTTTTTGCGCACTTCGAAATGGAGGTGGACGGCGTACATGCCGTTGTTTCCACCCATGGTGCCGACGAGCTGGCCCTTTTCGACGAGGTCGTGGAGCTTGACCTTGCGCTCGTGGAGGTGGCCGTAGAGGGAGTCCACCATGGCGATTTTGCCGTCGGCCTCGCGGAAGATGTGGCGGACGAGGATGCAGTTGCCCCAGCCGACGCCGATGTTTTGGGAGAAGATGACGACGCCGCGGCCCATGGCATAGATGGGGGCGCCGAGGTCGCTGTCGCCACCGCCGCGGCCGTTCCAGTCTTCTCCGAGGTGGCCGTTGGGCCAGTAGCCGCGGGCTTTGTAGTAGCCGTCGGCGTCGGGCTTGCCGACGGGGAAGTCAAAGCCATCCGCCAGCCTGACACGCAAGGTGGAGCCTGACTGTGCGGCGGCTTGGGAGGTGAAAATGAGGGCGACGCAGGCGCAAAGAAGGAGCCGCCAGCCTGGAAAAGGGCTGGCGCAGCGGGTCGGAAGTGGTTGGGGGGCACAAGCAGGCATGCCGGGAGGGTAAGTCATGCTAGTCCAAATCGGGGCAAAGGCCAGCCTGAAAACCGTCGATGGGGCGGGGAATGTGCGGATTTTCGGGCGTTTCCCCTTGAAGGCCAGTGAAATGGAGGCGGCTGCGGGATGGGGATGACACGTTTTTGACGACCGGTCGTGATGCAAACCCGTGAGTAAAGCGCAGGGGGCTTGCAAACTGCGCCGAGCACCTGAATGTAGGCTTTGCTTCATCCTTTTCACACGCTCCCCCCGCAATGCCCCCCTGGCTCGAGACTATTTTCCTAGGCATCATCGAAGGTGTCACCGAATTCCTGCCCATTTCCTCCACGGGTCACCTGCTGATCCCGCAGAATCTGCACTGGGTGCAGGCTAAGAGCGACCTGTTCAACGTGGTGATCCAGAGCGGAGCGGTGCTGGCCGTGATGGCGGTCTTTACGGAGCGGCTGAAGCAACTGGCGACCACGCTGGGAAGCCCGACAACGCGGAGCTACCTGCTGAAGCTGTTTGTGGCGTTTTTCATCACGGCGGCGGGGGGGCTGGTGATCAAGAAGCTGGGAATCAAGCTGCCGGAGGAGGTGCCGCCGGTGGCGTGGGCGACGCTGATCGGGGGAGTGGTCATTCTGGTGCTGGAGTACCTGCACAAAGGAAAGAAGGGGGTGGAGGACATCTCGTGGACGGTGGTGATCGCCGTGGCGCTGGCGCAACTGCTGGCGGCGGTGTTTCCGGGGACCTCGCGTTCCGGGGCGAGCATCCTGATGGCGCTGGCGTTTGGCGTGTCGCGGCCGGCGGCGACGGAGTTTTCGTTTTTGCTGGGGATCCCCACGCTGATGGCAGCGGGAGCGTTCAAGATTCTGTCTGCGATCAAGGACGGCGAGGCGGGGAACGAGGACTGGGGCATGGTGGTGCTGGGCACGGTGGTGTCCGCCGTGTGCGCCTTCATCGTGGTGAAGTGGCTGATCCGATTTGTGCAGGGGCATACGTTCAACGGTTTCGCGTGGTACCGCATCGCCCTGGGAAGTGCGCTGCTGATCTGGGTCTACAACGGGGGAGGGCACTAGCCATGGTGGCATTTTTTCGGGGCTGGTTTCGCCGTTCGGTGTTTAAGACCATCCGCTTTCTGAAGCATCCGCGGAAGCTGCGGAAGAGCCCGGCCATGAAGTGGTTTGCGCGGCATTTCCTGGACAAACGGGTGTGGAAACCGACGCAGCACACGTTTTCCGGCGGGATGGCGGTGGGCATGTTCATGACGCTGCAACTGCTGCCGATCCAGATGCCGGCTGCGACGATTCTTTCCGCGATTTTCC
The DNA here is from genome assembly GCF_044226605.1 of Prosthecobacter sp. Lineage (GTDB taxonomy): Bacteria > Verrucomicrobiota > Verrucomicrobiia > Verrucomicrobiales > Verrucomicrobiaceae > Prosthecobacter. The sequence goes on along the minus strand of NZ_JBGAGS010000030.1, from coordinate 69,318 downwards.
GGGTGAACATCCCGATCGCGATCGCGCTTTGCTGGCTGAGCAATCCGTTCACGCTGCTGCCGATTGCCTGGGCGGAGTATGTGATCGGGAAATGGTTCCTGGCGTTTTACACGACGGTGCCGACGACGCCGTTTCCGACGCAGCTGCCGGACTCGATGGTGGAGGTGTGGATGGTGCTAAAGGAGCATGCACCGGTGGTGCTTTTCGGCGGGATCATCCTGGGAGCGATCGTCGCGCCTGTGAGCTACGTATTGTCGTGGGGATGCTGGGCGATCGGAGCGCGGATGGAGAAGGCAAAAAAGCTGCGGCAGGTGAAGACGTCTGCGATTTGATGCGGAGGCTATTCGTCAAAGGGGCGTTGTTTTTTGGCAAAGGAATGGGGAGATCAGGGATTTTTAATTCCGCTGATCCGAGGAACTGCCGAACGCCAGGCGGCTGGATAGTGGAACGGTGAGCAACTTCTTTTGTGGTCATGGCGGCGCGTTGGTGGAAGCGTGAAAGAAGCACGGGCAGGCCAGAATTTTGAACCACTCATCGGACACTGATGAAACACTAATGGCAGAGGCCGGAAGTGATCCGGGATGATGAAATCAGCGCTGTCCTTGAGGGGAGGTATCCGGGCCAGAGCCGGTTATGGGTCGCAGAAGGAAGGTGGCATCAACGCGAATGGAGCGCGAGTTTTTGGGAATGGCGGTGGGTGGGAGTTTGTTTTGCGGGGAGGCGAGCGCGCGGGGGACTTGCATCCGTGTTTGAAACAAAAACCTTGTTCCGGCACACGCTTTGCGTTCTCTTTTGGTGCACATGAAAAAATGACGGAAGCCGAACGCAGGATCATCGCCGCCCAGGGCTATGTGGAACTGGGTCTCTATGAAGAGGCTCGGGTGGAGCTTTCGCCGCTGCCGGCGGAAATGCATGGACGGGTGGACGTGATCGAGATCACGCTGCTGTGCCTGATGGGGGCGACGAAGTGGGCGGAGGCACTGGCGCTGGCCACGCGCTTGTGCGCTCAGGAGCCGATGGAGCCGGGAGGATTTATCCATGCGGCCTTTTGCCTGCATGAGCTGGGGCGCACGGAGGAGGCGGTGGATGTGCTTTCCCGCGGGCCTGCGACACTGCGGGCGAAGCCGGTGTATTATTACAACATGGGATGCTACCACGCCTGCCTGGGGAATTTGGAGAAATCTCTGGCGTATCTGCAGAGGGCCTTTGAGATGGATGGAGAACTGCGCCAGCACGCGAAGAAGGACCGAGACCTCGACTGCCTGCGTGCTCAACTGGAGTCCCACCACGCATGAGTTCCCCGGCCAGTCCTGCCAGCCTCCAGGCCGTGAGAGCGTGGTTTGAGGAGAGCTTTCGTACGCGCTGGGAGATGGGGGCTTCGGTTTCCATCTGGCAGCATGGGCAGGAGGTGCTGAACCTGGCGCATGGGCATTGTGACCGGGCGCGGACGCGGGAGTGGGACCAGAACACGCTGGTGCCGGTGTGGTCTGCGACAAAGGGGCCGGCGGCGGTGTGCTGCCAGCTGGCATTGGAGGAGGCGGGCATACCGCTGGAGTGCCCGGTGGCAGAGGTGTGGCCGGAGTTTGTGGGAGGCGGCAAGGCGAACGTGGCCTTCATTCATCTGCTCTCCCATACCGCGGGGCTGTGCGCGCTGGATGAGCGGGCGCCGATCTACAACTACGATGCGGTGATCGAGGCGCTGGAACGGCAGCGGCCGCTGTGGGAGCCGGGCACGAAGCAGGGGTACCATGCGCGCACGTTTGGATTTTTGATGGATGAGATCGTGCGGCGGCTGACGGATGCGGAATCTCTGGGCGAGTATTTTCGCGAGGTGTTTGGAAGTCCGATGGGACTGGATTTCTGGATCGGGCTGCCGAGCGCGCAGTGGGAGAGGGTGTCGCCGGTGTATCCGGGAAAGATCAGCATTGCGAACAATGACCAGCCCTTCATCAAGGCCTTCAACACGGGAGGGACGATGACGCAGCGGACCTTCACCTCGCCGCTGGGGCTGAATGCGGTGAGTGATTTTAACCAAAGCGAGACGTGGGCGCGCGGCTACGCCAGCATGGGCGGGGTGGGCAATGCTCGGGGGCTGGCGAAGTTTTACGCCATGCTGGCGCAAGGCGGGCGGTGGAACGGGACGCAGATGATTCCTGAGGCGGTGGTGCGGAGGCTGGAGCAGACGCTGACGCAGGAGAATGACGGGGTGCTGCTGACGCCGATCGCATTTTCAACGGGGATGATGCAGGACCCGATGAACGAAGACCCTGAGTCTGGCGGTGGGAAACTGCGGCAGCATTATGGGCCGAGCCGGCTGGCGTTTGGGCACCCGGGAGCGGGAGGAAGTCTGGCGTTTGCGGATCCGGAGAACGGGATCAGTTTTGCGTATACGATGAACCAGATGGAGGTGGGGGCGCTGCCGGGGGAGAGGGCGGTGGGGCTGGTGCGGGCGCTGTATGGGGGATGAAGGATGCTGGATGCTGGGGCGATAGCACGTAGCGGAGATTTTGGAAGCAGAGGCTGGCAGGATTGCCCGCACTACTGGGAGACGTCGTGGGTGCCTTCCTGGATGAGGATGGGCTTCAAGGTGCTGGCGGTGATTTTGTTGGCCTTCACGATTTGGGATTCGCCGGAGAGGATGATGCCGTTTTTGCCGGAGGAGGTGATTTCGTTTTGGGCGATGGTGTTGGATTTGGTGCCCGTGGCGATCTGGATGGCGTTGCCGAGGGTGCGCTCGAAGGAGTTTTTGACGATGAGATTGCCTTCATTGAGGCCGGAGTGTTTGCACCAGCGCCAGAGATTGATGCCGGTGCCGCAGGCGAGGAATTCATTGCCGGCGACGAGGCACTGCGTGGCGTCGTTGAGCTCCACGCCAATGTGGCTGCGGGTGATGTGATTGTGGGTGGCGACGGACTTCTCGGTGAAGTGGTCGAAGTCGATGGCTTCGTCTGAGGTGTCGCGGATGGTGCAGCCGTCGATCTCGGCGGCTTCCACGGAATAGAGGGCGACGCCGCGGCCGTGGCAGTTCTGAATGTAGCAGCGTGAGATGCGGAGTTTTTTCACCTTGGGGCCGGTGGGGCCTTTTTCATAATCGTACTTTCCGGAGGCGAAGATGGCGCAGAGCTGGGCGTGGCCGCGGATGGGGGGATCGCCTTCGATGCGGCCGCCGTCGAGAGTCAGTTTTTCGATGCGGACTTCTTCGCTGGCACCGCGGATTTCGATGAGATTGGGGGCGTCCTCGTGGCGGATCATGGTGCCGTCGGGAACGGGGAACTTGAGGGGGGCGTCGAGCTGGATGGCGTCTTTTTCGACGGCTTTGACGATGGCGAGGTGGTAGGGCCGGGGCTTTTTGGTGAAGCTGTCGAGTTCGCCATCGGCTTCGATTTTCAAACGCATGCCCGGTTTGAAGCCGCGCTGGGCGGAGACGGGGATGGAGGTGGCGCCGGCGGTGGTGGTGCCGGTGGCGAGGGCGTAGGCGACGGGAGGAAGTTTTAGTACTGTCTCCTCGGCATCGAGACCGATGATGCGGAGTTTTTTGGCGTCGGTGATCTTGAGGCCACGCTCGATGAGATGCTCGCCGGGGGGTATGACGACCTCGCCGCCGCCGGCTTTGATGGCTTCATCGATGTAGCGCTGGAGTTCCGCCTCCGGGAGCGCCTGCGCGGAGTGCAGGACGGCGAAAAAGAGGAGGAGCAGGGCGGAGAATTTCATGGCATGGGAAAGACGGAGCGAGGAGGAAGAAACTCGCTTTTTTAGCGGGATTCGTTTGTTGTGTTTCTTCTCATGCAACTGCTCACACGCCCTGGATTTTATGTCATTGCTCTGCTCATCGCGGTGATGCTGATGCTGACGATGTGGATGAGCTGGAAGCTGGAGGGGCTGCCGAAAAGGAAAGAGGCAAAAGAAAAAGCGCCCTCCGCCGTTTCCCATGGACCATGAAGCAGCTTTTCCTTTTTCTCGTCCTGGCCGTGACGGTGCAGGCGCGCCAGCCGAACATTGTTTTCATCCTGGCGGACGATCTGGGGCCGGGAGACCTGGGCTGCTACGGGCAGAAGATTATCAAGACGCCGAACATCGACCGGATGGCGGCGGAGGGAATGAAGTTTACGCAGATGTACACCGGGAATGCCGTATGTGCGCCTTCGCGCTGCGTGCTGATGAGCGGGCTGCACCCGGGGCATGCGTTCATCCGGGACAACCGGCAGGCGGATGATGCGAAAGGGAAGGCGCATATCGGCAAGCCGGAGCATGAGGGGCAGTTTCCGATTCCCGCAGACACGGTCTTGATTCCGCAGGTGCTGAAGCCTCTGGGGTATGCGACGGGGGGATTTGGCAAGTGGGGACTTGGCGGGCCGGGCTCGACGGGAGAGCCACTGAAGCATGGGTTTGACCGGTGGTTTGGCTACAACTGCCAGGGTGTGGCGCACAATTTCTACCCGACGTATCTTTGGGACAATGATCACACGATCGAGTTGAAGAACCCTCCGTTTCCTGCGGCGGACAAGCTGAAGCCGGATGAGGATCCGACGAAGCCGGAGAGCTATGCGCGATTCAAGGGGAGCGAGTACTCGGCGGATTTGATCGCGGAGCAGGCGCTGAAGTTTGCGCGGGCCAACAAGGACCGGCCCTTCTTTCTCTACTGGCCGACAACGGTGCCGCATGTGGCGCTGCAGGTGCCGGATGATTCGCTGCAGGAGTATGTGGGGAAGTTTGACGATCCGCCGTATCCAGGGGGGAATGGGTACCTGCCGCACTTCAAGCCGAAGGCGGCTTATGCGGCGATGATCACACGAATGGACCGGGAGATCGGGCGGATGCTGGCGCTGATCACGGAGCTGGGTCTGGATGAGGATACGATTTTTGTCTTTGTGAGCGACAACGGGCCGGTGAGCGGGACGCACCAAGGGCTGGCGGGGACGGACTGCGCGTTTTTCAACTCAAGCGAAGGCCGGCGGGATGGGAAGGGAACGCTGTATGAAGGCGGGGTGCGCTCGCCGGGGATCGTGCGGTGGAAGGGGAAGATCACGGCGGGGAGCACGAGCGACCGGGTCTGCGGGTTTGAGGACTGGATGCCGACCCTGCTGGAACTGGCGGGTGCGAAGGGGAAGACTCCGCGGACGGACGGGATCAGCTTTGCGCCGACGCTGCTGGGCGAGAAGCAGGCGGAGCGTGAGTTTTTGTACCGGGAGTTTCCGAGCTACGGCGGGCAGCAGATGCTGCGGATGGGGGAGTGGAAGCTGGTGCGGCGCAATCTGACTGGGAAAGGCAATGCGAAGGCGAAAGCGAAGTCGCCGGGGGCGACGGAGGAATTGTTTGATATCGCCAAAGATCCTGCCGAGACGAAGGACGTGGCGGCGGAGCATCCCGAAATCATTGCCAGGATGAAGACAATCATGGCGTCGCAGCATGTGCCGAGCGCGGACTTTCCGATGAAAGTACTGGATTAAGAGTTTTGTTTATTGCTGGGCGGTTTTACGGCTGTGCACTGCTCTTCAAGAGGAAGGGGACGATGGGGGAACTAAGGGAGTCGATTTTCGAAGAAAAATTAACTCATCGGATCGTTGTTCTTGCAGATGGTTAGGCTAATATCTTAATTTTGTTTAAATAGAATTAAATTCGCTTTTTTTGACCTGCCACCATGCAAATCGTTACTTGCTCTGTACCCACCCTGTTGAGCTGGCAGGAATATATCTTGCGTGCCTGTGTTAAGCGCGTGTTTTGCTTGAGCGAGGTGATTAACGATGATGGAGCGTTTTGCTCAAGACGAGGGCTGGGGCGGGCAAACTTAAACTGAATGACGCTGCAGGGCACCCTGGTGAACAAAGGTTGTGAAGCGAATGATCCAAGCGCCAGCCTGATTAATCTCAAAATTTTAATTAATAGTTCTCACTTTCATGACAACGACAACTGACCATTCCCGAAATCCGGCGAAATCATGCATTAGTTCCAGGCGCTTCAGGAAGCCGATGGCGTTTCTGATGGTGGCCTTGACGGGTTTTTGGCAGATCCGGCCTTCGCTCTATGCGGCGACCCTCACGTGGGATACTGTCGCGGGGGATGCTGGCTCCATCACGGGGGGAGCGGGGACATGGACGAATGGGCTGGGGGGCTGGAACACCGGCGGTGGTGACACGACGTGGAATAATGCGACGCCTGATTCGGCGATCTTTGGCGGCACGGCGGGCACGGTGACGCTGGGCGGCGCGGTGACGGTGGGGAACATGGTGTTTAACTCTGGGTACTCGCTGGCGGACGGGGGAAATGCGCTGACGCTTTTGAATTCCACCATCACGGCGAATTCGGCGGCGACGATCAGCGCGGCGCTGAGCGGCAGCACCGGTTTGATCAAGGATGGCGCTGCTACGCTGACGCTGTCCGGGACGAGCAGCTATACTGGGCCAACGGTGATCAATGCGGGCGTCCTGAGCACGACGTCACTGGCCAATGGCGGGAGCAACAGCAACATCGGGGCGTCATCGAATGCGGCGAGCAATTTGGTGCTGAACGGAGGGACGCTGCAGTATAACACTACAGGAAGCACGGACCGACTGTTTAGCGTGGGCACCTCCGGCGGGACGATCAGCATGCCGTTGGTGGGAACACTCAATCTAACGAATACTGGCAACATCGGTTTCAATGGGCAGAGCGGGGCGCGCACGGTGACTTTCGCCTTCAGCGACAATCCCTCAAATGGGGGCAACCTTGTTCTCTCCAGCGCGATCACTGACAATGGAGGCGCCACTTCCCTCGTAAAGGCGAACTCATTTGGCATCTTGCGGCTTGCCAGCAACAATAACACATACACTGGGACCACGACGATCAATGGAGGCAGCGTCTCGATTGGCAACTTGGGCGGAAGCACCGGAAGCATCGGCAGCGGGAACATCATCATTAATGGCAGTGGAACCCTTTCTGTGTCGCGCAGCGGTACGGTGAATCTGACCCAGACGATCAGCGGTACGGGTGGAGTCATCCTCAACGGGAGCGCGGCGCTGACCATGAGCGGTACCAATACTTATACCGGCGGTAACAACATCCTGGGCAATGGAGGTGTGATGATCGTGAGTGACATTGGCAACGGGGGTGTCCCCAGCGGGATCGGGGCTTCAAGTTCTGCGGCGAGCAATTTGCTGATCACGACTTTCAGCACCTTGCGTTACGTTGGGACGGGGGCTTCGACAGACCGACTGTTTTCGCTTTCCGGGGGCGCATCTGGGGTTGGGACCATCGATTCTTCGGGGAGCGGGGCGCTGGTATTTGCCAACACGGGAGCCATTGCTTTAGGTGCCGCCGGTACCAGAACACTCATCTTGAGCGGGACCAATACGCAGAACAACACGATGACGCCGGTGATTGGTGACAATTCCGGGGCGACGGCGATTACCAAATCCGGAACCGGGACGTGGGTGGTGGCCGGAGCCAACAGCTATACGGGAGTGACAACTGTTTCAGGTGGCGTGCTGGCTGTTTCAAGCCTTGCGAACGGAGGGAGCAACAGCAACATCGGGGCAGCGACCAATGCGGCCAGCAATCTGGTGCTGAATGGCGGCACACTGCAATACACGGGCGCCGCTGTGAGCACAGACCGTTTGTTTAGCGTCGGGACCAGCGGTGGTACGATTGACTCGTCTGGCACAGGGGCGGTGAATTTTGCCAATACGGGAAGCATGGGCTTCAACGGTCAGCTGGGCCTGCGCATCCTGACACTAACGGGAACGAATACAGGAGCCAATACGATAGCGGCAGTCATTGGGGACAACACTGGTGCGACTTCGCTGACGAAGACGGGTACGGGGACCTGGGTGCTCACGGGTGCGAACAGCTACTCGAATCCGACAACCATCAATGGCGGCGTGCTGAGCGTTGCGTTGCTGGCCAATGGCGTGAGCAACAGCAACATCGGTGCCTCAGGCAATGTGGCGAGCAATCTGGTGCTCAACGGAGGCACCCTGCAATACACGGGCGGAGCGGTCAGCACGGACCGGCTTTTCAGCGTGGGCACCGGCGGCGGGACGATCGATTCGTCCGGCACGGGCGGGATCAACTTCACGAACGGGGGCAGCATGGGCTTCGTGGCCAGCGGGACCCGAACACTGACCCTGACAGGAAGCTATACAGGCACGAACATCATCAATGCAGTCATCGGCAACAACGGCAACAACACGTCTCTGACCGTGTCAGGAGCCGGAACCTGGACGATGAACGGATCCAACACCTACAGCGGGGTGACGACAATCAACGGCGGAGTGCTCAATGTGATCACCCTTGCCAATGGGGGTAGCGCCAGCGGCATCGGCAACTCCAGCAACATCTCGTCCAACCTCGTGCTGAACGGGGGGACCCTGCGGTTTTCCGGCAGTTCCGCCAGCACGGACCGGCTCTTCAGCGTGGGCACCAGCGGCGGCACGCTGGAGTCGTCGGGTGTGTTCGCTGTGAATTTTACGAACACGGGCAGCATGGGCTTCAACGGCCAAAGCGGAGTGCGTACGCTGACCTTGGGCGGTATCAACAGTGCCGACAATACGTTGGCGGCGATGATTGGCGACAGTGGTGGCGCGACAGCGGTCACCAAAACGGGCAGCGGCATCTGGGTGCTGAGCGGGACGAACACCTATACCGGGGTCACGACTCTGACCAACGGAGAGCTCAAGGTGAGCACTCTGACCAATGGTGGCATCGCCAGTGGGATGGGAGCCGCGACCAATGCCGCAAGCAATCTGGTGTTCAATGGCGGTAATCTGAACTATACCGGAGCGGCAACGAGCACCGACCGGTTGTTCAGCCTGGGCACGGCGGGTGGCAACATCAATGTCTCTGGCTCGGGTGGAGTGAACTTTACCAACACCGGGGCCATGGGCTTCAACGGGCAGACGGGCGCACGCCTGCTGGACTTGGGCACTTCAAACGGAGGAACGAGCACGATTGCGGCCCTCATTGGCGACAACGGCGGTGCCACCGGCGTGAGACATGTGTCTACCGGCACCTGGGCGCTGACAGGAGCGAACACCTACACAGGCATCACCTTGATCGGTGGAGGAGGTGTGATCAGTGTGTCCAGCCTGGCCAATGGTGGCAGTGCCAGCGGCATCGGAGCCGCAACGAATGATGCGGCCAACCTTCTTCTCAACGGAGGCACGCTGCAGTACACGGGAGCGGGGGCCAGCACGGACCGTTTGTTCAGCATCTCCAACAGCGGGGCGACACTGGATGCCTCAGGCACAGGGACGGTCAACTTTACCAACACGGGTGCGATGGCGTTCATGAGCGCCCAGACCAGTGCAAAAACGCTGACTCTCACGGGCACCAACACGGGCAGCAACACACTGGCGGCAGCGATTGGCGACAACGTGGGGGCGACCTCGCTGACCAAGAGCGGGGCGGGCACTTGGGCGCTGACAGGAAGCAACAGCTACTCCGGCACGACCACGATCAGCGCAGGCGTGCTGCAGATTGGCAACGGAGGCACGAGCGGGACGCTGGGCAGCGGAGGGGTAACGGACAACGCGAATCTGACTTTCAAGCGCTCTGACTCACTCTCTGTGGCGAACACGATCAGCGGAACAGGGTCGGTAACTCAGGCGGGGACGGGAACGACCACGCTGAGCGCCACCAACACCTACACGGGCGCGACGAGCGTCACGGCGGGGACATTGAGCATCACCTCCATCGCAAATGGTGGGAGCGCCAGCAACATTGGGGCCTCCACCAATGCAGCGACGAATCTGGTGCTGAATGGCGGGACGCTGCAATACACGGGCGGGGCGGGAACGACGGACCGGCTTTTCAGCGTGGGGACGAGCGGCGGTACGCTGGATTCTTCGGGTTCGTTTGGGATTACTTTCTCCAATTCAGGAAGCATGGGCTTCAATGGGCAGAGCGGCGCACGCACGCTGACGCTGACGGGGACGAGTTCCTTCATCACCAATCAGATCGCAGCGGTGATCGGTGACAATGGAGGCGCAACTTCGCTGGTGAAAAATGGCACGGGAGGATGGGTGATCACCGGTACGAATACTTACACGGGCACGACGACCATCGATTCCGGCTCCCTGACCGTGGGTGCCAACGGCAGCACGGGGACGTTGGGCTCGGGCAACATCATCAACAATGGGCAGCTGATGTTTCTGCGGACCGGCACGCTGACCATGGCGCAGAACATCAGCGGCAGCGGAAGGGTGGTCCAAGGAGGTTCCGCCACCGTGACCATGAGCGGAACGAACACTTATACCGGCCCAACCTTGATCGCCGGGGGCGGTGTGGTGAGCATTTCGAGCCTGGGCAACGGGGGGAGCGCAAGCGGCATCGGCGCGGCCACGAATGACGCTGCCAACATTGAATTCAGCAGCGTGACAGCGACCCTGAAATACACGGGTGCGGCCACGAGCACGGACAGGCTTTTCAGCATTGATGTGGGAGCGGGGGCGGTGCTGGATGCCTCGGGCACAGGTGCGATCAATTTCACGAACACTGGGGCCATGGGGCTGACGCCGGGCGGGGCGAGTCCGCGCAAGCTGACCCTGACCGGGAGCAACACGGGGAACAACACGCTGGCAGCCGCGGTGGGCGAGAGCGGCGTGACGACTTCTGTGACGAAGTCTGGCAATGGTACATGGCTGCTCACGGGGGCGAATACTTACACGGGAACGACGACGATCAGCGGTGGCAAGCTGGTGGTGACAAGTCTGGCGGATGGTGGGAGCGCGAGCAACCTCGGGGCGGCAAGCAATGCGGCGAGCAATCTGGTGCTCAATGCGGCGACGCTGCAATACACCGGGACCGGGTCGAGCACGGACCGGCTCTTCAGCATTGGCACGGGCAGCGGGTCGCTGGATGCCTCCGGAACTGGCGCGATCAATTTTACCAACACGGGGGCGATGGGATTCAACGGGCAGAGCGGCACGCGCGGTCTTTCGCTTTTCGGCACGGGACTGGGCAGCATCGCGGCAGCGATTGGTGACAATGGAGGAGCCACTTCGATTTTGGTGAATGCCACGGGCGGCATCTGGACGCTCACCAGTGCTGCGAGCACCTACACGGGAACGACGAGGGTCTTCTTCGGCACCCTGGCTGTCTCCGTGCTGGCTGATGGCGGGGCTGCCAGCAGCATCGGTGCCTCCAGCAATAGCTCGGCCAATTTGTGGATCGATGGCGGGACGCTGAAGTATATCGGCGGTGCGGCCAGCACGGACCGGCTGTTTGCCGTGGGAACCAGCAACGGCACGCTGGATGCGTCTGGCACCGGGGCGATCAATTTCACCAACACGGGCAGCATGGGGTTCAACAGCACGGGCTCGCGCACGCTGACCCTGACCGGCACGAACACAGGAGACAACACGCTGGCAGCGGTGATCGCGGACAACAGCGGAGCCACGACGCTGAGCAAGATGGGTGCGGGCAAGTGGGTGATCACGGGCAACAACACCTACACGGGGGTCACCAATATCAACGCGGGCACCTTGCAGGTGGGCAACGGGGGCACATCGGGCACGCTGGGAACCGGCACGGCGACGATTGGCTCGGCGCTGATCATCAACCGCTCGGATGCGGTGACGATCACCAATGCCATTGGTGGTACGGGTACATTCACGCAGGCGGGAACTGGGACGACCACATTCAGCACCGGGACGAAGAGCTATACGGGCGGAACGTTTGTGAATGCGGGGAAGCTGCAGGCGGGAAGCGCGAACGCATTCAGCACCGGCTCGGCCGTGACGGTGGCGAGTGGGGCGGTTCTGGAGGTCAATGGCTTCAACCCCCTCGTGGGTGGCCTGAGCGGTGCGGGCACGGTGCAAAATGGAGCGGCGACTGGGGCCACGCTGAACATCGGGGGATCTGCGAACTCGTCCTTTGACGGGCTCATTCAAAATGGCGGGAGTGGGTTCATGTCCATCAACAAGGGAGGAGCGGGTGGCACGCTGACGCTGACGGGCAGCAATACATACACGGGTGGAACTGTGGTGAGCGCCGGGACGCTGAGTGTTTCCAACCTGGCAAATGGTGGTGTGGCGAGCAACATTGGCGCCTCCAGCAATGCGGCCTTTAACCTGATTCTGACGGGCGGCGCGCTCAGCTATACGGGAGCAGCGGTCTCAACGGACCGGTTGTTTTCGGTGACGACGAGCGGTGGCACGCTGGATGCCTCAGGCACTGGCGCGATCAATTTCACGAATACCGGAAGCATGGGCTTTAACAGCCAGACGGGTGCGCGCACACTCACGCTTTCGGGGAACAACACGGGGGCAAACACGATCGCGGCGGTGATCGGGGACAACAGCGGGGCGACATCGCTGAGCAAGCTGGGAGTAGGTACGTGGGTGCTCACCGGGGCGAATACTTATACAGGCACGACCTCCATCGTCGGAGGTGTGCTGCAGGTGGGCAGCGGCGGCACGACGGGGAATCTGGGAACCGGCAACGTGAGCGGCAGTGGCAGTCTGGTGATCAACCGTTCTGATTCGATCACTGTATCCAATGCGATTTCGGGCACGGTTTCTCTCACGCAAGCAGGCACGGGAACGACCATACTGACGGGTACGAACAACTACGGAAGCACGACGATCAGCGCGGGCACCTTGCAAATCGGCAATGGAGGCACCACAGGCACGCTGGGTGGCATTGGTACGATCACCAACAACGGCAAACTCATCATCAACCGTTCCGATGCCATCACGCTCGCGGGAGCCATGAGCGGGACGGGTGAATTCATTCAAAACGGAACCGGCACCACCACACTGACCAATTTCAACCAGTGGGGAAGCGCCACGGTTAACGCGGGAATTTTGACGGCGCTTGCCACCAACAGCCTGGGGACAAATTCGCCCATGACGGTCAATGCCGCCGGGACGCTGGTCATCAGCGGGCTGGGCAGCAGTGCGTTGATTGGATCACTTGCGGGGGCAGGCACCGTCAAAAACGGCGGGGCCACGGCTTCAACCATCGCCATCGGAGGTGTCACCAATGGTGCGACGACATTCAGTGGCACGATCATCGACGGAGGCACAGGGACCATGGGGCTGGACAAAATGAGCGCGAATTACACGCTGACCCTTTCGGGGGCGAGCACCTACACGGGGCTTACGCGAATTTTTGCGGGCACGCTGATTGTTACCAATCTGGCTGATGGTGGCAGCGCGAGCAGCATTGGTGCCTCGAGCAGTGCGGCTTCAAATCTCGTTTTCAAGACGGGGGGCGCCGTTTTGAAGTACACCGGCGCGGCAGTGAGCACGGACCGTCTCTTCAGCATCACCGGTGGCACTGCCACGCTGGATGCTTCGGGTACGGGGGCGCTGAACTTCACGAACACCGGGGCCATGGGCTTTGATGGAGGCAGTGGTGCACGCACGCTCACCCTGAGCGGAACGAATACGGACAACAATACGCTGGCTGCGGCGATCGGTGACAACGGTGGTGCGACGTCACTGGCGAAGTCGGGCGTGGGCACGTGGGTGCTGACGGGAAACAACACTTACACGGGCACCACGAACATCGGCATCAACGGCGGCGTGCTGCAGGTGGGCGCTGGCGGCACCACGGGAACGCTGGGAAGTGGTGCGGTGACGAATCTCGGGATTTTGATCATCAACCGCTCGGATGCGATCACGGTGGGCAACACCATTGGTGGAACGGGGATACTGACGCAGGCGGGGGCTGGCACGACGACGCTGAGCGGAACGAATACCTACACGGGCAGGACGATCATCAATGCCGGCGTGCTGAGTGTGTCGTCACTCGCCAATGGTGGCAGCAACAGCAACCTGGGGGCATCGATCAATGCTGCGACCAACCTGGTGCTGAACGGTGGCGCATTGAAGTACACTGGTGCTGCGACGAGCACGGACCGTCTGTTCAGCGTGGGAACGAGCGGCGGCACGCTGGATGCCTCGGGCACTGGCGCGATAGCCTTTACCAATACGGGCAGCATGGCGTTTAACAGCCAGGGCGGTGTGCGCACCCTGACGCTGACGGGGACGAATACCGGCAGCAACACACTTGCGGCGGTGATTGGAAACAACGTGGGCGCGACTTCGCTGGTGAAGTCTGATGTCGGCACGTGGGTGCTGACGGGGACGAACACTTACACTGGAACCACGACGATCAGCGGTGGTGTGCTGCAGGTGGGTGACGGTGGGACGGCGGGAACACTGGGCAGCGGTGCGGTGACGAACAATGCGAGCCTGGTGATCAACCGTTCGAATGCCATTACGGTCGCAAACACGATCAGTGGCAGCGGTTCATTGACGCAGGCTGGCGGCGGCACGATGACGCTGAGCGGAGCGAACACTTACACTGGCAGCACGGTCATCAATTCCGGGGTGCTGAGTGTGGCGGCTCTGGCGAATGGTGGCGTGAGCAGCAATATCGGTGCCTCCACCAGTGCGGCGAGCAATCTCGTGCTCAATGGCGGGACGCTGCAATACACGGGCGCTGCTGCGACGACGGACCGGCTTTTCAGCGTGGGCACGAGCGGCGGCACGGTGGATGCCTCGGGAACGGGGGCGGTGAATTTTAACAATACCGGCAGCATGGGCTTCAATGGGCAGACGGGTGCCCGCACGCTGACGCTGACGGGGACGAACACGGGCAGCAATACACTGGCGGCGGCCATTGGAGACAACAGCGGTGCCACGGCGCTGGTGAAGTCCGGCACGGGAACGTGGGTGCTGACGGGAACGAACAGCTACTCGGGCACGACGATGATCAGCGCGGGTACTTTGCAGGTGGGCGATGGCAACACCACGGGCACGCTGGGCAGCGGCACAGTGACGAACAACGCGGCACTGGTGATCAACCGCTCGGACGCCATCACGGTGGCGAATGCCATCAGCGGCACGGGTTCATTCACACAGGCTGGAGCGGGGACGACGACGCTGAGCGGCACGAACTCTTATACGGGAGTGACGACGATCACCTCCGGGGTGCTGAATGTGACGACGCTGGCCAATGGCGGAAGCAGCAGCGGCATTGGCGCCTCGAGCAATGCGGCGAGCAATCTGGTGATCAATGGTGGCACGCTGCAATACACGGGCAGCAGCAATGTGAGCACGGACCGGCTTTTCAGCGTGGGCCTTGGCAGCGCGGTGATCGATGTGTCTGGCACTGGGACGGTGAATTTTACGAACACGGGAGCGATGGGCTTTAACGGGCAGAGCGGTGCGCGCAATCTGCTGCTGACGGGCACAAACACGAGCGGGCCGAACATCATCGCGGCGGCGATCGGCGATTTTGGCGGAGCGACTTCGGTGACGATCGATGGTGCGGCCACGTGGCTGCTGACCGGAGCGAATACTTTCACGGGAGCGACGACGCTGAGCTCCGGTGTGCTGCAAATCGGCGGTGGCAGTCTGGTCTCGGCGCTCATCATTGGTGCGAATGCAACGCTTGAACTCAATGGACTGAACTCCAGCATCGGCTCTCTGGCCGGGTCGGGAATCGTGCAGAACAATGGAGCAACTGCGGCGACGCTGACACTGGGCGGGAACAATGCGGACACGACCTTCAGCGGGATCATTCGTGACGGGGGCGCGGGTGCTTTCTCGCTGGAGAAAGCGGGGAGGGGAACGTTTACGCTCACGGGAGCGAACACGTACAGCGGAACGACGACGATCGATGCTGGTGTGCTGCAGGTGGGATCGGGCGGGACGACGGGTGCGCTGGGCACGGGTGCTGTGACGAACAATGCGCAGCTGACGATCAATCGCTCGAATGGGATCACGGTGGGCAATGACATCAGCGGCAACGGTTCGCTGACGCAGGCTGGCGCAGGCACGACGACGCTGAGCGGAAACAGCAGCTACACGGGCAGCACGACGATCAATGGCGGAGTGCTGAGCGTGAGCGTGCTGGGCAATGGTGGTGCGAACAGCAACATCGGTGCCTCCACAAATGCAGCGGGCAATTTGGTGCTGAACGGCGGCACCCTTCAATATACGGGTGCGGCGGTGAGCACGGACCGCCTGTTCAGCGTGGGAACAAACGGCGGCACGGTGGACGCCTCGGGCACGGGTGCGGTGAATTTTACCAACACGGGCAGCATGGGCTTCAACGGGCAGAGCGGCATCCGAACGCTGACGCTCACGGGAACGAACACGGGCAGCAACACGCTGGCGGCGGCGATTGGCGACAATGGCGGGGCCACTTCGCTGACGAAGTCTGGGGTGGGAACGTGGGTTCTTACCGGCGCGAACAGCTACACCGGTGCGACGGTGATCAACGCAGGCGTGCTGCAAATCGGCAGCGGTGGTACGACGGGTGCGCTGGGCAGCGGAGCGGTGACGAACAATGGCAGCCTGGTGCTCAACCGTTCGGACGCGATCGCGGTCGCCAATGACATCGGCGGGAGCGGTTCTCTGACGCAGGCCGGAGGCGGCACGACGACGCTGAGTGGAAACAACAGTTACAGTGGTGGCACGACGATCAATGCGGGTGTTGTGAGCGTGGCGGTGCTGGCGGATGGTGGCAGCAGCAGCAACATCGGGGCATCCTCGAACGTGGCGGGCAATTTGGTGCTAAATGGTGGCGGCTTGCAATATACGGGAGCGGCGGTGAGCACGGACCGCCTTTTCAGTGTGGGAACGAATGGCGGCACGGTGGATGCCTCGGGCACGGGTTCGGTGAACTTTACGAACACGGGCAGTGTGGGCTTTAACGGACAGAGCGGCGCACGGACGCTGACGCTGACGGGAGCGAATACGGGCAACAATACGCTGGCGGCAGGCATTGCTGACAATGGCGGTGCGACGATGCTGGTGAAATCTGGAACTGGTACGTGGGTGCTGACGGGGAACAATGCTTACACGGGAACCTCGACGATCAATGCGGGTGAGCTGCAGATCGGCAGTGGTGGAACGACGGGAGCGCTTGGTACCGGGGATGTGACCAACAATGGCAGCCTGGTGCTGAACCGTTCGGATGCGATCAGCGTCGCGAATGCGATCAGCGGCAGTGGTTCGCTGACGCAGGCGGGTGCTGGGACGACAACGCTGAGCGGAAGCAGCAGCTACACGGGCAGCACGACGATCAACAGCGGCGTGGTGAGCGTGAGTGTGCTGGCGAACGGTGGTGCGAGCAGCAACATCGGCGCCTCCACGAATGCGGCGGGCAATTTGGTGATCAATGGCAGCACGCTGCAATATACGGGCGGTGCGGTAGGCACGGACAGGTTGTTCAGTGTGGGGACAGGCGGCGGCACGCTGGATGCCTCGGGAACGGGGGCGGTAAACTTCACCAACACGGGCAGTGTGGGCTTTAATGGGAGCGGTGCGCGCACGCTGACGCTGACGGGGTCCAATGCCGATGGCAACACGCTGGCGGCGGTGATCGGTGACAATGGCGGGGCCACGACGCTGACGAAAACCGGGGCGGGTACGTGGGTGTTGAGCGGAGCGAACAGCTATACGGGCAGCACGACGATCAGCGGAGGAACATTGCAGATCGGCGATGGTGGCACGACGGGCTCTCTGTCCGTGAGCAGCGCTCTGAGCAATGATGGCACGCTGGTGTTTAAGCGCTTTGATGCGATGACACAGGGGACGGATTTTGCCGGCTTGATCAGAGGCAGCGGCGCGGTGACCCAGGCGGGAAGCGGAACGCTGACACTCAACGCGAGCAACACCTATGCAGGCGCCACGAGCGTCAAGGCAGGCACGCTGACGGTGACGAGCAATGAGGCGCTGGGCACCAGTGCCGCGGGCACGACGGTGAGCAGCGGCGCGACGCTGCTGCTGAAGGATGTGAACTACAGCACGGCGGAAGCGCTCACGCTCAATGGCAGCGGAGTCAGCAGCGGCGGTGCGCTGCGCAACAGCGGCACGAGCACTTATACGGGCCAGATCACGGCGGCGACGGATGCGAGCATCAATACGGGTGGCGGCGTTCTGACGTTGACGGGTGGTCTGGTGAAAGACGGCACCGTTTTGACGATCACGGGCGGCGGCACGGTGTATGTGAGCGGCACGGGCATCAGCGGTGCGAGTGCGAACTCGGATCTTGTCGTGGATGGGACCACTCTGGTGGTGAGTGCTGACAGCGACTACAACGGGCCCACCACAGTAAAGAACAGCGCGATGCTGGTGGCGAATGCGGCGATCGCCACGACGAAGTTTGATCTTAGCAGCAACAGCACGCTGGTGGGAACGGGAAGCATCACCACGGCGGTGAACCAGGATATTTTGATCAATGGCCTGATGACGGTGGGAGATCCTGCGGTGGCTCCGGTGGCGACAAGTTTTGCACTGACCACCTCGGGCACGGGTGCTGTGGTGCTGGGGGCGGGCAGCGTGATCCAGCTGGATTTGTTCAGTGGAGCCGGTGCTGGCAACAACCTCAGCAACGCGGCGGCTGCGGACTCCATCAATCTGCATGGCAAGCTGGATGCGACGGCGGGTGGCACGGTGGTGGTGGGCAATCCGAATGGCATGACGCATTTCCACGGCGGCGATCAGTGGCAGCTTTTCAATCTCAACACGGGCAGTGCGAATGAGGGCAGCATTGCCGGAGCTCTGGCGCTGAATGACAGCAGCCTGGGACTGGCAAGCGGGGTGACGAGTCATCTGGATCAGAGCACGGGTATCTTCAGCGTGATCGATACGAACGGAGGCCTGGCGACTGCGGCGGTCGAGGGGCAGGCGCTGATCTCGGGCGGTACCACGGTGACAGCTGACCTGAACGGGCACCTCTTCAACCTGCGCGCCGGCGGCGGTGAAGAAGAGGATGATGCGAGCTCAGGCTCCATCACGGCTGCCCTCGATGAAGGAGTGCTGGTGGGCGAGGGTGATGGAGATCCAAAGAAGAAGGATTCTCCGGTGGCCAAACGTGTGCCGCACTCGCGCCAGTGGGAAGTGTTTGCGACGGTGAACTACGGCAATGTGAAGCTGAATCCGATCCGTACGCAGTCGGGTGTGCAGGTGGACTCCTGGGCCTCAGGCGCGGGTGTTGAGCGGCACTTTACGCGGGGGCTGACGGTTGGTTTTGCGGCATCCTTCCTGCAGAGCACGCAGGGCTACACGGGAAATGCGGGCAGCCTCTATCTGGAAGGTCCGGCGCTCTCCACCTATGTCTCCTATGTGCGCGGGGGGCTCTGGAACAGCCTGCTGTACAGCTTTGGCACGTATCAGATGGATTCCACGCGCAATCCGGGAGCGCCATTTCCGGTGGCGAATGGATCGACCCGCGCCTACACGCATTCGATCCAGTACAACTCGGGCTGGAATTTCCGCTTCCAGAACAACACGCTGGTCACCGGTCCCTTCATCGGGCTGGATTACCTGCATGGTTCGGTGAATGCGTACAACGAAACCGGGGGTGGACTCGCGGCGCTGCATTACAACTCGCAGAGCTTCCAATCTCTGGTGAGCCGCATTGGCTGGTCGGCCTCGAAGAAGTTTGAGACGAGTTTTGCCACGATCACGCCGCAGCTGCGCCTGAGCTATGAGCGCCAGAACATCCGGAACAACAACGGGACGAGCGTGTCGCTGCTGAATGTGCCGTTCTCTTCCACGGCGGGAAACCAGAACCCGGGGCAGGATTATCTGGTGGCGGGATTTGGGGTGAACTTTGCGTTTACGCAGCAGTTCAGCATGATGCTGTCGTATCAGGGGCAGTTCTTCCGCCATGACCTGCAGGCGCACTTTGGCAGTGTGAGATTCAGCTATCGGTTTTAAGGAGGGGGCCTCAATCTTGGCAAGGTGCCGGCCCCTCACCCCAACCCTCTCCCCGAGGAGCGTTTTTACATGATGGAGTAAGTTAGAGCATATTAAAAAATACTATAGCCACAAGAGGCAAACCAACCCATGGCGTTTTTGGCCGTGATTTTTGAGAACGCCATGGTGATGGCTTCATCAAGCTGCGCGGGCGTGCGTGCCTCCGCGCTGCGCAACAGCCCCTTGATCTTGCTCCACATCTTCTCAATCGGGTTGAGATCCGGTGAGTAGGCCGGCAGGAACCGCACTTCAGCGCCAACCGCCCTCACCAGCTCCAAAACTACGGGACTTTTGTGCACCGCGAGGTTGTCCATCACAACGATGTCGCCCTGCCGCAACGTTGGGCAGAGCACCTGGCCGATGTAAGCCACGAAGGCGGCGGTGTCGGCCGCTCCAGAGAGGTGCATGCAAGCCGTGGTGCCATCGAGACGGATGGAGGAGATCATGGTGGTGCTCTGCCACCGGCCACACGGCGCTGCTGCATGCAGCCGATGACCGCGCGGAGCTCTGCCACGCAGGCGGGTCATGTTGGTCTTGGCACCGCTCTCGTCGAGAAAGACCAGCCGCCAAGGCTCTAGCCCGCCTTGCTTGCGCTTCCAGAGGCGGCGCGCTTTGCGGACGTCTTCGCGTTCTTGCTCGGCAGCGCGGAGCGTCTTTTTTTATATGTCAGCCCCATGTCCACGAGCACGTAGTGGATCGCGGGCAGGGTGCACTCCAGCCCCAATGCATCACGCAGTTCGGCCAGTGTCATGTCGGGCTTGCCCTTGAGATGCTGCCGAATGGCCATGCGGTGTGCGGCTACAATGAGCTTTTTGCGCCCGGCAAGGTGATGCCGTGGCTTGATGCATCCGGTGTGGCGCCGCTGCTGCAGGAGCTTTTTGACCATGCCAAGGGAGACCTGAAAGCGGTGCGCAATCTCATCGCGGCTGCCTTCGCCTTTGTCATAAGAACTCAGGATGCGTTCACGCAAATCAAGGGAGAGTGTGGCCATGTGCCTTCATAGCATGTCATCGCCACAATGGCTATATAATTATTTAAAATGCTCTAGGGGCGGGGAGAGGGGGAACCGCGTTTCTGCGCTGGATTTGTGGGGAGCGAAATTAAGACGTCCCAATTCTCAGGGCTGTCGTCGAGCGCTGGTTTTGCCATGCGAATGGGCGCGAATATTCGCGAGTTTTTAGGAGGGAGAGGGTAAGTTCGGGTGCTCGCCCTTAAAGAGCATCAATCTGCCCAAAGCCGACAGCTACAGCAGCCGCTTGCGCTTGAAGAACCAGATGGGGAGGATCGCGGAGAGGACGATCAGGAGCATGACGAGGAGGAAGGCCCAGCCGTTGGAGGCGGCGGGGAGGCCGACGTTCATGCCGTAGATGCTGGCGATGAGGGTGGGCGGCATGAAAAGCACGCTGGCGACGGTGAAGATCTTGATGATCTGGTTCTGCTGGATGTTGATGAGGCCGAGGGTGGACTCGAGCAGGAAGGTCATCTCCTGGGTCTGCTGATTGGTGTAGTCGTCCATGCTCTTGATGTCGCGCATGACGCTGCGGAACTGAGCGGCGAGATCGCCACGCATCCAGGTGGCGGCGTTGTTGAGGAAGTACTGCAGCATGCGGCTGATGCTGAGCAGGCTCTCGCGAACATTGGCGACGAGGGCGCTGCGGCGGCCGAGGAGCTTGACGACGTCGCTGAGGTCTTTTTCGACGCCCGCGTGGGCCTTGTGGGGATCGAGACTGAAGACGTCGCGGCAGATTTTTTTCATGTCGCCCTCCACGCCCTGGAGGGCGTCGGCGATGCGAGCGACGATGAGTTCGAGCAGGAGGAGGAAGACGGCGTCGCTGGTGAGGGGTGTGCTGCACTGGCGCTTGACCTGGTCCACGAGGATGCGGAAGGAAAGGGGGTCGGCGTAGCGGACGGTGGTGAGGCAGTCCGGAGCGATGACGAAGGAGATGGAGGTATTGTCAGGATCGGGCGTGTCGAGGCCGACGGGCAGCCACGCGGTCATGTAGAGGGTGCCTTTTTCGGTGTAGAGTCGGCTGGATTCCTCGATCTCCTGCATTTCTTCGCGGGTCGGAAGCTGGTATTCGAGCCATTTTTCGGCCTCGAGTTCTTCAGCACGGGCAGGATTGAGCAGATCGAGGAAAACGAGGTTGTCCGGAAAAGGGAGTGTCTTTTCGTCGTTCCAGTCGATGAGCTGTCCTTGCTGGGTGAGAAGTCGAACCATGCGTGCGTGCGATTGGGGGGGAGGCAGGAGAGTAAGCGTGGCGTCAGCATGCGCCACAGCAAACTCGCCTGAGAGATGTATCAGATCAGTAACGTGGCGTCGCGGGATCGACCATGTCCGCCCAGGCATCGATGCCGCCGCGCATGCTCTGCGCGTGGATGAAGCCATGCTGGCGCAAAAACTGAGCGGCGCGCAGACTGCGCATGCCGTGGTGGCAGTAGATGACGAGGTGCTCCTGAGTATTGGTAAAGAGCTGCTGGGCGAGCTCGCCGAACTGGGAGAGCGGGACGAGCTGTGCCCCTGTCAGGTGACAGATGTGCCACTCGCTTTCTTCACGACAGTCGATGAGGCGGAAGGTGCGCTCGCCGGGACGCTCCATGAGGTAGGAGACGTCTGTGGGGCCGATTTCGAGCGGAGTTTCCGGAGTCATGACATCAGGAGCAGGGAAGCGTCAGGGGCGTACGGTGACAGGGGTGCCCTTAGTGACGTTGTTGTAGAAGATGGCGGCCATGTGCGGAGGCATGCGGACGCAACCGTGTGAGGCGGGGTAGCCGGGGAGAAAGCCTTCGTGCATGCCGATGCCGCCGACGAAGCGCATGAAGTGGTGCATCTTGGAACCCTCGAAGCGGGTGCCGGGAGGGGCTTTGTCCTTGGTGACGTCAATGTTGGCCACGACGACATTTCCAGCGCCGTCCACAAAGTCGCCGTAGAGGTTGGATTTGTGCCACTGGTCTTTCTCCATGACTTTGAAGGTGCCGGTCTTGGTGGCGTGGCGTTCGTCGCCGGTGGAGAGGGCGGAGACACCGGCGAGCGTGCCACCTTTGTAGAAATAGGCTTTCTGGTCGCTGATGTCGATGATGATGCTGGGAGCGCCGGGAATGTTGTCGCCGTCCCAGTAGGAATCCTGGTCGGCGCTGTACATCGCGGAATGGGGGACACTGGTGGAAGCGAAGGCTTCGAGGTACTGTGTCTGCCCGCGGTCGCTCGAGTTCTGGCAGGAAGCCAGCAAGGCGAAGGCGGAGAGAAGGGCTAGGCGGACGGCTTGGGGGATCACCAATTGACTCATGCGTAGGGGGTTACGTGTGCGTGGCCGGAAAGGGCGCGGAGATATGCCGTGACTGAGGGCTTCTGTCCAGCGTCAATCAGGGCACAGGGAGTCGAAAGCAGGGGGGCGGGGGCGGGGGAAAAGCAGCGGGAAGGCGATAATCCGGTGGCGAAAAAAGCCCCGCTGCGGCGTTTGATCCCTCATGCTCCGAATTTTGCTGCCCCTTTTCCTTGTTTCGTCCGCATTTGCTGAACCGCCCGCCGGAACGCCCCCGGCACAACAGACTCCAGGGAACGGGACGCTTTTCAACGGCTGGAAGCTGACCCCGGCAGGCAAGCATGTGGCGCTGCCGGGGGACATGCCGCTGAAGATGATCCTCTCTCCGGACGGGCAGGCGGCCATCGCGGTGTGTGCGGGGTACAACAGCCCGGGGCTGGTGGTACTGAACGTGGCGGAGCAGAAGCAGACGCAGTTCATCTCCATCCCGCACATCTGGAACGGGCTGACGTTTGACCGGGAGGGAAAGAAACTTTTCGTCAGCGGCGGGGCCTCGGGAGAGGTGCATGTGTTTGCGTATGAGGCTGGGGAGCTGAAAGCGCTGAACTCGGTGAAGGTGGCGCCGGAGGGCGGGCCAAAGTTTGTGTCCGGCATCGCGGTGCATCCTGAGGATGGGAGGCTGTATGTTTGCAATGAGGCGAGCCATGAGCTGTGGGTGCTGAATGCGGAAACGCTGGCGGTGGAGGCGACGCTGCCGACGGGGCTGCACCCGCACTCGTGCCTGTTTGGCGCGGACAAGCGGCACCTGTATGTGAGCAACTGGGGCTCCCGCAGTGTGTCGATCGTGGACACGCAGAGCGGAAAAGAACTTCGTGAGCTGAGCGTGGGAGTGCGGCCCAATGACATGGCGATCGCCCCGGACGGGCGGTTGTACGTGGCGTGCTCGGGAGACAACACGGTGCATGTGATCCAGACGCGGGTGCTGGAAAAGAAAGGGGAGGATGCGGACTCCTCGCGGCGGCTGTGGGACGGTACGCGGGAGATTATTTCGACCTCGCTGTATCCGCAGTCGCCCGAAGGCAGCACGCCCGACGCGCTGGCGGTTTCTCCGGATGGCAGGACGCTGTTCGTGGCGAATGCGGACAACAACTGCGTGATGGTGGTGAACATCGGCGACTCGGAGACTGAACCGGGTGAGAAGTATGCGGAGAAAATCAGCACGGTGGAGGGCTTCATTCCCGTGGGGTGGTACCCCACGTCGCTAGCCGTGAGCAGCGATGGCGGCACGCTGCTGGTGGGCAACGGCAAGGGCATCATCGACAAGCCCGATCCCAGCAAGGACGGCGAGCTGAAGCCGGGGGAAAAGCAGAAGGCCATTCATCCTGGGCGGACGCTGGACGGGAGCGTAAGCTTCATCGCCAAACCGGATGACAAGCAGATGACAGCCTACACAGCGCAGGTGCGGAAGAACTCGCCCTACACTCCGGAGATGCTGCGCGCCGTGAAGAAGCCGAACGATTGCGTGATTCCTGACAAGGTGGGTGCGAGCTGCCCGATCAAGTATGTGCTGTACATCATCAAGGAAAACCGCACGTATGACCAGGTGCTGGGAGACATGAAGGATGCGAAGGGCAAGCCCATCGGCAACGGGGACCCGACTATAACACTCTACGGCGAGGACGTGACGCCGAACCAGCACCAGCTCTCACGTGACTACGTGCTGCTGGACAATTTGTACTGCAATGGCGAGGTGAGCGTGGACGGCCACAGCTGGTGCGATGCCGCGATGGCGACGGACTGGAACCAGCGCTCGTGGACGCAGAGCTACTCCAGCCGCAAGGACAAGCTGCCGGGCAACGATGAACTTGAGACCCCGACGGCGGGGTATCTGTGGGACCAGTGCAAGCGTGCGGGCATCAGCTTCAAGACGTACGGTGAAGGAGCGCAGCGCGTGCCCAGCGTGAACCGTGGCAAATGGAGCGAGCCGCGTGACATGGACAAATGCGAGAACTGGATCCGCGATTTGCACGAGGCGGAGAAAACGGGGGAGCTGCCGCGCTTTACCATCATGGCACTGGGGGAGAACCATACGAAGGGCACCACGCCGGGCCAGTACACGCCTGCGGCCTGTGTGGGCAGCAATGATCTGGCGTTTGGCAAGATCGTGGAGGCAGCCACGAAGTCGAAGTTCTGGAAGCAGATGGCGATTTTTGTGATCGAGGATGATGCGCAGAACGGGCCAGACCATGTGGATGCGCATCGCACCATCGGCTCGGTGATCAGTCCGTGGGTGAAGCAGAAGAGCATCGACCACACACTGTACACCACGGCGAGCATGATCCGCACGATGGAGCTGATCCTGGGGCTGCCGCCGATGACGCAGTATGATGCGGGAGCGACGCCGATGTTTCGCTGCTTCACGAACGAGGCCGTGGCGAAGGAGTACAAGGTGAGGCAGCCCACGGTGGATCTGCTGGCGAAAAACACGTCTGCATCTCCCGGAGCGAAGGCGAGCGCGATGATGGACTTTGATGAGTATGACGAGGCGCCCGAAGATGAGCTGAACCGCATTTTATGGACGGAGGCGAAGGGGCCGGATGCGCCGTATCCCGCGCCGATTCACCGGGTGCTGTTTATGGAGTAGGAGGGTGAGCTTGAACGCATCGCTGCCTGTGTGCATGTTTGCTGATGGTTGACCAGGCACTCCTTGTTTTGCGTTCTGTTGCGGCACTGTTCGTGTTCGTCATTCTTTACAAGACAGTGAGGCTGGAAGGGCGGGTTCTTCCCAAGGCCATCGTGCTGGTTTTTGCCGCGGCGCTTTTTCTGTGGCTGTGCACGCTGTCCGCATGGTCGTTGTGGCTGCTGGCCTTGGCGAGTGGACTGTTCCTCGTGCTGCTAGTGGGCAGGGTTTTGTCTGCGCGGACAGATCCGTCGGACAGTGATGAGGCAATGCGACGGCTTGCAGAAACAAAGCTGCCAAGACCCTATACGGCAGAGGAGATTCAAATGAGAAGGAAGTTCTCATTAGAAGACCGGGAGTGCGTGTACCAGATGGAGTTTGTCTATGGACGGCTCCTTTCAGAAGATGAGATGCGAGAGAACCTCGACGAGCACCACGCTATGCTGGCCAGGGTGGAAGCTGACCGGCAGGAACGAGATCGAAAGCGCGCGGCGGAGAACGAGGCCGAGGAAAAGCTGCGGAGGGAGATGGAACTGCCTGAGCAGCGTGGAGCCGGAAGTCTGTGGAACATCAGTTTTGATGCTGGCGCGGAATTTAGGCGAGTGGATGGCACGGTGCTCACTGTCCCGGGCGGTTCCCATGAACTCTCTTTGTGCTGTCGGTTCGAGGCGGAGCCTGAGGCTGATTATTATCCCAAAATACCAAGTGAGCTAAGGTTCGCGGGCATGCCGGACATGTCGGGAGTGATCAACTTGGTCAGCTTGCTTGACCTGTTCGAGGTGGGACAGGTGTTTTGGTGGCGGGATCAGGGGGACGGGTGGCAAAAGAGCTTCGTGTCCAATGTGGTGCTAGGAAACGTCGGCTGCGTGGATGATGCCAAAGAGGTGCTGCGTTTCAAAGCGGGCACGGAAGAGATCGCGGTCTATTTTCGACGCGGCTCCTACTTCGCCTCTCTAGCGGTGGTGGAAAATCAATTGTGGGCGCGAATATACGCGCTCCAATGCCTTCCGCTGGAGGACGACGATGCCGAATTTGAAACTTTGGCTCCGTTTTGCTTCCCTATCCGGCCTGCAAATCTGCCGGAGGCATGGAATCGGGAGGAGGATCTGGAAGAGGTAGAGGACGCGATGGCACTATCACGCGTCGAAGGACGGGCGGGCTAAAGCCACGACCGTCCTTCGAGGGGAGCTTGAAGCGTGCTGAGTTTAGTGCACGCCGTGATCGGCAAGGTAGCGTTCGGCTTCGAGGGCGGCGGCGCAGCCTTGGCCGGCGGCGGTGATGGCCTGGCGATAGACGTGGTCGGCGACGTCGCCGGCGGCGAAGAGGCCTTCGGTTTTGGTGCGGGTGCCTTCGGTCTGGAGGATGTAGCCGCCTTCGTCGGTATCGACGAGGTCGCCGAGGAACTGGGCGTTGGGAACATGGCCGATGGCGACGAAGACGCACTTCAGTTCCAGCTCGCTCTTCTCGCCAGTGACGAGGTTTTCGAGGGTGACGGCGCGCATCTCGCCTTTTTCATCGGTGAGGTACTCGCTGATGGTGGAGTTCCAGACGGGCTTGATCTTGGGATTGGCCAGGGCGCGATCGGCCATGATCTTGGAGGCGCGCAGTTCGTCGCGGCGGTGAATGAGATAAACGGTGCTGGCGAATTTGGTGAGGAATCCGGCTTCTTCGCAGGCGCTGTCGCCGCCGCCCACGACGCAGACGGGGACGTTGCGGTAGAAGGCGCCGTCGCAGGTGGCGCAACTGGTCAGGCCCTTGCCGATGAGGCCTTTTTCATTGGGCAGACCGAGGTGCTTCGGGGAAGCGCCGGTGGCGACGATGACGGTACGGGTCTCATAGACGGTGCCGCCTTCGGTGTGGATTTCGAAATGGCCTGCGTCGGTCTTTTTGATGTTGCTGACGAGGGTGTACTCGATGCGGGCGCCGAATTTTTCCGCCTGGGCCTGCATGTTCATCATCAGCTCCGGGCCCATGATGCCATTGGGGAAGCCGGGGAAGTTTTCCACCTCGGTGGTGGTGGTGAGCTGGCCGCCGGGCATGTTGCCGGAGAGGATGAGGGGCTTGAGGTTGGCGCGGCCGGTGTAGATGGCTGCGGTGTAGCCGGCGCAGCCGGTGCCGATGATGATGACGTTTTCCATGAGAAAGGGGAGTTGGGAGGGGCGAGAAAGGTCGCGGAAGATGGAAAGATGCAGCGGGGGTGCAACCTTCGCTTTTCGCAGACTCGTTGTTGGAGTTTCGCGGGTCCCGGCTTATTTCAAAATTTACAACGATGTCCAACCCCGCCACGGATGCCAAAGCCAGCCGCAAATCGCTGGCAACGCTGTTTTTCTGCACAGCGATGCCCATGGGGATGTGGAGCGTGCCGCTGGCCAACGTGTTCAAGGCGTATGATCGGGGGCATCTGGTGCCGTGGGTGTTTGCGACGACGGCGGTGGCGGCCTTCATTTCGCCGTTGTTTGTGGGGGCGATGGCGGACCAGAAGCATTCTCCGGTGCTGCTGCTCAGGTGGCTGGCGGCGGTGACGGGACTCGTGCTGTTCATCACCTGCGGTTCAGTGGCCTGGGGCTGGAGCGATGCGATGGTGCTCGTATGCGCGCAGCTGTACACCCTGGTGGCCACGCCGGTGTGGAGCCTGACGAGCAGCATTGTTTTTTCCCAGCTGCACAATGCGAAGCAGCAGTTTGGGCCGCTGCGTGCCTGCGCCACGGCGGGGTGGATGGTGGGCTGCTGGATCGTGAGCTTTGTGCTGCTGGCGGATGCCTCCCTGCTGGCCGGGGTGACGGCAGGCGGGCTGTGGCTGGTGGTGTCCGGGTTGACCTGGTGGCTGCCGATTATTCCGCCCGGGGAGGTGGTGCAGCACCGCACCTGGAAACAGATCCTGGGGCTGGACGCGCTCTTTCTGCTCACGCACCGGGACCACCGCGTGCTTTTCATCACCTCAGCCCTGTACTGCGTGCCGCTGGCGGCTTTTTATCCATACACTTCGGCACAACTGCGGGACCTCGGTGTGGGACAGATCTCCGCGGTGATCTCCCTGGGGCAGACCAGCGAAGTGATCGCGATGCTGCTGCTCTCCGGCATGCTGGCGCGTTTCCGTCTGAAATGGGTATTTCTCTCGGGAATCGCGATCTGTGTGGTGCGGTTCTCCTTCAATACGTTCAACACCCTGCCGTGGGTGATGACGGGGACCTTTTTGCATGGCTTTGCGTACACGCTCTATTTCATCACGACGCAGATTTACCTGGAGGAGCGCATTGATCCGAAATGGCGGGTGCGTGCGCAGGCGCTGCTGGCCATGCTGATGGGAGGGCTGGGCAACCTGATCGGGTACCTGGGCGGCGGCTGGTGGCATGCCGCGTGCACGAAGGGGGCAAGCACGAACTGGAGCGTCTTCTGGTGGGGCGAGGCTGCTCTCACTGCGGTGGTGTGTGTCTTCTTTGCCGTGGCGTATCGGGGGCGGGTGAGGAGCGAGTGAGCGTGAATTTGAAGTGTGAAAACGCTAAACAGCGCTTTCGGGGACTGATAGTTTGAGCGGGCTAAATTAGCTGGCCAGAACCGAGGTGTTGTTGTGTCTGGCAGGCATGCCTGCGGAAAGCGGTAGCTGCGTTCGTCCATCACTTCGCGACCACACTCCACATCTGAGCGTGCGCGGTTGCGTTGGGGTGTCATGAGGGGCGGGCTGGCGCCTCGCCCATCCCACGAATTGAATCACGCCAGCCCGGCACGAGCGAGGAGGGCCATGGCGTCGGGGTCGCGGCCCATGAAGTTTTGGAAGAGTTTGGCGGGGTCTTCGGAGTTGCCTTTGCTGAGGATGGTATCGCGGAATTCGCGGCCGACGGCGGGATTGAGGACGCCTTCCTGCTGGAAGCGGGTGAAGGCGTCTGCATCCAGCACTTCAGCCCACTTGTAGCTGTAGTAACCTGCGGCGTAACCGACGGGACTGCTAAAGAGGTGGCCAAAGCGGCGGGCCATGGTGGGCTGCTCGGTTTTGAGCTTCATGACGTAGCCTTTGAGAATGGAGCGTGCGAGCTTGTCGAGGTCCACGCCTTCATCGGTGGCGTGGTGCATGTGGAGGTCGAGGTCGAGCTTGCCGAAGGCGAGCTGGCGCATGATGTCGCTGGCGCTGCGGTAATTTTTTGCGGCGAGCATCTTCTTGAAAAGACGCGGCGGGATGGTCTCGCCGGTCTCGTGATGGCGGGCGAAGAGATCAAGGCTCTCGCGCTCCCAGCAGAAGTTTTCCATGAGCTGGGAAGGCAGCTCGACGAAGTCCCAGTAAACGCTGACGCCATTGAGGGAGGGGATTTCCACGTTGCCGCAAAGCTGGTGCAAAAGGTGGCCGAACTCGTGGAAGACGGTGGTCACTTCATCGTGCGTGAGCAGGGCGGGCTTGCCATCGACGGGCGGGGTCATGTTGCCGCAGATGAGGCCGAGGTGCAGGCGGCGGTCGCGCTCGCCACTGGGGGGCACGCCCATGCGGAGGTAGTTCATCCAGGCACCACCGCGCTTGGAGTCGCGCGGATGCCAGTCGGCGTAGAAAGAGCCGATGTGGACGTCCTTCTCATTGCGCACTTCATAAAATTTCACTTCGGGGTGCCAGACTTCCACGGGGCCGGATTTGCCGGGGCGGGTGCTGACATTGGCGGGGGCGTCCGTCCCAGGAGGGACGTAAACGACTTCCCGGCTGACGATGCGGAGATCGAAGACCTTCTCCGCAAGCTGGAACATGCCGCTGAGGACCTTGTCGATGGGGAAGAACGGGCGCAGTTCTTCTTCATCAAAGTCGTACTTGGATTTGCGCTGGCGCTCGCTCCAGAAAGCGACTTCCCAGGGCTCGAAGAGATCAACGGCCTGATGGGCGTTGTCGGCGCGGAATTCCTGCAGCTCGATGGTCTCGCGCTGGAAGGCCTCATGCACACGCTCGTAGAGATCGGTGATGAAGCGATAGGCGCTCTGGCCGTTCTTCGCCATGCGATGGTGCAGGATGTGATCGGCGAAGTTCGCCTTGCCCATGATCTGGGCTTTTTCATTGCGCAGGCGCAGGATTTTCCAGACGAGCTCGGTATTGTCGTGCTCGCCACTGCGGCCGATGGTGCAGGAGCCTTCCCAGACCTGGCGGCGGATGCCTTCATCTTCGATGTATTCCATGACTGGAATCATGGAAGGTGCCTTGAGGGTGAAGCGATAGACGGGTTGCTCAGCGGTGCCGAGGCCCTTGGCCAGGGCGTCTGCTTTGGCGGCGTCGATGGCGGTCTGCGGCAGACCCTTGAGCTGATTGACGTCGTGGATGATGAGCTCCCACTTGTTTGTCGAATCGAGCACGTTTTCTGAGTACTTCTGCGTGCATTTGGAGAGCTCGGCCTCGATCTCCTCGACGCGCTTCTTTTTCTCCGGAGGGAGATCGGCACCGGCTTCGATGAAGCCTTCCATGGCCTCATCGAGCGCGCGTTTGCGCACAGGCGGGAGGTGCCGGGCTTCGTCGGTCTTGCTGTAAGTGACAAAAAGGTCCCACAGATGCTCGTTGAGGGGGATCTTGGCAAAGAAGGAGCTGACCTCCGGGAGCATCTTGTTGTGCGCCTCGCGCAGGGCGGGGGAGTTGCAGAGGGAGTCGAGGTGGGTCACGAGGCCCCAGGCTTCATTGAGTTCGCGGGTGCATTCGTCCAGGCCTAACACCACGGAGTCGAAGTTCATCTTGCCACGGTCCTGCTCGATGACGGCATCCAGATTGGCCTGCGCTTTTTCGAGTGCGGCGCGGATGTCGGGCTCGATGTTTTCAGGAGTGAGGGTGGACCAGCGGATATGCAGGTCCTGAGTGAGGAAAGGTGCTGCCATGGGCGGAGTTTTTTTTGGCGCGTTGGGGTCGCGGAGTATGGAGTAAATGTGTCTGGCTGCAAGGTGACATTGGCAGGATAGTCTCTGCTCAAAATACCGGGCGAATGCCGAGCGGATTGACAAAGCGCGCATGCTTCACAACATGCGCGCACCGTGTCCGATCCCTCTTCTCTTCGCCGCACCCCACTGCACGCCGTGCATGTGGAGCTGGGTGCGCGCATGGTCCCCTTTGCCGGATGGGAGATGCCTGTGCAGTACACCGGCATCGTGGATGAACACAAGGCCGTGCGGCAGAGCGTGGGTGTGTTTGACATTTCGCACATGGGCCAGTTCATCGTGAGCGGGACGGGAGCCGAGGCGTTTCTGAACCGGGTGCTGACGAACAACATCGCGAAGCTGCAGCCGGGCCAGGGGCAGTACACTCTGCTGCTGAATGCGCGCGGCGGGGTGATCGATGACCTGATCGCCTATCGCACGAGCGAGCGTGAATTTTACCTGGTGGTGAATGCCTCGCGCATTGACCAAGACTGGGAGCACCTGGAGTCCCAGCTGACGAAGGATGACGAGGTGCTGATGGCCAACGCGAGTGATTTCACCGCCGGTCTGGCCATCCAGGGACCGAAAGCGCGTGAAGTCGCCACGGCGATCTTTGGCGATGCGAAGTCTTTTCCTGAGCACAACACCATCCTGGTGACCATGAGCGAGAGCGGGCCGATGTGGCTGTGCGGCACGGGCTACACGGGGGAGGAAGGCTTTGAGTTTTTCATGCCGATCGAGACGGCTGAGGCGTGGTTCCGCAAGATCGTCGATGCGGTGAAGACCGCAGGCGGAATGCCAGCCGGGCTGGGCGCACGCGATACGCTGCGGCTGGAGATGGGCTATCCGCTGAATGGCAACGACCTCTCTGAAGACCGCACGCCGCTGCAGGCAGGGCTGGGCTTCTTTGTGGATCTGGACAAAGGTGACTTTACCGGGCGCGAGGCGCTGGTGGCGCAGAAAGCGGCCGGACTGCCGGACAAGTTGGCTGCCTTCCGCATGACGGGTGCCGCGCCGCCGCCGCGTCCGCATTATCCCGTCGCCTTCGGCGGGGAGATCGTCAGCGAAGTGGGCAGCGGCACGCAGTCGCCCAGCCTGGGCGCTGGCATCGGCATGGCGTATGTGCCGGTGAGCGCGGCCACGATTGGCAGCACGCTGGAAATCGAAATTCGCGGGCGTCGTTTCCCTGCGGAGGTGGTGAAGAAGCCGTTTTATCGCAAGCCGTCAGTCTAATTTTCAACCGACATCCTCATCATGAGCAACGTTCCCGACAACCTCCGCTATCGCGACTCCCACGAATGGATCGATCCCACACAGGACCCCTCACCGGTGGGCATCACGGATCATGCGCAGGCTGAACTGACGGACGTGGTCTTTGTGGACCCGCCGAAAGTGGGCGCGCAGGTCAGCGCAGGGCAGCAGGTGTGCGTGATCGAATCCGTGAAAGCCGCCAGCGACATCTATGCGCCGGTGGCGGGCGAGATCGTGGCGATCAATGAGGCGCTGAGCAGCGATCCGGGCCTGCTCAATCGCGATTCCTACGCGGGCGGCTGGATCTTCAAAATCAAGGCGTCGAATTCTGCCGAGGCGGAAGCGCTGATGAACGCCGAGGCGTACCGCAAACACATCGCCTGAGCCGGACACGGCACCCTGACTCATCGCTTATTTTTCGGCTGCAATGTGTGACGAATTCGTTACTCATGACAGTCTCCCCAGATCATGTCTTCCGAAGCATCCCCCACCATTGCCACCGTCCCCGCAGGCTTCCAGATGAAGCCGATCGATGCCTACCATCGCCGGCACCGCACCTTTCCAGCCAAAGGGCTGATCGAGCACGTCACCAACTGGCTGCAGGACATGGTGGAAGCGGTGATCGCGCACTGCTCCGTGCAGGGCGATCCGCCGATCTATGACTCCCGGCATTTCCCGTGGGTGAAGGATGTGGAGGCCGACTGGCAGAAGGTGCGCGCGGAACTGGATTCGATCATGAAGTATCGCGATGCGATGCCGAGCTTTCAGGACATCGTGAAAGAGGTGGGGATGATCCAGGGAGATGACCAGTGGAAGACCTTCTTCCTTAAGGGCGTGGGCATGGACTGTGAGGAAAACGCCAAGCATTGCCCGGAGACGATGAAGGTGCTGGAAAAGATCCCTGGCTGCACGACGGGCTTCTTTTCGATTCTTTCTCCGCAGAAGCACATCCCGCATCACCGTGGGCCGTGGGCCGGCGTGCTGCGCATGCATCTGGGACTGATGGTGCCGGAGCCGCGCCACCAGTGCCGCATCCGCATTGCCGACCAGGTTTATTCGTGGCAGGAGGGCAAGGCGGTAATCTTCGATGACACTTATAATCATGAAGTGTGGAATGATACGGACGGCTACCGCGTGGTGCTGTTTGTGGATTTCGAGCGCCCACTGCGTGCGCCGTTCAACTTCCTGAACCATTGGATCCTGAATCTGGCGTCGCTGGCTCCCTTCCTGCGTGAAGCGAAAGGCAAACAAAAAGCGTCAGAGAAAAAATTCTGGGCGCTGTTTGGCAAGTGACAGCGGCCCCCGGCTTGATACCGTGGCGCTGTCCTCAAAACCGCTACGATTTCAATGCCCACGAATTTTTCCCGCCGTCATATTGGTCCCTCCGCCGCCGAAGCGGAGAGCATGCTGCAAACGCTTGGATTCAAAACGCTCGATGAGTTGATCGACCAGGTGGTGCCGGAAGGCATTCGCGTGCGCGAGCCGCTGAACCTGGCACCACCGCTGAGCGAAGAGCAGGCACTGCGCAGGATGCGCCAGATCATGGGGCTGAACAAGGTGATGCGCTCGTTCATCGGGCTGGGATATCATGACACCTTCACACCGCCGGTGATTCAGCGGAACATTCTTGAGAATCCGGGCTGGTACACGGCCTATACGCCGTATCAGGCGGAGATCGCGCAGGGACGGCTGGAGGCGCTGATCAATTTTCAAACGATGATCACCGATCTCACCGGGCTGGATGTGGCCAATGCCTCCATGCTCGATGAAGGCACTGCGTGCGCGGAGGCGCTGGGCCTGGCGGTGGCGCAGGTGGCGGGTGCGTCGCGTGTGTTTGTTTCGGACAAGTGCCATCCGCATAATCTGGAGGTGGTGCGCACGCGCATGGAGGCGCTGGGCATTCGTGTGGAGACCGGCGATGTGATGAAGTGGAAGCATGACGGCACGAAGGGGCTTGCCGCCGTGCTGGTGCAGTACCCGGACACGCTTGGCACCATTCATGACTTTTCCGAACTGGCGGCGGAAGTGCACCAGGCTGGGGCGCTGCTGGTGGTGAGCGCTGATCTTCTGGCCCTGACACTGCTGCGGGCACCGGGTGAATTTGGAGCGGACATCTGCGTGGGCAACAGCCAACGCTTTGGTGTGCCGCTGGGCTTTGGCGGGCCGCATGCTGCGTTCATGGCGGTGAAGGATGCGCTGAAGCGCCGTCTGCCTGGGCGTCTGATTGGCGTGTCGAAAGATGCGTCTGGCAAACCTGGCTACCGTCTTTCTTTGCAGACGCGCGAGCAGCACATCCGCCGTGAGAAGGCCACGAGCAACATCTGCACCGCGCAGGTGCTGCTGGCGGTGATGGCATCGATGTATGCGGTGTATCATGGTCCGGAAGGTCTGAAGATCATCGCCCGGCGTGTGCATGGCGCGGCGGTGTGGCTGGCTGGCGAACTGCTGCGCGCAGGCATGGATGTGCTGAGCGACGACTTCTTTGATACGCTGAGCGTGCGGGTGCCGAATGCGGATGACCTGATCAAGCGTGCGCTGATTTTTGGCATCAACCTGCGCAAGGTGGATGCCGTTACCGTGAGTGTCGCGCTGGACGAGCGTGTGAGGGAGGAGGAGCTGCTCAATCTGCTGACCGCGTTCGGCATTTCCAAGGCGCAGCAGGCTCCGGTGATGAATGACGATCACCCGCTGCACTGCTCCGCGCAGCACCATCGCACGTCGGATTTTCTGACGCATCCGGTGTTCAACTCCTACCACTCGGAGACGGAGATGATGCGCTACCTGCACCGTCTTGAATGCAAGGACATCGCTCTGAACAAGAGCATGATTCCGCTGGGCTCGTGCACGATGAAACTGAACGCGGCGGCGGAGATGATGCCGCTAAGCTGGCCGGAGGTGGGCGGGCTGCATCCGTTTGCGCCGGCTGATCAGTCGGAAGGCTACCGCACGATGTTTGGCGATCTGGAAGCATGGCTGGCGGAATGCACCGGTTTTGATGCGGTGTCATTGCAGCCGAATGCGGGATCGCAGGGAGAATATGCCGGGCTGCTGGCGATCAAGCGCTTCCACGCGGCGCGTGGTGAAGGCCACCGCGACGTGTGTCTGATCCCGACTTCGGCGCATGGGACGAACCCTGCGAGCGCGGTGATGTGCGGATTTAAGGTGGTGCCGGTGACTTGCGACAGCCAGGGCAACATCGCTGTGGATGATTTGAAGGCGAAGCTGGAGGCGAACAAGGACAAGGTGGCCGCGCTGATGGTCACGTATCCTTCCACGCATGGGGTGTTTGAAGAGTCCATCGTGGAAATCTGCCGTGCGGTGCATGATCACGGCGGGCAGGTGTACATGGACGGGGCAAACATGAATGCGCAGGTGGGGCTGACCTCGCCAGGGCGCATCGGCGCGGATGTGTGCCATTTGAACCTGCACAAAACCTTCTGCATTCCGCATGGCGGAGGCGGGCCGGGAGTGGGACCCATCGCCGTGGGGGCGCATTTGCGTCCGCATCTGCCTGGGCATCACACGTGGAAGCCAGAACAACGCGAAGGGGCGGTCTGCTCCGCGCCGTGGGGCAGCGCGAGCATCTGCACGATCTCCTGGATGTACATCGCCATGATGGGGCCGCGTCTGGTGGACGCGACGAAGATGGCCATTCTCAATGCGAACTACGTGGCGAAGAAGCTGGAGGGGAATTTCCCCACGCTGTACAAAGGCAGCAAAGGATTCGTGGCGCACGAGTGCATCCTGGACTTCAGCCACTTCCACAAGGTCACGGTGGAAGATGTGGCGAAGCGGCTGATGGACTTCGGCTACCACGCGCCGACGATGAGCTGGCCGGTGGCTGGCACGCTCATGATCGAGCCGACGGAGAGCGAGAGCAAAGCGGAGATCGACCGCTTCTGCGAAGCGATGCAGTGCATCCATGAGGAAATGATCGGCGTGGAAAGCAGCCGCTACCATCCGACCGACAACACGCTCAAGCAGGCGCCGCACACCGCAGCCTCCGTGATGAAGAGCGACTGGCCGCATGCCTACACGCGTGAAGCCGCCGCCTTCCCGCTGCCATGGGTGCAGGAGAGCAAGTACTGGCCGCCGGTGTCGCGCATCGACAACGTGTATGGCGACCGCCATCTCATCTGCACCTGCGTGAGCGTGGAAGAAGCGGCTGCAAGTTGAGGCCTTCTGCGTCGTTTCACGGCGCATGAAATTTCTCCTGACCGCCTTTGCCGCACTCTTCCTTGTCAGCAGTCTGCAGGCTGCGGACGCGCCGCGTCCGAATGTCCTCTTCATCATCTTTGATGACTGGGGCTGGCAGCATGCGGGGGCGTATGGCTGCGACTGGGTGAAGACCCCGAACTTTGACCGCGTGGCGAAGGAGGGCGTGCTGTTTAAGAATGCGTTTACCTCCAATCCGAAGTGCAGCCCTTGCCGTGCGACGATCCTCACAGGACGCAACACCTGGCAGATGGAGGAGGCGGTGTGTCATGGCGGGCTCTTCCCGGCGAAGTTTGCGGTGTATCCGGACTTGCTGGAAAAAAGCGGCTACACCGTGGGCCTGACGGGCAAGGGCTGGGGGCCGGGAGAGTACAAGCTGGAGGGGCGCACGCGCAATCCTGCCGGGCCTGCGTTTGACAAGTTCACGCAGCAGGTGCCGGCGAAGGGTATCACGACCACGGATTATCCGCGTAACTTTGAGGCTTTTCTGGAGCAGCGCGACAAGGCACAGCCGTTCTGTTTTTGGATGGGCTTCAAGGAGCCGCATCGCGGCTATGAATTGGACTCCGGTGTGAGGCTGGGGAAGAAACTCGATGATGTGAAGGTGCCGGGCTACCTGCCGGACAATGCCACCGTGCGGGGCGACCTGGCGGATTATGCCATCGAGGTGGAATGGGGAGACAAGCAGATCGGACGTGCGATGGAGGTGCTGGAGAAGGCGGGCATGCTGGAGGACACTTTGATCATCGTGACCTCGGACCACGGCATGCCGTTTCCTCGGGTGAAGGGGCAGATTTATGAAGACGGCTATCATCTCCCACTGGCGATGCGCTGGGGGAAGGGGATCAAGCCGGGACGAGTGGTGGAGGATTTCATTAACGTGCGCGATCTTGCGCCGACTTACCTCGAACTCGCGGGCCTGCCGAAGCATGAGCAGATGAGCGGCAGCAGCCTGGCGAACCTTTTGCGCAGTGAGAAGAGTGGATTTGTGGAAGACCGCAAGATCATGCTGGCTGGCAAGGAGCGGCATGATCTTGGGCGTCCGAATGACTGGGGCTACCCTGTGCGGGCCATTCGCACGCCGGAGTTTTTCTACAGCCACAACTACCACCCGGAGCGCTGGCCTGCGTGCAATCCGGAGACCGGCTACGGCAACTGCGACGATGGCCCGACGAAGTCGTGGATCGTGGAGAACAAAGGGCTGTTTTATGATCTGGCGTTCAACTATCGGCCGGAGGAGGAGCTTTACGATATTGTGAAGGATCCCGAGTGCCTGAGGAATCTGGCGAAGCTGCCCGAGTTTGCCGCCAAGAAGCTGGAGCTGCGCACGAAGATGGAAGGCATCCTGAAGGAGGAGAAAGATCCGCGTGTGCTGGGCAATGAGGCGATCTTTGACACCTACAAGTACCTCGGCAACCGCAGCAAGAAAGGCTATGCGGAATGGGAGGCCAAGCAGAAGGGCATTCCGCTGCCGGAAGCGCCGAAGAAGAAGGGAAAGAAAGACGCGGAGGAGTGAGGTGAGATTTGACGCAGGGACTCGACTTTGAGGCGTTTGCGGCGATATGGAGCCGCATGCGCTCCTTGACTCTGCTCCTGCTGGTGGTCTGCCATGGGGTCTGCCATGGTCTGAATCTGCACGCTGCTGACAAAGCAGCCGCCACGCCGGAGGCGCTGGTGGCTGAGCTTTACAAGTCGGATAAGAAGAAGGCCTCGCCGTTTTTTCAGACGAAGAACCGGGCGCTGGTGGACCACTATTTTACCAAGGAACTCGGCGATTTGATTTGGAAGGATGCTGTGGGTTCCAAAGGCGAGGTCGGTGCGATCGATGGCGATCCGCTGTATGATGCGCAGGACATGGAGATCAAGGATCTGGTGATTCACCCAGGGAAGACCGAAGACGGCAAGACCACGGTGCTGGTGACTTTTGTGAACTTCAAAGAGAAGAAGAGCATCTCCTTTCACCTGGTGCAGGAGGGAGGAGGGTGGAAGATCAGCGATATTCAGTATGCTGAGTGGGCGATGCTGAAGCTGCTGAAGGAGAGTGTGGGGAAGTGAGCTGGAAGTGATGCAGGTGCTTCTGCCGTAAGGCGAACATCACAGACCTTTCGGTGCGGGCAAGAGTGCCCGCATCACTTCGATCCGCCCTCTTTCGGAGCTTCAGGGGGACGGCGGAATTTGCTGCCGCCTTCGGAGGTGGGAGGGCCGGCGCTGGGAATGCCTCCGGATTTGCCTTTGCGGTCCTGCATGGCCTTCATGGCGGCTTCGCGCTCTTCGGGATCAAGGACACCGTTCTTGTTGGCGTCGAATTTTTGCAGGAGCATTTCCTGCATCCTGCCGCCTTTGCCGGCGTCGCCACCTTTGGCACCGGGTGCTCCCGGTGTGGCGCCCTTGGGGCTGCCACTGCGGCGTTCTTGGTAGGCCTTCATAGCGGCGGCTTTCTCATCGGGGTCGAGGGTGCCGTTTTTATTGGCGTCAAACTTTTGGAGCAGCATCTCCTTCATCATTTCGCGGCCCTTGCCAGCACCGGCGCCTTTGGGGGCGTCTTCGGCCTGAGCCAGTGAGAGGCTGAGCGTGAGGCTGAGCAGGAGAGACGGAAGGATTTTCATGGGAGATGTGTGGGTTCAGGCGCTACAACACCGGAGGCGGCGGAAAGGTTTCGGGGATTCTTCCCCGCAGCCCCGGCTTGCCCTTTGCACGGATGCCCTTACTCTCACGGCGGGTCGGTCGGAGTGATCGCTGGTGTTTTGCCGCAAGGTGGAATGGCAGAGGAAAGTCCGGACACCATAGGGCAGCATGCCACGTGAAAGCGTGGGGGCTGCGGTGCAAGCCGCGGTCACAGACAGTGTCACAGAAAACAAACCGCCTGCGCGAAAGCGCGGGTAAGGGTGAAACGGCGGGGTAAGAGCCCACCGCCCCAACCGCGAGGAAGGGGGCACGACAAACCTCATGCGGTGCAAGACAGAACAGGAGAAACGGCCCGCCTGGCCGCAAGTCCCGCAAGGGATGGATAGCTCCGGGTAATAGTCGCACCACTGCGCAAGCAGGGGCAGGCTGGTCGCTCAGCCTGACAGATAAATGATCACAGCCAGGTGCCGCAAGGCATCGGGGACACAGAATCCGGCTTATGAGGGCTGGCCCACCATGAAGGCGTCGGGAGATATCCCGGCGCCTTCGCCTTTGCTAGATGCTAGTTTCTAGATCTTGGATGCTAGATTCTGGATGCTGGATCCTGATTCAGAGGCCGAGATCGCCTT
The DNA here is from genome assembly GCF_044226605.1 of Prosthecobacter sp. Classification (GTDB taxonomy): domain Bacteria; phylum Verrucomicrobiota; class Verrucomicrobiia; order Verrucomicrobiales; family Verrucomicrobiaceae; genus Prosthecobacter. The sequence continues at coordinate 29,096 of NZ_JBGAGS010000030.1, read as the reverse complement.
CGGCCATGATGGTGTGCTTGGGGGCCTGGCGCATGGCGGTGGGGAAGAGGAAGAAGTGGCAGACCTGCTGGGTGCGGCGGAGGAGGGCAGGGGTGGCGTCCCAGCTACGGTCGGCGGGAAATTTGGCCCCGGTGACGAGCCAGGCACCTCCGGGGAGGATACCGGGCTCTTTGACCAGCAGACCGGTGAGGGCGTGCAGCTCGCACTCGTCATCGCTGGCGGTGAAGCTCTCCACCACGTCCCAGGCCGGCAGGCCGCGGGTGATGCGGCGGGTCACCAGCAGGTAGGAGCTGAGGGTGCCGCTGCCATCCACCAGGCCGAGGAAGTGATGCGTGCGGGTCATTGAGCGGCAATACCAGCGCAGGTACTCCGGGGTGATCCATTTTTCGATGCGGTCGGCACGCTGGTAGCCGCGAGTGATGGCGGTGACTTCAGCGGGGTCGGTGATCAGGCGCCTGTCCTGCGGGAGGGCGGGCCACCAGGAGCGCCCGTGCAGCCGGGAGGCCGCGCCTGCGGGGAAAAAATGGCGCGTCACCGTCTGCTCGGCCCGTGCGCCGAGCTTGAACAGGGCCGTCTGCACTCGGGGATTGGGGGTGGTGTGGGCGATCATGCAGTGCTCCGCCACTTCCCGCTGCTGCAGGAACACGAGTGCGGCGGCTTTGGGAAACTGGCTGTCCACGCAAAAGGTGGTGCTGTAGATGGCTTGGCATGGCCTGCCCTGCCACGTGTGCAGGGCGGGGATGGAGCCACCATAGGCCACCAGACGCCCGTCTGCATGTACCCAGCGCCCACGTTCAGGATTGGCTGTAGCAGCGGGGTTTTCGTCCCACCAGAAGTGCATGCGTTCCTCCCAGGTGTGGCCAGGCGGTGGCGGCAGATGCTGCGCCAAAAACGCCACCAGCTCTGCTCGTGCAGCGGCAGTGTCAGGATAGGCGCTGATTTCAAGGGCAGGCACGTTGATTTATGAAAAAGATGATAATTCCGTAAATATGTCGGAAATTCAAGTGCAGGGGGTTAAAGCAAGCGGCGGCATCTTGTGTCGTGGTAAAAACCACAGATGATCCTGACTGTCTCTGACGCTGAGTGATTTGCCGTGAGAAGTGAGGGTGCAGTCGCGGATGACGGCCCGTTTCAGTCGTCGTCGAGCTTGTAGCAGGAGGGCAGCTTGTGCTTTTCCGGTGCCGCATTCAGAAACTCTTCTTTCTTCACTTTGGCAAAGATGAGGAAGAAAACGCCAAAGGGCAGATACAGGCTGATTTCGAAATGCCCGAATACGAACGGGGCCAGACTCAGAACCAAGCACAGCGCACCAAAAGAGCGCAGAAACTTGAGCATCCACCTGGAACGATAGGCACAGACGGTGATCGTGCCGGTCACGAGTATGAGTCCGCTCAAGGCCAGCAAAGAGGCGACGCCAAAGCAGGTGATCACATTTCCTATGACCGCGCTGAGTCTGACAGGATCGCCCGCGCCGCTTGTTTTGAGGACGTCGAATGCCTCAATCATGCCGAACGTGACGGCGAGGATGCCGAGCACGGGAGCGACTTGCAGCCAGGCACCCAGCTTGGCGACGCGGGCCACGAGGGGCGATGGTGGCGTTTCGTTCATGAGCGCGGAATCTCAAGCAGCCGGCACAGGCACCGAAGGGCGAAGAAACTCATCCTTCTTCATCAGTGCGAAGATGAGGAAAAACAGGCCGAAGGGGAAGAAGTAGCTGAAGGTGATGAGTCCGCCGTAGAGGGAGAGAAACCAGAACATCCACACGGCACGGTAGCGACAGGCGGTGATGGAAAAGAGCACCAGCAGAACTCCGATGAATGAGATCGCAATGCCAGCTGCCGATGAGATGAGGACTTCGCCGATGGCTCCGCTGAGGATTTCAGGATCGCCGGCACCCGAGGTCTTGATGGTGCTGAACGCTTTCTGCATGCCGATGACCGTTCCCACGAGGCCGATGAACTGGGCGAGCTGCAGCCAGGCTCCGAGCTTGGCGATGAAGGCTCCGCTTTGGGAAGGTGGTTCGTGCATGATGCGGCGGACTTTAAACGGGTGGGGTTGAGTTCAGCAAGGCTTTCAGCAGTAGCATGGGCACTCATCTCGTGGCGAACGCGCTCCTCTCGGGCAGGATTGCCCGAGCTACTTCAGTCCACATAAACAAACTCGTTCGAGTTCAGCAAGGCCAGGCAGTAGTCGGCCAGCGCCTCGCGGAAACCAGGGGTGAGGGCGGTTTGTTTTTGCAGAAACTTCTGCCCCACCTCGATCTCCTGCGGTGTGGGATTGCGGGAGAGGCAGCGCAGGGTGGCGGCGTTGATGAGGGCGGGGGCGTCGGAGCCGTGCTGCTCGGCCAAGGTGGTGGCGAGTTTTGCGGCGACGCTGTGGGTGAACTCGGAATTGAGCAGCATGAGGGACTGCGGCGCGGTGGTGGAGGAGTTGCGGCGGGCGCAGCTCATCTGGGCATCGGGGCGGTCGAAGAGTTCAAAGAGCGGGTTGCGGAGATTGCGGCGGGCGAATGTATAGATGCTGCGGCGGGTGTGCTCGGAGATGTCCTTGGTGGATTCTCCCTGGTTTTTGAGCAGCGTGCTGGCGATCTCTTTGGGCAGGGGAAGTTTGACGCCGGGGCCGCTGGTCTTGAGATTGAGCTGGCCGCTGATGCTGAGCATGGCATCGCGCAGCATTTCGCCGGTGAGGCGAATGCGAGTGGTGGCCTGCTGCTGATAAGTCTGCGACATGACGATGACCTTGTGCAGTTTTTTGAGGCTCCAGTTTTGGCGAGGGAGTTCGGCGGCAAGGAAATCGAGCAAGGCGGGATTGGTGGGCGCTTCGCCCTGATGACCGAGATCGCCAGGAATGGCGGCTAGCGGTTTGCCGAAATGCTGCTGCCAAAGGCGATTGGCCATGGTGCGGAGGAAGAGGGCGTTGTCTTTGCTGGCGAGCCACTGCGCGAGCGCGAGGCGATCTGCCTTGTCGGGAGTCGTACCAAAGACGCGGGGGAAGGCGGGCTGGATCGCGGGGCCGGGGCGTTTGAAGTCGCCGCGCACAAAGACGGTGCTGGCGGGAATGCCTTCGGTGAAGATGCGCACGGCAGGGCCGAGGGGCTTGCTGTTCTTGGTCAGCACGGTGTTGTCAAAGAAGGCGCGCAGGCGGTAGAAGTCGGCCTGGCTGATGGGATCGTAAGGATGATCGTGGCACTGGGCGCAGCCGACGGTGAGGCCGAGACCAACGGAGCCGACAGTGGTGGCGATGTCATTGAGCAGCACGTGGCGGCGCTCGTCTTGATTGTTGAGGTCCGGCATGTCCGGGCAGGCAAAGAGGAACCCGGTGGCGGTTTCGTCTCCCATCAAATCGCCGGCGATCTGGTGCTGCACGAAGGCATCGAAGGGCATGTCGCTGTTGAGCGCGTTGATGACCCAGTCGCGGTATTGCCAGGCGCGGTTGCGTTCGGCGTCGTATTCAAAGCCATCGGTATCCGCATAGCGTGCGAGATCGAGCCACCACTGCGCCCAGTGCTCACCGTAGCGTGGGCTTGCGAGAAGGCGGTCGGCCAGGGCCTCCAATGACGAATGCCGAATGACGAATGTCGAACCGGAGCGGCATTCGTTCACAAAGGCGGTGACTTCTTCGGGAGTGGGAGGAAGGCCGGTGAGATCGAAGGTGAGGCGGCGGATGAGGGCGGCGGGATCGGCGGGCGGTGAAGTGGGTTTAGCGAGATCGTCGATGCTCGTTTTTTCGGGAGTGGGCTGCAGAGGTTTGAAGGCCCAGTAGTCCTTGTCTTCCGCCTTGATGGGGCGCTCGTCTTTGACTGGATCAGCGGAGGCGCGAATGGAGACGGCCTGCGCCTGCCCGACGCACAGCCAAACGATGAGAAGCACCTGGATGATTCGACATTCGGACTTCATTCGACATTCATCGTTCGGGTTTCGTCATTCCTCACGCGAGGATGCCCTTCACAACGTCACAGCCCTCGACCCCCGTCAGCTTCTGATCGAGGCCATTGAGGCGGAAGGTGAGGTGTTCGTGATCGAGGCCGAGGAGGTGGAGGATAGTAGCGTGGAGATCGCGGATGTGGACTTTGTCCTGAGCGGCGCGGAGTCCGAACTCATCGGTGGCACCGTGGATGTGGCCGTGCTTGACGCCGGCGCCCATAAGGACGGTGGTGAAGCCCCAGGGGTTGTGATCGCGGCCCACGCCTTTTTCACTCATGGGCATGCGGCCAAATTCGCCGCCCCAGATGACGAGGGTGTCTTCGAGCAGGCCGCGTTGCTTCAAATCCATGATCAGACCGGCCACGGGCCTGTCGGTGCGTGCGCAGTATTCGGAGTGATTTTTGAGCACGTTTTCGTGCGCGTCCCAGCCGTTGGTGTCGCCGGAATAAAGCTGCACGAAGCGGACGCCGCGCTCGATCATGCGGCGGGCGAGGAGGCAGCGGGTGCCGAACTCTTTGGTGGTGGGATCGTCGATGCCGTAGAGGTGCTTGGTGGCTTCGGTCTCGCGGGAAATGTCCACGGCTTCTGGCGCGGCGCTTTGCATGCGGAAGGCCAGCTCGTAACTGCGGATGCGGGCATCGAGTTCGCTGTCGGCAGCATGCTTCGCGAGATGCTGCGCATTCATCTGCTGGATGAGATCGAGCGTGGCGCGCTGGCGTGCGCTGCTGTGCGGGCTTTGCAGGTGCAGGATTGGATTGTCCCCTGCACGCATGGTGGTGCCTTGATAAGTGGCAGGCAGGTAGCCGCTGCCCCAGGAGGGCGGGCCGCCTTTGAGGCCGCCGCCGGGATCTGGCATGACGACGAAAGCAGGCATGTCGGCGTTTTCAGAACCGAGGCCGTAGGAGACCCAGCTTCCGACACTCGGCTTGCCCATCTGGATGGAGCCGGTGTTCATCTGATAGACGGACTGCGGATGATTCACGCTGTCGCCGTGGCAACTGCGGATGACGCACATCTCATCGGCCAGTTGCGCCATGTTGGGCAGGAAGTCGCTGACTTCGATGCCGCTCTGGCCGTATTTGCGGAAAGGTTTGACCGGGGCGAGCAGGGGATTCTGCGCGACTTTGCGGCGTGTCTCCACCGCGCCGTAGCTGTCTGGCAAAGGCTTGCCCGCGTGGCGGATGAGATCGGGTTTGGGATCGAAGAGATCGAGGTGGCTGGGGCCGCCGTGCATGAAGAGCCAGATGACGCGCTTGGCCTTGGCGGGGAAGTGCGAGCGGGTGTCGTCCGCCATCAGATGCGAGAGCGCGACGCTGGACAAGCCCATGGCCGAGCTGCCGAGGAAGCGGCGGCGGGAGAGGGTGTCGAACTCGCGGTGCATGGGCATGGGGTGAAGACGGTGGCTGGAGGCCGGTTCTAGCGGGGCGGGTGGAAAAGGTCAAGAACGGCGGTGGTGGGGGAGCGTCCCAAATGGAAGTAGGAGCTTTCTCAATGACATGAGGTTGTTGGAGGGTAGGGAAGGTTAGTCGAGGTCGCATCGCACGTTAGCGAATGGGGTGTGTCGTCCCCTCACCCCAACCCTCTCCCCGAAGTAAACACTGAGCAATCACCTCGGGGGCGGGGAGAGGGAGATCCGTATTGGCCGCCCTCGATTTATTGGGTGCAAAATGAGTTTAAGTGCACGGGTGGCTGATTAGGGCCGAAGAGTCGAGAATGTTCCGAAGCAGGCCGTGTTGTTTCTCACTGAGCATACACGGTGACGGGGGCAGTGAGGATGGTACGACGACGATACGGATTGCGGCTGCGTTCCACTGCAGCCCGGCTCAGGAGATCGACAGGATGTCCAAGTTGCTCTTCGAGATCTTCTTTCAAGCCGCCCATTTCCAGCAGTCCTGCATTCGCATGAGGCAGGAACTCGACGAGGAAATCATAGTCGCTGTCATCACGAGCCTGACCGCTGGCACGTGATCCAAACAACTCCATGCGTGAGACGGCGTGGCACTGGCAGACATCCCGGATCGATGCGATGAGCGTCGGAAGGTCAGAGACTTTGGGCGGTGACTGGATCACAGGGAAAGAATAACTGCCTGTAGAAGAGGGCCAACTTAGTGAAGAGTGGGGCAAGTGGTGGTGGAACTTTCCCGAGCCAGTTGCGGCGCAACTGGTCAACTTTAGAGCATCTTCTGCATCCACAGGACATCGAGCCAGCGGCCGTGCTTGTGGCCGACCTCCTTGAGGTGGGAGACTTTGACGAAGCCGAATTTGGCGTGGAGGGCGATGCTGCCGGCCTGGTCGGCATCGATGCCGCCGAGGACGGTGTGGTGGCCGAGTTCTTTGGCGAGGCGCAGTAGTTCGCCGAGGAGCAGGCTGCCGAGGCCTTTGCCCTGATGCTCGTGATGCAGATAGACGGAGTCCTCAACGCTGTGGCAGTAGGCCTGGCGTGGGTGGAAGCGGCTGAGGGAACCCCAGCCGATGATGGTGCCGTTTTCCTCGGCGACGATTACGGGATGCTCCGGGCCGTGGGCGTCAAACCAGTCCTGCCGCTCCTGCGCGGTGCTGGGGACGGTTTGATAGGTGCAGGTGCTGTGCTCGACGTAGTGATTGTAGATGGCGTTGATGGCCGGTAGATCGGCGGCGGTGGCGGGGCGGAGAGTGGCGGGCATGGGCGTCGTCCTTCAGGGAGATGGGGATGATTGAGGAAGGACTGAAAACTGCGAACTGAAAAATGAAAACTGCAAATTGGGGCGGGGCGCGGGGATGGTGCGGCCCTGCCGGACTGTGACGCTTGGATTCCGTGCGCCCTCTATTCTCAAGGCGGAGCGCTTTGACCGAGGACGAGTTCGAGTAGGAGGACGAGGACGACTCCAAAGCTTACGCCGTGGCTTGCAGCGTGCGGGGAGGGAGCGTGATCTTCGAGGTGAAGGTCTGTTCGGTGTCGAGGTCGCCGAGGCAGCCGAGGTAGTCGAGGAGCTCCATGGTGAGGGCGTTCGTCCAGCCGAAGCCGGGTTCGTTGGTGGGGTAGCCAAACTGGATCTTGCCGGTGACGTCGCTGGTCATGCCTTCGAGATCGTATTTTTCAAAGAGCATGCCGGTGCGGCGGAACTCGGAGACGACGAGGGTGACGAAGCGACGGGCAATGCGGCGCGCCTCATGGCGGTAGCCGTAGCGGTGAAGGCCCATGACGGCGAGGTAGTTCAGCGGCGCCCAGCCAAAAGGTTTGTCCCACTGGCAGCCGCTGGGATGCAGGCTGGTGAGGAGGCCGCCGGCGGCTTCGAAGTCGGGCAGGCGGGCAACGACTTTGGCTGCCTGCTCACGTGTGGCGAAGCCTGCCCACAAGGGCCAGAAGGTGGTGGCGAAGGGGTAGGCGCGGCGGCGTCCGGAGCGGCCATCGAAGTCGTAGAAGAGGCCGGCCTCTTCGTCCCACAGGTGCTCATTGATGGCGGCGGCGCGCTGATGGGCGCGCTCCTGCCAGACGTTGAGCGAGGCGGTGGCATCGAGGAAGGCGCGCACTTTCGCGATGTCCACCTCCAGCCTCCAGAGGAGGGTATTGAGGCAGGCGGGCATGATGTCGAGCACATCGAGATTGGCGAAACCGAAGCGACCGCTGACGTCGAATCCGGACTCGCGCATGCTGCGGTCCGCGTGATAGGCGTGAGTGGTGAGGGCACCGGTTTCGGGATCGAGGAAGTCGCTGGCGTCCTGCACGTATTCTCCGCCGGCGGCGAGGTTGAGGCGGAGGCGCTCGTAGTGGTTGCGGCCATGCTCGTCCACTTCTCCCAGTGCGACTTCTGGCGCGGGTCCTTGGGCGAAGTCGTAGTAGCGTGAGAGGTTCATGCCGGAGACGAGATGCGGCGGCACGGTCCAGTAGTAGTAGAATTTTTCCAGCAGCGGCAGGGTGCGCTTTAGCCAGACCAGGTCTCCACTGGCGCGATACACTGCGAGGACCAAGCGACCGAGAAAAGGAGGGTGGGAGCGGGTGAGGTAGTAGGTGCGGTTTGCCGTGAGCACTGTGCCGTAGTGCTCAACCTGGTAGAGGCATTGATCCGCGATGGCACGCGCCATGGCCACTCGGCCCTGACGCAGGAGACCGAGGGCGATGAAGTAGCTGTCCCAGCCGTACATTTCATTGAAACGGCCGCCGGGCACCACGTAGCGGCCGGGGAGGAAGAGGAGGCCATGCTCGTCGATGCGCGCGGGGTCGGAGGGCAGCACCTTGAGCCGGAGGGTGGTCATTTGACCGGATGACAGCGATTTTTCAAAGATGCGCTGCACGCGGGGCAAGTCCTCCGAGCGGGAGATGTAAATGGGACAGCCCTGAGAGCCTGCCTCACCGAGCTTTACATCGCAGACGGCTTCGGCCACTTGGCGCAGGCCGCGGCTGAGTCCAGGCCATTCATTTTGAATGTAGTGGACGAGGCGGGCGATGTCGCCCGTGGAGGGAAAGGGATGTTCTTCCTTGTTCACAGCTTGGGTGGTTTTTTACCGCCTGCTGTCCTGCGAGGTGCGATTCATCAGGCGTACCCCTTAATCGGCTCACAGGCGGGCGGCAGCCGTGAGTTTTATGCAAAAATCACCGACAGCCGCTCAATCGGGATGCCACTTATGATTACCAGCCGCACATGGACGAAGGAGCTGCTGAGGGAGCTGATCGAGACGCGGCTCAGCGGGGTGAAGTTCATCGTGGTGTCCAATCGCGAGCCGCACATGCACCGCTATGCGGAGAGCGGGGAGATGGAATGCATCGAGACCACGGGCGGGCTGGCCACGGCGCTGCGGCCGATCATGGCGGCGACGAAGGGCACGTGGATCGCCCATGGGGCGGGGAATGCCGACCGCGCCACGGCGGATGAGCAGGGGCGTCTGCCGGTGCCGCCGGGGAATCCGAGCTATACGCTGCGGCGGGTGTGGCTGACGCCGGAGCAGGAGGAAGGGTACTATTATGGCTTTGCCAATGAGGGGCTGTGGCCGCTGTGTCACATCGCTTTTAAGCGGCCCATTTTTCGACTGGCCAATTGGGAGACGTATCAGGAGGTGAACCGGATCTTTGCGAAGGCGGTGATCGAAGAGGCGGCAGGTGAGCGCGCCATCATCTTTGTGCAGGATTACCACTTCTGCCTGCTGCCGCGGATGGTGAAGGAGATGGGCGGAGCAAACCTCGTTGTGGCGCAATTCTGGCACATTCCCTGGCCGAATCGGGAGATGTTTCGCACCTGCCCGTGGTCGCATGAACTGGTGGACGGGCTGCTGGGAAATGACCTGTTGGGGTTTCACATTCGCAATCACTGCCAGAACTTTTTTGAGACGGTGGACAGCTCTCTGGAGGCGATGGTGGATCGCGAAGGATGGCAAGTCACTCGTGGGGGACATGTGACAAACGTGCGTCCGTTTCCCATCAGCATCGACTTCGAAGCCAATGAGGCGCTGGCCACGAGTCCGGCAGTGGATACGGCCATGGAAAAGTGGTGCCGCAAGCTGCGGCTGGGCGACCGGCTGCTGGGCGTGGGCATCGAAAGGCTGGACTATACCAAGGGAATTCCCGAGCGGCTGCGCGCGCTGGATTTTTTCATCGAGTCGCATCCGGAATGGCGGGGCAAGTTTTCGTTTGTGCAGATCGCTGCTCCGAGCCGGTCGCACCTGCCGGAGTATCAAGCGGTGGAGGATGAAATCGACAAGCTGGTGGAAAAGGTGAACTGGCGCTGGGGCCGCACGGACTGGCAACCGGTGACGTTGATCAAAAAGCAGCACGGGTCTGTGGACATGGTGGCGCTGCACCGGCTGGCGCGTTTTTTCATCGTGAACTCGCTGCACGATGGGATGAACCTGGTGGCGAAAGAATTCGCGGCGAGCCGGGTGGACGATGACGGCGTGCTGATCCTGAGCAAATTCACCGGAGCCTCACGCGAACTGGACACGGCGCTTGGCGTGAATCCGTTCTCCATTCATGACACGGCCCACGCGATGCATCAGGCGCTGACGATGGAGCCGGAGGAGCGGCAGAGGCGCATGAAAAGCATGCGCGAAAAAGTGTCGGACAACAATGTGTACCGCTGGGCGGGAAACATTCTCAGCCACCTGATGAAACTGGATATTTCCGAAGCCACTGTGAACGAATGATCCCCCACTGGACTGAACAACGCGAAGCTCTGCGGCACTGGCTGCTCTCCCAACCGCATATCATGGTCGGCTGCGATTTTGATGGCACGCTGGCGCCTCTCGTCTCGCATGCGGATGATGCGTGCATGACGGAGCGCACCCGGGCGGCGGTGCAGCGCATCATTGCAAAGCCGGGAGTCATGTTTGCTTTGATCTCGGGGCGTTCCATTGCCGATCTGCAGCAGAAGGCGGCGGTGGATGGAGCGCTGTATGCGGGCAATCACGGGCTGGAGATCGCGTATGAAGGAGTGACGACCGTGGCGCCCGGCACTGCTGAGGCCGGGCCTGCACTGCGCGCGGTGCTGGGAGAGCTGGCACCGGCTTTGGCACGCATTCCCGGAGTGTGGATCGAAGATAAGGCCTGCAGCGCCTCCATTCATTACCGGCTGGCGGCGGATGATGCGCACGCCGAAGTGGAGGAACGGGTGAGGGCCGCACTGCGGGAGGTGGCAGCGCTGAAGCTGCGGCCCGCGAAACGCATCTGGGAAATCCGGCCCGCCACCGAGTGGGACAAAGGCAAGGCGCTGCGGTGGTTTATGGAACGCTGCGAGATCCCCACCAGCGCGGCCGCTTTCCTGGGAGACGATATCACGGATCTCGATGCCTTCCGCGAGCTGCCTGATGGGTGGACTTTTCTGGTCGGAGACGAGGTGAAATGCGCTGCGCGGGCGTGGCTGCGTGACCCGGAGGATACCGCGAAGCTGCTGGAGTGGATGGCGGAGGTGAGGGTGTGATGGAAACAGGCGGGGTGAGAAGGACGTCTTGGAGCGCCAGACTTGCGGGCAAGAGTGCCCTCATCACTTCGGAGAGGCGCGGCCATTTCGTGCCTTGACTCTGCGGCTCTGAATCTCCATTCTCGCGGCCCTCGGACAAATTTACCAACCACACCTTAGAAAATCACCTTTATGGCCATCAAAGTAGGAGTCATCGGAGTCGGCGGCATGTTGCAGTATCACGCGGCAGGATTCCGCAAGGCAGGCGCGGAAATCATCGCCGTGTGCGACGCGGCTCCCGGAGCAGCGGCCAAGGCGGCGGCGAAGTGGGGCATCACGACCCCGTATGAAACGGTGGAGGCCATGCTGGCCGCGCCGGATGTGGATGCGGTGAGCGTCATCGTGCCGAACAAGTTTCACAAGTCCCTCGCCATCCAGTGCCTGGAGGCCGGCAAGCACGTCTTCTGCGAAAAGCCCCCGGCTCTGCATGCGGATGAAGTGAAGGAAATCATCGCCGCTGCGCAGAAGGCGAACAAGCAGGTGCTTTTCAACTTCAACAACCGCGCCCGTCCGGAATCTCAGGCGATGATGAAGTACATCAAGCAGGGCGCCGTGGGCACCATCAACTCCGCGCAGGCGAAGTGGATCCGCCGCACGGGCATCCCTGGATTTGGCGGCTGGTTCACCACGAAGGAACTGGCTGGTGGCGGCTCCCTCATCGACCTGCTGCACATGGTGGACCTGGCCATGTACTTCATGGGTTATCCTGAGCCTGCGCACGTGCTGGGCCAGACCTTCTCCGACTTCATCACCGACAAGCAGTTCAAGGGGCCCTGGGGCATTCCGGACCGCGTGGGTGGCATCACCGATGTGGAAAACGCCGCGCACGGCTTCGTCACCTTCAAGGGCGGCCAGGTGCTGAGCCTGCAGGTGTCCTGGGCTGAAATGGTGAAGCGTGAGGAAGTGTCCGTGGTCTTCCAGGGCACCAAGGCCGGCGGCTGCGTGCAGCGCCTCTTTGGCATCGACGGCCTGGACAACACCGCCATCGACGCCTGCGAGCTCTACGTGCAGGAAAACGGTCACAGCGTGAACCGCAGCATCACGACGCCCGCCTGTGAAGACATGGGCCGCATCGATTCCGCCGCGAACTTCATCGAAGTGCTGGAAGGCAAGGCCGAGCCGCTGAACACCCTGGAGCAGGCGCTGCGCCTGATGCAGGTGATCGATGCGATCTATGCGTCTGCCGCGAGCGGCAAGCCGGTTTCGATCTGAGACGAATCGATTGAATGATTCAACGGGGAGAATGAGCTTGGTGCTTGTTCTCCCCGTTTTTTTGCCAACAAAGCACAGATGCGGCGATCACATGCTCATCATGCCTGATTTTACCGCGATGAAGCGAGGGGCCTGGGTGTCGATCGAGTACCCGGCTGGTGAAAAATGCAAGCAATGCCGGCATGAATGGTAACCCACCATGAACACACTGCAGCCACAGCATCACAAGTCTGCGGGGTTCATGCACTCAGGCTGCGCGGAGCTGCTGCTGATTGCGTTCGTTTTGGCGGCAGTGCTGAATCTTGCCATGGGAAACTGGCGGATTGCGATGGCGATGCTGGTGCCGCTGGCAGCCCTGTTCATCGGGGCTCAGTACATTGACTGGCGAGACCGGTGCAAAATAGGTGACGAGGTGCAGGTGATGCTGGGGCCGCATAGGGGCGTGAAGGGCACCATTGTGGGAAGAGATGAGACCGGGACGAGCTTCATGGTGAAGCCTTCCGAAGCAGAGCCAGTTGATTCCGTGACGGTCCTTGCGCATCATCTCACGAAGGTGAAACGGATTAATCCCGTCGATAAAGGCTGATCGCAATCTTTCATCTGCCACTACTTCTCCACGCCATGAAACCGCTTCCTGATACCAAGGACCCGATTGTCCTGCGCACTGACTTTTCCGATGATCAGGCCTGGAGCCGATTGTGCAGCCTTATCGCGAGCCCCATCGGCAGAGATGGCTTTCTGGCGTATGTGAGTTTTGTGAGCGATCCTGACTTTGCGGAGGTGACGGCGGAGAAACTGGCTGCGAATCGGCCGGAGGGTTATCGACACAGCTTCATCGTCATCGCAGACGGCACCACTTTTGCAGATCCAGAGCAGTCCTTGATGGTGGTGGACCTCCTCGACGAACCGGGCAGAACATTTCGCGCTTTGCCCACGCGGATTCAGGGGATTGAGAACAATCTTTCGCTCGGCAACATGGGGTTTGAAGATTTTGCCGGGGACGCGGATGCAAGGGGAGTCTTCCGAGGTTTTCCGGGTGAGCGAGAGGAAGACTATGAGGTCAACCACAACCCGCCTCCGCGACCCGTGAAGAAGAAGCCCTCTCCTCCGCAGACGCTTTTGGGGAAGGCGCTGTTTTCCGCCTACAAGCTGATCCGTGGAAAGCCTGGCCGCTGAGGCTGCGAGAGATTCAGACGGGCTCCTCTCATATTTTCTGCATGAAGTGGAAACGAGAGGTGTCTTTAGGCTGAAACATCGCTCCATGGAAACTCACCTGCACCTGCTCTCACGCTACCATCGCCAAGGCGATGCGGACGCATTTGCGGCGCTGGTGCGGGAGCATGCGGGAATGGTCTTTGCCACGGCACGGCGGGTCACGGGAGATGCGGCGCTGGCGGAGGACGTGGCGCAGGAGACGTTTCTGGAACTGGCGCACAGCAGGCAAACGAAGGTGGCATCTCTGGGCGCATGGCTGCACCGGGTGGCCTGGCGCAAGGCCTGCAATGCTCTGCGTGGGGAGTCGCGGCGCAGGCGGAATGAGGAGCGCCCCGCCAGTGAAGACTGGGCGCTGCCTGGACCCAACGAGTCGTCTTGGGAAGAGCTGGAGCCGCAGATCGATGCTGCGCTGAACGACCTTCCTGAAAAGCTGAGAGGGCTGTTGGTGGCGCATTATTTGGAGGGCTGCACGCAGCAAGAAATGGCGGCGCGTGCCGGCGTGAGCCAGTCCACCATTTCGCGTCAGATCGAGGCGGGAGTAAGCGAGCTGCGCACGCTTTTGCGCGGACGCGGGGTGGTGTGCGGTGCAGGTCTGGTGGCTTTTATGAGCGCGCAGAGTGCGGCGGAGGCTGCCCTGCCAGCGACTCTGAGCGGCTCGCTCGGCAAGCTGGCTCTGAGCGGTGCGGGAAGCAGTGCAGGCACGACTGCGCCCGCTCTCACGACTTCCCCATTTCTTGCCATGACTACCTCCACGAAAATCCTGATCTCGACGGCTGCGGCCGCACTGAGCCTTCCGCTGGCTTTGGAGCAGCAGCCTTCCGGGCCATCTGCCGCAGTGCTTAGTCGTCCGGCAAAGGTGCAGTCCGCGGCACCCGTGCGGGAACAAACGTTCAAAGCTGTGGACTCCGACAGGCCGCACTACCGGCCTCCGGCTGTCTCTCCTCAGGTACAGCAAAAAGTGGAGGCCTTGCTAAAGCGCTACACTGGAATGAAACAGGGGCAGATGCAGGAGAGCGAGGAGCTTAACGATCTGCTGGACCGCGTTATCAGCCGTGACGACGAATGATCCTGAGTTCGCGGAACAAATGGAAAAACGCGTTGCTGCATTGCCCGTCAGTGATTCGAAAAAGCTGCTGAGGATCGACTTTGACATCTTTGATGGCGCGAGGGGCCGTGCGATGCTGGAGGCCGCGGTGGCGAACGATCCGAAGCTGATGCGAGACTGGTTTCTCAACACCCTGGACGGGGCGATCTTTGAATTCGCGTTTGACCCTGATCTGGAGCGAAGCAGCACGGGGGTGAGCCTGCAGGCTCCTCCGAATCAGGCGGCACAGCCTGCGGTGAAAACAGAAGAGTGATGTCAGCCTGTGCCGACATCACTCTCTGAGTTCGATACTGCTGCCTTATCGTCTTATGACAGGCCGCCGCGGTCACTGCTCAGTGTGGCATCGCCATACTTTGCGCGGGTGGTCGGGGTGTAGTCCAGCGGGGTCCAGGCGGCGTTGTTGGCGGAGGAGGCCACGACGGCCTCTATGAATGCCATGCCAGCGACGCCTTCCTCGATGGTGGGGTAGTCCATGTCCAGCGGGTTGGGCGGGGTGCCATCGATGACGGCGCGGACGTGATTGGCGAAGTTGCGGTAAATGTTTGCGAAGCCTTCGAGGTAGCCTTCCGGATGGCCGGAGGGAGTGCGGGTGGCGGCGGCGGCGGCGCTGCCGAGGTAGCCAAGGCCGGTGCGGTAGATCTGCTTGGGCTTGTCCAAGGAGGTGACGATCATCGTGTTCGGATCGAGCTGGGACCACTCGATGCCGCCCAGCGAGCCATAGACGCGGAGGCTGAGATTGTTTTCACAGCCGATGCTGATCTGGCTGGAATGCAGCACGCCTTTGGCACCATTGGTGAAACGGAGGAGCACATTGCCATCATCTTCCAGACGGCGGCCTTCTTTGGCGAGGAAGATGGTGAGGTCGGCGGCGAGCTCCTTGATGTGGAGGCCGGTGACGTATTCAGCGAGATTGATGGCGTGGGTGCCGATGTCTCCCATGCAGCCGGCGGCGCCGCAGATGGCGGGGTCCACGCGCCAGGAGGCCTGCTTCTGGCCGGTGTTTTCCAGCATGGTGGCGAGCCAGCCCTGGGGGTATTCGACGACTACTTTGCGGATATCTCCGAGCTTGCCCTCTTCGATCATCTGGCGCGCCTGGCGCATGAGGGGGTAGCCGGTGTAATTGTAGGTGACGCCGTAGAGCTTGCCGGTGGCCTTGACGATGCCTGCCAGTTCCTTGGCCTGAGCGAGATTGAATGTGGCGGGCTTGTCGGAAAGGACGTGGAATCCAGCCTCCAGCGCGGCCTTGGCGGCTGCAAAGTGGACGTGATTGGGGGTGACGATGGAAACGAAATCCATGCGCTTGTCCGCCGGCAGGGAGGATTCCGTTCGGAGCATTTCTTCGAAATTGCCGTAGCAGCGCTCGGCGGGCAGGAAGAAATCCGCGCCACTGTCCTTGGAGCGCTGAGGATCGGAGGAAAAGGCACCGCAGACGAGTTCAATCTGCTGATCGATCGAAGCTGCGATGCGATGGACGCCGCCAATGAAGGCGCCGCGCCCGCCGCCGATCATGCCATAACGAATTTTCCGGCTCATAAACAAGTGTTCGGGGTTCTAGTTTCGGTTCAGGGTTGGAAGGAGTGAGGGGCGAGTGTGCGCAGTGGCGAGGGTGGGTCAAGTGCATCCCGCCAAAGTAGTCATGAGCTTTAGCTCGTTCTGGCAAGAGCGTCTGCGCCTGATCGCGGAGCTTTTGCTCCGTGGAGGCTGCCCGTCAAAGCCTCTGCACGGACAGGAGCGCAAACAAAGCTGCCCGCCGAAAAGACACCACTGGCCGCAGACAGTCCGGGGGCAGTTGTGCGCACCCAGAGCGAGCTAAAGCTCGCGAGTACTTTACAAAAAACCCCGGAAAGGGTGGCCCAACGCGCTCAGGCTTCCTTTCCGGGGCTATGTCGTCGAAACACCGCAGAGCGGTGCACATGGCGACAAAGGGTTATGCGGCCATCAGGGCCGGTCCGCCGTGCTTCATGCGGCTGCGAAACTCCGTGGGGGACTCATCGGCGATGCGGCGGAAGCTGCGGTTGAAATGAGAGAGGCTCTGGAAGCCGACGTCGTAGGCCACTTCGGTGATGCGTGCGGCGGGCTTCATGAGCATGCGCTTGGCTTTTTCCACGCGGGCGCGGTTGACGAAATCCGTGAAGGTCAGGCCGGTGGAGCGCTTGAAGAGCTTGCAGAAGTGGAAGGGGCTGACATTGACCGCGCTGGCGACGGCTTCAAGGGACATCGGCTCGGCAAGATGCGAGTGGATGAAGGTTTTGGCATTGCGCACGGCTTCGGGCTCATGAGTGGCGGTAGCGAAGAGGAGGCGGTGTGCGCTTTCTCCAAGCTGAAGAGCAAACGACTGGAGGATCGCCAAGGCGGCCTCGTAGCGCTCGGGAGACATGACCGGCACCTGATCAAACTGGACCTTGGCACCACGGATCTCAGCGGCGGTGCGGTCTTCATCGAGAAGGGCTTTGGCCACGGGGGCGAAGGTGGCGGCGTTTGCAGGCTGAAGGCGGACGCTGCCAGTGAGCATGGTGGCGATGGTGTTTTTTCCCACGCGCACCGGAACCTTTGACTCGACCACTCCGGCCACACCTTTGCGGGTCTGAACGACTTCGATGTGCTCATCTTCACCGGCTGCTTCCAGGCTCAGCGGCAGGCTGGTCAGCGTGTGGAAGGCTTTCTGGTAGTGCCGGAACAACTCGCTGTCCGCGAGGTTCTGGATGAAACGTTGGCGGGGGGTGATGTGGGAGGAGGCAGTCAGGTTCATAGCGCGTTCGTGGTTTGTGTTCACGAGTGCTAGGATGCCCCGAGGAAAAGAATCCGATATTGTCGTCCGCTACGGTACGCATGCTGGTGAAGCACCGCAATTTTGGCATAGTGGTTTCCAGTAGTGGAGGAGGGCGCAGGGCCGCCGTACGAAGGTGAATGGAGGAATGCCCGGACCTGTTTGCTCTGCGGGGCGATTCGCAGGGCGCACTGAACTACTCCTTTTTTGGCACCAAAATCACGCGCAAGCCGAGGCGGCCGCGCCAGTGAGTGACTGTTCCGCCTTTGCCGGTGGCTATTGTCCCAGGTCCGACGGTGACGTAATTGCCGCTGACGTGAGGGGGCAGTGCTATGGCGCTATCGCCATTCAAGGCGATGGGCCAAGAAGAGTCAGGGATACGAAGGAATGCAGTTTCGGTGGAGAGGCCGGAGCTTTGGCGATCCTGGCTCCATTCGCTGAGGCCATTGGAAAAGCCCTCCATGCCAAAGGATTTTTCTTGAACCCGGCCAACACGCCACTGCTTGACGGTAGGAATCGTGTATATCGCGTTGAGTGGTCGCAGGGTCCGACCGGGCGGAACAATGTTCTTGGATTCGGCTTCGCGGTTGTTGAGAATCCCAACGAGTTCGATGGCGTCGTTGAATGAAATCTTTTCAGCGGGCCTATCGTCACCGGGTCCACCGCCTCTCATGGCTTTGTATGCTGCGGTGGATACCTCACTGCGACCGATCCAGAATCCGGTTTTGCCGTCCGGTATCCATACCATCTCAATCCCGACGCTGTTGGTGAAGTTCTTCCCGATAACGGCGCGGCTGGGGCCGAGCAGTAAAATGATTTTGCTGACTGCGGTGAGGACTGGGTCTGTTTCTTCGGGGGTGATGCCTTTGAGGCTGAGGGTGGCAAAGACTTCGGCGCTTCCCTGCTCAAAGAGTTTATTTATTTCCTCCAGCGCGTTCAGACGTTTCTGGCGCTCCGTTGTGTGTTTGTCCTTCCACGCTTTGGCACTGGCAAGCAGGATTTCTTTCGCCTGCTCGCCGTGTGTGTCCTTAGAAATCCAAACATCCATGACAAACTGCGCCTCGGCGTCCGAGAGTCTAAGAACGCGCCAGTCGGGTTGCTGCTTTTGGAGCTTGAGCACCGCTTGCTTTTCAGGGGTGTCGTCGGGAATGACGGCTGCGGCCTTCTCATTTGCCACGGAGATGGCAGCCCGGAGTTTTTTCATTTCCTCCCCGTGTTCCGCAAGCTGCTTTACCTTGTGCTGCTTGTCTTCCATCAGCCTGGCCTCCAACTCCCGCACACGAGACGCGGTGTTCTGGACAGGAGGCGGCAGAGGGCGGTGTGTCGGGTGGAAGTGACTGCTGGCTTTGGCGAAGGACGTGAGGCAAAACCCGGAGAAACTGCCGCATGCCAGTGCCAGCATAGCAGCCAGGCCTAGTTGTCCGCGTATGGGGTGAATGAAGTGCAAATTCATTGGGCGGCGTATTTTGTGTCCTTTTATCAGGTGACTTTGACCGGAGCTCTGAGCTCGAGTGCGAACATTCGAATTATCCTCGATTGTCGCAATAATGCAAGAATGTACTTAGGAGAGGTATTCATGGATGGCCAACGAAAGCGAGCGATCGCTTGCCAAGGAATTTGCAAAGATAAGGGGCATGCACTTTGCGCGCCCCTCTTTTCTCACTCCTGTTTTGGCACCAAGATTACGCGCAGCCCCAGTCGGCCGGACCAGATCGTGATGGTGCCGCGTTGACCGGTAGCTTTGGTTGCGGAGCCGCTTTCAGTGATGTTGCCTTGGGCTGTGGGAGGAAGTGCGATGGCGTCGCCGCCATTTAATGCAATAAACCAAGACGGTTCCGTGGGAACGTATGATACGGCTTTCGTGGCGAGCCGAGAGAATTGCCTGTCCTGGCTCCATTCGCTGAGGCCATTGGAAAAGCCCTTCAAGCCAAGTGTTTCCTCCTGAGTCCTGCCTATGCGCCACTGCTTGACGGTGGGAAGGGTGTATAGAGCATTGGCTGGACGCATCTTCTGGCTGGCAGGGAGGAGGGGCTTGTCCACGGTCTCCATTTTGTTGAGCGCCTCGCAGAATTCGATGGCTTCGATAAAAGAGATGCCTTCAGCGGGGCTGTCGTCGCCACCGTTGGTGCCTTTGACGGCTTTGTAGGCGGCGGAGGTGACCTCACTGCGGCCGAGCCAGAATCCGCCATCGGGTATCCAGACCATTTCCATGCCAGCGCTGTTGGTAAAGCTCACACCGGCAATGGCGCGGTTATTGCCAGGCGTTTCAATGATCTTGCGGACCTTGGCAAGGAGGGGTTCGATTTTTTCGGGGAGGATGCTGTCCAAGTTGAGATCACTGGAGGCTGAGAGACTTTCTTTGTCGAAACGGGTTTTCAGATCGGTCAGGGCAGTCTGGCGTTTCTGGCGCTCGGTGGTGCTGGAAGAAACCGCGGAGGCGCCTTTGCCTTTCCAAGTCTGGCGGCTGTTCTCAAGGATTTGAATGGCACGATCAACCTGCGTGGACTTCGAGTCCCACACTAATGCAAGGGCCTCTGCATCTGCCGGGGCGAGATCGAGAACGACCCAGCGGGGCTGCTGTTCGCGGAGTTTCAGGACGGCCTGCTTTTCCGGGCTGTTGTCGTTGCCGGCGGCGAGGGCTTTCTGCTGTGCGGTCGAGACACGGGCCTGCAGCTGCTTCCATTCCTCCTGCTTGGTCATGAGCTGTGTCTCCGCCTGCTTCTTGTCCTGCAGCAATCTGGCTTTCTGCTCCTGAATCTGGGTGCCCAGGTCAGCGGCCTTGGGTTGAAGGGGCAGGGGGCGATGAGGAGGAAGCACGGGGCCGCCGACTTTGACCGCGCGAAAGGTGGAAAGCCAGACTCCAGCCGTGCAGGCGCACAGGAGGGCCAGGAGTGCGGCGATGAGGAAGTGCCACCGCAAAGGTTGGAGAACGAGCAGGTTCATTGGGCCGTGGTTTTTATGGCCTGCTGGATCTTTGCGGCCTGCTCCTTGATTTTATTTGCGAGAGTGACTTCGGCAGCAGCAACCGCTTCACGCGCCGATTTAAGACTGCTCTCCGTGGCGCTTTGCTGGGACACAAGCTGGCCTTGCAGATCGGCTTTTTGGGCGGCAGTCAATGAGTCCTGTTCGGTTTCCCACTTCGTCTGGAGCTTTTGCAGGTCCTGCACAGCGGTGCTGGCCGTCTTGATCTTGGTGGAGGCATCGCTAGTAATGGTTTTCCACTCGGTCTTCCAAGTCACCAGATCTTTGACAGAAAGCGAGCTGGCTCCGCCTGGGAGTGCGGAACTCTCGACCATCTTCTCCGCGGTCTGGCGCTCGGTGTCTGCCGAGGCAAAAGCGGCGAGCAGCTGTTCCAGCCGCTTTTTTTCTGCAATGTAGGCCTGCTTTCTTGCTTCGGCGGAACCTATGGTGGCCTCGGTTTCGGCCAGAGTTTTCTGACCATCCTGAATTTGGGAGAGCAGGGTTGCCAGCTGAACTTCGAGTCCTTTCACCACCTGAGCCAGGCTGGCAAGCTCCTGATTCTGCGCAGCGGCCTCTGCCTGGAGGACGAGATCAGATTCCTCCCTGGCATGGAGGAGCGGCAGACCGCCGCTTGCAAAGGCCACCTTGAGGGAATGGGTGTCTCCACCATGCCTGAAATGTCCTGCAAGCGACCAACCGCAGAGAAGGGCGACCGCAAAACCAGGCAGATACAGCGCCACCGCCAAGGGAGAGCGCCAAGTGCCAGCCCCTGAGGAGGATGGTGAATCTTGGGCTGGCTGCGTCAAAAGCGACATTAGGAGTAGTTATTCATGGTGCAGCCGATTTGCAAGAGGGGCCTTCGAGTGGAAAAGGGGGCAGCCAGCTGAAGCGGAAAAACTTTCGAGTGGTGCTTGATGTTTGCATGCATCCGATCCAGCACTGGGACGTCATGCCGCGCCTTAAGGTGACTTCTCCAGCGTCTATACGAATCGAATATGAATTCGGTGAAGATGCTGTCAGCATCGGTCGTGAATTGGACAATCTGATCGTGCTGGACGACCCCAAGGCGTCAAGACATCACGCTGAAGTCGTTTTTGAAGATGGATCCTGGTGGCTAAGCGATCTCGGCTCAACCCACGGCGTGTGGATGCAGGGAAAGTCGGTGAAAAAACTGCTGCTGAAAGATCGGGACAGCTTCACCATTGGTGACCACAAGTTTCGTTTCGCTCTGCCGGCTCATGGTGGCGTGCCAGCTATCGATGGGGCCGCATCTTCTGACTCTGTGCAGCGGGGAAAAAAGCAGAAGCACAAGCGGCCGGTGCCTGCTGATGCCGCGCCGAAAGGGAGCAAAAAGAAAGCGGTGGCCGAAGAAGCACCTGCACCTGTGTCCACGCCAGAAAGTGGCGTCGTATTGGTGAATGATGGGCGGGAACCGGTGAAAAGGGAGGTGAACGAGGAAATCGTCTCCCTTCAGCCACCTGTTTCTCTTTCAGCTGAGACTTCGATCATAGCTCCTGAGGATGTCATCTCAGCGAAGGCTCCTCCAGTGGCGGAGGACGCTGTCGTCGTGGCTGAAAAAGCTGCGGTGCTTGCGAGCGCTGCGGCAGCTGGCGATGCGCCACCGGCCAAGGCTCCTGGCACGACGGATTCGGATAGGGGTGCGGATAAAAAGCCCAATTACTGGATACTCATCGGGGCGGGAATTTTTGTGCTCGCTGGGGCGATTGTTTTTCTTCCTGTGGTGGCAGCAACGAAAGGGGAGTCCAGCAAAACATCTGGAGCGGATTTACCGGCTCCGGTCAGGCCCGGGAATGCACCTGCCTCTGCAGCCAACGAGGCTCATCCGATTGCCTCTCCCTCCGATGCTGCGGCTTCAAAAGACCATGGTGCTGCCTTAGCCAGTTTGAATGCCGCGCCGTCAGGTGGCCAGTCTGCTGCTGTCGCGAAAGTTGAGCCTGCTGAAGTTCCTGCAAAAAAGCTTGAGATGCTGCTGCCTCCTCCAGCAAATGCGGACTTGCCGCCAGCGATGTCTCAGCCGCAATCCCCACTGCCCAAGGTTACCCCGAAGGCTGACCTGGCGGCTGCTCAGCCTGTCGCAATGCAGGAGATCAAGCCAAAGACTGAGATTGAGCCGAAGACCGACGACAAGGTGGAGAGCAAAAAAGAAATTCAGCCAGCGAAGCCTGAAGCAACCGCGCAAACCCAGATGGGGAAAGTCGATGTGAAGCAATCACCTTTGGTGAAGGCTGAAGGGGATGCAAAGGCTGGATTTCCATCAGGCAGGCAGTCCGATGACCTTGGCCGGATCTTGCTTCAGGAAAAGCCCGGCGGGGCCGTACATCCGCCGGTACTGAGCCCGGATTTGATGCATGTGCTGCACCTGTCTTGCCCGGATGGAGGCAATTCTGGTTTCGCCGATTTAATGCTGGATCAAAAAGTCATCCGCGCTGGCATAGAGGCGGCCAGTGCTGCCGAACTTCGGTTCTCCTCCGAGGGCTCCCAATGGATGGCGTTTGTGACGGACCGGGCGGGTCAAAAGACTCTGACGCTCCCTGATCGAAGTTACACAGTTCGCGGTCAGTTCCAGGCGGCCTTGGGCAGCAGCGACTTTTCGACGGTGGCTCATGTGGAGCGCCTGAACGATGAGGATGCCCTCTTTTTGAACGGTGTGCAGGTGTCCGCCTACAGCCACATCACAGCGCCACGCCTTGGCTGCGAGGGAAAACACTGGGCCTACATTGCCATGAAGCAGCTGGATGCGGAATGGGAGGTATTTGCTCCGGGAGAAAGGGTCGTGACGGATGCAGGGAAAAGTCCGATTCATGATCACATCAGCGAACTCACGCTGGATCGCACCGGACAGCGGGTGGCATACATCTCCCACGGCCGTCATGGGGCGCAGACTTTGTGGCTGGACGGCAAGGCTGTGTGTGAAGCGAAGCCCCGCACTGGCAGGCAGATCTCGCAGCTAACATTCGCCCCCGCAGGTTCGCGTTTCGCCTGGGTCGTGATTTCCAAAGATGGTGAAGTCGAATGTCATGCCGATGGAGGCGCTCCGCTGGTGGCCAGCGTGGCCGCGGAAAACTCCACGCCCACCATGCTTTCACGCGCGGCACCTTCGGCACGAATCATCTTTAGCGATGATGGAAAACATGTGGCGTTCGCGACGGTGGGACAGAGCGCGGTGATCGTGCTGGATGGGGCGATCCTGGGCAGATATCCTTCGGCGCAGGCGGAATCGCTTGTGTTCAGCCCAGACGGCAGCCGGCTTGCTTACGTCGCGCTGCATCCGCTCCGCGTGGTGGAAGAGAGCAGCGAGGGCATTGCTTCACAGCCACACGCGGCTGTCCTAAATGTCAACGCGACGGACGTCCACACCGCACCTGTCTCGGTGCACAAGGTGAAAGGTGGCTTTCCTGTGATAATCGGGGGATTTGGGCAGTGCCAGTTTTCCCCGGACTCTGCGCAGCTCGCCTACCTTTTTGCCCCGGCGGAGCAGCACGTGAACGGTGAGCTTAGGCGAGAATTATGGATTGATAGGCGTAAAGCCTGGACTGAATTGCAGCCTGTTGAAGCGTTTAAATGGGTGAACCGAACGAAATTGAGGCTTGCGAATCGACGTGATAACTCATTGTGGCTGGACGTTTTACGGAGTGATAACTAGTGGATGGGGACAGTGCTCTCGGTAGGTGGGATGAGTACGTTAGGAAAGATTAAACATCCTCGAGCTAGCGGAACTTGTTATTGAAATTATGTAACGGACTAGTTCTAAGTCTTAGGGGGAGAGGGTTTTGGGATAACAATTTAAACACTTTCAGCTAGACAAAAGAACCACATCTCGCCACGCTCGTGCGATTTTTTGGAAAAGGCATCCTACCCTGCTCACATACTTCCCCTATGAAACGTGCTATTCGTGAATTCAGTCTCCTTTTTGCCGCGAGCATTAGCCTTATACCGCCGTCTTACATTTTTGCCAATCCGACGGGGTTTGATCTTCAGGCTGGCCAGGTGCAGGTGCCTACAATGATCGGGAACAACCTGATCATCGACCAAACCAGTCAGGCGGCGGTGATCAACTGGACGAGCTTTTCCATCGGCTTGGGAGAAACCACGACCTTCCATCAGCCTGATGGCGGGGCCACGCTGAACCGTGTTGTCGGACTGGATCCGTCAATCATCAATGGAGCGCTTAATGCCAACGGGTCTATCTGGCTTATCAACCCCAATGGCACGCTGGTGGGCAGTGCTGGCATCATCCAGACCGGGAGCTTTCTTGCGTCCACTCTCGATGTTTCGAACGGTCAGTTCATCAATTACGCCACCGGTGCTTCGGGCTCAGTCACATTTTCAGGCTCCTCGTCAGCCAGCATCCAGAATCTCGGGCAGATTCATGCAGCAGTGGGAGACGTGATGCTTTTTGCCCGTCATGTAGACAATGCCGGCACGGTCAGCGCTCCAAATGGCACCGCTGGCATGGCCGCCGGTCAGGAAATCACCCTGGTCGAAAAAGGCACCGAGCGTATCCAGGTCAAGCCTGCGAGCGCCGGAACGGTGGGCGGAACGGGAGTGAACAACTCCGGCACCGTGGAAGCAGTGCAGGCAGAACTGAAGGCGAACGGTGGAAACATTTACTCCATGGCGGTCAACAACAGCGGCACCGTGCGTGCCACAGGGGTGGTCAGCCAGGGCGGCAAGCTCTATCTTTCCGCCGGTGGCGGTTCGGTGACGAACAGCGGCAACCTCACTGCGACCAGCGGCAGCAAGGGTGGCGACATCCAGGTCACCGGTAAGGACGTGAAGATTGCCGCGACCTCCCAGATCAACGCCAGCGGCACTGCAGGCGGTGGCCAGGTGCTCATTGGTGGAGACACTCAGGGCAAAGGCACGGTGCCGACCGCGCAGACCACAGAAGTGGAAAAGGGAGCTACGATTTCTGCTGACGCCGGACAAACAGGTGATGGTGGCAAAGTGGTTGTCTGGGCGGACAATGCTACTCTGTATCAAGGACAGATCAGCGCCAAGGGTGGTGCAGTTTCCGGCAATGGCGGGTTTGCAGAAGTGTCGGGCAAGGAGTGGCTGGGCTTTGCAGGTCTGGCAGATCTGACGGCGGCGAATGGCCTCACAGGAACCCTCTTGCTCGACCCTACGGATATCACCATCAATGGCGCAGGTGTCGATGCTGCGCCAACTTTTGGTGCATTTGGCGGCGGCAACCCTAACACCTTCAACGGCGGAGCCAACAACACCTCCACCATCTCAATCGGCACCGGTGCTGGGGACGTGAATGCCACCCTTCTCAAGCAGCTTGCCACAGCCAATGTTGTTATTTCCACGACATCTGCCGGAGCAGGTGCCGGTAACATTACTGTGAGTGGCAACATCGTTTATAACAGCGGTAATTCACTCACCCTGAACGCAGGAAATAACCTCATTCTCAGCAATCCCATCACCAACTCGGGGGCTGGTGCCGTCACCCTGACCTCGGGCGGAACAATGAGCCTCGCCGCCAACGTTTCAACGACGGGAACGGTGACCCTTACCAACACCGGGGCACTTACCCGGACGGCAGGGACGATCAGCGCAGGCACCCTCAACATATCCGGTGGTGGCGCCGTGGGTGCCAGCGGTGCTGCAAACAATCTGACTACGGCAGTGACCAGCATTGTGCTAAACAAAACGGGCGGCGCCACTTTCATCAATGAAACCGATGGCGTGGAAGTCAATGGCACCACCGGAGGTGGAGACCTGACTCTGACCGCCGCAGCGACGACCGTGAACTCTTCGGCGCTCACAACTGTGGGTGGCAATCTGACGCTGAACACCACGACTCTGGCGCTGGGCCAGAACGTGACGGGAACGAGCGTGACATTCAACAACTCTGGTGCGCTGACACGCACGGCGGGCACGGTGACCGCTACGACCTTGAACCTCACGGGCGCAGGTGCGGTTGGAGCCACGGGTGCGGCTAACAATCTTGCCACGAATGTAAGCACCATCGTGTTGAACAAGACGGGTGGCGCAAGCTTCATCAATGAGACGGATGGTGTGGAAGTCAATGGCACCACCGGTGGCGGAGACCTGACTCTGACCGCCACCGCAACGACGATCAATGGTGCGCCACTCTCTGCCCCAGGCAGCACCCTGACTCTCAATACCACAACCCTGGCGCTTTCACAAAACGTGACATCACCTCTGGTGGTCTTTAACAATTCCGGAGCACTGACTCGTACCGCAGGCACAGTGACTGCTTTCACCCTCAGCCTGAGTGGCGGTGGTGCCGTGGGTGCCAGCGGGGCTGCCAACAACCTGAACACTAGTGTGAGCACTATCTCGATCAACAAGACGGGAGGAGCCACTTTCATCAATGAGGTGGACGGCGTTGACGTCAGCGGCACCACCGGAGGTGGTGACCTGACACTGACTGCTACCGCGACAACGCTAAATACTTCTGCGCTGACCACCGTGGGTGGTAATCTGACACTGAACGCCACAACTCTTGCCCTGGGCCAGAATGTGACGGGGGCCAGCGTGACCTTCAACAATTCCGCAGCCCTGACGCGCACGGCTGGAGTGGTCAACGCAACGACTCTGAACTTGAACGGACTCGGCACAGTGGGCGCAACAGGAGCAGCGACCAGCCTGAATACCAATGTCACCAATCTTGCGTTCAGCAAAGGAGTGGGTGCTGGCAACAGCTTCATCAATGAAACGGATGGTGTCGCAATCAGCGGATCGACCGGGGGCAATCTCGATCTCACTGCCGCAGGTGCTGTGACGAATCCTGCTGCACTGACTGTGACGGGAACCACCAGTGTGAATGCTGGTGCCAATTCGATCACCCTGTCTCAAGGCACAAATGATTTCACCGGCGCGGTGACTCTTAGCTCTACAGGGGCTTCGGTGTCGATCAGTGACACCAACGCGCTGACCCTTGCCGCGCCCACTCTGGGAGCAAACACAGGCATCACCGCCATTGCAGGAACGACCCTGACGCTGCCGGCAGCGACCAATTTCAGCACCGGCACTGGCAATATTGACCTTCGCAGCAATGGGGGTGCTCTTTCTACGACAGGAACGCTGACGACTTCCTCCGGCACGATCACGCTGGTGGGTTCGACAGGATTGACCGTGAGCAATCCTCTGACTTCCACCTCAGGCAATGTGAGTCTCACCGGTGGTGCGGCAGGCGGCTTGATAGTTAGCGCAGCCACTGCAGTCAATGCAGGCTCTGGTACGATCACGATCAGTGGTGGTGGCAGTGCCATTCAGCTCAACGCCTCCACACTGACAACGACAAGCGCCAGCGCAACTGCGGTGGACATCAAGAGCGCGACAAGCGTGGCCTTGGGCAATGTGAGTGCGACAAGCGGAACGCTGCGTATCGGAACAGGTGACATCACGGGAGCAGTGACACAAAATGTGACCACGCTGCTCAATGTGGGTACTGTGCTGGGCAGCACCACAAGTTCGGTGTCTTTGGGATTGCTCAACACGATTGCGAACCTTGGAGCTTTCACGACCAACGGGGCGTTCACGCTCAATGACACGACGGGCGGTTTGAATGTGACAGGGAATCTGCTGACGAATGGAAATACAGCATCGATCACAACGGCTGGCGGAACGCTTTCCATCGGAGCTGACATCAACGCTACTGGAGCGGGGGTGACACTGGCCGGCGTGGGAATCAGCCAGACAACGGGCAAAATTTTGGCATCGACGGCAAGTCTGAATGGAGGCACGGGCACCATTGACGTGAGCCAGACCAACAATGACTTCACCGGTGCGGTCACACTCAATGCGACGGGCGCCTCCGTGGCCGTCAAAGATGTGAACGCCCTGACCCTGGCCGCACCCACCCTGGGAGCCAATACCGGCATTACTGCCATTGCAGGAACGACGCTGACGCTTCCGGCTGCAACCAATCTCAATACGGGCACGGGCAATATCGACCTGCGCAGCAACGGCGGAACTCTTTCGACAACGGGAACACTGACCACGTCATCCGGCACGATCACACTGGTGGGTTCAACGGGATTGACCGTGGGCAATGCTCTGACCTCCACATCGGGCAATATGAGCCTTACCGGCGGTCCTGTCGGTGGATTGGCGGTAAGCGCTGGCATTGCAGTCAATGCAGGTTCCGGCACGATCATTGTTAACGGCGGTGGAAGCACCATTCAGTTGAACACTTCGACGCTGACCAGCACTTCCAGCGGTGTGGCGGTGGATATTCAGAGTGCGACAACGGTGGCTCTCGGCAATGTGACTGCGACTAGTGGCACACTGCGTATCGGCACGGGTGACATCGCCGGAGCCGTGACTCAGAATGCAGCTTCAGTTCTCAACGTAAGCACAGTTCTGGGCAGCACCACGAGTTCAGTGTCTTTGGGATTGCTCAACACGATTGCGAACCTTGGAGCATTCACCAGCAACGGAGCGTTCACGCTCAACGACACGACGGGAGGCCTGAACGTGACGGGGGCAGTGACGACGACCAACAACGGACTGGCGAGCATCACGACGACCGGGGGCAACCTTGCGGTGACAACGGGCAGCGTGGCAGGAGCGGGAGTGACGCTGATCATCACGGGCCTGAACGACATCACACTGGCGGGCAATGTGAATGGCAATGCCGGAACGGTGACGCTGACCTCGGGCCAGGCAATCAGCCAGAGCGCGGGAGTGCTTAACACGACCGGGACACTGACCGGTTCCGCAACCACCACGGTGTCGCTGAACCAGTTGAACACGGTGGCGAACCTTGGAGCGTTCACCAGCAACGGAGCATTCACGCTCAATGACACGACGGGCGGCCTGAATGTGACGGGGGCAGTGACGACGACCAACAACGGGGTGGCGAGCATCACGACGACCGGGGGCAACCTGGCGGTGACAACGGGCAGCGTGGCAGGAGCAGGAGTGACGCTGATCACCACGGGCCTGAACGACATCACGCTGGCGGGCAACGTGAACGGCAACGCTGGAAC
>NZ_JBGAGS010000029.1:0-98437 GCF_044226605.1 Prosthecobacter sp. | reverse complement strand
TCCAGGCATGGCGGCAGCATCTGCAGTTCGCTGCGATCAGTTCCTCGAAGGTGGCTCATGCCCATCTTGTTGCGCATGAACGCCCCCGGTCAAACCGGTGAAATAGTTTTCACACAGCCTGTGTCCCCAGCCCGCCGCCGCCGAAGCTCATTACCTTCGAGCCAAAGACAGTCTCCTAACCGGAAACCGCAAACGGCCTTCGCGAACCTCAAATCATCACACAATCCAAAAAGTCCGCCACAAACTCATTCTTCGGATGCTCCCTCAGCTGCTGCGGCGAGCCGATCTGCTGAATGTCCCCCTCGTGCAGCACCACCACGCGGTCCGCCAGTTCAAAGGCTTCGTCCTGGTCATGCGTCACAAACAAGGTGGTCACCTTGGTCTCCTCATGAAACTGCCGCAGCCATTTGCGCAGCGTCTTCCGCACCTTCGCGTCCAGCGCTCCAAACGGCTCATCCAGTAGGAGCACCTGCGGCCCCACCGCCAGCGCACGCGCCAGCGCCACACGCTGCTTCTGCCCGCCGCTGAGCTGGGACGGATAGCGCGCGCCATACCCCTCCAGCGCGATCCTCCGCAGCAGCTCCTTCACGGACTTGTCGATCTCCTCGGCGTC
Source organism: Prosthecobacter sp. (assembly GCF_044226605.1). Lineage (GTDB taxonomy): Bacteria > Verrucomicrobiota > Verrucomicrobiia > Verrucomicrobiales > Verrucomicrobiaceae > Prosthecobacter. Next base: position 97,824 of record NZ_JBGAGS010000029.1, on the reverse strand, counting down.
CGGCCGCGTGGCACGCGGCATCACACGCAGGCCAAACGCGATGTTCTCCGCCACCGTCATGTGATTGAAGAGCGCGTAGTTCTGAAACACAAAGCCCGCCTTGCGCTCATACGCGCTGCGATTCGTCACATCCGCGCCATGAAACTGGATGCTGCCCTCGCCAGCGTCCGCAAATTCAAGGCCCGCGATGATGCGAAGCAGTGTCGTCTTGCCGCTGCCGCTCGGCCCCAGCAGGGCCACGAGCTCTCCTGTCTTCACTTCGAGATCGACGTTTTTCAGCGCTTGGAAACTGCCAAAGGTTTTTGAAATGTCGTTGATGTGGATGCTCATGCTGCTCCTCGTTGTGTGGTCGTCAGAGTTTTCAAAATCAGCGTCACCAGCGCCAGCAGTGCCAGCACGGAGGCGACGGCAAAGGCGGGCACGAACTGGTATTCGTTGTAAAGAACTTCAATGTGCAGCGGCACCGTGTTCGTCTTGTTGCGGATGTGGCCGCTCACCACGGACACCGCGCCAAACTCGCCCATGCTCCGCGCATTGCACAAAATGATGCCATACAGCAGCCCCCATTTGATCTTCGGCAGCGTCACGCGCCAGAACATCTGAAATCCGTTCGCGCCCAGCGTCATCGCCGCCTCTTCTTCAGACTGCCCCTGCGCCTCCATCTGCGGAGCCAGCACCCGCGCCACGAAGGTGAACGTCACAAAAATCGTACTCAGCACAATGCCCGGCAGCGCAAAGATGATTTTGATCCCATGCTCCTTCAGCGCCGGTCCAAACAAACCCTGCGCGCCAAACAGCAGCACGTAAACCATCCCCGCGATCACAGGCGAAACCCACAGCGGAAGCTCGATCAGCGAGCCGAGAAACCGCCTGCCGCGAAACTGGAAACGCGAAAGGCACCACGCCGCCGCCAGGCCAAACAGTGCGTTCAGCGGCACCGTGATCGCCGCCACCTTCAGCGTCAGCCAGATCGCATGCATCGTCGCCTTGTCATCAAACGCCTCCACAAACCCCTCCCACCCTTTGCGGAAAGCCTCCTGAAAAATGATGACCAGCGGCAGCACAAACATCAGCCCCATGAATCCCACCGCTGTGCCAATAATGAGCGTGCGCGAGACAAGCGAATCCGACGTCGCCTTGCGCGGCCGTGTACCTCGGGCTGGAGTGTTTTCAATGATTGCTGCCATGTAAAAAAATAAAAAGGGTCTGCGTCGTCTCTAAATCGTCCTCGTCCTCCTACTCGAACTCGTCCTCGATCAATCCGCCCACGCGGCCTCCATCGGGATCAAAAAACAAAAAGGGTGCTGTAGGTGCTCTGGTCTCATTCGTCATTCTGCATTCGACATTCCTCATTCTCCTACCTCCCCGTCCTCTTCCGGCTCCACTCCGTGAGCACATTCGAGATCACCAAAATCGTGAACGACGCCGCCAGCATCACCACGCCGATCGTCGCCGCTCCGGAGTAGTCATACTCCTCCAGCCGCATCGTGATCAGCAGCGGCGCGATCTCCGTCTTGAACGGCAGATTGCCCGAAATGAAAACCACGCTGCCGTATTCTCCTACCGCACGTCCAAACGCCAGTGTCATGCCCGCCAGCGTCGATGGCAGCAGGGCAGGGAAGACCACCCGCGTCATTGTCTGCCAGCGGTTCGCACCCAGGCAGGCCGCCGCCTCTTCCACATCCATCGACAGATCCGCGATCACCGGTTGCAGCGTGCGCACCACAAACGGAAAGCCCACAAACGTCAGCGCGATCGTGATGCCCAGCGGTGCATACGCAGCCTTGATGTCATGCTGCCCCAGCCAGGCGCCGATCCAGCCGTTCGGCGCATACAGCGTCACCAGCGCGATCCCCGCCACCGCCGTCGGCAGCGCAAAGGGCAGGTCCACCATCGCATCCAGCAGCCGCCTTCCTGGAAAGGAATAGCGCTCCAGCGCCCACGCCGTGATCAGCCCAAAAACCGCATTCACCAGCGCCGCTGCGAAGGCGGTGCCAAAGCTCAGCTTCAGCGAGGCAATCACCCGCGCCTGCGTCAGCGTGTCCAGCACATGCTCCCATCCACCGCTCGTGGCCTTCCACACCAGCATGGACAGCGGAAAGAGCACGATCAGGCTCAAATACGTGATGGTAAAGCCGAGTGACAGCTTGAACCCAGGCAGGATGTGGCGTGGTCGGGACAAGAGCGTGGAGGATCGAGGTTGCTTGCGTGAGGAGAGTCAGCAGGAATGTGCACCCATGAGAAGAGGCGCATTCCGAAGAGCCGGCAGCGGGTGCCATCAGGTCACTTCTTCTGGTAGATCTGGTCAAAGATGCCGCCGTCGTCGAAGTGCTTCTTCTGCGCCTTGTTCCAGCCGCCAAAATCACCGTCGATGGTCACCAGCGTCAGCTTCGGAAAGCGCGCGCTGTACTTCGCCGCTGCCGCCGCATCACGAGGGCGGTAGTAGTTTTTGCCGATGATGTCCTGCGCTTCGGGCGTGTAGAGATATTCAAGATAAGCCTTCGCCACTTCGGCTGTGCCCTTCTTCTCAGCGTTCTTGTCCACCACGGCCACCGTCGGCTCGGCCAGGATGCTGAGGCTCGGCACGATGATCTTCGTCTGGCCGGGGAACTCGCGCTGGATCAGCCACGCTTCGTTTTCCCAGGAGAGAAACACATCGCCGATGCCACGTTGCGCAAAGGTCGTCGTGGCAGCACGCGCACCCGTGTCCAGCACCGGTACGTTCTTGTACAGCGCGGCGATGAAATCCTTCGCCTTTGCTTCGCTGCCCGTCTTCTTCAGCGCATACGCCCACGCCGCCAGGTAATTCCACCTCGCACCGCCGGAGGTCTTCGGATTCGGAGTGATCACATTGACACCCTCCTTCACCAGATCATCCCAGTCCTGGATGTTCTTCGGGTTGTCCTTGCGCACCACAAACACGATCGTGCTCGTATACGGAGCGCTGCCGTTGGGAAGGCGCTTCTGCCAGTCCTTCGCGATCAGCCCGGCCTGCTGCCCGATCACATCAATGTCTCCCGCCAGCGCCAGTGTCACCACATCAGCCTCCAGGCCATCGATCACCGCCCGCGCCTGCTTTCCCGAGCCGCCGTGCGACTGATCGATGCTGACCTTCTTGCCGGTGGTTTCCTTGTAATGCTTGACGAAGGCCTTGTTGAACTCCGAATACAGCTCCCGCGTGGGATCGTAGGAAACGTTCAGCAGTTCAAAATCCGCCGCATGAGCCGTGAAGCCGAGCAGCATGGTGGAGAGGAGTGGGAGGTATGTTTTCATGATATAATGAGATATTAGGTTGTGGTAGTAAGTTGCAAATGAGCCGAAATGGAAATCAGAAGAAGCGGCGGCTGAGCTGGAAATAGGCGAAGTTTGTGTGGTCCCGGTGCAGCTGGGATTTCACGAAGCCGCCGGATTGGAAATAGGAGTAGCCGACGGTGATCTCCGTCTTGGCATCCCAGGTGTAGCGTGCGCGGATGTCGTATTCGTTGCCCAGGAAGTTTCCACTCGCACCGCTCTTGTCCTGCACCTGGATCACGTTGCCCACGGAATACACGTCCGTCGCACTGTCCAGCCAGTAGGCGCTCCAGTTCATGTCCAGGCGCAGATTGTGCCGTGGCTTCAGCTCCAGCCGCACGGTGGGCGTGGTGATGTTTTGATAGGTGATGTAATCATTCGCCGACCACGCACGGCTGAAGCCGTAAAAGCGCTGGAAGCGGTTGTCCTTGTTGTCATTGGGATTGTGGTCGCCGCTCGCGAATCCGTAGAAGAGGCTCAGGCGCGGTTTCCACGGCTGGGAGGCCCAGGTGTAGCCCACTTCAAAGGTGCCTGCATACGCCTGGAGGCTGCGCGTGCCGTTTCTGCCCGTCTGATAGGTAAAGCTGAAGTCATAGTCCAGCCCCGTGCTGCCCACCACACCGTAGGCACGCAGGCCGGGCGAGTGCACCTGATAGGTCGCGATGCCGGGCAGGGGAGACTGGTTCATCGCCAGGTAGTAGGGCTCCAGCGTCACCAGGTCAGACCAGCCTCTCCAGTGGCCGATCACTCCATACACCCACTGCTTTGGCACCGGGCTGTCCCAGGCATACTTCTGCCGGTTCAGCGCCTGCACCGCCACCAGATCCACCTGCCAGTCATTGCTCTCCTGGCCCAGGCTGCCCACGAATCCCTTGAAGGTGTTTGCCGTGTTGCGCCACTCATTGTTGGCGAGAAGCCGGCGGTCCAGGAATTCGAAGTTGTGAATCCCGTAGCGCACGCTCAGCGGACGGTTGTTGCCGATGGGATCGCGCCCCAGCAGGTTCTTGAAATACAGCTCGCCATACAGGCGGGTGATCGCGAACTCATTCACATCGCGGTTGTCGCGTGCATACTGGCTGTTTTCGCGGCGGGAGTCCTGCATCTCAAAGGCAAAACGGAAAGGATCGAGGATGTCCTTGATGCCAATGTAGGCCCTCGTGCGGTGCAGCAGCGGCTGGTCCAGAGAGGCGTTCACGCGCCGGAGGTCATTGTCGCGGTACTCATAGCGGAAGCGGTAGTCCACGCCGATGTCCAGCCACTTCGTGTTCAGAAGGGAGTCCACTCCGAGCTCGCTGACATTGCGTGCATACTTCGGCGGATCCGTGTCGCGCGTGGTGCCAAAGCTCAGCGGGTTTTGGTAGTAGGTGCCGCGTGTGATTTTCTTCGGCTCGGCTCCGGTGGCCGCACTGGCGGCAAGCAGCAGCAGGAGTCCGGTTTTCAATGCTTTTGGCAGGCGGTCCTGCGTCCGTGGGATGGGGCTTGATTTCATGTCTGACGTGTTCGGGTTTGTGTTTGTGGCGCTGTGTCAGGATGAGCAGGCCGGCGGCCGTGTGCTCGATCAATATCTGACGAAAATATATACGGCAAGTAGGAATTAAAAGTTTTTATCCGCAGGAAGTATGGTCGCATCCTGGCGCGCTCTCCGCCGCAGCATCAGCATGCCTGCGAATCCGGGCAGCAGCAGCAGCGTGCGCGTTGGTTCGGGCGATGCCGCCAGCACGCTCACAGACAGCGTTCCATCGGAATACAAATGGCTCCAGTCCCAGTCCAGACCGAGGCCGCTGAGATCCGGCAGCCCGCTCACATTTCCCTGCTGCAGCGTGTCAGGCAGATTGTCAAAACGTGTGCTCACGCCGGCCCAGTCAAAAAGCTTCCACGTCGTTCCCGCCGCCCACACTCCGCTGGTGGCAGGCAGACTGGTATGAATCGTCAGCGTCGCGCCCGTCAGCGTGATCGCCCCGCCATTGAAGTCGATCATGTCATTGTTGCCGGCGTGCGCATTCAGCACGCCGCTCACGCCGCCGCCCGTGATGTCGAGCACGATTTCTCCGCTCAACGAGTATCCCGCATCTGCCCGCAGCATGAGCATCTGCGCATCAATCACACCCGCCTGTCCTGCAAAGAGCGTGCCACCACTCTGCAGCGTCACCGTTCCGCTCGTGCTCAGCGCACCACTGCCACCCAGGCTCGCGCCTGTGCCGATGCTCACGCTGCCACTCCCTGTGGCGGATCCCGTGCTGTTGTTGAGCACCAGCGTGCCGCCACTCACCGTCGTGCCTCCGCTGTAGGTGCTGCTGCCCGCGAGAATCCACAGCCCTGCATCCTGCTTCACCACCGCCACCGCGCTCGTGCCGCTTGTCCCCGCTCCGGTGTTGTTGATGATCGCTCCTTGGATCGTGTTCGCATTCGTATTGCTGCCTCCCAGCGTGAGCACACGCGCCGTGCTGGCGCCTGCAGCGCTCAAGGTGACGGCGCTGTTAAAGGCGCTGGCAGTAAATACCAGCGCTCCGGTTCCGCTGTTGAGGATCGTCGCTCCGCCTGTCGCTGCGGCACCGGTGCCGCTCCCGATCTGAATGCGCCGGTTGCTGCTGTCGCCGCCGCCGAGATAGTCCAGCGTGCCGGTGTTCGCCGCGCTGCCAAAGCGGATGATTCCGGCTGTAATGTCCTTGTTTCCGGTGCCGAGGGAGCCTGTCACGCCGATGTTTCCCAGGGCATAAATTTCAGTGACCCCGTTGTTAAGCTGCGTTTGCCCGGTGTAGGTGTTGGTGCCGCCAAGGCGCAGGGTGCCATCGTTGGCCTTGACGAGAGCGAAGCTTCCGCTGATCACGCCGCTCACCAGCACGTCCACCGCCGCATTCGGGCTGTCATTCACCGTGAAAGTGCGGTCTGCCGTGAGCACCAGCCCCGCCGAGATCGTTGCCTGCCCGTTTTCAAAACCAGCGCTTCCTGCATTGTAGGTCACATTGCCGCCGGGGGTGAAACTGCCGCCGCCCATGCTGCTCACTAGGTGCATCGTCTGTCCGCCCACCGTCGTCGTCGCTGCGCCCAGAGTCACTCCGCCGTTCACACCCGCGTTTGTCCCGCCCACGTCCACCGTGCCTGCGTTGATCGTGAGGCTCGATGATGTGGCCACGCTGCCGCCGCCGCTCAGCGCCACCGTACCGCCGCTCACGATCGTCGCCCCCGTGTAACCGTTCGTCGCGGCCAGCGTGAGCGTGCCGCTTCCGGTATAAATGATGCCATTCGCAAAGCCGTTCCCGTTTACCACCGCGCCGCTGATCGTCACATTGCCCGTGCCGGTGATGGTGCGGTTTCTCGCCGCGGTGTCTGCGTTGATGTTGAGTTGAAATCCCCCCAGCACCAGAGTCGCACCACTGCCGGTTCCCTGGTTCACCGTCAGGATGCGCGTCCCCGCGGTCGAGTTCCACTGCACCTCACCCGTCGTCAGCGTACTGCTGCCGTTCAGCGTGAAGTCACGGTTCGCATTGCCAATCGTCACCACGCCCGTGCCCAGGTTCAGGCTGTTAGATCCGTTGAACGTCACACTGCCGTTCCACGCCACCGCGTTGTTCGTGCTCAGCGTCAGTGCGGCCCCGCTGCCATTGTCCAGCGCGCCACCGTTGAGCGTCAGCGCTCCCGTGCCCGCTGCCGCCGCGCTGTTGAGCACCAGCGTCCCCGCGCTCAGTGTTGTGCCACCGGAGTAGGTGTTTAAGCCGGAGAGACTCCAGGTGCCTGCGTCCACCTTGGCCAGTGCCAGCGTTCCGCCGCCATCCGCCACCACGCTCCTGAGTTCGTTCGCAGCGGTGTTGCTGCCGCCCAGCGTCAGCGTCCTCGTGCCTGTGTTCGTGTTGGTCACCACACCCGTAAATACCAGCGCACCGGTCCCGTTGCTGGTCACCGTGCCTCCGCCCGTCCCGGTGGCTGCCAGCACGAGCGCGCGGTTTGTCGCGGCCCCGCCTCCCGTGTAGTTCACCGTTCCCGTCTGTGCCGTGATTCCCAGGTTGATCGTGCTTCCTGCTCCGGCCGCACTGCTGGTTCCACCGTCCGCGAGGGAGGTCACCGTCAGCGTTCCCTGGTTCACAGAGAGCGCACCGGTGAAGCTGCTCGTGCCGGAAAGACTCCATGCTCCCGCCCCGGACTTCACGAGCGCCAGCGCTCCGCCGTTGCTGTCCGTCAGCGCTGCCTGAAGCTCGTTTGCACCCGTGTTGCTCCCATTCAGCGTCAAGGTCTTCGCCCCAGTGCCGGCATTCGTAAAACCGCCCGTAAACACCAGCGCTCCGCTGCCGCTGTTCGTGAGGGTGCCGCCTCCCGCTCCAGTCGAGGCCAGCACAAGCGTGCGATTGCTCGTTCCTCCGGCCCCGGTGTAGTTCAGCGTACCCGCCTGCGCTCCGCTGCCCAGGTTGATCGTCGTTCCCGCGCCCAGGGCGCTTGGCACGCCGCTGTCTGCCACGCTGTTGACAGAAAGCGTCGCGCGCAGCACCGAAACCGAGCCCGTGAAGGTGTTCATGCCGGAGAGAATCCACGTGCCAGTGTCCCCCTTCGTCACCGCCACCACGCCTCCCAGACCTCCGTCCGAAATGATCCCCTGAAAGTCATTGCCGGCGGTGCTGCCGTTCAGCGTCAGCACCTTCGTGCCGGAGGTCGCCGCATTGGTCACATTCCCCGTCAGCACCAGCGCTCCCGTGCCGCTCGCGTCGAGCGTCGCGCTGCCCGTGCCGGTCGAACTGAGGTTGATCGTGCGGTTCATCGACGCAGCAGCCCCCGTGTAGCTCAGCGTGCCTGTTTGCCCACCACTGCCAAAGTTGATCACACTGCCGGCACCCAGCGCGCTGCTCACTCCACCATCGGCCACGCTGTTTGCCACCAGGATGCCCTGGCTGATCGAAACATTGCCCGTGAACGTGTTCACGGCGGAAAGCAGCCAGGTTCCTCCGTTCGCCTTCGTCACGGAAAGCGTGCCGCTGCCATTGCCCAGCACGCTGCGGATCTCATTGCTGTCCACGCTGCTGCCTCCCAGTGTCAGCACCTTTGCACCGGTGCCTGCATTCGTGAAGCTGCCGGTGAAGACCACCGCACCCGTGCCGCTGCTGTTGATCGTGGCCGCACCTGTCGTGGTTGCCGCCAGATTCACCGTCCGGTTCGTCGAGGCCGCCGCGCCCGTATAGAGCAGGGTGCCCGCCGCCGTCGTGCCACTGCCAAGATTGATCACACCACCCGCACCCAGCGCGCTGCTCACGCCGCTGTCCGCGATGCTGCTCACGCTCAGCGTCCCCTGGCTCACAGACACCGCCCCCGTAAAGCTGTTGGTCGCGGACAGCACCGCCGTCCCCGTGCCCGACTTGATGAAGCCAAAAGAACCGCCGCTCTCGCTGATGATTCCATCGATCACAAAGGTCGTCGTCGAGGCCGCCGTCAGCGTGCGCGTTCCGCTCAGGATCAGCCCCAGGCTCAGCGTGTGCGTATGCGTGCCGGTGGTGCCCGTGGAGGTGATGTTCCCTCCCAGCGTGATCGAATTTCCCGTCAGCGAAAATCCCGTGTTCGTCCCGCCATCATTCGCAAAGGTCAGTGCATTCGTGCCACCGAGCGTCAGCGCGCTCAGATCATTCGTACTCGAAAGATTTGCCACTCCCGCCGTCGTCAGGTCAAACACCAGGCTGTCGCCATTCACGCTCAGCGCATTGCTCGTCCAGTTTGTGTTCACCCCGCTGCTGCCTCCTCCCCAGCTCGCATTCACGTCGCCCAGCCAGGTCAGTGTGGCCGCGTGCGCGGGCATGGAAATGAAGGAAAGCAGCAGGAGGGGGCGCAGAGATGGCGGTAGCATGGCAAGGGCAGGGGGAGGAAGGCCCCTCGCTCCGTCTCATGGCGGTCACTCGGTGCAGTCGTGTCAGTTCATCCGGCGGCCTTCCACTGTGGCGGATCAGCCTTCTCCTTCAGGCATCCGTGAGTCCCGAAAGAATATACATATCAAAAAGATAGGAATTAAGAGCGCTGTAAATCATATCCGTCAAATAGGATATTGCACATTTTTGCTCCAAAGGTGAAATTCAGCCCGCATCGGCAGCTGCCAGTGCGTTCCCTCCTGGAAATCAGAAACCTCAAAAGCCGCAAATCGACACCTCGGCATTTTCAGTCTTCTGCCCTCGGGGCACCAGGGCTTTCCCGTTTCACCATTAGTGGGGAAGAACCTTCGTTGGTTGGATTCTCCGCCACCATCGGTTCGCGCTCACACCCTCGCGCCCATCAGCACCTTCATCACGTCATCCATCGTGATCCACCCGCACATCTCGCCCGCAGTGTCATCCACCAGGGCGGCGATCTCATGCTGCTCCAGGTACAGCGTCAGCAGCTGTGTCAGCGAGGCCCGGCTGTCGATGTGCAGCACCGGCCGGATGAGTTTTGTCCACTCCGCCTGCGGCGTTTGCAGGTTCTGCACAAACAGCTCCCGCACCCGCACATAGCCGCAGATGTTGATGGCGCTGCCGTCCGGGCTCACGGGATAGCTCCGGTGCAGCTTCGGCCCCAGGTCCACCACGTTTTGCGCCAGCGTCTTGCGCTGGTCAAAGATCTTCACAGCAGCGTGCGGCACCATTGCCGTCTTTACCCGCCGCGCGCTCAGCGTCGCCGCATGGATCATGATGATCTCCTCTCGGTTGTGCAGCAGCTGCTCCGCCCGCGCGGACTGCACCAGCGTGATGATGTCCATGATCTGGTCGCTCTGGCTGCGCCTGTCGCCCGCTCCGCGCTTCAGCCTCTCGCAGAACTTCTCCATCACCAGGACCAGCGGATGGCACACCCACAGCATCGCCCTCAGCGGCACCACGATCTTCGGCGCCAGCCGGCTCGCATGATGCACGCCAAAAATCTTCGGTGCCATCTCTCCGCCAAACAGCACCGCCACGCTGATGACGATGGAAAACAGCCACAGCCACTCCGCGCCGTAGATCGCGCTGAAGACCGCACCCGCCAGCGTCGCCAGTCCGGTGTTGGCCAGTGTGTTGAAAAAGAGGATCGCTGAGATCGGCCTTTCAATCTGTCCCTTCATCGCCAGCCAGTGCGCCGCGTTTTTCACCCCGCGTTTTTCCTGCACCTTGAGGTCCAGCGGGTTCAGCGTCAGCAGCACCGCCTCGCTCATGGAGCAGACGAAGGAGATCGCCAGCACCGTGGCGGAAATGAGAATGAGAAAGAGAGTCATGTCGCAGCGGGCCTCAGGCCGGGCCCCTGCCGTGCTGCCGCCTGTTCATGCATGGCAGCACTGGCCTTCTTCAGAGATTCGGCGCATAGGACTGCAGCTCGCGGTAGCGCTTCAGAATCGTCTTCACACCACGCACGGTCGCAGCCACCTGGTGCGGCAGCGGTGCCAGCGCCGGTGTTTCAAAGACAATCTCCAGCGGCTTCGGAAACTGCTCCGCCGGCGCCGTCAGCATGCCCAGGTAGCCTTCGCGGATGATCCCGCGCTCCGCAAGAAATCCGTCGATCACCTGAGCATCATTGCGCGGCAGGATCTCGGACGCCTCTTCCAGGGCAGGCTGCAGCAGGTGCTCGCTGAGAAAGGACCCACCCGCAAATCCATACAGCCCCTCGCTCTCGCTGTCCGAGTGCAGGGAGATGATGCCGTCGTACCTCTCCCGGCGCAGTTCGCTTTCCAGGTACTGCACCTCCGGCTCGTCGGACTCGCTCCAAAACTGCCGGTTCAAATCCAGCCCGTTGCTGGAGTGGCGCGTGTTGGACCTGCGGCCCGTGGGATTGCACACCGGATAAATGTGCAGCTCATAGTCATGCAGTTCCGCCGGCTGCTCCGAGGCCCAGCGCATCAGCTCAAAGGCTGCCAGTGTGCCTGCCTCTTCATCGCCGTGAATGCCCGCAAAGATGGCGAATTTGAATCCATAGCCCGGCTTCTCAGGCTTTGAGATGATCTTGGGGATGAAGGTGCCGCGCTCGATTTCGGCCGTGTCTTCCCGCAGCTCAAAATGGCGGCGGCGTGTGATCGGGCGCGGGATGCTGTCTCCCGAATAGGTCAGGGTTGTGGGGATGGCGGACATAAGATGTTAGTTTCCTGCTTTGTTGCGTGCTTCTTCTGCGAGTGCGGTGGAGAGGTAGCGTTCACCCGTGCTGCACCCCACCGTCACGATCAGCCTGCCGGCATTTTCCGGCCGCGCCGCCACCTGCAGCGCCGCCCACACATTGGCACCTGTGGAAATCCCCACCAGCAGCCCTTCCTCCAGTGCCAGCCGCTGCGCGGTGCGGATGGCGTCTTCATTGCTCACCGTGATCACTTCGTCCACGATCTCCAGGTTCAGGTTCTTCGGCACGAATCCCGCGCCCGTCCCCTGAATCTTGTGCGGGCCCGGCACCAGCGGCTGCCCGGCTCGTGTCTGCGTGATCACCGGGGACGACGCCGGCTCCACTGCGATGGCGCGGAATCCTTCCCTGCGTGCTTTGATCACCTCGCTCACGCCCGTGAGCGTTCCGCCTGTGCCCACCGCGGCCACAAAGAGGTCGATCTTCCCCTCTGTGTCCGCCCAGATTTCCTCCGCGGTCGTGCGGCGGTGCGCCGCCGGGTTGCTGGGATTGTCAAACTGCTGCGGTATCCATGAGTTCGCTGTGTTGGCATGCAGTTCGTTCGCTTTTTCGATCGCTCCTTTCATGCCTTTCGTTCCCGGAGTCAGCACCACCTCCGCTCCCAGCAGCGCCAGCAGGGTGCGGCGCTCCAGGCTCATGGTTTCAGGCATGGTCAGGATCAGGCGGTAGCCCTTCGCTGCCGCCACAAACGCCAGCGCTATCCCCGTGTTCCCGGAGGTTGGCTCGATGATTGTCGTGCCCGGTTTCAGGATGCCCGCGGCCTCCGCGTCTTCGATCATCGCGCGACCGATGCGGTCTTTCACGCTTCCCAGCGGCTCTTTGAATTCTCCCTTCAGGGCGATCGTCGCATTCACTCCCGCGGCGATCCGGTTCAGCTTGATCAAGGGAGTGCGGCCAATGCTGTCAACAATGCTTTGATGGTAGGACATGATGGGTTTCAGGTTGAATATTTCGGTTGTCTCGGAAAAATAAAATCAGCTCAGGCCTTCCGCGCCTGCGGTGTCACCAGAAGCTCGCCGGTGAGGCGCGTCTTTTCTGTGCTTTCCACCTGCGTCACCCGCCCCTCGTGCACGATGATCTGCACGGAGCCAAATCTCAGCGCGGCCACTTTCAGTTTCACAATGTCGATCCAAGGCTCGGCTTCAGTTTCAGTGTTTTGCTGGGCCATCGGTTGCTGTGGGGGAAGAGGAGGTTTCGTTTTGTGACGTGACTGTTGAATCAGCCAGTCGCGTGGAGATTACGCGATATGTAATATGACCAAATATACACTACGCAAGTAGGAATAAAAGATTTTGTGCGCTTCGTTCATTTATCTCCCGCGCCCTCAGCCCGTTTCAGCACACGGCTTCCGGCCCGCAAAAACGCAAACATCTCCACTCACCCCACAGCGCCGAAAAATCCTCCCCCTCTCCCCGCCCCTGAAAACCGCAAAACCCTTTTCCCTTCTCCGGGGAGAGGGCCGGGGTGAGGGGCCGCACTCACACACCGCTTCCGTAAGATATCCGCCGTTCAAAACTCTCACCCCGCATACCGCCCAACTTTATTCCTTCGAATCCAGCAGCACCGCCAAAAATCCGTCTGCCGGATCCGCATGCTTCGGACTTCCCGCCTTCTTCTTCGCCGGTTTCTTGCCGGTGGCGCACTGCAGCTGCTTGCGCAGCGTCACCTCCACCACGTTTTCCAGCGTGTACTTGTCCAAAATGTTCGCGATCGCATTCCGCACGTCGATCATGAGCATCCGCAGCCCGCAGTGCGTCTCGTCCGGGCAGGAGCACTTTTCATACTCCGTCTCGCTCGCACAGCCGATCGGCGCCAGCTTTCCGTCGATCAGGCGCACGATCTCGCCCATCTTGATCGCTTTCATTGGCTTCGCCAGGCGCGTGCCGCCATATTTTCCGCGCATGCTTTCCACATAGCCCGCCGTGCGAAGTTCAAACAGGATCGCCTCCAGAAATTTAAACGGCAGGTGCTCCTGCTCCGCCAGCGTCGAAACCGAGATCACGCCCTCGTTCTGGCGTTCGGCTATCCCCAGCCGGATCAGGGTTCGTAACGCATATTCGCCTCGTTTGGTCAGTCGCATATCTCGTGGTCAGCTATCGCCTGCCAAACCCCATCCGGCAAGTAGGATTATTCCCGTCTCCCACGCCCCGGCGCAGCCCCCGCCCGCACCGAGAAATCAGGGAAAGCCTGTCTATTTGACGCTTGTGTATTCGCATCTGTGGCCGTCTTTCTCCCGAATGGAAAAGAGCGTAAATCATCCCTCTTCAGAATGCATGATCACATGAACACGCCGCGTCGTGAAACCATTCTCATCGTGGACGACCAGGAGGAAAATCTCCGCGTTGTTGGCAATGTGCTCTCCCTCATGCACTACGAAGTCCTCCTTGCCTCCAATGCGGAGGAGGCATTCTTGCAGCTGGCACAGCACTCCCCGGATCTCATCCTGCTCGATGTCATGATGCCGGAGATCGACGGTCTCACCGTCTGTCTCCGCCTGAAGTCCCATCCCCGCTGGGCGGACATCCCGGTGATCTTCCTTTCCGCTGACGACGATAAAAACAGCATCGTCCAGGCACTCGAAACCGGCGGTGTGGACTACGTCACCAAGCCTTTCAACCGTGCCGAGCTCGTTTCGCGCGTGCGCACCCAGCTCGCGCTGAAACACGCCCGAGACAGGCTCCGCGCCCTCGCCGAGGACAAGGACGAGATCCTCGGCATCCTCGCGCATGACCTGAAAAACAGCCTCGCCGGCATGAAGCTCAGCGCCGGTCTCCTGCAGACGAAAAACTCCGAGCTTCCACCCACCTGCTCCCCGCTTGTGGACAATATCATGGACGCCACCGAGCGTATGCTGGCCTTCATGCAGGAGTTCCTCGCCAATCAGCGCGCCGAGCATCTGCAGATCAAGCACGTCCCCGTCAATCTTGGCGATGTCCTGGCACGCGTCGTCTCCCGGCATCAAACGGCCGCACAGGTCAAAAGGATCACGCTCACCGCTCATATTCCCAAATTCCAGGTTCATATCACAGGCGATCGCGAAGGCACCTCCCAGGTCCTGGAAAACCTCGTGTCCAATGCCATCAAATTTTCCTCTCCTGGCAGCGAGGTCGTCGTCACCCTGCATCCACCCGCAGCGGGAGTCGTGAGGTGCCATGTGTGCGACAACGGTCCGGGTTTCACCGCGGATGACCGCGTCCGCCTCTTTCGCCGCTATGGCAGGCTCAGCGCCCAGCCCACCGGCCACGAATCCTCCACCGGCCTCGGCCTTTTCATCGTCAAACGTCTGGTGGATGCCATGTCCGGTACCATCACCCTTGCGGAGAACTCCGGCTCAGGCGCGGAGTTCATCATCACCTGGCCGCTCGCGCATTCGCCTTCCTGAGGCGCAGCGCGTTCTTGTGCAGAAAAACGAAGGAAAGGGCAGGGGATGTTTCAGCTCAGGACATGTCACTGTCGTGCGCTCCACGCTGTCTTTGACAAGTCCGCACTTCATGTGGCCCGCGATATCATGGTCGTAACCCTATTTACAAATCCCTCTCTTCAACACGACTATGAGAACCTCCTTCTTCTCTCCAGCGCCCGTCACCGCGGAAACCCTCAAAAAAGACGTCCGCACCCTTGCAGATGACACTCTTAAAGTGGCACGCCAGCAGGTCGTCGAGCCCACCATCGAAGCGGCACGCCGCGCGCGGGAGTACGCCAATGACGCATTGCATGAGACTCGGGACCGTCTTTCCCGCCAGGTCACCCAGGCGGAGCGCTACGCCACCGCTCAGTATGATCAGACTGCGCGCTGGGTCATCACCCATCCATTGAAGTCTGTCGGCATCGCCCTCGTCGTCGGCATCGCGCTCTCCAGCCTCTTCTCTTCGAAGCGCTGATCTGCGCGCTTCATTTCTCCCTGTCACGCTCTCGGCATGGACGTTGTTCTTCGACGTCCCTGCCGCTGCTTTTTCTGCTTCCAACCCTTTTATTCCCGCAGCCAGATCATGAGTGATGTGTCGGATCATTTTCAGCGCCGTCTGCCCGTTGGGGCCGAAGTCCAGTCCGCGGGTGGCGTTCATTTTCGCACCTGGGCGCCCGCATCAAAGTCAGTGACCGTGCAGCTCGCGCAATGGGACGATCTGGCAGACGCCACGGAGATCCCCCTCAAGGCGGAAGCGGGGGGCTACTGGTCCGGCTTCTGCCCCTCGGCTCATCCGGGCATGCACTATCGCTTCCGGCTGGATGGCGGATCCTTTCCCGACCCCGCCTCCCGCTTTCAGCCTCGCGGCCCCCACGGTGCCTCGCAGATTGTCGATCCTTCACGCTATGCGTGGCTCGATGGTGCGTGGTGCGGTGTCACGCGCGAGTCGCAGGTCATCTATGAGATGCACGTCGGCTCCTTCACCCAGGAGGGCACCTGGTCCGCGGCCATGGCGCAGCTGCCCCACCTCGCGGAGCTGGGTGTCACTCTTCTGGAGGTCATGCCCGTGGCGGATTTCCCCGGCCGCTTCGGCTGGGGCTACGATGGCGTGAACCTCTTCGCACCCACCCGCCTCTACGGAACTCCGGACGACTTCCGGCGCTTTGTGGATCGCGCCCATGAGCTTGAACTCGGCGTCATTCTCGATGTCGTTTACAATCACCTCGGCCCGGACGGCAATTTCCTGAAGGAGTTCTCGCCCTCATATTTCACATCACGTTATACCACGGACTGGGGCGAGCCTCCGAACTTCGACGGTCCGGACTGCGCGCCCGTAAGGGAGCTCTTTCTCTCAAACGCCGCCTACTGGATCGAGGAGTTCCACCTCGATGGCCTCCGTCTGGACGCCACCCAGAACCTTTACGACGCTTCCAAGGAGCACATCCTCGCCGCCATCACCCGCCGTGTTCACTCCGCAGCACGCGGACGCGGCGTTTACATCGTCGGTGAAAACGAGTGCCAGCACGCGCAGCTCATCCGTCCTCGCTCCCAGGGAGGCTATGGCCTGGACTCGCTTTGGAATGACGACTTCCACCACACCGCCATCGTGGCCATGACCGGGCGCAACGAAGCCTACTACACCGACTACCACGGCTCCTCGCAGGAGTTTGTCTCCTCGGCCAAGTGGGGCTTCCTTTTCCAGGGGCAGCGCTACAAATGGCAGAAAGCACGTCGTGGCACACCCTGCTTTGATCTGGCACCCGGAAACTTCGTGAACTTCCTGCAGAATCACGATCAGATCGCCAATTCCCTCTGGGGCCGCCGCGCCCACACCCTCACCAGTGCGGCAAAGCTGCGCGCCCTCACCGCACTTCTGCTTCTCGGGCCCAATACCCCCATGCTGTTTCAGGGGCAGGAGTTTGCCTCCTCCTCTCCCTTCCTCTACTTTGCAGATCACCGGCCGGACCTCGCCATCCTCGTTGCGAAAGGCCGCGAGGAATTCCTCGCCCAGTTTCCCAGCATCGCCTCGGAGGATATCGCCAAGCTCATTCCCAATCCCGAGAGCGAAGCCACCTTCCGCCGCTGCAAGCTCGACTTCGCGGACCGGGAGAAGAACAGCGAAGTGCTCCTGCTCCATCGCGATCTCCTCACGCTGCGCCGGGAGGACCCCCTCCTCGGCAATGCACAGCGCGGCACCTTTGACGGCGCCGTGCTCAGCGCCGCGGCTTTCGTCCTCCGCTTCTTCGGTCACGATCAAAACGACCGCCTGCTGCTCGTCAATCTAGGCCCGCACCTTCATCTCGATCCCGCTCCGGAGCCTCTGCTCGCACCCCCGCTTGGCTGCGTCTGGCAGACCGCCTGGTCCAGCGAGGATCCCCGCTATGGCGGCGGCGGCACCCCTCCCATCGATTCGGATGACAACTGGAACCTCCCCGCTGAATCCGCCGCACTTCTCACCCCCATCTCCGCACCATGAATGCTGAAATCAATCGCCGCATCGATGTCGCCCAGGCCCAGGCTGACAACGCCCGTGAAATCCTCCGCCGCGAGTGGCTTGTCACCAATGGCCTTGGCGGCTACGGCTCCGGCACCATCTGCGGCATGGTGTCCAGACGTTACCACGGCTTGCTCGTCGCCGCGCTGCCCGCCCCGTTTGGCCGCGTCGTCATGCTCAACCACCTCGCCGAGCACCTCCGCCTCAGCGAAGGCCGCTCCGTTCTCATCGGTGGCGAAGAATCGCGCACCGCAGGGGAAAATGGCACCCAGGAGCATTATGTGAAGGAGTTCCGCCTTGAGCATGGCCTTCCCGTCTGGGTCTTTGAAGCCTGGGGCTACACCATTGAAAAGCGCCTCCTTCTCATCCACGGCCAGAACACCGTTCAGATCACCTACCGCCTTCTCTCCGGTCAGGAGTCCGCCCGCCTCGAGCTCTGCCCTTCGGTCCACTTCCGCCGTTACGAGCACGATGTCGCGGAACCCTTTGCCGCCGGTTATTCTCTCCTCATCCACGACCGCCGCTACGAGATCGCCACCGCCGGCCTTCCCTATGCGCTGCGCCTTTATGTCAGCGATGAAAAAGCCTGCTTCCGCTATGAAGGTGGCCAGGTCCGCGAGATCGGTTACCAGACCGAGGCGGATCGCGGCTATCACTCCCGCGGCATGCTTTGGACTCCCGGCGCCTTCACGCTGGATCTCCGCCCGGACCGCCCCGTCACCCTCGTTGCCTCCACCGAAGACTGGCCTTCCATCCTCGCCATCGATCCCGCCTCCGCACTCGCGGCCGACATCACACGCCGCCAGCGCCTGGTTTCCGTCGCCGGTCCGCACGCCCAGTCTCCCACCGCCTCGGAGCTCGTGCTTGCGGCGGATCAGTTCATCATCACGCCCGCAGGCCGTGTCGAAGACACCGCCCGTGCCAAGGCCGGTGGCGATGAAGTCCGCACCGTCATCGCCGGTTATCACTGGTTCACCGACTGGGGCCGCGATACCATGATCAGCCTCGAAGGTCTCACCCTTACCACCGGCCGCCATCATGAGGCAGGCTGGATCCTCAAAACCTTCGCCCACTACATTCGCGACGGTCTCATTCCAAACTACTTCCCCGATGGCGAGCGCGAAGGCGTCTATCACACCGCGGACGCCACCCTCTGGTTCTTCCACGCGTTGGACCGCTACCTGGAGACCACCCAGGACCGCGCCACCCTCCAGCTTCTCCTGCCAAAGCTGGTCGATATCGTCGAGCATCACCTCCGCGGCACACGCTTCGGCATTGGAGTCGATCACACCGACGGCCTCCTGCGTCAGGGTGCCGAAGGCTACCAGCTCACGTGGATGGATGCCAAAGTGGACGGCTGGGTCGTCACTCCGCGCCGTGGCAAGGCCGTCGAGATCAACGCCCTCTGGTACAACGCTCTCCGCCTCCTCGCCGACTGGCTCCGCACCGAGCAGGGGGAGGACGCCGCGCGCTCCTTCGATGCCCACGCTCAAAAGGCCCGCGATTCCTTCAATCGCCGTTTCTGGTCTCAAGACCGCAACTGCCTCCTCGATGTCGTGGACGGCGAGCATGGCGACGACCCCGCCGTCCGTCCAAATCAAATCTTCAGCATCTCTCTCCGCCATCCCGTGCTCGATGAAGCCCACTGGCCAGCCGTCGTGGAAAAAGTGCGCGCAGACCTCCTCACGCCCGTCGGCCTTCGTTCCCTCTCTCGCGATCATCCCGACTACAAGTCCCGCTACTTCGGCGATCTCCGCGCACGCGATGCCGCCTACCATCAGGGTACCGTCTGGGCATGGCTCATTGGCCCGTTCATCGATGCCTGGCTCAAAGTGCATCCCGAAGATCGCGCCGGTGCCCGCTCCTTCCTCAGCGGCCTCATTCAGCACCTCGATGAAGGCTGCGTCGGCTCCATCAGCGAAGTCTTCGATGCCGAAGCCCCGTATACCCAGCGCGCCTGCATCGCCCAGGCCTGGAGCGTCGCCGAAGTCCTCCGCTGCTGGATCAAAACCGAGCCCCCGCCAACTCCCGCCCCCGCTGAGTCCGCTGCGCAGTAGCCAGGTAAAGTGCTTATCTCGCTCCGCCCAGAGACTCGACAAACGCCGAGGCCGAACCCGAGCATCACGACAAACCTCCGCGCGCGTCGCGCTGTGCGAATAACGAGCAGCCATCCTTTTTTATGGATGCTTGCCTCATAGGCTGCCACCCTCGCCTCTCAGGCCAGCGGCCATCTGGAGTTTATGGATGCTTGCGTAACAGGTTGCCCGTCCAGGATCGTCTCCCACTCTGGAGCAACCCAGCGCCGTATTGTAGTACCGGCTTTAGCCGGTTCCGGACGCATCGCTCTCGCAAATATCTCTGAAACAGACACTTCCTTGCTTACCTAACCACCGAGAGTTCCGCCGCTCCCAAATAAGACCGCACGACTGCGAGGACATTAGCCCGCCACAGCGCCAGCCGTACACTCATGCTCCACATCCAGGATCTAGCATCCAGCACCACTCACCCCCACCACAAACGGCACCACCCTCATCACCTCCTTCACCAAAACCGTCGCGCCCTCCCACTCCGTTCCCGTAAACACATCCCGGTATTTCCTGCCATATCCTGGTTCCGGCATCACCACCGCCGTGTCACCCCACACCTCACCCACCGGCGGGAAGCCCAGCGCCGCCGTATGCCGCGGCACCATCACCACCATCGACTCCTCGCCCCTGCGCCGTTCAAAGGCGATCACCTTGTCCGCCCATTCGCCCTGCACCGTCAGGCCCGTGTAGCTCCCTTCCGCAAACAGCGCCGCTCGTTCACGCCGCAGCTGCAGCAGCTGGTGGATCGCAAACATCTTGATCCTGCCATCCCTCCAGTGCTCCATCAGCACCTGCGGTGTCGCTCGTCCCAGACCCTCCAGGCGCTGCTCGCGTAGAGGGAAATCCACCGCACGCCGGTTGTCCGGATCCACCAGGCTGAAGTCCCACAGCTCGCACCCTTGGTAAAAATCCGGCACGCCCGGGCAGGTCAGCTTCAGAACCGTCTGCGTCAGGGAGTTGATCGCCCCCAGCTGCGCCACATCCTTCGCCACCAGCGTCAGGCTCTGCGGAAAGTGGTTGCGTCCTCCGGGTGCCAGAATCGCCGCCACAAAATCCCGCAGCGCATTATCCCAGGCCTCATGCGGTTCCAGCCAGCTGCTGTTCACCTTCGCCTCGTGTCCCGCCTTCAGCATGTAGTCCTGCATTCGTTGGATGAATTCCGCACGGTTCCCTTCATTCAGCCCTTCCAGCGGCCAGGCTCCCAGCAGCGTTTGGTACAGCAGGTATTCCTCATTCGCATCCGGCGCCACCTCACCATCGATCAGCCGCCGGTGTTTCCGGTTCATCAGCTGCCAGCGCCGTACCGCGTGGCTCCATTCCTCAGGCATGTCCGCCAGCGCCGCCAGCCGTGCGCGCGTGTCTTCGCTGCGCTTGGTGTCATGCGTGGAGGTGGCCAGCATGCAGTGCGGCAGGGCCGCCTGCCGCTGCGCATTCTGCTTGTGAAAGCTCTCCACCGTCGCGCCGCACGTCAGCGGATCTCCGCCCACCTCGTTCAGCGCCACCAGCCGGTTAAACACATAAAACGCCGTGTCCTCCACCCCCTTGGCCGTGATGGGTCCCGTGCTCTGCTGAAATTTCAGCACAAACTGCCTCCGCAGCTCCTCATCCACCGGGTGCGCATTCTCCTTCGGCGGCAGCAGCACCTCCCGTAGGAATTCAAACACAGACCTCTCCAGCGCATGATTTCGCCTGCGTGCCAGCGCCAGCGCCCGGCCGATGATCCGCCGGTCCGTCTCATCCGCCTCCGCCTGCGCCGGGTCCAGATAGGTCCGGTAAACCGGGAAGCACGCGATCACCTCCCGCACCGCCATCGTCAGCGCATTCACTGTAAAGTCCCGGTACCACCGGTTGCTTTCAGAGATGCGGTTCAGCATCATCCCCAGCACGTTCACCTCGCTTGCCATGGAAGACTCCATCACCAGCTTCTTGCTCCGGTACACGATCTCCGGGTAGTCCAGGTGCGCCCCCGCCTGGCGTTCATACGCCGCAGTCAGGTCCTCCGCATTCTGCGCCGGCACCAGCACCTGCACCAGCTGGTTGGCAAATTCATAGCCCGTCGTGCCCTGCACGGGCCAGTCCGCCCGCAGCTTCTCTTCCGGTCCCAGGATCTTCTCCACCAGCAGGTACAAATCCTCCCCCCCGCGCTCTCTCAGCCGCATCAGGTACTCACGCGGATACGCCAGTCCGTCGATGTGGTCGATCCGCACCCCGGTCAGGTGTCCGGCATCGATCAGTTCAAACAGCAGCCGGTGCGTCGTCTCAAACACCTCAGGCAGCTCCATGCGGATCGCCGCCAGTGTGTTCACATCAAAGAACCGCCGGTAGTTGATCTCCTCCGCCGCCACCCGCCACGAGCTCAGCCGGTACGACTGCTCGCTCAGCAGTTCGTCCAGCCGGTCAAAGTGCCGCGCATCCCCCGCGTCATTCCACGCCGCCACCACACTTTGGATCGCCTCCTCCACCTCCGGCATTTCCGTCGTCAGGCGCTTCAGCCTTTCGCGGATGACACCCCGCTCTCGCACCCGCTCCGCTATCTTTTCCGGAGCCGTCTCCGTGCGCGGCGGCAGGTGTTCGATCGCCGTCAGAATGCTCTCCAGTTCCGCAGGCGCAGGCTTCAGTGTTTCCACCACCTCCCTCAGCAGCGGCCGCAGCGTCTTCGGCGCCAGCGGCAGGTTATAGTCGCCATGCCTCACGGTAAAATCACCCTCCGCATACGCCAGACGAAACCCTCCGCTCTCCAGGGATCTCCCATACTGCTCCCCCAGCACCGGCAGCAGCACCTTGTTCACCAGTTCGCTCTTCAGCGGCTGCCAGTCGATGTCAAAAAACCGCGCATACATCGAGGCCGGCCCGTTCTCCAGCACATCACGCCACCACGGATTCATCGCATGCTCGATGCCCATGTGGTTCGGCACAAAATCCACGATCATTCCCAGCCCATGCGCCTTCAGTTCCGCGCACAGCGCCTCAAACTCCTCCCGTGTGCCTATCTCCGGGTTCAGTTCATTGTGGTCATACACATCATACCCATGCGTGCTCCCCGGCGCGGCACGAAAAAACGGCGAGGCATACACGTGGCTGATCCCCAGCCGGGCCAGGTACGGCACCACCTCCCGTGCCTGGGCAAAAGTAAAACAACGTTGAAATTGCAGCCGGTAAGTCGCAGTCGGGATCACGCTCATGTCCCCATGATTCGCCCCCCGCCCTCCATCCGGCCGCATCCCACCACCCCCAACTTCACTTCCCCAACATCTCCCACCGCCCCACTCCAAGATATCACCATCGTCTCTCCAAAGCCCCGCCATCGCCTTTCCAAAAATCCCGCCATTAGCCCATCCAAAAGCGCGCCACTACCCACCCTCCCGCCATCGCCAAAAAGCATTCCTCCTCTCCCCATCGAAACCCCTCAAAAAACACCAGCGCCCCCTCTGGGGAGAGGTCGGGTGAGGGGCCGCCCACCCCGCCTCGCCTTCACCGGCCGGATCAGCCATCGCCCACATCCACCCCCTTCACCTCGCACCTAGGGTTTGGAGAGAGAATTCGCTCAGGCAGCTTACGGCGTCGAAGATCGCCGAAAGGCAAACAGACGAATCCAAAGCACCGGTGATGAATGCAACCATCGGTCAATCGCGACCTCCTCCTATCGGTCGTTCGCATCCATCAAAGCCCCCAATAATTCCTTCCGCCCAGCACAACATCGCAAACCACACTGACCTTTGACCTGATGCCACCTTTCGCCTCACCGCTCCGCTAAACACCAGCTCCAACGGAGCTGCGTATTTGAGCCCGGGGTCAGCCGAGCCAAAGCGAGGCGACCCTGGGTATCATCGCCCAATCCGGAGAAGCAAACCCATCGCCCTCTTCGCACGCCGCCTCCACCAGCAGCGTCTCCACGCCACTCCGCTGCAGCCACAGCCTCCGCATGCTCCATCACTCCCATTTCAAACCCTCGCCGCATCCCCATCACACGGCACCACCAGCACCGGCATCGTCGCTGCTTTCAGCACATCCGCAGTCATCGTCCCAATGAAGAAATGATACAGCGCACTGTGATGGTGCGTCCCCATCACAATCAAATCCGCCTGCAGAGCCTCCGCCTCGTTCACCACCGTCTCCGCCAGCGGCCCCTTGGCCTGATGCGCCGTGGCGTTCACGCCCGCTTTCTTCAGTCCCATCAGCAGCTCCTCCAGACGCTCCTCATGCGCTCGCAGCGTTTCCAGCGAAGGCTCCACCGGGATCGGCGGCACCTCCGCGCCATACGTGGCCACGGGAATCTCCAGCGGCGTCACATGCAGCAGCACCACGCGGCTCCCCATCGCAGCAGCCAGCATCTGCGTGTAGTTCAGCACCTTGGAAGCAGCATCTGAAAAATCCACCAGCGCGACAATCGTTTTCATTGAAATCCTTTCGTTTAGATTTGTGGGTACGGTCACAGACATCTTGTATCACGGCGGCCCGTGCTGTGTGGCATAATATCGCGCGCGCGGTCCGGTGAAACAATAGACTTCATGAAATCCCGCATCCATCAGCGCCCGGCTTGCCGCCTCCGACTCGATGCGGGCCGTGTCCGTTTCATACAGCACGATCGCCTCGTTGGTCCCCACGCCCAGGCACTTCACTTTTTCCACGAAGTCCAGGCAACGCGATTCCGTCAGCCGTGTCTCGTCCGCTGCCTTGTCCGGCAGCACATCCAGCAGCGCATAGCGCCGGTCGCGCTCCTGCCATTCTTCAAGCTCGTGCAGGCTGATCGTTTTCATGTCTTTTAGGATGTTCCATGCGTTGTCGTCGCCTCTTCCTTGGAGAGCGTCTCAACGATCATCGTTTCCAGGTTGGCGATGTTGATCGGCTTCGTCAGATGCTCCAAAAATCCGGCGTCACGGCTCCTCTTCACGTCATGTTCCATGCCGTAGCCGCTCACCGCGATCGCCCGCACCGGCCCACGCTGGTGCAGCTTGTTCATCAGCTCCCATCCCGTTCCGTCAGCGAGCCCGATGTCGCAGATCATGAGATCTGGCGAGGCAATCGAAAACTGCTCATACGCCGCAGCCACGCTGCCCGCAGCCCTCACTTGAAATCCCTTCCGCTGCAGCACCCGCGCCAGGGCGCGCCGGGTGTCCTCATGGTCTTCCACCACCAGGATGCTCTTGCCACGCACGTTTTCGCCCGGCGTGGTCCGCGCCGTATCTGCCTCCGCAGGCTTGTTTTTCGAGGATGGAATGCGGATGCGGAACAGCGCTCCCTTGTTCTGCCCCTGGCTCTCCGCTTGGATCGTCCCCGCATGCCCCTCCACCACCGCGCGTGTGATCGCCAGCCCCAGTCCTATTCCCGTCGCTGTGGGATGTGGTTTGATCGGGTGGAAGGTGCCAAACACTCCCGGCAGCCGCTCCGGATCAATGCCCAGCCCGTCATCGCTGATCTCGATCACGATGCTGTCATGGTCGTTCACCGTCGTGATGCTCACATGACCGTGCGGTTTGCTAAACTTGATCGCATTCTTCAGCAGATTCCAGAACACCTGGTTCAGCCGCGCGGATTCTCCCATCACCATTGGGTTCGCCGCCTCCAGCCTGCTCTTCAGTTGAATCCGTTTTTCCTCAAATCCCTCCTGGCAGATTTCCAGCGCCGCCTCGATGCAGCGGTGGATGTCCACCGGGTTCTTTTCAATCTTGAGCCTTCCGCTGGAGATCTGCGTCAGGTCCAGCAGATCGTCAATCAGGCGCGCCTCCAGCTCCACGTTTCGCTGGATCACCGAAAAGATTTCCCGCAGCGCCGGCGTCAGCGTGCTGTCACCCCGCGTGGAGGAAACCAGGGAGAGCACCGGCGTCAGCGGCGTGCGCAGCTCGTGGCTCAGCATCGCCAGGAAATCATCCTTGGCAGAATTCGCCGCGCGCAGTTCTTCATTGTGCACGCTGGACTCCGCATACAGCCGCTTCAGCTCCTGCTGCTGCTCTTCCATCCGCCGCTCCACCCGCATCTGGTAGATGGCATTGTTCACCGCCAGCCGTATCGCGTCCGCAGTGGCGTTGGTCTTCACCAGGCAGTCCAGCGCGCCCGCTTTCATCAGCGCCACGGCCGTCTCCTGTCCGCCTCCTGCGGTCAGCACGATCGCAGGGAAGGGGAGCTTCCCCTGGGCGTCCGCCACGGCTCGGAGAAAGTCCAGGCCGTTGCCGTCCGCCAGCTGCTGGTACAGCACCACGCAGTCCGGCTGCCGGCTCTTCAGCACTTCCAGTGCTTCACGGATGGTGGCTGCCTCCAGCACGTTGTAGGCAAAGTTTGAATCGCAGCGCAGGTGCCCGATCACATTGGACCGGTCTTCCGCATTGCCATCGAGTATCAGTAAAGTTCTTTCCTGCATGGAGTGGGTTGGTTCGGCGTCGTGAAGTGGGTCTCCAGCAGCGCTCCTCAACCTTTTGATTCGTGCCTCGTCGCACTCCCGGCTTTGTGCTTGTGGCCTGCCTTTTTCCATCTGACGCCCCCGCCGGGGGCCTCCCTGAAGTCTGCGCCGGAAGGAAATCCCCGCCGTCTTCAGTTTTCCCCCCGCCTCCTCTTTTACGCGCCGCCCTCGCCCGCTCCCAGGGAGCCCGCCAATCGTGTCCGGCGGGCGGTCAGCGTACCCGTCCACGGCTGCAGCAGGTATCCCAGCTCCTTCGGATTGGACTCCGGCGCCAGCCAGCGGTGCCAGTCCGCCGGCCGCAGGATCACCGGCATCCGCTCCTGCCCCTCGCGCACCATCTCATTGGCCCGCGTCGTCAGGATCGCATAGCCCTCCGTGCTGCCGCCCTTTTTCTGCGGCAGGCTCGCCCAGATGCCCGCAAACACCATCGGCTCGTCATACGGCAGTCGAAATTCCGTCACCTCATGCGCCTTCTCTCCGCCATGCCGGTCATAAAAGGAATCCGCGATTACCAGGCAGCGGGAGGTTTCATACGTGGTTCGGCAGCTCGGCTTCTGCGCGATCGTTTCGGACCTGGCGGTGATCAGCGGCCTGGGCAGCCATCTCAGCGTGATCCCCCAGCGCATCATCTCGATCTGGCCCGTCTCTCCCTCCTGCACCCGGATCACCGGCCCCGCCTGCAGCGGCGCATGGTGCAGGCTCTCGGGCAGCTCCGGCTGCTTCAGCAGCAGCCTCCGCGCCGTCTTCGCCACACTTCCTGCGGAAATCGTGTAACGTGTGTTCATGGCATGTCATGGTAGTTTCGAATGCTTTGACACCCGCGGCCCTCTTTCCCTTCACAATTTGTATCTCCTGGTGAAAATATAAATCTCACTCTCACCAGTCCGCCCATGCGCCCGTATGCGATTCCGCGCCGCTCCGCCATCCACGGGCGCTTTTCACCGCCACGCCGCCCTTTTTTCATCGGCCTGCATCCCTGATAGGTACATCCGCCCTTCTCCCGATCTGCGAATTCGTGGCACATGAATTCCTTCCGTGTCAGACAAGGCCACCCCTATCCCCTCGGCGCCACTTGGGACGGCGTCGGCACAAACTTCGCACTCTTCAGCGCACACGCGCAGAAGGTGGAGCTCTGCCTCTTCGATCCCCAGGACCCTCAGCGCGAGATCATGCGCAAGCAGCTGCGCGAAAAGACCGACCACGTATTCCATGGCTACCTCAATGATGTGCGCCCCGGCGCGCTCTACGCCTACCGCGTCCACGGCCCCTGGAAGCCTGAGGAAGGCCATCGCTTCAATCGCAACAAGCTCCTGCTCGATCCCTATGCCAAGGCCCTCACCGGCGGCTTCAAATGGAAGGATGAGATGTTCGGCTACCGCATCGGCGGCAATGAAGACTTCGAAATGGACAAGCGCGACAACGCCTCCCTCATGCCCCGCTGCGTCGTCATCGACGACAAGTTCGACTGGTCCGGAGACCGCCGCATCGACCGCCCCATGGCCGAAACCGTCATTTACGAAGTCCACGTCAAAGGCTTCTCAAAGCTCTGGTCCGTCCTCCCGGCGAAGCAGCGCGGCACCTACGCCGGCCTCGGCTCCCGCGCCGCCATCGCCTACTTCCGCCGCCTCGGCGTCACCGCCATCGAGCTCCAGCCCGTTCACCATTTTGTGAACGACAGCTTCCTCGAAGGCCGCGGCCTCACCAACTACTGGGGCTACTCCACCATCGGTTACTTCGCGCCAGACAGCCGCTATTCCTCCTCCGGCGCCGCAGGCCAGCAGGTCACCGAGTTCAAGCAGATGGTGAAAAACCTCCACGCCGCCGGCATCGAGGTCATCCTCGACGTCGTGTACAATCACACCGCCGAAGGCAATCACCTCGGTCCCACCCTTTCCTTCAAAGGCATCGACAACGCCAGCTACTACCGTCTCGTCGCAGACTCGCCGCGCCACTACATGGACTACACCGGCACGGGCAACACGCTCAACATGCGCCACCCCAATGTCCTCCAGCTCGTCATGGACTCCCTGCGCTACTTCACCACCGAGTGCCATGTGGACGGCTTCCGCTTTGACCTCGCCTCCACCCTCGCGCGCGGCCTTCATGAAGTGGACAAGCTCGGCGGCTTCTTCGACATCATCCACCAGGACCCCGTGCTCCAGCGCGTCAAGCTCATCGCCGAGCCCTGGGACGTCGGCGAAGGCGGCTACCAGGTCGGCAACTTCCCCGTCGGCTGGGCCGAATGGAACGGCAAATACCGCGACTGCGTCCGCGCCTATTGGAAAGGCGATGACTCCCAGGTCGGCGAACTCGCCGCGCGCCTCACCGGCTCCAGCGATCTCTACCAGGACGACGGCCGCCGCCCTTACTCCAGCATCAATTTCATCACCGCTCACGACGGCTTCACCCTTTACGACCTCGTCAGCTACAACGACAAGCACAACGAAGCCAACGGCGAAAACAACAACGACGGCGACAACAACAACCACTCCTGGAACTGCGGCGCCGAAGGCCCCACGGACGACCCCTCCGTCAATGCCCTCCGCCGCCGTCAGCTTCGCAACATGCTCGCCACCCTCATGCTCTCCCAGGGCGTTCCCATGCTCTGCGGTGGCGATGAATACGGCCGCACCCAGAACGGCAACAACAACGCCTACTGCCAGGACAATGAGATCAGCTGGTTCAAATGGGACCGCACTCACGAAGAGATGTCCCTCACCGACTTCACCCGCCGCCTCATCGCCCTCCGTCGCGAGCATCCCACCTTCCGCCGCCCCAAGTTTTTCTACGGTCGCAAAGTCCGCGGCGCAGGCGTCAAAGACATCATGTGGCTCAATCCCGCCGGCCAGGAAATGAGCGACGAAGAGTGGGGCACCCACTTCGTCAAAACCCTGGGCGTCCTCCTCTGGGGAGACTCCCACGACGTCCGCGACTGGCACGGCGCACCCATGCATGACGACACCTTCCTCATGCTCCTCAATGCCTCCCACTTGCCCGTGGACTTCGTCCTCCCCAACCACATCGCCAGCCGCTGGTCCCTCATCCTCGACACCAACCTCGAGACCGGCTTCCTCGACACTCCCACCGAGCATCCTGCCGAAACCAAGCTCACCCTCACCGAGCGCTCCTTCCTACTCCTCCGCCGCATCGCCTGACCGCTGCCGCCGAAAACAAAAGGCACAGGAGCAAAAAAAATCGCGCCAGCTTCCTGGAGTGCGCCGGCCCTCCGGCGCTTTCGAACGTCCTCCACGATCCTCAAACAATCGCGCCCCCGATAAACCCAGCGCCATCACCCTGCGCTCCCGTCATCCAGCACCTCTCAGGCTCACCCCCTAAGGCCCCTCATCCGCCGAATCATCCACCGCCCTGACAGCCATCCCCCTCCCACGAGTCGAAACCTTCGCGCTCACACAAACCACCCGCCACACCATGAAACTTGAAACGCTCCAGGACCTCCTCGTTCACGAACTCAAAGACCTCTACAGCGCCGAAAATCAGCTCGTCAAAGCCCTTCCCAAGATGGCCGCAGCCGCCACCAACGAAGACCTTCGCGCCGGCTTTGAAGAGCACCTCGAGGAGACCAAAAACCACGTCACCCGCCTCGAAGAAATCGCCGAAATCCTCGGCTGCAAGCTCACCGGCCATCGCTGCAAAGCCATGGAAGGCCTCATCGAGGAAGGCAGCGAACTCATCAGCGAAGACGCCGAAGACGTCGTCCGCGATGCCGCCCTCATTGGCGCGGCCCAGCGTGTCGAGCATTACGAGATCGCCGGTTACGGCACCGCCCGCGCCCTCGCCGAGTGCCTCGGCTACGGCGACACCGTCCGCATCCTCACCGAGACCCTCGATGAAGAGCGCGCCACCGACGAAAAGCTCACCGAACTCGCCGAAACCACCATCAACGTGGAAGCCGCCGAGCTCGTCGACGTCGAGTAAATAAATCCTTTCCCCCCAAACCTGAAGCCCCCCACGGGGCGTGAGAGCATCACCGCTCTCACGCCCTTTTTTTCTTTTAAAAACACTGCCTCCGCGCATCGCCCCGCAGCCCGCTACTTCAAATGCCCCTATCGAGATGCATCTTTTACCATGGCATCGCCATCAGGGTTTGCCTGACCTCACAAGCAGGACCCCTCCTGATTGCTGAGATTGAATAAGACGCGCACAATCACCCCCTGTTATCCCCCATGAAAACACAATCCCCAACCAAAACCGCGCCCGCCAAAAAGGCCCCCGCCAGCAGCAAAAAACCAGCCGTTGCGCCCCCCCTGAACAGCACCCCCGCGCAGACCTCCAACGGTGCCAGCTCCAACGGTGCCCACTCCAACGGTGCCCACTCCAACGGCACCAGTTCCATCGCTTCCAACTCCATCGCCACCGACTCCCTCGTTCCTTCATTGCAGGATCAGATCGCCGCGCGCGCCTACCACATCTGGCAGCAGCAGGGCTGCCCGGACGGCACCCACGAGCACAACTGGTCCCAGGCAGAAAAGGAAATCACCCGCAACGAACCCGCCGCTTTCATCGCTTAGCCCCTCCTCCACCACCCACCCCCCCAACCACCACCATGTCCACCAGCCATGCGCTTAAACCCTGCTCCTGGGCCTGCCCTTGGAAAGGCACCGCAATGTGCGCCCAATGCCTGCTAAACTCCCAGTCTCTCGCGGACGGCCGCGTCAGCCTCGGCGTCCTCTGCGGGCTCAAATCCCTCTACCAGGCCAACGACCTCCCGCCATGCATCGTCGGTCATCGTCTCGACTGGTCCGGCCCGCGTGAAAGCGCCATCGGTCTCACCGCAGTCATGGCCTGACCCCTCATCCGCGCGTTTCTCGCGCACCCTGCCAGCTGCCCTGCAACCAATCTTTTTTGGCTGCACCCCCACAACATCGCTGCGAACAACCGCCCTCAACGGAGTGCCCTTCTTCCCGGCACATCTCCAGGCACCCAATGCCACTCCGTTGAAGGTCACGCATCGCCAGCAAAAGCCCCGCTCAGACCGGCCTTCCCCTTTCCAGCTCCCCTCCCTGCAGCCAGGGAAGGGGACCGCCGCCACAGTCGCCCTCTTCAAGAAATCGGCAGATGACCCGAGCTCGAACCACGAGCAGTTGAAAACGGTTAGGTGAAATAACAGCGACCGTGACCATCTGACCGGCCCACAAAAGACCTCCGCTAGGCCGAAGACGCGCAAGCACCTTGCTCTCTGCCAAGGACCCGCAAGTTCTCGCGGTATGCCCAAAGGCCCGCCGGACTCAGCCCAAGGCGCAAGCCCTGGGTTTAGGTGCGTGACCATCCCTCTCAAGGTCGCGCTCTGAAGGAGCGCGGGAGAGCCTTCGTAAACACCCCACCTTCCAAGCAAGCCAGCGCCGTATTGTCGCACCGGCTTTAGCCATCGTGAAGCGTCCTTCGCGACAACACCCCCCAAACATACCCCCAATCTCAAACCCTCCGCTCCCGCCCATTTGCGTCTCCACACCAGCACCCGTCCCCCGCAGCCCAGCCGCCCCGCACCCCGGCAAAATATCCCCGCCCAAATTGAGCATTGCCACCTTGCATCCTGTCTGCTTTTAGCCTCCACTCTGCCTATCATGGCGAAAGCATCTTCCAAAGCCTCTGCCCAAAAACCCGCCTCGCCGGCACCCGCAGCCGCGCCGAAAAAACGCCGGGTCCTCATCGTGGATGACCACCCCATTTTCCGCAACGGCATCATCCAGCTCATCAATCACGAGCCCGATCTCGAAGTCTGCGGAGAGATCTGCTCCGCCGCCCAGGCCCTCAGCGCCGTCGACGAACTCCGCCCCGACATCGTCACCCTGGACATCTCCATTCAGGGCACCAACGGCATCGAGCTCATGAAGTCCATCCGTGCCGTGCATCCTCAGCTTCCCGCCCTCATGATCTCCATGCATGAGGAGTCCACCTATGCCGAGCGCGCCCTCCGTGCCGGCGCACGGGGTTACGTCATGAAAGCCGCCTCCTCGGACAAAGTCATCGAGGCCATCCGTCGCGTCCTCGGCGGCGGCCTCTACCTCTCCGAAGCCATCGGCGGCCGCCTTCTCAATACCTTTCTCACCGGCCGCATCGCCGAGCCCGGCACCTCCTCCGTCGAGCAGCTCAGCGACCGCGAACTCGAAATCTTCCGTGCTGTCGGCGAAGGCCGCGGCACCCGCGAGATCGCCCGCAGCCTCTTCCTCAGCGTCAAAACCGTCGAAACCCACCGCGCCCACATCAAAGAGAAGCTCCACCTCAAGACCGCCCCGGAGCTCGTCCGCGCCGCCGTCGAATGGGTCAATCGCGAAGCCAATCTCTGATACTCCGGCGCGCCACCCCGCGCCTCTTTCCACCCCCTCAGGCGCACTGCTTCTTCATCACCGCTGGCAGTCTGAAGCCCAGGTAGGTGCCATTGGAAATCCCCAGCAGGGCCAGCAGCGTCGCATCAAAAACCGGCAGCGCGCGCGTCACGCTCACATTCAGGATGAAAACCACCCCCAGCACCAGCGTCCAGATCAGCATCTGGTAGCGGTGAAAGCTGTAATGGTCATCCTCCGTCATCCAGTCATCCAGAACCCTCATCACCGCGTTCCTGCTCTGCAGCCCGCATTTGGCCAGCTGCGCCTCCAATCTTTCCAGCTCCGCCAGACTCTCCGGACTCGTTCCGATTCGCGCCAGCGCCAGACTCGTGCTCAGCCGCGTGGCTTCTGCCTTCAAGCGGCTCAGAGCAGAACGCAGCCCCTCGATCTTTTCGTCGGCAGCCGCCAGCTCTTTCACCATCTCGGAGCGCTCCCTCTTTTCGGCGTCAATTTGATCCTCAATGGCCTTTCTCTCGCCCTCGGCGGCCGTTGCCAGCTTCACCTCCTTGGCTCGGATCTTTCCCTCCACATCCGCCATCGCTTGGACCAGCCTCGGCCGCTCGTGGTCCTTCGCCTGATTCAGCTCCTGTTTCGTGGTGCTGATCAGCTCTTCCAGGGCCATGATCTCGTTCTCCAGGCTGGTCTTGTCCGCATCCCTCACTTTCCGCAGTCTGACCACCTCCGCCCTCAGTCGCGCGATGAACTCGTGGCGTTTCTCCCCCTCATTCCGCGCCCGCGGCCATGCCTGGCTCCCGCCTCCTGTCCTGCTGCGGTCCTCCGTGATCACCGCCGCCCCGAGCGCCGTTCCCGCGCCGATGCCGATGAGCCACAGGCACGTGTCATTCAGTTTGGGAATCTTGCTCAATGAAATGTACAGAAACAGAAACGAACCCACTACCAGGATAAACCAGAACGCCATCTGAGCACGTGCCAGGCTGTAGGGCAGGATGCCGTCCGGACGCAGATTTCCCAGCGTGTCCCGGATCAGGTCCGTCCGCCCCGCACCCATGTAAAAGATCCCCAGGCACACAATCATGATCAGCACCGCTGTTCTCAGTTTTCCCGGGCTGATGATCACCAGCCGCATTTCATAATGGCCTTCTTGGATCTTGCCGCCCTGAGGTACATACTCGATCGCCGTCTCCAGCGGGTACGGCCGTCCGTCAAAGGGGCAGTTCAGGGTCAGCTTGATGCTCTCCTCCAGCAGGATGCGCTTTCTCAGCTGCTGCCAGACATCCGTGTTGAACTCGTTCTCCTCCAAGGAAAAGAAGTACCATAAGTAGTCATCGTTGGCAGTTTTACCTGCGCGTCGGTTCGTCACCTCCACCTCCGCGTTTGTGGGTGTCGCACCGGTCAGCACCAGGTCATTGATCAGCAGCTTCAGTTCAGACGCTTTTTTCCGCATCAGCTCGTTGAAAACTTTTGGCGCCTCCTGGATCAGCACCGCCGTCTTCTCCGGCGTCGTCTTCGCCTCGCCTTGCAGGCTGCTCCCCAGCCCCTGAAAGCTCGGCAGCTTCAGTACTTCCTCCACCACATCTTCCGCCGCCAGCTCCGGGCGCTTCCCGCTCAGCGGGTGGCGCGCGAGACCCTGCGCTGGAGGCTCCTTCCTCAGCTCGTGAATCTTCGTCTCGTCTTCCGCCGTCAGCACACCCCCGTCGATGAACTCCTCAATCTGTGCTTCATCCAGCTTCCCTTGCTGCGCCGCGTTCGCCACCTGGCGCGCGTCCAGCGCCAGCTTCAGCCGCCCGTTGCGGATGATGGCCTGCAGCGCACCGCTCGCCCCTTTCATGAACTGCGCGTCCACCGCATGCAGATTGTCCACACGGTCGATCAGCCAGCCGTTGAAGTTCTTCACCTCCACCACCAGCACGTCCCCCACGCCCATTCGTTCGCTCCGGATCTGAGACCCGTGCTCCGCTCCACCCCCCTGGGCCACCCACGCGCGCAGCACCCCGTAGCGAAACCCAGGAGGTTCCACCGGGATTTCAGACTTTTTCTCTTTCTCCTGTATCGCCGTTATCTGTCCCGGCTCGATGCTTGCAAGACACATCGGGCATCCGAGCACCACGGCCATGCCGCCAACGCCAAGCAGGTAACGCATGGCGCCACTGGCAAGTCGAGGAAACAGCCGCGTCTTCATAGAGATCGAAAGGAAATACTTCCGCAGAGCATGTGGGACCGAGTCATTGGAATGATCGCACGAATAACGCGGTTACAGATGCTTATAAGTAGTTGTCTCTTGTCAGTCATTCCGCGCTCCTTGCTCCGGCCCTCCCTCGTCCCACAAATTCCTTCAAGTCCCACCTCGCCAACACGTGCAGGGGCGCGTGAAGAAGACATACCCTCTCCGTCCACCGCTCATCAAAAAAGGAAAACCCTTCGAAAAGGCCGCGCTCGCACCATCCACTCTATCCCTGATCGCCCCATCAGGCACCCCTCAGGCATCTCTTGGTAGCGCTCTCATTTTCATCACTTTTCCCCAGTGAAACCGACTTCTCTTCACTTACGCACGCCATTCCCCCCTCGTGCCATGCGCACATCCACCCGCATCACTCACGCCGATGCAAGTCGGAGAGGAGTTCGTTCATCAATCAATCACACGAACCCCTCCACCAAAAAACAACCCATACACCTACCATGAAATCAAACCCCTTCACCTTCGCCCTTCTGCTCGCCTTCGCCGCAGTCGGAAACCTGACATCCCTCGTCAGCGCCGCTGACTCCACCTCCGCCCTCAAGGCCTCCGATGAAAAATTCGTCAAGATGGCCGGCGCCGATGGCATGGCTGAAGTCAAGATCGCCACCCTCGGCACCCAGAAGGCCGAACGCACCGACGTCAAGGACCTCGCCACCATGCTCGTCACCGATCATACCAAGGCCAACGCCGAGCTCACCGCCCTCGCCGAGTCCAAGAAAGTGCAGCTTTCCGCCGTCATCACCCCCAAGGCCGCCAAAGCCTTCGAAGACCTCGAAAAGGTCAGCGGCAAAGACTTCGACAAGGCCTTCCTCAAGCAGCTTGAAAAAGACCACAAAGACTGCATCTCCAACTTCGAAGACGCCGAGAAAAACGCCGAAGACGCCGATGTGAAGGCCTGGGCCACCAAGACCCTCCCCACCCTCCGCGCCCACCTCGACAAGGTCAAAGAGCTCGCCGGCAAATAATCTCCCCGCCGACATCTCACTCTCACTTTAAAACCCCCGAAAACCCGTCCGACCCCCGGACGGGTTTTCTTTTTTCTCCCGCACAGCACAAACCACCACATCCTGCCATTAAGCCATCCCAGGAGAGGGAACATCCTAATCCCTCCTCTCCCCATCGAAACCCCTCCAAAAAAACACAACCCTCCCTCTGGGGAGAGGCCGGGTGAGGGGCCGCCCCAACCACCCGCTCGCGTCCCGTCAGCTCCACCCCAGCCAGCACGTGCGGCACCAGCATTCAGCATCAGCAGTCTCACCTCATCCCAAATCACGACTCCAACAGCCCAGCCAGCAGAAAGTACGAAAGACACACCTGTCTGTCGATCAACGCTCCCTCATCTCCCAGCCCCCCAGCCTAGGAACACCTGCCCAACAGCCTGGCGATCCCGCATCGAAGGCCAACGGCTTTCCGTACTTGAGCCCAGGGGTGCCGAGCGATAGCGAGTGCTCCCCTGGGTTTTGCAAGCGCACCCATGGAAGCAAACCCATCGCCTTCTTTCCACACCGCGTTCACCAGCAGCGTCTTCACGCCCCACCGCCGCAGCCACGCGTCCCCCCATACTCCATCCCTCCCGGTGTCCCCACCCATCTCCCATCTCACCTCCGCCTCTCCCCGCGCGCCCCGCCCCCCGCACGCACATGCGCCATCGCATACCGCCTCCCGCCCCCAAACACTCGCGCCTGCGCCGCGCACAAACATCCCCCGTAAATAATGATCACCCCTGAAAGGTAGATCCACATCAGCAGCACCACCACCACCGCAAACGCCCCGTACACCGTGTTAAAGTTGCTCAGTTCATACACATACCGTTCAAACAGCTGCCGGCACACCTGCAGCAGGATCGTCGTCAGAAACGCCGGAAACGCCACCTCCCGAAACACCGTCCGCCGCCTCGGCGAAAACTTGTACAGCATGCTCAGCCCGTAAAACAGCAGCAGCGTCGGCACCAGCAGCAGGATCACCTCAAACGTCACTCCCACCGTCGCGTCCTGCAGCACCACCGTGCGGCGCACGTAGCCCACCACCAGCGGCACCAGCACCCCCAGAAACAGCGCGCTCGCCACCAGCAGCAGCATCATCAGGCTGTGCAGCGGCAGCTGCCACCACGGGTACTCGATCGTGTCCCACGCCCGGTTCACACCCCGCACCATCGTATGAAAAAACCGCGAGGCGCTCCACGTCAGCCCCACCATCGCCAGCGCGCTCACACCCCCGCGCACATCCACGATCCCATGGATCGCCGCATCCACCTTGCTCCGGTCCGCACTGTTAAACGGCGTGTACTGCCCCAGGTTCTCGATCAGATACCTCACCACCGTGTCATGGTCCCAGATCTGCGAGCCCACCGTCACAAACAGCAGGATCAGCGGAAACAGCGCGAAAAACGCGTAATACGCAAACGCCGCGGCCTGCTGGTCCCCGTCGATCGCCAAAAACTTCATTCCCGCCGCCCAGAACATCCGCCACACCCGTCGCAGCCAGCCCAGAAGCCGGTGCTTCACAAAAAACGCCTCCGAAATCCGCAGCGGCCACTTCAGCCGCCCCTTCCGCTCCAGCCATCGTTCCACCCACGCGGACGCAGCATCCGTCGCCGTCGCTTCATTCCCGCTGGTCTTTCCTCCCGTCATGCCTTCTCATGCGGCCGGTTGATCAGCAGCGCCACCACCAGGCTCGTGGCAAAGCTTGCAAAGAACACCGTCACCGGGCTCGGCAGATACTTCACCCAGAACGGCCGCACACCCGGCGCACGCAGATGGGCCAGCGCCCGGTCCGCTTCCCGCATGCTGGGCTGGCGGATCGCTCCGCCTTCATTGATCATGGCCTCAGCCTCCATCTCGGTGCTGCGGCGGTAGTTGGGGGTCACGCGAAGTTTCATTGCTAGATCAGGTTGAAGGTTGCTTCTCGTCTTGGTTCATTTCGTCGCTCGAATCACCTGCGACCGCCATTGACTCGACGCCCATGGCAGCCACGCCAAAATCCGCCATCATGCCGGAGGCGGCACCAGGATGTCCGCGTGCGCCCGCAGATGGCGTGGATTGATCTCATGCCGCTGGGTCGGCAGCCACATCGCGTGGCACTTGCGGCAGTAGCACTGCTTCTTGAACAGCCCCAGGTGGCTCATCCATTCCAGCAGCAGCGGAGTCATGAATTTCCGCGAAAACTGCGGATACTCCACCGCAAACGATCCGCATTCAGGGCACGAATAGATCGACGACGCCATCTCCGGGTGCTGCTGCTCAAATTCGATCAGATGCTCCACCGCCTCCGCATAGTCCTCCTCCTTCACCTGCAGCTTCACATTCGCCCGCGGCTTGTTAAAAAACACGAACGACTGCAGGTCGCTTTCATCATAGACCTCCGTGTCGATGCCATGGTCAATCAAATGCATGCAGCACGGCTCCACCGCCTTGGTGTCATCAAACGATGCCAGATCAATCAGATCCGCCCGATGTGAGAAAGTAAGTTTCGGTTTCATCATCCATCAAATCGTCTCCCGCCCCCCTCCTGGCCGTGTACTCCCCTCCCGCATCGCCCCTCTTATGCCCCCCTCATCCACCAGCAGGATAAAAACCTGGGGCCGGCAGGCGCATCCGCGAACACTCTCGCTTTCCAGGCCATCAAAAAAACCGAACAAGCACGCAGCGCTCTCTTCGCCGAGCCAGCCACAGCAGCCTGTCTCACGTCAAAACCTCAGCGTTCCCGCGACCTGCATGAAGTTCCCGGGAGGTGCTGCGCCAGTGTTTTTGACGAAGGTGCCGGGGAAGAAGTGCGCGTAGGCGAAGTCGATGTCGAAGAATGAACTGAGCTGCCAGACGAAGCGCAGATCGAGCTCCTGGCCGACGTAGCTGCCGCTGCTGCCGGTGGCATCACGGCGTCCGGCTTTCACCCACGAGTCGGTCGAGGAGGCGAGCCAGATGCCGCGATGGATGATCTCGCACTTGAGCGTCTTCACAGGCTGGAAGCTGAGGCGCAGCGCGGGATTGATGATGTTCTGCCAGCTGAAGTAGCTGCTGAAGCCGTAGAACGAATACGTCGCGCCATATAGCGGGTCGAAGCGCTGGTTGCTCTTGTCGGTGGCGCTGCTGTCGCCGGAGGCGTAGTTGAGCCAGAGGCCGAGACGTGGCTTCCATGCGGTGCTCCAGGTGTAACCGGCCTCGGCATGGCCTGCGTAGGCGCGTTGTGCGAGTCCGCCTGAATATCCCCATTGTCCGGCGAGGCTCAGATCGTAGTCCCACGCGTTCGCCTTGCCCCACTGGCCGAAAGCATGCAGGCCGAGCGTGTGCAGATTTCTCCGCTGGGCCATGGTGCCGGCCTCGCGTTGATCCAGCCAGAGCCAGTAGGGCTCCAGCACGACATGCGGCGACCAGCCACGCCAGTAAGCGGCGAGGCCGTAGAGCATGAGGTCATCGGTGGACTGGTCGAGATTCTGTATGCTGCGCGTCACGGGACGCACGGCGATGGCATCGATCTCCCACGGCGCATTTTCACTGCCGATGCGCAGGCGGATGCCATCGAAGGCGCTGATCGTGTTGCGGTTGCGATTGCGTGAGATGAGGCGGCGGTCGGCCCAGTCGAAGGCCATGCGGCCAAAGCTGAGGCTCAGAGGTGCGTCGCCGGCTGCGTTTTCGAAATACAGCTGCGCATAAGCCTGCAACGGTTCCAGAGTGTCGGACACATTCGAATTGGCGGATAAATCGCTGAAGAAGCGGCGCGAGTCCTGCAACTCGAACACGAGGCGCAGCGGATCGAGCGCCTTCTTCACGCCGAGGTAGAGCAGGTTGCGAGTGACGAGCGCGTCATCAGAGAGCAGGGCTGAAGTGTAGTCATTGCCGCGCACCTCATAACGCGTGCGTGATTCAAAGCCGACCTCCAGCCAGTCCACGTCATTGCTGAACGCATGCGCATACTCAGGCTTCTCCGCGATGCGATTGGCCGCCGTGCTGCGCGTGATGACGGGCTTGAAGGCGGTTTCGGCTGCCGGGGCTGCGAAAGCAAATAGCAGCAGCGAGAGGGATGCCAGGAAGGCACGAAGGGAGGGAGGCATTGACATCACTAGCATCCTGTCATAAAAAGACAGGATCATGTCAAAAACAATTTCACAGACGCATCCTGTGGCGGAACGCCGGAAAGCCCGCGGCTGGTCGCAGGATGAGCTGGCGGAAGCCTCGGGCATCCCACGCAGTTCGGTGAGCGCCATTGAGGCGGGGCGGCTGACGCCTTCAGTCACGGCGGCGCTGGCGGTGGCGAAGGCGCTGGAGTGCAGCGTGGAGGAATTGTTTGGCTCAGGCGGGGCGAAGCATGGCGAAGGCTCCGCGTGGGCCTGGGAGCCGCGTTTTGACACGAATCGCTACTGGGAGGCGGAGGTGGGCGGGAAGAAGTGGCTGTACCCCGTGGAGACGCTGCAGGGCAGCGCATGGTCGCATGACGGCATCTGTCGTGACAAGGTGCTGCATGAGCGCGGCGACTGGGATGCGGCGCAAACGCTCGTGCTGGCCGGATGTGACCCGGCGGCGGGACTGCTGGCGGCGGAATACGCGGCGGCATCGGGGTTCCGTCTGCTGGCATTCCCGCGTGGTGGTGGTGCGGCGCTGGAGCTTTTGAAGCGTGGTGTGGTGCATGTCGCGGCGCTGCATCGTTCGACGGTGGAACAACCGGAGCGCAATGCGGAGACGGTGCGTACGAATCTCGGCGGCGGTTATCGCCTGCTGCGCAGCGCGGACTGGCAGGAAGGCATCGTGCTGCCGGCCGATGATCACACACGCAGCGTGTCGGTGTGCGCCAGGCAGGTGCGCCAGTGGGCGATGCGCGAGCCTGGATCTGCGGCACGCGAGTGCTTGGACAATCTGCTGGAGAAGCCGCGTGAATCAAAGCGGGTGATGCTGAGTCATCAGGCCGTCGTGGAAGCCGTGCGCGGCGGGTGGGCGGAGGCGGGCGTCTGTGTGCGCCTGTGCGCCGAGGATGCAGGGCTGCGGTTTCTTCCCGTGCGCAATGAATCGCTCGATCTGTGCTTTCCCGCCGCGATGGAGCGTGATCCGCGAGTGCAGGCGCTCATTCGTCTGCTGCGCAGCCGGGCGCATCGCCGTCTGATCGACGAACTGCCGGGCTATGACGCGAGCCACACGGGCGAAATGCTCTCGGTTTGATTTCCAACCCAGCTCTGATGAAACGACGCCACGCCGCTTTGCTCCTCACCTGCGCCTGCATTTTCAGTGCGTGCCGCCCTGCCTCGTCCCCCGCAGGCAAGACGGAAACCAGCACGCTGACCATCGCGGTGGCATCCAGCGTGCAGTTTGCGATGGAGGATGTTCTGAAGGAGTTCAGCTCGGCGCATCCCGAGGTGACGGTGAAGGCGACGTATGGCTCCTCGGGCAAGTTCGTCGCGCAGATCCAGAATGAAGCCCCCTTTGATGTGTTCCTTGCCGCTGACATGGAGTACGCGGACAAACTGGCGAAAGCAGGACTGGCGCTGGATGGAAAGGTGTCGCCGTATGCCATCGGCGGACTCGTCCTATGGGTGCCGAAGTCCTCGCCACTCGATGTGGAGAAGCTTGGCATCGCTGCCCTGAACGATCCTGCGGTGAAGAAGATCGCCATCGCGAATCCAAAGCTGGCTCCGTATGGCGTGGCGGCGGTCGCGGCAATGAAATCGCTCAAGGTCTATGAGCAGGCAGAGCCGAAGCTCGTGCTGGGGGAGAACATCTCGCAGACGGCGCAATTTACGGAGAGCGGCGCGGCGGACATCGGTTTCCTGGCGCTCTCGCATGCGGTGTCTGACAAGATGAAGGACAAAGGCCGCTGGTGGGAGGTGCCTGCAGATGCGTTTCCTGCCATCGAGCAGGGCATGGTCATCCTGAAACGCACGCCGAACGCTGATGCGGCCCGCACGTTCCGCGATTTCGTGCTCGGCGAGGCGGGCGGCAAGGTTTTGCAGCGTCACGGATTCAAGCTGCCTGCGAAGTGACATGGACTGGCAGGCTGTCACCCTGAGTCTGCGGCTCTCTGCCTGCACGACCTGCATTCTCAGCGCGCTCGGCCTGCCGCTGGCGTGGTGGCTGGTGAACACGCGCTGGCGCTGGCGTTTTTTGCTGGAGGCCGTCGTGGCGCTGCCGCTGGTGCTGCCACCGACGGTGCTCGGCTTCTATGTGCTGATGGCCATCGGCCCGCACAGTCCGGTGGGACGTTTCTATGAGAGCGTATTCGGTCAGCGCCTGCCGTTTTCATTTCAGGGGCTGCTCATCGCATCGGTGCTCTACAGCCTGCCGTTTGCCGTTCAGCCGTTCTTGAGCGCCTTTGCGACGGTGGACCGTCGGATGGTCGAGGCGTCGTGGTGCCTGGGTGTTGGACGCTTGGGCACCTTCCGCCGCGTGGTGCTGCCGCTGGCGTGGCCGGGGGTGCTGGCGGGCGTGGTGCTGAGTTTTGCGCACACGATGGGGGAGTTTGGCGTGGTGCTCATGGTCGGCGGCAATCTGCCAGGCGTGACGCGCACGATCTCCGTTTCCATCTATGATGAAGTGGAGGCTCTGAACTATGCCGCCGCGAATCAAACCGCGCTGGCCATGCTGCTCTTCTCGTTTGCCGTGCTTTCGCTCACCTACGCTCTTCAACGTCGAATTCTCCACCCATGGCCGGGACGCTGACCGCCGATTTCATCAAGCATTATCCAGGCGGCGCGGTTATTCACGGCAGCGCCAGCCTGCGATGCGATGCGCACAGCGTGACCGTGCTCTTCGGGCCCTCGGGATGCGGAAAGACCACGGTGCTTCGCTGTCTCGCTGGTCTGGAGCGCCCCGAGAAGGGTGAGATTCGATTTGGCGACGAAACGTGGCTCGATGCGAAGGCCGGAGTGTGTCTCACACCGCAGCAGCGCGGCATCGGGTTTGTGTTTCAAGACTACGCGTTGTTTCCGCACCTCGACGTGGCCGCAAATATCGGCTATGCCCTCGCCGCACTGCCGAAGAGTGAGCGCCATTCGCGGGTGGAGGAGATCATGCTGCGCTACGACATCGCCGGTCTCGGAAAAATGCTGCCGCGTGAGCTTTCCGGTGGCCAGCAGCAGCGTGTGGCCCTGGCCCGCGCCATCGTACGTCGTCCGCGTTTGCTCCTGCTTGACGAACCGCTTTCAGCCCTGGACACGGCCTTGCGTGAGGATTTGCGTGACGACCTGTGCCAGCAGCTTCGCAGCCTGGATCTGCCCGTGATCCTCGTCACCCATGACCGCGCCGAAGCGAGATTGCTGGGTGATCAGCTCGTCGTCATGCATGGCGGTCAGGTGCAGCAGTCAGGAAGTGCGGCGGATGTCTTTGCCAAACCTGCAAACGCTGAGGTGGCACGGGCCCTGGGACTACAGCGGCAGGAGAATCCGGCCTCAGCAACTGTCTTGATTTGAGATTGCTGCCCGAGACTTGTCGGGTTCATCATGTCTATATTTGCGTGTCAGTTTCGCGTTGCAAAAGTCAGGGCGTCCACCACCCATCAGCTACTGCTACGGCAGCGTTCTCACAATCACCTGCACTCTCCGAAATCTCTTCTCCAGCACCTCCTGGTACCATTCCCACCACTGATCATCGATCAATCTCGACATCACCTCATAGATCACCAGATCCTGATGCCTCCCTTGCCCGCCCTCCGTCCAGCGGCCGTCCGCAGGCGTGCGTGTATGCGCATCGCATCGCCCAAAGTGCCGGGTCAGTTCCGCCTTGACAATCGCATGCAGCGTTTTGTCCGGCGTGGGCTGCTGATCGTTCGGACACAAAGGCAGCACCAGTTGAATGAAGTGGACCATAACAAGTGGCGTAATAAATTGTTCACCGTTCTCAGCACCATCACCCGGTCATTTCATCATTCGCGCGTCGGTCCTCATTCGGGCTTAGCCATTCCGCTCTTCAGCCCCGCCGGCGAAAACGTGCCCTCCTCAAAGGACATGCCACGCTTGATGTTGGACCCGTCCAGCTCCGTTGCCGTTCCCTTCAGCACATCGTGCACCGTCAGGTTTGCCGGCAGCGCACGCCCGTCCTGCGTCACCACCCGCGTCGTGTCGATCCTTCGCGCCAGCTGCCCCCCGCTCACATACTTCTCCACCTTCATCGGCACAAGCCTCCGGGTATCCACCCACGTCTTCACAGACGAGTAGATCGAGCGGTCACCCTTGCCCGGTTTCGACTCCAGAATCTGGCAGCTCGTCCTCCCCACATTTTCCGTTCCCACGATCGCCTGGTTCTCCCACGCAAAGAAATTCTCCACCACATCCGCATACGCCAGGTCGCTGCCAAACACCGTGCCCTTCATCTGCGCCGCATCCAGCGTCCGCAGCGTGTCCGGCGGCGCAAACACCGCCCCGCTAGCACCCTGCTTCCCGCTCTTCTTCAGCAGCACCGCCTCCCCCGCGCGTTCCTTCGGCCACAGCACCTGGTACACCGCCTCCGTCACTCCTGCGGTCCGCCGCTGCTTGATCTGCACCTGCAGCGTCCCCTGTGGCAGATCCATCTTCAGCCGGATCACCGAGCTCCCGTCCTGCTGCAACGCATTCATCCGCGCCGCCAGCTCCCCGGCGCCCTCCTGCGCTCTGGTATCACATACCACAAGAGCGCCCGCCAAAAGTAAGAGAATCGTTTTCATAAAAAATTGATAAGAAGTGTGTTGTTTTAAAAAATGAGATCACCCCTGCAGCGCCAGGCTCGGCGTCAGCCGCGAGCTCCGCCACGCCGGGTACAGCCCGCTCACCACGCCCACCACGATCGAGATGGCCACGGACGTCACCACCAGCTGCAGGCTCAGGTCCGGCTCCAGCAGACCGTGCACAGACGGCATCTGCTCCGTCATCTTCGCACCCGCCACGCCGATCACCACGCCCACCACGCCACCCAGAAATCCCAGCAGCGCAGATTCCCATAAAATCATCCGCCGGATGCGCCCCCGCTTCCATCCGATGGCCAGCAGAATGCACATCTCCTGCTTCCGCTCAAACGTCGTCATCAGCATTGTGTTCATCACCCCCAGCACTCCCACCACCACCGCCAGCAGGGAAGTCCCCCAGCTCATCGCGCGGATAAACTTCGAAGCCTCGCTGTCCTTGATGTGCTCGCTTGCGATCACCGCCTTCGCCTCCGGCGCGGTCGCGTTGATCTTCTC
Organism: Prosthecobacter sp.; assembly: GCF_044226605.1. GTDB lineage: Bacteria > Verrucomicrobiota > Verrucomicrobiia > Verrucomicrobiales > Verrucomicrobiaceae > Prosthecobacter. Next base: position 53,401 of record NZ_JBGAGS010000029.1, on the reverse strand, counting down.
GCACAGCGCCCGCATTCCCGCCTCATCCAGCCTCTGCGCCGCCCGCACATCCAGGATGTTCAGCTTCCCCTCGTTTCCCGTGATCTCCTGAAACAGCGGAAGCGAAAGCACCACCGAGCCATTTTCCACCAGCGCCCCGCCGTCAAAGATCCCCACCACCGTGAGCTCCTTCGTCTCAAGTTGCAGCGGATCCCCGATCTTCTTCTTCAAAGACTCCGCTGCCGTCTGGCCAAGAACGACAGCGGGCTCCATCGCATCCTTTGGCATGCGTCCGGAAAGCAGTTTGAGATTGTTCCATGAAAAGCCGCCCCATTCCCGTGCGGACACCATCATCATCGACGCGCTCTCCACACTCGTCAGGTCCACAAACACCGAGCACGTCATTGCCACCTCCGGCATCTTCGCGATGCGGTCCCGCACCTCGCTGCTGAAAGGCTTCGGCGTCAGCCCGCTGCTCAGCGTGCTCACCACAATGTCGATGCCCCGCTCCTTCGCGCCCGCACCCCAGCTCTTTTCAAACCCTCGCGAGATCCCCACCAGCGCCACCACCGCCGCGATGCCGATGGCAATGCCGATCAAGGTCAGTCCCGTCCGGACCGGCCTCCGCCACAATCCGCGCATGATGATGGTTAAAAAACTCATGGTTAACTTGTCTTAATTTTTTGCGGAATCCGACACAATTCTGCCGTCTTTCATCGCAATAATCCGCGATGCTTTCTGCGCGATTTCCAGGTCGTGGGTCACCATTACCACCGTCATGCTCTGCTCCTGGTGCAGCCGCACCAGCAGTTCCAGAATCAGCTGCGCGTTCTCGCTGTCCAGGTTCCCCGTCGGCTCGTCGGCCAGCAGCACGGGCGCACGGTTCGCCAGGCTGCGCGCGATTGCCACCCGCTGCCTTTCCCCGCCGGAAAGCTTGGAGGGAAAGTGGCCCATCCGGTGCTCCATTCCCACCGACTTCAGCAGCTGCCGCGCCCGGTCCACCCGCTCCTCCCGGCTCCACTTCGCCTCCAGCATCGGCATCTGCACGTTCTCCAGAGCCGTGAAGGTGGGCAGCAGATGAAAAGCCTGGAAAATAAACGCAATCTGTTGCGCCCGGTAACCTGAGGGATCCTTGAGATCCGGCACCGACTCGTCCCGATAATACAAACTACCAGAGCTTGGCAGGTCCAGCGCCCCCAGCATCTGCAGCAGCGTGGACTTGCCGCAGCCGCTCGGCCCGATGATGGCGACAAACTCCCCCTGCATGATCTGGAAATCCACACCACGCAGCGCCTGCACCTGACCTTCATCATATTCCTTCTTCAGTCCGGCCGCTGCAAAGACGCAGTCTCTGCGGGCTGCAGGTTTGGAGAGGCTTGTGGAGGCATTCATGGGAAAGGAGTGGAAAAATCAGGAGCCTGCATGCTGCGCGCGGCGCCATTGCGCACCCACACGCGGATCCGCGAGGCTGCGAGCCAGGTGCACCAGGGCGTGTGAGTAGCTGGGGAAGGGGGGGCGCTCTCCCTCCGCCTTCGGCTCCAGGTCCGCCGCCAGCGGCGGCAGGTGGGCATGCGGGAGTCCCGCATGCAGATGGTGCAGCCCGTGAAACGGCTCATGCAGCAGGGTGAAGGAGACGAGCCTGCCCGCCCAGCCGCGTGCCACGATGCTGCGCGTGGAACCGTTCACCGTGCTGCCTTCGAGGCCCACGTGCTCGATGTATTTGCGCCAGCTTTGCAGGTTGGCCGCCAGCCACGCCGGCGCGGCATAGAGCCACAAAAGGTAGCGCCATGCGTCCCAATGCGCCGTGGCGCTCAAAATTGCCGTCCACACCACCACGATCAGCGCCAGCTCCTTCCAGATGCGCAGACGCACCTTCTTGCTGCGAATGGGCGAGCCTTTGCGCAGGAAGATGCGCATGAACAAAAACGGCAGGAAGCCCAGCCCAAACGTCAGCTCCACCACCGCCGCCAGAATGCGCTTCCACCGCGGCACGTCCGGATGCACAAACGGCCACAGCTCCTCGTCACGTTCGGAAGCCAGGTGCATATGGTGCAGCTGGTGCGCGGCACGGTACAGGCTGAAGCTCAAAAAGCTCATGGTTCCCAGCAGCACGCCGTCAAATTCGTTCAGCTTCCGGTTCTTGCGCAGCAGGCCATGAGTCGCCTCATGAAAACCCACCGCCGCGCCATGCATCAGGTGCGCGGCCACCAGCACGCATGGAATCAGGAGCCATGGAGAGGCATGACGCTGCAGCAGCCATATCATCACGCCCTCCGTCATGAAAAACAGGATGACCACGATCTGGAAGGCCGAACGGCTGATCCAGTGCGGCTCGTGCGGTTCCATCTGGCTGGCGCTCTTGGGCAGGGTGCTCATCACAGGGTGGTCATGAGGGCTGCGGTCAGAATCTCAGGCGTGTTGCACACGCTCATGAGCAGGCCAAGATACAGGCGGTGCAGGGCCTGGATGTCCTCCGCGGTGAAGAGGTCGGGCCGGTAGAGCCACACCACCTCCAGAGATTCGCCCTCCTCGGTGAGCTCGCAGGCCACGTCAAAGCGGCAGGTGCCCGTGGAGCGCATGCGCAGCTGCAGGGACATGCCGTTCACGGAAATATCCGGCACCGGGTGGTTTTGCAGCGCAAAACGCACCTGAAACACCGGATTGCAGCCCGGAGTCACCGGAACTCCGAGCGCCTTCACCAGCTCCGCAAAGGGCATGGCATTGGCAAAGGCGTCCACCGTGCTCTCATGCACCGTGCGCACGCGTTCGGCAAAGGTGCGGTCGGGATCGATGCGCCCGCGCAGCGGCACGATGCCGGCGCAGTAGCCCATGGACTCGCGCACGGCGGGCTTGCCACGGTTTGCCACCGGAGTTCCCACCAGGATGTCCTCCTTGCCGGTCCATTTGGACAGTGTCACCTGAAACGCCGCCAGCATGGTGCTGAAGAGCGTGGCGCCGTTGCGCCTGGCGATCTCCCGCACGGTGCGCACGAGCGGGGCAGGCACGGAGGAAACCCAGCGCAGCCGCGTGCGTGAAGCGTCCGTGAGTCCGGCGGGGGACTGCCACAGCGGCGTGATTCCCTCCAGCGCCTTTTTCCAAAACATACCACGTTCTGCCAGAAGGGCGGGCTGCCAGAAGGCACGCTCCTGCGCGCCCCAGTCCGCATAGGACAGGGGCACCGGCGGCAGCGCCGTGCCGCCCTTCAGCCCGAGCAGATACGCTGCAAACAGGTCCTGCACAAAGACGCCCAGGGTCCAGCCATCGGCGATGGCGTGGTGGATGGCCACGACCAGCACATGATCCTCCGCCGAGCGGCGGAAGACCACGGAGCGGACGAGCGGCCCGCCCACCATGTCAAACGGTGTGCGGAAGACCGGCTGCGCCAGTTCCTCCAGTGCTTCCGGATGCTGCTGCTTGTCCGTCAGTTCCTGAAAGTGCAGCACCTGCCGGCTGCTGCGGCGGATCAACTGCACCGGCTGCTCCTTGCCGGGCAGAAAGGAGATCCGAAACGCCTCCTGGCGGTCCGCCACCTTCTGCACCGCCGCCTCGCACCCCTGCTGGGAGATGGGGCCGCGGACATTGATGAAGGCGCAGATGTGGTTGGAGGGATCGCCAGCGGGCACCGGTGCCGCCTCCCACAGCTCACGCTGGGGGAGTGTCAGCGGCTGGAGGCGGGCCTCCCCGCTCTCCAGCCATTGCTTCAGGCGCGTTCGAGTATCTTGGACTTGTGACATGGGATGATTTCAGTGTCGGTGTTCCAGTTTGCTGCGAGGTCTTCATGGGCGGACTCGTCTTCCAGGAGGCGGTCGATCTCTTCATCAGAGAGAGCCTCCAGGTCCACTTCCTCCGCCGAGGCGGGTTCCGCCTGCGGCACAGGTGCCGGTGCCGCCGGTGCTGCGGCGGTGCCTCCCACGTGCTCGGCGATCAAGGTGACGATCTGGCCGATGGTTCGCGCCCGCATGAGGCTCGCGGGCGGCAGGGCCACGCCGATGGCGCTTTCGATCGAGTTTTCGATCTCCACGGCCATCAGCGAGTCGAGGCCCAGATCCGTCAGCGGCTGGTCATCGCGCAGCGTTTCGGGTTTCACCCTCAAGACACCTCCGACCACATCCCGCACGGCCTGGCCGACGATGCCGGTGCGCTCCTCGGGAGCGGCGGACTCGATTTTGCGGCGCCAGTCGCTCTTGCCACCGGTGGTTTCGGTGCCTTCCACCCCTGCGGCAAAGACGCGCTCCAGGAGCGGGCTTTCCTGGCTGCTGCGGAAGGACTGCCGCCACTTGGCCCAGTCCACGCGCAGCGCCATCGCCTGCGTGACACCGGCCGCGAGGAAGGTCTCCAGCAGGCCGACGACTTCGCGGGGAGAGAGCGCCGTGGTGCCCTGACGGGCGAGGAACTCGGCGACGCGTTCATTGCGCGCCACGTAGCCTTCGCCACCCAGGGCGCCCCAGTTCACGACCAGCGCAGGCAGGCCGAGGGCCTGACGATGATGCGCCAGCGCGTCCTGGAAGGCATTGGCGGCGGCGTAGTTGGCCTGCGCCGGATTGCCAAAGATGCTGGAGACCGAGGAGAACATGACGAAGCAGTCCAGCGGCAGCTCGGCCGTGGCCTCATGCAGCAGCCAGGCCCCGTAGGCCTTTGGCGCCATGACGCTGTGCATGCGCTCGCGGTTGAGTGATGCCATGGGCGCGTCATCGATCACCATCGCCAGATGGAAGACGCCATGCAGCTTCTGTCCGGACTCCTTGATGTCCTTGAAGAGGCGTTTCACATCCGCGGCGGAGCCGACATCGGCCGCCACCACCTGGACTTCCACTCCACGTGCCTCCAGGTCCTTCACAAAGGCGGCAGCCTCGGGCGTGCTGGCGCCTTTGCGGCTGGTGAGCACGAGATGGCGTGCGCCGCAGTCGGCCAGCCAGGTGGCCAGGACTTTGCCGAAGCCACCAAAGGCGCCGGTGATCAGGTAGGCACCGTCCGTCTTCACTTCGAAGCCAGACACCAGCGGCTCGCCACGGCGGGGCACGAAGGGGGTGGGGAAGGAGACGATGACCTTGCCGGTGTGCCTGCCCTGAGCCATGAGGCGGAAGGCGGCATCAATGCGGCAGGCTGGGAAGGAGCGGAAGGGCAGGGCGTGAAGCGCGCCTTGATCGACCAGCGTTGCCACGGTCTTCAAGATCTTGCTCGTGCCTGCTTCATCTCCGCTGAAGATGGCGTCCATGGCCACCACATGGAAGGAGGCGTTCTTGCGCAGCGGCCAGAGAGGGATGCGGGAGTTCTGGTAGATGTCCCGTTTGCCAATCTCGATGAAGCGGCCGAACTGCGCCAGGCAGGCGAGGCCCATGGGAATGGCCTCCGCGGCGAGGGAGTTCAGCACCACGTCCACGCCTTTGCCACCGGTGATCTCCATGACGGCCTCGGTGAAGTCCGCGCGCCGTGAGTCGATGACGTGGCGCACGCCGAGGGTCTTGAGCAGCGCCCGTTTGCCGGGGCTGCCGGCGGAGGCGATGACCTCCGCGCCGAGATGATGGGCGATCTGGATGGCGGCCATGCCGACGCCGCCAGCGCCTGCATGCACCAGGATGCGCTCTCCTTCGCTGAGGTGCGCGACGGTGTGCAGCGCGTGCCAGGAGGTCATGAAGACCACGGGCAGAGTGGCGGCGGCTTCATAGGACAGACCGGCGGGCATGACCCGCACATCGCCACCGCGAGCCAGGGAATGGGTGGCCAGGCCAAACACGGCCAGACCGAACACCGAGTCTCCGGGCTTCACATGAGTGACGTCGCGACCTACGGCGCGGACGATGCCGGCCACTTCATCGCCAAAGATGCGCGCGTCCGCCGTTTCGGCAGGATAGAGCGCGAGGGCCTTGAGCACGTCGCGGAAGTTCATGCCGGCGGCCTTGACCTCGATCAAGACCTCGCCATCGCCGCAGGCGGGGAGCTTGAAGGGGCTGAGGCGCAGGGAGTCCAGCAGGCCGCGCTCGCGGGACTCGATGCGCAGCGGCACGTCCGGGGAGAGCAGTTCCTCACGGGAGGAGAGCCCGCGGCTGACGCGGCGCACGTAGCGGCCGTCTCCGCGGAAGGCGACTTCGCGTTCCGGGTCTTTCTGCAGCAGTTCATGCCAGATCATGCCAAGGTCTGCCATGGTCTCCGCATCCGGCAGATCGATGCTGCGGCAGATGAACTGCGGGTGCTCATTGGCCACCACGCGCATGAGGCCGATGACGGCGGACTGCGCCACGGTGACAGACTCGGTCTGGGAGCCGACGGCCTGGGCGGCGCGTGTCACCAGATCAATGTGGCGTTTCACCGCGGGGTTCCATTCCTCCAGGGCCTTGGCCAGGTGGAAGAGGCCGTCCGTGCCGAGCATGGCGGCGCCTTCATCCGTGCCGGGCTCGGTATCGTCGAGGCTCCAGAGGTAGACGAAGCGCTCAGGAGGCTGCTCGCTGCATTCCTCCAGCAGGCGCTTCCAGTCTTCCGGTGCTTCGGCGCGGACCATGAAGACATCGGTGGAGTCCGTGTCAAAGGAGCTGCCGCGATACGCGATGCGGCAGCGTGCGCCTTGTTTCTCCAATTCTCCGGCAAGCTGATCGCCCAGACCGGAGCGGTCGGCGAAGACGAGCCAGGATTTTTCCGCGGGAGCATCGAGCGCCAGCGGCTCGGAGATCTTGGGTGCGATCCATTCCTTGCGGGCGAGGATGCCGATAAGGCTTTCACCGCCGCCTTTGCGCAGCAGGCCGGGGAGGGAGGCCGTCTCGCTGAAGCCCGCCTCCTGCAGCAGGCTTTCCCACTGCGGACGCAGGAGCAGAGGATGGTGCGGACGCAGGTCGCGGTCCGTGAAGCGCCACCAGCCGCTGGTGAGGCCGAAGACGGCGTTCAGCCACAGGTGCGGCGTGGCCACCTCCACAAACAGGAGGCTGCCGCCGGGGCTGAGCAGTTCGTGAACATTCCGCAGGGCGCTGCGCACATCGCTCACGGCGTGCACGACATTGGAACCGAGGATGAGGTCAAACGAGCCGGGTTCGAGATCCTGCTCCGCGCCGGATTTTTCGAGGTCGAAGATCTTGTACTCGACTTCGGGGAAGGCGGCGAGCTTCTGCTTGGCATGAGGGAAGAAGCCGGCGGAGACATCGCTGAAGACGTAGGTGTGTGCCTGGCGCTCCAGCAGCGGAAGAAGCTGCGCGGCGAGACCGCCGGTGCCGGCCCCGATTTCCAAAATGCGCAGACCGCGTCCTTCCGGAAGCTGGCGTGCGGCTTCGGTCACAGCGCTGGCGATGGCGGCCAGCCAGGTGCTGGAGAAGAGGCCGTCTCCGTAGAACTGGTCCAGCAGATCCGAATTGGCACCGGTGAAGAGCACCTGCACGGCATCCTTCTCCCCGCGGAGAATGGGGCCGAGCTCGGCGCTGGCGACTTCGCTGAGCAGCACGTCCGGCAGATGACCGGGGTGCTCGTCCAGGGTGGTGCGGAACAGCTTCTCGCTGGAGTCGGCGGCGGCGATGAAGGCGGGAGTGGGCAGGTAGCCGTCGTCCTTTCTCGTCACAAGATCACGCTGAACCAAGTCCGCGAGAAGCTGGTGAAAGGCCGGGCGCATGGGTTCGGCGACGCCGAGGGACTTCGCAGTGAAGACATCGTCCGCACCCATGTCGCGCAGGGCGGCGGCCACGTGGGCGGCGGTGAGTTCATCCACGGCGGCGCTGGCGTTTTGCAGGTTTTCGCGGCCGCGCATGTCCAGGGCGGCATCGAGCGCGCGCTGGGCTGCGGCATGGAGGCGGCTGAGCGGCACGGGGGCCAGCGGCGAGGGCTTGGTCTGCGCCGGGGTGCGCTCCCATGCCACGCTGTAGACCAGATCGCGGCCTTTGCCGGTCTTGCTGGCGCGGCGTGCGCCTTCCACGCTGATGGCGCGGAAGCCATCGATGCGGACGCAGGGCCTGCCGGAGTCGTCGTAGAGTTCGATGTCTCCTTCCACGAGCTCGTCATTGGCCACCTTGACACCGCCACGCACGAAGGTGGAGGCGCCGGGGGAGCGGAGGAAGAGAATGCGGGCGAAGCGCACGGGCAGGCGCATGCCTGCAGTGCGGCCCTCCACGGTGGCGGCACCGGCGGAGAAGACCTGCAGCGCGCCGTCAAAAAGCACGGGGTGCAGCGGGTAGTCGGGCGAACGACTGGCGATGGCCTCGGAGAGGGAAACGCGGCCGGTGGAGGTGCCCCCGCCGGCATTCAGCTCGCGGATGGGGCGGAATTCCTGGCCGTAGCGCAGGCCCATGTCGCTCATGTGTTCGTAGAAGGAGGAGACTTCCACCTTTGGCAGAGCAGATCCTGGCACGGCGTGGCATGTTGTGGCAGCGAAGGCGGACTCGGTGCGCTCGCTGCGCATGAAGCCGACGACGTGGACGGACCAGGAGGCGGCATTGTCAAAACGGCTCTGGATGACAAAGCTGCGCTCGTTGGGGTCATAGGACAGTTCCATCAGGAGACCTGAGGGGGGATCCGGCACGATGAGCGGCTTGCGGATTTCAAAATCCTCCACGGCGAAGGGCCTGCCTTCGAAAAGCTGGACGCCCGCCTCCATGATCATCTCCACAAAGCCTGCGGCAGGGAAGATGACCATGTTTTCCACACGATGGTCCTTGAGGAAGGCCATGTGGCGGTTGTCGAGGCGTGTGATCCAGGTGGGATTGGCGCGGACGGTGCGCACATCCAGCAGACCACGCCCGCCGGAGGCGAGGCGGCCTTCGCGGAGTTCGGGGGCTTCATGCCACCAGCGGCTCTTGTCCCAGGCGTAGGTGGGCAGGGTGAGGATGCGGCGGGAGATCGTCATGCCGGTGAACTCGAGCGCGACGCCGGCGAGGTGGAGATCCATGGCGGTGTCCAGGATCGAGTCGTGCTCGCGCTCACGGCGCACGGAGGCGACGACGGACTGTTTTGCAGGCTGGTCGGCAAGGCACTCCTGAATGGAGCGCACGAGGGCGGGATGAGCGCCGAGCTCCAGCCAGACATCCGCGCCGAAGGCGGCCACGGCGGAGACCGCGGCGGCAAACTCCACCGGCTGGCGCACGCCATGAGACCAGTGGTCTGCGGTGCAGAGCTCTCCCTTCAACTGCGTGCCGGTGACGGTGCTGAAGAAAGGAATGGTGGCAGGCTGGGGCTGCAGGTCTCCAAGCACGGCCTTGAGCGAATCTGCCGCCGGCTGCATGAAGGCATGATGGAAAGGATGGCTGACCTTGAGGAAGCGGGCGAAGACGCCCTGCGACTCGAGTTCGGAAGCAATGGCCTGCAATTCCACGCGCGGACCGGAAAGCGTGAGCGAACGCGGGCCATTGAAGGCGGCGATGCTGACGGAGCGGCCATGGCGCGCAATGGCGGCACGGGCTTCATCCGGAGCCATGCCGACGGCGAGCATGGTGCCGTCCTGCGAGGCGCAGTCGTCCATGAAACGACCGCGGAAGACGATGACCTTGGCGGCCTCCTTGAGTGTGAGGATGCCGGCCACGCAAGCGGCGGCGACTTCTCCCACGCTGTGGCCGATGACGGCGGAGGGCTTGACGCCCCAGGACTGCCAGAGCGCGGCAAGACCCATCTGCATGGCGAAGATGGCGGCCTGCGAGATCTCGGTGCGCTCCATCTGGGATTCCGCTTCCGAGCGGGCGAGCTCGGCAAGGAGCGAGAAACGCGCCCAGGGCTTCATGGCGGCGTCACAGGCCTCGATCATCTGACGGAAGACGGGCTCGTGCTGCATGAGCTCGCGGCCCATGCCCCACCACTGCGGCCCCTGGCCGCTCATGACGTACACGACGCGCGGCGGATGCTCCGGGCGCGGAGTGAAGGCGGTGCGGATCTTCGGCCCGGCCTGGCCGGAGGAGAAGGCATGCAGCTCCTGGATGGCCTCCGCCATGGTGCGCGCATTGAGCGTGAGGCGGTAGGAGTGGTGATTGCGCCGGGCACCGAGCATGTAGGTGAGGTCCGGCAGCAGCGGTGAACTGCCATTGAGATTGGAATGGTCGTCCAGCCAGGTGCTGAGACGCCAGGCATTGGCACGCAGGGAGGCTTCCGAACGGGCGGAGAGCACGAGCGGCCAGGAGCGGTCCGTGGCGGCGCTCAGGATGGCGCGCTGCGGCGGTGGCGGCGGCTCCTTGAGAATGACGTGCGCATTGGCGCCGCCGAAGCCGAAGGAGTTCACACCGACCATGCGCTCACCGGTTTTACCGGCGAGAGGTTCGGTGGCGGTGGGCACGCGGAGCTTCAAGCCCTCAAAGTCAATGTGCGGGCTGGGAGTCTTGTAGTGAATGCTCGGGGGCACCTGGCCGTGCTTGAGCACGAGGGCGCCTTTCATGAGTCCGGCGATGCCTGCGGCCGTCTCGAGGTGGCCGAGGTTCGTTTTGCAGGAGCCGATGACGAGGGCGTTTTCCTCGGTGCGGTCGGCACAGAGCGCATCCGCAAGGGCGATGGCCTCGATGGGATCTCCGACTGCGGTGCCGGTGCCGTGGGCCTCGACGTAGCCGATGTCCCAGGGATCGATCTGGGCGTTGTCGCAGGCATCGCACACAAGGCGGGCCTGGGCCTCGCCGCTGGGCAGGGAGATGCCGTTGGTGTGGCCGTCCTGATTGACGGCGGTGCCGATGATGACGCCCTGGATGGGATCGCCGTCTGCGATCGCGTCCGAAAGGCGCTTGAGGAGGACCATGCCGGCGCCTTCACCGCGGACGAAGCCATTGGCTCCGGCGTCAAAGGCCTGGCATTTCCCATCAGGAGACAGCATGCCGGCCTGGGAGAAGCCGATGAAGCCGTCCGGATTGATCATGACGGTGACACCACCGGCCATGGCTGTTTTGCAGCGGCCGGAGAGGATGTGCTCGCAGGCCATGTGCACAGCGGTGAGCGCGGAGGAGCAGGCGGTGTCCACGGCGATGCTGGGGCCGTGGAGATTGAGGCAGTAGGAGATGCGGTTGGCGGCGATGCTGTGGGCGGTGCCGGTGGGCGTGTGGGGGCTGATGCCGGAGCGGTCCGTGGAGGTGTGCTGCAGGCCCTGGTAGTCATTGTGCGAAATGCCGACGAAGACGCCGATGTCGGTGCCCTTCTCCAGATTCAAAACGAGGCCTGCGTCTTCAATGGCCTCCCAGGCGGTCTCAAGGAGAAGACGCTGCTGAGGATCCACATACGGGGCCTCGCGCGGGGAGATGCCGAAGAACTGAGGATCGAACTGGTCAATGCCATCCACAAAGCCGCCGCGCTTGGCGATGGACTTCCCCAGGATGCCGGACTCGGCGTCGTAGAAGCGCTCGACGTTCCAGCGGTCGGCAGGCACATCAGACACGGCATCGCGGCCATCGATGAGAATTTTCCAAAATGACTCCGCATCATTTGCGCCGCCGGGAAAACGGCAGCCCATGCCGATGATTGCGATTCCTTCGTTTGGGGATGTATCCATATATTAAGTGTGTTAAGCTGTGCTCAGCGGCCTATTCGGAACTGCCCAGGGGCTTGGCCTTCACGGACTGACGATTGGGCAAAAAAAGTGAGGTTTTTGCCTCATGCGGCCATCAGGCGCCCTGATGTTCATCTATTTCCATAAGGGGGTGGTGGTTTCTCTGATAACCTTAACAGGCAATTCAGGAGAAAACCGGGTCTGCAGGTCAGGACGGAAGATTTCTTGAGGCCGCGCGCGAGGTGGAATCCGTAATGAGGGCATGTGTGGCATCGCAGGAGCATTGGATCTCAAAGGGCAGCGGCCCGTACCGGAAGGCGTCATTCAGCGCATGTCGCGTGCGCTGCATCATCGTGGCCCTGATGAAGAAGGCTTTTTCATCCGGCCAGGAGTGGCCATGGCATCGCGAAGGCTGAGCATTGTGGGCCTGGCGGACGGGCAGCAGCCGATGACGAATGAAGACCAGAGCGCGCACGTGGTTTTCAACGGGGAGCTGTTTGACCATCAGGAGCAGCGGGTGAAGCTGGCGGCGCGCGGGCATCAGCTGCACACGCACTGCGACACGGAGATCATCCCGCACATGTGGGAGGACCACGCGGAGGGCATGTGGGAGAAACTGCGCGGTCAGTTTGCGATCGCCGTTTATGACATGAAGCGGCGGCAGCTGAACCTGGGGCGGGACCGTTTTGGCATCAGCCCGCTGTACTGGACGCGGCAGGGGGACTGGCTGCTGTTTGCCTCCGAGATCAAAGGACTGTTAGCTTCTGGTATGGTGAAGGCGAAGCCGGACCTGCGGGGGATCGACCACATCTTCACCTTTGCAGCCATGCCGGGGCCGGTGACGTGCTTTGAGGGCATCCAGATGCTGCCGCCGGGGAACTTTCTGCAGGTGACACCGGGGCGTGATGCGGAGATCCGGGTGCGGCCGTACTGGGAGATGGATTTTCCGGACGCGGGCCAGGAGAACCCGGAGCGCGATGCGACGAAGCTGGTGGACGAATTTGAGCGCCTGATGCTGCAGGCGGTGGAAAAGCGCCTGCGCGCGGATGTGCCGGTGGGGGCTTATCTTTCGGGCGGACTGGACTCCAGCATGATCGTGGCCATGGCCACGAAGCTGAAGGGACCGGCGATCAACACGTACACGATCCGCGTGGACGATCCCGCGCTGGATGAACTGAGCGCGGCGAATGTGTCCGCGAAACACATCGGCACGAAGCCGCCGATCGTGCAGGAATTTCGCGCAGACGATGCGCTGGCAAGCTACCCGGAGCTGATCCATGCGGCGGAGGCGCCGGTGATAGACACCTCCTGCGCGGCGCTGATGATGCTGGCGCGGAAGGTTCACTCCTGCGGGCAGAAGGTGGTGCTGACGGGGGAGGGCGCTGACGAGTGGCTGGCGGGCTACCCGTGGTACAAGGTGGCGAAGATTTTTGGCCTCATGGACGCGCTGCCGGGCGTGAGGCTGAGCGACATGGCACGACGCGCGTACCTGCGGCTGAACAAGGTGCCGCAGTATCCGGCGGAGTTTCGGCAGCGGGTGGAGGACACCGTGGGCGGGCCGAATGCGTGGATCGACTCCTATGGCGTGCTGGGCCTGTCCAAGCTGCGCTTTTACTCCAACAAGATGCAGCAGGCGGTGGGAGATGCGCGGCCGTGGTCTGAGCTGGGGATGAATGTGGAGCGCGCCAAGAAGTGGTCTCCCATCAACCGCAGCCTGTGGGTGGGGGCGCGGGTGACGCTGGCAGGGCATCTGCTGCAGGCGAAGGGGGACCGAGTGGCGATGAACTCCTCCGTGGAGGTGCGCTATCCTTTCCTGGATGAGGAGGTCTTCAACTTCACCTCCAGGCTGGACCCGCGCTGGAAGCTGAAGGGCTTCCGCGACAAGCACCTGCTGCGGCTGCTGGCGGAGCGCTGGCTGCCGCCGGAGATTTACAACCGGCGCAAGGTGATCTTCCGCGCGCCGCTGGACAGCTTTCACCTGGATCCGGAGCCGCAGTTTGTGCGGGAGCTGCTGAGCGAGGAGTCGCTGCGGCGCACGGGCTACTTTGATGCGGATGCCGTGTGGCACTGGCGCAAGGCCTTCCGTGAAATGCGGCCGGGTTCGGTGCCGCGGCTTTCCGTAGAGATGGGGCTGGCGGCGGTGGTGGCCACGCAGTTGTGGCATCATACGTTTATCGAGGGAGCGCTTGCAGAACTGCCGACTGAGGTGGTGAGGCCGGATGCGCTGCTGATGGCAGCCTGAACGTGGCATCAGGGAAACCACCAAAGAAGAGACTGGTGGAGAAATGTGATAGACAGGTGTGCGGACTGAAGCATTTGCGGCTTCACGCAAGATCTTGCGCAGGGCTGGATGATTTTAGGGTACTGGCGTCCTCATTTTTGAGGATGTCGGAGGCTGAATGTGAAAGGGCAAAGGGGTTTTGCCGGCATCAGGGTGAGGAGTGACATACAAAAGCATTCTTTACAAAGAGTGCCGATCTCTTTTTACTGGGGGAAACCGTTCGTTTCACTTCACCTTTTTGATTATGAGCACCACACGCCTTCCTGAACTCCTGAAGAAATCCAAGCCCCAGATCCTGGAGGAGTGGCTCAGGCAGCAGCTGGCGAGCAGCGGAGCGCGGGCGGACCTGATCAAAGACGGAGAGTTGCGCAAGCAGTCGGAGAGTTTTCTGGACCAGCTGCAGCGCAGTGTGCAGAGCGGAGAGTCTGCTGACATCAAGACGGCGGCCTGGGCGCCGACGCTGGAACTGCTGGGGGACCTGACGCGGCAGCGTGAGCGGATGGGCTTTTCGCCTTCGGAGACGGCAACGTTCATCTTCTCGCTGAAGGAACCGCTGCTGCTGCAAGTGCGTACAAACCTGAAAGGCGAGCCGGAGGCGGTGATCGACGAGTCGATGGGCATTTCATCGTTGCTGGACAAGCTGGGACTTTATACCACGGAGGTGTACCAGGCCTCGCGTGAAGAGGTGATCCGGCGGCAACAGGAGGAGCTGCTGGAGCTCTCCACGCCGGTGGTGAAGATGTGGGACGGCATTGTGGCGCTGCCGCTGATCGGCACGCTGGACAGCGCACGCACGAGCGTGGTGATGGAGTCGCTGCTGCAGAGGATCGTGGAGACGGGATCGGAGATAGCGATCATCGACATCACGGGGGTGCCGACGGTGGACACGCTGGTGGCGCAGCACCTGCTGAAGACGGTGGCGGCGGCGCGGCTGATGGGTGCGGACTGCATCATCAGCGGCATCCGGCCGCAGATCGCGCAGACGATGGTGCACCTGGCGATCGACCTGAGCGCGGTGACAACGAAGGCGACGATGGCGGAGGCGCTGAAGTCGGCGCTGCTGCGCACGGGGCACCGGGTGGTGAAGGAGGGCGGAGCAAAGGCCTGAAACGACGGGAGAAGCACGCCGCAGATTTTGAAATTTTAATCCCACTCACTCAAACAAGGAGAACCGCCGATGCAGGACCGCATTCCTATTTTGCACATGAGCAACTTTTTGCTGGTGACGATCCAGGTGGACATGCATGACCGTCTGGCGCTGCAGCTGCAGGATGACCTGACGACGAAGATCAGCGAAACGGGAGCACGGGGAGTGCTGATCGACATTTCAAGCCTGGAGATGGTGGACTCATTTATCGGCCGCGTGCTGGGGAACATCTCCTCGATGTCCCGGGTGCTGGATGCGAAGACGGTGGTGGTGGGCATGCAGCCGGCGGTGGCGATAACGCTGGTGGAGCTGGGGCTGTCGCTGCCGGGCATTCTGACCGCGCTGAATGTGGCCAAAGGCATGGAACTGCTGCAACGAGACTGAACCCAGCCCACCGACCAGCCATGCCCATTTTAAAAAGCGAAGTGCAGCCAGTGACGACGGAGAACGACATCGTCTACGTGCGGCAAAACGTGCGCAAGTGGGCGGTGGAGCTGAAGTTTTCCCTGGTGGAGCAGACGAAGATGGTGACGGCGGCGAGCGAGCTGGCGCGCAATCTTCTCATCTATGGCGGAGGCGGGGAGGTGCGGCTGGAGCAGCTGCAGGAGGGCGTGCGCACGGGGCTGCGGGTGGTGTTTGAAGACCGCGGGCCGGGCATACCGGACGTGGAGCAGGCTCTGAGGGACGGCTTTACGAGCGGGAAAGGCATGGGCCTGGGACTGGGCGGAGCGAAGCGCCTGGTGAGCGACTTTGACATCCACTCTGTCGTGGGAGAGGGTACGCGAATCACCACCACCAAATGGCGCTGATCTATCCGGCAACGATGCGGCGTTCCGCGTATTTTTCCGTGGTCGAGAGATCCCAGGCGGGCGAAGCGCGCCGGCAGTCGGTGATCTGGGCGGAGCAGGCCGGATGCAGCAAGGAGCTGCAGGGGCAGCTGGCGCTGGCGATCACGGAACTGGCGGGGAACCTGGTGCTTCATACCACGCACGGAGGCTGCCTGGTCTTGCGGCTGGCGGAGGGGCGCGGGACGGAGGCGGTGGAGGTGCTGAGCCTGGACCGCGGGCCGGGGAACGCGAATTTCAACGAATGCCTGAGGGATGGCTACTCCACGGCAGGGACGGCGGGCATCGGGCTCGGGGTGGTGAAGCGGGCCTCGGAATTTTTTGAAGTGCACTCCCAGCCTGGGGTGGGCACGGCGCTGCTGTGCATTGTGACGTGCCATCCGGTGCCGCAGCGGGCGAAGCATCTGTTTGGCCTGGTGAATGTGCCGGTGAAAGGAGAGGACATCTGCGGGGACTCGGCAGCGCAGGTGGACCTGGGAAACGGGCGCGTGCGGGTGCTGGTGGCGGACGGACTGGGCCATGGGCCGAGTGCGGCGGAAGCCTCCCAGGCAGCGGTGCAGGTCTTCATGAAGGAACCGCAGGAGGAGCTGACGATGCTGCTGGAGAAGATCCATGACGCGCTGAAGGCGACACGCGGCGCGGCGGTGGCCGTGGCGGATGTGGACGCGGCGCAGGGCAGGGTGCGCTACGCGGGGGTGGGAAACATCGCGGGATACATTTTACCGCCGGGAAGGGCGGAGAGCACGCACCTGGTGTCCATGAACGGGACGCTGGGGGCGGTGCGCTCGCGCATTCAGGAATTCAGCTACGCGTGGGAGCCGGGAGCGCTGCTGGTGATGACGAGTGACGGCATCAAAAACCACTGGCGGCTGGACCGGTATGCGGGCGTGTCTCACCGGCACCCGAGCCTTGTGAGCGGGATTTTGTTTCGAGATCATGCGCGGACGACGGATGATGCGACGGTGGCCACTCTGGGATTCACAACGCCATGAACACCGAAGACATGGAAACCATCCTGCTGACGACCGTGCCGATCCGGACGGAGCCGGACATCGTGACGTGCCGGCAGCAGGCGCGGCATCTGGCTTCGACGCTGGGATTTGACACGCAGACGCAGGTACGGATAGCGACCTCGGTCTCGGAGATCGTGAGGAATGCGTACCAGTATGCGGGAGGAGGCAAGGCGGTGTTTTCCGTGGAAACGGACACGAGCGGCAGACTGAGGCACAACCTGCGGCGGCAGACGCTGGTGATCGACGTGCAGGACCAGGGGCCGGGCATCGGAAATCTGGGAGTGGTGCTGAGCGGGAACTACAAGAGTGCGACGGGGCTGGGGCTGGGCATCCTGGGAGCACGGCGGCTGATGGACGAGGTGGAGATAGACACCTCCGCCACGGGAAGCCGGGTGACGCTGCGCAAGAACCTGGCGCCCAACCTGCCGCGCAAAACGCCGCAGGAACTGCGGGCGCTGGCGGCCACGATGGTGCCGGAAGAGGAGGCGAAGCCGGCGAGCGTGATGTCCGAGGTGCAGCAGCAGAACAAGGAACTGCTGGCGGTGATGGAGGAGATCAGCCACCGGCAGGATGACCTGACGCGGATGAACAAGGAGCTGGAGGAGACGAACGCGGGCGTGCTGGCGCTGTATGATGAGCTGGACACGCTGCACCGCGTGGGGCTGCTGCTGGCCTCGAAGATGGACCTGCCGGCGGTGATGCACGCACTGATCACCGCGACGACGGAACTGACCAGCGCGGAGATCAGCACCTGCTACCTGTGCGGCACGGAGACGACACGATGGGAGCGGTATGCGAACGCAGGGCGGCGCGCGGAAGTGCTGGAACAGCTGCCTGAAACGCAGGCGGCGGATTTTTTTGGCGAGGGCCTGGGGGAGAAGGGGATGGTGCACATCCCGGACTTTGCGCTGGAGGAGGGAAGGAACTGCATGACGCAGTTTGCCGAGGCGCTGGCGCCGCGCTATGCGCTGCGGAGCTGCCTGGCGGTGGAGCTGAAGGACGCGGACGGGAAGATGCTGGGCGTGCTGATTTTCGGCAGCGAGGAGCCGGGCATCTTTACGGAGAGGAGCGAGCGCATCGTGGTGAGCATCTCCGCGCAGGCGACGATAGCGATCGACAATGCGCGGCTGTTTGACAGCGTGAAGGCGGCGAGCGAGGCGAAGGACAAGTTTCTGGCGATGATCAGCCATGAGCTGCGGACGCCGCTGAACCCGGTGCTGAGCATCATCTCCGGGCTGCATGAAAACCCGGCGCTGCCGGAGGTGTTCCGGGAGGACATCGCGGTGGTGCTGCGAAACATCCAGCTGGAGACGCGGCTGATCGACGATTTGCTGGACTTCCACCGGATCATCAAAGGGAACCTGAGCTTTGCCACGGAGCCGGTGGACATGCATGCGATGGTGCGAAATGTGATCGAGATCTGCCGGGCGGATGTGGAGCAGCGCGGCCACCGGCTGCGGGTGAACCTGAACGCGAAGAGAAGCGTGGTGGAGGGAGATCCTGCGCGGCTGCAGCAGGTGCTGTGGAACATTTTGAAAAACGCGATCAAATTCACGCCGCCGGGAGGCAGCATCGAGGTGACGACGAGCGTGGAGAATGAGGACACGCTGCTGATCACGATGAAGGACAACGGACGGGGGATCGAGGCGGAGATGCTGGGGAGCATTTTCAGCGCGTTTGAGCAGGGAAGCGTGCAGGGTTTGACGAGCTTTGGGGGCCTGGGGCTGGGACTGGCGATCGTGAAGACATTTGTGCTCAAACACGGCGGCACGGTGGAGGCGCAAAGCCCCGGCCGTGATCAGGGCTCCACTCTTCTGGTGCGCGTGCCGCTGGCGGCTGCAACGGAGGTGGAGGACGCGGGTGCCGGTGCAGGTGCGGCAGGCTCGATGCAGCAGCCGCTGACGACGGGACGGGTGCTGCTGATCGACGATCACGCGGACACTTTGTGGAGCCTGAACCGGCTGCTGCTGCGGCGCGGCTATGAGGTGACCATGGCGAGCAGCTGCGCGGAGGCGGTGACGCTGGCGAAGGAGGGCACGTATGATGTGATCATCAGTGACCTGGGACTGCCGGACGGCTCAGGGGTGGATCTGCTGAAGGAGATCCGGCAGTTCAGCGACGTGCCAGCGATCGCGCTGAGCGGGTATGGAATGGAGTCTGACATGACGCAGACCAAGGAGGCGGGTTTTGCGACGCACCTGACCAAGCCGGTGGATTTTCAGGTGCTGACGGAGGCGGTGCGGGGCCTGATGAAGGCGGAGCGTGCTCGCTGAAGCTTTTTTATTTGTGGTATGTGCGAGGAAAGGTATGCGGGACCTCTATTGATGAGTGCGCGATGGAGTGACGCGAATGGAATGGGTGTGGAGAGTGAACGGGCGCCGTGGAGCGTGCGGTGCGCGGATATGCGGCGGAGTGGCGGGAGGACGCTGCTGGTGAGCGCGGTGGGGGAAGGAAGTTATGGGTTTGCTTTCCGGATGTTGCGGGAAGACCCTGGGTCGCCTCGCGTAGACTTCCTCCTTCGCTCTTCGAGCTACGGAGGACACGCGGCTCTGTTCGCCCTTCGGGCAACCTTCGGTTGTCTACCTCCGCTACGCTCCGGTTCCAAAACGCTCCGCGCTCGCGGCTGCGCTGTTGCTCACCACGCCGTCCCTGCAGACCTGTTTTCAACGGATCGTGGTATAAGTTGGGGCGGGGTGTTGAGGATTCGGAGGCCTGGGCTTTGATGGTTTTGTTTTGCGGGGCTGGAGGCTGGGAGGTTTCGAGAGGGGATAGTTTGGCAGGGCTGCGGGACTGGGTGGTGAGACGGCTAGAACGTGGTGGGTTGTGGTATGGGGAAACAAAAAGGGAGGTCATGGCGACCTGCCATGACCTCCCGTGCGGGCACTGAACCGAAGCGCATTGGCCGGAGCAAACCGGGCCTGACGCTTATTCGACGGTCAGGGTGTGCTTCATCGAGTCACCGCCCTGCTTTTCCTTGTTGGGGCAGGTGACCTGGTAGGTGCCGGGTTTCAACTGGACGTGCATGACCTTGGTGTCATTGGCAGCGATGTCCATGTAGAATTTTTCGTCCACGCCTTTGCCCATGATGTGGAAGTTGTGCTTTTCTTTGCCGGTGTTTTTCACCATGAAGGCGGTCTTGCCTGCACCGAGCTTTTTGGGGACGGAGATATCGCTGTCATTGATGGTGACCTCGACTTTCTGCGCGTCGGAGTCAGGGGTGACGGCGTCTTTGATGGCGCGGCCGGCTTTTTTGGTGCCGTTGACAAGGGCGTGGCCGGCGGCGGCGGTGGCGTCCTCGGTCTTTTTGAGGAGGCTCTTGGGTTTTTCGCCGGTGGTGGTGGCTGGGGTTTTATCTTCCGCGGCAGAGAAGGAGATGGCTGTGGCGAAAGCGAGAAGGATAAGTGTGGTGTGTTTCATGACCCGTAGATCGGAAGTAAAGAAACGGCTGCGTGCATGCGGGGCATCGGGCAGTGGCCTGAGGAGAGGCTAGGGAGGTGTGTGGGCAGTTGGACAGGGGGGAGCGATGGGGAACTGGAATGATGAAGTGATGAAGGTTGCGGGATCTTGAGCGATTCTTTAATGTTCCGCGGCTGATGTTGAAGCTGCGGTTGAGGTCGTGGCGAAGGCTTTCGAGAAGGCGGTGAAGATGCGCTATACTGCGCTCTATTCAAAACGGGGCCTTCCGGTGCAGGTCCTTGCGCAGGCTTTCCCGCGCTCCTTCAGAGCGCGACCTTGAGGGGGATGACCGCGTGCCTTAAACCCAGGGCTTGCGCCCTGGGCTGAGTCCTGCGGGCCTTTGGCCCACGGCGCTGGGCATTGCGGGCCTGCGAGCTGACATGTCAAACCCTTTCATTTTTTACCGACCTGTTTTCAATTATTCGCCCAAGGTGTTGTGAGTTCGAATGAACTTTCATGCGGGATTTGTTGAGGCTTGCGCAATAAGCTGACACGGTCGGTGTTTGTGTGAGGGGGGTGATGCGGTGACGCAGCGACTGCGTGGCGGAATGGCGAAGCAGGCGCTGCTGGAGGTCGCGGTGTGAAAAGAAGGCGCTGGGTTTGCTTCCCAGATGGTGCGGGCTGACCCAGGGTAGCCTCGCCAAGGCTCGGCAACCCTGGGCTATGGTGCGGAAGGCCGTTGGCCTTCAAGGCAGAGGTGTCAGTCTATTGCGCAAGTCTCAATAAGCTATCATTGGCCGCCTTGGACTATTTTGATGATTCCTTGGTGGAGAGCTGATATTATCGCTGTGGATTTCTCCAAAGCTCCTGGGAAGCGTACGTAGTTCGTCAACCAAGTGTTGGAACCGCTGAGCGGCAATGCGGTTCGAGTCTGGGATAACAAGATGTCAGCTAGGTTGTTCGTGTGCGAAGTCGAAGTGATTGGCGGCAGGATAACCGCTAGTGGGTCTGAGGTGTTGGAGGATGGCTCTCGCATACCTCCGGCATGCGGTCTTGATCTTGAGCGCAAGGTTTGCGTCTTTCCGGTGGTTCCCGGTCGCTTCGCTCCCTTCACCACCGGCTAATTTCTCTGCTCCCTCCGGGAGCTAATGCTGTGACCGGGCTGGTGGCTCTAATGCCTTCGGGAGCTAATGCTCTGACCGGGCTGATGAATCTGGTTGCTACGGGAGTCAACGCTATGACTTGCTGATGATCTGCTTCCTTTGGGGGGCGAGGCTGTGACCGGCTGAGGACTTGTTTTTATCTTTGGCTTTCTTCAATTCGCCAGGGTTCTTGGCGAGTGGATTCGGTGGCTGCGTGCGTGGGACAACGGGTTCAGACGACGGCCTGGGTGATGGCATTCAGGGCTGACATGCGGCGGCAGGATTCGGCGCAGGTGCGGCAGGCCTGGACGCAGGCGTCCATCTCGCCGATCTCGGCGCAGCTGTCTGCGCAGCGGGTGCAGATCTCGGCGCAAACGCCGCAGGTGAGATGATGGAGGTCTGAGCTGCTGAGCATGAAGTTGGCGCTGGTCTGGCACATTTCCGCGCAGTTGAGCATGAGGCGGAAGTGGACGGGGTCGGTGTGCTTGCCGCCGGTTTGAAGGCAGTGGTGCATGGCTGTCTCCAGGCAGAGGTGATGGCAGTCGAGGCAGTGCTTGATGCACTGCTCCATGGCAATGTCTGCGGTTTGATTGATCATGGCGGTGGAGGGGGAGATTTATGATTTATGATTTATGATTTCGGAGTCCGGATGCGGAGTTGAGGGTGGTTGACGGTTGTCAGGGCAGCGTTGCTTCGGATGGGATGGGGGCGGGAGGAATGACGAATGAGGATGACGAACGCTGAGCCGAGCAGGGAGAAGCAGTCGAAGGAGGCGAGCAGGGGAGTGGGCGAAGCGAATCGGTGGTAGGTGAGGGGCTTCGCGGGATGGCAGCTTTAAGGAGGGAGCTTGGAGAGGGTGTCGCGGCCTTTGGCTTTGACCTCGGGGTCGTCATGTTCTTTGTCGGGCATGGCGAGGCCTTTTTCGAGGTAGCGGCGGGCTTCGGTGGTATTGCCCATCTGGGCGTAGGTGTGGCCGAGCTCGATGTAATGGCGCAGGCGGCGGGGATTGATGGCGATGGCCTGCACGAAGCATTTGACGGCGGCTTCGTTGGTGGTGACGGGGAGCTTGCCGTAAATGATTCCGCCGAGGGCGCGCTTGAGTGCGCCGACATTGGCGAGGACCTGATGCCAGCGGCCGAGGACGTGCCAGGCGGTGTCGTTTTTGGGATCGAGCCGGATGGCCTTGTCGGCGGCGGCTTTGATGAGCGGGGTGACCTCCACCTGAATCTTGCTGCTTTGAAACGGAAGCATCTTGCCATAGGTGATGGCGGGGGAGAGCTGGGCTTCGGAATTGGAAGGCGCGAGCTTGGCGGCGCGGAGGCCGTAGCCGAGGGAGGTGTTGCCGTAGCGGAGCTTTTCTTCGTTCGATCTGGCGGAGGAGAGGAGATAACGATACTGACGCGCGATGCGAAGAAGGAGGGGGACGTTTTCGGGGTCGAGTTTTTCGGCCTGCAGATAATAGTTCAGGGCGCGGTTGGCCTCGAAGGTGGCGTCATACACATCTCCCTTGGCGATGAGCTGATCCGCAGTCTGGGCGGAGGCTGTGCAGAGCGGGGCCAGGAGCGTGATGGCAACACAGAGTAAGCGGAGGAAGGCGGGGAGATGCATGGCGTGGTCATGAGTTGGATTCCAAGATGCGGCCTGCATTGAGGAGTTCGGCTTCGCCCAAAGGACGGCCGACGAGCTGAAGGCTGGTCACAGGAACGGTTTTCTTGTAGGCGGGGAGGTTGATGGGAACGGCGAGGGCGGGATTGCCCGCGTAGTTGACACCGACGGTGTTTTGGATGCTGAAGACGCGCAGCTCGAAGACGACGCTGGAACCCCAGAAGGGGAATTTGGGCGGGAGGCTTTGCAGGGTGGGAACGGCGATGAAGTCCACGCGCTTCAAGACATCGCGCAGGGTGCGCTGCCACTGGGCACGGCGTGCGAGAGCTGCGGCGTAACTGGTGTGGTACTCGACCTCGCCGAGAGCGAAGACGGCCTTGGTGAGGACGCTGACGCCCTTCTGGCCGCTGTACTGGCGGTCGCTGAGCCAGGCATCGGCCGCGGCGATGACCTTGCCGTCTTTCTGGGCCTGCTCCCACTGTTTCTTGAAGGACTCGGGAAGCTGCACGACCTGGAATCTTTTGGCGGCGAGGGTGGCATCGATGGCTTTGTCGATGGCGGGGTCCGTGCCATCGAGGTAGAGGCGGCCGATTTTAATCTGGCGTGCGGAGGGCTTTGCGGCGACGGCGCGGGAATAGCGTGAGGCGAAGCCGCGCTGAAGGAGGTCCATGCCTTTGACGAGATGGGGGATGTCTCTCGCGAGAGGCCCGACGGTATCGAGGTTTCTGGGGGAGATGGGGAACACGCCCTGGATGGGGACGAGGCCGAACGTCGTCTTCAGGCCATAGACGCCGCAGCAGGCAGCGGGCACGCGGATGGAGCCGGCGGTGTCTGTGCCGAAAGCGACGTCTGCCATGCCCGTTTTGACCGCCACGGCGGAACCGCTGGAGGAGCCGCCAGGAATGACTTCGTGCCTGCCATCAAAGCGATTGCGTGGTGTGCCGAAGTGGGTGTTTGCACCGGAGACGGTGACGGCGAATTCGGTGAGGTTGGTCTTGCCGACGATGGCGACATTGCGGGCACGCGCGAGCGCGAGCAAGGGGGCATCGCGCTCGGCGGGGCGGCTGGTGCGCGCGAGAAAGGCGGAGCCTGCGGTAGTGACGTAGCCTTTGACGTCGATGTTGTCTTTGACGGCGAGACGGAGGCGGCCGGTGTCCTGGGTGAGGAGGGGACGGTAATTGATGAAGGCATGCTGCCGGGCGTGCCTTTCACGCCGAGCCTCCACGGCGCAGCCAGTGATGAAGAGTGCGAGCAGGGTGCATGAAAGAAACCAGGGAAGGGTGAAGCGAGGGTGCATTTTCATCGAAGGAGAGAAAGGGAGGTGCGATGCTCAGGCGGAGTGATGAGGTGAAGGAAGCTGGAAGCTCTCAGCGCCGGCTGCAGCAGGACGAACGATCAAGGATGGATGTGTCCGTAGTGGCGGCCGCCGTAGAGGTAGTGACCGCCATGGTAATAACGTCCGGTGTAGGGGTGGCCATTGTAAAGGAAGCGGCCGGGCTCGTAACGACCGCCGTAGTAGTAGCGGTTGTTGTGATGGTAGTAGGGGCCGCGGTAGGCCGGGGGCAATGTGGAGTAGTAGCCCGGACCCACGCCGACGCCGACACCACCGACGGGATAAACAGGACCCACGCAGGAGGAAAAGCACAGGGCGAAGGCGGCAAGAATGAGCGGAAGCAGCGATGTTTTCATGAGGGGGATGATTTGAAATGTGCCTTAGATTCGGCGCTGGGAGCACGGGCGGCTGCATCGTTTGCACACAACGGGACGGTCTGGAGAGAGACGGGGCCTGAGGGTGGCACCATACAGCCGCCCGATGGCGAAGGGGCGATGTGCCTTATGCGGAACATCCGCATAACAAGCACGCAAACCTTCAACCCAAACCCAACTCCATGAAAACGCTCGTGATCACTCTGATGTGTACTTCACTCACCTTTTCCTCCTGCAGCAACGGACCGGCTGCACGGCGGGGCACTGTCATCGGCGCCGTAGGCGGCGGGGTGGCGGGAGGATTGATCGGCCGAGACCTGGGTGGGGTGGCCGTGGGCGCGGGCCTGGGGGCACTGGCCGGGAACATGATCGGCGGAGCACGTGACCGCAGGCACTACCGGTATTACCATTGATGGTGCTTTGTGGTATGTGCACGGGAAGGCAAGGGGAAGGGACGGTTTGGAGCCGTCTCTTGAGGAGGGAATTGCTTTGCTGTGGCGGGGGGGGATTTTTGGTGATGGGAGGGTGGTGCGCGGGAAGGATGGTTCCGGAGCCGGCTAAAGCCGGTACTACAATGCGGGGATGGGTCGGTGTTATTGGAATGACACGAAGAGACAAAAAAACGGCGCTGAAGGATCAGCGCCGTTTTTGGATTTGGGGTTTCTGGCAGCGGAGGTGGAGGCTACGAGAAGAGATTGCTGAGGCGGCTGGCGAGGCTGGAGTGGCTGACGGCGTGGAGGCCGCGTTTGACAGCGCTGACGCCGTCGTCCGCGAGGTGGCTGGCGCGGTCGTAGGCCGGTTCGGCGAATTCGGTGAGACGGCTCTGGATTTCCTCCAGGAGCTGCATCGCGCGGTCCCTGGGTGTGGGCTGCGGGGTGAGAAGATCGCGGGCGACTATGCCGACGGCGCAGCCGAAACCGAGGGTGGTCAGGGCGGCGGCGACGGGGTGGCGCCGGATCAAGGATTCCATGTTGCTGAGGATGCGCGTGCCTTGTGAGGCGGGCGTTTCTTCATCGGTGGGAGGGACGGTGGAGGGATCGTTCATAGGACGGAGATTTGAGGATTGACTGGAGCGGGGGTCTCGGGATTGGCGGAGCAGAGTTCAAAAGCTTTCACCACGCCGAGGGTGAGCAGGGCGGGGCGCAGCACCGTGAGGGTGACGGCTGTGACACTGGCGACGAGGAAACGGGTGGGGACGATGTGAAGAAACATGCCGATGCCCAGCGCGGCGGCCATGGCCTTGGCGGGATCATTGCGTGCGATGTTCTCGGCGTCGTTGACGAGGCGATGAACAAAGTCTTCGGCGGGTTTGATGGTGGCTTCTGTATTCATGGGTTTATGGTGGAATGTGGTATCAATGAGAGCGTGCGGAGCGGGTGCGGACGGCCTTCCGGGCGGCAGCGGCTTTCTCCGCCGGTGCGCGGCGGCGGGCGGCGGCGCGGGTTTGTTCTGCGAGTGCGTCTTTTGACACGGGCGCGGTGCTTTCGCGGCGGAGGGCCTCGAGCGTGGCGCGGGAGCGCTTGCGTGAGACGGGCTTGGTGCGGGGAGAGCGGCCTTTGGCGGAATCGAGCACGGCCTTGCGGCGTGTTTTTTCGGAGACGCGGCCGGATTTAGGAGGTGGCAGCGGCACACCTGCGCGACGGGCTTTGGAAAGACCGATGGCGATGGCCTGACGGGTATTGCGCACGCCATGGGCGCCTTTGCGGATGAGCTCGATCTCTTCGCGCACGAACTCACCGGCCTGAGTGGAGGCGGATTTTCCTTCCCGCTGGTCGCGATGTGCTCGGTCGATGGCGCGTTTCCGTGGCATGCCTGTGTTTCGCAGTTCGAGAGAGGAGCGGACGGATGAATTCTGCGCGAGTGAAGGAGAAGGCGTGCGGGGAAGGATTTTCCCATCCACGGGGAAGGAGTCAGCCGATTGGAGGGTGAAGGAAACCTAACCCCACTACCCCAATGAAACTCCCATCTTTTGCCCTCATTGCCACCATCGGTCTGGCGCTCACGAGCTGCGCCGGTCATCTGCCAAACACCTCCCCGGCGTATTACAATCCGAACTGCTACGCGAACGTCTATGAACATCCTGGCTTCCGCGGCGGTGTGCTGCAGCTGACGGGACCGTCTTCGTACTCGAGCCTGAAAATGCTGCAGGGCCGTGACTGGGACAACACGATCGGCAGTGTGCAGACAGGTCCGGGATGCTGGATCGTGCTGTATAAAGACAAAGATTTCCGTGACAAGAGCATGGTGATCGGTCCGAACACGACGACTGGAAACCTGGGCGACATGAATGATCAGGCAGAGTCGATCAAGATCTTCGACCGTCCGCCTTATTGAAAGCTTCCAATCGAACGACGTCTGCGCTAACAGATGTCGCATCGCCCAAACTTGAGCGCCGCGCCCATGCTCTGACATGTGCGCGGCGCAACGCAATCTGCCCAAGCCATGAAAGACACGCTGCCTCCGCCGCAAAGCTCGCACGGTGGAAATCTATTGCGATGCATCGAGCGCTCCTACTGGACGGGGGCGCAATTCCGGGCGACGCGCGCCGACCCGAGGAAGGTTCTTCTTGCCCAGCAAAAGCGGCTGCGGGATCTGCTGCAGACGGTGAGCGTGCGGTCCGCCTACTACCGGGAAAAGTTCCGGCATCTGGATGTGAGGAAGGCGGAGCTGGCGGAGTTTCCGGTGACGACGAAGGCGGAGATGATGGCACACTTTGACCAGGTGGTGACGGATCCCGCGATCTCACGTGCCGGAGTGGAGGAGTTCATTGAGGACAGCCGGAATGTGCCTGTGCCGTTTCTTGGGAAATACAGCGTCTCGCACACGTCAGGAAGCCAGGGGCAGCCGACACTGATTGTGCAAAATCAGCGGGTGCTGGACCTGCTGTTTGCCTTTCAAATGACGCGGGGGCACCATGGGCACCGCGGGGGATTCATGGGCTTGATCGATGCGCTGTGCATTCTGTGCGAGCCTACGCGGCTGGCGGTGGTGATCAATCAGCAGGGATTTTTCCCGTCTGCGTGGGTGTGGAAGCGCCTGCCGCAGTACATGCATGCGTTCATGAAATTTTTGTTTGTGCCGGCAACGGATCCGGACCTTGTGAGCAAGATCAATGACTTCAGTCCGAATGTGCTGAGCTCGACACCGACGACGCTGGATCTGCTGTCTCTAAAGATCGATCAACTCCGGCTGCCCAAACTGAGGCAGGTGGTGACGTGGAGTGAAACGCTGACGGTGCCCGCGCGAAGGAGGATCGGCGAGGCCTTTCGCGTGCCGGTGATGGACAACTATGCGGCGGGCGAGTGCATGTTTTTGACAAACGGTTGCCAGTCCGGCCCGGGTGCGCATGTGAATGCGGACTGGGCGATCCTGGAGGTGGTGGACGAACATTACAACCCGGTGCCGCCGGGAGAGCTGGGCCACAAGGTGCTGCTGACGAATCTGGCCAACACGGTGCAGCCGTTCATCCGTTATGAGATCGGTGACCGGCTGGTGATGGCCAAGGAACCGTGCGAGTGCGGGAACCGCATGCCGAGGATCGAAAAGATCGTGGGACGCGCGGCAGATTTTTTCTGGGTGCGCACAGGCACGGGCTTTCGACCACTGACGGCGTATCCCTTTCAGCATGCGTTTGACTACCGGCGGGAGGTGCGGGAGTGGCAGGCGGAGCAGGTGGAGAGGAACAGCATCGTGGTGCGGCTCGAGGCGATCCCGGGGGCAGTGCCAGACCTGATGGCGGCGCGGAAGAAACTTGAAGAGCGCCTGGCGCTGGTGGGATTGCGGGACGAACTGGACATCCGGATGGAGAGCGTGCCGCGCCTGATGACGGATGCGCACACTGCGAAGTTTCGGCGCATGATCAGCCGTGTGGGGATACCGGAAGATCTGGATGGGGGCCTGCGCGATGTGGCGGAAGATTTCGCGCAAGCTGCGGCAACGGTGTGAGGGTATAAAAAATGTGGCTGGAGTTTATGCCAGCCACCCTTGCCTCCAACCTAACAACGATTTTTCTCCAGCTGCCTTCGTTGTGGCATATTTATCTTAATGCTTCGATGGACGGGCGGGCTTTCGCCACGCCCGTCCGAAGCGAGGGACTCAGACCCTTGGCACGCGCCGACCCATCACCAGGGAGATGAGGAAGAGGATGAGGAAGAGCGTGAAGAGCACCTGCGCGATGCCCGAGGCAGTGCCGGCGATGCCGCCGAAGCCGAGGATGCCCGCGATGAGTGCGATGATGAGGAAGGTAACTGCCCAAGATAACATAATGACTCCTTTTGTTTGTTGTACTTGAGATCGCAGCCGGAGGCGGGGATGAGCGTATGACCTTGCGGAAAATCAGCGGAGCAGGCGCGGAGTGGCGGGTATGCGGTGGTGACGAAGACATTTTAGGAATGATGGAAAGGCATGCGGCCAGACATGAGGAGGGGAAACGAATTCATGACATGCCTTTCAAAGCTTTTGCCAACCGAATGAAGGATGCGGCCCTGGAGGGGGTGGCAAAGTGGGTCGCGAACCATTATGGCCTCAAGCGGTTCGGAAGGATCGAGGAACTGAAGCTGGACAGCACCACTGAGGAGATCTTTGTGGTGCTGGAACTGCATGGCGAGGAGACGCCGATCGAGATGACGATGCCCTACAAGGTGGCGGGACCGACACAGGTGGAGATTGGTGTGGTGAAGGCATCAAGGCAATGGATCGAGGAAGTGATCAACCATGTGATTCCTGCCGAGAAGAAGAGTCTGACTGTGCCGCTGGCGGTGACGAAGGCGCTTTCGAAGGTGATCAAGTGAATAGAGAGTTTGTGGAAAATGCAGCGTGCCTTTTCTTTCGATTATGCGGTGGGGCTGCGAGTGCAGCACAGGACTTAAACGGATGGCTCTCGAATACCGTCGGGCGGAGGCTGGCTGAATGGGATGCAAAGAAGAGGCCTACCAGAAGATAGCATGAGGGAATGCCCTGATGGTAGGGGAATGCCTGAATGGGAGGGAGAATAAAGAGTTGTAGAAAAACCCATCCGATCCGGGGATGACCTTCGATAAACTTTCAACCAACCAAGCAACCTATGAAACACATCCTCATCGTCATTCTCACCGCTGGTTCACTGATGAACGTCAGCTGCAACAAGCAGAAACAAGCCGTCGACGCGCAGACGGATGCGACCAAGACAGCGATCGACCACCAGAAGGATGCGGTGGACGCTGCCGCCAAGGAAGCGAAGAAGCAGGCGGACATCGATGCCAAGGTCGAAAAGGCCAACATTGAAGCCAAGCAGGCTGCCGACCAGGCGCAGCTGGACGCAGAGAAGAAGAAGGCGGAGGCCGATGCCGCAGCCGCCAAGGCCAAGATCGACGCCGAGAAGAAATAACGGCGCAGTGCCGGCATGATGCCGGTGATTTCCCAACCCAACAACACACTACTACACACCTATGAAAACATCCTCCACACGCACGGTCTTTTTTGTTCTGGCGTCGGTCGTCTGGGCTCTTGCTGGCACGAGCTGCCGCACAGTCCGTGGCTTTGGCCAGGACGTCGAACACGTCGGCGGCCACATCGAGCGCGCCAGCCGCTAATAAAGTACGACGGTCTTTGATCAAGGAGAGCGTTGCTGAGAAAGCCTGAGAGGGCTTTTCACAACGCTCTTTTCTTTGGGGCGAGACCACCTCTCCCGAGCTCCCCGGCTGAAGGGGGCATCACACGAATTACCATCTCAACACACATCTGCAAAATTATGAAAGGACTTGCCATTATTCTGATCGCGCTGGGCATCGTAGCGCTGACGTATCAAGGATTTACGTACACGACGAAGGAGAAAGCGGTGGATCTGGGCCCGATCCAGGTGACTGCGGAAAAGACACATACGGTGCCGCTGCCGCCCGTGCTGGGAGGGATTGCGCTGATCGGCGGCATTGTGATGCTGGTGACTTCCAAAAAGCGATAGAAGGATGGACGCGCCTGCCGATGGAAAGCAACTCATCCGGCGAAGGCGCAGACGAAGATTCATACTGGCCGGCATGCTGTGACATGCCGGCCAGCCTACTTACTGACCGACCAACGCCATGGATACCTTCAACCGCACGCTGACGCATTTTTTGAGATTTTTGAGCGCGCTGCTGGTGATCGCCACACTGTATCTGGGGCGGGAGGTTCTGGTCCCGCTGGCGCTGGCGAGCTTGTTTACGTTTCTGCTGAATCCGATGGTGAAGCGGCTGTGCCGGTGGGGGCTGCCGCGGGGGCCGAGCGTGGGGGTGGTGACGGTCATATGCTTTTCCACGCTGGCGATGGTGGGATGGCTGCTGGGCGGGGAACTGGCGAGCCTGGCGAAAGACCTGCCGAACCATCAGCAGAACATCCAGCGGCATGTGGATTCGTTTAAGAAGCTGGGGAACAATCGTGAGATTCAGCGGCTGCGCCAGATGGTGGGAGACATGAGCGGGGGCGGGAACAGGGATGCGACACCTGCTGAAGAAGCGGTGCCCCTGCAAGACGCGCCGGCCACACCTCCCAGCGCGCCTGCTCCTCCTCCAGCGCCAGCACCCGCGCCGGCGGCGAGCGGGGAGTCACTGATGGTGAAGATTTTGAACATGGCGGTGTCCACTCTGGCGGAGGCGCTGGGGATGGCGACGGTGGTGATCTTGTTTGTGGTGTTCATGCTGCTGCGGCTGAACGACATCGGCCAGCGGGTGGCGAGGCTGGTAGGATATAGCAGGCTGACGCTGACGACGAAGGCGATGGATGAGTCCGGGAACAGGATCAGCCGCTACCTGCTGATGCAGGGCTCTGTGAATGCGACGTATGGAATGGTGCTAAGCCTGGGGCTGCATGTGATCGGGCTGCCGTATGTGCTGTTGTGGGGAGTGCTGGCGGCGATCTCCCGCTTCATTCCTTATGTGGGGGCGTGGATGGTGGCTGCGCTGCTGGTGGGGCTGAGCCTGGCGATGTCTGACGGGTGGTCGCAGACGCTGGTGGTGATCGCATTCATCGTGACGCTGGAACTGCTGACGAACATGCTGGTGGAGCCGCTGCTGTACGGGCACAGCGTGGGGATTTCGGATTTTGCGCTGCTGCTGGCGATCGCCTTCTGGACGTGGATCTGGGGCGGGGTGGGGCTGGTGCTGGCGACGCCGCTGACGGTGTGCTTTGTGGTGTTCTGCAAGCATGCGCCGTCGTTTGAGTGGGTGGACATCCTGATGGGGGAGAATCCGCTGCCGCAGCCTCACCTGAGCTACTATCAGTACCAGCTGGCGGGGAATGAAGACGCGGCGCAGGACCTGCTGGAGCAGTCTCTGAAGAAGGACGGGCTGGAGGGCACGCTGGAGGGGATAACCCTGCCCGCGCTGGCGCTGACAAGGCGCGAGGAGGTGCTGGGCAAGCTGGATGTGGAGGAGGCGGAGGAGATCTACGTGGGGATGCGCAGCGCCGCGGTGCTGCTAAAAGAGGAGGCTGAAGAGGAAAAGGAGGAGCAGCCGCAGGCCGAGCCAGTGAAGAGCGGCGGTGCACCTGTGGTGAACATTTACGGACGTGCGCTGCATGGGGAGCCGGATGCGCAGGCGCTGGAAATGCTGGCGCTGGTGCTGCCGGAGGGACTGGCGATGGAGGTGGTGGCGGAGCCGCGGCTGATCGGTGAACTTGTGAACGAAGTGGAGGCGAAGAAGCCGGCGGTGGTGTGCATCAGCGCGCTGCCGCTGCGGGCGCAGCTGGATGCGAAAACGCTGTGCCGGAGGCTGCGCAGCAGGCTCCCTGAGATGAAGATTTTGGTATGCC
Organism: Prosthecobacter sp.; assembly: GCF_044226605.1. Lineage (GTDB taxonomy): Bacteria > Verrucomicrobiota > Verrucomicrobiia > Verrucomicrobiales > Verrucomicrobiaceae > Prosthecobacter. The sequence goes on along the minus strand of NZ_JBGAGS010000029.1, from coordinate 21,106 downwards.
ACTGGACTCTGCCGGGACAGGACGCAGGAGATCCGAAGCCGCTGCGTGAGGCTGGAGCCACCTGGGTGGCGTATTCCCTCAAAGAGGCGCGGGAGATACTGGCGCGACTGGTGGAGTAAGATGAGAAATGCCGAAGCCGTTCGTTTCGATGGCCATGGACGCTGAGACACAGCCGAAAATTAGCACGCCGGACGGGCACGTCTTTGGCTGGCATGACACGGGGGAGAAGTTTCTGGAGGCGGAGCTGGCGGCTATTGAGTCGGCAAGGAGCCGGATTCTGCTGGAGCGCTTTATTTTTCGCGCGGCTGGCGTGGGAGAGAAGTTTCGAGATGCGCTGACGGAGGCGGCGAGGCGTGGGGTGAAAGTGACCGTGATGCTGGATGACGTGGGCTGCTGGGGGCTGCCGAGGAATTATTTTGCCGAGATGACGAAGCTGGGCGGGAAGTTGGTGTGGTTTAACCCGGTGCGCTGGAAGTTCTGGTCGTTCCGAGATCACCGAAAGCTGCTGGTGGTGGATGACGAAGAGGCCTTCATGGGCGGGTGCAACATCGCTCCGGAGTATGACGGCGACGGCGTGAACACGGGGTGGCGGGATGGAGGCGTCTCGGTGCGGGGGCCGGTGGTGAGACATCTGATCGAGGCCTTTGAAGCGCAGGAGGAGATCGCAGGAAATCAGATCTGGCGGGTGCGGAGGAAGAGCCGCAGCGGGTGGATGCGGGAAGGGGAGGAGGTGTCTCTGCTGCTGACGCGACCGGGGCTGAACCAGGGAGTGCTGCAGCGGGCGCTGAAGGGGGACCTGAGGCATGCGAGGGAGGTCTTCATCACGATGGCGTATTTTCTGCCGGTGGGGAAGTTTAAGCGAATGCTGCTGCACGCGGCGAAGGTGGCGCGGCATTTCCGAATGGTACTGCCGGGCAAGAGCGATGTGCCGCTGCTCCAGGTGGCTGCGCGGGCGCTGTACTCGCGCTTTCAGCGGCGTGGCGCGGAGATCCATGAATACCAGCCGCAGGTGCTGCACGCGAAGGTGCTGGTGGTGGATGACATTGTGTACATCGGGTCGTCCAATCTGGATCCGCGCAGCCTGGGCATCAATTTTGAAATCATGCTGAGGATACGCAGCGCGGAGCTGGCGCAGCAGGCGCGGATGACCTTTGAGAGAGACCTCAAGCAGAGCGTGAGGGTGCACCCGCTCTCGTGGAAGAAGGCGGCGAGCTGGTGGCAGAAGCTGAAGCAAAAAGTGGCGCGCCTGATTTTCACGCGGCTGGACCTGGGGCTGGCGCAGCTTTTTGTGCAGAAGAGGGAAAGCGCGTCGCAGCGTGGCGGAGGAAAAACCAGGGATGTGCGCAGACGAAGCGAGGTGGCGGGCTGAGACTGCGGTGCGGTGTGTGAAAAAGAGGCCTGTCTCTGGGCAGTGACGGTCTGCTTCTGGCTTGAGGCGATGGTCTGCGGTCCAGCAGGCCCTGGCTCGATGATTGATGGCATGAGATTGCCAAGCCGAAACGGCGCGCTGATCCGATAGCATGATGGGAACGTCATCCATAATCCCTATCTACCCATGAGCCTCTCCCTCAAGCCTGCCAATTTGAAGCGCTATCGCGACCTGCTGATGCTGTTTTACAAGTACGGTCATGGAGACCTGGTGAAGAACGCGCCGGTGATCGATGATCCGCTGCCTTTTGCGCCGCCGCCGCCGATGCCGATGGAGGCGCGTGAGCTGGCAAACGATGTGGAGAAGCTGGGGCCGACGTACATCAAGCTGGCGCAGCTGCTGTCCACGCGGTCTGACATGGTGCCGCAGGGATACATGGACGCGCTGTCGCGGCTGCAGGACCATGTGGAGCCGTTTTCATTTGACCAGGTGCAGGCAATCGTGGCGATGGAGGTGGGGGCTAGGATTTCGAAGGCATTTGCGGAGTTTGATGAAGTGCCGATCGCGGCGGCATCGCTGGGACAGGTGCACCGTGCGGTGCTGCGCAGCGGGCAGCAGGTGGTGGTGAAAGTGCAGCGGCCGGATGCGCGGCAGAACGTGGCGGAGGACCTGGATGCGATGACGGAGCTGGCGGCCTTTCTGGAGCAGCATACGGAAATGGGGCGCCGCTATGGGCTGGTGCAGATCGTGGAGGAGCTGAGGAAGTCTCTGCTGCGGGAGCTGGACTACCGGCTGGAGGCGATGAACCTGCAGCTGATGCGGGAGCATCTGGGCGCTTTCAAAAAGATCCTGGTGCCTGCGCCGGTGGAGGACTACTCCTCGGGGCGGGTGCTGACGATGGAGCATGTGACGGGGCAGAAGATCACGAAGTACAGCCCGCTGATCCGCGTGGAGATCGACGGAGATGCGCTGGCGGAGGAATTATTTCAGGCTTATTTGCACCAGATTCTGGTAGTGGGGGTGTTTCATGCGGATCCACATCCGGGGAATATTTTTCTGACGGAGGACCATCGCATCGCGCTGCTGGACCTGGGCATGGTGGGGCGGGTGGGGAGAAACATGCAGGACCTGCTGCTGAAGCTGCTGCTGGGCATCAGCGAGGGGAACGGGGACCAGGCGGCGGCGGTGGCGGAAAAAATGGGGCAGCCGGACGAGGACTATGATGCGCTGACTTTCAAACGGAAGATCGCCGACATTGTGAGCCAGCAGCGCACGGCGAACCTGAACGATCTGCAGGTGGGGCGTGTGGTGCTGGAGGTGCAGAGGGTCGCGGGGGACTGCCACCTGCGTGTGCCGCCGGAGTTTACGCTGCTGGGGAAAACGCTGCTGAACCTGGACCTGGTGGGGCGCACGCTTTCGCCGAAGTTTGACCCGAATGAGTCGGTGCGGCGCAATGCGGCGAAGATTCTGCATGAGCAGGCGCTGAAGAGTTTTTCCTCGGGGAATCTGTTTGGGCTGATGATGGAGGCGAAGGAGTTTCTGGAGCGTCTGCCGGCGCGGATGAACATGCTGATGGACCTCGTGGCGACGAACAGGCTGAAGGTGAAGGTGGAGACTTTTAACGAAAATCTGGTGATCACGACGCTGCAGAAGATCGCCAACCGGATCACGCTGGGGCTGATACTGGCGTCGTTGATTGTGGGTGCGGCGCTGCTGATGCGGGTGGAAACGTCGTTTCGGATCTTTGGTTATCCGGGGGTGGCGATGCTGTTCTTTTTCCTGGCTGCGGGAGGCGGGCTGACGCTGGCGTGGCAGATTGTGAGAAGCGATCGCACGCAGCGGTAGGGGAGCGAGTGGCGCTTGGGATGTTGCGGGTGGAGGGGTGTGGGTTGTTCGTCGCGTGCTTTGCGTGTTGCGGCGGTGCGAATGGTGTGGGGACGCTGCTGGGAACGCGGTGTGCGAAGAAAGCGCTCATGCTTTGCTCTTTGAGCTGGGGAGGACAAGCTGGCTGAGCTTGGGCGAAAATGCGGAAGGACGTGGGCCTTTAATGCGAGAATCTCAGTCCATTAGGCAGGTCTTGATGGGCTGTGGGCCTGGGGGGATGAGGGAGCGCTGATCGACAGACAAGAGTGTCTGTCGTACTGTTCGGCGAAGGGGGAGTTGGGGCTGTGGAGATAGCCATTCGCTAAACACGGCCGACGAACGTTGTGGAGGCATGCCTTCGGGGGACAGTGTTTCTTATCGGAGAAGAGGGGCATGAAAAAGGCGGCTGGGGGCAGCCGCCTTCTGGGGAAATCTGTTGGGACGAGCGGGTTTCCTTTTTAACGGCCTGGTCCGGCGCCGCCTGAGGTGGCTCCGCCCGAGGTGCCGCCGCTTGTGGCTCCGCCTGAAGTGCTGCCGCCGGTGGCACTACCAGCGGAGCTCCCAGTGGTCGTGGTGGGTCCGCCGCCGGTGGTGGCTGATGCGCCCCCAGCGTTGTTTGCGGGGACACCGCCCGCGTTGTTTGCGGGGACACCGCCTGCGGTGGTGGCCGGGGCTCCGCCTGCGGTGTTGGCGGAGGTTCCGCCGGCGGTCGTCGCGGGGACGCCGCCGGCCGTGTTGGCGGTTGTGGTGCCGTTGGTGGTCGGAGCCACGGTTGTGCCGCTGGTGACACCATTGGTGGTTGGGGCTACGGTTGTGCCGCTAGTGGTACCGTTGGTGGTTCGAGCTACGGTTGTGCCACTGGTGGTGCCGTTGGTGGTTGGGGCTACGGTTGTGCCACTGGTGGTACCATTGGTAGTTGGGGCTGCGGTTGTGCCGTTGGTGGTTGTGCCGGTTTGGGTGTTAACGGTGCCGTTGAGGTTGGTGCCGACTGTTCCTGAGGTGGTGCCGTTTTGGACAGCGCCGCCGGTGGTGGCTGCAGTAGGATTAAGCGCGGCACCGGTGGCATTGACCCGAACGCCGCCGTTGGAGTCCATCAGGGCTGCGGGACCGGTGGGATTGACGCGGACACCTGCCTGAGTGACGAGGGTGCTGTCATTTGTATTGGTGGCGCCGCCGTTTGCGCTGACTGCGGCGCCGCCGGCGGGAAGGAGGGTGCCGTTTGCTGCGAAGCGACGGCCGCCAGGTGAGGCGATAATGACTCCATCTGTGCTGACAACGGTGGTGTCTCCGCCACCGCCGCTGCTTACGCCACTATTGACGGCGGCGCGGGCGCCGGCCGGTATCTGGCCGGTGATGTTCACGGCTGTGCCTGTTCCGGCAGGGCGTGCGGTGGGAGTGGTGCCTGCGGGCATGCTTGAAGAGCCGCGAAAGCCGCCGGGTGCCGTGGCTGGCACGCCTGACTGCGCTGGAAGGGACTGCTGGCCGGCTTCGGTGGATGGTGACTGCGGGGTGGCGCCCGAGGAGGTGCGCTCAAGGACGAAGCCGCTGAAGTCGGAAGGAAGAGGGAGAAGTCTGCCGTCCCGTGTGAGCACCTGGCCGTCGGGGATGAGGGCCTGATTGATGCGGGTGGCGAGTCCTTTGCGGACGAGGTAGGCCTGGCCGCGAGAAAAAATGATGCCATCCTTCACCGGTCCGGGATTGGTGGAGGCAATGACGTACTGCGGTGGCTGCGGAATGAGACCGCCGTCTTCAGTAAGGACCTGGCCGTCGGGAACGAGTGCCTGATTGATCTGGGCGGCGCGGCCGTTGACGATCAAGTAGCTGTGTCCACGATAGTAGACTATGCCATCAGGCACCACACCCGAGTCGTTTGTGGAAGGAGCTACTTCTCTGGGTCGGGGGACGGTGTTTTGAGCGGTCGCAGCTCCTGCCAGAGAGAAGAGTGCGATGCATAGGAGGGATAGATGTGAAGGTTTCATGGTACGTGGAAATACGCAAAGGCGTGGTCAGGCAGCCCTCGGGGTCAAGACTGCCAGCAGGGTCAGGGAGACGATTTTGGCAGGATGGAAGGGGGGAGGCTCATGGTGTTCTCTGAACTCCAAAGCTCCGATGCGGGCATCAGGCAGGGATTTGATCCCGTCTGCGACTGCAAGGCGATGCGAAATCCCCCCAAGCAGCCACCAGCCTTTGATGGCATGTGAGAACCTAAACACAAACCAACACCAACTCTATGAAAACAACGAACCTGATTCTTGCCTGCGCCTTTCTGAGCGCAGCCGCGGTAAACGCCCAGCAGGCCACGACCACAACGACCACGACGACGAGAGAAGTGACGTATGGAAGCGGCGTCATCTCCCAATACACGCCGGACACGACCTTTGTGGTGAAGGAAACCACGGGACCTGTGACCTACCGCTACGGCAACAAGGTGGTGTATGAAACGAAAAACGGACAGGTGATCTCCGCCACCGAGGTGCCGACCCGCGTGAAAGTGGGAACTCCAGTGCATGTCTATTACGACATGGATGGCAATGCCCGCGTGGTGAGCCGCGTGGTGGTTGACCAAGATTAAAACCATAAAGCGAGGCCCTGACTGAGACATCAGCAGGGAACTGTCCGACCGCCGATGAAATGCGAAGAGCACCAAGAGCCAGGCATCCGCCGGCACGAGCATTGGCGAAAGAAATCTGACCACTGATTTGACCCCGACTTCAAGACAAGTACGAGAGCAATCGCAGTGATCAAGGGCGTGGGTTCTAACGGGCCGCACGCCCACTTTTTTTTTACAGCTTCGGAGATGAAGTGTGAAGGCGCGGATGTGAGGAGGGCGAGATGACGGAGGTGGGAAAAAGGAGCGCTGCAGGAGCGGGACAAACAGGTGGTTTGATGGGACCGAGGGCGATGTGGGGAACGAATTTATAGAAGGCCGTTCAAAACCCCCGGCTGCTTTTTATGAAACTCAAACACCCTACATCCCACCTCTTCACCGTAGCTGCGCCGCTGTGTGCGCTGACCTTCTCCTGCCTGGCGCAAACCGTTCCTCCGCCGGTGGTGCCGCCGGTGCGTGCTGAAGCCACTGAATCCGTGGTGACCGTGCGCGTGGACCCGCATGCGACGGGAAACATCAGCGCGATGGACAGCGGCAACCTGACCTTGGTCAATGACCTGGGCAGCCAGACCGTGTATCTGCTGAACTCGGACACCGAATTCATGGACAAGAGCGGGCAGGCGATCGCTCCAAGCAGCCTGACGACGCAGACGCCGATCACGGTGTATTATACCCAGGTGGGGAGCGCCCTGCTGGCGACGAAGGTCGTGGTAAGCGGAACGCTCTTTTCTGATGGGGTGCTGACGGAGATAGGACCGGATGCGCTGGTGATTCAAATGCCGGATGCACCAGCCGCGCCGGTGCGCTACATCCAGGACACCGCCACCAAGGTGGTGGACATGCGTGGCAAGGCCGTCAAGGTGCTGGCTCCGGGCGATCCTGTGAGGGTATTTTATGCCAGAGCAGGCAATGCCATGGTAGCCACGAAGATCGAGGTGCTGGGGCCAAATGGATCGGGCGTGCCGACGGGTGTGAAGACGCGGACGACGACGACCACGACGACGGAGGAGACACGCACAGTGAAACGGTGAGCGTGGTGCGGGATCCTGCCCGGCCGGCTTGGCGATGCGCCGGCGGGCTGGGCGGCCTGCCGGGTTTGGGGGGATTGCTGTAAGGCTGGGGTCTTGCGGAGGTCCTCCGGAGCCGGCTAAAGCCGGTACTACAATACGGGAGTTGGCTTGCTTCGAGGCTGGGGGATGCGGAGGGCGGGATTTACAGGGGCATCTGGCCGCCGGTGGCGCCGTAGACTTCTCCGGTGACGTAGGTGGCGTGAGGGCCTGCGAGGAAGACGAAGATGGGGGATATCTCAGCTGGCTGGGCGGCGCGGCCGAAGGCGGTGTGTGCGCCAAACATTTTCACTTTTTCGCGGGTCATGGTGGAAGGGATGAGCGGGGTCCACACTGGACCTGGGGCCACGGCATTGACCCTCACACCCTGCTGAATGGCCAGATGGGCCATGGAGCGGGTGAAGCTGACGATGGCGGCCTTGGTGGATGCGTATGCGAGGAGATTGGGGCTGGGATCGAAGGCCTGGATGGAGGCGGTGTTGATGATGGAGGAGCCGGGGACCATCTGAGGCAGGAGTGACCGGCAGAGACGCACCATGGCGAAGACATTGACTTCATAGGTGCGCATCCATTCTGCGTCTTCGACTTCTGCGAGGGACTGGTGGGTGCGCTGGAAGGCGGCGTTGTTGACGAGGATGTCGACGCCGCCGAGACCACGCAGGGCGGCGGCGGACATTTCATCGCAGGCTTCCTTGGAGTTGAGGTCTCCCGGCAGGAGCACGGCCTTGCGGCCGGCGTCCTTCACGAGCTGGGCGGTGACGTGGGCATCGTCATGTTCGGAGAGGTAGGAGATGGCGACGTCTGCGCCTTCACGTGCGAATGCGATGGCGACAGCGCGACCGATGCCGCTGTCTGCGCCGGTGATCAAAGCGCGGCGGCCTTTCAAGAGATCGCTGCCGACGTAGCTGGTCTCTCCATGATCCGCGACGGGGAGCATGTCCTTCTCGCTGCCGGGCGAGGGCTGGGTGCTGCTGGCATAGGGAGGCCTGGGATAGAGATCGCGAGGATCGGCAAGGGTTTTCATGGTGTCAGGTGGATGGAAGGGGGAGCAACTGCAATGTTCGGACCCTTGAGCCGCCGCGGACGTGAAGAGTGAGTCGGGCGGGGTGCTGAAAGGGGAGTCAGGGTGCTTTTCCTTCGTAAAAGGCGGCGGGTGGCCCTGCGTGGTCTGACTGGTGGGTGCAGGAAACCTGCACCCCCTGAAAGGGGGCATCAGGCATACTCTGAGGGGGCGTACAGGGCGTGGTCGGGTTGTGAGGATGTCGGGTTTTTGTATGAGTTTCCCATCATGAAAACTCACACCACCTCCTCCTCATCCCTGTCCATGGCAGCGACCACCAGCACCGAGACTGATGCGCAGCAGCCACCGGACGAAGAACTCATGGCCGCCATCCAGCAGCAGAATGCGGTGGCGCTGGAAACGCTGATGAACCGCTACCGCCGTCTGCTGAAGAGCGCCATCATGCGGACCGTCAATGACGATGCGGCTGCCGAAGACGTGCTGCAGGACTGCTTCCTGGAGCTGTGGCGCCAGGCGGACCACTATTCACCCGCCAAGGGCCGGCCGCTGGCATGGCTGATGACCCTGGGCAAGCGCCGGGCGATCGACCACCTGCGCCGCTCGATGGCTTACAGCCGTGCGAAGGACCGCATGGAAAACTCCCTTCAGGTGAACGCCACCTTTACGCATGACTCTGCCAGCGACTGCGAGCAGGCGGACCTCGGACGGGTGATCGGCGAACATCTGACGCTGCTGCCGGAAGCGCAGCAGGAGGTGATCGTGCTGGCGTTTCTGCAGGGAATGAGCCAGCGGGAGGTGGCCGAGGCCACGCACACGCCGCTGGGCACGGTGAAGACACGCATGGAACTGGGCCTGAAGAAGCTGCGCCAGACTTTCCGCACCAGGAGCGCCATCCACACGCTGCAGGCGGCCTGATGTTGATAAAAAAATGCCGGGCCATGCATCCAGCGGGATGAGGACAGGCGAAGAAACCATTGTCAGCGAATTCGTTCAACCGCACCGAGAGCGAGATTGCTGACCGGGGGCGTGGGTCTGAAAAGACTGCACGCCCCCTCTTTTTATAACCGGATGCGGGATGGAGAAGGGAACTCTGTAACAAGTTTTACGAACAGGGAACCGCGCTGAACGCGAGTCGCGATGGACAGGACATGAGACGCAAAAAGAACCTGGCACAGATCATCCGCAAACCGGGCACGCCGCGTGATGAGCCGCCACCGAGGCGATTTCTGAAAATGCTGGGGCCGGGGCTGGTCACGGGGGCTTCGGATGATGATCCGAGCGGGATCGCCACGTATTCGCAGGCGGGCGCGCAGTATGGCTATGGGATGCTGTGGACGATGCTGTTTGTCTATCCGCTGATGACGAGCATCCAGGAGATCAGCGCAAGGATCGGGCGTGTGACGGGGCAGGGGATCGCGGGAAACATCCGGCGGCATTATTCGGTGTGGCTGCTGCACCCGATGGTGTTTTTGCTGCTGGTGGCCAACACGATCAATCTGGCGGCGGACCTGAGCGCGATGGGTGCGGCGGTGAAGCTGCTGATCGGCGGGCCGGCGCTGCTGTACGTGGTGGTGCTGGCGGGGGTGTCTGTGGTGCTGCAGATACGGATTCCCTACAGCCGCTATGCGAAGATCCTGCGGTGGCTGTGCCTGTCGCTGTTTGCGTATGTGGCGACGGTTTTCATGGTGAAGATCGACTGGGGGGAGGCGATGGCGGGGACGTTTGTGCCGAACCTGGCGATGGATGGCAAAAGCCTGACGATGTTCATCGCAGTGCTGGGGACGACGATCAGCCCGTATCTGTTTTTCTGGCAGGCGGCGGGGGAGGTGGAGGAGGTGAACAGCAAGAAGGAGGTGAAGCCGCTGAAGCAGGCGCCGGAGCAGGCGCCGAAGGAGACGAAGAGGATCGTGTGGGACACGTATTTGGGCATGGCATTTTCTAATATCGTGGCCTTTTTCATCATTCTGACGACGGCGGCGACGCTGCACCAGAACGGGAAGACGGAGATCGAAACGGCGGCGCAGGCGGCGGAGGCGCTGCGCCCGGTGGCGGGGCCGCTGGCGTTTTTCTTGTTTGCGGTGGGAATCGTGGGCACGGGGATGCTGGCGCTGCCGGTGCTGGCGGGATCCGCGGCGTACGCGGTGGGGGAAGCCCTGCGGTGGCCGATCGGTCTGGAGCGGAAAGCAAAGGAGGCGAAGGGATTTTACGCGGTGATCGCGATCGCGACTCTGCTGGGGCTGGCGCTGAACTTCACGCCGATGGACCCGATCAAGGCGCTGATCTGGACGGCGGTGATCAACGGGGTGACGGCGGTGCCGCTGATGGTGGTGATGATGCTGATGACGATGAACCGCAAGGTGATGGGGCAGTTTACGCTGTCACGTTATCTGCTCGTGACGGGATGGCTGGCGACGGCGCTGATGGCTGCGGCGACGGTGGGGCTGTTTTGGACGTGGGGGGAGTAGGGTGAAGGATGCTGGATGCTGGATGCTGGATGCTGGGGCGCGGATGGTATGGGTGTGGACGCTGGGGGGGGGCGGAGGGCGATGGAGCAGCGGTACGCGGGTCTGTGGCGGAGGGGCGGGAGGGCGCTGCTGGTGCGCGCGGTGGGGGAAGGAAGCGGTGGGTTTGCTTTCCGGGGGGGGCTGGCGGACCCAGGGAAGCACTCGCTATCGCTCGGCATCCCTGGGCTGAATTACGGAAGGCCGTTGGCCTTCAAGGCAGAGGTGATCTTTCTTCGAAAACGCGGACACCGAAAGCAGGGTTAGTTGAGTTGGATGGTTTTTTCGAAGGTGTCAGTCTATTGCGCAAGTCTCAATAGATGAGGGCTATGGCGCCGAGGGCGATGCAAAAAGGTGCGCCGCCCTTATTCTCTCTGAAAGGCAAATTGGGGGGACCGCTCTGCCTCTGATTCATGCTCGCAACCATGGCGCTCTTGCCCTGAACGCATGAGGGACTTTGAATTGGAACGATACTGCCTAATACCACGATCTGTTGAAAACAGATCTGCAGGGACGGCGTCGTGAGCAGCACCGCAGCCCCGAGCGCGGAGCGTTTTGGAACTGGAGCGGAGGTGGACAAGCGAAGGTTGCCCGAAGGGCGAGCAGAGCGAGTCAATGCGCCGGACCTCCGGCGCTTTCGGAAGTCTCGTGGTCCGCGCAAAGCTCCAGAGGACTGGAGCACTCCAAGACGCTGGCGCGTCTGCGTCTGAGCTGCGGCTTTTATCTTTGTGTCCTCGTTGAACAGATTCGTTTTCATCTGTCTGGGGCATCAATTACGCAGGCACTTTGATGGATGCCACCTCTCTTGCATGCCGTCGGCATGCGCCCTCGAGGTGGAATTTATCAAGGCCGAAACTGGTGGTTTTCGCTCGCCGAGGGTCGCTTTACCACGGGCTCAGATCTTGGCTGTTTGCGGGAGCGAGGGATCGAGCCTTGGCTGGCTGGCGCCATTATTTATGTTCGATATGGAGCGATCCTGATTCGGCGTGGTTACGGATGGAGTCTGCCAATTATGAGATACCAACAGATGGTATAGAGGGGATCGGCGGGGCGGGGTGGTGGCTTTAACCGGAGGAGGAATGGTTTTTGGTGCAGGTGGAGCGGTCTTTGGCGGGGCCGTGGTGCTTGCTGAGATTGGAGGCGGAGTTGAGGAGGGCGACGTGGGAGAAGGCCTGAGGGAAGTTGCCGAGGAGGCGGCGGGTGCGGGGATCGTACTCTTCGGAGAGGAGGCCGAGATCGTTGCGGAGGGTGAGGAGGCGCTCAAACATTTCGCGGGCTTCTTCATAGCGGCCGCTGAGATTGAGGCAGTCCACAAACCAGAATGAGCACGGCAGGAAGGCTCCCTCCCCCTGGGGGAGGCCATCCACTTCGGTGTCGGTATGATAGCGGAGGATGAAGCCGTCTGCCATGAGGTGCTTTTCAATAGCGGTGATGGTGGACTGGACGCGGGGATCGGTGGCGGGAAGAAAGCCGACGAGGGGGAGCATGAGCAGGCTGGCGTCGAGCCTGCTGCTGTCGAAAGACTGGACGAAGAAGCCGATTTTTTGATTGAAGGCACGGGAGCAGATCTCTGCATGGATGCGGTCGCGGACGCGGCGCCATTCACCGGCATCTCCCGGGAGGCCGAATTTTTCGCAGGCCTGTACGGCGCGGTCCATGGCGACCCAGGCGAGGACTTTGGAATGAGTGAAATGGCGGGGCGGGCCGCGGACTTCCCAGATGCCCATGTCCGGCTCCTGCCAGTGTCCGGCGACGAATTTTACGAGCAGGCGTTCGAGCTGCCAGGCGGCGGGATCGAGCTCCATGCCGAGGCGGCGGGCCTGGTGCATGACGTCCAGGACTTCGCCATAGACATCGAGCTGAAACTGCAAGGAGGCAGCATTTCCCACCCGGACGGGCTGTGAACCAGCATATCCTGCCAGATAGGGAAGCTCGTATTCCACGGGGCATCTCTCCCCTGCGGCGCCGTAGAGAGTCTGGATCTGGGAAGGGCTGCCGGCGACGGCGCGGAGGAGCCATGCGCGCCAGGCGCGGGCTTCTTCCGTGTAGCCGGCATCCAGCAGCGAGTAGAGGGTGAAGGTGGCGTCTCGCAGCCAGCAGTAGCGGTAGTCCCAGTTGCGGGTGCCGCCGGGTTGCTCAGGAAGGGAGGTGGTGGCGGCTGCGATGATGCCGCCGGTGGGGGCGTAGGTGAGACCTTTGAGAACGAGGAGTGAGCGCAGCACAGCGTCCCGCCATTCCGGGCCGGGGCGTGCGTGGGAGGACCACTCGCTCCAGAACTCTTCGGTGCGGCGCAGGCTTTCGGCGGAATTTTCCGCTGCAGGCGGGGATTTATGAGAGGGATACCAGGTGAGAACAAAGGCCTTTGATTCGCCTTCTTTCACGGTGAAACGAGCGACGGTGGAGAGATCTTCGCCATGGAGAGGGACATCGCTGCGAACAATGACTGCGTCCGGGCCGGCCATGGCGGTGATGCCACCGTCCAGACGCTGCACCCAGGGGACGAGGCGGCCGTAGTCAAAACGGAGCACGAGGGTGGTTTCCATCTCCACGGTGCCGCGTACGCCGACGACGGTGCGGACGATGTCGGGAAATTCATCCCGCAGCGGCATGCAGTCTGTGAGACGAACGCAGCCGGTGGCGGTTTCGAATTCCGTTTCAAGGATGAGGGTGTCTCCGCGGTAACGGCGGGTGGATTTGAGAATCTCGCCGGTGGGTGCGATTTTCCAATAGCCGTTCTCCTCCGTGCCGAGCAGTCTGGCAAAAAAGGCGCCGGAGTCGAAGCGCGGCATGCAGAGCCAGTCGATGGAGCCGTCACGGCTGACGAGAGCGGCGGTCTCGGTATCGCTGAGAAAACCATAGTCTTCGATCTGCATGGCTCTGCAAGTTCGCATGGAGAGAAGCAGGCGGTGGTACGCATCCGCATCTCACGCGGCGATGGGTGGGGAATACGGGCAAAAAAAAGCCCGCGCGATCCATCGATCGCGCGGGGGTTTGGGTTTGCTATTGCTGTGGCAGAAGGGGCTCAGGAATGAGCGGGCTGTCTGCTGCTGAAGAAGGGGATATGCCAGCCTCGGGGCTTGGTGGCCGCGGTGTTGTTGTTCATCATTTTGGAGCGGCTGCTCATGGGGGCGGTGCCCTGCATGCTGCTGCTGCTGGAGTGTTTCATGCCTAACCAGCGATGCGTGGAGGCAGGTTTGTTGTTTGGCGTGGTCTGGCGGTGGAACCAGTTGTGACTGCGGACCGGGGTGGTGGAGTCGGCCTGCATGGCGCTGGATTTTTTACCCATCAGCCTGCCCCAGAAACTGGTGTGCGCGGGCGTGGAGGTGGTGGAATCGGTGGTGCTGAGCGGCTGGCGCTGGGCGACCGTGCCACTGTTTTCCTTGTAGGCCGTGCCGAAGGAACCGCCGACGGAGGGATCGCTCTGGGCGGATGCCATGCCTGCAAAGAGCACCAGTGCGAGGGTGGGAATAAGAGCTTTGATTTTCATGGTGATATGGGGGTTGTCCCACTGAGTAATCGTGCGTGGCAAATGCGGGGGCCTCAGGGAGTGTCCTTGCGGGGGGCTCGGGAGGTGCGGGGAAGCTCAGGGCTTCTCGAGGTAGGCATGAATGATCTGCGGAAGATGGAGCTCCAGCCACTGCACCATGCGCGTTTCTTCGAGGATGATCTGGTCAAAGGTGAGGACGATCTCATTCATGCCGAGACGCAGAGCGGCGGTGCGCATGGCGGTGTAGTGAGCGATCTCGAAGTGCTCGGCGGCATAGATGGTGAGGAGGGCCTTGATGCGGTCCTCGCTGGCAAAGGACGCGCCTGCGCCGCGCAGGAGCTCCAGCCCGCTGGTGAGGGAGTCGTCCACGGTGGTGGTGTCTGCGCCGAGGCTTTTCAGACAAGCGACCATGGCGTCTGCGTGACGCTGGGTTTCGATGCAATGGGCCTGCGCTTTTTCGCGGAGACTTTCTGGGGCTTCCGGATTGTTGATCTGCCGTGTGAGGGCCTGCTCCATGGTTTTTTCCATGGCGTGGGCTTCACGCAGCCAAGCGAGAAACTGGTCGGGTGTTTTCATGATTGGGTGGCGAGCTTTGTGCGAGGTGAAAAATGGCGGAGTGGAGGACACGGCTGGAACATGGCATTTGGATGCGGAAACACCTGCGATCACGCAGGGCAGCGTGTCCTTTACCGGAGGAGGTGCCGAATGTGGCCGGCAACCGCGACGAGAGTGGTTCTTCCTCATGCGCCAGCTCAACATTCGCGGGCGGGAGATGGTGCAGGAAGAAGACTTGCGGGAGAGCTGGCGGATGACGTGGCGGCGGGGATGCCGCCAGATCATCGCGCCAGCGATGAATCAAGAGACGTGACTAGCAGTTGCAGTCTTCTTTTTCGCTTTCGCGAAGGGCTTTTTCCACAGCATCGCGGGTTTCTCCAGTGCGCTTCTGGATGCGGCCGATGAGTTCGTCGGTCTTGCCGTCAACATTGGCGAGGTCGTCGTCGGTGAGCTTGGCCCACTTTTGTTTGAGCCGGCCTTTGATGATGTTCCAGTCGCCTTTCATGGTGGTTGTGTTCATAATGGTATGGGGGTTGTGTTTTTCGGTGGAACTGCGTGGTCATGAAATGACAGCGAATGATTCCTTCCGTATGTGGCATCGCTCCCGCAGACGGATGTGGATGTAAGGGAGACACCCTCATGATGGCTGAAGAAGGCAGCAGATGGGATGGGCGAAGTGGAATGCGATACGGCCTTCCGGGCTTTTTCTGCGATGCATGGATGAATTTCAACAAGCCTGAACATGGAAGACAAAAAGAAACGCAATGCGAAACCGGCCGAGGAGACTCCGCTGAAGGAAATCACCGAAAACGAAGCGGATGCACTGCACCCGGAGGACAGCGTGGAAACAGCCGGAGAGTGCATGCGCCAGCATGAGGCGAGCAAATGGCCGGTGGCAGAAGACAGCAAGCTGGTGGGCATGGTCACGCAGGAGAACCCTGACTGGAAGATGGGCGGCATGGGGCATGACCCGAAGGCATGGAAGGTGGGCCAGATCATGAGTCAAAGCGTGGCCTTCTGCTACGAGGACGAGGACCTCGGTGCTGCCGAACGAATGATGAATGAACGCGGGGTGGACCATCTGCCCGTGGTGGACCGCGAGATGCGGATCATCGGCATTCTCAGCCGCCAGCAGATCAAGGCCAGAATGCAGACCGTCGAGAAGAATGACGGAGACGACTGAGTGCGCCGCTGAGTGTGGCGGCCGCTCGATCAGACGAGGTGCTCGGCATCGCACTCGCGCATGGCTTTTTCAATGACCTGGCGTGAAGCCCCAGTTCGCTTCTGAATGCGGCCGATAAGTTCATCGGTCTTGCCCTCGACCTTTTTCAAGGTGTTGTGGGTGATGCGCGCCCAGGTCTGCTTGAGTTTTCCCTTGAGGATGTTCCAGTCTCCCTGCGCGGTCATGGCGTTCATAGTGGTCGGTGGTTGGGGGGATTGAGGCTGCTGCGGCAGCGCGTATCGGGCAGGAAATCGAATGTGCAGGCGCGGGCGGATGTGGCTGAATGGATATGGTGCCATTTCGAGGCATGAAAAAGGGCAGGGAACCGGTGAGGCTCCCTGCCCGTGGCAGAGGAAGGATGGAGGGTCTAGAGATCGTTCAGGATGCTGTCCACCTCCGCACGGGTCTTGCCGAGACGCTTCTGCAGGCGGCCGTAGAGTTCGTCTTCCTTGCCTTTTTCATAGAGGACGTCGTCGTCGGTGAGGTTGGCAAATTTTTGCTTCAGCTTGCCTTTCATTTCATTCCAGTTGCCCTTGACCTTGAGAGTGCCGGGGGAGTCGGTGGCGGCTTCGCGGGCCTTTTCCATTTTCTCGCTGTTTTCCTGACGCGCCTTGTTTTTGTCGCATGAGACGAGTCCGAGGCCGAGAGAAAGGATGGGAACGATGAGGAGGGTTTTGAAGGATGTTTTCATGATGAGGAGGGAGGATGTTTTCCCTGTTTCAACTGTTCATCGCACGTGAGCATGCGTGCGGGCGTCTAAGAATGCGGTGCGGGGGGAATCGGGTGAAGCTCCGTCTCTGGAAGGAGAGGGCTGCCCGGATGTGGAATGAAGAGCGGGGCGCGAGCAGTGGCTGCCGTGCCTGCGGGCAAAGGCGCAGGTGAACTCGGCGCCAAAGAAAAAGATGAGGGAGGAGTAGAAGATCCAGGCGAGGATGATGACGAGAGAGCCGACCGCACCGTAGGCTGAGGCAAAGGCGGTATGACCGATGTAGATGCCGAGGAGATATTTTCCCAGCACGAAGAGCAGCGCGGTGAGCGCGGCCCCGGTCCACACATCATACCAGGCGATGCGCACGTCCGGGAGGTAACGGTAGATGGCAGCGAAGAGGAGTGTGATGACGAGGAATGAAACGAGGGAATTGGCACTCTCCCAGATCATGCCGAAGCCAGGAGCCCAAAGTTCCATGCGGGCGCTCATGGCGGCGATGCCCGCGGAAAGGACGAGGGAAATGAGCATGAGAAATCCGAGAGCGAAGACCATGGCGAAGGAAAGGAGGCGGCCACGAATGAGAGCGCGCCAGGGGAACTCGCGCGGGGGAACCTCCCAGATGGCGTTCAGAGACTGCTGAAGCTCCGCAAATACGCCGGAGGCGCCAACGAGCAGGACGACGAAGCCGATGATGGTGGCCCAGATGCCGGCCGCCTGCTTTGCCGACTGGGTGAGGATGGCTTCTGCGATTGTGCCGCCCTCCTTCCCCATGAGGGTGGAGAGCTGCGCGATGATGGCGGTGCGCGCATCATCCTGTTCCACGACCCAGCCTGCGATGCCGACGATCAGGACTAGCAGGGGCGCCATGGAAAACGTGGCGTAATAGGCGAGCGCGGCGGCCATCTTGGGGGCGTTGTGCGCATTCCACGAAGCAAACGATTGTTTGAGCAGGGCGATGAAGGCTTTCATTTATCGGAGTGATTTCTTCACACGATGAATCGGTGAGCGGGCGTCGGAACGCGGACAGGAAAAAGGCTGATCGGGAGATCAGGGGGACGCGGACAGGAAATGGGGGCATCTGAGAGCGGGTTTGCTGCGAACTCGATTAAAGGAGGACGGATCATGAGCGCAGAGACAATCTTACCCACGCGGCTGCGGGCTGCGGCGCCCTGCCTCGGGCAGGGCAGCCAGGTGGAAGTGGAACAACGCGCCGCCGAACTGGCCCTGAGCGACGGGCGCGAGAAAATATCTGATGGCGATCTGGCGCAAGCGGCGGCGGAGCTGGCGGGAGGTGGGACGACGCTGAATACGCCGAGATATGACTCGAAGGTCAACTCGCTGACGGCGTGGGATGAGCCACCGCTGCAAACGGGACATCTGGTGAACACGGCGTCATCGGACGAAGAGGTGGATAACATTGCCGAGCAGCTGATCGGGAACGGGCTGGAGGAGGCGGATCATGACATTCGGGTGACTGCAGAGCTGGAGAGGCGACTGCACCAGTGATGCGGAGGCAAGAGTGGTGCTGAAGGCATGACCGGGGAGCGGCCTGATGCTCGACATGAGGACACTGCGAAAATGGGGAAGCGTGGGGAATGGACGGAAGAAAGAGGACAAGTCCGGAGGGGCGGCGGACTTCGATGCCCCTGCGAACCCTTTCACCTTTTTTCTCCATGATTCATTTCAGCTGCACCTGCGGCAACACGCTCTTTTTTGAAAACAACCAGTGCCTGAAGTGCGGCAGCACGGTGGGCTATGACGTGGCGGCCAATGCCATGAAGCCGCTGGCGGATGACATGGCGCAGTGCCGCAACTGGCGGGAGTTTGGCGTGTGCAACTGGCTGGTGCCAGCCAACGGGCCGGAGTACTGCGCCTCGTGCACGCTCAACCACATGGTGCCGGATCTCAAAGTAGCAGGGAACCAGGAGGCATGGCAAAAGATGGAGACGGCCAAGCGCCGGGCGATTTACACCCTGGCGCGGCTGGGCCTGACGCCGGAGAACAAGCTGCAAAACCCGGAGGGGCTGAGCTTTGATTTTCTGACGCCGATACCGAACCTCTGCGTGATGACAGGGCATGACGACGGGATGATCACGCTGAATCTGAATGAGGCGGACGATTTGTACCGCGAGCGGCAGCGGCATCAGCTGGGCGAGCCGTATCGCACGCTGGTGGGACATTTCCGGCATGAGCTGGGACACTACTACTGGGACCGCTTTTTCAAGCACCGCGGCGAGGACGACGTGCTGCTGGCGGAGTTCCGGACCTTGTTTGGCGACGAGCGTGAGGACTACAGCGCGGCGCTTTCCAAATACTACGCGAACGGGCCGGGGACGACGTGGGCGACGACGCACATCACGGGCTATGCCACCTCCCACCCGTGGGAGGACTGGGCGGAAACGTGGGCGCAGTATCTGCACATTGTGGACGGGACGGAGACGGCCAAGGCGTTTGGCTGGGTGAGCAAGAGCGTGCCCATCCCCTTCACTCCGTTCCGCCCGGAAGAAGTGCTGGCGGATGCGCCGAAGATGGACGCGAGCTTTCTGACCACGCTGAATGACTGGGCCAAGCTCTCGCCGGCGATGAACGAACTGGCGGCGAGCCTGGGGCATGCCACGATGTATCCTTTTGTCTTTTCCCTGCAAACGGCGCAGAAGATTCTGTTTGTGAACAAGATGGTCCATACTCACGCTGAAACCTGGCGCCTGCCCGTCGAGCAACGGGCCGCGGAGAAAAACACAGTGCGGGCGCAGCCACCGCCCCTGCCTGCCCAACCTCCGCCGCTGCCAGTGCAGGCCGGCAAGTCGCAGAGGCAGGAAGCCGCGGCGGCGTAGGGGGCAAACTCGCGCCTGCAGAGGCAAGCAGCACGGACGCTAGAGAGGGGCGCGTGCTGCGGATCGCATCACTCAAGGCTTTTTTGAACGAAGCAGGGACATGACGGCGATTTCGTCTGCGCTGAGCCGGGCGGGGGGATGAGGTGCCGGGGGGAGGCGACGGGGGGGAATGGTCTGTCCTGCGGCGTAGAGATCCAGAATGACGGGATGGATGTAACAGCGGCGGCAGACGGCGGCGGTATTGCCAAGCATTTTGGCCACGGCTTTGACGGCCTGGGTGATGTTGCGCCGGGCCTCTGTCGCAGAAGCGAAGGTGGCGAGTTCGCGCAAGGCGGTGGCTGCGAGGACGGTGCCGGCCCAGGTGCGAAAGTCTTTGGCGGAGAATTCTTCTCCGGCAATCTCGCGGAGGTAGGCGTTTACGTCGTCGGAAGTGACCTGATGGACCGCGCCGTTGTCATCGAGATAACCGAAGAGATGCTGTCCTGGTAGTTCCTGGCAGCGGCGAACGAGCCTGGCGAGGCGGGGATCGCGCAGGCCGATCTCGTGAAACATGCCGCTCTTTCCTTTGAAGGAAAAGGTGATCTGGGAGCCTTTGACCCTGGCGTGATTGTTTTGCAGGGTAGTGAGGCCGTAGCTGCCGTTTTGCTGGGCGTACTCGTCATTTCCCACGCGGATGAGGGTCGTCTCAAGCAGGCGCACGATGGTGGCCATGACCTTCTGGCGGGTGAGACCGTGGCTGCGCAGATCTGCGGCGACGCGACGACGTATGCGGGGAAGCACGGCGCCGAAGGCGAGCATGCGCTCGTATTTGGAGGCGTCGCGAACGGCCATCCAGCGGGGATGGTAGCGGTATTGCTTGCGGCGGCGTGCGTCACGACCGGTGGCCTGGATGTGGCCGTTTGAGAGGGGGCAGATCCAGACGTCCGTCCACGCCGGAGGGATGACGAGGCTGCGAATTCGGCGAAGGGTCTGCGCATTGCGCAGCGGCTGCCCTTTTGGCAGTTTGTAGACGAAACCACCGCCTTTGCGACGGCGGGTGATGCCCGGCTGGTCATCGAGTACATAGCGCAGCCCCGCCTGACGCGCTGACGTGAGGGGGGCTGCGGCAAGGGCTGGAGCGGCGATGGCTTTTTTCATGGCACGCGCTTCAGCAGGGCATTGGTATCAGTGCCATCTCCCGATCATATCCGCCCCATGAGGGCAAGGACGACGAGGATGACAAGGATGGTGCCGAGGCCGCCACTGGGACCATAACCCCAGCCGGAGCTGTAAGGCCATGCAGGAAGTGCGCCGATGATGAGAAGTACCAGGATGATGAGCAGTAGAGTGTTCATGCCCATACATCGCCGGAAGGTTGGCGGGCGGTTGTAGAGGGGCTTTATTTTTCAAGGTGATGAGCAGCTTTTGTCCGGTGATGATGCGTTTTTTTGCGGACGCAAGACGGCTGGCTGTGGGCGCACGGGTGGTGTGCGTGGGAGTAGGTTGCCACAAGGGGATGGCTGGATCCTGGGTGACCGGATTCCGGCTGAAGCCGGTACTACCATACGGCGGTGGGTTGCTGGAGGCGGATGGAGTGTTTGTTGATTGGGCGAGTCTCACGG
Organism: Prosthecobacter sp.; assembly: GCF_044226605.1. Classification (GTDB taxonomy): domain Bacteria; phylum Verrucomicrobiota; class Verrucomicrobiia; order Verrucomicrobiales; family Verrucomicrobiaceae; genus Prosthecobacter. Next base: position 269 of record NZ_JBGAGS010000029.1, on the reverse strand, counting down.
AGGGCGGTGGAGATAGAGTGTGGGTCTGGGGGATGGGGGAGCGTTGAGCGACAGACAAGAGTGTCTGTCGTACTGTGATTTGGATGCTCGATTGATGAGTGAGCGATCGACTGACGGAGTCGGAGGTCTTCTAGAGCATTTTAAATAATTATATAGCCATTGTGGCGATGACATGCTATGAAGGCACATGGCCACACTCTCCCTTGATTTGCGTGAACGCATCCTGAGTTCTTATGACAAAGGCGAAGGCAGCCGCGATGAGATTGCGC
>NZ_JBGAGS010000028.1:0-100621 GCF_044226605.1 Prosthecobacter sp. | reverse complement strand
AGCGCTGCTGCGCACTGCGGAGGCGCGCACGCCACCCGAGCTCGATGCGGCGATCAGTCAGGCATTCTCAAAAATCACAGAAAAAGACGCCGCGGGCTGGTTTGCCTCTTGTGGCTATAGTATTATTTAAAACGCTCTAAGTTGTCTCAATTTGACAGGCTGATAGCTCAGAGGTCACGGCAATAAAACCCTCGGCTGAGGGGGGATGCTGCATACTCTGCTTTCTGCTTCGATCGCAGTCGCCCTGATCCTCCATCATCCCACCTCAGTCTGCGCCTTCTCCTTCGCCTCATGGTTCTCCCGCGCGACCTTGCGGGCGGCGGACACCACGTGCGTGCAGGCTTCGATGCAGAGCAGGGGCATGGCGTTGGGGGCGTGATTGGGCTGGGTCTTGGATGCGGCGGGGCCGGTCATGGGCTGGGTGTCATTCAGCGGCCAGAGGATGCGGCGGAGGCACTTGGTGTTTGCGCAGGTCCTGCCGATGAGCGCGTGGGCCTGGTCATCGGTGATGGTGTTGACGAAGCGGTACATGCCGGTCTGGCGGCCGAGGAGATCGCGCAGCGGAACGGCGCTGAGCTTTTCCTGCTCAAGCGCACGCGCCATGCCGATGGCGGCGGGGTAGAAAAAATCGAGCGCGAGGCGCAGCTCTTCGAGGCTGGGCAGGTCAAGCCGCCAGCCGCGCTTCAGGGTGGGCGCGGTGTGCAGCGGCCGGAAAGCGCCGCTGGCGTCATTGCGTGCGATGAGCAGGGCATCCGTGGCCGCGCGGAAAATTTCCAGACCCTCCGTGCCGCGATCCGCTCTGTGGCAGAGCGAATAGGACGCATCTGCATTGGTCGTGATGGCGATTTCGCCCAATTCATCCAGTCCCGAATTCAGCCAGTAGGCCAGCGACGATTTCACCTCGTCATTTGGCATGCTGTGTTTGTCATTCACCGAGTGCCGGGCATCAAAGTCGTGAACCTGGTCGAGGATCACCTCGGCCATCAGGGGCTCGGTGCCGATGGCGCCGCTGTAGTAAATGCTGCGGCCCTGGAGATGGTGCGGGTTCTGGTGGAAGACGCCGCTCTCGCTGAGCGCCTCGCCGACTTCTTCGCGCATGCCGAGGAGGACGGGGATGTCCTGAAAGCTGTGCAGGCCGTCCGCAATGAAGAAGGGCACGACGACGACATTGGGCGCGGTGGTGAGCGTGGCCCAGTCCTTCACAAAGGGGGCCTCCTCCATGTAGGCGTCGAGGACTTCGGCAAAGCCATAGTTGCCGCTGCGAATGAGGGCCACCTGGTCCTGAATGGCCTTGGTGGAGTTTTCATTGAGGCTGGTGCCGTGCCCCACAATGACGAGGCTGGTCTGCTCCCGCGGCACATCCGGTGCAACTTCACTGGCACGCTGGATGAGGAGGCGCGTCATGTTGGGGTGCACGCCCACGGGATCGCAGTAGCGGATGGTTTTGCCATCGCGCTGCGTGGTGGGGCCGTCCAGCCGCAGCTCGCGGGGAAGCACCTGCTGGCAGAAATACCCTTCACTGATAAAATTCGGCACGATGTAGACGACCTCGCTGTCCACCATCTCGTACACCTCACGCATGTTCGGCTCTTCCTTCCAGAAGCAGCAGACCACCTCGCGAAAGATCCCTCGGCGGCGGATGGATTCGGCGTGCAGGTGCGTCGGTGCGCTGGAGTCCGGGTTTGTGGTGGAACCATGACCGACGATGATGAGAGCGGCGTGTTTGTGGGAGGTCAAAGGCGGAGGGGATTGATGATTGATGATTTGGAGGCGGGGAGCGGCGTGTGGTGGCTGGTTCGTCCTCGTCCTCCTACTCGAACTCGTCCTCGATCAAAGCGTGCATGCAGGGTGATGCGGGGGCGAAAAACTGAGAATTGAAAACTGAGAATTGAAAACTGAGAATTGAAAACTGAGAATTGAGAACTGAGAACTGTAGATTGGCAGAGTCGGTATGCGGTGGCAGTGCAGGAAAAACGGGCTGGTGCAGCTCTCTCTACGCCAGACGCCGTCAGATAGGAAACAATTCGTTGCCGGGCGCTGGCTCACCCATGCCGGAACCGCACATCCTTGATCTTGGCATCTGGCAGCTTCTCCTGGAGGCGTTTGACGATTTTGACCTTTTCCTGCATCAGCGCATGGTGGGCGGTGGGCTGGAGCAGGCGGACGGTCAGCACGCCGCGCTCAAAGGTGTCTGGACGCGTGAGCTTGAAGAGAAAGGCCCCCACGATCTCCTGCCAGGCGGCGAGGATGTCCTCCAGCTTCACGCGATTGGCCAGGCCGGCCTTCGCCATGATCTGGGTGGCCAGGTCCCCCACCCGCAGCGTGGGCAGGTCCATCAGCGGCCCGTCCTCCACGCCGCGCCATGCGGCGATGAGATTGTGGCGCCTGCGCATGGCGGCGGTGGGCTTGCGGTTGTCCATGGGGGCATGGTAGACGGCAATTGGCGGGTGCTAAATCGCAAATTTCAAATCTCGCATTCTTCCTGGCCACCGCTAAAAGTGCCGTTCCCCCCCGACTTTCCAACCATGTCCGTAGCAGCCGCCATCCCCACCGACCATACCGACCCCGTCAATGCGCAGATTCTCGCCGTGAGCGAGGACCGCATCAAAGGCTTCACCCCCACGCCGTTTCAGGACATCGCCGCCCAGGCCGGACTGCCGCTGGAGACAGTGGTGGAGCGCATCCAGGCGATGCTGAAGGCCGGGGTGATCCGCCGCGTGCGGCAGACCCTGCTGGCCAACAAGCTGGCCGAGGGCGCGCTGGTGGCCTGGAAGGTGCCCACGGAAAAGCTCGACGCAGCCTTCGAGTTCCTCTTCAAGCAGGATCCCTTCAGCGGGCACGTGGTGCTGCGCTCCACGGACCGTGAGGTCAGCGGCAGCGACTACCGTCTCTGGACCACGCTGAAAGTGCCGCAGGGCTACGACATCAACCAGCACTGCGATGTGCTGGCGCGCCTCATCGGCGCGGAGAGCTACTACACCATGGAGGCGCACGGCATCTTTGCCCTGGGCGTGGGCCATGTGCGCCGCAAGACGCTGGAGCCCGGCGAACGCGCCGATGAACCGGCCAAGATGATGACCACCAACATCGCCGAACTGGACGAGGAGGAGTGGAATGTGCTCCTGCACCTCAAGGGAGATTTGAGCGTCGATGAAGTGGGTCCAGCTCCCTGGGAAGGCCGCGCCAAGGCCGCAGGAGTTTCGTTTGAGAAATTCTGCGAAGTGGCGAAGCGCCTGGACCAGAAAGGCGTGATCGGCCGCTTCTCCACTTTCCTGGAGCATGTGAAACCCAGCGCCACGGGTGTGCGCGTCACGCGTTTCAATGCCCTCTTCCACTGGAAGGTGCCGAAGGGCATGGAAGAACGCGCCGGCGGCGAAGTGGGCCGTCACACCATCATGACCCACGCCTACTGGCGTGAAGGCGGCGAACGCTTTGCCAATGTGAACATCATGGGCGTCATTCACGGCACCGACAAAGAAATGGTGCTGGCCCACAAAGCCGCCATCGACAAACACCTCGCCGAGGCAGGCATCCCGCTGGAATACACGAACGTCTTCTGGGGCGGCCGCAGCGAGATCAAGCCCAGCGAGATCTCCCCGATCGTGTTCAAGGAATGGCACGCCAAGTGGAAAGACGTGGCAGGGCCCGTGGTGTGAGGCCGGGGATCTCGAGGTGAGCGAAAAGCCCTCTTGCAGGCTTGGGCGGCGAAACTTGTCATCGCTCATGCCTGCGGCTCATCCAGTCCCTGCGCTGAACCGACTCCGCTCGGTGCTGCCTGAGCTGCGGCGGGATTTCCCGCTGGGGCGCATGGCGCTCTTTGGCTCGGTGGCGCGGGGTGATGCTCGCCCTGACAGCGATGTGTATATCTAGGTCGATGTGGACCCGTCTATCGGGCTGAGATTTGTGACGTTGGCCGAGCGGCTGGAGACCGTTGTGGGAAGGAAAGTGGATCTGGTGTCCCGGCGTGCTCTCAAGCCTGGCTTGTGGAAACAGATCGAACCGGAGCTGATCGATGTCGAAGCGTGAGAGCATGACTTTGTTTAGGAGAGAAAAGGTATTGTCACGCCCAGCGTTTTCGAGTTTTCTGCTGCACCATGGAAGACACACTGGAAGACCCTCAGGAAGCCTGCGAGCTGCTGCGGACCACAAGTCTGGAGGAACTGAAGGCGGCCGCTGAACTGCTGAAGACTGCGGGCATCCCGCACCGGCTGGCTGGCACCAAGGCGGGTTTTGACATCATGGAAGTCGGGCGTGCCGGAGGCCCTTCAGACAAGCTGATCCTGGTGCCACGCGAAGCGCTTTCCAAGGCCTCCGCGCTCATGGAAGAGTCCTATGGCGGCCTTCCGCTGCCCGAGGGACACTTCCTGCACGATGCCTCCGATGACGAGATTTTGGAGATCATCGCGGCTCCGGAGGAATGGAGTTTTTTTGACCTCGCTCACGCACGCAGGATCGCGAGTGAACGGCAGCTCTCTGCAGGCGATCTCGAGCAGAAAAAAGTGGAGCATGTGGATGCAGTGAGAGAGGGCAAGCCTGCGCCGAAGATGCTGCTGCGCCTGGGGTGGATACTCGCCCTGGTGGGCAGCGGCATTGGCATCATCCTCGGCATCGGCATCGCGATCAGCAAGGAGAAGACGCCTCACGGTGTCTTTTACAAATACGACGAGGCATCGCGCAAGAGCGGAACCGGCATGGCCCAAGCCGGAGCGACGATGAGCCTGCTTGTTCTCCTGCTGCTGGTTGTTCTAAACCGCGTCTTGCGGTGACGGCGGCTGGGATGGCTGCGTGGGCTCACACCATCGGCGTGTCCTCAGTGCGCATGCCGGGCAGGCCGCTGGGGCAGCGAGAGGATCAAAAGCACGGCCATTCCCAGCAGGACTGCGGAAGCAGAGAAACGGCTCAGGGCCAGGCCACCGTGATCGCGAGGCTTGTCGAGGAAATCGCCGACGACGGCACCCAGCGGACGCGTGAGGATGAAGGCGGCCCAGAACAACGCCGTGCGCGAGAGGCTCGTCCAAAAGTAGGCGGCAGCGACCAAGGCCAGCAGGCCGCCAAAGACCAGCGCGGCGCCCGAGTAGCCCAGGTCGGCGGTGTCCGCCGTCCAGTCACCCAAGGCGGTGCCGAGGGTTTGGGAGAACATGATCGTCACCCAGTAGAATGCCTCCGCCTTCGGAGATCTAACGGTGTCCACCGCCACCGATCCCATGGTGCGATTCCAGACGAAGAGAGAAGCCAGCAGCAGCGCGAGCAGGATCACACTGCCGCCTGCATAACCGATGCCGAGAGAACGGGTGGAAAAATCCGCCAGCGTGGTGCCCACGGTGGTCGTGGCGATGATCGTGGCCCAGTACAGCAGCGGGTGAAACTGGCTGGAGCGCACCTGCGCGAAAACCGCCGCCAAAAACAAAGCGGCAAAGATGCCGGTGCTGACCAGATAGCCGAGATTCAGCGACATGGAAACGGCATCGCCACCTGTTTCACCCAGAGTGGTGGCGAGGATCTTGATGATCCAGAAGCCCAGGGTGACTTCAGGCACCTTGCTGAGAGCGTCTTTGGGGTCGGCATTCACGGGGCAGGGGAGTGGGTTCAGCATGGCAGGGATGCTGCATCCCTACTCCCTTCAATCGGGTGTTGTGGTGGCTGCGGCCGCACTCTTCTGCCACCATGCCCGCAGCCTGCCTTTGATGATACCCCGTTCAGGAGGCTACAGGCGTATGACTGTGGCCGGAGCAAATTCCACCCACGCTTGTTCATCGATGGTGAAGGGGACTGAGTTTGAAAGGCACCACGCTTCAGCGCCATCTCTCGCCTGCTGCCACAGGCCTTCAGCCCAGACGGCGGCGCAGCGCTGCCAGGTGCTTTCGGTGGGGAAATAGACGTGCAGGCTGCCCATCGTCATCTCCACGGTAAAGCGATTGCTCCCGACAAACCCGTCGAACATTTCTTTCCATCGAGGCTGATAGGTGATGGTCATGGTTATCGCAGAGTCAGCGCTCATGCGTTCCCTACTTGATGAAAGGAAACGTGGATGGCGCAGGCGTATTCAAAAGCTTGGGCACATAGCGACGGAGCTCGCCTTCAATCGACGACTTGAAGCGAATCTGAAAACTTCCCACCGGATCCTGGATCTGCAGATGGTAGCCTTTGACGAACCAGCGGTCGATGTGGTCGATTTGCTTGATGCTGCTCCAGGGCAGAAGAAAAGGCGTATGAAAGGCTCTGAAGAAGATGACCGGACGGAGATACAGCCCGCCTTCCGTGGCCACGGCGCGGACGACATTGTTGTAACGTGCGCCGGCAGTCCCAAAACGGGCAAATGGCGCTGCGTAGGAGGTGCCGGAGGGGCGTTCAGGGCAGGGATAGGCCTCGCCAAAGCGGGCCCAGCCCGAGCGCGAGATGATGAATGTGACCAGCAGCCACATGCCAACGAAGAAACAGGGAAAGCCCAGGGCAAACCACACGGGCGGAGGCGGTTTGGTCGATGCCGCAAAGAGCGTGAATGGGATGATCATGGGATGATGAAGCTGGCTGTTCTCTGCGGTGGGAGTGGAGTGTATTTTAGCATGGACCCGACGTGGTTTTTCCAGTTTTGGGCAGCCTGCTTTCGTTCCTCCGCCCGTGAAACATCGCCGCGAGAAAGCCGAGGCCGCACAGCGCGGTAAAACCACCGGCCACCACCACACCCTTTTGGGAAACATGCTCAAAGGTGGGAGGCAGGCCGCCCCTGCTGGAGCCGGGACGCCCGACATCCACCTCGGTGGGACGGAGAATCATCGCCGTGCCGGTGAGCACCAGGCAAAGCCCAAGAATGAGGATGCCGTATTCAAAGCCGGTGAAACGCAGGCGTGGCATGCTCCATCTTCTCTGTGGCCGATGCTCTGCGCAAGCCTGGAGAAGGGCTGCTGCAAGGTCCTCGGCTTGTTCAGAAGCCGCTTGTGACGCACTCAAACACGCCCAGGTAAACGAATCTTGCCAGAATGGCTGCCATCGCGATCGCGCACAGGAGGGAGAAGATTTTTTGCGCGGGCTTCGGCTCCTTGATGCTGAGCCTGAGCTGCAGCATGCCCGCGAGCAGTGCCGCAGGATAAACCAGCAACGACCAGGGAATGGTAAGGCCGTAGATCAGCCTTGCGTCCGGCCCCCTGAACTTCATGCTGCCTCTGGGAATGCCGTTATCGTCAAAGTATTCACGACGCCATGAGGCTATGCGTGCGCCCCAGTCAAACACGTCTTCGGTCAGATACCAGAAGACCAGGGAATAGGCGGTGAGCAGAAGCACCAAGGCTCTGAAAAAGGCAAAGCTTCGCGGGCTGCTTGGGTTGAAATACAGCGGCTCTGAGTCGCACGGGTCAGTGGAGAGCGGTGGCTGGTAGTGATTCATGGGATTCAGGTGCCGTGGAGAAATACAGACCGCGCAGACTGACGATCCCATCGCGCACATACGGGCGGTTTCCACCGCAAAAGCCCGTGAGGCACACCTGCCCGCTGGCGGGATCGCGAAAGGTGAAGCGGCAGGCGTCCCACAGGTCGTCGTTCTTCAAGACGTCCTCCTGTTTCGGACTGAGCGGCGTTATCGTGTAGCTGCGCCAGAACATGTCGGTCATCACCCGCTTGGAGAGCGTGGCCACCGGCTGCCCATCCAGCAGCACCTCGGCGTGAAAAGGCTCGGCCAGTTCTGCTCCCAGGCTCGAGACTTGAGACTTCGGAGGTTTCCTCCCGCGAAAAAGAGAGAGCGCGAACAGCAGCAGGATAACGCAGAAAAGATAGATCATGGCACTTCGTGTGGATTTATCCTTGGGCCTGCTGGCTGCGGATGCATACACCAGCCTCTCAGGAAATAAAGCCCGGCATGCTGCCCGCTGAATCTAAAAAAAATGGGGAGCCGCCACTTTGCCGCGTCCACTTTAGAACATCCTGAAACCCATGCGCGAGGCTAGGGCACACCGGCGTCGCGACACGCCCTGGCCAATATTTCCTCCACCACCCCGGTCTTCGCGTTGGCGTAGGCGTTCATGTCAGGCCAGTCCTGCTGGGCCAGGCGGCGTTTCACGGACTCGTAGAGCAGACGGTCTTCGGGATGAGTGCGCAGCCAGTTTCGGAACGTCACATGCCGGGTGTGTTCCTCGCAGCCCGGAGAGAAGACGTGGATGTGCACGTCCAGCTCCTGCGTGCGAAACATCCGGTGCTCATGCCAGTCCGGCTCACGCACACGGAGGACGTAACCGGCCGCGACAAAGGCCTCGAGGTAGGCCGGTTCATCCGCGGAGTCTGCGACGATGACATCGATGTCGATGATGGGTTTCGCCGCCAGTCCCGGAACGGAGGTGGAGCCCACGTGCTCGATGATGAGCGCCTTCGGCCCCAGCGCCTGCGCGAGGATGGCGGCATGACGCTCAAATTTGGCAGGCCAGTCCGGATCATAATCCACGATGACGATTTTCCGCTTCTCGTTTCCGCCCATCAGCACTTCGCTCATGTAGGTACGTCGTTCACGGCTGAGGCTCGCGCAAGTGCATGATGGTCTCCGGGCGCGCAGGCCCTTTTTCATCTCCAAGCCTCAGATCGGGTGATCTGCTGAATGCTCCCGCTCCACAGGCCCATGTGTCCGGTCATCTTTGCGTCAAACGTTCCCTCGATGAGCACATACTTTTGTTTGAGTCCCGGGTGGATGCTGCTGGCGTCCACCCAGAGGCCGTTTTTGTGGATGCCGTGCTTGAAGTCGTCCTCATGAAGGTAAATGGCGTTGCCCTCGAACTGCACGTTGAGAAAGCCGATCACCCGCACACGGGCTCCATCATAGGCCTTGGGATTGGCGATGAGCTGAATGAGAGAGACCGAGGTGGGCTCGGCAGCCATGGCGCGGGGCAGGGCCAGTGCGCCGAGCGAGAGGAAGAGCAGGAGGAAGGTGAAGGTGCGTGTTTTCATGGTCGGGGCTGACAAACGGTGGGCACTGGGACGCATGCGCGCCAGCAGTTCCGCTCACAAATTCACAAACGCTCCATCCACGCCGAGTGCCCGCACGCTCTGCCTCGATCTCAGCTCCCAAACGCAGCTGGCCACCACCTCGTAGCCGCGACGTTGCAGCGCCTGCACCAGCCGACGGGGCAGCACGAGATGATTGATCATGCAGCAGTCCCAGGGCTGTCTCCGCCACAGCGCCGAAAGGGCAGGAATGAGGCCAAAGCGCGCCAGCCTTGCGTCGGGCATGAGTTGTCGAAGTCTGCGTAAAACAGCGGTGCGGTGGGAGGCGAAGATGACCTGCGCCAGGGGCACCTGCTGCGCGATCGCCTCCATGACGCGGGAGAGATCCGCCTCGGTGTAGTCTCCCTTCAAATGCGCCACCAGGCCCATGCCCGGCGCCAGCGCTGCCAGGCAGTCGTTCAGGTCGGACTTCGGACTCCACCCAAAATGCGCGCAGTGGAATCCGCCGCCCACACTGCGCACCACATCCAGCTCCACGCCGTCCATCTGCTGCTGCACCGCCAGTCGAACGCCAGCAGGCGCATTCTGCATGCTGCGGTCCATGCCTCCGCGATGGGCGATGGTTTTCATGGAGGCGTGAGGCATGGCGCAGGCAATGACAGCGACGACGGCTTACCGTCAAGGATGGGCTGAGAAGGAGATCGGGGCCTGCTGCGAGGGAGATGCCCGGCACCGGGCTCGGAGGGTAGGTCATGGCAGCCCTGCCGTTCCGGGTCCTGGCCGGTGGCGTGCTGCCGGGGCTGCCGGCCTTGCTGGCGTAGGGTTCGTTCGTGGAGAAGAGTTCGTCGTTTTCGGCGTCGCATGGAGTCGTGTCAGTCGTGTTCATGGTATTGCGTGGTAATAAGTGGTATTTGGATGAATCTGACGGCATGCGAGTGCGCAGGGGCGCGGTGAGGCGCGGCGGCGGGCCGCATGCGGGCGCAGGAGCTGCCGGCGGGAGGCGTCGCGGCGGCGGTGGTGGTTCGTTTGATCTGTGGTTGAACAAGACCGCCGGGCGTGGCTTCCGGGGTCTCCTGCTGGTTGCGAGGTCAGAGTTCTTCACTGCCTTCTCCGCTGTCCCTCCCGGACGGGACGCGTTCTGCACGGCGAATCGTCCGGGGATGGCTACATGCCTTGGGTCGTTTTCGGCAGAGTCAAGGGGTTCTGATGTTTTTGAGGGCGCGGGGAGCGATTTGGAACCGGTAACAGCGAATCAATGCGGTCGCGGAGCGGGGAACGAGCGCAGCTACCGATTTTCGCGGGCTGGACGGCGTGCGTGAATCAAGAGGCTGCCCGAAAGCGTCTTCCCGCATGCCGGACGGGGAGGCTGTGGCCGAAGATCGTCTGATACCCCGCGAAAGCGGTAGCTCCGATGCAGGCCTGCGCCTTGCATCTGCGCGACCGCACTCCAAAGGGCTGGTGCGCGATTGGAGTTAAGGATTTGCCGTCGATGGTGGATTTTGTTTCCCCTTTTTAACCGCTGCTTTTTGCGTGCTTGATCACGCTCATGGAGCGTGCTGAGTTTGCCTCTCCGCCTTATGCATGTTGTCTCACACGCACCCCACACATGGTTCTTCCTTGAGGACGAAGGGGCATACTATCTGGACGTGAACTGCAATATGTCGGCTGTGGGGTTCAGTGTTATCATCCAGCTGAATCAAGACGAGTACAGGGAGTATCATGCCCTTGGGGCCGTTTACATCGAATATCTGGCTGCGAGAGTCGCGTACTGGTGGTCGGAATACAGTCCGAGAAATTGCATCGCGCTGGAGGAAGCCGTGCATGATGCAATCAATGCCTATTTGAAAAAGGGCGCCCCGGAAGTTTAGCGGGCCCGCTTTGTTTAGGCTATTCCGACCCAGTAGATGAAAGTGATTGCGAGAAGCGGAATAATAGAAAGCGCTATAACACGCTTTCCGAACCGCTGCTCCTTGTGGACTGCGACGACGCCGATAGGCAGGCAAATCATGTCAGTGATAAAGATCAAGACGAGCAAAATCCTGCCCCACAGTGGGACCGGATCGGGAAAGGTTCTCCACCCGTCGGTCACCGCACCGCTGAAGAATACGAGGAAAGAGACGAGTGATGCATTGCGGGCGTGTCGTATGTTCATTGCTTCTTGAAGTGAAATTTTCGGCGTCTTTTTTCGCGTTTGGCATCCTTCACTTTGCAGCATAGAGCAGGGCATCGCGGAGCGAAATGACGGAGTCGTATTCATGGACACGTGTGAATGAGAGAGCGACGAAATGCTTTCAGTTTTTTATCTTTTTAAGAACTGATTGAAGGCGGTCGCCACGATTGAGGCAGCAATCGTGGCACACGGAATCAATGCAGGCAGGCGCAAGCGGAACAGAAGAAAGGAGAGAATGATCATTATCCCTGACTTTACCATGTCCTCGATCCACGACTCGCTCAAGAGCACGAACAAGGATGTAAGTGTGGCGATGAATAGGAATACCCAGAGATACGCAAGAGGCACAGGATGGGAATCCAATGAGGTTGCCACGTGAACAGAAAGCCATGTTGCAGATGTGATTGCCCCTACAATGCATGGTATAAGGATGAGCATTCGCATGGTATAAAAAGCTGGCAGTTTTTTTGCCAAAAGAACTTCACGGCCTCGGGAAGTCTTCAAACTCTGCCCGATGGGCCTCCGGCCATTTCAAAAGTTCATAGAATGTCTCGCTCTGTCCGAATTTCTCCACGATGTCGCCAAGAGCATAAAATTTACGGCGTTCGGTGGGGTGTCTGAAGCCACGTATGCCTGCATCTCGTCGTTGTTCGTTGCTATAAAGGTCCGTGCGCCCGTTGTAAAAGAGTTCCAACGCTTCAGCCGCAGCGTCCCCTACTTCGTTGCATCCACAGAAACGAAACAGGTCTATCACACCGAGTGCAGATGGGTAATTCAGTTGGTCTTCGTATGCTGATGACCACCCCTCAGCCGGAATGGTGCTGAACATCGCAAAGGTATCGTCCAACTTTTTTTCGGCTGACGTAAGAGGGATTTCCAGTTCGAAGTTTTTGCACCAGAAGAAATCTCTAAAGCCCCAAAAACGGAGCTTTGGATCACTGATTTGAAAAATGTCGTCCAGTGAAGGCAGCTTGCGAATCCGTTCTAAATTAGGGCGTGTGTATGACATAAGGTCTTCAAGTTGGCTATGAGAGAGCTTCATACATTTACCTCTGCTGGGGAATAAACAAAAACGCCTTCCCCATCGCGGAGAAGGCGTTTCGTTGAATCCAGGTGTTTGCGAGTGCGTTGAGCGTGATGCGCTTTCGCGCATCACATCATCTTACAGCCCGGCGATCGGGTGCAGGTTGTCTTTGCACCACTGGCCGTTTTGCTTGGTGACGCCATCGGGATCGTCAACGGCGCAGTGGGCTTCGTCTTCGCAGATGATCCAGCCGGAGTAGTTGCGGGCGACGAGGAACTCGGTGATCTTGTGGAAGTCGAGCTTGCCGGTGCCCATCTGGGCCCAGGGCTCGGCGCCGTTGCCGGAGTAGTCCTTGTAATGGATGTGGTTGATGAGATGCTGCCACTTGCTGAGCGTGGCGATGACGTCCATGCCGCCACGGATGATGTGGCCGACGTCCGGGGTCCAGCCGGTGACCTTGGGGTCGAGGCTGCTGAGGACGACGTCATAGTCTTCCTGAGTGCGGACGAGGGATGCGGGCGGGGAGTTCGGGTGGTAGGAGCAGACGAGGCCGGCATCGTGCGCGCGCTGGGAGACGGCGTTGACGTTTTTGGCGACGTTGAGGCGGCGCTTCTGCAGGTCCTTGGTGCGGCCGGAGGGCAGGGTGACGGTGCCGAGCATGGCGCCGGGGAAGTGCTTCAAGTAGTCGATGGTGAAGTCGGCGGCTTCCTTTTCATTGGGGGCTTCGGTGTCGCCGTCCCAGGCGCAGACGAGGGCCAGGCCGCAGAGCTTCATGTTGTACTGCTGAAGGGTGTCCTTCATCTTGATGGGATCGATCTGGGGGCCGAGCCAGTACTTGGAGCAGCCGAGAGCGCTCTGGGAGATCTCCAGCACCATCGGCTCGATGCCGGTGAAGCCTGCTTCTGCGGCGACCTTGATCATGTGGTCGAGCTTGTTGTCGTAGCCTTTGCCGGTCCCCTGCATGAACCAGGTGTAGACCTCGGAGCCGAATTGGATTTTGCCCATTGGATTGAGTGTGGTTGAACGTTTGCGTTTTGAAGAAATCACCCCGGGCTCTGTAGAAAAGCCGGAGGCGCGGCATTGGAGACGAGCGGGCGCGGGCTGTCCAGCGGCAAAGTGTGCGCAGGTGAGGCAGCTTTCTCTTCCTCCTGCTCCTACTCCTACTCTTCCTCCCGGTTCTGGGATTGGGACGAGCTGGGTAACGCTCCCGGGAGGAGGAGTAGGAGGAAGAGGAGGAAGAGGAGGAAGATTGGCTGAAGCGGAGCGGCGTGTGGGGCTGGGCGCGTGTGGGAGAAGGGGAATCCCTCTCCTCTACGGCTGCTCCGGCGGCGGTGGAAGTGCGTCGGGGATGAGGGGCTTGTCGCGGTCGCGGATGTCGCGCGCTATTTCCGTGACGACGTTGGTGCTTTCGCGGCGGCGGGTTTTGCTGAGCTTCATCGGGATGCTGAGGGTGCCGCGTGCGGGTCCGCTGCGGCGCATCACCAGCACTTCGGCGGTCAGCGTGATGTCGCGCTGCGTTCGGGCATCCACCTTGATGTAGGGGCCAAGCAGGAGGCTGGCGCGTGTTTGCGCGGCGGTTTTTGTGGGTTTGAATTCGGCGCGGCCCGCAAAGCCACGGGGTTCCATCGGCGCGTCCAGTTTTTCGCCACCGGTCAGGCGCAGGCTCTTGATCTCAAACCACTGCTGGTCCCCGGGCTGGCCAAAGGCATGCAGCCGCATCTGGTAGGGGCCCACCTCCGCCACCAGGGCCCCGCCCACCACCATGGCGCTGAGGGCGATGCCGGATTCCGTGCCTTTGGGGATGAACTCGGCGCGGAAGGCCGCCTCTCCCACCTTCGGGGCCGGGGCCGTGGCCTGGTACTCCACACGGGTGGTAAAAACGTGCACGCAGGAGGGGAGAAACAGCAGGGCCAGAAGGGCGGTCACGGAGCGCATGCCTGCGAGAATGCCGAGCGGGGCCGGGCGATGCGAGTGGGAAATGGTGGGGGCCGAAAACTTCGCAGAAGGAAATGGGTCACACTTGTTGACAATATTAGCCATATTTAATATAATTACAATAGAATGCCCTTTCCGCGTTTCCTCTCTGTCCTTGCAGCCTCGGCCCTTCTTTGTGGGGCGGCGCAGGCTTTGGACTGGAATGAAACCTTCAATGGCGATCTTTCGGATGACGGGGCCGCACCCACGCTGGTGGGCACTCTGACGCTGGGCCACAACATCTTCACCGGCACCATGGGCTCGCTCGGCGGCACCGGGCCGCTGGATGCGGACATCTGGAATTTCACCATCGATGCAGGCATGTCGCTCACGGGGATCAATCTCACCGGCTACTCCACCACCAGCGGCAGCCTCAGCAATGACTCGTTCATGGCCATCGCCACTGGCAGTTCCATCGAGACCTCCGATCCTTCCCTGCACCTGAGCAACGCGCTGTGGGGCTATGGCACGGACGGCTTTGGCAATACCTACACAGACCTCCTCGCTCTCCTGGATGCGGGGCCGGAGTTTGGCGGCATCGGTTTCGATGGCCCGCTGCCTTCCGGAAATTACACATTCTGGATTCAGGAGGGAAGCGATCAGGTGAACTACACCATCGATTTCGTGACCTCTCCCGTCCCAGTGCCCGAACCCGGAAGCGCCCTGCTGCTGGGACTGGCGGGCCTGCTGCTGCTGCGTCGGCGGCGGGCGTAGTGGCACCGTCTCGATGGTGAAGTGGGAAATGGAGACGGAGAGACAATCAGACGGGCAGATGGGGAGACAATCAGATGGGGAGACAATCAGAGGGTGTCATTGGGTGATGGAGTGACGGCAGACCATCAGATGGAAAAGAAGGGAAGGGGAGAAGGTTTGCAAAGGGGCGTGCGAGCGTCTAATGCGGTCCGCACATGATTCGGAATCTCCTGTTCGACTGGTCCGGCACGCTGGCGGACGATCTGCCCAATGTGCTGAAGGCCGTGAACGGCATGCTGCGCTCCGCCGGAGCTGCGGCGCTGACGCGTGAGGAGTTCAGGGCGCGCTTTCGCCTGCCCTACACGGAGTTTTTTGCAGAAGTGCTGCCCGGTGTGTCGCTGGAGCGCCTGCAGCAGCTCTACCTGGAGCATTTTCCCCATGTGCATGAAGGCGTGACGCTGCTGCCGCATGCGGCGGAGTTCATCCAATACGCCGCCGCCACGGGCCGGCGCATGGTGGTGCTGAGCAGTGCGCCGCTGCCACACGTGGAGGCCCAGGCGAAGGCGCTCGGGCTGCGGGATGCCTTTGAAATCCTGCGCTGCGGGGTCATCGACAAACGCTCGGAGATTCACACCCTGCTGGCGGAGCTGGACATGGCTGCCGAGGAGACCGCCTTCATTGGCGACATGCGGCATGATATTGACGCGGGCAAGGCGGCCGGCGTGCTGAGCATCGCCACCTGCACCGGGTATGAAACCGCCGAGACCCTGCTCACGGCGGAGCCTGATCTGATGGTGCGGGATCTCTCCCGCCTGCCCGTGCTGCTGGGAGGACTGAGCGGAAAAGACAGCGCGTATCCGGTGCCGACAGTCGGCGCTCTCATTTTGAATTCGAAGGGCGAGATGCTGCTCATCCGCACGCATAAATGGAGCCATCGCTGGGGCATCCCGGGCGGCAAGATCAAGCGCGGCGAGACCTGTCAGGAGGCGCTCGTGCGTGAGATCATGGAGGAAACCGCGCTTACGCTGCAGGACATCGAATGGGTGATGGTGCAGGACTGCATCGAGCCGGTCGAGTTTCAGCGCTCGGCGCATTTTCTGCTGCTCAACTACATTGCCCGCTGTGCGGATGCGCAGCCGCAGGTGGTGCTGAATGAAGAGGCGCAGGCCTTTCAGTGGCTGCCGCTGGAGGCGGCGCTGCGTGCCGACCTGAACATCCCCACGCGTATTCTGCTGGACGAATGCCTGCGGAGAAACCTTGTGTCCTGATCTGCCGATGACTCCCCTCGATGAAATCCACCTTACCGCGCTGCGCCTGACCACCCACATTGGTGTGCCGGACGATGAGCGGGCCGGCAGCCAGGTGCTCGTGGCGGATGTGGTGCTGCGCGTCGCCAGCCGGTTTGAAGCGATGAACGATGACATTGCCGCCACGATTGATTACGCTGCGGTGGCCGCCCGCCTGCAGGCACTGGCGGCGGAGCGGCCCCGAAGGCTGATCGAAACGCTGGCGGCGGAGATGGCCGCGTGCGTGCTGGGGGAGTTCAAAGCCGCCGGAGTTTCCATAGAACTCCGCAAGCACATCCTGCCAGACACGCAGCATGTGGCCGTGAGTCTGGTGCGGGAGAGTGAACAAAAACCATAGGCAGAGGTCCAAGAGTTCTATCTTGCCAGCTAGAGGCACCCCGCTACTATCATGGCCAGACAAGCATTCTATTCTGCCAAACAAATGACTCCACTGCGCTATCTCTTTGCTGCCCTGCTCGCCTCGGCATGCCTGACTTCATGCGGCTCTTTTGAGCACTATGACTCTAAAATGCCCACCGTCGCGCAGCAGGATGCCTATGATGTTGCCTGGGGGCTGCCTCCCCGTAAAGCTCGTGGCAATCCGAGGATGCACTACAAATACAACGCCCGTGCCGAGCAGGCGGAGCAGGCCGCTCCCATGAGCCTGAACCCTCCCGCACCTGCGGCGTCTCCAGCCCCGGCCCCGGCTTCCAGGCCCGCGCCTGCCGGCAGCGCCACCATTCCGCCGAACCTGCGCTAGCAGAGTCCCGGCTCTTCTTTTCCCGCATACAAACCACACGCTCGCCTAGTGAAGACCCCTCTTCTGACCTGCCTGCTGGCCCTTGGCTTCCACGTCGCATCAAACGCTCAGCAGCTGAAGGCGCCGGACACCCTCCGGCCCGGCCTGGCTCCGTCGACCACCACCACTCCTCCTCCCTCCACGGCGGAGATCGACAAGCTGGCTGAGGAAGCGCAGAAGGCCTTGTTCCAGTCGGTGGACAAGTCATCCGGCGGGTCCACGAAGGGGGCGAACCACAATCCCAACACGCCCCTGCGCCTGCCCGCGCAACGTGCGGAGGACCCCTCCCTCTGGGCGAAAGACTCGGTGCACAAGATCGCCATCATGGAGGTGGCCTTTGGCGGCGCACGTGAAACGGTCATGATCGAGCTGTTTCCCAATGACGCTCCGCAGACGGTGAACAATTTCATCGACCATTGCGACAGCGGCTTTTACAACGGCCTGGCCTTTCACCGCGCCATCGAAGGATTTCTGGTGCAGACCGGAGATCCGCTGACTTCGGATGAATCCGCACGCACCAAGTGGGGCACCGGTGGCGAGGAGAAAACGATTCCTGCCGAGCTCAAGCTGCGGCACCGCGTGGGGTCTGTGGCCATGGCCCGCCGCTCGGACAAGGTCAATCCGGAGCGCCGCTCCAATGGCTCGCAGTTCTACGTCTGCCTGGGCAACTACGGCGCCCTGGACGGCAAATACTCCGTCTTCGGCCAGGTGGTGTCCGGCCTGGAAACCCTGAAACGCATTTCCATCATGCCGGTGGACGCCAATGACTGCCCCGTGGCACGCATTGAGATCAAGTCCATGAAAGTGATCAATCAAAAGGGCCCGATGCAGCTGCCAAGCATGGCGAATGGAGACGGTGTCCGCTACATCAAGCCTGATGCTGCGCGCGGCTTTGTGAGCCGCTGGTTCCACCACATTTGGTAGGAGCCCCTAGGTTCGGAATGCGCGAGCGCTCGTCTTGTGCTGAAGGCCACCAGAACGCTCGCAGGCTTGAGGTCATAGTCTGACGGTGATGGATGGAAGGGCTTCCTCTTGAGCTTTGCGCGGACCACGAGACTTCCGAAAGCGCCGGAGGCCCGGCGCACATCAAAACGCTCCGCGCTCGCGGCTGCGCCGGTGCTCACGACGCCATCCCTGCAGACCTGTTTTCAAGTGAGCGTGGTATCACTTCGCCGGCAGTTCATAGCACACGGCCTCGCGGTCATTCCGCAGCAGCAGCCAGCGGCCTGCCAGCGTTGGCGGGTTCCATGTCTTGGAGTTCAGGGCTTCCAGGCGGGACACTTCTTCCAGGCGTTCGGGATTGGCTTTGACCAGGGCTGCGAATCCTTTCTCCGCCTGCACGATCATCCACTGGTCTCCCACCCGGACCTGCTGGCCAAAGCCATAGCGCCCTTCGCGCCAGCCGCGCTCACCGGTGGCCAGATCCACGCAGCAGAAGGTGCCTTCATCCAGGGCATAGGCGTGCGTGCCGAAAACACTGGCGCTGCTGAATTTCGTGCGCGGTGCCTTGCTTTCCCATACGGAAGCCGCGCTCAGCTTGCCTGCGCCATCCGCCTTGATCTCGAGCAGATGGCTTTTAAGTCCGTAGCTGCTGGTGATGAAGATGCGCTCCGGCGTCACCTGCACGGGCTGCCCGACTTTGGGAAACATGCCCGGCCACGCAAAGTTCCACAGCACTTCGCCGCTGGCAGGGGCATGGCCGGTGACGGAGTTGCTGTTTAAATTCACGATCTGCTCGCGCCCTGCCAGCGTGAGAAGCACCGGGGAGCTGTAGCTGCCGCCATCCTCTCCCGCCTTCCACGCCAGCTGCCCGTCTTTGCGCCGGTAGGCGATGAGGGAAGGCCCGTTGTCTCCCCCGCTGCAGATCACATGGTCCCCCACGATCAAGGGCGCGGCGCTCTTGCCCCACTCCGGATTTTTCGTGGTGCCGCTGTCCTTCAGCACCTCATGGCTCCAGCGGACTTTTCCCGTGCCCAGTTCCAGACAGTTGAGCAAACCATTGGCCCCGAGGGTGTAGAGTGCATTCTCGGCTGCATCCACCGTCGGAGTGGAGCGGGGACCGATGCCGCCCATCGCCTCGTCAAAGCGCGTCACGTCTGCGTGGGACCATAGAAGCTTGCCGGTGGCGATGTCGTAGCAGGTCACGTATTCCTCCGTGCCCCGCTGCTCCTGGGTGATGGCACGGCTGCCGGCGACCGCAAAACCAGCCCAGCCGTCTCCCACTTTGATGCGCCACACTTCACGCGGCGGGTGGGCTTTCCAGTCCGTCTGCCAGTCGGGCTCTGGCAGTATGCCGTCTCCTTTGGCGCCGAGAAAGCGCGGCATGTCCGCCACTCCGGCTGGCGTGGCAGACGGAGCGTTGGCGGCTGCAGCGGTGTCTTTGAGGGAGGGCAGCACGGCCTGCTTCTGCCAGCGCCAGGCCAGGCTGGGCATGGCAGAACCGTCGGCAGAGCCTTCGTAGCGCACCAGCATCCGGAATGCCCCCGCGATGGCGGCGACTCCCAGCACGAACAAGCCCAGGCGCTTCAGGCGCACCCCGCCTTTGTGCAGTGCCCACCACAGGCCGAGGATCAGGAGCCAGAGCGGGATGAGGAACATGACACTCGCCGCGCGGAACACGTGATCTGTGGCCCAAAGCCAGGCAAACAGGCCGCCGCAAAGCAGCGTGAGGATAACAGGGAATTTAGGGATCATGAGGCAGCGTGATGGGGATTTCGGGCTCAAATTACGCCTGCCACACGGCAAAGGAAATGGCGGGCGATATTTTGCGTATGTCTCATTCTCCGCCAGACCCTACCCACCATCATGAAACAATTTGTACTTTCTCTGCTCGCAGCCACCAGCCTCTGCGCCGCCGACCACGTCGTCTATGAACCCGCGGGCGCCCCCAAGGGAAAGCACATCGTGCTGCTCTCCGGCGATGAAGAGTACCGCAGCGAGGAGGCCATGCCCATGCTCGGCAAGCTGCTCAGCCAGCGCCACGGCTTCAAATGCACCGTGCTTTTCAGCGTGGGTGCCGATGGCGTCATCGATCCCACCGCCGGTGGCAGCCTCAGCCATCCGGAGGCGCTGGATTCCGCCGATGCCATCGTCATGCTGCTGCGCTTCCGCCACTGGGATGAAGCCACGAGCAAAAAGTTTGAGGCTGCGGTGAACCGCGGAGTGCCCATTGTCGCCCTGCGCACCAGCACCCATGCCTTCAGCGGCTACGCCAAGGACAGCCCGTTTGCGAAATGGAACTTCAACAACGACGGAGGCTGGGGCCGTAAAGTTCTCGGTGAGACGTGGGTCAGTCATTGGGGCAGGCACAAGGTGGAGGCCACCAAGGGCATCATCGAGGCCGCGAATGCCAGCCTCCCTGTGCTGCGCGGTGTGAGCGATCTCTTTGCCAACACCGACGTGTATGAAGCCGCGCCGCCTGCGGACGCCACCATCCTCGTGCGCGGGCAGATCCTGCAGGGCATGACCGCAGACACCCCGCCGGCCAGCTACAAAAAGGCCACCGCCGGCAAGGTGGAGCAGGAAGTGAACACTCCGATGATGCCCGTGGCCTGGCTGCGCGTGGTGAAGAACGACGCAGGCACCACAAACAAAGTCCTCGCCTCCACCATGGGCGCCGCCACCGATCTCGAAAACGAAGGCCTGCGCCGCCTGGTGGTGAACGGCGTCTTCTGGGGCCTCGGCATGGAAGTGCCGGAGAAGGCAGATGTGCGCATCGTCGGCGAATACAAGCCCACCATGTACGGCTTCGGTGGCTTCCAAAAAGGCCTCAGGCCCGAGGGCTTTGAACTGGCGAAGTAAGGCTGTGGAGAGCTTTGGCCCGCTCTGAAAACCTCGCGGTTTTCCGCAGCGGGTTGAAGCTCCCCGTCACTTCAGTTCAAACACAAACGGCAGCCTCTGGTCTGCCATCATCTTCTTCTCGGTCGCCATGAACTTGTCGGCCAGCCTGCCAAAGCTGCCGTCTCCGCGCATGCGGGCCAGCACTTCGTTGACCTTTGACTTCAGCTCCTCATTGCCCTGCTTCAAGGCGACGGCCCAGACCTCCTCGCGCAACGGGGCGAGCAGCGCGCGCGTCTTCGCTTCATACTTGAGATGATAATTCATGATCGAGAGCTGATCGTAGATCCACGCATCCACGCTCCCGTTCACCACTTCCATCACGCAGGAAACATCCGCGTCCAGGGCGATGATTTTGGCATCCTTGAGGTTTTCCCGTGCCCAGCTTTCGCCCGTGGTGCCGAGGCGTACGACGATCTTGCGGCCGGGCGCTTTCATATCCTCGGCTTTCTGGATCGGCGAGTTTTTGGGAGTGAGCACCGCCAGCCCGGTCTTCACATACGGCTCTGAGAAGTCGATGGATTTGCGCCGCTCCGGCGTCGCCGTCATGGACGAAAGCACCAGGTCGATGGATCCGGTGCGCAGCGCGGTGATGAGACCGTCGAAGTTGATGTTTCGAAACTCCACTTCCCGCCCCAGCGCTTTGGCGATTTCACGCCCGACCTCGATGTCCACGCCCTGGATCTCCCCCTTGGCATCAACGAATTCGAAGGGCGGATACGTGGCGTCCGTGCCGATGATGAGCTTGTTGCTGCGGGAGCAGCCGCAAAGCGTGAGGAGCAGTGTGAGTGCGAGATGGCGAAGCATGGTTTTTCAGGAGTTTAAATCGCCGGCATAATCGCTCGGCATGCGCCAGTCGCCACGCGGAGACAGGGCAACGGAGCCGACTTTGGGGCCGTCCGGCACGCTGGAGCGCTTGAACTGGTTTTGCGCGAAGCGCCTGAAGAACAGGGCAAGCCACTTCGCAATCGTGTCATCGTCGTACCTGCCGGCAAAGGCCTGTGCGGCCAGCCAGCGGATTTTTTCAGCGCTGCTGCCATGGCGCACAAAGTGGAACAGGAAGAAGTCATGCAGCTCATACGGCCCCACGGCGTCCTCGGTTTTCTGCTGCAGTGACTCATCTGCCGCCAGCGGCAGCAGTTCCGGAGAGATCGGCGTGTCGGCGATGTCGCGCAGGATGGCCCCCGCCTTGTCCGCAAACGGACCTTCCGCGCACCATTCAATGAGATAGCGCACCAGCGTCTTCGGCACACCCACGTTCACGTGATACATGGACATGTGGTCGCCATTGAAGGTGCACCAGCCCAGCGCCGACTCGGAGAGGTCTCCGGTGCCCACGAGGATGCCGCCGGTCTTGTTGGCCACGTCCATGAGGATCTGCGTGCGCTCACGTGCCTGCGAGTTCTCATAGGTGGTGTCGTGCTGGTGCTCTGAATGACCGATGTCCGCAAAGTGCTGCCGCACCGCGTCATGGATCGAGATGGTGCGCAGCTCCACATTCAGCGCTTCGGCGAGGTTCTCGGCATTCCCCTTCGTGCGCGAGGTGGTGCCAAAGCCCGGCATCGTGATCGTCAGCGCCGCGCTCGCCGGCATGCCTGCGCGCTTGATGGCCTCTAGCATCACCAGCAGCGCCAGCGTGGAGTCCAGACCGCCGGAGAGTCCCAGCACCGCCGTCCTGGCGCGTGCCTGCTTTAAGCGGCGCGCGAGGCCCGTGGCCTGAATGGCAAAAATCTCCTCGCACACCGCGGCACGGTCCGCTTTGGCCGAAGGCACAAACGGATGTGCCGAGAGCGGGCGCTGCAGCCGGTCATCTCCTCCGAGCGCTGCTCCAAGGCTGAAGGCCACACGGCGGAAGCCGATGCTGCCTGCCTCATCGCGGAAGGAGGTGCTCTTCAGCCGCTCATGCGCCAGCAGCTGCAGATCCACGTCCGCGACGACGCTGCGAGTCTCGAAAGAAAAGCGCTCCGTTTCACCGAGGAGATTGCCGTTCTCTGCCACCAGTCCGTGGCCGGAATAGACCACGTCCGTGGTCGATTCACCGGCGCCAGCTCCCGCATAAATATAAGCCGCCAGGCAGCGCGCGGCCTGCTGCGCCACGAGGTGGCGGCGATACGGGGCCTTGCCCAGCACTTCCGTGCTGGCAGATGGATTGGCCAGCAGCATGGCTCCCGCGAGAGCGAGATGGCTTGAGGGTGGGATCACCGTCCACAGATCCTCGCAAATCTCCACACCGAGCACAAAGCCCGGCACATCCAGCACTTCAAAAACCAGGTCTGTGCCGATGGCGACATCCTGCTCGTTCAGGCGCAGGGTGGAAAGGTTCAGCGTGTGCGCAGGCGAGAACCAGCGCCGCTCATAAAACTCGGCTGAGTTCGGCAGGTAAGTCTTCGGCACCAGTCCGAGCAGGCGGCCTTTGGCCAGCACCGCGGCCACGTTGTAAAGCCGGTCCTGCACTCTCAGCGGCAGACCCACCACCAGCACGCAGGGCAGGTCCTTGGTGGCTTGCACCAGATCTGCCAGTCCCTTCACTGCGGCGTCCAGCAGCGCCGTGGTATGAAACAGGTCCGCGCAGGAGTAACCCGTGAGGCACAGTTCCGGGAACACCGCCAGCCGGCAGCCCCGCTGCGCCAGTGTACGCGCTTCCCGATCAATGATCGCCACATTCTTCGACACATCTCCCAGCACCAGTTCGGAGGACACGGCGGCAACACGCACAAAGCCAAGTCGTTCACGGGTGGCGGTCGGGGTAGGGGATGCTTGCGGCATTGGCAATCCTAGCACGGGGTGTGCAGGGTTTGCGAGGGAGAAGTACGATGGGCACTTCTGCCCTTCGATCAGCGTGGGAAGACCACCCCCGGTGTACGAGCGGCCACTCGGTGCCGTTTCGTCGAGTCGATGTTCATGCGTTCGTTCGCCATGCGGCGTGCTGAAGCTGGTGTGTGTCCGAGGGAGCGCTGATCGACAGACAGGAGTGTCTGTCGTGCTACTCCAGCATGCGTGCCTTGAGCTCTTTCGTCGGCATCATGCACGCATCATCCCTGCCAAACCACCGGTAGCGATTGCGGGCGATGACGTAGTACGCGGCATCCCGTAGGACGCGCGGCAGCAGTTTGAAGATGAGCGCGAGCTTCCACATTCCGCCGAGTGTGCGGGCGATTTCGAGGGGGGCATCGCTGGCTTTGAATGCGCCCCGGGGGGTGAGAAACAGCATCGCATTCGGTGCGGCGGGATCGAGTCCATGTTGCGTGTAGAGCTTGCTGCCCAGCGGGCTTTGAATGGGGGCGAATTTGATCTTACCCGCCGGATCGCGCCGCAGAATGAACTTCACGCTGTTGTCGCAGAGATGGCAGACGCCATCAAAGAGCAGCAGGTGATCGTGGCTGGGATCGTAGTGGGGCATGCGGGGAAGTAGGGCGGAGACTCTGTCAAAGAAACGAAAAAGATAGGCAGTGAGACGCCAGCGCCGGCTGATTTTTAGCTCGCTTCTTTTTTTCGTTCGTCTCAGGTTCCGTCCGATGAACGCTCCCGTCACCTCTTTCATTCTCACGCTCCTTTGTGCTGTCTCATTTGCCAGCTGTGCGGGCGGCGGCGCGCCCTATGCCGAGCTTAAAAGCTCCGGGACTCTTTCTCCCAGCACAGGCAAGGGGAGGGTGATTGTTTACCGCACCTCAGGCCTCGCGGGCAAGGCGTCCAAGCCCTTTGTCTGGGTGAACGATGTCAAATTTGCCCAGCGCCTCGCCCGCGGCGGTTTCTATTCCTATGATGCCATGCCCGGCCCGCTTCTCGTCGAGTTTGCCTGGCACGATCATTATTCAAGCCCGGCAGAAACAGCCGGCATCGCGCTGACAAGCGGTCTGATCGGTGTGGGAATGGATCACCTGATGGGGCATAAGAGAAAAGGGCTGACCCTCCAAGTCCCTCCCAATCAAACCTGCTATGTCCTCTTCGATGGCCGCAAGCTCAGCCAGGTCAGCAAAGAAGAAGCGGAAGGGGATCTGGAGCATTGCGGCCTCCTAAACCCATCCGGCAGATAGCGTCGCTCAATCCTCCCGGCGGTGATCATGCGTGGCCGAAAACCAAAACAAGTACGCGAAAACGAGCAAGGTGCCAAAGCCCAGCGTAAAACCCCAGGTGCGGGTGTTTGCCAGCGGATGCATGATGTAGCCGGCAATGCGGCCCAGCAGTGAAAAGGGGCGGTGCACGAGGTCCCAGCTGTTCCAGCGGTCAAAGCGGCCGAGGTAAACACCAAAGCCGCTCAGTCCCAAAGTGCCGATCGTGACGCACCAGGCCGTCGCGTGAGAAAACTTCCGCGCAAACCAATGCTGCACGATGTGCAGGGACTGAAAACCAAACCACAGCGACACGGCGGCAAAAGACAGCAGCATCAGCAGATCCAGCCACTTGGGCACCGGAGTCTTCGTCTCGTTCAAATGCAGCAGATCCGTGAGCACGTAAGGTGCATTGGGAAAGAACAGCAGCCAGACCGCCAGCAGCGGCAGCGCAAGCGTGAGGCTCTTAATTCGCCGCAGGCCCAGGCTCAGCCCCAGCGGGATGGCCGCCAGAAAAAGATTCCACATCATGAAGGAGTAGCCGTGATGCCCCGCGAGGTGAAAGCGCAGGCCGAGCATGATGCTGCACCACAGGCAGGCGAACAGATTCAGAAGGAAAATGCGAGCGGACATGACGGACCCAAGGATACTCCTTCCCTGACAACAGCAAGTGCGGCTCCATTTATGGAGATGATTTCACGCCGGGTTCACGGGGAGTTCACTCCCAGCGTATGGCGTGCGCGACAGCGTCCCCGGAGTGCGTGCGGTTTACCGCCGCTTTCGAACGTCCATCAGCCCGCGCAAAGCTCCATAGGACTGCGCATTGATTCGCCGCTTCGGTTTCAAAACACCCTCGCCTCCTCCCCACCTCACACCCCTACCTTCCGCCGCTCCCGCTTCGCCGCCTTGAGCTGACCACACCCCGCCGCGACATCGATGCCCCGCCGCTGCCGGATCGTGCACGGAAATCCTGCGTCCTGCAGGATCCGATGAAACTCATCTGCTGCCGTCCCGCTGCTTTCCTCTCCTGCATACCCGTCCGTTCGATTGAGCGGAATCAGATTGATGTGCGCGTCCAGTCCCTGAAGCAGTTCAGCGATGCGTCTGGCATGCTCCGGCGTGTCATTCACGCCATCGATCAAGGTCCACGCAAAAAAGATGCGGCGGCCGGTTTGATCGTTGTAGCTGCGGCAGGCGGCCATCAGCTCGGCCAGCGGCCAGCGCTGGTTGGCGGGGATCAGTTTCGCCCGTTCCTCCTCGGTGGCGGCGTGCAGGCTCACGGCAAGGTTGTAGGGCCGGTTTTCCGCCGCCATGCGCAGGATGCCGGGCACCACGCCCACAGTGGAGACGCTGATTTTGCTGGGGCCGATGTTCAGCCCGCGTGTGTCGCAGATGATGTCCAGCGCGGTCATCACGGAGTCGTAGTTGTGCAGCGGCTCGCCCATGCCCATGAAAACCAGATTGCGCAGGCCCTTTTCCCCCTTGGCACGCACGCAGCGCTGCGCGTGCAGCACCTGGGCCACGATTTCTCCCGGGCGCAGGTGGCGCACAAAGCCCATCTGCCCCGTGGCGCAGAAGACGCAGCCCATGGCGCAGCCGGCCTGGGTGCTGATGCAGGCGGTGTGGCGTCCCGTGTAGCCCATGATCACGGTCTCGATCTCCTGGGCATCGGCCATGCGCAGGAGGAACTTGTGCGTGAGGCCGTCGCTGCTGGGAGTATCCACGGAAACCGGCGGGACATCGAGCATCCAGGAGCCGTCGCTGAGCACCTGCGTGAGCCATTTGCGCAGGGGCGGCGGCAGGTCCTCCCGGGCCAGCGGGTCGGCCATGGCCCTGAAGTGCAGGGTGTTCCAAAGCGTGCCCGCATGGGCGGGGCGCAAACCTGCGGCCACGATCTGCTCGCGGAGCTGATCGAAGGTCAGGTCATGGAAGGATCGTGGCATCAAGTGAGGTAGGGGTTCTCGCGCTTTTCCCGGCCGATCGTGGTGTCGTCGCCATGGCCAGGAAAGACGCGGGTGTCGTCCGGCAGCACAAAGAGTTTTTTGATGATGCCGCTGAGCAGCAGTGCTCCGGAGCCACCTGGGAAGTCGGTGCGCCCGACGCTGTCCAGGAAGAGCACGTCACCGCCGAAGAGCAGGTTTTGCGAAGGGAGATGGAGGCAGAGGCTGTCAGGGGAGTGGCCTGGAACGTGGTAGAGCTTGCATGATTCTCCGAGGAGTTCGAGTTCGCTCTTTCCCTCCAGCACTTCATCGACTTCAAAGGGCGGCACGGAGAAGGGGCTGCCCGTCACGGCGCCATAGAGGATCTCCAGAGTCAGCTCGCGGGAGTAAGGCGCAAAGGAGTAAACCTGGCAGCCGTGGTCGGCCCTCACTGCCGCAGCGTCCAGCACGTGGTCAAAGTGCTGGTGCGTGAGGAAGAGGGCGTCCACTTTGATTTTCTGCTGCTTAAGCCATGCGCCTATTCCATCGGGTGCGTCTACCAGCAGGTTGCCCCCTGGTAGGGAGATCAGGTGACCATTGGTGGCGGCGATGCCGCCGGTATAAGTGGAGATTTCAGGCATGGGGATGGGCGAAAGACGGGAAAGAGTTGGACATTTCAACCCAGAAAAGGCAAAATCTGAACGCAAAACGCACCGCGAGGTTCGTTATAGATTTGGACGACCCCCACCATGACTCGCTTTTTACTCACCCCCGTCGCGGCAGCGGCCACCGCCCTCGCGCTCCTCATTCCCTCGGCGCAAGCGGAGACCAACTTTGGCCAGGTGGCCATGCATGTGGCCTACATGCTGCAGAATCATCACTACTCGAAACAGGATTTTGACGACAAGGTGTCCGGCGAGATGCTGCACAACTATCTGAACATGCTGGACTTCAAGCACATCTTCTTCACTGAGCAGGATGTGGCCGGCTTTAAGGACAAGTATGAGACCACGCTGGATGACCATGTGCTCATGCGCAACATCAGCCCCGCCATCGAGATCTACGACATTTACAAGGAACGCGTGAAGGAGCGCGTGGAGTTCCTCAAGAAGGCCCTCGATTCCAACAAGTTTACCTTTGACTCGAAACGCACCATCGAGATCAAGCGCGACAAGGCCCCCTGGCCCAAAGACAAAGCCGCCCAGGACAAGCTCTGGCTGGACATCATTGAGGACAATCTGCTCGCGGAACGCATCGCCGATGAAACTCGTGCGCGTGAAGAGAAGAAGAAGGCTGAAAAAGCCGCCGCCAAGAAAGCCGCCTCTGCGGATGCCAAGACGGATGCCCCCGCTACTCCTGAGAGTGGAAAGGTGGAGCCTCCACAAAAGCCTGCGGCTGACGCGCCCAAAGTCGCCGCCAAGACCGACTCGAAGAAAGGCAAGGACGACAAAGACCTGACGCCGAAGGAGCGTGTCCTCAAGGACTACACCCGCCTCTTGGAGAGCATCGAGGAAAACGACACCAAGGACGTCGTGAACTTCTTCCTTTCCAGCCTCGCCACCGCTTATGACCCCCACACGGAGTACATGAGCACCGATGAGGCAGACAATTTCAAGATCCACATGCAGCATCAGCTCGTGGGCATCGGTGCGCTGCTTGGCCAGAAGGACGACGGCGCTGAAATCCAGGGCATCGTCGTGGGCGGCCCCGCAGACAAGCAGGGCGAACTCAAGCTCAACGACCGCATCATCGCCGTCGCGCAGGGCGATGACGAGTTCGTCGATGTTAAGTATCTCAAGCTGCAGAAGATCGTGGACATGATCCGCGGCGAGGAGAAATCCACCGTGCGCATCAAGATCGTCCCTGCCGACGACCCCTCCGGCAACAAGATCATCTCCATCGTGCGCGACAAGGTCCCGCTCAAAGAGAAGCTCGCCAACGCCGAACTGCTCGTCACACCTCCAGATCTTGGCAAGACCCTCAAGGTCGGCTGGATCAACCTCTCCAACTTCTACGCCGACATGGACAACGGCACCGTGAGCACCAGTGCTGACGTGGAGCGCCTCCTCCGCCGCCTGATGAAGGAAAAGATCGACGGCCTCGTGCTCGACCTCCGTGACAACGGCGGTGGCTCCCTCGATGAAGCCATCAAGCTCACTGGTCTCTTCATTCCTGCCGGCCCCGTGGTGCAGGCCAAGGACTGGCGCGGCAGCATCACCTGGCGCGACTGCGAAAACGAGAAGCCCGTTTATGACGGCCCAATGATCGTCCTCACCAACAAGGCCTCCGCTTCCGCTTCGGAAATTCTTGCCGCCGCCCTGCAGGACTACCGCCGTGCTCTGATCGTGGGTGACAAGTCCTCCTTCGGCAAAGGCACCGTGCAGACCATCCTCCCCGTGGAGCGCTACATGCCCTTCTTCAGCGACAAGAAAGGTGCTGGCGACCTCAAGGTGACGATCCAGAAGTTCTACCGCATCGCCGGTGGTTCCACCCAGCTCAAAGGCGTGGAGGCCGACGTGCCGCTGCCTTCTATCCGCGACGTGCTCGACATCGGCGAGTCCTCTGCTGAAAACCCGCTGCCTTATGACACCATCCCGCCGCGCAAGTATCCTCTTTTCCGCAAGGATCCATTCCCGATCGATGAGATCAATGCCCGTGTGAAGAGCCGCCTTGCCACCAATCCTGAGTTCCAAAACGTGGTGGAAGAATCCAAGCGCCTGAAGGAAAAAATCGACCGCAACACCGTCACCCTGAACCTGCAGGAGCGCGAGAAAGAGCGCCTCGACACCGAAGCCCGTCGCGACAAGCAGAACGAGGAGCGTGCACAGCGTGCCAAGGAAGTGGCCGAGCGCATCAAAGACGCTGGCTTCAAGGTTTACCACCTCACCCTCGACAATGTGGACAAGTCTGAACTGGTGCCTGAGTCCGCCTTCACCAAGGAAATGAACTCTGGCATGCGCACCGCCTCCAAAGATGACGACAGCAGCAATGACGGCGCCAAGTTCCCCTACGGCATCGAGCCGGTGAAACTGGAAACCATCCACATCCTGCGTGACCTCCTGGAACTTGACCACAAGCCTACCACGGCGGCCAAGTCCGGAGATAAGGCTCAGGACACCACCAAGCCGCAGGCACAGTAAATTCTTTGCCTCGCTTGCCTGATCCTCATTCACATCAAACGGGCGCTGCACTTCCCATGCAGGTCGGAATCATCACCGTTTCCGACCGGGCCAGTGAAGGTGTGTACGAGGATCTAGGCGGTCCCGCCCTGAAAAATGCAGCAGCCGGGTACGGCTGGAATGTCGCTGCCGAGGCGATCGTCCCGGATGACCTCCCCCGTCTTCAGGAGGCCATCCGCTCGTTCTCTGCCCAGGGGTGTGCTCTCATTCTCACCACCGGCGGCACTGGCATAGCCGAGCGTGACGTCACCCCTGAGGCGATTCGCGGCATCATGCGTGTGGAGATTCCCGGCTTCGGCGAGCTCATGCGCATGCGGTCGCTTGAACTGACCCCGAACGCCATTCTCTCCCGCTGCCTCGCCGCAGTGGTTGATCGAAGTCTCGTCATCGCACTGCCAGGAAAACCGCAGGGTGCCGTGGACTGCCTCGGCTTCGTCATCGGAGCCATCCCCCATACCGTGAAGCTGGCCCAGCGCGTGCCCACGAGCTGTTGAGGCTAACGCGTGCGCCTCGCGTTTTGGAGTGCGCCGGACCTCCGGCGCTTTCCGAACGTCCAAGGGGTATTCGCAAGGCTCCAGAGCGCTGGGGCATTGACTCGCTTTCCTCGCCCTCCGGGCAGCCTGCGGCTGTCTATTTGCCTCCGGCGGTCTTCTGCCTGCTGCGCTCCGGTTCCAGAACGCAAAGCGCACTCGTAACGAGTCGCATTTTGCGGCTGGACTTGCCACGGCACTCTCGTTTAAAACTCTCCTGTCAGCCCCAATCACTCCCATGAAACGCATTCCTGTTTCCTCCCGCCGTCAGTTCCTTGCCAAGTCTGCCGCAGCCATTGGCTTCCCCACCATCATCCCTGCCAGCGTGCTGGGACAGAATGCTCCCTCCAACAAGATCACCATGGCCGTGTTTGGCTGGGGCATGATGGGGCCGGGCAACACGGCCAAATTTCTCCAGGAGCAGGACTGCCAGATCGTCGCCGCCTGCGACATCGACAAACGCAATCTGCAGAAGGCCCTGGACACGATCAACGGCTCCTACAAGAACAAGGACTGCAAGCCCTACCATGACTACCGCGAGGTGATGGCGCGCAAGGACATCGACACGGTGATGCTGGCGCTGCCGGATAACTGGCATGCGCTGACGGCCGTGGAGGCCGCGAAGAACGGCAAGGACATCTACGGCGAGAAGCCGCTGGCGCGCACCATCGCCGAACAGCAGGCGATTGTGAAGGCGGTGCAGAAGCATGGGCGCATCTGGCAGACGGGCTCCTGGCAGCGCAGCGAGGACAACTTCCGCATCGGCGCGGAGATTGTGCGGAACGGCCTGATTGGAAAGCTCAAGGAAGTGCACGTGGGCCTGCCGAGCGGGCACAATGACTTTGCCGGTACCAAGGACAAGCGCAGCGTCACGCCTCCCCCGGCCGAGCTCGATTACGAAATGTGGATCGGCCCGGCGGCGATGCAGGACTACATCGAGTGCCGCATTCACAAAAACTGGCGCTGGGACTACAACATTGGCGGCGGCCAGCTTCTCGACTGGATCGGCCACCACTGCGACATCGCCCACTGGGGCATGAACATGGACAGCAGCGGCCCGAACGAAGTGAGCCCCATCCAGGTGGACATGCCACCGCGCACCGACATCTGGAACACCGCCACCAAGTACCGCGCCGAGGCCAAATATGCGGGTGATATTTTGATGACCATCGCCGGCGGCCACGACGACATCAAGATGGGCACCAAGTGGATCGGCACCGACGGCTGGGTATATGTGAACCGCGGCGGCGCGTATGACTGCTCCAATCCGGCGTTCAAGCAGATCGTGAAGAAGCGCAAGGACGAGAAGGACCCGAAGAGCGAGATCATCGAAGTGGCCAAGGCTCCGAAACTCGGCGACGACGTCATCAAGACGCGCCTCTACGAGACGAAGGGCCACCACCGCAATTTCCTGGACTGCGTCAAGAGCCGCCAGCCCACCGTCACCCCGGTGGAAACCGCGCATCGCAGCGCCAGCCCCGGCCATCTCGCCCTCATCTCCTTCCTCACCAATCGCGCCATCAAGTGGGACCCCGTGAAGGAGGAGATCTTGGGCGATGCGGATGCGGCGAAGCTGCTCAGCCGTGAGTATCGCGGGCCTTGGAAGCTGGAGGTATAGTTGCGCTCCGGCTGAAGGTTGGGTGTGTTTGGCGTCGAAGGCATTGCGGTGCTTTCGACGCACCGCCCGACTGCGAGGAATTTCGCACGCTATGGCGTTTGCGGTGCGCTGATGGACGGGCGGGCTGTCGCCACACCCATCCTACGTCCTCTTGCGCGATCACATCTCGCAGCTCTTTGAGAAGCGAGCATGCTGGACTCCGACGACGGCGGGCTGAGGACACAGGCTGTGTGAAAACACTCTTTTTAGAGAGGCCTGCCCGGAATGCCGGTTAAATTCTGGCATTCTGCCAAGCGATTTTGCCTTCAGTGCTGTGCTGCTTTCCTGAGCGCTTGTAATGCGCTTATCAGAGGGAGGGTGCAGGGCATTTGAGGCCCGTTGACTCCCGTCATGCCGCCTTGGGCAGCGCTCTGAGCAGTTCGCTCATCGGTTTGAGATTGAGCACGCGCCTGAGGTTGTAGGCCAGCGCGCTGAGGCTGAACTCAGCTTTCACACGCTCCAGTCCGCGGGTCAAAAAGTCGCCGTGCCCCCATTGCTTGAGCGTGCCAAACACATGCTCGACCACTTCGCGCCTGCGGGCGCTGATCGCTGATTTTCCGGCCATGCGTGCCGCTGCCCGCTCCAGCACGGCTTCATTGCGCAGACGGTGGATCTTCCTGTAGCTGCCGCCGGTGCACCGGGCCTTAAGAGGGCAGCTGCGGCAGGCCGCTGCATTGGCATAGTGCAGGACGGTCTTGCCGTGGCTGCGGCATTTGCCCCGCAGCCTGAGACGCTTGTCTCCGGGGCATTGATACTCGTCTGCCACCGCGTCGTAGGTGAAGCGCTCCTTGCCAAACACTCTGCTGCCGTCCCTGCTGCTGCGTCCGCTGGTGCTGCCCTGCGCAGGCACATAGGTGATGATGTCTGCGGCTTCACAGGCTTCGAGCTCGTCGGCCGAATGGTAGCCTTTGTCGGCGACCACTTCGAGGCTCGGCACCTTGAGTTCAGTCTTCGCGGCCTGGGCGATGGCGCCGAGCTGGCCTCGATCACAGGCCGACTGCACCACCTCTTCGGCGACGATGAGGTCATGCTTTGCATCCACGGCGACCTGCACGTTGTAGCCGATGAAGAACCCGCCGCGCTGCGTGTCGCACATCTTGCGTGCATCGGCGTCGGTGAGCGAGACTTCGGTCCGGGCGCTCTTCTGCATCTCTGCAAGCAGCGCGGCATGCTCCTGGCGGCTGGCGCGCAGTCCGGCGATCTTTTCGGCCATGGTCTCAGGCTTCCTGCCGCCGGCGGGTGGCGAAGAGGAAGGCGGCGGTGGCGGCCCCTGCTCTGCATCATGCGTGTCGAGCTCGCGCAGGTAGTCATCAATGCGCTGGTCGATGTGTTTGATCACCTCGCGCAGCTGCTCGGCGTTGAAGTGGCGGCGCCTGCCGTTGCTGGCCTTGAACTTGCTGCCGTCGATGGCCACGAGCTCCGCGCCAAAGAGCTCGAGTTTGCGGCACAGCAGGTTGAACTCGCGCAGCACGCCTTTGAACGCCTTGCGGTTGTCACGGCGGAAGTCGGCGATGGTCTTGAAGTCCGGGCGCAGGGTGCGCAGCATCCAGATGACTTCGAGGTTGCGCGCAGCCTCCGCCTCCAGGCGGCGGCTGGAGCGGATGCGGTTGAGGTAGCCGTAGAGGTAGAGCTTGAGCAGGTCGGCCGGATGGTAAGGCGGACGCCCGGTGCCCTTGGCTGTGCAGCGCTCAAAGCCCAGGGCCTTGAAGTCGAGCGACTCGGCATACGCATCGATGAAACGCACGGCGGCTTCCGCTGCGACGTAATCATCCAGGCATGGCGGCAGCATCTGCAGTTCGCTGCGATCAGTTCCTCGAAGGTGGCTCATGCCCATCTTGTTGCGCATGAACGCCCCCGGTCAAACCGGTGAAATAGTTTTCACACAGCCTGGACAGCCCGCCCTACCTTGCGCTGGGCTCTCGCGTACCGAGTACTGGTAGGGAGGCTGATCCTCCAGCCTCCGCCGAACGTCTCCTGAATTCCTATTGGAGCAGCGCCTACGCGATCACATCGCGGAGTACGTTGCCGTGGACGTCGGTCAGGCGCAGATCTCTTCCGCTGAAGCGGTACGTGAGCTGCTCATGGTCGATCCCCATCTGATGCAGCACCGTGGCCCACAGGTCATACACGGTGCAGGCATTCTCGGTGGCATGGTAGCCGAAATCATCCGTCGCACCATAGATGTGCCCCGGCTTGATCCCACCGCCCGCCATCCACAGGCTGAAACCATAGGGGTTGTGGTCCCGCCCGTCCGTGCCCTGCGCAAAGGGCGTGCGGCCAAACTCACCGGCCCAGATCACCAGGGTGCTGTCCAGCAGGCCGCGTGATTTTAGGTCCTTCACCAGTGCGGCAATCGGCTGATCCACCTGATACGCCATGTTCCCGTGGCCTTTCTTGATCTGCCCATGCTGATCCCATGGATTCGCCGCCTGATTGCCGCCAAGTTTTTGCGGCAGGCAGCTCAGCTCCACAAAGCGCACACCGCGCTCCACCAGCCGCCGCGCCAGCAGGCACTGGCGCGCATACGCGGTGCGCGTGTCGTCCGGACCGTCCATGCCGTAGAGTTTCTTGGTCGCCTCGGTCTCGCCGCGGATGTCGCACAGCTCGGGCACGGCGGCCTGCATGCGCCAGGCCATCTCATAGTTCGCAATGGCGGCATCCACATGCACATCGTGCTGCGCCATGCTGGCAAAGCGGTGGTCCATGGAGCCGATGAAATCGAGCTGCCGGCGCTGCATGTTTTTTGGCTGATGTGCGCGGATGTTTCGCACCGCTTCCTCTGCATCCGCCTGCACAATGCTGGCCTGATGCTGTGCGGGCAGGAAACCATTGCTGAAGACGCCCACGCCGCCATGCGGCACCGTGGCGCCGCCGCTTTGCAGCACGATGTAGCCCGGCAGATCCCGCGACTCCGTGCCCAGGCCGTAGCTGGCCCACGCCCCCGCGCTCGGATAACCGAGGAAAGGGAATCCGCTATGCATGAAAAAGTTCCCCTGCGCATGCTCGCTGAATTTCGCCGTCATGCTGCGGATCACGCAGATCTCATCCGCCACGGTGGCCATGTGCGGGAAAAGCTCGCTCACCGGCATGCCGCTCTCTCCACGCTGTTTGAATTCCCAGTGCGCCGGCTGCACTGTGCCGTTGTTGTTAAACTGCGTCTTCTGCACCGCCACGGGCATGGCCTGTCCGGCGTATTTCTCCAGCAGTGGCTTCGGATCAAACGAGTCCAGGTGCGAAACCCCGCCGCTCATGTAGCAAAAGATCACGCTGCGCGCCTTCGGCGCAAACCGCTTCGCCCGGTGCACCGGAGACTCCGCCTGCAACAGCGACGCAAGCGCGGCCATGCCAAAACCCGTGGAGGCATTGGCGAGAAGCTGGCGGCGTGAAAGAGGGAGGTTCATCAGGCAAAAATGTCTTTCAATACATTACCATGTACGTCTGTGAGGCGCAGATCGCGACCGCTGAAACGATAAGTAAGCTGCTCGTGATCGATGCCCATGAGGTGCAGCACAGTGGCCCAGAGGTCATACACGGTCGAGATGCCTTCGACGGCGTTGTAGCCGAAGTCGTCCGTGGCACCGTGGACGTGGCCGCCTTTGACGCCGCCGCCGGCCATCCAGACGGTGAAGCCGTAGGGGTTGTGGTCGCGGCCATTGCTGCCCTGCGCGAAGGGCGTGCGGCCAAATTCTCCGGCCCACACGACGAGCGTGCTGTCCAGCAGGCCGCGTGCGCGCAGGTCCTTGAGCAGGGCGGCGATGGGCTGGTCAATCTGGTTCCCCATCTTGCCGTGGCCTTCCACGATGGCGCTGTGGTGGTCCCAGGGGTTGGCCCCGTTCCCGCCGCCGACGTTGTAGGCCAGCGTGCTGAGCTCGATGAAGCGCACGCCGCGCTCCACCAGACGCCGCGCGAGGAGGCACTGGCGTGCATACGCGGCTTTCTTCGGCTCGGGATCGTCGAGGCCGTAGAGCTTTTTGGTCACTTCGGTCTCGCCGCTGATGTCGCAGAGATCCGGCACGGCGGACTGCATGCGCCAGGCCATCTCGTAGTTTGAAATGGCGGCCTCGATGTGCATGTCGTGCTGCGTGGTGCTGACGAAGCGGCGGTCCATCGCTCCGATGAAATCGAGCTGCTTGCGCTGCATGCCCTGTGGCTGGCGCGGTCGGATGTTCGCCACCGACTCAGCTTCATCCGCTTTCACGATGCTGGCCTGATGCTGCGCGGGCAGGAAGCCGTTGCTGAAGAGGCCCACACCGCCATGCGGCGTGGCGGCGCCGCCGCTCTGCAGCACGATGTAGCCGGGAAGATCCCGCGACTCCGTGCCGAGGCCGTAGCTCGTCCACGCGCCTGCGCTCGGATAGCCGAGAAATGGGAAGCCGGTGTGCATGAAGAAATTTCCCTGCGCGTGCTCGCTGAACTTCGCCGTCATGCCACGGATCATGCACAGCTCATCTGCCACGCTGCCGATTTGCGGAAACAGCTCGCTGATTTCCAAGCCTGATTGTCCGCGTGGTTTGAACTCCCAGTGCGAAGGCTGCACGGTGCCGTTGTTGTTGAACTGCGTTTTTTTCACCGCCCCCGGCATCGGCTGGCCTGCGTACTTCGTCAGCAGCGGCTTGTGATCAAACGAGTCCACGTGCGAGGCTCCGCCGCTCATGTAGAGGAAGATGACGCTGCGGGCTTTGGGAGCGAAGCGCTTGGCGCGGTGGACGAGGGGCTCTGCTGCAAGCGCCTCTTCTTGCATGAGTCCGGCAAGTGCCGCCATGCCGAAGCCGGTGGAGGCGCGGGAGAGAAGTGCGCGGCGGGAAAATGGCATGTTCATTTGGCTTCGATTGGCTGAAGGCTTTGGCGGACTTCGGGGGTGAGGTCTTTGTCGATTAAACCGACTCCGAAAGATCCTACTTTATCCCAGGTGGATTGATGTCGTTCGATGAACGTAAAGAGTGGCTTCCCGGCGATGGTGACAGGCCAGATGGCGCGGCTGCTGAAATTGGTGCTCAATGCCAGAGATCCACACAGGCCTTCTGCACCCCAGTGCTTGGCCAACTGATCCCTCACTCCGTCACACCCTGAGCAGTAGTTGGATGCTTCGACCCAATTGAAGTCATTGGTCACAAACACCATGAACCAGTCATCAATCATCGGGCCATTTTCTGTGGTGTATTCACCAAATGCCGCGATCTCGCTGATGAGAATCTGCCAACTGCCGTAGTCTGGTGAGGCATAGACCAGGGTTGAGCCATT
This sequence comes from Prosthecobacter sp., assembly GCF_044226605.1. Classification (GTDB taxonomy): domain Bacteria; phylum Verrucomicrobiota; class Verrucomicrobiia; order Verrucomicrobiales; family Verrucomicrobiaceae; genus Prosthecobacter. The sequence continues at coordinate 63,341 of NZ_JBGAGS010000028.1, read as the reverse complement.
GATGCTTAAAGCACCTGATTTTGGATCAGGCTCGGTCTTTGGAATCGGGTTTCCAGCACGGACATCTTCCAGCAGGCAATCAATGCCCCTGAAAGTTGAGCGAAACAATGTTCGCGAAAGAATGTCCGTGAGGAAGCCCATGCGTTACTGCAGATAAATAAACTCTTTCAGGTTGATGAGAGATTGTGCGAAGCTGGTCCAGGCTTGAAGGTTCACATCATCTCCGGTGCTCGCGCGGAGGGATTCGATCTTGGGGGTGAGATCCTTGCGTTTGAGGTTGAGCTTGGAGAGCTGCACGCGCTGCTCGGCGGTGAGGGTGGCGATGATGTCGGCCTCGGTGATGTTGCTGCCCTCGATGCGGGCAGTTTGTGAGATCTCTTCCGGCGTCAGGGCGCGGTCGTAGAGGCGGGCGCGGAAGATGCGGCCGGTGAGGCCTTTGTTGCCAGCAGGGGAGCCGTGGCGGCAGCCGAGGAGGATTTGAGAAGCGTCGGCTTCAAAGATGGCGGCGGGCGCTTTGCGGTAAGTGCGGCCGTAGGGCTTGCCATCGCGGTAGCCGGAGATGGTGCCATCGGGCTGGTACACCACGGCCACATGCACGGGGCGGGTGGTGGCCTCGGTTTCGGCGCTGCCTTCAAAGAGTTCGCTGCGGTCAAAGAAGTTGCTGCCCGCCACCCAGTGCTGCGGCGTTTTCTCCGCGAAGACGATGGAGTCAAACTGGCCGCCGTCCTTGTGCTGCAGCGTGATCACACCGCCACCGCGCTGGGCGAGATTGTCCAGCATGACCCAGGCTTCGAGGGTTTTCGTCTTCACGGGTTTCGGCAGGGACCCGGTCTTTGCCATCGACTTGCCATCGAGAATAAGCGCGCCTTTTTCGATGCGGGCCGTGCCGGTGAGTTCGAGGTTCATGCGGCCCTTGGTGTCCTTGCCATCTTTGTCGAAGGTCCACTCGGCGAGAGGCTCGGGAGTATTGACCGGCGCGGCAGGCAGCTTGCGCTCGGCCTGCAGTTTCTGGCGCGCGGGGTCGAGGATGGCGGCCATCTGCTTGTTCACCTCGGCCGCCTGCTGCTCCTGAAAAGCCAGTTCCTTGACGTGCTCATTGTTCTCCTGCTGCAAGGATGCGAGGTAGGCCAGGCTCTGCTTCAGTTCGTCCGCCGTGGTTTCACGTGCAAAGGCCTCGCGGAACATCAGCTTCACACGTTCCTCATCCGGGACTTTGCTGGAGCGCAGCGCCCATTCGCGGGACCAGCGGATGACGTTGTTGTCATTGAGCAGGGTCAGAGACTGCGCGGGCACGTTGGTGGTGTCGCGCTTGCCACGGGTGGCAAAGGGCACGGGCGAATCAAAGGTGGTGAGGAAGGGATCGAGCGCATTGCGCACGACACGCACATAGATGCTGCGGCGCGGCTGGCCGCTGCCTGCGGGCTCGCCATAGAGCTCCGGCTCCAGCTTGCCGGTCAGCGTGAGTATGGAGTCGCGGATGGCCTCGGCCTCCAGCCGGTGGATGCTCCAATGACTGAGCCATTTGTTTTCCGGGTCCTTCTGCATCGCCACTTCGGAAGCCTGCGCGCTGCGCTGGAAGGCTTTGGAGCTGATCATGAGCTTGAGCATGGCCTTGATGTCGCCGCCACTGTCGATGAAGCGCTGCGCCAGGAAGTCCAGCAGCTCGGGATGCGTGGGCAGGTCCCCGAGTTTGCCGAAGTTGTCCACGCTGGCCACGATACCACGACCAAACACATGGTGCCACAGGCGGTTGACGATGACACGCGCGGTGAGCGGGTTCTTTTTCATGTCCGCCATGTGTTCGGCCAGCTGCAGGCGGCCGCTGCCGGTGGCGTTGAAGGGCAGGGGGGCGAGTGCATCCAGGAAATGACGCGGCACCACATCGGTGGGTTGCTTGTGATCTCCCCGCACGAACAGCGGCGCATCCTTGGCATCCGCCTCGATGACACCGGGCACGCGAGTGGGGGCGGGCAGCCGGGCCTCCACCTCGCGGTACTGCTTCACCAGCTTCGCGGCTTCCGGGATGTCCTTCAGCTGGTTCGGCAGCAGCCCGGCCTGCACCATGCGGTTCAGCGCCTCGGCCTGGCTGTTGGTCAGAGTGCCCTTCTGCCAGGCCTGGATGACCTCCGGTGCGGAGAACGGCATGCGCACTTCCGCAGCAGGCGGAGTTTTGTCCTTGGTGATCACCACATCCGTGAGGCCAAACCAGGAGCGGGCATCCTTGTTAAACTCAGCGGGCATGTCCGCGGCGGTGACAATCTGAAGGAAGATCTCGTCGCCCTTCCAGAAGTCGAGATCGAGCGAGCGCCAGCCGAGTTTTTCATCGCGGGGTTCACTGAGCAGCACCGCTTTGTGAATCGTGCCGGTGCGCGGATAATTCTGCACCACATACTTGGCCTTCACGCCGCCATTGCCCGCGACGCGGAACCAGAGCGTGCCGCCTTCGCATTTGAAGCGGTTGGAAAACAGCACGGCGCGATCCTTGGTGGTGAGGAGATTGCTGAAGTAGCCGCCGGGATAAATCTGCGACACGACGTTGTCGCCCTCCAGAGCCAGGGCAAATTCGCCTGCTTTGGTCAGGCTGACGCCATTGGTGAACCACTGGTATTTGTCGAGGCCGGGATGTGCGGAGTCGGAGTTGTCATAAGAGACGCTCTTTGGTGCCACCTTCAGCCAGTGCGCGGCCACAGCGTCTTTGATCTGCGCTTTGATCTTTGCCAGTTCTTCGCGCTCCTCCTTGCCAGTGCCGGGCGCATTCACGTCAATGACCGCAGGGTGGGTGCTGGTAAAGATGCCGTACAGGGAATAGAAGTCCGCCTGGGAGATGGCGTCAAACTTGTGATTGTGGCAGCGCGCGCAACTCACGGTCAGCGCCTGGAATGCTTTTGTTACTGTGTCGATCTGGTTGTCCGTGAAGGTCACCATTTCATCCAGCGAATCCACGGGGGAGAAACCATGCAGCACCATGCGAAGCTGCGCGATGCCGATGGCGCTTTCATTGATGCCGTTCTTGAGGCGGGGCTTCGGCAGCAGATCTCCGGCGATGGCTTCCTTCACGAGCTGCGGATACGGCACGTCATCATTGAAGGCACGGATGAGGTAGTCGCGGTACTGATGTGCGTAGGGGATGGCGGGGTCGCCTTCGGAGCCGTAGGTTTCAGCGTAGCGCACCCAGTCCATGAAATGGCGCGCCCACTTCTCGCCGTACGCCGGGCTTCCGAGGAGTTCATCAATGCTCTTGTAACCAGCCGGCGGCAGGCCGGTGAGGATGTAGCTCATGCGGCGGCGCAGCGTCTGCGTATCCGCTGGTGGCGCGGCGGGGATGCCTTGTTTGGTGAGTTCGGCATCGATGTAATCATCAATGCTTTTGTTCGCTGGCTGCGCGGAGATGGCTTGAAAGGCCCACCACTGCTTGCGTCGGTCCAGGATGCTTCTCCAGTCCGTTTCTTTGGCGATCTCTGCCTTGGACGGGGGTGTATCACGCGGGTCGGCGGCGCCATCGCGGATCCACTGCTCAAAATCGGCCACCACCTTGTCATCCAGTTTCGCTCCGGCCTTCGGCATCTTGATGTCGTCGTGCTCGTGCTTGATGGTCTGCAGCAGCAGTGAGCCCTCCGGGTCGCCCGGCTTGATGACATCGCCGGATTCACCGCCGGCCTGCCAGCCGGGACGGGAGTCGAGGACGAGGCCGCCTTTCTTTTTGGTGCCGGTGCTGTGGCACTCGTAGCATTCCTGCGCGAGGATGGGGCGGATCTTTGACTCGAAGAATTCGATCTGCGCCGGAGCCGGGGGTGGTGCGGCTTTGCCGCAGAGGGGCAGAGAGGCAAGGAAGGCAGAGATGAGGAAATATTTTTTCATGCCAGGAGTCTGCGGGTGATGGCTTCTGCGGCTTCGAGGCAAAGTTTGCCGGCTTTATCAAACTGGTCGCGCTTCAGGCGGAAGGAGGGGGACATGACGGTGATGGCGGCCACGGGGTAGCGGTATTCATCCAAAATAGCGGCAGCTACACAATGGATGCCTTCCAGACCCTCGGCGATGTCAGAGGCAAACCCTCTCTTGCGCGTTTTCGCCAGATCCGCGCCCAGGAGGGCAGGGGTGGCCAGCGTGGTGGGCGTATACTGCTTGAGCTGCACGGCCGCAAAGAACTGATCCAGCTCCTGCGGCGGCAGGTGCGCCAGCACCGCCTTGCCCGGCGCGCAGGAATACATTGGCACCTGAAGGCCCACGGTGCTGCTCACCTTGATGGGCTGGGAGGAGATGCACTGCTCCAGCACGGTCATCTTGTGATTCACGCTGGCGAGAATCTGCGTGGTCTCGCCGGTTTCATCGCGCAGCCATTTGAGGGATTCCAGCGCGCAGACGACGAGGCTTTTCTCGCGCACCTGCGGGCGGGAGAGATCGAAAAGCTTGTTGGTGAGCACGAAGCGCTTGTCATCCTCACGACGCTGCAGGTAGCCGCGGCTGTGCAGCGTTCCGGTGATGCGAAAGACGGAGTTCACCGGCAGGTCCAGCTCGCGTGCGATCTCGGTGAGGCTGAGGCCAGCGCGGTGGCGGCCGAGGAGTTCGAGGATGGCAAGAGTGCGCTCGGTGCCTGGGGCGAGCGTGTCTTCGGCGAGGGGGATGGCGGCTTCTTGGAGCATTCTGGATTTAGAAACGCTCCCACATTTGGAAAACTATCGGGAATCTCAGGGTGGTGCTGTGATAGGCATTTGCATTCTCGGCCCGCTCCCGCATTCTGCGCGGACATGAGTCAGGAAAAAGACCTTACATTGCTCGGACGCTCTGAAAACCGCCTCCCCGCCTCGCCGGACGTGGCGGTGCTGGAGACCTTTCCCAATCGCACGCCTGGGAGGAACTACCGCATTCACCTCAGCGCGCCGGAGTTCAGCTCCATCTGCCCCGTGACTGGTCAGCCGGATTCGGCGCACCTGGAGATTTATTACATCCCGGATGAAAAGTGCGTGGAGACGAAGTCGCTGAAGTTCTATCTGGCATCCTATCGCAATCACGCCTCCTTCAATGAAGCCATCGTGAACCGCGTGCTGGACGACATCGTGAAAGCCTGCGCGCCCAAGCAGGTCGTCGTGCGTGGGAAATTCGGCGCACGGGGCGGCATCCAGCTCACGTGCGAGGCCCGCTTCCCAGATCTTGAAGAAACCCTGCGCCTGCCGGACAGCGAATGAAAACGCTCGTGCTGCTCTCCGGCGGGATGGACTCCGTGACGGCTCTCTACTGGGCGCAGCGGGAGAATGAAGTCGTGGGAGCGGTCAGCTTTGACTACGGTGCCAAGCACAACCACCGGGAGATCCCGCTGGCTGCCTGGCACTGTCTGCACACGGGTCTGAAGCACGACATCATCGACCTCGGCTTCATGAACCAGCACTTCGCCTCCGATTTGCTTAAATCAGGCGGCACGATTCCTGAGGGGCATTACGCCGATGAAAACATGAAGAAGACCGTGGTGCCGTTTCGCAATGGCATCATGCTCGCCATCGCCTGCGGTCTGGCGGAGAGCTGTGGTGCTGAGGCGCTGGTCATCGCCGCGCACGCGGGGGACCACATCATCTACCCGGACTGCCGGGAGCCCTTCATGCAGGGAATGGCGGCCGCCATGCGCGAGGGCACCTATGCCCGCATCGAGCTGCTGCGCCCTTTTATTCATCTGGACAAAGCGGGCATCGCCAAACTTGGCGGCACCCTTGGCGTGGACTACGGCAGGACCTGGTCCTGCTACAAAGGCGGAGATCTTCACTGCGGCAAATGCGGCACCTGCGTGGAGCGCATCGAGGCCTTTGTGCTGGCCGGTCTGCCGGACCCCACGGTTTATGAGTCGGAGGGCTGATCCGCCGTCCCCACCCGCCTGCGGTGGGTGCGCACCATATTCAGGTCCTTGAGCTTGCGCTGGAGCGTGCGGCGGCTCATGCCGAGCATCTCGGCGGCCACGGTGCGGTTGTTGCCACTGCGCTGCAGGGCGGTGAGGATGAGCTGGTGCTCGGCCTCGGTGATGTCGAGATCGCTCTTCGGCTTCGCGCCACTTTCCACGCCTGAGGCGGTGCCAGCTCCGGGCGCAGTAGCGGCGGTCGTTCCGTCCTTGGCGGCGAGCAGGGAAGGGGCCCGGAGGCCGATCCCCAGGCCGTGGGGATTCAGCAAATACGAGGGCAGGTGCTTCAGCATCACGCGGTTGCTGTTGCTCATCACCACGCCGTGTTCGATGGCGGCTCGCAGTTCGCGGATGTTGCCGGGCCAGTCGTAGTTCATCATCGCGGGCAGGGCGTCCTCTCCCAGGGGCTTGTAGCTCTTGCCGTTGGCCTTGGCCAGCTCGCGCAGGAAGTGGTCGGCCAGGATGGAGATGTCGCTCTTGCGGGAGCGCAGCGGCGGCAGCTTGAGGGTCACCACGCGCAGGCGCCAGTACAAGTCTTCGCGGAATTTGCCTTCCTCCACCATCTTGGCCAGATCGCGGTTTGTCGCGGCGATGACGCGGACATTGATGGAAATCGGCTTGCTGCTGCCCACGCGCTCGATCGTCTGCTCGCCCAGGGCGCGCAGCAGCTTCACCTGCGTGCTGGCGTCGATTTCGCCGATTTCATCGAGGAACAGCGTGCCGCCATTGGCCTGCTCAAAGCGGCCGATGCGGCGCTCCTGCGCGCCGGTGAAGGCGCCCTTCTCGTGGCCGAAGAGTTCGCTTTCCAGAATCTGCGGCGAGAGTGCCGCGCAGTGCACGGAGACGATGCCGGCCTTGGGCCGGCCGCTGAGATTGTGAATGGCGCGGGCCACCAGTTCCTTGCCGGTGCCGCTTTCGCCTTCGATCAGCACCGTGGCGCGGGAAGGGGCCACCTGCTGGATGGTGTCGAGGATGGGCTTCATCACCTCCGCCTGACCGAGAATGCCTTCGATGGAGAACTTGCGCTCCACCTGCTGCTTCAGCGCCACGTTTTCATGCTCCAGCGTGCGGCTGCGCAGCGCGCGTTTGATGAGCAGCTCCACCTCATCGAGGTTGAGAGGCTTGGTCACGAAGTGGTACGCGCCCCGGCGCATGGCCTCCACGGCGGTGTCCACGCTGCCGTAGGCCGTCATCATGATGCAAACCGGCGGATTGGGCAGCGCCAGCGCGGCATCCAGCAGCTTCATGCCATCGTCCTCGCCCAAGCGCAGGTCCGTGAGCATCACATCGATGCGGTCGTTGTTGAGATATTCCATCGCCTCGGCGGCGTTGGAGGCCACATAGCAGTCAAAATCATCCTCCAGCGACAGGCGCAGCCCATCGCGCGTGTGCTTTTCGTCATCGACGATCAGGACTGTGGCTTGGTCGGTCATCTGTGAAAGAATGGCACAAATAAGGAGGAATGACGAATGTCGAATGCAGAATGACGAATTCTGTGTGGACACTAAGTCAATCGCCAGAGGAAGGCGAGGGCGCGCGCGGGCAGACGGGCCAGGAATGGTCCGATTACGGGCGCCGCGAGTTCGCCTGCAGCCATTCTGCGTAAGCTGCCTCCGTTATGGCTCCGGCAGCCAGGGCTAGGGTGCTGACAACGGCATCGGGTTCCGTAGCATAGAACTCACAGCCGTTGCGCTCCAGAAAACCGGCGGCGAGCATGAACCCCGTGCGCTTGTTGCCATCCAGGAAAGGATGGTTTTTCACGATGCCTGCCGCATACGCTGCAGCCATCTCAGCCATCGAAGGTTGTCCATAATGAAAGAGCTGCTGAGGACGCGCCAAAGCGGACTCCAGCAGGTGCTCATCACGAACGCCAGCGATGCCTCCATAATAGGAAAGCATCATGTCGTGCAGCGCCAGGCATTCATCCCGCGTCAGCCAGTAGGGTGCTTTCATTTCGCCAGTTCGCGCAGGGTGTTGCGATACCGCCGGTTCAGACTTTCAAACACCTCCATCGTCTTGGTAAATTCTGGATTGCTTGCTGTCAGCCGCAGTCCGTCCTGTGCTTCTGTCAGGGTCACGGTGTCGCCCTCTTCTACTTTGAGATGCGCCAGTGCTTCCTTGGGGAGAACGAGGCCAACGGAATTGCCCACCTTGCGCAGTTTAAGTTCGAGGGTCATGATCCAGTGTAGTTACGAATGTTATTACGTCAATGGGCTTAAAGCGCGAGGGAATGGGGTAGTTATGAGCCTACCCCTTGCACAATTATTCTTGACTGACCGTCTAGTCGGTTTTAAGCCTCACTCACTTTACCCGAACTCACATGGGCCGCACCTCCACAGCGAAAGACCGCCTCATTGACGCCATGATCGAACTGATCTGGGCGGGTAATTATGGCAGCACTTCGGTGGATCACATCTGTGAGAAGGCGGGGGTCAAGAAGGGGAGCTTCTACCACTTCTTTGAGTCCAAGACGGATCTGGCGCTCGCGGCCATTGATCACGGGTGGGCGGAGCACCGCAAGGAACTGGACCAGCTTTTTTCTCCCGTGGTGGCGCCGGTGGACCGCATCATGAACTGCTTCCGCTCCTTCCGTCAGGAGCAGCAGGAGCTGTTTGAAAAGCATGGCCGGGTGCTGGGCTGCCCCATCCACTCCCTGGGGGCGGAGGTCAGCACGGTGGACGAGCGCCTGCGGGACAAGCTGCAGGAGATTTTGAGCCAGTTCATCCGCTACTATGAAAGCGCCATCCGCGATGCGCAGGCGCAGGGCAGCATTGTCACCCATGATGCCATGGCCCTGGCACGGATCGTGTTTGCGTACAGCGAGGGGCTGCTGCTCCACGCCCGCATGTGGAATGATCTGGGCCGTCTGGACGAGTTTGAGTCCGGGGCCAAGATCATTCTCGGCGTCAGGGACTGACACCTGAGCCTGTGCCGACGGCTGCACTTTGCCGCCTTTTTCTGATTTCAAATTAACCAACTGGTCAACTTTCCCTCCCCAAAACCACGCGCGCTCCCATGAAACTCCCCACTCTCCTCCCCCTTGCCCTCTTCCTCGCCGCCTGTGGCAAACCGCCCGAGGGTGGCCACGGAGCCGGGGGTGGAGGCATGCCCCCGGCTCCTGTGACGATTGCTGCGGTGGAGCAGAAAGAACTCGTCGAATGGGAGGAGTTCACGGGGCGGGTCGAAGCGGAAGAAACGGTGGAGCTGAAGCCCCGCGTCTCCGGGTACATCACGGAGGTGCATTTTCAGGCCGGTGCGCTGGTGAAAAAGGGGGATGTTCTTTTCACCATCGATCAGCGCCCCTTTCAGACCCGGCTCCGCGCCACTGGCGCCGAGGTGGCACGTGCCGAGGCGAACGCCATGGCGATGAAACGGGAGTTTGACCGCGTGCAGACCCTGCTCGCCGCCAAGGCCATCGCGCCAGAGCAGGCGGAGGCACGTGAGTCCATGAACCTGCAGGCCATCGCGGGTCTGGAGGCGGCACGCGCGGCGCAGCACAGCGCGGAGATCGAGTTTGAGCACAGCACGGTGAAGGCGCCCATCAGCGGTCGCATCAGCCGCGCCATCACCACCACGGGAAATTACGTCACCGCGGGCACCACGCTGCTAACCACCATTGTCACCGTGGATCCCGTGTATGTGTACGCGGACATCGACGAAAACAGCCTGCTGAAACTGCAGGCGCTGCAGCGGGACAAGAAGTCCTTCACCAATGGGGACGGCCGCGTGCCGGTGGAGCTGCAGCTCTCAAACGAGAAAGGCTTCCCGCACCACGGCCACATCGAGTCCTTTGACAACCGCCTCGACGCCAGCACGGGCAGCATGGTGCTGCGCGCTGAATTTTCAAACGCTGACAATATCCTCACTCCCGGCCTGTTTGCCCGCATCCGCATCCCGATGACCGGCAAGTACCAGGCCCTGCTCGTGGATGAAAAAAGCATCCTCACCGATCAGGCCAACAAGTATGTGCTCGGAGTGGATGAGACGAAGCAGCCTGCCCTCTCCGTTTACAAACCCATCGTGATCGGACCCAGCATCGATGGACGGCGCATCATCCGCAGCGGGCTCGTGGCCGGAGACAAGATCATCGTGAACGGGCAGGCGCGTCTGCCCATGCCCGGCATGCCAGTGCAGGCGGCGGAGGCTCCGGCTGAGAAAGCGCCTGCGGCCAAGGAGACTGCGGCCAAGTAACCCCACCGCGTCAAAAAAACCGCCTCTTGCTGACATGAACATTTCCCGATTTTTCATCACCCGCCCCATTTTTGCGGGCGTGCTGTCGCTGCTGATTTTTATTCTCGGCACGATCTCGCTCTTCCAGCTGCCGATCTCCGAGTACCCGGAAGTCGTGCCGCCCACTGTCATCGTCACAGCCACCTATCCCGGCGCGAACCCGAAGACCATTGCGGAAACGGTGGCCTCGCCGCTGGAGCAGACGATCAACGGCATCGAAAACATGCTCTACATGTCTTCAATGAGCACGGCGAATGGGGTGATGACGCTCACCGTCACGTTCAAGATCGGCACGGAGCTCGATCTGGCGCAGATGCAGGTGCAGAACCGTGTGGCCCAGGTCCTGCCAAAGCTTCCGGAGGAAGTGCGGCGCTTCGGAGTGACCACGGTGAAGTCTTCGCCAAACATGACGCTGGTGGTGCATCTGCTTTCTCCCAACGAGCGCTACGATGAGATCTACCTGCGCAACTATGCCACATTGAATGTGAAGGATGAACTGACGCGGCTTCCTGGCGTGGGACAGGTGAACATCTTTGGCGGGGGCGACTACGCCATGCGCATTTGGATTGATCCCGACAAGGCCGCCGCCCGCGGCCTCACCTCCGGAGACATCGTGAACGCCATCCGCGAGCAGAACATCCAGGTGGCCGCAGGCACCATCGGCCAGCAGCCGACGAAAGATTCCGCCTTTGAGCTGACGGTGAATGCGAAAGGCCGTCTCATCAGCGAGGAAGAATTTGACCAGATCATCGTCAAGACCGGGCCGCATGGTGAAAAGCTGCGCCTGCGCGATGTGGCCCGTGCTGAAATGGGTTCGGGAGACTACTCGCTGCGTGCGCTGCTGAACAACAAGCGCGCCGTTGGCATGGGCGTGTTTCAGCTCCCCGGCGCCAATGCTCTGGCCGTCTCCGAGTCCGTGCGCCATCGCATGACGGAACTGAAGAAGAAAATGCCGGAGGGAGTGGACTACGCCATTGCCTACGACCCCACCGTGTTCGTGGAAAAATCCATCGACGCGGTCATCCACACCTTGCTGGAGGCCCTGGTGCTGGTGGTGCTGGTGGTGGTGCTTTTCCTGCAGACCTGGCGTGCTTCCATCATCCCGCTGGCAGCCGTGCCGGTGTCGCTGGTCGGCACCTTTGCGGTGATGCACGCGCTCGGATTCTCGATCAACAACCTCTCCCTCTTCGGCCTCGTGCTGGCCATCGGCATCGTGGTGGATGACGCCATCGTGGTCGTCGAAAATGTGGAGCGTAACATTCAGAATGGTCTCAAGCCTCTCGCTGCCACCCAGCAGGCCATGACGGAAGTGACCGGCCCCATCGTCGCCACGGCGCTGGTGCTCTGCGCGGTGTTCATTCCCACCGCGTTCATCAGCGGGCTCAGCGGCCAGTTTTACAAGCAGTTCGCCGTCACCATCGCCATATCCACGGTCATTTCCGCCATCAATTCTCTCACGCTCTCCCCGGCGCTTTCCGCGGTGCTGCTGAAAGGCCATGGCGACAAGCGAGACATCCTCACCCGTCTGATCGACGGCCTGTTTGGCTGGTTCTTCCGCCCCTTCAACCGCTTCTTTGAATGGTCGTCCAACGTGTATGTGGGCCTGGTGAAGCGCATCATCCGCTTCAGCTTCATCGCCGTCATCATTTACGGCGGCCTTGTCTGGGCTACTTGGAAAGGCTTTGAAACCGTGCCTGAGGGCTTTGTACCCAGCCAGGACAAGCAATACCTCGTCGGCTTTGCGCAGCTTCCGGATGGTGCCTCGCTGGACCGCACCGATGATGTCATGCGCCGCATGTCGCAGATCGCCAGGGATCATCCTGGAGTGAAGGATGCCATCGCGTTCCCCGGCCTTTCGATTCAGGGCTTCACCATCAGTCCCAATGCGGGCATCGTGTTCGTGGGGCTCGACAATTTCGAGGACCGCACAACGCCTGAGCTCAGCGGCGGAGCCATCGCCAATGCGCTCAATGGAAAGTTCATGGCGATCCAGGACGCGATGGTGATGATGTTCCCGCCGCCGCCCGTCAATGGCATCGGGACTACAGGTGGATTCAAGCTCATGGTGGAGGACCGTGGCAACCAGGGCTATGAGGCGCTGTATCAGGCGGTGAAAAAACTGGAGGGTGCCGGGTGGGGCAGCCAGAAGCTCACGCAGGTGTACACGGGCTACACGGTCAATGTGCCGCAGCTCGAGGCGGACGTGGACCGTGAGAAGGCCAAGATCCAGGGCGTGCCGCTGGCGAATCTTTTCGAGACTTTGCAGGTCAATCTCGGCAGCCTGTATGTGAATGACTTCAACCGCTTTGGCCGCACCTACCAAGTCGTCGCCCAGGCGGAGGAGCAGTTCCGTGATGAGGCCAGCGACATCACGCGGCTGAAAACACGCAACGCTGCCGGAGAAATGGTGCCGGTGGGATCTCTCGTGAAGGTGAAGGAGGGCTTCGGTCCGGACCGCGTCACACATTACAACGGCTACCTGGCCGCCGACCTCAATGGTGCGCCGCTGCCGCCGCTGAGTTCGGGGCAGGCCGAGGAGCTGATTTCCAAGCTGGCCAAGGACGGCCTGCCAGCCGGATTTGAGTTTGAGTGGACGGATCTTACCTATCAGAAAATCATCGCGGGAAACACCGCCATCTTCATCTACCCGCTCTGCATCCTGCTCGTCTTCATGGTGCTGGCCGCGCAGTATGAGAGCCTGCGCCTGCCGCTGGCCATCATCCTCATCGTGCCGCTGTGCCTGCTGTTCGCACTTGCGGGGGTGATGATCACCCATGGTGACAACAACATCTTCACGCAGATCGGCTTCATCGTGCTCATCGGCCTGGCCTGTAAAAATGCCATCCTCATCGTGGAGTTTGCCAAGGAAAAATACGACCATGGCCTGACGCCCTTCGAGGCTGCCATCGAGTCCTGCCGCCTGCGCCTCCGCCCCATTTTGATGACTTCCATCGCCTTCATCGCCGGGGTGTATCCGCTGGTGGTTTCCACCGGTGCCGGGGCTGAAATGCGACGCGCCATGGGCACCGCCGTGTTTGCCGGCATGATCGGCGTGACCTTTCTCGGCCTGTTCTTCACGCCGGTGTTTTATGTGCTCGTGATGCTCGGCCACAAAAAGAAGGCTGCATCTGCCACATGCGCCGAGATTCCCGCCGGCGCCCTTCCTGTCCCTCATTGATTCCTGCCATGCGATTCCTCCTACCCTTCCTTCTTGCTACCAGCGCCATCGCTCAGATCGGGCCGAACTACGAACGGCCGGAAACGGTCGCGCCTGCGGATTACAAAGGCGCTGTGAACTGGCGTGAGGCGCGCCCGCTGGACACCCTGCCCAAAGGGGCTTGGTGGCGTGTGTTTGGCGATGCCAGGCTGAACGCCCTCATGGAGCTGGCCACGGCGAACAATCAGACGCTGAAGGCCTCCATCGCGCGGTTTGACCAAGCCCGCGCAGGCACCGGGCTGGCGCGTGCGGCCTTCTTTCCCACGGCGGACATCAATTCTGCCTTCACCACGCAGCGCACGTCTCCGAACATGCCCAGCGCCTTTCCGCTGAACGGCCTGCATTATGTGGGGCCGAGCTACACGGTGCCGTTGGACTTTAGCTGGGAGCTGGACCTTTGGGGCAAGATCCGCCGCCAGAACGAAAGCGCCCGTGCCGATGCCGCCGCCGCTGCGAACCTCATGCAAAACGTGCTCCTCGGCGTGCATGGGGACGTGGCCACCAGCTACTTCCGCATCCGTGCCCTCGATGGCGAACTGGCCACCGTGCGCGCCGCCGTGGGCTGGCGCAGGCAGGCGCTGGACATCGCGCGTGCCCGTGTGAAGGCCGGTGCCGGCAGCGAGTTGGAGCAGGCCCAGGCGGAGACCGAAGTGGCCAGTGCCGAGGCAGAGGTGAGCGCGCTGCAAAATCAGCGCGACCAGCTTGAAAACGCCATCGCCCTTCTTACGGGAGCCAATCCCGCCGCGTTTAAACTCGGCAGCAATGCCGGCATGCTTTCCAGCCCGCCTGCCATTCCCACCGGCGTGCCGACAGACCTGCTGGAACGCCGACCGGACGTTGCCGCCGCTGAGCGCACGCTGGCCTCCACCACCGCCCAGATCGGTGTGACGAAGGCGAACTTCTTTCCCAGCATCCGTCTCACAGGCCGCGCTGGTTATTTGAGCGGCGATGTGGAGAAGCTTTTTGAAATGGGCAGCATGAACTGGAACATCGGCCCAAGCATCAGCGTGCCGCTCTTTGCCGGCGGCAAAAACCGCGCCTACATGGAGCGCGCCCGCGCCGCGCACGACGAAGCTTTGGCCAACTACCGCCAGGCCATTCTCGCCTCATTCAACGATGTGGAAAACGCGCTGGCGGCGATGCGCAATCTCACCACGCAGACCGAGGCCCAGCACCGCGCCCGCGCCAGCGCTCAGGAGGCTGCGAAGATCGCCCACGCGCGCTATGAAGCGGGCACCAGTCCGTATCTGAATGTGATCGAAGCCAATCGCTCGTTGCTGCTGACGGAGCGCGCCTGCGCCACGCTGGCAGGGCAGCGTTTGATCGCGAGCGTGAGTTTGATCAAGGCACTTGGTGGTGGCTGGGATCAGAGCCTGCCGGTGACCGTGCCAGCGAGTGTGCCTGATCCGGAAGCGCGCAGCGTCACGACGGAGAAGAAAGGCTTCTTCACGAAGGTGAAGGGATGGTTCAGCCGCGAAGCCAAGTAGTCCACTTCCGCCGCAACAGGAGTCCTTTTATTTGCAGTTGGGCCGCAGAATGGGCTGAACCTTTTCTTGCCCTTTTTTAATGGAGCGGACTATTCTCCATCCATGGCTCAAAGATTTAGCAGCATCACCCCGATGAAAGACTTCGGGCTGCTGTTTGGGCTGATCGTGGACGTCAGGTGGATTGACATGAGATTGTTCAAGGACATCTCATGGAATTCCGTTCTGTGGTGGCTGATCGGGATCATGGTCTTCTTGGTGGTGTTCACCGTGGCGTCTATCTTGGTGCGTTTGGTGTTTTCAAGGGTAACGGAGTCGTGGGATTCATGGTTTCTGCTCAGTGGAGTGATGAACCGTATGCAGACGTGGGCTGATGAATTGGCCATCTGGGCTTTTCCCGGTGCGGTCGTTCACTATGTCATCACTTTGGCCCTATGGCATGATACCGAGAGTCTGCTTCTGGCATGGATCCACCTGGTTTCTTTGGTGATGTTTTTGCTGGATTGCAAAGTAAGGCAACTGCTTCGAGTGAAGTCCTAGTCCAGTTGCGCCGCAACTGGCTCTCTTCGAACCCTCTCGTCCCATTCACGTCCTCGCCAGCGCCGCCACGGACGCAATCAGCTCCGCGGGTTCCACAGGCTTGGAGATGTGCATTTGAAAGCCGGCTTCCAGTGCCTTCACACGGTCCACGGTGCGGGCATAGGCGGTGAGTGCCACGGCGGCGGTGCGTCCGCCTTCGGTGGGGGGCAAGGCACGCACTTTGCGGATCAAGAAGTGACCATCTTCAAGCGGCATGCCGATGTCGCTCACCAGCACGTCCGGCGGCTCGGCCTTGATGAGTGCCAGGGCTTCAGCCGCAGAGCTGGCGGTGCGGACGGTGGCGCCGTTGGCGGTGAGAAGCCGCTGCACGAAGGCCACGGCGTCCGGTTCGTCATCCACCGCCACGACAGAGATGCCGTCCAGCGGATGATCCTTCGCTGCGTGGCCCGCTGCTGCGTCCTTGATGCGGGAGGTCGGACGTGGAGAGGTCGTGAAAACATCCTCATCAGGAGAGAGTTGAGCCAGCGGCAGGCTCACAATGAACGTGGCTCCAAGGTCCTTGCCCGGGCTGAGCACACGCACGGTGCCGCCGTGCATTTCTGTGATTTGTTTCACGATAGAAAGCCCCAGGCCCAGGCCGCCGTGAATCCGTGTGGTGCTGGAGTCCGCCTGGCGGAAGCGGTCAAACACATAGGGCAGAAATTCCGGCGCGATGCCCACGCCGGTGTCCGTCACGTGAACCTCCACCTGGCCTGCGGCACGCTGAATGCCCACCTGCACCTTGCCGCCCTTCGGGCTGAATTTCACCGCATTGGAGATCAGATTCCACAGCACCTGCTGCAGACGGTTTGGATCTCCATGCAGGCGCTCTGTCAGAGGCGCTGCCAGCACTTCGAGCTGCACGCCTTTGCCCTTGGCGGCGGGCTGCAGGGTTTCGATGGCGGCACGAATGATCGCAGTGAGGTCGATGGGCTGAATGTTCAGGCGTAGCTTGCCGCTGATGATGCGGCTCATGTCCAGAATGTCCTCAATGATTTGCGTCTGCGCCCTGGCATTGCGGGAGATGATTTCCAGCCCTTCGGTCAGTTCCTGTGTGAGATTTGGGGTCGTCTCCAGCAGCTGCGTCCAGCCCACGATGGCATTGAGCGGCGTGCGCAGCTCATGGGACAGCGTGGCGAGAAACTCATCCTTCATGCGGCTGGCCTGCTC
Organism: Prosthecobacter sp.; assembly: GCF_044226605.1. GTDB lineage: Bacteria > Verrucomicrobiota > Verrucomicrobiia > Verrucomicrobiales > Verrucomicrobiaceae > Prosthecobacter. The sequence goes on along the minus strand of NZ_JBGAGS010000028.1, from coordinate 46,780 downwards.
CACCTCCACGCGCGCCGCGCGTTCCGCATCCAGCAGGGACTGCCGTTCCGAAAGCGCCTGCTCCAGCAGCTTCTGGCTTTCCTCCAGGGCCTGGCGCGCCAGCACCCGGCTGGTGACATCCACCGCATGGTCATACACACCGTAGGGGCGTCCGTCAGGAGTGCACACCTGGAGATAACTGAAGTCAAAATAACGGTCCAACGACGGCGCACCCGCTTCAGGCGCAAACCGCGCCAGCGTCTCCGTCCCCGTGAAGGGCTCGCCCGTGTTCAGCACTTTTCTCAGCAGGTCTTCAAATCCCTGGCCTTCCAGTTCGGGCACCGCATCCATCAGAGCTTTGCCCACCAGCGTTCTTTTGCCGAACAAGGTTTGATAGACGGGATTGACCCGTTCGAAAACGAGGTCTTCACCACGCCAAAGCGCCATGGCGGCGGGGGACTCGCGGAAAATGAGCTCCAGCAGATGCCGCTGAAACGCCAGCTCATCCTCAGCGTTCTTTTTTGCCGTGATGTCCAGCACCGTGCCGTCAAAACTGGTGAGCTGCCGGTCGGTATCACTGCCTTCGAAGGCGGACCTGCCGCGCGCGGAGACCCAATGGATGGAGCCGTCCGGATGCACCACGCGGTGCTCGGAAAAGTAGGGCTGCGGATCCAGCGGATTGATGGTGGCATTCACTTTGGCCCTGACCATTTCACGATCGTCCGGATGCACGATGGCAAAGGCTTCGTCATAGGTCAGCGTGTCGGCAGAGACGCCGAAGATGGCGCGGAAGCGCGCGTCCGTCTCCAGCACGCGGGTGCTCAGGTCCATGTTGAAGGCGCCCAGTCCGGCGGCATCCAGCGCCGCCTTGCGCCGCCTCTCGCTGGTCACGATGGCCTCGCGGGCTTTCACCTCATCGGTTACATCCACGCCATGCACGAAAATGCTGCTGACATTGCCGTCAGGATCTCGCAGGGCCTGATACACAAAGTTGAGGAAGCGTAGCTGCTCCCCTCCCGCCTGGACCACCATCACCGGCACCTCGGTTCCGGACACAGTTTCTCCCGTGGTGTACACGCCATCGAGCATTTCAAAGAAACCCTGGCCTTCGATTTCAGGCAGCGCCTCGCGCACGGTCAGGCCGATGAGCTTTCGCCAGCCCACCAGGCGGTAGTAGCCATCATTGGCCAGTTCAAACACGTGCTCGGGACCGCGCAGCACACAGATGAATGCCGGCGCTCTTTCCACCACGGCGGCCAGATTGGCCTTCTCGGCCTCGATGGCGCGGATGAAGCCTGCGCGTTCCACCTCGGCCCGCTTGCGATTGGTCACATTGCCAAAGACGCCGTACAAACGTTCGGGTTCTCCATCCGCACTTTCAGCCACGTTGCTGATGCTCAGGATGGTGCGTATTTCGCCGCCGGGATGCCGGATGTCGTATTCGATCTCCAGCCGCTCGCGTTTCCGCAGGGAGTTGATGAAGGCGCTGCGAACGTCATCCTGCATCGCGGGAACAATGAGCCGAAACAGATCTTCGTCGGTGACGGACTGCTCTGCGCCAAACCCAAACAAGTCGCGGCTACGGGCATCCATGGTCACCACATTTGTCCGCACATCCCAGTCAAAGGTCCCCATGTCCGCCACGGCCAGGGCTGCGCCCAGCCTCTCTTCGTTGCGGATGCCTGCCTCCGCCGCCATGCGCTGATCGTGGATGTCCGTGAGCGTGCCGTACCATCCGGCCACCACACCCTCGTCATTCCGTACCGGCAGGCCGCGGTTGATGAACCAGCGGTAAGCGCCGTCCGCTCCGCGCCGCAGACGCACCTGCTGCTCGTAAACACCACCGGAAGCGACCGCATGCTCCCAGGCTCCGCGAGAGCGCCTCGCGTCATCGCCATGGAAAACACCATCGCTTTCCTGCGCGGTCTCCGGAGCTTCGGAAAAGCCGGTGTACTCATACCACTTGCGGTTGTAGTAATCGATCTTTCCATCGGCACGCGCCGCCCACACGATCTGCGGCATGGAGTCGGCCATCTGGCGAAATCTCAGCTCGCTGTTCTGTGCCTCGCGCAGAGCGCGCGCGCGCCGCACCTCCGCGGCGGTGCGATCCGCCACCTGGCGCACCAGTGAAATCTCGCCGTCGGTCCATTCGCGCGGAGTGGACTGGTGTACCACAAAGAGCATGGCAAAGCGGCCATCGGTCAGCACGGGCACGTCGATAGAGGCCGTGGCGCCGATTTCCATGAGCTTGCTCTGCTCTGGTCCCGCAGGGTATTCCAGGCTGGCATTGCGCCGCACGTGCGTGCGCCCGGCGCGGTAGTCCACCAGGAGGCGGTCGCCATAGTCTGCCAGCCGGTGGGTCGTCGCCTGCAGCCGGGGCATGCCCGCTGTTTCCCAGGTCTGCGGTACCAGGACGGTCTCTCCATCCGCGGAAGCCTCGGCCACCAGAACACGGGAGACGCGCATGTACTCGCCCAGCATCTGCTGCACTGTCGCGATGATCTCCTCCGGAGAAGAAAGCTCGAGCACTGACTGCGTCAGCCGGTTTAAAAAAGCCAGCGTCTCAGCCTCGGTGTGGCCGTTCTGAGGGGACGGAACGTTTGACATAGTTGTATGCGTGCGATCCTTGGAACTTCGAATTTGGTGGCACGAAAGGTCGTTTGCCAGACGAATATGAGCGCGGGCAGAGCTGAGCCGTTTGCGGCCGCTTGAACCTGCTCTGACTCGTTGCAGCTCAGCGGCTTAGCTTTCAGCGAGCTTCCGGTACAGCTTTTCCATGGCGGCTGAGCTGCGGCAGGCGATAGCGGCCTGGGCGAGGATGCTGGCCACATCGAGGCGGGAGATCTTGACGCCCTGCTGAATTTTTTCCCAGGGCGTGGCGCGCATCTTGGCCACGGTTTGAATGCCGAGCAGGAGTGGCAGGGCGGTGGCGTAGCGCAGCTTGCCATGGGTGACGTGCTGCACGTACTTCAGGCCGCACTCGAGGTGCTCGGTGCAGGTTTGCAGCCAGAGGCTCCATTCCGTTTGAATGTCCTCGGGCTGGCAGGGGAGGTAGCAGCGGCCGTCGCGGGTGTCTTCGCCGATGTCGCGAAGGATGTTGATGAGTTGCAGGCCTTTGCCCAGGCGAGCGCCCCACTCCATCATTTGCGCGGTCGTCACCGCAGGGTCGAGAGACGCAGGCAGCTCGCTGGCGCAGAGTTGCGTCCAGAATTCGCCCACACACCCGGCGACGAGCCAGGTGTATTCGTCAAGCTCCTCCGCATTGGCGAGGCGGCGCAGCCTGCCGTCCGCAGGAAAGCGGCGGATGTCGAGCATCTGGCCGTCAATGATGTGCTCCAGCACGCTCTGAATGGCCGCCAGCGGTGCAGGCGGCATGCTGCGCAGCCAGGCGATGCCCTCGGCGAATTTTTCCATCAGCCGGCGCTCGGCATCATCGCCCTGCTGCGGGCAGAACTGGGTGATGAACGTGCTGGCCAGGCTCTGCACGTCTCCAGTGCCACGCACGAGGGCGCGGTAGCGTTCCAGGCAGTCGAGGCGCACCTCGGCGCTCACGCTGGCGGTATCGGCGATGGTGTCCGCGGTGCGGGCGAGGAGGTAAGCCAGGGAAATCGGTTCGCGCAGCTCCTTTGGCAGCGCCTTCAGCGTAAGATAGAAAGAGCGTGAGACCGACGCCAGCAACTGGCCGCCGAGTTCGCGTTCGTGGTGGGTTTCATCGGACATGGTTCTGGGTGCTAGATGCTGGATGCTAGATGCCGGAGCAAGCTTTCTCTGCTAACATCCAGCAACTAGCATCAAGTATTTAGCCTCCAGCCCGTGAATCACCTCTACGTCCATATTCCCTTCTGCCACCGCATCTGCCCTTACTGCAGCTTTCACAAGCACACTCCGGGCGGCACGGACATGGTGGCGTTTGTGGATGCGCTCCTTAAAGAGGTGGCAAAGCAGCCGCTGAAACCGCAGACGATCTTTTTCGGTGGCGGCACTCCGACGATGCTCAGCGACACCCACCTGGAGCGCCTGCTAAGCGGACTGCGGCAGCGCGTGGACATGTCCCAGGTTGCTGAATTCACCATGGAGGCCAATCCGCGCAACATCATCGCCTCCAAGGCTGCGATGATGCGCGAGATGGGAGTCACGCGCGTGAGCCTCGGCATCCAGGCCTGGGATGATGCCACGCTGAAAACGCTGGGGCGCGACCACCTGCGCGCAGAGGCCGAAGAAACCTGGCGGGTGCTGAAGTCCATCGGCTTTCCCAGCCTCAGCCTGGACCTGATGTTTTCCATTCCCGGTCAGAGCGTGGAGACATGGCGGCACACCCTGGAGCACTCGCTCTCGCTGCAGCCCGACCACATCTCCGCCTACAATCTCAACTACGAGGAGGACACGGATTTTTTTCGCAGGCTACAGGCTGGGGAGTACCGCCAGGACGAAAACCAGGATGCCGACTTCTTCAGCCTTGCCATCGACTTGCTGGAAGCCGGCGGCTTCGAGCATTACGAAATCTCCAACTACGCCCGGCCCGGCCACCGCTCTGTTCACAATGAGGCCTACTGGCTCGGCGCGGACTACCTCGGCATCGGCCCCGGCGCTTTCTCCACGGTGAATGGCAGGCGCTGGCACAATGTGAAAGACACGCCGCGCTACATGGCGATGACGCTGGCCGGTGAAGACACGGCCACAGAGATCGAGGAGATAACGCCCGACAAACGCCGCACCGAGCGCTTCGGACTGGAACTGCGCACCGCACGCGGCCTGCCGCTGAACTTGATCCTCCCCGAGTCACGCAAGATGCTGGACGTACTGCGTGACCAAGGACTGCTGAACTACGACGAGCACCACGTGCGGCTCACGCGGGCAGGCAAGCCATTGGTGGATCCCGTTGCCGTGGCGCTGATGGGGTAGATCACTAGTGGATGCCGTTGGCCTTCATGGCTGCAGTAGCCCCGAGTGCCACGGCGCCAATGATGATGATGAGGTACAACGACAGCAGGAGGATCGTCATAATGCCGATAAACTTCCAAAAGCTGCGCTGTTCGTTCAACGCGGAGTCAAGGTCGGCGACTGTGCGTGTGGACACGAGAGAACCAATGCGGTTGGCGTATTTCCAAAGCTTGAGCGCAGGATAGATGTAGACAAAAGACATCACTCCATAAAGGACCGCCAGCACCATGAACTGTGCGCCGCCCAAGGGATTGGCCGCGGAACTTGACTGTTTGGCCAGTCCCATCATGGACATCGCCCCCAGGGCCAGAGCGCCCAGCAGCATGAAGACAACGCCGATCCACATCAGCACTGAAAGGAACCGCACCCAGGGCTTGGTGCCTGCCAGGGCGGCGATTGTGCTTGTGGCTACGGCATCTGATGTGCCGCCAGGCGAGCCATACAGGTTGGCGCCAGGGGCGGAGTAGGGGTTGGCGGGAGTTTCCATGGTAGGTAGGTGGGAAAGGAAGGGGGATTCAGGGCCGGCAGAATATCCGGCATTCATAAAACTTACGAAAATAATTCGGTGGTTGTCAAAACCAAACGGAACAGCTTGATTGTTCGTCAATGGCAGCGGCACGCGCGGATACCTTGCAAACAGTCGAACTCGCAGATGGCGTGGAGATTCAACTCCGTGTGGCGGGGGTGGCGGTGCGCAGCATGGCTTTCCTGATCGACATTCTCATCCGAATTGGCATCGACATTGCGGCGGCCATTCTCATCTTCGTGTTTCTCCAGAGCGTGATCGGTCTGGAAATGGCGCGCGGGTTCTCCCTGCTGTTCGCCTTTTTCATGGAGTGGTTCTACAACGTGATTTTTGAAGCCGGAGCCAAAGGCGCGACGCCCGGCCAGCGCTCGATGAAACTGCGCGTGATGAGCGTGACCGGCGGACCCGTGTCGCTGGCACAGGCGGTGATGCGCAATTTTCTGCGGGTGGTGGACTTCATGCCGTTTTTCTACCTCACCGGCATTGTGTGCATGCTCTTCACCAAACGGTTTCAGCGGCTGGGCGATCTGGTGGCCAACACCGTGGTGACGTACGCCGAGGTGCCACAGCCCGCGGTGCCGAATGTGGAGATCCGCGCCGAGCGGCGGGCGCCCTCGCAGGTACTTACGCGGGAGGAGCAGGCGGCGCTGCTGCAATTTCTTGAACGCGCACCGCTGTGGGCCGACGAGCGCCGGATCGAGCTCTCATCGCTGGCGCAGCCGCTGACGCATGCCGTCGGCATGGAGGGCCTGCGCCGGCTGTGCGGCATGGCCATGTGGCTGCGAGATCCGGAGGAGAAACGCGGGACGCCGCCACCGATGAAAGGAGCAGTCACGTATCGCTCATGACTCCAGCACAGTTTGAAAAACACATCGAGCCACGCTGGAAAAAGCTGGAGAAACTGCTGACGGATGCCGAGAAGTCCGTGCAGACACCCGAGTTGGACGAGCTGCCCGCGACCTTCCGGCAGGTGTGCCATGATCTGAGCGTGGCGCAGCATCGCATGAGTCCGCAGCGCCTCACGCAGCAGCTCAATGCGCTGGCCATCCGCGGCTACCGCATGCTGGAGCGCCGCAGCGCAGGTGGCTGGGAATCGTTTATGCGCCTGTTTTTTGTGGAGTTTCCGCAGGCGGTGAGGGCGGAATGGAAACTGTTCTGGTGGTGCACGGCCCTGTTTTATCTGCCGGCGGTGCTGCTGGCGGCCATCACACCCGCGTATCCCGAGTGGTCCATGGCCATGCTGGGATCCAACGGCATGGCGCAGATCGAGAGCATGTATGGAGAGGCCAGCAAGCCGTCGGATTATGTGCGGGAGAGCTTTGGCTCGGGATTTGCGGCGTTTTGCTTTTACATCATGAACAATGTCAGCATCGACTTCCGCACGTTTGCCGGCGGGATCATGGGTGGTGTGGGGGCGCTGTTTGTTTTGATGTACAACTCGCTGCACCTTGGGGCTGTCTTTGGCTATGTGCATTATTCAGGCAATCCGATGACGCTTTACTCCTGGGTGATCGCGCATGGAGCGCCGGAGCTGACCGGATGCGTCATCTCCGCCATGGCAGGCATGCGGGTGGGGTGGTCGGTGCTGCGTCCGGGCAGGCTGGAGCGCCGCGCTGCGCTGGTGCTCGCCGGGCGCAAAGCCATGCCCCTGCTGATTGGAGCCGCCGTGCTGACGAGCCTGGCGGCTGTGCTGGAGGGGTTCTGGTCGCCGATGGACTACCCGCTTCCGATCAAATTTGGAGTTGGCACCTTGTGCTGGATTGCCGTGGCGGCGTTTCTCATGTTCAGCGGAAGGAGGCAGACGGATGCGGCTTGAGGACATCACAGTGGTGCTGCGCCCGCGCCAGCCGTGGGAGGCGGTGGACCTTGGCTGCGCCATGGTGCGGCGGGACTATGGCGGCATCATCGCACTGTGGGCCTGCACCGTGCTGCCGCTCTGGGCGCTGGTTTGCGTGCTGCTGCGTTCAACTCCTGAGTGGATTCCGCTGGCCGTCTGGTGGCTCAAGCCCCTGTATGACCGGGTGCCATTGTTTTTCCTCAGCCGCGCGGCGTTTGGTGTGCGGCCCACCTTTCTGGAAACGTGGAAGCAGTGGCCGCGCCTGTGGATCTCGAACTGCCTTCCGGCGCTTTTCTGGAGACGGCTGTCCTTCATCCGCAGCTTTGCGCTGCCAGCGCAGATGCTGGAAGGGCTGCGCGGCTCGGCGGTCAATCAGCGCATCAGGACACTGGCCATGGACGGCGGCGGCTCTGGTTTCTCGCTCTCGTATGCGTTTTCCAAAATCGAACTCGTCGCCTGGCTGGGGCTGATGTGGGGCACCTATGGGCTGCTGCCGGAGTATGCGCAGCCAGACTGGGGCGGACTTTTCGAGTCACTGGATTTTCATAACACCATTCCCTCTGGCTTCCTATGGTGGGGGGCTGCCTGCCACATGGTCATTGTCAGCCTGGTGGAGCCTTTTTACGTGGGGGCAGGCTTCGCGCTGTACCTGAACTGCCGTACGCGCATTGAAGGCTGGGATGTGGAGCTGGCGTTCCGGCGCATGGCCACTCGACTGTCCTCCGCCGCTGCGGCAGTGATCATCGCTGTGCTGGCGCTGGGCTGCATGCCTTCACACGCTCAAGCAGCAGAGGAGGCGGATGCTCCCGGGGCCGTGGAGAAGGTGCTCAAACACCCTGACTTTGAGATTCACAAGATGCCCTCCCGTGTCTGGGTGCCCGATCTAGACCCGGACGAAGTCGAAAAGGAAAAAGAGAAAGAGAAGGAAAAGGAACGCTCGCGTGACACTGAGACGGATGGAACCCTGGGGTCGCTTCTCTCTCATTTTGGCTTCTTCGGAGGCTTTGGCTTTATTTTCTGGGTCATCATTGCCGGCCTGGTGGCGTGGCTGATCGTTTATCTGGTCAATAACCGCCATCTCTTCATTTCGCGTGGAGTCAGCAATGCTCCCGTGCGTGCGCCCAAGGTTCTGATGGGAATGAACATCACGCCTGAAAGCCTGCCGGTCGATCTGGTCGCCTCTGCACGCGCGGCGTGGGCTGCGGGAGATTTTAAAGAGGCGCTGAGCCTGCTGTACCGTGGCTCCTTGTCGTGGCTGGTGAACCGCCGCCGGGTGCCGATCTCAGACAGCGACACGGAGGAGGACTGCCTGCTGCAGGTGCTGCAGGCGGGTGAAAAAACCGAGGCGGACTACTTCCGCCAGCTGACGGGAGCCTGGGTGCAGGTGGCCTACGCGGTCATGCCGGTGTCGAATGAGGAAATGGGAGCGCTCTGCGACCAATGGCCGTTTGTGGAGAGGAAAGGAGGCGCGGCATGAAACAATACTTTCTGCGCGGCCTGCTGATGCTTTGCGGTGCGGTGCTGCTGTGTGGCTGCAAGGGGCATTGGGAGGATGTTGATAAAATCACGGGATACAAAGGCAAGGCTCGTGTGAATCCCTTCCTTGCGGCTGAGCGGCTGCTCGATGCTCTGGGCCACGATGCTCATACCACCAAGTCTTTGGCGAAACTGCCGCCGCAGAATGCGGTCGTCATGCTCTCCAATGAAGGGGATCTGCCGGAAGGCCGTGCGAAGCAGCTGCTGCAGTGGGCCTACGGTGGCGGGCATATCATTTACATCCTCAGCGGCACGCGCCCGTACAATGACTTTGACTCTCCTTTTGGCTCCTACTTTTCCGGCGTGCTGCTGGAGGAGGAGAAGGATCCCTTTCTCGAGAAGCTGGGCGTGGGAGTGCAAAAGCGATTCTCCGACGACGATACCAAGGATGACCGGGCCAAGAGCGATGAGGACGAAGCGGACGAAAAGCATCCCAAAGCCGAGAACGACAAGGATTCCAAGACGGAGAAAGACAAGGCTGCCGGCTCCGAAGAAGACGACAAGGATTTCAAGACAAAGAAGAAGCGGAAAAAAAGGATCAAAGGCGACGAAGACTGGCTGGTCTCTGAACGGGACGTTGCCTGGAATGGCAAGACGTATCACCTCAGTCTGGGCGGCTACCAAAACTTGATCCTCAAACGCAAGCTCAGGCCGGGTGAATTCTCAGCCGGGTCCAAGAACGAGTCGCTGGCGCTGCACCTGAAGCATGGCATGGGCGCCGTGACCCTGCTGGTGCACGCGCGGCCGTTTCGGAATCACTGGATCGGAGAGCATGACCACGCGCGGTGGCTGGCTGCTTTGGTGGGAGAATATGGCACCAAGGAAGTGCTGTTTCTCTCCCACTCCTCGGAGACGTTCTTTGGTCTGCTCTGGATGCATGGCTGGAAGGCGGTGGTGGCGCTGGTCTTGTGCCTGGTCTTCTGGCTGTGGATGCAGATGCCGCGCTTTGGCCCGATGGCAGAAGTGGAGCTGGACTCCACCCGTCATTTTGCCAGCCACGTCGGTGCGCTGGGAGAGTTTTTCTGGCGCATGCGCCGCAGTCCGGTGCTGGTGCATTCGGCGCGTGATGCTGTGTGGGAGCGCGTGCGTGAGCGCCACCGCTCACTGGATGACGGCAGCCGCCAGATGAACGACCAGCTCGCAGAAGAGATCTCCCGCCGCACAGGCCTGCCAGTGCAGCGAGTGGCTGCCGCATTCGATGTGGCCCCTCCAGAAAGCGCCCACAATTTCGTCAACCTCATGCGTGATCTCCAGGCGATCCGGCGCGCCCTCTAATCTCCACCCTTCCATCCATGAATCCGATCCTTCCCGAACCCGACGTCTCGAGCCTTTACACGCCGCCGCCGCCGGCCGGTTATCCTCAGCAGCCCAGTTATTACACGCCGCCAACCGTGCCCAAAAGCACTTCGGTGTTTCAGCAGATTCGTGCAGCGGTGGGACAGGTGTTCGTAGGGCAGGAAGAGGTGATGAACCAAGTGCTTGCGGCCCTGCTGGCAGGCGGCCACGTGCTGCTGGAAGGCAAGCCGGGACTGGGAAAGACGCACCTCGTGCTGGCCCTCTCCCGCACTTTTGGCGGCAGCTTCCGCCGCATCCAGTTCACGCCAGACCTCATGCCTTCCGATGTCTGCGGCCACACGCTCTTTGACATGGCCAGCGGTACCTTCCGCGTGCGCCGCGGGCCCGTGTTTGCCAATTTGCTGCTGGCGGATGAAATCAACCGCGCCCCGGCCAAGACCCAGTCTTCTTTGCTGGAAGTCATGCAAGAAACGCAGGTGACGATCGATGGCGAGAGCCACGCGCTGCCTCCTCCCTTCATGACCTTTGCCACGCAGAATCCCATTGAGCAGGAGGGCACCTACCCGCTTCCAGAGGCCCAGCTCGACCGTTTCTTGTGCAAGGTGCTCATCGACTATCCGGATGTGACCAGCGAGACCTGGGTGGTGAAGGCGGTGTCATCGCGTGCCTCAGGCGGCGGTCTCTCGGCATCGGTGGTGCAGCAAGTCTGCACTCCTGAGGACATTCTAGCCGCGCAGGAGGAAGCCGCTGCGGTGCAGGCCGTGGAGCAGGTGGTGGACTACGCCGTGAAGATCGTGCGCGCCACCCGCCAGCACAGCGCCATCTCCCTTGGTGCCGGCACGCGCGGAGCCATTAGTCTCGTGCGCATCGCCAAATCCTACGCGCTGCTGGAAGGGCGCAGCTACATCACCCCCGCGGATGTGAAGCGCGCCGTGCTGCCCGTCCTGCGCCACCGCGTGCAGCTGGCTCCGGAAATTGCGATCAGCGGTCAAAGCGTGGACGACATGCTCAACTCCCTGCTCAAGACCATCGAGGCACCCCGCGTTTAGTTTCATGCGTCCCACTCTGCTGCTGCTGAGACTGTTCATCGCCTGGCTCGTCCTGGCTGTGGTGGCATGTATCTGGGAAAATCTCGTTCTGCTCTGGCAGATCGGTGGAGGCGCGCTGCTTTTCGCCATGCTTGTGGATGCATTCACTCTGCCGCGTCGCGGCCGCATCACCGGAAAGCGGTCTTTGCCGGGGCGTTTTGCTCTCGGCGTGGAATCACCCGTGACGCTGACGGTGACCCATGCCGCCAGCCGCACGCTGAATCTGGAGCTGTTTGACGGCATCCCCACCGCGGCAGAGGCCGTGGACCTGCCCTGCCGGGTGACGATTCCTCCGGGCGAGTATGCAGCCTTGTCCTACCAGGCCCGCTTTTTGCGCCGCGGGCAGCATGTTTTCACTCCTGCGCACGTGCTTGCCACCTCCGCCTTTGGGCTGTGGAAAAACCGGCACTTCGTGGCTGGAGAGAGCGAGACCCGCGCCTACCCGAACTACGAGCCGGTGGTGCGCTTTGCCATGCTGGCCATGGCCAATCGCGTGGAGCAAATGGGCATCGTCAAACGCCGCCGCATGGGGGCTTCCCTCGATTTCCACCAGTTGCGCGACTACCAGGATGGCGATGTCTTGTCCCGCATCGACTGGAAGGCCACTTCGCGGCGCTCGACGCTCGTGAGCCGTGACTATGAAGAGACGCGCAACCAGACGATTCTGCTGGTGCCGGACTGCGGCCGCCGCATGCGCGCACTGGATGGAGGGCTCAGCCAGTTTGACCATTGCCTCAATGCCATGCTGCTCATCGCATTCATCGCCCTGCGGCAGGGAGATGAGGTGGGTGTGGTGGGCTTTGGCGGAGTCCAGCGCTGGCTGCCTCCCGTGAAGGGAGCCCACAGCATGCCCAAGCTGCTGAACCACCTTTACAACTACGAAGCGAGCAATGAGCCGAGCGATTTCATCGAGGCGGCTGAGCGCGTGATGACGCTGCAGCGGCGGCGCGCACTGGTCATTCTTTTGACGAATCTGCGCAGCGAAGATGGTGCCACGCTGGCTTCTGCGGTGGCAGCCATGCAGCGCCGGCATCTGGTGCTCACGGCGACTCTGCGTGAGCAGGAACTGGAGCAGCGCGCCGCCGCGTCCATCGATCATTTGCAGGACGCCCTGCAATACGGTGCCCTCACCCATTATTTCGGAGAGCGCCGCCAGCTCATGGAATCCCTGCGTGCCCGCCGGGTGCTGACGGTGGATGAATCAGCGCAAATGCTGCCGGTGGCGCTGGCCAACAAATATCTCGATGTGAAGGCAGGCGGGCTGCTTTAGGCGGGCCTGCGAGAGCATGCGCCCCGGTTTTTCGAGGCGAAAAACGTTACGAAGGCGATCGGCACGAAGGCATTCGGAGGCTGCGGACGTCCGGTGCGCTCTCGCAAGGGGAGGTGGGTGCCAGAACGCTCCAAAGCATTTGCCAGCGGCGACTGAGGCGAACATTTAACCCAAGTAGCATTTTTCGCCACGTGTAGCGTTACTTGCGACAAGCTTGTCGTGGTCTAGGATCGCGCATGCCAAATCCCCGCCAGCCATGGTCTCTGCTTTATCCGAAGGCGGACCTGCTCAGACATCAGGAAGCTGTGGCTGAGGCGCTGCAGCGTGTCTGTGCCAGCGGCTCCTACATTCTGGGAAGGGAAGTGGAGGCATTTGAATCTGAGCTTGCCGCATTTCTCGGAGTGAAACATGTCGTCGGCGTGGCCAATGGCACGGATGCCATCGAAGTGATTCTCTGGGCGCTTGGCATTGGTCCTGGCAGCAAGGTGGTCGTGCCCTCCTTCGCCCCGTCCGCGGTGGCCGCAGGTGTGGCGCGCAGCGGAGCGGGGCTGGTGTTTGCAGACATGGAGCCGGACACCTTCACCCTGTGTCCAGATGCCCTGGCCTCACTGCTTCAATCTCCGGAAGGCCATGGCGTCAAGGCTGCGCTGGTCGTGCACATGTTTGGCCACCCCGCAGACTGGGAAAGCCTGCAGCTGGTGGCGGAAGAGCACGGGATTGAACTGCTGGAGGACTGCGCGCAGGCGCACGGCGCGAGGTATTATGAAGAGATGACCGGCACACTTGGCCGGGCCGCCGCCTTCAGCTTTTACCCCACGAAAAATCTTGCCGCACTGGGAGATGCCGGAGCGGTGGCCACAAACGATGCCGAACTCGCGGAACGGATCCGAATGATCCGTCAATACGGATGGAGACAGCGATACATCAGCGAATGTGCCGGCATGAACTCCCGGCTGGATGAAATGCAGGCCGCAGTGCTGCGAGTGAAACTTGGGGCTTTGCGGGAGGGCAATCTGCAAAGGATCAGACTGGCGGCGGAATATGATGCCCTGCTGGGAAGCAGCGGGGTGGTGACCCGCCCCCCGGTGCTCGGCGGGTGCGAGCACGTGTACCACCAGTATGTCGTTCGTTCCGCACAGCGGGACGCCTTGTTGCAGCATTTGCACGGGGAGGAGATACCGGCTGCCATACATTATCCCGTGCCGCTGCATCTTCAGCCTGCGTTTGCTTCCGGTGGAAACCGGGAGGCGCAGCCAGAATCTGAACGAGCCGCTGCCGAAGTCATCTCACTCCCACTGCACCCCTATCTGACTGAAGATGCAGTGGGAGCAGTCTGCGAAGCCATAGAAAGGTTTGCTCATGCAGGCTCCTGAGTACGATCTGATGCGTTCCGTTGAAGACCGCCATTGGTGGTATGTCGTGCTGCGCGGTCTGGTGGAGCATGCGCTGGCCGGGCGGCTGGCTCCTCGAAGCCGGCTGCTGGATGCCGGCTGCGGCACGGGCGGCACGCTGGAGTATCTGCAGACCAGGAACGGGGAGCTCGCTTTGGCAGGCATCGATCTCTCGGAACAGGCGGTGAACTGCTGCCGTCAGCGAGGTCTCTCCGCCGTCAAAGTGGGGGCCGTGGAGGCGCTCCCGTTTGAGGAAGGCACCTTCGATGCCGTCCTCAGCCTGGATGTGCTGTATCACACAGGTGTGGATGAAAAACAGGCCCTCGCGGAGATGCGCCGAGTCCTGCGTCCGGATGGCCTGCTGGTGATGAATCTGCCTGCCTTTGAGGGATTGCGCGGCTCCCATGATGTGGCCGTGCATGGCGCCAGACGTTATGCCGCAGGCCAGGTGCGTTCATTGCTCGAGCGTTCGTGTTTCGCCGTGGAAAAAGTTCATTACTGGAATGCCTGGCTGTTCCTGCCCCTACTGCTCTGGCGGCAGATGAGCCGTCTGGCCGCGGGGCCTGCGCGCGGAAACGTTTCGGACCTGAAACTCACGCCTGCCTGGATGAACTCCGTGCTGGCCGGCATGGGCAGGATGGATGCCGGACTTTGCCAGGAGTTTCACATTCCTTTCGGCTCGTCGGTATTTGCCATCGCGCGGAAAACCCTGACCCTGAAGGGAGGAACGGCCCATGCCTGCAACTGATGCGCCGCCGGAGCTGAGCTTCGTCGTGCCCCTTTACAATACTGGCGAAGGCCTGCGTCCGCTGCTGGATGCCTTTCGCGCTCTCCCCGTAATGGAAAGCTGGGAACTTGTGCTGGTGGACGATGGCAGCAAAGATGGCACGGCAGCGGCGGCCCGACGGCTGCTCCAAGACTTTCCCGCACCGGTGACTCTGGTGGAGCTTGCGCGGAATTTTGGCGAACACGCCGCCGTTTTGGAGGGCTGCCGCCACGCGCGCGGCGCCATCGTGGTGAACCTCGACGACGACCTGCAGAACCCACTCAGCGAGGCACTCAAACTTTTCCGGCACCTGCGAGAATCCGATGCCGAGGTGGTTTATTCGCGCTACGCGGACAAGAAGCACCACTGGGCACGAAACGCTGGCAGCTGGCTGGCAAACGTGTGCGCCACTTTTCTGCTCGGCAAGCCAGCGGACCTTTACCTGTCCAGCTTCCGCGCCATGCGTCGCGGGCTGATCGAGCGGATCGTGGTTTATCGCGGACCCTATCCCTATGTCGATGGTCTGATTCTTGGCGCCACCAACCGCATTGCCACGCTGGAGGTGCTGCATGCTGAGCGCAGCGGGGGCAGGAGTGGGTATACCCCGCGCAAGCTGATCCGTCTGGCCATGAGCCTGTTGTTTGATTTTAGCGTCATGCCGCTACGTCTGGCCAGCGTGCTGGGCATGCTGCTTTGCGCCCTGGGCGTGGTGATCCTGGCAGAGGTGGTGCTGGAAACCATCTTCGTGGGCCAGCGGCAGATTGGCTGGGGTTCCCTGATGGGCACTCTGACCGTGTTCAGCGGCGCTCAACTGCTGATGCTTGGGCTTATCGGTGAATACCTCGGACGCGCGTTTCTGACCGTGTCCGGCAAGCCGCAGTCCCTCGTTCGCTCGCTGGACCGCTTTGAAAGAAAAACATCCGAATGATTCACGAGACCACCATTAAAGAATGCTCGGTGCGCGGCGTGCGCCTCTTCGAAATGCGGCACGTTCTGGACCCGCTGCGCGGCAATCTCACTGCGCTGGAGTTCACCCGTGAGCTGCCGTTTGTGCCGCAGCGCATCTTTCTCACCTACTCCATTCCTTCCGAGAGCACGCGTGGCGAGCACGCCCACCGCTCTTGCGAGCAATTCCTGGTTTGTGTGCATGGCGAGTGCCACCTCATGGTGGACGATGGCGAGAATCAGGAAGAGTTCTGCTTAAACCGGCCCACGTTCGGGGTGCTGGTGCCACCCATGGTCTGGGCGCTGGAGCACCTGCATTCCCCAGATTCGGTGCTGATGGTTCTGGCCTCCCGCCCCTATGAAACGGATGACTACATCCGTGACTACCCGGCATTCAAAGCCGCAGTGAAAAAGAAGAACCAACTGATGCCATGAACGCAAGCACCATCAGCACGCCTTTTTCTTCACATGCCCCCAAAAAGCGGCAGAGCCTCTGGACG
Organism: Prosthecobacter sp.; assembly: GCF_044226605.1. GTDB lineage: Bacteria > Verrucomicrobiota > Verrucomicrobiia > Verrucomicrobiales > Verrucomicrobiaceae > Prosthecobacter. Next base: position 30,705 of record NZ_JBGAGS010000028.1, on the reverse strand, counting down.
GCACTGACCAACGCCATGCGCCGACAGTCGGTGTGGATCATCATTGCGATCATGACGGTCTTCACCCTTGTCATCGGCTGGCTGGATCACATCACAGGATTTGAGGTGACCTGGTTCGTATTCTACGGCATTCCGATTTTTCTTGCCGTCTGGTGGGCTGGAAACAAATCGGGCCTTTTCATCGCGGTGCTCTCGGGCGTGGTGTGGTGGCTGGCAAACATGAGCACCACGCCGTATGAGACGCACCTGGGATACGCCTGGGCGCTGCTGAACCGCCTCGTCTATCTCAATGTGGTGGTCTTCGCCGTCACGGCCCTGCGCAACAAACAGGAGTCAGACGAGGCCCAGATCAAGATGCTCGAAGAGCGCCGCCAGCTCGAAAGGGACATCGTCAGCGTCAGCGAGCATGAGCAGCAGCGCATCGGCCAGGACCTTCATGACGGCATCTGCCAGCAGCTGGCCGCCATCGGTTGTGCGGCGCGGGTGCTGGCGGAGGATTTGCAGGCGCAGGGTGTTTCATCGGCGCATGACGCCAGTCTCATCGAAGGCTCCATCCAGCAGGTGGTGGTGGAGGCGCGCAATCTCGCGCGGGGCATTTTTCCCGTGCATGTGGACCGCAGCGGGCTGGCCGCAGCTCTGGTCGATCTGGGTAAAATGATGAGCCGACTCACCGGCATCCCGATTGTGGTGGACGACTGCATGGACATTCCGCTGGACTCCCCTGAGGTGTCCATGCACCTCTACCGCATCGCCCAGGAGGCCGTGGCCAACGCCGTGAAGCACAGCGCCGCCACGGAGATCGTCATCACCTTGAAGTTTGCCAGCGAAAACCTGGAGCTGAGCGTGGAAGACAACGGCAGGGGCATTCGGGCCATCCAGGGCACCAACGATGAAGGCATGGGCCTGCGCACGATGCACTACCGGGCACAGGCGCTCAAAGCCAGCCTCTCCGTGAGGCAGCGGCCACAGGGCGGCACTTTGGTAAACTGCCGTCTGCAACTCAAACAATCATGAAAACTCCCAACCCAACGACCATGAAAAAAAATGAAACGAAAACAGCGAACAGCTACAAGGTTCTCCTTGTGGAAGACCATCCCATGTTTCGCGAGCATCTGGGACAACTGATCGACCGTGATCTTGGCATGTCCATCTGCGGGGAAGCAGACAACATTCGGGATGCCATGCGGCTGATACTCGAAACCAAGCCTGACATTGCCATTGTGGACATCACCCTCCACGGCTCCAGCGGACTGGAGCTGCTGAAGGACATCAAGGCCCAGGGGCTGGACATCAATGTGCTGGTGCTCTCCATGCACGACGAGGAGCTTTATGCGGAGCGCGCCCTGCGTGCCGGAGCCAAGGGCTACATCACGAAAAACGAGGCTTCAACGGAGGTGATCGAGGCCATTCGTTGTGTCATGAAAGGGGATGTCTACGCCAGCAGGCAGATGACTGCCAAGCTGCTGGAGCGCATGACGCAAAAGCGCAACAACACCGAACTCGCCGGCATGGAGACGCTGGCTGACCGTGAGCTCGAAGTTTTCCAAATGCTGGGACGTGGCAAGAGCACGCGCGAGATTGCGCAGACCCTTAATCTCGGCGAGTCGACCGTGGAAACCTATCGTGCCCGCATTAAAGAAAAGCTGCAGCTCCGCAGTGCAGCAGAGCTGTATCTGCGTGCCGGTCAGTGGGTGCGTGATCACGGCGCCTGAGCTGTGTCTGAGGTTCCCCTTTAGTGGAGGTGGTGTTCGACGCGACAGGGCATGTCTTTTGCCTGCCCAAGGCGTTTCGGGGCAAAATGGCTTCATAAATAATCTTCTGAAGCCATGTCCAAGCGTCACCGCAGCAAACACACGAAAAACAAAAACGTGACACGCGCTGTCACGAATCTGCCTGCAGCATCCGGGGTGAGCGTTGATTCACAGCCTGTGCAATCTCAGGCTGCCATCTCGTCGGGGGCATGGATCCATGCAGCGGTGGCAGCCTTGCTGCTGGGCGTCTGCGCAAGCCTGTACGTGTGGACAGCGGATTTTCCCATGGCGTTTGATGACCACACGTATTTGATGGACAATCCCTTCTTTCGAAATGGCAGCAATCTCGACTACCTCAAAAACTTCGATGAATTCGCGAATCGTCCTGCCAAGATCGGCTCCGATCCCGACTATGCGGTCAATTCCATCCTGCGCCCGGTTGCCTATTCGAGCTTCCGCCTGAACTACCTTCTGGATGCTTTCAATCCGCGCTGGTTTCGCATGGGAAATGTGATGATCCACGCTTTCAACGCGGTTCTGCTATACGCGCTGCTAAGCATTTTGCTCAGTCGTTCTAAAGTTTCTGGCGTGCTGCGGCGTGGCTCCGTCCTCTTTATCTCTGCCTCTGCGGCCCTGCTGTTTGTGGTGCACCCGCTGGCCACGGAATCCGTGACCTATATCATCCAGCGGTTCACCTCTCTCGTGGTGTTGTTTTCGCTCCTCAGCCTGGTTTTGTTTTTTGCCTCGTGCTTCACCGTTTCAAAATGGCGGCGGAGGTTGTTGATGGTTGGTGCGGTCGTCGCAGTGGTGGTGGCCATGCAGACAAAGGAGGACGCGGTCATGGTGCCCTTGCTTGCGCTGCTGCTGGACTGGATGGTGATCGGTACGCGGTTGCGCTCGGCTTTGCTAAGGGCGCTGCCTCTGCTGCTGTGCCTTCCGATCATTCCTCTGCTCGTTTTCTTCACGGCATCGGCCCAGGCCGGAGGGTATGATTTTAACGCGGCACTGAACATCGTGAACTCCAGGGATACGCCGATGAATCACTGGCACTATATCGTCACGGAATGGACCGTCATCGTGCACTACCTGCGGCAGTTGTTCTGGCCCAAAGGAATGAATCTTGATCCCGACTGGCCGAAGTATGAATCGCTCTGGCAGGGGCCTGTGCTGCTGTCCCTGGCGGTGCTTGGAGGATTGGTTGCTTCCACGTGGATGCTTTACCGTCGTTTCCGCGGAGATGTGCGCTTTGTGCTGGGTTTCGCGTGCGTGCTTTGGTTCCTGCTTACCGTGGCGGTGTCATCAGCCTTGGTGCCGTTGCCGGACCTCGTTGCGGAACATCGCTCCTACCTGCCTTCCATTGGCATTTTTGTGCTTGTGGCGTGCATGCTGGACTGGCTCCGGACCAGTGACATCCGCCTCGGAGCGCAGCGTGCCTGGGTTCCGGCCCTCGTTGTGCTTAGTGCGGGTGCGCTTTCCTGGAAGACTTGCATTCGCAACAACGTCTGGCGGACGCGTGAATCTCTCTGGGAAGACACTGTGGCCAAAAGTCCGGGCAAATACCGCACCTGGGGAAATCTGGGCGCCGCGTATTCAGATGCGGGGAAAAACGAGCAGGCGGTGCAATGTTTCCGTGAAGCCCTCAAGGTGGAGCCCCGCTTCCAAAACGGGCTGCTGAATCTTTCCAATTCGTTGCTGAAGCTCAACCGTCCCAAAGAGGCTCTCGACACGACGATGCAGCTGATCAATCTGGACAAAAATGCCACCTCCAGGCTGCCAGTGGCCTTTACGCTGGGGCTCAGCTTTGCAGGCGTGGGCCGCTACGATGAAGCGATCAATGTCTTTAAAAACATCCTGAGCGCCCTGCCCGATGACGCCCAGACCCACAAGGCTCTGGGGCTGGTGTACTACCAAACCGGAGTGCCGCACCGGGCTCTTAACCATTTTCAGCACGTCGCGCGTGTTCATCCGGAAGACCCCAACATCAAGAAACTTATTGAGGTCACCGAAGTCGCACTTTCCGATCGAAACAAAGTGGGAAGATGATGCCAGGGCTGCCTGCGTGGGGCTTACATCTCAAACAAATGCAAGGGGGAGCTGTTCGTCTTGTACTCTCCGTTCTTTCCCAGGCTGCGACCGTTGCCATTGCTGTCCCGGTTGGTGGAGGTAACGACAAAATGAGCGCCGTCCGGGTGCAGGGCCAGTGCGTGGCAGTTGGCCATCTTTGTGTTCACATGGAAAGGCTCTTTATCCGCAGGATCGGTCATGAAAAGCATGCCGTTTCCAGGCGTGCCTGAGGTGACTGCCATGAGATGGCCTTCAGGGTGCTGCACCAAATCATGAATGAATCCCTCCTTGTTTGCCCCGTGGGAGAAGGTCCTGGCAAGTTTGCCGCTCGCGAACTCGAAATGCAGGATCGTCGGGATGCTCTGCGGTGTGGCTCCGTTTTGCGGAGTGGTGCCGGCTGCGAGCAAAGTCCTGCCACCATCAATGAACAGCAGAACACGCAGCCCGCAAAGGTCCTGGATGCGATCGTATTTGTACAAGGCGGAGGCATCAAACGTGCGCTGCTGCTTTTTCAGATCGTGGTCCCATGCCTGAAGATGGCCGCGCATGTCGCCAAAAACGATGTTTTGGCCGGAAGGATCAAAGGTCAGTGCGTAAACGTCTTCGACCGCCTGATGCTCCGCCAGCTTCCTGCCCGTTGCCGCATCCCAGATTCGCACAAACCGGTCTTTTCCGCACGATGCGATGCGGCCGCCCTCCGGAGCCACGGCGATCTGCCGGAGCCATCCATCATGCGCGGAATCGGTCTGCCAGACAGTGTTTTCGCCCTCGCAGCACCGCAGCTGGCCCCACGAGTCGGCACAATACAAATGGGGCAGCTGGGGATGAAAGGAGATGGCGGTGCAGTAACCGTGAAATCCCTCGAGAGAGGGCAGGGGCGTCAGGGTTTTTCCGTCATACTGCCAGCGCCGCACGACCGGCTCATAACCCACCGTCACGAGGACGCTGCCATCGCGGCTGAAACGCGCGGCACTGATCTGGTGCTCGCTTTTGACTTCGGCGATCTGTCTGGGTTCGCGGCTCATGGCTGGGCAGGGAGGACTTTGATGGGGGCTGCAGCGCCGTCTTTTTCCACGAGGAAGCAGGTGCGGTCTTCGGGCCCGGCGCGGTTGGTGAAGAAGACGCGGCGTCCATCGTGCGAGGCGCAGAGGAAGGAGAGGGAGCCGTTGTCTTCGAGCACTTCGACCGAGTTCAGGGCTTTGCTGTAAATCTGGAGCTGCATGCGGATGTCCTTCAAATCGGCCGCTGGTTTGCAATCGGCGGGCAGTGAGAGGCGGATGACGCTGCCCCAGCCACTGCCGCCCATGCGGCTGAGGTGTAAGTAGATCCTGCCTGACGATGCGGCGACGCGACTGACGCCTATTTGTGATGGGGTGCCAATGTAGGTCTCGCGATCTGAGAGCGGAGCGAAGCGCTCGGCGGTGAGGCTCAGAGTGTCCTCGTCTTCCTGCTCGATGGTGCCTTTCCAGAGATCGCCCTCGGTGCCAAAGAGCATCTCGCCTTTTGCATGGAAGCACATGCCATTGACGTGATCGACACGGCGCATGCGGACGCTATCGAGTTTGGCGTCTTTGGTTTTGGCAAACAAGAGCACGCCGCCTCCTTCTTCATCGTCGTCTTCCTTGGCCCAGCCCCACACGGCCAGGCCGCCATCCGAGTGTGATACAGCGAGCTGGTCGAAGGACATGCCCTGCGCAGCGGTGTGGATTTTGGTGAGGTGCTGATGATCAGCGGACCATTTCCAGATGGATTCATCGCAGAGGAAGAGCAGCGAGCCGTCGCCGAGGGAGTCGAGTTGACGGATCTCACCGAGACCGGGCTGCTGGCCGAAGGTGTGGAAGCGGTGGGTGCCGTCATCGACATTGATCTCTTCGATTTTGGCGGTGCCGGATTCGGATGTCGTCAAATAGACGCGGCTGCCATCTTTGGAGAAGCAGGCCTCGCCGGCGTGGCTGAAGAGACTGGAAGCCAGAAGGAGGCTGAAGAGAACTGGCGCAGCTGCGTTCATCAGGCGAGCGCCTCCTTGATGGGGATCATTTCATCATGCGCGATGGGAAGGGGCTGTCCGGCGTTGTCGAACTCCGTTCTCAGCGGGTCGATTCCCAGCGCACGGTACCAAGTGTGAAACATCGAGCCGATGTCATAGGGCTGCGATTTCACCCAGGTTCCCTTGTCATTCGTCTCGCCCACAACCGTCCCATGCCGCACACCATGACCTGCCATGGCGATGCTCCAGGCTTCGGGCCAGTGATCGCGGCCCACATGGCCGTTGATGCGCGGCGTGCGGCCAAATTCGCTCAGGCAGATGACGAGCGTGGTTTTCAGCAGGCCGCTGGCCTCGAGATCTTCAAGCATCGCGCTGAAGGCCTGGTCAAACTTGGGCACCATCGTCGCATGCGCGTTGAAGTTGTCCCCATGCGTGTCCCAGCCATAGCTGGTGACTTTGACGAAGCGAACTCCGGCTTCCAGCATCTGCCTTGCCACGAGCATGTGCTGGCCGAAATCGTTTCGCCCATAGCGCACGCGGTCGCGCTCTGGGAGCCGCGAGGTGTCGAAAATGTCCGCGCGGGACATGAGCTTTTCCGCCATGTCGAAAACAGAAGCGTTTGCCTCAACCACACGCTTTTCGTGTTTGGCGGCAAAGCGACGGTCCAGCATTGAGCGCAATTCATTGCGTGCGCTGTCCTGCTCTGCAGCGACGTCCGGATGGCGCAGCAGATTCTCCGGAGGCTTGCCATCCCCGAAAGCCAGCGAGCCGAATTTGGGACCCAGAAAACCCGCATCTTCCGCACGAAAACCTCCGCTTCCGGGTTTGATCCAGACATAGGGCGGCAGACCGCTTGCCCCCGGCCCGAGCAGCTTTGCCACACCAGCGCCAAAATGCGGATACGGAACGCCGCGGTTCTTCGGGTCTCCGCGCTGAATGCGGTCCACACCGGAGGAGTGTGCATTGTCCTTCGTACACATGCTGCGGACCACGCAGAGCTTGTGCATCTGCTTTGCGAGCTTTGGCATCAGCTCGCAGAAGTGCACGCCCGGCACGCTGGTGGGTATGCTGCGGAAGGGGCCGCCAAACTCAGTGTTGGGTTTCGGATCCCAGGACTCGAGCTGAGACATGCCGCCATCCATCCATACAAAGAGCACCTGTTTGTCCTTTTGCTTCATGACTTCCGCAACCGCAGGTGAGATCAAGCCGCCCAGCGCGCCCAGGCCGCCGCCAAGAAAGGCGCGGCGGGATAGCAGGTGGTCGCCGGGAGTGCAGAGCGGATTCATGATAAGCAGAGCATTTCAGTGGTTCACGAAGAACTCGGTTGAGCTGAGCAGGGCCCAGGCAAAATCGCCGAGCGCCCTGGCTTTGTCAGAGGCATGCGCGTTCAACCAGGATTGCAGCTGCGCCTTTTCCTCTGCGTCCGGCAGGCGAGTCAGGATGCTCAGATAGAGGTCTTCGGCGGGGGAGGATTGTGAGGCAAGCCGATCAATGAGATTGCCTGCGCGAGGTTTCAGCGCCCACAGCACGTGATCACTGTTGCGGAAGAAGAGCGCGCTGCGAAGGGAAGGATTCGCAGCGAGCTCGGGTTCCTTGGCAGGATTGGCGAGTGCGCCGGCGAACGCCTTCTGGAAATCGGCCAGGCTGTATTTGGCGGCGTCCGACTTCACGTCCGGCTTTTTGTTCTTCTCCACACGCTCACGTTCGCCCGTGGCGACAAGGAAGGCCCGCAGCTGCTGTTCGGTGGTGAGGTGGCGCTGTTGCGCGCCATTATCGGTGCTGCTGCGCTGGTAGGCCTGCGTGCGTGCGATTTCACGGATCAGCCAGCGCAAGTCATACTGATGAGCCGTCAGCTCTTTCGCGAGGAAGTCGAGCAGTTCAGGATTCGCCGGAGGGTTGTCCGTGTGATGAAGATCCAACGGTTCGACAATGCCTTTCCCCATGAGCAGGAACCAAACTCGGTTGGCAATGTTTTTGGCGAACAGTGGGTTTTCAGGCGCTGGCAGGCGTTGCGCTATTTCATGCAGGGGGCTGAATTTTGGCTGACCGACCTCCTTGGTCTTGCGGTCGGGTTTGATCAGCCAGGCTTCATCGGCGGTCAGCGCTGGAATCATCACCTCCTCACCAAAAGGGACGCGGGGCGCAGTCTGCGCCTTCTTGCTGGTGAGCACGGAGGCAAACTCGTATTTGGCCATGACGAGGCCCTCGCTGACCCAGGGCGTCTTGTGCTTGTCATCGATGGCTTGCAGCTTGAGATTTTGATAAACAGCAAAGAGGCCGTTGAAGTCGATCTGCTTGTAGTCACCGACGCTGAGATGGCGGTGGCACTGGCAGCATTGCAGATCGATGCCCATGAACATGCGGCCCACGTCACGAGTGAGACCGGGGTAGTCCGTGTCCTGCTGCCCCACCTTTTCCAGTCTACGGGTGATGAAGTAACCTGCGCCTCGTTGCTTCTCGCTGAGAAAATCGGGAGCCAGCATTTCGCGCACCATGGCATCCCACGGCAGGTTGGTTTGAAATGCATTCACCAGCCAGGCCTTCCACGCGTCGTTCTCTCCGCGCCTCTCCATCAGCATGACGTTGAACGCCTCCGCCATTCGCTCGGAGAAGCGTGGTGATGAGATCAGCTTGTCGATGAGACGGCTGCGCTTGTCAGGGGTTGTGTCAGCGAGGAAGGCACGCGCCTCGTCCGGAGTGGGAATGCCGCCCTCAAAATCCAGCCACACGCGTCGCAGGAATTCTGCGTCTTCGGCAGGGGTCACTTTCTGGCCCGGGTTTTTTGCAAGGACCAAGGAGTCGATGGTTTGTGCCGATGAGGGCTCCGCGCCAGCCGGGGAGGCTGTCAGCAGGAGCATGCTGGCTGCGCATAAAACCAACGTACGATGCATGCCATCAAGTACGGCGTGGAGCCGCGCTTGTTTCAAGGCGGAGCTGTTGTGTGAAGGAAGGATTTCAGCCAGTTCGTCACCACGGCAATGACCTCCCCGCGTTGCCGGAAAAACAGAAAGTGGTCTTCTTCGTCAAAGCGGCGCTGCGTGACGTCCAGCCCGCCGGCTTTCAGCTTGTCCGCATAACCTGAAACATAGTCCCAGGGCACACGGTCATCGCTGCCACCAGAAAGGACGAGGATGCGGCGCTGCTGAAGGCGTGCGGCCAGCTCCTTCGGCCGGATACGGTCATGCAGCACCGCAGAAAGGAAAATCAGCGAACGATACTTCGGTCCGGCGGTTGATTCCGCCAGGCACAAGCCTTTGCCGCCATTGGAGAGACCCATCAGATGGATTTGCTCCGGATCGATTGCTGCATGTTTGCCCGCGTCCTCAATGGCGCGTGTGATGGTCTCGTAGCCGCCCTTTTTCTCCCAGTTTCCGAAGCCGAAAGTCGGCGCAATGACGGTGATTCCCAGTTCATCCGCCATCCTGGTAAAAAGCCAGACGTAAGCCTTGAAGTTCCCGCCGCTGCCGTGGAGAAAGACAAGGGCAGGGGTGGGTTTGCTGCGGTCCACCTTGGAAGGGATGTAATGGAAGTAGTGGCCATCCCGGAACTCTTCAAAACACATCTCGCGATAGATTGCCGGAAGTGCGGAGCCGACTGCGGTGAAATCCGCATCGGAGCTTATTTCCGCGTAAATGCGGTCTGTCATGGCCGACAGTTCCTTCGCCTGCTGCCGCGTAAACAGCGGGTCAAACGCCACCGCCACGGCATAGCCCAGATGGATTTGATCAATCTCCGGTAAAAGGCTGCCAACGGACAGAGAGATGTGTTTTCCGCCTGGGGCGGAATAGCGTGCGTGAATCCTGGCGCTTTCCTCCGTCCGCCCGTCCGGAGAGCGCCAGGCCACCAGCCCGAAGCCGGCCATGCCAGCCAGCAGCAGCGACTTTCCGAGCGAATTCTGCCACTGCGATTCACGCTCATGCCCTAAACTCCACAGCAAGGGTCCCAGTCCAACCATACCACCGGAAGCGCAAAGCAACCGGCCCTGCCAGGTAACGGTGCAACAAAGTCCGAAAACAGCCATTGGCACAATCAGCAGTGCGAGCAGAAGAACGAACGATTTCTGGAGTGCGAGCGCAGGAGGCATACGTCCATGCAAACCGGGGTGAGGTGGGTGGCAACCCTTAGTTTGGTCATCGCCATTTTGGGCATGGTCAGCGGGGCCGGGAGATCGATGCGGGCCGGATTTCGCCTCCAGTCCTTTGAAATTCAGACTTTCAGGTTGTTCACTGAGGGGTATGATTCTTGGTAATTTTTTAAGACAGCACCTGCGTAAAAGTATGCTAAAAACGCCACAACAGCACGCATGAGCGAGATCGCCATCAACAGCCCGGAAATCTGGCCGATGCCTCGGTCCATGAAATCGCGGACGGCCATTCTCACTGCCAGAATGCGTGCGCGTCCACTGTGGATCTCGCTGATCACACCCATGGTCCTGACGGTGTTGATCGGGTGGCTGGACTATATCACGAGCTTTGAAGTCAGCTGGTTCATCTTTTACGCGCTGCCCATCATCCTGGCAGTCTGGTGGGCTGGCGCGCGTGGCGGCATGGCAGCTGCCGTTGTCTCGGGCGGGGTTTGGTGGGTGGCCAACAGATACTCCAGCCCCTATCATACGCTGATGGGATATTCCTGGGCGATGCTCAACCGCCAGTTCTACTTCTGTGTGCTGGTTTTTGCCGTGAATGCCGTGCGCAACAAGCAGGATGCTGACGCGGCCCACATCCGGATGCTGGAGGAGCGGCGGCAGCTTGAGCTGGACATCATCCGGGTGAGCGAGCATGAGCAGCAGCGCATCGGCCAGGATCTGCACGACGGCCTGTGCCAGCAGCTGGCGGCGATCGGCTGTGCGGTGCATGCGCTGGCCGAGGATCTGCAGGCGCAGCAACAGCCGACGGCGCAGGATGCTGCGCTGGTGGTGGAGTCAGTGCGACAAGCGGTCGCAGATGCGCGTGATCTGGCGAGGGGGATTTTTCCGGTGCATGTGGATGACTCAGGCTTTTCCGTGGCCCTGAAGGACTTTGCGGGGAAGACGAGCAGGCTGACGGGTGTGTCGATAAAGATCGAGGAAAACGGGGAGATCCAGATCGACACTCCCAAGGTGGCGATGCACCTTTACCGGATCGCGCAGGAGGCGGTGGCAAATGCGGTGCGGCATGGGAAGGCGAGTGAAATCGTCATCTCATTGAACCAGCGCGACGAAGCGCTGGAAATGAGGGTGGAAGACAACGGCATCGGCCTGAATGCTGACAAAGCCGCCCAAGGGGTGGGGATGGGACTGCGCACGATGCGTTACCGCGCGCAGAGCGTGGGGGCTGGCTTTGAAATCAAGCCACGCATTGAGGGCGGGACGTGTGTGTGGTGCAGGCTTAAGGGCGAGTAGCCGGAGACCAGTCGGGTGGCGAATAGGCAGCCTGCGGAGGAACCTCGTGGTGGTCAATAATACTTCACCAGTCCATCGCGCCACAGAGGCTTGAGCTGATCGACGGGAGAGTCGATGAGGGTCGTACCGTTGTGCGCGATGTAGAGGTAGGGGTCGCGGGTGGAGTCGCCAATGATCGTGAGTCCGGCGGCTTCGGCGGCGGCAGCGTGCTCGGGGGCGATCTCGATGAGGAGGCGGCCGGGAGTTTCGCCGAACAGAAGCTCGGCGGTGGTGAGGCCGGGGTTCGCGGGCATCTTGTCAGTGGCGATGCGGAGGCCGGCTTTGCCACTGAAGGTCATTTCGGCCAGGGCGACGGCGAGGCCGCCTTCGCCGATGTCGTGGGCGCTGAGAATGGCACCTTGCTTCACAAGCTCATAGTAGCGGCGATAGGCGGCGAGGCTTTCGACTTCGCAGAAATCAGGCGCGGCGTCCATGCCGATGCCTTTGGTGTATTTGGCGACAATGCTGCCACGCAGACCGGCGCTGGCCTTGCCAAGGATGGCGATTTTGCTGCCGATTCGACGCAGCGAGGCGCCGACGACATGCTTGGCGTCTTCCACGATGCCGAAGCCGCTTAGCAGGAGCGTGACGGGGATGGAGACGGGACCTTCATCGGTAACGAAGTAGTTGTAGAAGCTGTCCTTGCCGGAGACGAAGGGAGCCGCGTAGGCGATGGCGGTCTTGGCCATGCCTTTGGTGCATTCCACGAGGGCGCCGAGCTCGCGCTCGCTGTCGGGATTGCCCATGCAGAAGTTGTCGAGGATGGCGATGCGGTCGGGGTTGGAACCCATGGCGACGAGCTGGCGCACGCATTCATCCACCACGGCTCGGCCCATGAGGTGGGGGTCGGTCTTGCCCCACTCGGGAAGCAAGGCGCAGGCGAGGGAGACGAGCTGATTGCTGCCATCCACACGGATGACGCTGCCATCCTGCGGGGCGTCGCCACTGGCACCTGCGAGAGGCTTGAGGACGGTGTTGCCCTGCACTTCGTGGTCGTATTCGCGGATGATGGGCTCGCGGGAAACGATGGCGAAGTCGGCAAGAAGGGTCTTGAGGGTGTGGGTCCAGGACTCGGGACGGACGGGGACGGCGGGCTTCACCGCAGGCGGAGTGCGCCATTTGGCCTTCATCTCGCGGCGCGGCGCCTCGTGCAGGGCAGAGACGTGGAGATCGCAGACGATGGTGCCGTGGTGGAAGACCTTGAGTCGCTGGGAGCCATCGGCCTTGGCGAGCACGCAGAGTTCCGTCTGATAAATGGCGGCGAGCTCGTGCATGGCGGCGAGGTCTTTTTCCTCAATGGCGATGACCATGCGCTCCTGGGATTCGCTGATGAAGACCTGCCAGCTTTCGAGGTCGGGGGCCTTGAGCGGGGCGTTTTCCAGCCAGACTTCGCCGCCGGTCTCGCGCAGCATTTCGCCTGCGGCGGAGCTGAAGCCGCCAGCACCGCAGTCGGTGACGAACTGGATGAGGCCCTTCTCACGGGCGGCGAGCACGAAGTCAGCGGCCTTCTTTTCCTCGATGGGATTGCCGATCTGCACGGCGGTCTGGTCTTCTTCGTGGGAATCCGTGGTGAGGGAGGCGGAGGAGAAGGTGGCGCCCTTGAGGCCGTCCTTGCCGGTGCGGCCGCCCGCAGCGATGAGCAGGTGGCCGGGCTTCACTTCCTTGGCGATGTCCTTGATGGGGATGATGCCGGCGGTACCGCAGAAGACGAGGGGATTGTAGATGAAGGTGTCGTCGAACTGGATCGCGCCGTTCACCGTGGGGATGCCCATGCGGTTGCCGTAGTCGCGCACGCCGCGGACGACGCCGCGCATGACGCCGAGGGGGTGGATGACGTCCTTGGCCTTGATGTCCTCCTGCTCGATGTCGGGCGGGCCGAAGCAGAAGACGTCGATGGAGGCCACTGGTTTGGCACCTTTGCCTGCGCCGAGAATGTCGCGGATCACACCGCCGAGGCCGGTATTCGCACCGGCGTAGGGCTCGATGGCGCTGGGGTGATTGTGCGTTTCCACTTTGAGGCAGACGGCCTTGTCGGCATCGAGGCGGACGAAGCCTGCGTTGTCCTCAAAGGCGCCGAGCACGAAGTCGGGCTTATCCTTGCAGATCTCCTCGGTGACTTTGCGGATGTAGGTCTTGAACAGGCCGTCCACGATCTCCTCCTTGCCGTCCAGCACGTGGGTGATCTTCGCGCCGAAGATGCGGTGCTTGCAGTGCTCGCTCCAAGTCTGGGCGATGACTTCCATCTCCACATCCGTGGGCTCGCGGCCTTCATCCTGATAGATCTTCTGCACGGCCAGCATGTCGGCGCGTGAGAGCGAGAGCTTCATGCGCTTGGAGAGGTCGAGAAGCTGGTCGGCGTTGAGTTCGCGGAGGGGGATGGAGCGGAAAACGGCTTGGGACATGGGTGGGACCCCCTGACTTGGCGAGAAATCCGCCGGGTTCAATGCCGGAGGAGGGAAAATGGAGCGATGTGTCAGGGCTGATTTCTAGCCCCGAGCAGCGTCAGCACCATTTTAGGGTCCTGCCGGAGGCTGAGAACACCATGCACGAAGCACTGGTTGCCAACTGGGCGATAGAAAACGGCCATGTCCCAAGCCAGCAACAGCCACTTTCGAAAAGGGGGGATGTGAGTGAGCCGAGCCAATGAACGGATTGTGGCCAATCAGTACCGGCGAGGACGTCGACCTCGTGGCTCATGCCTGCTCCGCACGGCAGGCATGCATGCGTTCACGAACGGTGCTCCACGTTGTGGCCGAGGCGGGGGCTGCCTGATAGTTTTGCCAGCGTTGATCAAGGATCTCGATGACTGCTGCTTTTCCCTCGGCAGTTTCGGTCAAATCGTCGGCTGCCAATTCTTCCTCAAGTTATCGAGAAACGAGCCACTTTTGGTCTCACTGGTGCTGATGAAACTGGAGATGCCGCCAGCATAGGCGTCACTATGTCATGAGCAGGTGCAAAGGCACGGGGGATTTTCGGGGGGGCTCAATCAATCTTGGTGCAGCCCGGATAGGATCAGGTGTGAAACGGTTGCTGTTCTTCCCGCGCCCGCTTTTATGATGCCACTATGGCAACCATCGCAGTCCTCGGCACGCTTGATACCAAAGGTCATGAACACGCCTACGTGGCGGAAGTCATCCGCGCGCGCGGGCATCAGACGCTGCTGATTGACACGGGCAGCGGGGATGCGCCTCAAGTGCAGCCGGACGTGACGCGGGAGCAGGTGGCGGCGGCAGGAAAGGTGGATCTCGCCAGCATCATGGAGCGGAAGGATCGGGGGGAGGCTGTGACAGCGATGGCGGGTGCGGCGGGAGCGTTTTTAACGGCGCTGGTCGCGAGTGGGAAGGTGCAGGGTGTGATCTCGCTCGGGGGTGGTGGCGGCACGGCCATCGGCACCGCTGCCATGCGCACGCTTCCTGTTGGTTTTCCGAAGTTGATGGTGTCCACACTGGCTGCGGGCAATGTGGCGCCTTACGTGGGGACAAAAGACATCGTGATGTTTCCCAGCATTGTCGATGTGAGCGGCGTCAACCGCATTTCACGGGTGCTGCTGGCACGTGCGGCGGGCGCGATATGCGGAATGGTGGAGACAGTGGTGCCCGAGGGAGAGGACAAGCCGTTGATCGCCGCCTCGATGTTTGGCAACACGACGGAGTGCGTGAACATGGCGAAGAAGCGGCTGGAAGAGGCCGGGTATGAGGTGCTGGTATTTCACGCCACCGGGACCGGCGGCAAGATCATGGAGTCGCTCATTGAAAGCGGCATGTTTGCCGGTGTGCTGGACATCACGACCACGGAGTGGGCTGATGAACTGGCGGGCGGCATCCTCGGTGCCGGGCCCACCCGCCTGGATGCCGCTGCGAAGGCGGGCATCCCCGCCATCATCACGCCGGGCTGTCTCGACATGGTGAACTTTGGCGAGCGAGCCAGCGTGCCCGCAAAGTTCGAAGGCCGCACTTTCTACATTCACAATCCGCAGGTAACCCTGATGCGGACGAATGCGGCTGAATGTGCGGAACTCGGGCGCATCCTGGCGGAGAAAGCGAATACGTATCGTGGTCCGGTGACGGTGCTGCTGCCGCTGAAGGCCATCAGCATCATCAGTGCTGAAGGGAAGCCGTTTCATGATGCAGCGGCGGATGCGGCGCTGTTTGGTGCGATCAAGCAGCACTTGCGCCCGGGCATTCCGCTCATCGAGATGGATTGTGAAATCAACGCGCCAGAGTTTGCGGCGGCGTGTGCGGAGGCACTGCTGCAAAGCCTTTCGTGATGTTTCGTCAAATGAGTGGTGGATTTGCGGCATGAACGACTGGCCTTTCCGGACAATCTTTGGGGCTGAGGGTTGATTCCAAACCAGTCCGTGTTCTCTCATTGCACCCCAGGGCGGTCTGTCCACACTGGCGGTACCATGAACTACCCGCTCACCTTCACCTTCAAATTCTTCGCTCTGGCTCCGCAGATCTACGTGACGGATGCACATGGCAGCACGGTTTGCTATGTGAAACAGAAGCTGTTTCGCTTTCGCGAAAAGGTGGAGGTGTTCACAGATGACACGATGCGGACGCCGCTGGCGACGATCGAGGCGGACCGCATCATTGACTGGTCAGCGCGGTATACTTTCAAATCGCCGACCGGGCAGGTGCTGGGCGCGGTGGGCAGGAGGGGGATGAAATCGCTGTGGCGGGCGCATTACGATGTGTTTGCCCCGGGGGCGCAGTCGCCGGCATTCGCGATTCAGGAGGCAAATCCGTGGACGAAGATGCTGGATGGACTGGTGGGCCAGATTCCGGTCGTGGGATTGTTCACCGGGTTCATGCTGCACCCAGTCTACATCGCGAGCCGTGGAGAGCAAGGGGCGCCTGTGGTGAGGCTGACGAAGCAGTCTGCGTTTTTCGAGGGACGCTTCGGTCTGACGCAGGAAGGGCCGGCGGATGATGGGGAACAACTGGCGCTTCTGCTGTCGTTTTTGATGATGAACCTGCTGGAGCGTGCGCGGGGTTGAGCCGCATTACCTCGGCAGCCTCTCCAACACACCCGCAGGCATCTCCAAGGTTTTCTGCCGGCTTGAAGTGCCGCGCAGCAAGGTGATCAGCCCCTTGGCACAGCCCAGTTCATCGGCAAGAAAACGGATCAGCTCTGTGTTGGCCTTGCCATCCACGGGCGGGGCCTTTAGTTTTACCAGCAACACGGGACGGCCTTTTTCATCAGCCGTCCATCCGGCGAATTCGGACTTCTTCGCGTTCGGAGTTACGCGTACTGCCAGCTGGGAGAGATCCTTGGAGGAGGCCATGAAATCAGACGAGCTTCAGTCGCTTGCGCATGAGCCACTCGGCAGTGAGCAGCAGGATGGCAGCGCCAAACCACCACCAGCTGCTCCACAGGATGGTCTCGTCCGTGATGACCTGTTTGCGGTCCATGCTTTGCAGGAGGCTCGGCAAAAGGCTGGCAGCCTGTTCTTCGCGCAAGAAGCGTCCTCCACTGTTGGTGGCCATGGTTTCGAGCAGCATGCGATTCATGGTAAGCGTGGCCCACTCGGGATTGCCGGTGTCAGAAACGTGGAGGGAGAGGCGGGCCTCGCTGCGTTGCGCACTGGGGCTCTCGGCCACTGCGATCTCATACGTGCCGGCCCTCAACGGCGGCGTCAGGGCACGGTAAATGCCGATGTGCGTGGGGTCGGCCTCGAGCTGCAAAGTGGCCACCTCGACGCCTTCATGGAGAAGGTAGGCACGGGGCTGTGCATCCGCGATGATGTCCCCGTTGTCGTTTCGAACTCGCACACGGATCTCCGAAGACTCACCCGGTGAATACCGCAGATGGTCGGTGCCGAGAGAGAGCTTTTTCTGATCGATCTGAAACGGTGGCGCTGCGATCCATGAGCCAAGCTGCATCCAGAGACGCTGATGGTACAAATCCGCCACCTGGAAACGCCAGCGCCACAGTTCATCGGTGCCGAGGTAGAGCACTGCACCGGCGCCCACCTGCCGGAAGACGATGGTCGGCTGCTGCGCTTTTGCCAGCGTGATGGCAGCGGCAAGCGGCTCGACGTTCGAGTGCCAGTTCATCTTTGGCAGAGTTGGCCAGAGAGTCGCGTTGGCGCTGGGGCTGTCGCTGAGACGCAGGGCGTCAAAGCGCTGGCCATCGGCGGTCAGCTCAATGCTGGACGGTGGAGTCTTGCTGCCGGAAGCGGCGAACCGGACCGGAATAAGCGGGGCGGTTTTTCCCTGGCTCCATTCATGCAGTTTGCCGCGCTGTCCGTCGACCATGATCAAACCACCCCCACGTTTTTCGACGAATTCGACGATCCAGTCGAGTTGCTCGCTTTTGAAACGATTCAGAGCGATGTCGCCGAGGATGATGAGGTCAAAGCTCAGCAGTTCGTCACGCGTTTTGGGAAAGTTTTTCTGCAGGTTGCTGTTTGCAGCATTGTCGGACATGTCATCGAAGATCACCCTGGCCTGCCAGCGTTCATCGCGGTCGAAGTGGTTGTGGACATAGCGTGACTCCCAGCGCGGGCGTCCGTCCAAAATCAGCACCTTGCGCTTCTTCTCCAGCAGATGGATGGAGAGTTCGCGTGCATTGTTGGAGCGTGTTTTTTCCAGCGCGGCGCGGTCACCGGTGGCGGCGATCTGGATGTTCACATTGCGCAGAGTTTTGTCCCGCTGGGTTGGGGAGGGAGGAGGAAGCTCCGAAACGGGAAAGATGAAATCGAAGTTCTTTTCCCCTTTGCCGTCGGTGATGAAATCTTTTTTCCACAGCACCTTGCCCAGGCTTTCAATGCGCACGCTGGCGGGAATGCCGCCAGGCATGCTGTCATTGATGACGAGCCGGCCTTGAAAGTTTTCCTTGGAGAATACGGACTCAGGAGCAGTCACGGCAAGCAGCGCGAGGTCCGCCGGCGGAATCTCGGTGCCGAACCCGACGGTGAAGATGGCGGTGCCGCTGCTCTTGAGAGCGGAACTGAACTCTTCGGGCGAGCCATTGGAGTTGTGCTGGCCATCTGTGAGCACGACCAGAGCGGTTCCAGCCGCGGCGGGCCCGAGCGCGGCGCGCAGCGTTTGATCCAGATTGGTGATCGGTGCTGTGGCGGGAAGTTCAAAACTGGCGGGCATGTCGCCGGAGGTGTCTTTGCCATTCTGACGGTACCACCAGAGACGCTGCGTATTCATGCCACGCAGGGCCACCAGTTCCACGTCCTGAGTCTCGGCGAGTTTTTTCAGCAGCGGCGTTGTGCCTTTGAGCAGGAGATCTTCCGCGCGTTGAAATCGTGCTTTGGAAGCGCCGGCAGATTTGTCTGCAGCGTCATCCGTCAGCTGCATGCTGGCCGAACTGTCCACGGCGACGACCACGCGGCCCAGCTGTCGAATGGTGGTGACGTGCCGCAGGATCGGGCCCGCAAGCGCGAGCACGAGAATGAACACCGCCAGTGAGCGCAGCGCCGCAGGCACCTTTGCCGCCGGACTGCCCACAAACTTCAGCTCACGCCTGTAGAGAAACCACATCAATGCCGAAAGGCCAAGCGCGAGCACGACCACTGGCAGCGGCGGGTAGCCGCCTGTGAAGCGCAGGGTGGTTTCAGTTTGCGGTGTCATGCGTTACAGCTCAGCCTCTGGCGATGTGTTGTTGCAGCAGAACTTCGGCGAAAAGCAGCATCAGCAGCGCGATGAGGAGCGGCTGCCAGAGTTCGCTGCCGTGGCGGCGGGTGCGGTCCAGCGCCTGATAGGAGGGCAGGGTGTCGGCATACGCGGCGTCATGGCGTTGGGCGATCTTTTGAATGTCTGCCACGGGCAGAGCCTTGAGATTGGACTCTGTGCCATCGATGTTGAATGCCAGCAGGGAGACCTTTTCCGTGCCCGTTTTTTGCAGCTGATAGATGCCGGGCTGCGAGATGGCGGGACTTTGCACAAAGACGGAATCTCCCTCTTTGACCGACTTCAGCGTCTGCGTCTGCCCAGTGGGATCACGAAGGGTAAATTCGGAGCCGAGTTCTGCTTTGTCCAGAGGCAGCCGGATCGTGGAGCCCACGAGCTGCCATGCAGGTGCGCTCCCCACTGTCGCGAGGTAGGTGGTCAGCCGTTGCATCAGGGGCACAAAGAAGGGCTGCAGCGGCAGGTTGCTCCATTCGGCATTGGCCGTGGTGGCGGATGCGATGACGCGGCCTCGGCCATATTTCTTCTCGATCATCAGCGGCACATTGCGGTCCAGATTGAAGATTCGCTGGGTTTGATCCCCCTGCGGCACAAATTCAAACCAGTGGCGGAATTCAGCATCCTGCAGGCGGCCTGCGCGTGCGTCATTGAAATAGAGCGCTGATGGATGAGTGAACCGCTGCATCAAAATTCGTGCTGCGGGCTCGTCCGCATCGGCGCGTGCCTGGCCTTTGATGGCGGCAGGGTACAGCCCCTCTCCCTTGCGGAAGAACTCACGGTTGTACCAGTCGAGATCGCACTCAGGTCCGGCAAATATGAGCAGTCCGCCTCCCTCCTTGACGAATTTGTCGATGTCGTTCTGCGTGTGCCCTTGAAGGCGCTGCACATCGGCCATGATGATGACCTCCTGCTGGCGGAGGTCTTCATTGCGAATTTTGCGAACGTCGATTTTCTTGGTGCGGATAAGGTCCTTGAGCGATGCTGCGGCGACGGTGTGCGGCTCAAGGGCGATGTCGAGGAAGTCGGTCGCACCGCTGAGCGGTTCGTTGCCCGGTTTGCCGTCAATCAGCAGAACATTAAGCTGATTGCGCACCTGCACGATGGAGTGGAAGGCGTTGTCATCGGCAAAGCTGTCGCCTTCGATGCGGACGGAGAGGGAGTGGTCGCCCACCTTGTTAAAGGCATGGGTGAAGGACAGCATGGCCTCGCCTTCCGGCGCCAGGGAGACTCGCGCAGTGCGCAGGCGCGCTCCGTCAGCCTCCAGTTGCACCGGGATGTCCTGCCAGGGCCGTTTGCCATGGTTTTTGATGCGCACCCGCATGCCGATCGGCTGGGATTCTGCGGCAACGAGGGCGGATACATCCGCGCTGGCAATGCTCAGGTTTTCCGCGAGATCGCTGCCCACACGGTAAAAGGTGATCTGAGGCTTGGGTTCCTGCTTGGAAAGATTTTCGAGCGCGGGCAGCGCGGCCCCGTCGGCGATGGCCTTCCAGTCGGCTTCCTGGAAGTCAGAAATGATGACGACCTCACGCGCGGCATTGGGCGCATCTTTCAAGGCGGAGGTGGCGGCCTGAAACGCATCATTCGCGGCGAGAGGGCCAGACATGGAGGGCACGTCACTGAGCTGTTTCGGCACCAGATCGAGCGAGGTGGTGGCCTTGTCCATCAGCTTGCGTGGCGAGCCACCGGATAGAATTACCTGGGCGCTGGAGCCGCTTGGCAGATCGGTCAGAATGTTTTGTACGTCCTGCCGCGCCTGCTCCAAAACCGTCCCGCCTGGCAGCGTTGTCTGCGCTGCTGGCGCGCGCATGGAGAAGGAGTCGTCCAGCATCACGACGAGGGAGGAACTGCCAAGGCCCAGGGACCGCAGTGCCGTGAGCACGGGACGCGCAAGGCACAGCGCCAGCACGATGGGAATGGCGATGCGGATCATCAGCAGCAGAAGCTGCTCAATCTTCATCTTGCGCTTCCGCTGGCGGATCACTTCGTGAAGCAGGTGCATGGCCCCCCAGCGCACGGTGACCACCTTCCGCTTGTTGAGCAGATGGATGATCAGCGGGATGAGGAAGGCCGCTGCGCCAAAAAGAAGTATGCCGTGGAGGAAACCCATTGTTTTAACGCATGCGCAGGGAAAGGTAGCTGCGCAGCGCCGCAGTGTGCGGTTCATCCGTCGGCAGGCTCAGGTAGTCGACCTGATGCTTGCGGAAGCCTTCCTTGAGCTGGCTGGCAAACTGCTGCTGTACTTCCATGTAGCGCTGGCGGATGGTGGCGGGATCCAGAAGCAGGAAGTCGTCATTGTCCTCGAGATTCTCAAACCGGGCCCAGTTTCCAAACGAGAAGTCAAGCTCGTCACGGTCCCATAGCTGAAGGGCGATGATCTCGTGGCCCTTTTTGCGCAGCACGCCAATGGACTGGAGAAGCGCCGTGGGATCGTCAAAAAAATCGCTGATGAGGATGACGAGGCCCCGGCGCTTGAGCCGCTGGGCGAGAGACTCCAGCACCGGCGCGAGGCTGGTGTCCTTTCCCGGGGTGGTCTTGACCATGGTTTCCAGCATCAGGTGCAGATGGGAAATCTTGGTGCGGCAGGGAATGATGTCCCGCACTTTGGAGTCAAAAGTAATGAGGCCCACGGCATCCTGCTGGCTCATGAGCAGGTAGGCCAGAGATGCAGCGAGCTTGCGTGCGTAATCAAATTTTAAGACGCCCTTCTGGCCGCGATACCCCATGCTTCCGCTGGCATCCAGCACGATGGTTGCGCGCAGATTGGTTTCTTCATCAAACTCACGAATGTAGAAGCGGTCTGTGCGGCCAAAGATCTTCCAGTCCAGGCGGCGGATTTCGTCTCCCTGCACATACGGGCGGTGCTGGCGGAACTCGACGCTGAAACCTTTGTGCGGGGAGGCGTGCTGACCGGTGGTGAATCCCTCCACGACCGTGCGCGCAAACAGCTGCAGCGTCTGAAGACTGGTGATGTCTTCGGCTTGCAGGATGTCAGAAAGCGTGGCCACTGAAGAGGAGGGAGATTTGGGAACGTGTGATCTGGCGGGAATTCAGCCTTACAGCACCCGCGTTTCACCCTTCTTGGTCTTCTTCACCAGCTCGGCAATAATCTGGTCCACCGTGATGCCTTCCGCTTCAGCGTGGAAGGTGGGGACAAGGCGGTGGCGCAGGGCAGGGGCGGCCAGCGCTTCAATATCATCAGTCGTCACATGCGTGCGGCCCTGAAGCAGGGCCCGGACTTTGCCGGCAAGCACGAGCATCTGGCTGGCACGCGGGCCCGCGCCCCAGCTCAGCATGCTCTTCACGTATTCAGATGCGTCTGGCTCGGTAGGCCGGGTGGCGCGGACGAGATCCAGCACAAAGTCGATGACGTGATCCGGAACGGGAACTTTCCGCGCAAGCTGCTGGGCGGCGTGCAATTCTTCCGCCGTGATGACGGCGTCGATATTCTGCGTCTCTCCGCCCGTGGTGCGGGCGATGATTTCGCGCTCGTCGTTGCGGGTGGGGTAGTCCACTTTGATAAGGAAGAGGAAGCGGTCCTTCTGCGCTTCAGGCAGCGGGTAGGTTCCTTCCTGTTCAATGGGGTTCATCGTGGCCAGCACGAAGAAGGGCTTGGGCAGTTCATGCGTGACCTGGCCTACGGTGACGTGCTTTTCCTGCATGGCTTCCAGCAGTGCGGCCTGGGTTTTCGGCGGGGTACGGTTGATTTCATCCGCCAGAATGATCTGGGAGAAAATGGGGCCGGACTGGAAGACGAGCTTGCGGCGTCCTGTCTCAGCATCTTCCTGGATGATCTCCGTGCCGGTGATGTCCGCAGGCATGAGGTCGGGAGTGAACTGAATACGACGGAAGCTCAGGTGCATGGCGTCCGCCAGGGACTTGACCAGGAGGGTCTTGGCCAGGCCAGGCACACCTTCGAGCAGGCTGTGTCCACCCGCGGCGATCGCGATGAACACCTGCTCAATGACGGCCTCCTGTCCGACGATGCGCTTGCCGAGGGCAGCTTTGAGCTTGTTATAACCTGAGACGAGAGCGGCGGCAGCGGCGGAGTCGGACATGAGAAGGGAGTGACGAAATCAGAATGAAGCGTGGCAGATGAGGGCGTAGGGAGCCTTCAACGCATGCGCAGTGAACACGAGGACGGAGCATGAATTCTTTCCACTCTTGCGCGCATGCTGGCAAGAAGACAAAAACAGATTTGTGATTAAACCGGAATCAGATCCTGCTGACACAGGCCACCGCCATTGCGGCGATTCCTTCTTCCCGACCCACAAAGCCCAGGCGCTCGTTCGTTGTGGCCTTCACCCCGACCTGGTCCGGCTGAATGCCAAGCGCAGAAGCGATGTTCGCTTTCATGGCCGCAGCATGCGGTTTCACCCGCGGCGCTTCGGCAATGAGGGAGGCGTCCACGTTTTCAATCCGCATGCCTTTGCCTGCGGCAATCTCGGCGCATTTTTCGAGAATTTTGAGGCTGCAGATGCCCTCGATGCTCGGATCGCTGGGCGGAAACCAGTGGCCGATGTCGGGCTCTCCGAGGGCACCGAGGACGGCGTCCGCGATGGCGTGGCTGAGCACATCTGCGTCCGAGTGCCCTTTCAGGCCGCGCGAATGCGGAATGGTGACCCCGCCAAGCACGAGCGGGCGGCCTTCTTCAAAGGGGTGGACGTCGTAACCAATGCCGGTGCGAACCATGAGGAGATCAGGCGTTGTGGTCGGCGGCCTTCTTCAAGCTGGCAAGCACGTCGGAAATGGGCAGGTCGATGCGCTGGCGGTTGAGGAAGTAGCTGACGTTCTCGTAGCCTGCTTCGGCCAGGTTGTTCAAGGCGGTCACGAAATGCTCGCCCACACGCACGGAGCGGTGCGAGTCGGAACCAACGACGACGGGAATCTTGCGTTCCGCCATCATGCGCAGCATTTCGAGCCCCGGGTTCATCTCAGAGTAGCTCTTGTTGAGCCCGGAGGTGTTCAATTCCATCGCCACGCCGGTGGCGGCAATGCGGTCCAGCGCGCCTGCGACGGTGTTTTTCACGATGGCAAAGCACCAGGAATCCGGGTGGTAGTTCTTCACCAGGTCAGGATGCGCGAGGGCATCGTAAAGACCGGACTCGGCCGACTTGGCGAGGTGCTCAAAGTAGGTGCGGCGGAAGTTCTCGATGGTGCCGGTTTCAAACTTGTTGAGGTATTCCTTGGCCTGCCAGTGCACGGCGCCCAGCACGTAGTGGAAGTCGGCGCGCTGGTGCAGGTTGGAAATGTACTCTTCGCAGCCGGGGAAAAATTCGCTTTCGATTCCAAGGCGGATGTCGAGCCTCCCCTTGAAGGCATCGGCGGCGCGCTGAACGAGCTCCACGTAGGTGTCGAATTCGCTTTCGGCCATACGAACGGAGGGCCAGAAGCCATTCGGCATGGGGCAGTGGCAGGTGAAGATAATGCCCTTCAAACCTGCTTTGACCGCCTGTTCGGCATACTCCTCGGGCTCTCCCCACGCGTGCTTGCAAAGCGGTGTGTGCATGTGGGAGTCGTAAAAGAGAGCGCCCGACTTCGTAGGCCCGGGTGGCGGCAGCGGCTGGGTGGGTACCCTCTTAACTGGAGGGGGCGGGGCAGGGGGAGCCTCCACCACAACTTCCACGGGCGCTGCAGGAGCAGGCTTTTTAGCTGTGGCCGCAGCAGGTGCCGCAGTTGTTTTTGGAGTGGCGGCGGGAATCGCTGCGGCTGTAGCAGCAGGTTTCTCGGCAGGAACAGCCGCCTTTGAAATCGCTGGTTTTGCAGCGGCAGCCACCGGTTTTGCAGGAGCGGCGGCTGGCTTTGCAGGAGCTGCTGCCGGCTTGGCAGGGACCGCTGATTTAGCTGGAGGCTGTGCCTTGCCAGCAGGTTTGGTTGCAGCGGGCTTGGCGGGGGCCGGGGCAGGTTTGGGCGTTGGGACCTTGGCTTTTGGAGCCGGAACCTTCGTCACAGCCTTCTTTTTCACCGAAGGCTTCGGCGCAGCAGATTTTTTGACAATGGCCTTTTTGACGGCTGGCTTCTTTGGAGCGGTCTTTTGCGGAGCAGCCTTCTTGGTAGAAACCGTTTTCTTTTGCGGCAGCGCTTTCTTGGCTGGCTTGGAAGGGGCCTTTTTCTTGGAGGCCACGGTTTTCTTGGGGGCAGGCATGGCCTTACCCCGGGCCGCCTTTTTCGTATTTCGTTTAGGTTTGCTCACAGTCTAGCTCCTGGTTCCGTGCAATATCAGCCATCCTTTGCCTTCGACTGCTGCAATCCGTGCATTTTTGCCATTGCCGGTTGGGCCAGGATAACAGAGTCGAAGAGTTAACGGGACGTCTTTCCAGTTTCCGGTCTGGAGTTGCTGGAGAAGTGGCTGAAACTTAGGATCTTTACGATCAAAGTAGGCATAAATGACGTCATTATCGTCAGGATGCTTGATTTCGAGGACTTCGCTGCCCATTGGAGGCGAGTCGGGAGGGCTGTTTTGGGGCTTGGAGGCGATCACTCGGAACAGCTTCGGCGCTGTCGGCTGGGTCTTGATGAACTCCTCCCAGTTGGCCTCGCTGTAGCGGACGGAGCTTTCCCAGTCCACTCGGAAACTTCCGTCATCTTTCTCCTCGATGATCAGGCTCACGGGTTCCGCATTGGCAAAGATCGCCTGGGCGTAGCCAAGCCGGTATCCTTCTTCCTCCACGGGCAGCACCCACCCCAGGCTCTTCCATTCGAGCGGTTGCTGGGCATGGCTCTCGTAATAATTCTCCATCAGCGGCCGCACCCGGGAGGGATCACGGGAGTAAAGCAGCTTTTGGTCAAGGCTCGCGGCTTCAAAAAAGCCTCGGACGGCATGCTCGATCTTTGGCCTTTTGCTGTCGATATCCTGAATCAGCGAAGGTGTTTCGGCAATCGAACCATTACCCAGGGGAAGTCGATCGGTGCCTTTGTGGGTTGTGGTAATTTCACCAGGTCTGACTGTCTCTGCCTGGATACGGGTCTCTGGCACATGGACGTCTGAAGCCCCGTTAAGGAGGGCGGGATTTTCCTTGGTTTTCCCAGACCATCGCCTCTCCAAGTCCTTGTCATACACGGACTGCACGTAATCAGGATTCACCTTGGCTGATTCCCAAAGCTTTACCATAACGACTCGAACCACCGTGGCAATCATCACGACCAACGCCATGCAACCCAGCACGGTGGCTATCGCATTGATCATGGCCTCTCGGCGCCGTGCTCGGCTGCGGCGTGGCGGGTCATTGTCAGCAATGCTCGGGTTGGTCATGGCAAACACGCGTGGATGGAGCCGAAGGCGGGATTTGAACCCGCGACCCTCGCATTACGAATGCGATGCTCTACCACTGAGCTACTCCGGCATGGACGTGTGACTTTAAGTCGCTGATTATATAAAGGGTCGAAAGACCTTGTCATTTGCTTTCTTTTGCAGTCCGAAAAAATCCGCCCCCCCTCCGTCCCCTCGCTGGCCCGCCTTTACCTCCCCCCCTCCCGGCAGCTCTGGCTTGAAACACGCCTCGAATTCGTTCATTCATCGGCCATGACCAGTTCTCACCTTCCTGCCCAGCCCGGAACCCCTTATGGAGAATTTCTGGCCGAGCAGGAGGAGATCCAGCGGCTTAAATGGCTTGTCAGCGAGCAGGAGGGCCATGACATCGGCTTTGAGTTCGCCCTCAATGAATGGGCACGGAATCATCGTGCTGAATGGCGCAGGATGCGGAACAAGCTCAAGCGCCCAGCCGCCTGAGTTTTTGGCGGCGTTGAGGGTAATTATCGGGCCGAATCTCGCGTTTATCCCCGGCCATGACCATCCGATCCGCTGCCCTAGGTGCGCTTTTTCTGCTGACTTCTGTGTGCATTCACGGAGCGGAGCGCTCCCGAGTCCTCTTTATTATGGCGGATGACCTGCGCCCCGAACTGGGCTGCTATGGGTCCGTCGCCATCACGCCCCATCTGGATGCTTTGGCCAGGCGAGGCACGCTTTTCCGCCGCGCCTATTGTCAGCAGGCGGTTTGCAATCCCTCCCGGTCCTCCATGCTTACTGGTTTGCGTCCCGGCACCCTGGGGCTATATGTGAATGGCACGCATTTCCGCGAGTTGAAGCCGGGTGTTCTCACCCTGCCTCAATGGATGAAACAGCACGGTTTTACCACCCGTTGCGTGGGCAAGATTTTCCACAACTGGCACACCAAAGAACATGGAGATCCCCGATCTTGGAGCGCTCCGGAATTCTTGCACTATGCTAATCATGGGGATGATATCCCTGAGGTTTCAGGGGAGATGCCACCGAACTTCGCCACTCTTTCCAGCAATTTGCGCCAATATGGCAAAGTGCCGCTGTGTGAGTGCCGGGAGGTGCCGGATGAAGCCTACTATGATGGCCGTGTGGCGGCTGAAGCTGTGCGCGTCCTTGGCGAGATTAAGGACGAGTCCTTTTTCCTGGCGGTAGGCTTTTGGAAACCACATGCTCCGTTCAATGCCCCGAAAAAATACTGGGACCTCTACCAGAGGGAAAAACTCCCTGCGTATGATCCTGCGCGACCGGTCGCCGCTCCTGAGATAGCGTTTCACCAGAGCACTGAAATTCTGGGCCCGGCGGAAAACCAGAAGCAGCCCACCGCAGAACAGGCGGCAGAGATGCGGCACGGCTATTTTGCCGGCATCAGCTACATGGACGCGCAGGTGGGGAAGGTGATTGCTGCGCTGGAACAGCAGGGCCTTCTCGACTCCACGCTCATCGTTTTCTCCGGAGACCACGGATACCACATCGGGGAGCATGGCCTCTGGGCCAAAACTTCGAATTTCGAACTCGACGCCCGCGTGCCGCTTATCATCGTGCCGCCCAAGGCAAAACACGCCGGAGCCAGCACGGACACCCTGGTGGAAATGGTGGACCTGTTCCCCACAGTCACCGCCGTGTGCGGGGTGCCCAGTGCCCCCGGGATGGAGGGCGCCAGTCTCGTTCCAGTCTTGGATGACCCCCATGCCACAGTCAAAGAAGCGGCCTATACCCAGCACCCGCGCCCGCCCTACCCGGACCGCGCCCCACGTGCCAGGCCGGAAGTCATGGGAGTGAGCGTCCGCACCCCCACGCTTCGCTACACTGAATGGCGCGACTTTGACAGTGGCAGCGTGGTGGCAAGCGAGCTCTATGACCACAGCCGCGACGAGGCAGAAATGACCAATACTGTGGACCATCCCGTGACGCCTGCGGCCCTGGAGCAGGCACGGCAGCTTCTGTACCGCCAGTTTCCGCCCCGGCAGCGATGAACGGTGGGTGGCAAAAAACACAATTAATGGTTGCCAAACACCGCCAAATTTTGTTAATCATCATTAAGTCGCATGAAAAACCGTTTTCTACTCCTCGCTTTCACTCTCTGTGCCGTTTCCAGCATTGCCTATGGAGACATCCAGTCCCCTCCAGGGCATCATTTCACTTGGAGCCGTAAGCTTAGCCGTGGTGTGGGCAATGTGCTTTTTGGCTGGTTCGAATATCCTGCCGTGTGGCGCAAGACCAATGAGTCCGACGGTTCCATCGCAGCTGCTTCTGACATGCTCGTTGAAGGCACGAAGCGCACTTTGGTGAGAGCTGGCTACGGCCTCTATGAGATCGCCACTTTCCCGGTGCCCAGCTGGAAGCGCACCTACCGCCCTCCGTATCATCACAAGGAGAACGTGGACTCCTGGTGGGGATACACCCAGTTCCCGCCAGAAGTGGGATTCCGTTCCGAAATTCCTTATTCCTCCGCCCAAGGCTGGTAACATCATAAGGTCATTTTTTCTGAGGCACAGACTGCTAACAGTCTGTGCCTTTTGTTTGCATTCCATGGCACCTGCTGCCAAAAGGGCGGTTTACCATGCCTGACGCTCATCAGATCGATATCAACCATGTGGCCAAGCTGGCCCGTCTCTCGCTGAACGAGGAGGAAGCCACGCGGTATGCCTCCCAGCTTGACGGCATCCTGACTTACATTGACACCCTGACCCGCTACGACCTGGACGGAGTGGAGCCCACCGCCCATGCCATTCCCGTGTATGACGTGCTGCGCGCGGATGTGCCCCGCCCGGGCTTCACCCAGGACCAGGCGCTTTCCAATGCTCCCAAACGCGTCGCGGACCAGATTCAAATTCCGCAGGTCATCGAGTAACAGCCCGCCTTCCCCCTTTTTCTTTTTCCGCCTTTCCCTCCTATGCTTGCCTCCTCCACCATTGCAGCCTTGCGCCAAGGCATCACTGCAGGTGAAATCACGCCACGCGACATCGTTTTGGATGTCGCAAAGTCTATCGAGTCCCGCAACACTGAGATTGGCGCCTATCTGTCCTGGGATGTGGAGACCGCGCTTGCCGAAGCAGACCGCGCCGATATCACCAAGCCCCTCGGTGGCATTCCAATCGCGGTGAAGGACAACATGAACGTGACGGGCCAGCCCTGCACCTGCGGGTCTCGCATCCTCGCGGAGAACTACTCCTCCCCCTATGACGCAGGAGCCATCCGTCAGTTGCGCGCCGCCGGCGCCATCCCGTTTGGCAGGCTCAACATGGATGAGTTTGCCATGGGTTCCAGCACCGAGAACTCCGCACTTGGCGTCACCCGCAATCCGCGCGATCTCTCCCGCGTTCCCGGCGGCTCCAGTGGGGGCAGTGCAGCCGCAGTGGCAGGGGATCTCGCGGTCGCCGCTCTTGGTTCCGATACAGGTGGTTCGATCCGCCAGCCCGCTGCCCTGTGCGGCTGCGTCGGCATCAAGCCCACCTATGGCCGCGTCTCACGCTTTGGCTTGGTTGCTTTCGCGTCGTCGCTCGATCAGATCGGTCCTGTCACCAAGACAGTGGAAGATTCAGCCCTCCTGCTGAACCATCTCTGCGGTCATGATGCCCTCGACTCCACTTCACTGAACGTGGACGTTCCGGACTTCACCGCGTCCCTCGGTCGAGACATCAAGGGGCTGCGCATTGGCCTGCCGAAGGAGTATTACATCGACGGCATCCACGCCGGTGTTTCTGCCAGCGTGCAGGCGGCCATCCGCCAGTTGGAGTCCCTGGGCGCCATCATTGAAGAAATCAGCCTTCCGCACACCGAGCTGGGAGTGGCCACCTATTATGTTCTCGCTCCCGCAGAGGCCTCGGCCAATCTCGCTCGTTTTGATGGCGTGCGCTACGGGCACCGCAGCAGTGCTGCCGGGAATTTGATGGATCAGTACACCTTCTCCCGCTCCGAAGGTTTTGGGCCCGAGGTGAAACGGCGCATCCTGCTGGGCACCTACATGCTCAGTTCCGGGTATTACGACGCCTATTACATCCGCGCGCAAAAGGCGCGCACGCTGATCCGCAATGACTTTACCGAGGCCTTCAAGCAGGTGGATGTCATCATCTCTCCCACCAGCCCGACACCTGCGCACAAACTGGGCGAGCTCAAAGACAACCCGCTCGCCGCTTACTTGGAAGATGTCTTCACCATTCCTGTCAATCTTGCCGGCCTCCCTGGAATCAGCCTGCCTTGTGGCAATGTGGACGTGGAGGGCAAGGCTCTTCCCGTGGGTCTGCAGATCGTGGGCAAAGCATTGGATGAAGCCACGGTGCTTCGCGTTGCGCATGCATATGAGCAGTCACGCTGAAGTTTGCGGCAAGAAATGAATAAAATGTGTCGGAGTGATTGACAAAGGCATGCACTGGTCTACTCTCTCTGCCCGCTGTTTCCAACACGGCGGTTTTAACAAACTTTAACGCACCCGTAGCTCAACGGATTAGAGCATCTGACTACGGATCAGAAGGTTTCAGGTTCGAATCCTGACGGGTGCGCCACTCATTATGAATGAGTTAAATCAATGCTCTAGTTGGCGCGTTATTTCCTCGTGTGCACTT